>CAMCTJ010000006.1 GCA_945878405.1 Bdellovibrio sp. ZAP7
TTCCCTATCCCCGCGGTCTCTCATCTGGTTTTAACCACCGGACGATTGCCCCGCCATCTCCCTTGGACCAATGACCTTTTCTGGGATCGTTCTGGAGTTTTAGGTAAGCGCAATCGCTTTCATCCAGTAGATAAGCTCACTCCATCGGATTTTTCTAATATTTTGACTCCGCTTACTCCCTCACTTTTGAGAAAAATTCCCGGGCCTCCAAACTCTAAGCTAGTAATAGCCCCAAAAGCGGATGAAGCCTTTCCTTTGGCAAGCCCCACTAATGAAAGTCGTATTTTAACGGGAATTCCACCTGCTCATTTAGGTTCCGAAAGATGGGTGACCGACGGCATTCTCTCTTTCCTTACTACCGAGCCGGATTGGAGAGTGGTTCTGGCAAGTTTTGATAATTCTTCTTCAGATTTCTCTCAATCAGATGAACAACTGGGACGACTTTTAGATTATCTCGAACAGAAATCATTATTGAGCGAAACTGCGATTATCCTAACCTCTCACTCGCAAGTCTCATCGAAATCTCCTGCTCTGAGGTACTATCTAAAAAACAAAGACTTGAAGTCAGTCTTAAAGTTTTCTTCCAACTTAAAAAACACCCCTGGCGTAACTGAAATTTATTATAAAAGAGAGATTTCAGGACGGTTTTATTACATTAGGACGTTTCGTTTATCTCCTCAAAAAAATGAAACACCAGCGCTCCTTCAAACTTTGGCCAGTGAGCGCTCTCCTGACGTGATAGGATTTTTTGAGGCCCCCCCCAAAAACATCGCCCTTCTGGTTTGGTCACCCAATCTTCGCTTTGACAATCCAGTCATCAAAAATCAAATCGAGCAAACACAAATACGTTTCGTGGATATTCACCCGGTAGTTTTGGGACTTTTAGGACTCCCGGAAGATTCAAGCCTGGATGGAAGTGCTCTTGGAATTAAGAGTCTTATTTATTAATGTGTTCAGCTCGGATGATGGTCTTGATATTTCCACGAACGTTGAAATCGCCTTCAACCACCATAGACCAGGGGGAACAGGCTTCGACTAACTCAGTAAGAATTTTGTTCACTGCCGCTTCGTGAAAAATACGCTGATTTCGATAAGAGTTGATGTAAAGCTTTAACGATTTTAATTCTACGCAAGAGGCTTTGGGTTCGTATTTGATTTTAATAATTCCAAAATCCGGGAAGCCGCTGCGGGGACACAAAGCAGTCCATTCGGGGCAGGTAAACTCAATGGAGTAACGCCGAGTTTGATCAGGATTTTCAAAAACTTCTAAACTAGCCGGAGCATCGGGTGAAAACTCAAATTCATTCATGGAGGGGATATATTACAGGGGGGCTCTCAAAGCAAGCCCTAGCCTACCACCCATTAGCTTAAATCTGCTCTCACCAACCGTATTAACAAAGAACCAGGCATGGGCTTCGAGCTCCCAATCCCCTCGAACTTTCCAAGTCATGGAGGGCCCAGCCACAACAAACAAGAATTTAGAGGGAGTAAAGTCGTAATTGGAAATCCCCCCACCATCTCCAACCATTTGCTCAGCACTGGTCGGATGAAAATACTCAATACCAAAATCAAAATGGCCGGCCATCAGCGGGACCCCAACCATCCCTTGAACAAAAGGACCTTTTTGAGTGTGAAGGTAGAGCGAAAAGGGATCGTCAATGGTCGTAGTAGTACTTCCTAAAAAACGGCCCACTGACAGGCTTTGATATCCAAAACTTCCTTGGATTCTCAAGTTCGGATTGAGAGATTTTTCTACTTGGAGAGCGAAAGACCATCCAAGCCCTCCAGAATAGCCATCTTGATAATCAACAGTACTGATCGCGCCAAGTCCGCCTGTTTGGAAGCCCATACGCCATGGATTGGGAGGAGAAATAATAACTTGGGATTCAGTAGGTCCAGAGGGAGGCTCTAAGACCACGGTTTCAACCGGCGTGGCGGGCAGAGGAGTTTCGGTTTTTGCTGAACCCTCTGCCCCCTCAGAAACCTCGTTACCCAACTCAAAGTCGAACTCACCTGCAAAGATATTTGCAGAACTCACGATTAAGAGAATGTAACAAAAAACCTTCATCGACTTTTCCAAATTCGTCTTCCGCCCCAAACAGTGCTTATCAACCAAAGCAAGAAAATACCAATGGTTGGAAATCCCGTTTCCGCGTTTCCCGGATTTACATTCGCGCACCCCTGAAACCCTACTTTCAGAATCTTTTTATCTTCATCCTGAAAAGCCCCCGTCAGGCTACCTAAAAACTTTCTTTCATCAAAAAGCAGAGTTCGAATGGTCTTTTCATTTACTCCCCCGTTGAGACTTCTATCCGCTTGCACCAGGGCTTCCACAGAATCGATAAATCCCGGCGTGGTGGAAAGATAAAACAAGCTTTTCAAAGCGATGAGATCAACAGTTGTGGCTCCCAACGTATCTCGAAGCTCCCAAAGCGCGGAGGCCCATACCCATCCCGGAGTATGAGGATCGGAGTAAGCTGTGGAGTCACTAAACACTTTCTTCTCACTAAGGTTTCTCTGTGACGTTTGATAATCTCCTGAAAACGCATATTCCCCGACCGTGTGAGTATCTTGACCGCTGTTTTGGGAGGAATAACTTGCACCGAAGTAGTCTGAGTATCCTTCATGGATCACGTCACCTAGTCTGAGTTGATCAGCAGCTCCGAATTCAATCCCCGTGATCATGTCGGTAACATAATGCTGGTACTCATGCGCACTGATGAGAGCTTCACGAGCAAAAGAACCACCGGGATCGCCATTTAGGCTCGGACAAGCAGAAGTTTTTCCGTAACGTAAGAAGACAAGGCATCTATCGATACTTCCACTGTTATCACAAGCCCCCGCAATGTATGCCGCGTTATTCAATTGGGTTGTTTTGGTAATTGATCCGTCACCATTTGGGCAAGTTTGGATTGCCTTAGCCATAAAATTTACAAAAACAGGAATGGGGTCGTAAGGAAAACTGAGTTCACTCCCAAAACTCGCCGCTTTGGCATCGAGCCAAGTTCTAAAGCTGGTGAGATGGTAATACACATTTCCCGAATCCACTTTTTGGTTCGGGCAGTTAGCGTCGCTGGCTGAACATTGATAGGAATAATTAGAGGCACTTGTTAAATCAATTAAATTGGTGGAACCAACATCCGAGTAGTTCTCCCCTGGTTCTCTGTCGTGCCTCACATACACATACCCATTTTTTAAAATCCCGGTTTCCTCCGAGGGTACATTCTGAGGGATTCCTCCGCCCGAGGCTCCCGCTGGAAAAGGCTTGAATACGTTCAGATTAACCGTTGCTCTCTCACCCTCCGGCTCTCTCCAGTGCCGCATCACTTTCTTTTCTTCTAAAAGGCGAGAATTTTCCAAAGAAACAATTCCCCGCTTGAGCATTTCATCTCCTCGAGGAACGGCTTCCACCTCAAAAGCCCATTCAGCGGTGTTTTGCTCTTCGTCTAACCAAATTCCCAGCCTTCCCTTTGAACTTCCCGTAAAGGATGCTCTTCCAAAAAGAATCGCAGCCGCTTCATTTTTTCTCTCTTCCCAGGAAGTTCTTAAAGGCATGACAGGGATTTCCACTGACTTTCTCAGGGTACTAGTTAGGTAATCTACATAGCCCGCTTTGTTGTAGTGAACCCTCAAGTGCTGGTAAAAAATCGGATAGTCTTGAAAAAAAAGATCGTAGGTTAAGTGGACATGGCTGGAGTCTTCTTGTCTTTTGGAAAGTTTCCATTCGATATTTTTAAGAATTCGAAACTCGTCTCTAATTGCTTTTTCAACGGCATCAAATTCTGAAAGGCGAACGCCAAACGAATCAAACGAAACCGCTTTTGGAAACCCAGATTCAAATCGCAAATCAATAGAAAAACCTGTCAAGGAACAGAAAAACAGCACCACTAAAAATGTGCGGAGCGTAAAAATCAATTTAAAATCCTGTTTGGGTTGAGGTCGTTCTTTATATTACAATAGTAAATCTGGACCCGTTACTTAAATTTCCTTTTTAAAAGATTCGCTTATGGCACTAGTTTGGACAGTTCAATTTCTACAGTTTCTTGGTAAAGACAAAACGGATTTCCAAATTGCTCTGGGAATTAGCACTGGAATGATGCTGGGCCTCGTCCCTGTCACAACGCTGCATTGGTTTCTTTTCCTAGTTTTTGTCTTCGCTTTAAGAATGAACCTGCTGGCAACTATCTGTTCGGCACTGTTTTTTTCCACTCTATCTTTTGTGATTTCCACGCCGCTCGAATCTTTTGGCTTTTGGGCGCTGACGTCTCATACAAGTTTGATTCCAGTGTATGTTAAGGCCTATCACTCACCTATTATTCCCTTCACCGCTTTTCACCACACAGATGTCATGGGGGGAACTCTCCTAGGGACTCTATTATTCTTCCCTGTACTTCTCATGGCACAGCGAATGACTCATAAATACAGAAACTCGCTGCACGCCTTTTGGCTCTCAACCAGAATTCAACGAGCTTATGTTCATTACAGGAGATTCTCCCATTAATTCAAAAAAATTTATTATTAGACCTAAGGGCCTACTGATTTTGGGACTCGCTGGTTTTTCTGTTTATCTTTACTCTCGATTCGTTTTTGACACACAGGTCAAAATGTTTTTAGAGAGTGAACTTTCACAATTAAATGGCGCAAAAGTTAATATTGGTTCGATTGATAGTGACCTTCTCAAAGGTAAATTCACCCTCTCAAACATTGAGTTTGGAAATCCCATCACCCCGATGCGAAACACATTTCAAATCGGTAAAGTGACCACCCGTTTCGCAATTGCCCCCCTTTTTAGACGCAAACTTCACATCCAAGATATGGAGATAGAAGGAGTGAAGTATTGGACACAAAGGCAAGAACCTGGAAATTTCGCAGATGATATCTCTGCTGCAATGGTGAGAGCTGCTCTGTTAGACCGAGCTTCAACCGGTATTTACTCTGGTATCCGAAATGAACTTCTGGACAACCCACTTCGCCACTTAGGTCAACTAGGTTCAGGTTTTACTCTGTCTTCAAAATTAGGAATTATCTCCGATAAACTTCAATCGGTAAGAAACTTACGGGGAATCTTAGGCACATTGAGGGACAAAGAACCTGAGTGGGATAGACAAAAATCGGAACTTCCTTCCCCTGCAGTTATTTCGGGGCTTCGGCAACGCTTTAGAACAGACAAGGCGACACAAGAGGAAATCGAAAACCGTATCCAATCGATTCAAAGTGGCTTGGACGACTTAACTAAAGATATCTCAGAAATATCTTCTCAACTTTCGGGAGCGGATCAACACCTCAGTAACGACATTGCGGTTGTGAGAAACGAACTAGGGCTTCCCAATACAAACCACAAAGACATCACGAACTTGGTTTTTGGACCAGCCTGGCTCGGATTTCTTGAAAAGCTTTCTTACTGGCTCGAATATAGCCGTTCCAGAAGCCCGGTAGCGACTAATACGGATACCTATTCAATTGCTGTTTATAAACACGATCGTTTCCGCGCCATTCGCTTTGGAAAGGTGGGTGCAACCCCCGCGTTCATTCTCCAGCAGGCAACGATTAAATCGGGAGGAGATAAGAATGGCTCGGAAATAAAAATTGATGGGACCATTCGCGGTATTAATACGAATCCACGGCTCTACGGAAAACCTTCCACCATTGAAATTAGCGCAGACTACCCCGAGAAAGGGTTCCGTCACCTCGAGCTAAAAGCAGTAATCGACCACACTCAGGAAATTCCCCAAGAAACAATCAATCTGTCTATCGGCGCTTTCAAACTTTTAGATTGGCCCATCAGCAGAACTCCAGACGTTCAACTCGAGATTGATAAGGCCAGAGCGGGTCTCAATTTAAATGGAGACTTCACCGGAAATGAAATCAATCTCAAATGGGATATTTCACTATCAGAAGCTGAGTACGGCATTCACTCCCGATTCAGACAAGTAGAACAAGCTTTGGAGCAAATGCTATCCGGGCTCTACTCGTTTGATGTCCAAGGAAACATTACAGGACCTCTAGACTCGCTTAGTTTCGATTCCTCCAGCGGTTTAGGCCGCCGACTAGCTGAAGGCCTCAAGTCCGAATTTAAACATGAATATGAAGCTTTAAATGAGGCTATCTCTAACGAAACCAAAAACCTATTTCCTCCCTTAAAAGAGGAAATCTCGGTTAGGCTAAGAAAGCTACAGGAAGAGACCTTGCCGGCTTTTCAGCAAACCCTCAAACAACTCCAAGCTATTCAAGCCCTAGCTTCCTGATTCTACTGTAGGAAAGCTGGTAACCGCTTATCTCTCAAGATTACTTTGGCCGCGATATAACCGGGAGAACCCATAACTCCGCCGCCGGGATGGCAACCTGAGCCGCACATATATAGGTTTTTCACAGGTGTTCTGAAGTTTGCGTACTTCGGAATCGGCCGCATGAAAAACAGCTGATTCAAAGTCATTTCTCCGTGGAAAATATTTCCTCCAGTAAGACCAAAATCATTTTGCAGGTCTAAGGGGCTAACAACCTGAAAATGCTCAACTGAAGATTCAAAATTAGGTGCGTATTCGTTTACGATTTTGAACACCCGTTTTGCAAACTCATCTTTCTCAGCCTTGCCCCAACCTTTTCCATCCGTTCTTTCTAAGGGAGCGTATTGAACAAACATTGACATCAAATGCTTTCCAGGAGGAGTCAACGTGTTGTCTACGGTAGAGGGAATAGTCATTTCGATGACTGGGTTTTCAGAGGGAATCCCTTTACGAGCATCTTCAAATGCTCTTTCCATGTATTCAATCGTAGGAGCAATATGAATCGTTCCACGATGCTGGGGCCCAGCTTCTTTTCCAGGAAGCGCGGTGAAGCTTGGTAGCTCGTTCAATGCTACGTTGATTTTAATCACGCCACTTCGGTACTTAATTTTCTTGATGCCATCCGTAAATTCAGTGGGAAGGTGTTCTTCTCCCAGCATTTGCAAGAAGGTGCGATTAGGATCGGCATTCGAAATCACTTTCTTTGCAAAGAATTCTCGACCGTCTTTTAAAGCAACGCCGCGTGCCTCGCCATCTTTCACTAAGATTTTCTCAACATCTGCATTAGTGATGATCTTTCCACCCACGGATTCAAAAGATCTCGCCAGAGCCTGGGTCAAACCACCCATTCCGCCTCGGACATATCCCCAAACGCCTGGTCGCCCTTCCGTTTCACCCATCACATGGTGAAAGAGAACGTACGCAGTTCCTGGAGTACATGGCCCAGCCCAAGCTCCAATCACTCCATCGGTAGCCATACGTACTTTGAGCTCTTCAGATTCGAACCACATATCTAGATAATCTGAAACGCTCATTGCAAAAACTTTAAGGTGCTCGTAGATATCCCTGCCTAAACCTTTTACTCGAACCAATAGCTTTAAGCTCTCAATGAGATCACGAGGATTTCTGCTCGTTGGATCCGGTGGCACCATATTCAGAAGGGGCTGAACAAATTGAGAAAGCTCTTCCAGCTTTTTTTCAAATTCGGGGTATTTTTCTGCGTCTTTTTTTGAAAACTTAGCAATTTCTTCGCAGGTTTTTTTCTGATCTCGCCAAAACATCAAATATCGATTGTCCGGATAAGGAGAAAAAGAAGAGGGATTTCTTTCCAAGATCTCATATCCAAACTTTTTTAGTTCTAAATCGCGAATAATTTCGGGTCGGAACAAACTGCAAACGTAGCTAGTAGTAGAGACTTTGTACCCCGGAAATACTTCCTCAGTAACACACGCTCCGCCAACAATATAGCGGCGCTCTAAAACAAGCGTGTTGAGACCGGCTCTTTGAAGATAATTAGCGGTCACTAAGCCATTATGGCCTCCACCGACGATGATGGCGTCAAACCGATCAGCTGAGTTAATATTCACGATTAGCCCCCTTCGCTAGAACAAATTAAGACGGAGTCTTATCGTGGTTTTAGAGGCTCGGCAAGCTTTGTAACGCAATCAACCTCGAGATTTAAGGCGCCGCAGCAAATTCAAGTCACTTGAGTTTTTTGCAAAATCTAAAGCGGCTTCTAGTTCGTCCGGGTCGTCAAAATACTCAGTGGGAATTTGCAAGAGAGTTTGATGAGCATCACCCAAACGACCCGCATCGCGCTCCAAAGTGAATCGGTAGTAGTTGAGCCATTGAGGCCCGCCCCCATCCACCTTCTTTAAGATTTCTAACGCTTCAGCCTTCTTCCCCACGGCGCTATAACACTGACACAAGTGAAAGCCCACACTCATGTCCTCTGGATTAATCTCGTGTGCTCTCAGCGCAAACTTTAGCGCCTTTTCAAAAAGGCCGTTTTCAAAACAAAAGGTTGACTGGTAGTAATCTGTTTTTCGAGACCAACCGTCGATCTGAGATAGCTCTAAATAAATCCCTTTCGCTTCCTCGTCTTTACCCAACAGTAAAAAAGAATTTCCAATGACGGACAATGAGCTCGGGTAGAGTGACTTCATCTGAAGAATTTCATCCGCGGCTTTTTTATGGGCTGTCACCTGGTTTGTTTTGGCCAAACAAAACAATCGGTTCAATAAGGCGGGTCTTGAATGGGGATTAACCTCAAGAGCCTTATCAAAGAATTCTAAGGCATCGTCAAATTGATGAGAAACATAGTGGAGATTCCCCTCAACTAAAAACAGGTATTCTTTTTCAAACCCCTCTTTCTCTCGCTCCCACCACTTCAGCCAACTCTCACGTGTTTGATAAATCTTGCTCTTTTGTTGAGTCAATACCTGCAATGTCTCTCGGAAAAGAGAATCAAAAAAGAAAGCTTGTTCATCCCACAAATGAAGCACTCGATCCACCAGCGTTTCTTTAAACAGAAACCCTTCCCTCGCTAATTCATTCACTGTCTCAAACTGCGAAAAGAACTGGCTGTCTATTTCAAGAAAACCAACTCGTTCGGGGTTCACAAAACAGAGATGATATAAATGCCTGATGGTTGATTCAAAATCCGGCACAGTAATGGAACATCGAGTAAACCACTGAATCTCACTCATCCAATAAAGACAAGCACGGGTTTCTTCATCGATTGATAGATCGCTCGTTAAAAGACGCTGTCCCAGCGGCTTAGCCCACTCCCATTGCCCTCTAGAAATGAGATTCAGCAATAGAAACGGAACTCCCCCTTCGCGTTGAATGGAATCCGTCAGGGTCTCGATATAGCGACTATAAATATGAGGTTCAAAAGGCTTAGAAAGACTCGCTTCCAAAAGTCGTCGAGCAGGCTTAGAGAGGGGATTTCTACTGTCATTGGCAATTTGAAAAACCTTCCAAAACAAGCTAGACACCGAAGTGGCCGCATCAGCAATTTCTTGAATAGAAAAATCGTCCACTGAGAACTCGGGCTTCTGTATATATTCTCTCGCCCTCTCCTCCCCGCTTCTAAAAATGAAAGCTTCCTGAAGAGCTTCTTTAGATGTTCGAGGGGCATGGCTTACAAGGAATCTCAACTCCACCAAGCTCACTAATTGATTCAGGACTTCTCTTTCTCTGGGGGTGGGATTTTGCCTGAGATAGTCTTTCACTTCATGCAGAAGAAGAGAATCAGATGTTAGATCGTTTTTCGAAAAAAGAGTCAGGAAACGATTCTTAGGTCTTCGAAATCTTGAAAAAAATTTCCACTTCCAAAAAACAGCTTCTGCCAAGAAAACCGTGGCTAGAAAAGAAATAGCACCCATCTGCTTAGACAAGATCCCTGCGAACAGAGCGAGTCCCCACACGACAGATAAGATTACTGTTAGAGCAAAACGTACCTTCAAAACAGCTCCTTGAAGTCACGCTTCTGCGACTTCGAATTCCAGGAGGCTATACAGCAAGGGGAATGCCATCAGAACTACTTCATTTCAAGCTTGTATTCGTAAAGTATACGCTGGACGTGGTCAGAAGTGCCCTATTTCGCATCTTAAAGTGTCAGCATCTTTTCCACTGTCAGATAGCACACGCCATCGTTTTGAATCCTTAAAGCTCCTGCCTGTGTAAGTTTCTGAATCAGCGCATCTCTCGTGGAGGGGTCTAACTCTAGATTGTAATCCAAAGATTGTATGAGCGTAGGAATCCGGATTTCTTTATCCGCTGGTACTCCCGTAAATTGTGCCACATAAAGAATGCAATCTAAAAACCTCTTCTTGGCATTATTACCTTTTAATATTCGGCACAGATAATTGGATTGTTCCAGACGCTTAGCCGAGACTTCAAAAGACCTTTTTAATACATCCAGTATAAAATCTGGATCGTTTTTCTGAAGCTGAATCAAGTCTGAATAGCTTAATTCAATAGCGATCACAGGTTCTGCAGCCTGAGCAGAAAAAACTCTTGGGTACTGGGCATTGCTTAATAACGCCTTTTCACCCAGCAGATCTCCAGGAGCAGCGACGGAAAACACATGTTCTCCTAGCTCTGAATCCAAAAGAAGATGAACTCGCCCCTTTAATATAACAAACAATGATTGCCCCAGCTGGCCTTGGTGAAAGAGTATTTCTTCCGCATCGAACGCTTTAATAAATGGCGCAAGGGCTTCTTTCTTTTTTAAGAGCTCAACTGAAAAGGTCACAGCCTTCCCCCTATTTATTGGTTTTTGATTTTAACCACACGGCCCCCGATAGGAGCACCGCCCAGCTCAACTGAATCCACAAAATAAAAACAGGAATAACCGCAAAAACCCCGTAAATTTTTTGCCCGGCAAAAGCACTTCGTGCGTAAACCCCTACTAATATTCGTAGCAGTTCTAGCGTGGGCCCGGTCAGCAACGCTACGTGCAGAGCTGCTCTTACCCCGACGCGCTGAGATGGTATAAAATAATAGACAAAAAATACGGATGTGACCGTGGTTGCCCAAGAAAGGGGCAAAGCCAAGACTGAACCCAAATGTTTAATCTCGAGGACTTGATTAAACCACGAATCTTCTTTGATCCATTGTGAAATCACTACTGAAATAGTTAACGCTAGAGGGAGTCCCATCAGTCCACAAGCTCTTCTCAGCCAAATTTTACTTTTTTGAATCCAATCTCCCTTTAATTCAGATGGGACATTCATTACTGAATCGAGTCCTCTTCCGAATTTAGCCAGCAAACTGACAGAAGTGTACAGCAACACCAAAAAACCACCCCAGCCCCAACCAATCCCCTGAACTTTGAGAGAAATTTCATCAAAGTGCTTTAAAAAAACGGCGCTGGAACTCACATTTAAGTGGTCGAGAACATACTGACGGGTCATCAAAATCCACTTTTTTGTTATTCCCAGTCTTTGAAGATACCAAAAGCCGAGCCCAAGGACGGGCACAACAGCTAAAAGCGTGTGAAAAGCAAGCGCAGCAGAAACCAATGCAATTTCATACTCAACGTACTTGGTCCAAGCTTTTCGAAGCGACGGTTTCAAGGTGAGATCAAGTAGGAATGACGGGAACTCCCAAAACTTTTCTTAGTTCCATTGATGCCGCAAGGTGTGCCACCAGTGAACGCTTATCCGGCATGGGAGGAACCTCAAGGATCACTTTTGCTCCCCCGCCAAATCGATCAATCGCCGGCCCGTTGCCCATATTGCCACGGCTATTCATCAAGACAACGCCAACGATATTTAAATTCCATTCTCTTGCACATCGAAGGGTCATCAACACCTGATTAACGATACCCGTTCTGTCTTCACCTACAACAATGACCTGACACCCTAATTTTTGAATGAGATCTGCTTGAAAAAACTGCTCGTTGAGCGGAGCCAGCAATCCACCTGTTCCTTCGATGATAAGAGTTTTACCTTCATTCTTATACTTATTGAATTGCTCCGAAATAGTTTCCAGATCTAGGCTCTTGCCCCATTTTTCTGCGGCCAAAACGGCAGTCATCGGATCTGCAAAACGATAAACAGATTCCAAGATCAGGCTGTCATTGGAGAGCCCGGTTAGGGAACGAACTTCTTCCGTGTCACTTCCCACAATTGTGCCCGTTTGAATGGGTTTCCAGTAGAAAATATCTCCGTGTCCCAATCCCGCCTTAAGCAATCCAGCACTAACGGTGGTCTTCCCTACACTGGTGTCTGCACCCATCACAAAAACGCATTTCATATCGCTCCTTATCACTAACTTCGCTTATAACTCTCGCACATTTTAGTCCGAACTTCAAAGGAGGAACTATTGTCAATTTAAGCTCTGCCATTTAATCTGCCCGGATGACTTCAGAGAACCGACATATTGTTGTTGTGGGGTGCGCTCGCCGCATTGGCCTCACACTTACTCAATGCTTTTTGGAATGCGGTTATCGCGTATCCGGACTCTACAAAACGGAGTCATCGGAACTGTCATTAATTCAGAAGCGATTCGGAGATAGGTTTACAGCATTTCCATTTGATTTAAGAAAACCGGATCAGGCAGCTGAAATGGCCCAAAAAGCGGTGCGCCAAAACGGTTCCGTTTTTGCCCTTATTCCAGTGGCTAGCCAGTTTTATCGAACCCCACTAGGGCAAGTGACCGAAGCTTCTTGGGATGACTTATTCGATACAAATGTGAAGGGCCATTTCTTTTTAACTCAGGCTTTTCTTTCACATCTAGAGCGCCCCAGCCATATCATTAATCTCATCGATATTTTCTCATTCAAGCCGCTCCGAGGTTATATCGCTTACACTGCGGCGAAAGGGGCTTTGCTTTCATTAACCCGGAATTTGGCTAATGAACTAGCGCCACACACCCAAGTCAATGCCATTAGCCCCGGCCCCGTTCTTCTTCCCGAGAACTTTACCGAAGAAGAAAAATCCTTACATTGCTCTCGGACACTTTTAGGACGAACTGGAAGTCCCACAGACATCTGGAATGCAGTCCAGTTTCTTTTAGCGAGTCGCTATATTACTGGAATGAACCTGTGTGTGGACGGGGGCAGTTCCTTAATGTGATGATTCGTTCTTTTTTATCCATCCATTAAGAGCTGGAACCTGAACGCTACTTAAAAATCTCCCTACCGCTAATGATTCGGCGAGCGCTGTCATTTGGCTTTGAAGAGAGGAGTCAACCATCAGCTTTTTGAGCGAGTTTTCTCGTCGTTTTAATTGAACCAAGAGGATCTTGGGAAATCGAGTCTCAATTTGCTCATCTTTCACAAACCCCTTTTCCCAGGCAAACTTGATCCATTCCCTTTCAATGAATTCTGGATCTAATTCCAAGATTCCTTCCACTGTGGGTATGAAATATTTATCTTTTCGAGAATTGAAAAGACCGGGCGGAAGTTTCTGATCATGGAGATTGTCCCAAGCCTCATTCCACGCAGCTAAGAAAGACCGCTGCACGGCTACTGCTAGAAATCGATAGTTATTAGATGCCATCAAGAGTAATTGTTTCTCAGATTGATTGAGGTAGACCATGTCTCCCGTGAGAGACAAACCCAGGGCTACCGCTAGTGCGCTCTGATTCCGATTTACCGAAAGAATTTGCAAACATTCTCTCCAGGCATCTCGAAGGGCAGTTTGAGTGAGTGTCTTATTCTTCAGTAGTACCTTGAAAGCTCGATTGTAATCGGAGGAAACTCCATCAAATTCTGGCTCAGCCAAGAAGTTTGGCTTTATTCGTTCAAAGAGCACTTTTAAGAGCGATTGCTTTTCTTGAGCAGATAGAAAAGTTTGTCCTTTTTCTAATCCGCGGCGTGTCCCTCCGACACTCAGCTCTAAGGTCGGAATGAGCTCCACTTCGGCTCGAGCCGCTTCTGCCAGAGCGCTCAGGACTTTCCCTAATGAATCTACTTGAGCAGAAAGAGCCATCTCTTCTGTTGCTTCTGAAATTTCAGCTGCTATGAGTGGACTGCTAGCTCCATAGGCTAAAATGGTTTTGGCTAAATCACTGGCTAGATTTCCTTTTTCCCGATTTGAGGTTTTCATCAATGAATCGCTTGAAACGAGCTCGGTTTGGATCATTTCAGCTAAAATTTTTCTTGCTGCGGGCTGAGATAACACAGCCACTTGCCCTAAAATAGGAAGGACCGCATTATTCGTGAGCGGGTGCTCTTTCAGAAGCATTGGGACTACTCTCACCAGAGTTTGATTGGTTTGCTCTACACTTTGTAATGAAGCTGGATCAAAATTTGAGGCCAGTTGTTTTAAACGAAAGGGGGCTTCATTGAATGAAATTCTTTGCGAAAGAGCATCTCTTACAATCTGAGGCTGTCTTTCCTGACAACTGCTGTCCGTCAAAAAAGAAACCATCCCCTCCATATTGTAGTCGTCTCCGTTAGCAAAGGCAGCTAGGCCACGCCCCCCCAGACAGGGATCTTCCCCCGGAGATTTCACTCCGATTTTTCTTGGTCCCTTTTTTAGAGGTTTCGTGACATCGTGGTCTGGGGTCCCAGCCTGAGCGCTTAATTGAACGAGAATCAAAAAAGCACAAACCCAACCGTTCAGAAATGCTTGCTGGCGAAATGAAGCAGGGATTCTACTCACTTCTTAATCTCCCTCTTTGCCGGTTATGCCCCTTTGCATTGGGGGCACTTTCAACGATTCGGATGAAGACTGATTTTTTTCATTTCTATTTTTAGCAACTACTCGCCAGTAATGATTGCCCTCTTCTAAAAATTGAATATCTAAAAAGGTTCGTTGGGTTTCATGTTTGATAGCAGGCGCGAAATCAGCATTCCGGGAAACTTCTATTTCATAAGTGGTCCCTTGCACCGGAAGGGCCGTCCAAGAAAGCCGATACCAAGGCCCATCGGGATCAGCAGGATTAGAAACTTTTGCAGGCAATAATCCCACTTTGTAATCCAGAAGGGAATTCAACTCAAACCGGGTCATTTTAACCTGGGCCTCAGGAAGAAGCTTTGCTGGTTTAGCTAGGCTGTATACATTTTGAATCAAGTCTTTCTGATTAGTTTCCCATGATTTTGTATCTATAAAAAAGACGGGCAATTGAGGCTTTTGCACCTCGGGCATTCGCACTTCGACGGCAGCCGCTTTAGGTAAGATGGCTGTCGCAGTCCCTTTATTGGAAATTAATTTGGCAGCTCCCTGAATCAAAACAATGTTAAATCGATCAGAGGAGATCGAATCAAACTCAACCATTGAATCAGGCTCCAAAGTAAGCTTTTCATTTGAATTCAAAATGACTTCAGCTGAACTCTTAGGAGGGGTATAAATCATATCCTTTAAATAGAGATTGCTTTCTTTTTCGATTTTATTCCAAGAAAGAGCACGAGCATGCCGGCGGTTTACACCGGAAAATGTTTTGATCATACCAATCACAGGGCTGTTACCCAGAAACTCTGAATCGCGAGACTGCGTAAACAACAGAACTCCTGCTAAAAGCGACAAAATCAAACCAATCCCCAAAAGAAAGCGATCAACTTTTGATTCAACTAATAATAGAATTCCAGTCGGCATAATGGTCTTCCTCATTTTGCTTATCGGTAATTCACGAACAAAACTGGGCACCTTTTAAATTAGATGAAGGCTCTTTTTGTCACCCAACCTCAGGTGAAGACTCCAAAACAATTACAAGCAATTGTTTTTACTAACTTATAATAGCCCCTGAATACTGCTATTCATGGCACGACGGTTGCTTTTTAACCTTCCCGTAGAGAGCACTGGAACGCTCTTTACGATAAACGAGTCAAAGAGTTGATGCGATTTAAGCGGAGGTAGTATGGCTCACCGAGACAGAAGCACAGGACACGCGTTCATGTATGTTGATATTAAAGAATTGTTACAACAAACTGCAACTATCAAGAAGGCGGCTGAGAATCAGGAACCAGTAGCAGCACCTTCTCATTCTTCTCATCGATTTGGGACGACTGCAGAACAAGTTCAAGGAAATTTAGAGCGACTTCAATCTCTGCACCACAAGCTTCATGCAATGCTAGAAGAATTGAATAAAATCACCGGAAAAAAATAGACGGGCTTTCGAGACGTTTCGATTTTACTTGAAGAGAAAAGTAAAGTTGAGCAGTCCCATGAGAGTTCGTGTATACAAATGATTATCCGCCACGCTGTCATTGAGGATGTCAGACATACCTAAATCGTATCTGATATCTAAACCGATCAGCAGATTTTTCTTGGTTTGAAAGCCGAACCAAGCACCAAAGGTTACTCCGTAATCATTCTTAAATTCTGACTTAACTGGTGAGGTTACTCCCCCGCTTTCTTTGGTGGCGCTGATCATTAATCCACTGAGATAAGGTCCAGCTTTTAAGTTAAAGTTTTTGGACAAGAGCCATTTAATCAAAACGGGAGTTTCCAAATAAGTGAGGTAGTAGGATTCTTTCGCCCCTCCCCCCGATGGCAAAAATTCAAAATTCTTCTGAGCATTCAAGATATCTATTTCAACAGAAACGCTCGGCAACACAGAAAATTCCAAACCGAAACCAAAGCTAAGGCCCATTTTGCTCTCTACTCCACCCAGAGCTATCTGCTCATGATTCGTGGAACTAAACCCCCCTAGTAGATTAAGTCCCATTCCCCCATTGAGGCGTTGCTCACCCAAAGAAAAGCCTGAGCCCATCAAAGCAAAGATTAAAATCGGAAGTAGCAGGGTTTTATTCATTTTTTTCATCTCTCTGATTATCGGCGAAATGTCACATACATACATAACCAGCCGCGCCACGTTTTTCTTTTTTATTTCCCATTGAATTCAATCAAGAAAATCCCGTAAAGTATTAAGGTGCTTTTGAAAAAGACGGTGTTTTTTTCAGGAGCACATCCAACTTAATGTCTTTGGAGTTTATTTGAATTCCAACGGCGAGAAAGGACCCCATGAAAACTTTTGAACGCCTCGACCAACCTACGCCTATTTCTGACTATTTCGGAGAGCTAACTTTCGGTCTCGCTCAAATGAGAGAGAAGCTTCCTAAGGAGGCCTATTTAAACCTCGTCAAATCCTTAGACCAGGGCAAAAAACTAACCAGCGAAACTGCTGATGCTATCGCGACGGCGATCAAAGAATGGGCAGTCCAAAAAGGAGCCACACATTTCTGTCATTGGTTTCAGCCAATGACCGGGCTAACGGCTGAAAAACACGATGCCTTTATTTCTATCCAGCATTCTTATCATTCAGAAATCCGTGTCATGGAAAGGTTTACAGGAACACAACTTATTCAGGGAGAACCAGATGCCTCTAGTTTTCCAAGTGGTGGGATGCGTTCGACTTTTGAGGCTCGAGGTTATACTGCCTGGGATCCTTCCTCCCCTCTGTTTATAATCGAGGGAGTTCGGGGACACACCCTCTGCATCCCCACTGTTTTTTTCGGCTACCATGGAGAGGCACTCGACAACAAAACCCCTCTTCTTCGTTCTAATCAGGCCCTTTCAAAGGAAGCTTGTGAGTTTTTAAAATTGCTCGGTGATGTTGATGTAAAATCAGTCACAGCTACCTTGGGAGCAGAACAAGAATACTTTCTCTTAGATAGAGAGCTCGCGAGACAACGTCCCGATCTCGTTCTCACCGGAAGAACCTTACTCGGAGCCCCCTCTAGCAGAGGCCAGCAACTGGAAGACCATTACTTCGGATCTATTCCTAATCGTGTAAAAGAGTTCATGGAGGACTTAGAGTTTGAAGCTTATCGGCTCGGAATCCCCCTAAAAACTCGACACAATGAAGTGGCTCCTAGTCAGTTTGAATTAGCTCCCATTTTTGAATCAGCAAATATCGCAGCGGATCACAACACGCTCTTAATGGAAACTCTAAAAAGAGTGGCTTACCAACATGAAATGGTCTGTTTAATTCATGAAAAACCTTTTGCTGGAATCAATGGAAGCGGAAAACATTGCAACTGGAGTATTTGCAATGACAAAGGAGAAAACCTCTTAGAGCCTGGAAACACTCCTCACCAAAATCTTCGCTTTTTGGCAATGATTGCAGTTGTTCTGAAGGCAGTTTATCGGCATGCGGCTGTTTTAAGAGCAAGTATTGCTTCAGCAGGTAATGACCACCGATTAGGTGCCAATGAAGCTCCTCCTGCGATTATTTCAGTTTTTCTGGGAGAGCTTCTTGAAAAAATTCTTACGAATATTGAAAAAGGGGTAGCTAGTCAGGCGACTGAAGCCCAGATTATTCATTTAGGGGTCGGACACATTCCCGACATCTCAAAGGATTACACCGATAGGAACAGAACGAGCCCCTTTGCTTTTACAGGAAATAAATTTGAATTCAGAGCTGTGGGAGCCTCAGCTAATGTCAGTGTTCCAGTAGCTATCGTAAATGCAGCAGTAGCTGAAATGTTTCAACAAGCTACCCAAGATCTCCAGGCTCTTTTAGCCAAAAAACCGGGCAGCCGCGATGAAGCGGTCATGGAGCTCATTCGGGCCTATACATCCGAGAGCAAAGCGATTCGGTTTGCGGGAAACAACTACTCCGAAGCGTGGCAAAAGGAAGCCAAGGAGCGGGGACTTCCAGTCCTCCCGAGAACACCCGAAGCTGTCAGCACAATGAAAAATCCCAAGGCAACTGAGTTTCTCACCAAGATGAAAGTTCTCACGGAACCCGAAATTCACGCTCGCTATCACATTGCGGTAGAGCGCTACAATAAAACTATTTCGATTGAGCTCGCAACACTTCGTGATCTGGTGCAAGGGCATGTTTTACCGGCGCTAGAAACCCAGTTGAAAGAAGTGTTGGACTTCAAAGATGCTTTAACTCAGCCTGAGGCTAAGTCTCGATGCCAAGGTAGGGTCACAGAGCTGGAGTCGTTATACGGTAATCTTTTGGCGACGCTTGGGTCATTGTCTTCAACTCTGAGCGAAATAGAATCCGGCAAATCAGAAGAAGAAATGATGACTATCTTAGCCGATGTTGCGATTCCCTTGAGTGTGGAGCTTCGCCAACTATGCGACCAAACGGAAATGACCATCGCGGATAAGCACTGGCCGCTTCCTAAATATCGCGAATTGCTTTTTTCTCACGCTTTGAGCTGACCTTCAGAAAGGTCTGAACGGCAAGGACTCCTAAGCAGGTAAAAAGAAGTGCAGTGAGAGTGAGATCAATTGAGCCGCGAATAACCGATTGGCTATCGCTAGATTTTATCCATGGGATAAACAGATCACGACTCAGCTCCCACGCTCCTGAGCTGGTGGTTATCAGAACAAAGAGCATAGGCACTAAAGTAACCCACTGGTACCGATGTTTGCCCCAAGTTCGCAAAACGAGTGTGCCGGTCCCCAGAGCAATCACCGCCAGCAGTTGATTGGCGATCCCAAACATTGGCCATATGGTGCCGATATTTCCCGTAAAAATAAAATATCCCCAAGAACAAACGGTGATCAGCGACGTAATAACAGTTCCCGGTATCCAGTCCGCTCGTTCAAATCGTTTGTCTATTTTCCCCAGAAACTCCTGCAAAACAAATCTCGCTATCCGAGTACCGGTATCGATCGTGGTGAGAATAAAAAGAGCTTCGAACATGATGCAGAAATGGTACCAGTACGATAAAAAGCTAGTGAGCCCTGGGATCTGAGAAAGAATCTTAGACATCCCAATAGCAAGCGAAACCGCCCCCCCTGTTCTTCCTTGAACTTTTTCTTGAACCTCGCTCTCCAGCACCGGCAATTCTTCGATATGGTAACCCATGAGCTTTAAGCCCTCGAATTTCTCGGCACTGACATTGATCGCAAAATAATCCCCAGGATGAAGACTAGAAACGGCTATCAAAGCTACAACCCCCACTAGCCCTTCAATCAACATGGCTCCATAACCAATCACTCTAGAATCAGACTCTCGACTGACCATTTTAGGAGTCGTCCCTGATGCAACCAGAGCATGAAAACCAGATACAGCTCCACACATGATAGTGATAAATACAAAAGGAAAGACTTTCCCAGATACAATAGGACCGCCTCCATGAATAAAAGATGTCAGGGCAGGAAGTTTAATTTCTGGATTAACGACCATCACCCCAATTACTAAGAGTCCAATCGTGCCGATCTTCAAGAATGAAGAAAGATAGTCGCGGGGACAAAGCAAAAGCCAGACTGGTAGAACTGAAGCCGTAAAACCGTAAACCATCATTGCAAGAGTGATCTGATTTTTTGTAAGCGAAAAAGTACTTGCCCAGGCGGAATGGGCAATTTCCCCGCCGAAGCCCACTGCAGCTAGAAGGGCAATCACGCCAATAACCGTCGCTTCCCCCAATCGTCCTGGGCGAATTTTGTAAGCGTATACCCCCATAAAAAAAGCGATTGGAATCGTCATGGCGATAGTAAACGTTCCCCAGGCGCTTTCACTCAAAGCATTCACAACGACAAGCCCCAACCCTGCGAGTGCAATGATCAGCACAAATAAAACAGCAAGCCCCGCTGCAATTCCTGCTTTAGTTCCTAATTCTATTTTTACAATTTCTGCTAGTGATTTTCCTTGATATCGCATGGAGGCCACAAGAATAATAAAATCTTGAACGGCTCCTGCGAGCACCACTCCGATGAGGAGCCACAAGAGTCCAGGAAGATATCCAAACTGGGCTGCCAAAACAGGACCAATCAGGGGCCCAGCTCCCGAAATAGCGGCAAAGTGGTGGCCGAATAAAACCCACTTGTGGGTGGGATGATAGTTCTGGCCATCATTGAGCGAGTAAGCAGGCGTTTCTTTTAAATCATCTAAAACACAAACTCGGGCTGCTAAAAAAGCACTGTAAAAGCGAAAGGCGATAGCCAAAACACAAATTACAGCCACAATGAGAGGGAGTGCATGCATGGATTCGCCTAAAGTGCCGTAGTTCTGATGAAACGACAAGAGCTGGACAGTGTCCACAAATGGAATTCTCTCGCTGCAGAGCGTGACACCCTCGATGGCATTTCTGATGCAGCTTTTCATATACCAAAGAAGTTAACTGACAATTTACTTGGTTCTTGGCCTCTAAATACCGAAAAGATGAGGGGAACTTATGCCAAAGAATCCTGACAAATTAAGATCAAAATTACGATGGTGGGCTTTGGGTCTTATCCCCTTGTCAGCCAGCGTAGTTTACTTTTCTGCCAACGATAAACCTCAAACCCCGTTAAAAACCATAACGGTCGCGGAATCGCCTTTAGTCTCGCAATCTCCTTTAAACTCTGAATCCTCTTTTCCCGCTCAACAGCAAGAGAACCCTGAAGTGCTTCAGGGACCGGAGCTTCCCGTTCAAATAAAATCAGAGCTAAAATCTCAAATTCGCAATGAAGAAATGCCGGCTGGCTCTGCCGAATCTAATCGTTCCGAAGTCGTTTCGGTTGCGCCACTAGCACCAAGTAGCACAGAGCTAGTAGAAACGAAAAACCCTCTTTCAGCCCCTTCTCTGAGTGATCTCCTCACTCATCAAGCGAACACACCGAGCTCCTATGTGTCCAATAATAGTTCGGGATCTCCTTCTAGCTCTCCGGATCATCTTTCCGGCAAATCACAACTGGAACCAGTTTCTCTTAAAAAGGCAGACAGCCTCGACAGCGTTTCACCTGACCGTTACAAAGAACCGAAGCAAGAAACCTTCGACGTCAAGTTTGAAGAAAAGCAACCCAGGCGCTCTCTTCTGTCTCAAGTTTCTCCCGTTGAGATTGCAAATGCCGACTCTCTTTCGAAAACCTCTGGTTCTAACTCAAACACCTCTTCCGTAAAAAAGGTTTCAAATTCAAGTAAGGGAAATGCTTCGGAAGAAAACGACGACGACGCCCCTCCCTTTCCCTCGGCCGAGGAGGGTAAAAAAGGAGAAACGGGAACTCAGCTAAAACTTGCAAAGCCTTATTGCTTTTTGCTTCCTAAAGGAAGCCCGGCCGCTCAGTGCGCGATGGAGTCAGTTAAACTCATCGTCGAGGAATATGCCAAAGCGGACGTCCATGTCATTCCCGTTTTTCGTTGGTGGGGAGATGATTACTCAGATGATCCAGGAACACTTGAAAAGCAGGCCATCGAAGCCTGTAATCTTCAAGCGGCCTTTCCTTGGATTGAAGGAGGAAACAAAGTCGCCTCTATTCAGGCTTTTGTGAGACATCCGATTCCAAGCATTCAGTGCGGTAAAGACCCCGTAAAAGATCCCGTCTCCGGCTGCTCCAATCTTTGTCCGAATGGTAGTCCTAGTTTTTCTACTGTGTCGGAGCAAGAGTGTTCAGCGGGCACAGCTCTTCATGAATCAGGACACAGCAACTGCTGTGCGTCTCAATGTAAGAACAAGGGAGATTGCCAACCTAAACCCGAAATCGATGCTGGCTGTGGTCTTTGTTTGCAGGGCGGTGGCTCCCAAGCTTCGCTCGAGCGCCTCAAACAACTCTTAGCAAGCAATTCCCCCAAGGAATGTAACCTGACGGCAGCTGCTTTAGAATCCATCCGTGCCGGAGCTTCTCGAAATCCTGGGTATCTCTATAATCCCAATAAACAATACAAACCCCGTGGAAAAAAACTAGATTCTATTTTTGGTAAAAAAGGAGTGAAAAAACTCCTCAGGGGGGTTGGTGATAAGGCAGAAGGCGATGGCGAAGGAGAAGGAACACCCATGTCCTCTGATGATGGGGCAACGACTTCTCGCAGAACATCGTCTTCCAATAAGAAGGGTCCCCAAGAAAGTGGAGATGATAAGAATGTTCCGCTAAATGATCCTAAGGGCTATACCCCAGACCAAATTGATCGGTTCACGAACCCAAACGATTAAGGATTTCTTTCTTTCCACATCTTTTTCAAGAAATTTGTTTCGGGTTCCGACAAACCCGATCCGGCTATTTGATTTAAAATCTCCGAAGACATTCCTTGAATGGTAGTTCTAGTTTCTGTTTGAAAAAACTTCTGCATGTTCTTATCTTGGAACAAAGGAGATTTAACAAACCCTCTGATTCCAGCTCGAACTGCTTCGTTATTATTTCTTGAACCTAGATTGACCCAAAAAATCAATCTCTGAACCGGGGCAAAGCTCTCATAGTTTTCCTCTGCCAAGATGAGATCCCAAGTAGCCCGCGCCACAGCGGACAGACGAGTATTCACTTGCTTCACCATCGCCGGCGACAAGTAAACAACTGGTTGAAACACGGGGATGACCAATCTTTTAATCTCCGTTTTGTCGATTTTTTTTGACCAGAAAGCATACCGCTCGATGAGTGTGACAAGCATTCCCAATGATTCGTCGCTTACTTTTTCCTCCGTCACAAAGCCTTTTACAGAGCGAGTAACAAATAACAAATCCGCTCTGCTACTATCTGAAAGGTTTTCAAGCATTCGAATGTTCAGTTGAGCCCCATGATAAAAACACTGCCACCCTGTTAATACCTCGCCGTCTTGGATAAGCATCAGTCGAAGCTCTTGAGGATTTGATTCGCGGAACAACTGTTCTCGAATTTCAAAACTATTTTTCGATGGCGCATACAGATATCGAATGGGCTCTCGGGGCTTGTCCTCAAAGGCTAAATAAGTGGGGACCTTCCATTCGATCGGATTCTTTCCCAGTCGATTAGTTCTCACAACTCGTGTGCCTTGGTCCTCTGAATAAATGTCGATTCTCTCCCCATTCCGATTTCTACAGTCGTAGACAGGTTCTTTCTGCCCAGCCTGAGCCCAGAGGGATACAAAGAAGAACAAGTTGAGACCGATGATTCGTTTGTGGCTGACCATTTGTTAATTATATCGATTACAGGCCCAATTCGGAACCACGCTTTCCGGAACGCTTCTTGGCCTTGTCCATGAGAGCTCTCGCATTTGCAAGACCCGCTTTAGACACTTCCGAACCACTGAGAAGCCTTGCAATTTCGGCAGTGCTGTCCTCTCGTGAGAGTTTTACGATGGTTGATTCAGTTCTCTTTGCTTTGGATTCTTTTTTAACCAGAAAATGAGAGTCAGCGTAGACTGCTACTTGAGGCAAGTGCGAAATACAAAGCACTTGAAACGCCTTGGATAGATCATTCATTTTCTTTCCAACAACGTCTGCGACACGACCTGAAATACCGGTGTCGATTTCATCAAAAACAAGAACGCACGTATCCGCATCAGCTACCAAAGCTTTTTTAAGTGCTAGCATAATGCGGGACAACTCCCCACCCGATGCTACTTTAAGAAGAGGCAAAAGTGGCTCCCCTGGATTTGCAGCTAACATAAACTCAACCTGTTCAAAGCCGTCAGGTCCCAGATTTTTTAAATACCCACAGAGTTCAGTGGACAATTGGACTAGGCGTTTATTGTCCAAACCACTAAAATCTAGATCCCAGTCTTTGCCTTCCGTTTCTTCCCATAGAACGTCAAATAACACGCCCGGCATGGCGAGTTCCGAAAGCTCCGATTCAACTGCTTTTTTGATGCGATTTGCAGCTTTTAACCGTTGGTTTGAAAGCGTTTTCGCTGATTGCGAGAGCTCCTCAGCTTCCTTAACTAGGCTTTCCAACTCTTTCTGCAAATTTAAGGCAAGGTCTTCCTGGCTAAGACAATCCCGCTTCAGTTTATCTTGTATTCCAACGAGCTCTTCAACTTCCCTAGCTCCATGTTTTCGAAACAATTCTTGATATCCAAAAACCCGCTTATGAGCCTCTTCTATTTTTGATTCGTCTACTTCCAAAGAAGTTAGAAGCCGACTGACATCATAACTAAACGTATCTACTTCAGAAGCCAAAGACTCTGCCCGACCTCGAAGAGCAACAAGCTCGGAAATGGACAGTTTGTCGTTGAGACGACCCAATTTCTTCACTGAGTCCCAAAGAACGGAGTTGAGCGATTGGCCATCATTTTCAAAATTCGAAAGTACCTGACCCAAACCTTCCTTCAAAGCAACGGAAGCCCGTGACGTTTCTGTGAGTTCTTTAACTTCCTTGAAATCATCCACTCCAGGTGCAAAAGCCTCTAGCTCTTGAAGACGGAAGAGATGGTAATCCAAATCCTTGCGCCCCGACATAAAGTTGCTAAGGGTTTCTTCGATCTGACGGACCTTCGCAATGCACTTACGGTATCTCTCTCGATAGCTCGGGACGAGACCTTTATTTTCTAAAAACTTATCAAGGTACGAAAGATGAAACTCTGGACGCATGAGTTTCTGATTGTCATGTTGTCCAAAAATATCTACCAGATTGAGTCCCAACTCCTTAACCGTACTACTCGTGATGGGTGTATCGTTCGCCCAGGCGCTTGCTCTCCCTTTGGAATTCACTTGTCTTCTCACTATCACCAAAGAGCCATCGGGATTTTTTTCACAGGGGATCCCAACCGTCTCCAAATAATTTAAGGCCTCATGATCGTTTCGAAGATAAAACTCCCCAGTAACCGTTGCCTGTTCAAAACCTTTACGAATCATATCGGGACCAACCTTGTGGCCTAACAAAAAGGAAAGAGCTCGAATCAGAATTGACTTTCCAGCACCCGTTTCACCGGTGATGACGTTGAAGCCACTTGAGAAATCAATCTCCAGCTCCTCAATAATGGCCATTCCTTGAATATGAAGTCTTTGAATCATGCCTTGTTGGTAACCAACGGACTTTCTACGGTCAATCTCAAATCACCTTCGGAGCAATTGACCTCTACTTTGCCGCCCTCCGTCAATTTGCCGAATAACATCTCATCCACGAGCTTTTTCTTAATATGTTCGTCAATTGCTCGTGCGATTGGACGGGCTCCATAGCTGGGATCGTAGCCTTTTTCAAAAATAAACTCTTTAGCAGCGTCAGAAACAACGAGTTTTATTTTGCGCTCTAAAAGACTTTGTGCCATCTCAGTAAGAGCCTTATCGATTACCCGCATCACCATTTCTTTATTTAAATTTGAAAAAGTAACCACGGCATCGAGGCGGTTGATAAATTCAGGACTAAAGGCTCCTTTGACTGCCGAATCAGAGCGTTTCTTATTCTCTGCAGGAACAATGCCCATTCCTTGTTTAGCTACTTCTCGTGAGCCGACATTTGAAGTCATCACCAAAATCACATTTCGAAAATCGACTACTTTTCCATTGGTATCCGTCAACTTTCCGTTGTCCATGACCTGCAAAAGAATATTTGCGATATCAGGATGAGCTTTTTCCATCTCATCAAAAAGCAGTACCGCATAGGGATTTTTGGAAACCTTCTCGGTCAAAAGCCCCCCCTCTTCAAAACCGACATACCCAGGAGGTGCCCCCACCAATCTTGAAACCGCATGTTTTTCCATGTACTCGCTCATATCAAAGCGAATGAGTTCTGTTCCTAAAAGTCTCGCCAACTGCTTGGTGACTTCTGTTTTCCCCACGCCCGTGGGGCCTGTGAATAAGTAAGACCCAATTGGCTTCAACGGATTTCCAAGCCCTGATCTCGAAAGCTTGATGCTTGAAACCAACTTTTCAATTGCAGCATCCTGTCCAAAAATCACGGCCTTTAGATCGGGCTCTAACGTCTGTAATTGTTTCTTGTCAGACGACGATACGGATTTAGCGGGAACTTGAGCAATCGATGAGACCACCTCTTCTACATTGATAATGGTGACATCAATGTTTTCTTTTCGAGTGTCTTTCAATCGAAGTCTTGACCCCACTTCATCCATGACATCAATTGCCTTATCCGGAAGCGGACGAGAGTGAATATATTTTGCTGAAAGCTCGACAATGGTTTTTATTACTTCCGGAGAATAAGCAACTTGATGAAAATCTTCATACCGCGGTTTGAGCCCCTCAAGAATGTGAATGGCATCTTCAATGGAAGGCTCTCTCACATCTATTTTTTGAAAGCGTCGCAAGAGCGCTTGGTCTTTCTCTAGCTGCGCTCGGTATTCTTTGTAAGTCGTTGTCCCAATGCAAGTCAGAGTCCGATTCGCAAGAGCCGGCTTAAGAAGGTTCGATGCATCAACTGAGCCTCCGCCAGTTGCCCCTGCTCCCACCAAAGTGTGCATTTCATCCACAAAAAGAATGCTGTGCTTTTTCTCTTCGAGCGCCTTAACAACCGCTTTCAGGCGCGCTTCAAAATCTCCGCGATACTTAGTACCCGAAATCAAAGCTCCTAGATCTAAGGAATAAATAACGGCTTCCTCTAATTTTGCGGGGACTTTACCTTCGATAATTTTTACAGCGAGCCCATCAGCAATCGCTGTTTTACCAACGCCTGGATCTCCCACCAAAAGAACATTGTTCTTGGTTCTTCGGGAGAGAATCTGGGCAACTCGTTCTAAAACGTCTTCTCGACCGATTAGGGGATCAATCAGTCCCTTACTCGCCCTATCGTTTAAATTAACAGTGAAGGCACTCAAAGGATCTGATTTAGGCACCTCTGGGCCCTCTTTAACTTCGGGCTCATTCTCGGGGGTCTGTTCTTTTGCCATTCCATGAGCAAAGTATTTGACGACATCAAAATGGTTGATTCCTTGTTCAT
Source organism: Bdellovibrio sp. ZAP7 (assembly GCA_945878405.1). Taxonomy (GTDB): domain Bacteria; phylum Bdellovibrionota; class FAC87; order UBA2466; family UBA2466; genus RFNO01. The sequence goes on from CAMCTJ010000006.1 coordinate 27,206, forward strand.
TCAGGAAATAAACAGCATGAGAATCTTCCTCTTTCAACATAGCGATGAGGAGATTTCCTGAGGTGACAATACTTTTTCCCGCGCTTTCCACCTGCAAGACGGCCCGCTGAATCACGCGATGAAAAGCAACAGTCAAAACAGGTTTAAACTCTCCCGCAGGAGCTTTCACTTTCGCAGGAAGAGGAGTTCCGTCTAATTGGACCTCCTCAATTCTCTCTAGATTTTCAGAGATAAACTTCTCAAGCTTCTTTTTTAATAACTCTATATTTCCCGAGCAGCCTTCAATGATATCCGAGATCTCCGGATCTTCTATTCCAGCCAAAAGGACATGTTCTAGGGTGACATATTCATTTCGGGTTTCAGTGGCTTTTTTTATAGATCGACTGATGGTCTTCTCTAATTCAGGAGTAAATCTCATCATGTCTCACCTCAAACTTTTTCCACTATGCACTTCAGTGGATATTTATTACTTTTAGAATACTCGTTTACCTGGGCTGACTTAGTTTCCGCTATTTCCAAAGAAAAAACTCCTGCAACCCCCAAGCCTTTTCGATGTACTTGCAACATCAACTCAGTCGCCTGCTCTAGAGTCTTTCGAAAGAACTTTTGCAAAATATGCACGACATAATCTTGTGGTGTGAAATCGTCGTTTAGAATTACCACTTTATACAAAGAGGGGGTTTTCGTTCGTTCTTCTGGACGAACAAGAGTTCTGGTGGAGCCGAAATCATCCAATTCATTTGACATATGCTTAGCTCTTCTTCTTTTTTCTGCGGGCTTTTACAGCCTCAAGATCGGGAGCAAAATACCGTTCGACAGCCTTACTGGCCAAATAGGAAGACTTCACAGTCCACTTTTCCTCATGGATCGTAAGCACCGCAAGCCCGAGACTTTTGTCTCCTTTTTTAGCATAACCCACAAACCAATCATACTTGCCTTTGGGGTTATTGCCAGTCAGTGAGCCGGTCTTTCCCCCCATTTCAACTTCCGCCTTAACCGATTGACGGACTAATCCTCGAAAGCTCTTTCGAGATGTTCCGACTCGTACCGTATCTTGCATCATGCTTCGAAGCTCTCGAGCTGTTTCAGCGCTGATGACTTGTCCCATAGGAACTGGCTCAGCTTGGTAGGGAACTCCGGCTCGGTTAGGAGTAAAGGAATCAACGAGAAAGGGCTCCATCATGAGCCCGTCATTAGCAATTGCCCCGGCCATGACAGCCCCCTGAAGCGGGCTCATTAAAACATTTCGATTAAAACCACTTGCTACCTCTGCCACAGAAAGCGGATCTTCTCCCAAAAACTCAAAGGTGCCGGCTTCGACTGGCAGATCGACTGGAATGTCTTTATTAAACTGAAACTTTTCCGCATAGTGATTGAGATCTTCTTTTGGAACTGTGTAAATCCCTAACTTGCCAAAAACAGTGTTCACCGAACGAGCAAAAGCCTCTCGCAATCGCATTTTTCGAACCCACCTCTGATTTTTAGGAGGTTTTAGATTTTGACGATACAAGGTATGGTTTGCTCCAGTGAAAGAGATGACCGTTTCTGGGTTTGCCTTTTTTTTATCTAAAGCAGCCGCCGCGGTTACAATTTTAAAAACAGAGGCCGCTGGAAAAGAAGCCCGAAGGGTTAAGTTTCCGATGTCTTTTTTATTTCGAGTGTAACTAAACAAAGCTCGAATCGACCCAGTTTTCGGATCGATAGCTACAAATGCCCCATAGTCAGGTTTATAAGATTCAAACTGTTTTATTAAAGTCTCTTGAAGATCCTGATCTAACGTATAGGTAAATTGTCCTGACGTTTTTTCATTTTCATCCGTAAGCTCTATCTCACCAGCTGGCGGAAATTCATTTTTTGAAACTGAACTGGTAAGAGATTGAGCGATGGCTCTCTTCGAATAAGGGGATTTCTTCTTTCCCGAACTCCAAAAAAAACTGATGGCAAAGAAAAAAATGGCAATAAAAGCTAAAAGTTTTAAAGACCCTAAATGAAGCTGTTTCATAGTTGCGAATTAAATATACCTCAACCCACTCAACCTGATGAGGGCCCCGTTTTTAATTAGCAATTTCAATTACTTATATACGCGATCCAGGATTTTGTGCTAAGCTTAGGATGGTTAGGTTATCTATGACTAAAACCCTCCCTCCAGCAACTGAACTCCTCTGGGCCTATTCTCAAGGCTTTTTCCCAATGCCTGAACCCCAGACAGAAGAAATCGAGTGGTATCGGCCTGATCCGAGAGCCATTTTGCCTGTCGATAAATTCCATGTTTCTCGTTCCTTGCGGAAGGTCCTCAGAGAAAATATTTTTTCTGTGACTCACAATCGAGATTTCACCCAAGTGATCTCAGGTTGTGCCAATCGCACGGAAACCTGGATCAATTCCGAATTTTTAAGAGCCTACACAGAGCTTCACCGTATGGGACACGCACACTCTGTTGAAGTTTGGTTAGATGAAAAAATTGTTGGGGGCGTCTATGGCGTTCAGTTAGGAGGGGCGTTTTTTGCTGAAAGCATGTTCTCGACAAAAGATAACGCGTCAAAGGTTGCGCTCTATGATTTGACTACTCACTTGAGACGCCAGGGATTCTCCTTACTCGAAATTCAATTTTTAACACCCCATTTAGCGTCGCTCGGGGCGATAGAAATTCCAGACGATGAGTACCAGACAATTTTAAAAAAAGCCCAAAAGGTTGCCTGTCATTTTTAGGGGCGGATGCCTAATTCTTTTATTTTGAGTTGCAAGCCTTTTCGACTCAAGTTGAGAAGGCGCGCCGCTTGAGTCACGTTTTGTTGAGTTTCGACCAGCGCTTCTTCAATTGCTTTTTTCTCAATTTTTCGAGTAGCGTCCTTGACCTTATCTTTTAGCCCGCCGGAACTTTTCACTTGGCGTTCGATAAACTGCTCTTCCTCAAAATCCAAAATCTCTTCTGGCAGCTGTTCAGGATGTATCATGGGACTATCTCCCATGATCAAACACCGCTCCAACACATTTTCTAGCTGCCTAATATTTCCTGGCCAGGGAAACTGAACCATCAACTCCATTGTTTCTGGAGAAAATTGCGGAGCCTCTCTTTTCAATCGGATTGCAAATTTTTTACTGAAATGAGAGACCAAAAGCGGGATATCTTCTCTTCGTTCTCTCAAAGGAGCCAAATGAATCGGAACGACATTTAGCCGATAAAACAGATCGTTACGAAAGGTTCCGCTCTTTACTTCTTGTTCTAAATTCTTATTTGTCGCTGTGATGAGACGGACATCCACGTGATGCGTTTTGATTCCTCCTACTCTCTCAAAACTTTTCTCTTGGAGCAATCGAAGCAACTTTACTTGCATCTCAAGTGACATCTCACCAATTTCATCTAAAAATAGAGTTCCTTGGTCTGCTAGTTCAAAACGTCCTGGCTTGGTGGCGTGAGCTCCTGTAAAGGCACCTTTCTCGTAACCAAACAATTCACTTTCTAATAAAGACTCCGGGATAGCAGCACAATTGATCTTAATTAAAGGCCCCAAACGTCGGGAGCTCTTTTCGTGGATAGCTTGGGCAATCAATTCTTTTCCCGTTCCGCTTTCGCCAGTAATCAACACAGTAGTATCCGTGGGAGCAACCTTTTCGACTAATGTGAGCGCTTTATGAAGCTGTGGAGAAGCCCCCACAAACACGACTCCCTCACTCAGCTTCACGGAGTGATTTTGATTAAATCTGTAATTCAGAAGGGCCTTTTCGATGACCTTTAAGAGCTCCTGGCGCTCAAAGGGTTTACTCAAATAATCAAACGCCCCTTGTTTCATCGAATCAACAGCAGAATCAATTGAGCCGTGCGCAGTAAGAATAATCACCGGGATATTAAATCCCTCTTCTCGAAGCCATTTGAGCAAAGATAAACCATCTTCTCGCTCCAGTCTCAAATCACTTACAATTACCTGAACCTCTTGCTTTTGAATGGCTTGCTTAGCCTCTTGCAGCGTTGCTACGGGTATCGACTGGTAGTCAGCCGATTTCAGCATCGCTGAGAGAATTTTTCTTATGTTTTTTTCATCATCAAGAACCAAAATATTTATCGCGCTCATAGGGCACCCTGAGGCGACACAGTAGAAAAGGAAGGCAACGCGGGCTTGGGAACTTTAGCCATTCCAGGAAGGTGCAAAATCACTCGAGTCCCTTTCGGCGAATTGGTCCGAACTTGGATAGTTCCTCCCATAGACTCAATAAGTCTTAAACAGATGGCGAGCCCTAGCCCAGTGCCTTTAGCCTTTGTTGTAAAAAAAGGAGTGAAAATTTTATTTCGATCCGTCGGCGAAATGCCAGGTCCGTTATCCTGAATCTCAATTTCCACAAAGAGCTTATCAGGTTGTTCCGCTAAACTTTCCCAGCCCTCCATTGTTTTGAAAAGCGGAATTCCCCAGGCCCAACGTCTACGTGGTTTTATTTCTTTAACCAGAACTTTTAAGGCAGCATCTGCTTGCCCTTCCATTGCTTGAATTGCATTCAAGAATAAATTCAAAAGAACCTGTTTTAATATTTCGGGATCTGCCTCGACAGAAATATCGCTGCGATCAGAATGAACCCAAAAGGACACCTTGGCATCTCGTAAGCAAAGAGCTGCGCTATGTTCAATGACCTTTAAAGGATCACAAACCGACTCCGGATCCTGCTTTCTGGGCTTTGCAAAATCCAAAAACTGAGTCAAGACTCCTGATAAACGATTGGCTTCATCTTGAATGATCTTCAAATATTCTTCTGAGTTTTCTGGGTTTTTCTCATGGGTTAAAAGTTCAGCTGCGCCTTTTATGGCTCCTAGTGGATTTTTGATTTCATGAGCCAATCCAGCGGCCATTTCTCCGATCGTAACAAGTTTTTCGCGATCTCGGGAAACCGTCAAAGCCTGAGCGCTCTTTAACAACAGAGCAATTTGCCGAGATACAGGCACAAACAACCTGAGAAGATCTGTACTCAAAATAATACGCTCGCTCAGAGGAGCAGCAATGAATCCGACCACCTTATCGCTATAGAAAAACGGAACCACCAGATCAGCGCCAAGCTGTCTTAAGGAGTCCAGGCAGTCTTCCAGAAATTTTCGCCCCTGCGTAGAATGAAAAGATTGTAAATCAGTACGAATGGAGTCCCCCACGAACGGACGCCCCCGCCGCAGGGTCATATATTCTACGAGTGGATTTGCAGAGGAAAGCTCCCCGCCGCACTCTTCAAAACGTCCGTCAGCACGAACGTAGCTTAAACCATCTTTCTCAAGCAGAAAGAGAACGGCTTTATCAATGCCCAACACCTTTTTTAAACTTGCGGCAATCTTCAATGACAATTCACGGGGATCGGCGATGCCTCTCAAGTCTTCAGCCAAAGCATTTAATTCCGATTCTAGTTGCACGTTCTTTCTTAAAAACACTTGATTCATCAACCGACTCACGGCAGTTTTTAGAGGCTCAAACAAAACCATGATCGCAAAAGAGGCAACAAACGTATTAAACAAAAATAGTCCGGGACGAGAACCTACCCAACTTACGAGAAGCCAATAGATCCCAGACAAAATCAGTGAAAGACTTCCGAACAGAAAAGCTCTGGATAGCAATTCTTGGGTAGTCAGCAATTCTCTTTGAATAAATAGTTGAAAAAGAAAAATAAGGTACAGTGAACGAGCGAGAGTTCCCAATGGCACAACGCTACTCAAATCGGAAAAATACAATGTATCCGTAAGATGAAGAGCGATAACGACTACCAATCCCCAAGAGGCATATCGGTAACGAAGTTTTTCCCTCGGTAATGTTTCTCGCTGCTCACTTTTAACAAGCACAGCCGTCCAAAAAAAAGCTGGAATGAGGTAAGTGGCTTCAGTGAGGGCGATGAGAAGTCCCGACCATCTTGAATATCCAGAGAAAAATGAGACAAAACCGATGGCTCCTAACAAGGGCAAATAAAACCACTTCGTTCGAGCTATCAAACTAGAGGAGTCTGGCTGAAGCTCCTTAAGCCAAAGCAGACTGATAGGCCCCACAAACAAAGATAAAAGAAGAAAGATCTGAGGATCGTAGAGGGCCGTTTTTTCAAATCCCTTCATGAGACACAAAAAATCGCGAGCCAACAGAATGCCGCAAAATAAAGAAAAGCTTCGGTAAACTGGATTTTTGAAGTTACGGATCAATACCGCAATACCCAGGAATGCTGCCACAAAGCAGGAGAGAATCAGACTTATAGTGTCAATTCGCATACTTGGGCTAGTCGTACCACGTGCTCCCAACGATGTCCAACGCCAGGCATTATACTACCCTTTAAGCCATAAATGGGTTAGATTCAGTCTCTAAAAATGAGCCAAACACTTGAAAACTATTACCAAGTTTTGAGGGTTCGAAAAGAAGCCACCTCCACTGAAATAGTGGCTGCCTATCATGCGGTGAAGGGAGCCTTAAATCAGGGGGCAACCTCTGGAGGCTTAGGTCTCTCTGCGGAGGATATTTCTACCTATCTTCGTCGGATTGATGAGGCCTATACGACGTTGACGGATCCAAAAAAACGACAGGACTACGATGAGATCCTGAAATTAACCCAGTCGAGCTTGGAGAGAGACTCTCTCCGAAACCCTGACCCTAAATCTGTTACTGGCCAAACTTTACGTCAGACTCGTGAGAAACTTAACTTGTCCCGTGAAGAAATTTTTCGAACCACTCGAATCCCGATTCGTTATCTAAAAGCCATCGAAGAAGAAATTATTAAGGATATGCCGGCTCGGGTTTATTTGCAGGGGTTTGTGAAAAACCTGGCCCAGGTTTACAAACTAAACCCCCAAGAAACAGCTCGCCTTTTTTTAGAATACTTTGATAAAGACCTTTCTCAACGTGCCAAATTTTAAATTTATAGTTGCGGCGGAAGATTCGGGACAAAGAATCGATGTGTTTTTAGCTGGTCAAACCCAGAAAAGCAGAACTGTCATTCAGGAACACCTTAAAAAAAACTGTGTCACCATAAATTCACAGCCTCTCACAAAATATTCGATCCGAATTCAGGCCGGAGATGAAGTTGCTATTGATTTGCTAGAAGACGAAGGTCTCGCCTTAGAGCCTGTTGAAGCTCCTCTGAGCATTCTTTTTGAGGATGAGCACCTCCTCGTTATTAATAAAGAGCAAGGCATTGTGGTTCATCCGGCGGCGGGACACCGTGGGGACACTTTAGTTCACCATTTACTCCATTATTTGGGTGAATCTGATTCGTTTGTTTCTTCGTCCTCCATTCGCCCGGGGATCGTTCATCGCCTAGACAAAGGAACAAGTGGAGTTTTGTTAGTAGCAAAAAATCGGGAAGTTCAAGACTCACTCTCCCATCAATTCAAAAATCGAGAAGTAAAAAAAGTATATGAAGCCTTGGTTTGGGGACAAATCCAGAGAGAGGGAGTACTCAAAAATGCAATCGGTCGAGATCGCGTCCATCGACAGAAAATGAGTTCTAAGACTTCACAAGGAAGGTCGGCAGAAACGCGATTCAAGCCTTCAGAGATTTTTCGCTCTTATACTCACTTGCTGGTTTTTCCACTGACGGGACGCACACATCAAATCCGAGTTCACTTATCTGAATTTGGTCATTCGATTGTTGGTGACCCCATTTACGGCAAAGGCCTTACCGCCAAGCGCTCAGAAGAAATCAGTGATGGCATCCGACAGGTTATGGCAAACCTCGAACATCCCTTTTTACATGCCCGCACTCTCACCTTTACACATCCACTTTCGAAACAGGTTTTGGAATTTGAAGCTCCACGCCCTAAATCATTTGATACTATCCTGGCACTTTTACGCGCGGAGAATTCCCTGTGACGGGCTCTTTGTTCTCGATCGAATGGGGAATTGAAATTGAAAAAAAAGGGGATTCGGTTCCTTTATTTGAGCAAGTACACGGAAACGAAATCTTACATTTATCTAAAGCAGGGGAGCTTGAGATGGCCTCGAAGGCTTTACCCCAGGCGGACGGGGCTATCGCTCATTTTAACCAGGCCGAGGTTCACGTATACACTGCCGATTGCCTTCCTATACTCTTTTTTACCGAAGACCCTAACGGGGCCATAGCTGCCATTCATGCGGGCTGGAAAGGAGTTAAAAAGGGAATCGTCCAAAAGGCATATCAAGAACTTTCTCATTTTAAAAATCTCCATGTCTTGATTGGGCCCGCAATTGGAGTCTGCTGTTTTGCTGTACGCGAGGACTTTATCCAGGAATGGGAAACCGCGAACCTCTCACCCCGTCCCTTTCTTTCTCGTAAAAACAACCGCGATTACTTTAATCTTCTTAATTATGTAACCCAAGAAGCCTTGTCAGAGATTCCACCGTCTCATCTCCACCTGGATTGGTTTCGTTGCACAGTATGCTCAACTCCATCCCTTCCCTCTTTTCGACGAAACAAAAGTGCCAATCCCCGACTGAGAACCTGGATTCGCAAGACTACTTAGCGGATCCATTTCATTAGCCAAGCGTCTTTTTTTCCTTCGTAATATTTCTTGCGTATTCCTTGTACTTGAAACCCGGTGCCCAAATAAAGTCTAACGGCAGGCTCATTTGTGGGATCGACCTCTAAAAATGCTTGTTCGATTCCGGGCAGCGACAAAACATTCTGAAGGAGATTTCTTGCCCATCTCTTACCTTGGGCATCTTTACGGGTCGCAATAGAAACTACATCTACTTCAGTCCCTGTTAACAGAGTCAAAATAAAACAAGCTAATCCCTCAGAGTCATCAACTCCCCAACAGAAGGAGCTCGGTTGGCTCAGAAAATACTCATACTCTTTCTTGCTCCATAAAGGCTTTAGAACCTCCTGCGCAATCGAGTAGATCTTCTCGAGATCCTCTCCTGTCAGCTTTCTAATTTTACATTCCATTAGGACAACAAGAGTGTTGCGGCATATTTTTCGGTCAGAAAGTCGATATAATCCTGCAACCCCTGATCGACACGTTCTTTTTTCAGGGCCTCGGCAACGAGTGAACGATTTTCATCTCCCAATTTCTTAACTTTTTCGGGGTAATTCTTGGTGTACTGCTCAATCTCCGAGTCTGTAATCACCGGTGTTAAACTCTCAATTTTCTTTTTCAAAAACCTCTCAGCCAGTAACCCTTGCGACACTCGCTTTGCCGCTTCCGAATCGGAAATAGAAAACGTTTTTAACAGTCGAATCCAATCTGCTCCCCCACCTAGCTCTTTAAGCCGCTTGATTGTTTCATTAACCTGTTTGGGATCCAGCTCTTTAAAATCAACTGCTTTTGCCTCGGCCAAGATCATTTCTTCGAACATTACTTTTTGCACTGTGATCTTGAGACTCTTGTCCGTTTCAAAAAGTATCACTGGCCGCTCACCGGATCTGAGACGTTGTACTCCCCTAAACAAGTAAGCATCTTGAACAGTGATCAGTCGATCACCCACTTTGGCTGCAATCGCATTTACAAGCTGGGGAGCTCCCTGTGTCGAGAAACAGAAGAGAAAAGTAGCGGCAAGAATCAGCCTTCCCGACATGCTATCCCTTCAATTTCAACCAGGGCACCTTTGGGTAGCGCAGACACTTCTACCGTTGCTCGAGCAGGATAAGGCGCAACCATATGTTTTTCATAAACGGTATTAAACTTAGGAAAATCCCCCATGTTTTTTAGAAACACTGTTGTCTTAACCAAATGTTTAAGTCCCAGTCCTTCCGCCTCAAGTACCGCAGCGAGATTTTTCAGAACCTGTTCGGTTTGTTCCTCAACCGTGCTACCCACCATTTCCATACTCTTGGGATCAAGAGGAATTTGCCCCGAAGCATACACCATGTTACCCACCACGATTGCTTGGGAATAGGGCCCGATGGCGGCAGGCGCTCCAGATGTCTTAATTACTTTTTTCATGATGTCCCTCTTTCTTTTTAAAGCTTACTTTCGCATGAATATCTACTTCATGACTCTCCAGAAACTTTTGAAGTTCTTTATTGATATCAGTTTTTGCTAACACCTTTCCAAACTCCTTAGTCAACATTTCATAGAGACTATCTTTCTTTCTGCTGAAACCTTCCATAAACAAAGAAACCAGTTCTTTAGGAAGTTTCTTTTCTTTCAGATACCCACGAACTCCTTCTTCAGTCATGAAAATGGTTGCAAGACCCGCAGCAGTCACATCTTTGACGACTTCTGTCCACCACGGCTTATCTTTTTCATCCTCAAAAGAGGGACTATGTTTTTCGTTTTCTTTTTTTTCAGTCATGATTTTGAATCTCTTTTGCTCGGGTTTCGAACTTATCAAACATCTGGGGCAAATTACTTTCTGTTAACTTCTTGGTAATCCATCCGGGAACCAAAAAACCAAATCCAACTTCCAGCTCATATTTTACCCAAGTACCCACTTGATGAGGCGAAAGAATCCATTTACCTTGATTAGTTTTAAAAAAATCACTTTCCACTAAACGCCAATGAACTTCCTTCTCTGGAAAAAGATTAAATTCTAGGTCATAAGCAAATCGTTTCATCATCTCGATTTCGAATCTTACTCTCACCTTTTCAGTGCCTTTTCCTGCAACAATCGTTGAGCCAACGACTTCGGGCAGAAAAGTCTTATAATTCTCAAAGTCGATAATGACTTGATAGAGCGATTTTTGGGCTACTTTGAATTCTCGTTCGCGTTGTATCTGACTGGCCATGGCTAGTTCCTTTCCTCACGACCATCCGTAGTTTGGTTTTTTGGCAAAATGATGGTGCGCTCTGATTTCTCGCACAGTTCCTGTTTCAGATCTCATTACAATTGAATGGGTGTGAGCGCCTCGAGCAGTGTATCGAACCCCACTGAGAAAGCTTCCATGGGTGACCCCTGTCGCAATAAACATCACATTTCCCTTTGCAAGATCTTTGAGACCATACACTTTATTTTCATCTGTGATTCCCATCTGTCTCGCGCGTGTCTTCTCCTCATCACTTCGAAATTTTAACATCCCTTGCATGTCGCCGCCCAAACAACGAAGAGCAGCTGCGGCAATCACTCCTTCAGGAGCTCCGCCGATTCCAATCAACATGTCAATTCCAGTTTCTTCCCTAACGGTAGCAATAGCTGCGGAGACATCGCCGTCTCCGATCAATCGAATGCGAGCTCCACACTCTCTTATTTCATTGATTAACTCTTGATGGCGGGGTCTATCGAGAATAATCACCATCATATCTTCCACGGACTTACCCATCGCTTTTGCAACTTCTTTGAGATTCCAGCTGGGAGACTTGGTAATATCGATAGCCCCCTTGGCCTGCGGTCCTACGGCAATTTTGTCCATGTAAGTATCAGGCGCATGGAGGAGACATCCTGGCTCTCCAGCGGCAATGACCGAAAGGGCTTCGCTTCTGCCTAAAGCAGTAATCGTGGTTCCCTCTAAGGGGTCGCAAGCTATTTCAATTTCGGGCCCTTCTCCAGCACCGACCTTCTCTCCGATAAAAAGCATAGGGGCTTCATCTCTTTCCCCTTCGCCAATCACAATGGTCCCATCAAAACGAATCGAATCGAATGCCTTCCGCATGGATTCAACGGCCGCCTCATCCGCCGATTTTTCTTTTCCACGCCCAATCCAACGACCAACTGAAAGAGCAGCAGCTTCGGTCACCCGGACGAATTCAAGAGCTAAATTTCTATCCATAATCCCTCAACGTAAAAATGCTATTCATATCAAAGGACTGAGCACTTTGCTAGACGCGTCGTACAGAACTCAGTGACACATTGATCGGAAGTGACTACTCTCACGCCATGCTTAAAACTAAGAAGTCGGAAGCCGAGCTCTTAGAGCTTTATAACATTCGCAAAAACGACCACAGAAAACTGCGAACAAAAAAAGCTACGACGAAAAAGAGAGCTCCAGAAAAAGCTTCTGCGCTTCTCAATCAGTTCTTTAAAGACGAACCAGAGGCTCTTAAGAAAATGCAGGAAAGCCGAGCCATACAGTCCTGGACTCGTTATGTAGGAAAAGAAGCAGCAAAAGTTTCAAAAGCCATAAGAATCACTGAAGGAGAACTCCTGGTTTATGTCTCAGATCCTCTTTGGCTACACCAGCTAATGCTGCTCAAGAATCAGATTTTAAATTGTTATCGACGAGAATTTGCTCAATTAAAGTTAAGACAGCTCTATTTTAAAAGAGTCGATGCTGTTTAGTTCATCCTGTACTACCAAAACCGCCAGCCCCTCGATCCGTTTGAGACAAATCATCAACTGATTCCCACTGAATTTGCTCTACTTTTTTAATTACCAGTTGAGCGATTCGATCCCCATGTGTCAGTCTAACAGGCTCTGCTCCCAAATTAATCATGAGCACCATCACTTCACCACGGTAGTCACTATCAATGGTTCCGGGTGAATTGACGACTGTTAGCCCTTGCTTGATCGATAAACCGCTTCTCGGGCGAACCTGGACTTCGTAGCCCTCTGGAATCCCAAAGGCGAGTCCCGTGGGCACAGCGGCGCGCTTTCCCGGTAAGATTTCTAAGGGTTGAGGCAAACAGGCCTTCACATCGCAACCTGCACTTCCGGTTGTCATGTACTTAGGAATTTCTGCCGACTGATTAATTTTTTTTACTTGCACTTGAATCATTGAAACACCGATAGTTTTTTTAGTTTGGGTTTATTTTTAGAAAGCACGACTAAAGATTCTTTTTCGGGCACAAACAGCTCCTTCGCAGCCTGTCGTAGATCATCTTGAGTCACAGCGTCGATTGAAGCTAGGACTTCTTCAACCGGTATTGCCCGACCGAACAGTATCTCGTTTCGGGCCAATGCTTCCTGTCTGGCTTCCATCTGATCAGCCGACAAGAGAATCATCCCCTTGAGCTGGCCCTTTACTCGGTCTAGCTCTTCCATCGGCAAATCACCGTCTCTCAGTTTTTCAAACTCGGCCGAGAGAATCTCTAATGATTTTCCCAAAGAGCGAGAACTCATTCCGGTATAAATGGTGAAAATTCCCGTTTCAGCAAAAGGTAAAAAATCGCAATCGACTGAATACGCAAGAGCGGCTTTTTCACGAATCTCTTGAAAAAGTCGACTTCCCATTCCTCCGCCGAGAACGAAGCTTAATAAAAGGTAGGCATATCTCTTAGGATCGCGAACGCCCACGCCCTCAAAACCAACAAGACAGTGTAATTGGTCACTTGTGCTCTTTTGGAACCAATGCCTTTGGTGATAGTGAACCGGATGCCGCTTCAAATTGAGTTTTTGTTGGGGTTTGTTGAACCGAAAATAATGTTCGCACCGCTCTCTTAGGGGTTCAAATTCAATACCGCCAGCCACTGAGATCACAATATTAGCAGGCTGGTAGTGATCCTCAAAAAAGTGCTCCACCATGGATCGAGACAAACCCTGGATTGTTTTTCTGGAACCAATGATGGGTTGTCCTAGACTCTCGCCCTTCCATATCTGGCGAAATAACGAATCGTAGATGGAGTCTTCGGGAGACTCTTCGACCATGGACAGTTCCTGCAACAAAACTTTACGTTCGCGCTCCAGTTCAGATTTAGGAAAAGTGGGATTAACGACTAGATCACTCAGAACATCTAAAGCGATATCGATGTGTTCATTTAACACCGTCGCATGAAAACAAGTAACTTCTCTCTCCGTAAAAGCATTTAGATCCCCACCCAGCCCTTCTAGGACCGTTGCAATTTGCTGAGGAGCTCTAGTTTTGGTGCCCTTAAATGCGAGATGCTCGATGAAGTGACTGACCCCATTTAAGGAAGGACTTTCATTAACGCTTCCTACCTTTACCCACACGCCAATCGAAACGGAGCGAACGTAGGGATGCGATTCTGCAACTAATGTTACTCCCTGACTTAAGACAGCCTTACGAAACTGGGGCACTACCATGATGGTTAATCATCATCTCGACGATTGAAGCGATCGTCGTCATCTCTATCAGATGGCATCGCATCACGATCGTCACGGAATCGATCTCTGTCTCGATCCCCGTCACGATCTCGATCACGGAATCGATCATCTCTTCGAGGCATCCGATTTCCCGGTCTGTCCCCTCGATCTCTTCCACCCATCGATCGACCACCGCGGTCTCCGCCGCGATCTCCCCCTCGGGGGCCTCGACCTTCGCTACGCGGACCACGGGGTCTGTCGTCTCGTGATCGCTCTTCGCGATGGCCTGCGTCTTGCTCTTGTGGAGCTCCTTCGGGTTTTTCGATCAGAGCTTTTCGTGAAAGTCGGATTTTTCCACTGGGTTCAACTTCCAAGCATTTAACCTTAATGATGTCTCCTGCTTTGACAACGTCATCAACGTATCTAACTCGGAAATGTTCCAACTCAGAAATGTGGCAAAGTCCTTCAGTGCCAGGAATAATTTCAACGAAAGCACCGAAATCAGCAATCTTCGTTACTTTACCTTCATAAATTTTTCCGGGTTCGGGCTCTTCCACGATCTGATTGATGATATCAATAGCTTTTTGAGCCGATTCACCGTCAGCAGATGCAATTTTAATGAGACCGTCATCTTCAATATCAATTTTAACGCCTGTGCGCTCAATGATACTTCGAATGACTTTACCGCCAGAGCCAATGACTTCTCTCACTTTGTCAGGTTTTACCCGCATTGTGAAAATGCGTGGCGCATACGGTGAAAACTCTTCTTTGGCCTTATCAAGAACGGCGTTCATTTTTGAAAGGATGTGCAATCTGCCTTCTCTCGCTTGAGCCAGGGCCTTCTCCATAATTTCTCTGGATACGCCACCGATTTTCAAATCCATTTGGAAAGCAGTAACCCCTTCTTGAGTTCCGCAGACTTTAAAGTCCATGTCCCCAAGATGGTCTTCATCACCTAAAATATCCGATAAAATCGCAATTTTTTCGCCTTCTTTAATCAGACCCATCGCTACACCTGCAACGGGTTTCGCAAGCGGAATCCCAGCGTCCATCATAGCCAATGAACCGCTACAAACCGTAGCCATTGAAGATGAACCGTTTGACTCTAATACTTCCGATACTAAGCGAATCGTATAGGGGAATTGTTCCTTAGAAGGAACTAACGGTAACAAAGCTCGTTCAGCCAAGAAACCATGCCCAATTTCTCGTCGACCGGGTGGTCGAAGTGGCCTTGCTTCACCCACCGAAAAGGGCGGAAAGTTATAATGGAGCAAGAAGGTTTTTTGAAACACCCCGCTGATCGAGTCAATTTTTTGCTCATCGTCAGCTGTTCCCAGAGTGATGGCTGCCAACACCTGAGTTTCCCCTCGAGTAAAAAGAGCTGATCCGTGTACTCGTGGCAATAAACCTGTCTCACAAGAAATCGGTCTAATTTCATTATAAGCACGGCCATCAATACGTCGCTGCGTGTTTACGGTAAGTTCGCGAGCATACGCCGCTTTTGTTTCCTCAAAATAAGTGCCCACTAATTTGTTTTTAGCTTTCTCTTCATCCACAGTGGGATTTTTGACGAGGAACTTTTCTTCCATCGCTTTTTTAACTTCGTCGATAGCTGAATACCGAGCTAGCTTTTCACGAATAGAGAATGCCTTTTCAAGCTGAGGCCAGCAAAAATCACGAACGTTCTTTTTTAAGGCTTCATCACGAAGAGGTTTATTATAGGTTCGTTTTTCTTTTCCAGCTTTTTGACGAAGCTCTTCTTGCATCTCAAAAATAACTTTCATCTCCTGCTGGGCAAAATCGAGTGCGTCGACCATTTCTTTTTCAGAAACTTCTCGACTCATCCCTTCCACCATCACCACACCAGTGGGAACTCCAGCAACGAGAAGGTCTAACTTGGTGTTGGGAGCTTCTGAGGGAGGGAAATTAAGAACTAGTTTGCCATCCAGCAGACCGACACGACAGCTTGCCACTGGTCCGCTAAAAGGAATGTCAGAAATATGAAGAGCAGCGCTAGCAGCAATTGAAGCTACAAAGTCTGGCTCATTTACTCCGTCTACTGATAGCACTGTAACAACGACATTCGTCTCATACAGATAATCTTCAGGAAAAAGAGGTCGAATCGGTCGATCAATCAATCGGGCAGATAAAGTTGCCTTTTCGGAAGGCTTAGCTTCTCTTTTAAAAAACCCTCCGGGGATTCTTCCTGCAGAATAGTACTTCTCTTGAAAATCCACAGTTAAAGGAAAAAAATCTGCTGACGCTCCTAATTTTCTTGCGGAGACAACGGTTACTAAAACCATTGTGTCTCCGTATCTTGCAACTACTGAAGCATCTGTTTGTTTGGCGAGCTTACCGGTCTGTAGAGTTAACAGACGTCCGCCGTATTCACGGCTTACTTCGACGACGTTCATGATTTAGTTTCCTTTACTTTCTAATATTGAGGCGCTGGATCAGCTGCTGGTAGCGAGCGTTGTCTGTCTTTTTAATATAATCCAACAGACGTCTTCGCGAACTTACCAATTTCAGCAAGCCACGACGAGAATGGTGATCTTTTTTGTGCTCTTTGAAATGAGGAGCTAAACTATTGATTCGCTCGGTCAGCAATGCTACTTGCACGTCTGGAGAACCAGTATCTCCGGGATGAATCTTGTAATTACCGATTAACGTTGTTTTTTGTTCTTTTGTAAGACTCACGGGACCCCTTCTTTTATTACTCTAGTCTTAAGTTATGGGCCAAGGAGTTACCATTATTGATTCTTCTTGGCAATTAAGTATCTTGGGTGGCCGCCATTAAAAGACGGGTAAAGTTCTGATAGCCGCGCCGTCGAAATTCCTCAGGCTCGGCCTGGATCTGCTCTAACGTTGCACTTCCATCAATTTGGAAGGGACCGCAGCTCAAACGTCTTAGCGCCGTTAAGTGCCCGACAGTGCCCAGCTTTTCGGCAATTTCCTTCCCTAAACTACGAATATAGGTACCTTTTGAACAATGGACCTCAAAAACCACCTGAGAGGGCTCCCATTGAATCAGGTCCAACCGATATAATTGAACCGATACTCGCTCCCTGGGGATAGTGACGTTCATCCGAGCCAATTCATAAAGCCTAACCCCTTGAACCTTTTTAGCGCTAAACATCGGGGGGAGTTGGGACCACTCTCCTTCAAAGCTCTTTAAACAGGAAGCGACTTGTTCCTCAGTTAACGGAGGAACCGCTGCAGTCTTAATGGGATTTCCTGTTAAATCTAAAGAATCAGTCTCTGTTCCTAAGGTTAACGTCGCTCGGTAGGTCTTGTCAGAATTTATAAGCGAATTTGAAATCTTGGTGGCTTTGCCCAACAAAAGCACCAATACCCCGGTAGCAAAGGGGTCTAAACTTCCTGCATGCCCGATTTTGTCGTTGGGAAATATTTTTTTTAAATTTCGAACGACATCAAAACTGGTTGGCCCAACCGGCTTGTCCACTATCAATACAGCTTCAGTTAACATCTATTCCTCAGAGGAAACGCTCATATCCTTATGAGAAATTTGGTCCATCAAACTCATTAAATGGGCTACTTCCCCACCATGAGTGTCTCTTTTAAAACGAAGATCAGGGGTAAACTTTGTGGCCATTGCTTCGCCGATTTTTCGCCGAAAAAAGGAAGTTGCGCTCTTAAGCCCCTTCTCAATTTCTTTTTGTTTTTTTTCTTCCAGAGAAGCTCCATCTCGAGTGTCGTAGTACACCCAAGCTAGATGCAAATCCTTGGATACTTTTACATCGGTAACCATCACATCAGACAAACGGGGGTCAGAGACATCCCTTAATAGAACATTCATGAGCGTCTCTCGAATGGTTTGAGCAACTTTTTCCGTGCGAATGGACCCGTTCATAAATTGGTTTCAGCAATTTCTTCCTTGATATAAGCCTCGAATTGATCGCCGAGCTTCAAGTCATTGAAGTTTTCAAGTCCAATACCGCACTCAAATCCTTGGGCCACTTCTTTCACATCTTCTTTAAAGCGTTTCAAAGATGAAATCTTACCTTCGTAAACTATTCTGTTTTCGCGCAAGAGCCTCAAGAAACAGCCTCGCTGTACTTTTCCGTCGATTACTGCACTTCCAGCAATTGTGCCAACTTTTGGAACAGAGAAGATATCTCGGACTTCAGCCCGTCCGATAACTTTTTCACGAACTTTTTTATCCACCAGCCCCAGCAACATTTTCTTCAAATCATCGAGCATTTCATAAATGATGCTATAGGTTCGAACTTCGATACCTTGTCTTTCGGCAAGCTTAATAGCTTTAATATCGGGACGAACATTAAACCCGACCACGACAGCCTTACTGGCAGAGGCCAGCATGATATCGCTCTCGGTTACTCCACCCGTGGAGGCATGCAGAAGTTTCAGTTTTACTTTTTCACTGGGTAACTTTGTTATGGTTTCTCTCAAAGCTTCAACAGAACCCTGAACATCGGCTTTTAAAATGACTCGTAGCTCTTTATCTGTCGCAGCTTGAGCCAGCATTTCTTCTAAGGTTAATTTAGGCTTACTCTCAGCTGCTGTTCGTTTCAGTTGTTCAGCTTTGGATTCAGTGATGGTTTTTGCAGTCTTTTCATCAGCTACTACGTAAAACAGATCCCCGACATCGGGAACACTCGGCAAACCCAAAATCTCAACGGGAACTCCGGGTGAAGCTTCATCCACTCTCTGTGAACGATCATTACTCAATGCTCTTACTTTGCCATAGAAAAGACCGCACACGATCAGATCGCCAGGGTGTAGATTTCCATGCTGGACAAGAACGGATACCAATGGTCCGCGATTTTTATCTAATCGCGATTCAACTACTGTACCTCTAGCCGGCACATCATAATTTGCTTTAAGCTCCAACACTTCTGCTTGAAGCAAAATGGAATCCAGCAACGTATCGATGCCTTTGCCAGTTTTTGCAGACACTGGAACGTACAAGGTATCGCCTCCCCACTCTTCGGGAGCCAATCCATGTCCGGAAAGAGTTTGCTTGATTCGATCCGGGTTAGCATCTGGGAGGTCAATTTTATTTACTGCAACTACGATAGGAACTCCCGCAGCCTTGGCGTGATCTACCGATTCCAAAGTTTGAGGCATTACTCCGTCTGTTGCCGAGACAACCAGAACCACAATATCGGTTACTTTTGCTCCCCGTGCCCGCATCGCAGTAAAAGCTTCATGGCCTGGAGTGTCGATAAAGGTGACTCGACCCCTTTTAGGAACATCCACGTAATAAGCACCCACGTGCTGTGTAATTCCACCTGCCTCTCCTTTAGCAACATTCGTTTTCCGAATAGCGTCTAAGAGAGATGTCTTACCGTGGTCAACATGGCCCATGATGGTAACCACAGGGCCTCTAGCTTTGAGGTTTTCCGGGGTTAAATCAAGCGCAGGGACGTAGTCTTCCTCTTTAAAGACTCGTTGCTTGATTTCAAAATTAAATTCCTGACCAACCAGCGAAGCAGTGTCGAAGTCGATCATTTGATTCTGAGCTGCGGTTACTCCAAGAGACATAAGCTTTTGAATGACCGCAGCTGCTTTTTGACCCATTTCTTTTGCGAGATCACCAACCGTGATTCCATTCCCCATTTCAACAACTCGTTTGTGTTCTGCAGGGGTCGTTATTTGAGTCTTCATTGCGGGGCGGGCAATCGCATTCTTTCTCTTTTTTGTGGAGTGAACCAGCTCTCGCTTCAAGAAATCCGAACTTTTAAAAACGGTGTTTTGCCGCTCCAGCATCCTTCTTCTTCCTGCCTCCTTAGTGGCATCAACGCTGGGAGTAGCTTCAACTTCTTGCACTCTTTTTAATCCAAATATCGGTCCTGTCTCCGCTGATCCACCTTCTCTCGGTGCCCCTGCACTTCCCGGAGTTCCAGGTTTTTTCGCTGCAGGTTTCGGAGTGATTTCTCGTTTAGGACGATCTACTTTAGGCCCGACCTTTTCACCTAAATAGGACTCCGTAGATACACGTTTTACAATGGACGGAAAGAACCTTCGTTTGGGAGGCTCAGGAGGCGCTTCTTGCTTTTTCTCAGGCGCAACAGGGGCTGCTGCAACTTCAACCGGAACTTCCTCGGCTTCAACTACTTCAGCTGCTTCTGCTACTTCACTTACGACAACTGAGGGTTCCTCTGCGGGCGTAGCGGCAATTGCAGTCTGTTCAACTTCATTCTCTTCAACGGGTGGCTCCACCACGGGAGCGGCTTCCGGAGTTTTGGCGACTGTTCTTCTTCGAATTACAGTAGCTCCAACTCGCTTCTCTGAAACGGCAGTTTGAGAAGTTGTCGCAGCCGCTGCCTCTTTCTTTGTTGTATTCGGCTTATTTTTCTTAAAATATTCTCGAACTGTTCGGCTTTCCTCCGTTCCAAGAATGCTGGTAATTCCTTTTACCTTCACTCCTAAACGTTGAGTAACCTCTAACAAATGCTGGGCTTCGACTCCCAGCTCTTTTGCCAATTCGTAGACTTTTAATTTTCCAGTCATGCTTAGTTGTGTCCCTTATAAGTAGTTACTCAGTTGCTTGTCCAGAATCTGCTGTCTTCTCTTCACTCTTTGCACGTTCCTCATGAGCTTTAACTTCTGCTTTTAATCGCTCAAACACGGCATCAGAAGACATCTTGTTAGGATCCTGAGAGGCTTTCCTTTCTGTTTCAAGATAATGCTTTCGCATTTCATCTAGCTTGCCCGAGTCGATAAGTTTTTGAGCATTAGCCTTGATTTCAATAGACTTCTCTTCAGAGAATCCTGGAACTTCTTTCAATTGCTCCACTTCGGTTACAGTGAGTTGTTCTACTTTTGTATAACCGTAATGATACAAACTCTGAGCAAGGGTATCCGTCATCCCTTCAATGGCCATAAACATCGCTTTCATTGCATCTTGCCGAATTGTCATCTTTGTCTCTGAAAGAATGTCTAGTTTCCAGCCAGATAAAATAGACGCCAACTTAACGTTCTGGCCTCTTTTTCCGATGGCTAGAGAAAGTTGATTATCAGCGACTACGATTTCCATAGCATGGTGATATTCATCAATAACAACTTTCGAAACTTCGGCTGGAGCCAGTGCATTACAGACAAAACGAGTCTCATCAGCATCCCAAGGCACGATGTCGATTTTTTCTCCGCGCAATTCCTGAACCACGTTTTGAACGCGAGCTCCTTTTACTCCAACGCACGCTCCCACGGGATCAACGTCAGGATCTGACGAAGTAACTGCGATCTTTGCACGAATCCCTGGTTCTCTCGCAGCTCCTTTGATTTGCACAATCTCTTCAGCAACCTCTGGTACTTCATTTTTAAATAACTGAATAAGCAACTCAGGACATGTTCGGGACAGAACAATTTTTGGCCCGCGAGGAGTTTGCTGGACATCAATCAGAAAAGCTAACACTCGATCCCCGGGCTTGAAACTTTCACCAGGGATTTGTTCTCGAGTAGGTAAAATAGCGTCTGTTCTACCGACATCGACTACAATACAGCCCTTCTCAACTCTTCTACAGGTTCCACTTACCAGTTCACCTTTTTTAATATTAAATTCGTTGTAGATAATATCCCGTTCGGCATCACGAACTTTTTGGATGATCACCTGTTTAGCTGTCTGAGCCGCGATTCTTCCAAACTCAGATGAGTCTAGTTTAATCCCGATACTGTCACCTAAAGCAACATCCGGATCTAATTGCTTAGCTTCGTCAGAAAGAACTTCCGTATTCTGATCTGCAACATCTTCAACCACGGTCTTGAATTGAAACAACTCTACTTCTCCCAAATCCTCGTTGAAGTGAGCTTCCAATTCGACGTGCAATCCAAATTTCTTTTTTGCCGCCGTTAGCATGGCAGATTCGAGAGCTTCAACCAAAACAGAACGATCGATCCCTTTGTCTTTTTGAACCTGATCCAATACTCGTGATAGTTCAGATGCCATTTTTCCTCCCGCTAAATTCTAAATTCCCAAACAGTTTGGGCTTTTTTAATTTTATTCAACTCCACCAAAACTTCTTTTCCCGATACTTTCATTTCAAGTTGGCCTGGAAGCACTCTTAACAAGTGCCCTCGAAGTTGGCCTCCAATGCCGGGAATACTTTCCGTAAGTACCATTTTGAGTTCTTTTCCAGCTACTTTCTCAAAATCAGTTGAGAGCCGAAGACGACGATCCAGTCCGGGCGAGGACACCTCAAGTTCGTACGAAGCATTAATATACTGGCCAGCTTCAAGGAGCGGATCCAAGTGTCTCGATACGGTCACACAATCATCAATGGATACTTGGGGTCCTTCATTAGCAGACTCGATAAAAATTCTTAAAAGAGTTTTACCCGAAACATGACAATCCAGATCCACTACTCGATACCCTAAAGGCAACAACTCTTTTTCGCATAAATCTAATAACTTATGCTCTAGATCTGTTTTAGATATTGAGTCCAAAGACTCCCCTCAAAATAGTAAAAAAGCGGGCTTTTCGGCCCGCTTCGTTAAATTCAGTCAACGAGACTGCCCCTTATTAGCAGTTTCCAAGAAATAAAACAAGTAGGGGACCCCCTGGGGGCTTACTCGTAACCTTCTCTTGGAAAATCGAGAGTTTCGTCTTGAGAAAGCTCCGGAGATTGGGCCTCTTCAACAGCGGGCCCAGAGGGAGTCTCACCCGGTTTAGATTCGCCCGGAGTTGCTGTCGTGGTTCGAAGGTTGGGCTCTCCAACTCTTCGAATATTTGAAGCTGCTATGTTTGGGACTGCACCAGCTTTAAAGGCCACTCTGACTCGATTTGGATTGCTGGGAGCTGCGATTTTTCCGGTTAATTTATCTACATAGGCAAACACGATGTCTTCTGGGATTGGGAAATCATTTTTGGAATAGGACGAGCTGATGGCCCTCATATATTCAGCCCAAATGGGAGCAGCAGCTTTTCCGCCAGTCTCACTCATTCCAAGGGCTTTTTCTTTCAAATAACCAATCCAAACACCTGAAACTACCTGGGGAGAATACCCCACAAACCAAGCATCCCGATGATCATTTGAGGTGCCTGTCTTTCCGGCGATAGCTCCTGGAGCACTGGCAGCAGCCCTTCCCGTCCCTTCCCGAATTACAGACTTTAGTAAATCTGTCATGACATAGGCCGTTTGCGGAGAAATGACAGGTGCCTCATTTTCCTGGAGTGCTTCCGCCACAATGCTTGGTGTGTTCTGATTTTCAGTTGGGTTTTGAAGAGCTGGAAGTTCCTCTAGAATTTTTCCGGCCCCATCTTCCACTCGCTTGATATAGTTTAAAACAACGGGCTTTCCTAAACGTGGGAAGATGGCATAGGCCCGCATAATTTCCTCCAAGCTTGCAGACCAGGAACCTAAGCCAATTGTTAAATCGCGCGGTAAAGGGGAGGTGATCCCAACGCTTCGAGCATATTGAATTCCGTAATCAATACTGATCTCAGAAAGCAGTTTTACCGTTGGAACATTCATAGAACGGATTAAGGCCAACCGTAAAGGAATGTCCCCTTCAAACTTTCCGCCGAAGTTATGTGGCTTCCAGTCTTCACCCATCACCGTACTTGTATCGACTTCTTGTTTATCGTCATTTCGGAAAACGACCGGAGAGTCAGTCACCAAAGACGATGGGGAGAACCCCTTATCAAAAGCGGCTGCGTAAATGAGGGGCTTAAAGGTTGACCCCACTTGTCTTTTTGCTTGAAGTGCACAGTTAAATTTACTCTTTTGAAAATCTAATCCCCCCACCATGGCTTTTACAAAACCGTTTTTTACGTCGTAAGAAAGCAAAGCCCCAGAAACCTCAGGCTCTTGCTCTAAAGAAACTACTGCAATCCCTTTGTCTTTTTCGACTTGCTCCACTTTTACCGAAACAATATCTCCAACTTTTAATACCTGCTCTACTCGCTGAGTAGGCTTGTCATCAATCAAAACCCAGGACATTCCCGTCACTGGCAATCTGGCTTGAGTCAGCCCGATTCGTAGTTCTGCTTCATTTCGCTCATTATCGACTCGAGCAACAAGTCCTTGGTAATAATTTCCAATCTTGATTGGAGTATCGCCCACAAATCGACTCGCAGCCGTCCCGTAGGGAGCTAAATCAATTTCCAAAACCTTCAGAGCCCGCTCGGCGGCATCTCCGGGAAGCAATCGAGGAGGCTTTAAATCTTCTAAAACTTGTTTATGAACAGCTGCTTTCCATTCATCTTTGTCCGACTCGGTACTTAAATTTCGGGAAACTCCCCGCCAACCAGCTCTCTTATCTACCTCGCGAACTCCTTTAATCATGGCTTGTTCCGCTGATTTCTGAAAATTAAAATTCACTGTAGTGTAAACTTTGAATCCCTGTTTCAGAATCTCTTCGGAGCCGTATTTGTCCATGAGGTATTGACGAACATATTCTACAAAATAAGGCGCAGCCGAATTATTAAGGTCTTCCAATGGGTAAACTCTAATGCCATCCGCCAATACTTCTTTTGCCTTTTCCGGGTCAAGATAGCTCTCATCAACCATTCGTCGGACAACATAAGACTGCCGACGCTTTGCCAGGTCTGGATGATGGAAGGGATTCCAGTCATTTGGTCTCTGCGGCAATCCCGCCAACAAAGAAGCCTCAGCTACAGTTAGTTCTTTAACGTCTTTATGAAAATAATTGCGAGCAGCCGCCCCTATCCCGTATGAACCATGTCCCAAATAAATCTCGGATAAGTAGAGACCTAGAATTTCTTCCTTAGAAAGCTCATTCTCCATTCGATAAGCCAAAACCATTTCTCGAAGCTTTCGAGTAATAACTTTTTTCTTGGACTCCAGCAGAAGAGCGCGAGCTACTTGTTGGGTGATCGTGCTTCCCCCTTGAGCATATCGTCCTCGCACCACATTTGACCAAATTGCACGTGCAATACTATTGAGATCAATTCCCTTGTGGTGAAAAAAGTTTGAATCTTCGGCAGAAAGAAAGGCCTGAATGACGTGATTTGGAATTTCCTTATAGTTGACCGGGTATCTCCGCTCAGTTGTGAACTCCCCAATTTTTTTTCCGTCATCTGAGAAGACTTCAGTGGCATGAGAGTGCTGAAAATTCTTCAACTGACTAACTGGAGGAAGCCCTGAAGTAATAAAGTAAAGAACGATAAGGCCCAAAAGAGCTGAAATAACAGTAGCTCCCAAAGTAACCAAAGAGAGAGTTTGAAATGCTTTTCTAATTTGCAAAGATGTTCGCCTCATTTTTAAGGCTTATTTTACGATAAGACCTGGGCCGAACTCAAGTCAGAGAGCTCAACCCGGGTCTTAACATACTCCTTT
Organism: Bdellovibrio sp. ZAP7; assembly: GCA_945878405.1. Classification (GTDB taxonomy): domain Bacteria; phylum Bdellovibrionota; class FAC87; order UBA2466; family UBA2466; genus RFNO01. The sequence continues at coordinate 52,326 of CAMCTJ010000006.1, forward strand.
GAGGAGTTTGGGGGTTAGGGGATGATACAACCTTGAAAATCAAAAGCTCACAAAGTACCGCGCCCACTCGAACTGAGGCTGCATTTCCCTAGTTTCTTTTGAATCTGCAACCCAAAGGCCAGTTTTTGACCCTGGGGCGCAGCGCGCATTCTTGGAGAATATGTTCAGGAATTGGACGAAAAAGATTCTGGAGTCCTAGCCAATCAAAAATTCGATACGAGAGATACTTCAAATCTTCCCACCCACGAGTCAGAAAAGGTCATTTTCAGTGAGCTAGAAGGAAGAAAAACTGAGGCTGCTCCAACCAACTCGACAGATTTTAATACGGGAGTTTTAAAAATAAGATCGAGCTCTGACCCAAGAGTCTGCTCTTTGTCACTCGAGTTGTTTACGGGGGTAGAACCATCTACTTGATAAACTGGAAACTCGGTATTTGATTTTAAAAAATGAAGTCCCCTTATTAAAAATTCCGAACTCAGAAACGGATTCAACCCGAATTGGAATCCTAGCCCCGAAAGATTTCTCCGCCCCAAAACATCTGCCCATCCCAGCCATTTATGCGTCGAAGGAAAAAGAGGGTTAAAGTCAGGACTAGACCAAAAGCCATCCACTCCTACTTGAATTCCTAGATTGGAAAATGCCCTGGACTTCAGTTCAGCCCACATTTGCTGCCCGGTAGTCTCACCCCACTGCCCTGATGCCTCAGCCCTCAATTCAACTTCGCCCAAATTTAATCTTGCGTGTAACCCTGAAGTAAATAACTGATTCAAATGCGAGCGATGATCTCTTAACCAAAAGAAATAAGGTGCCAGGGTCACATCACGATTAGGATGAGTCCATGACAAATGAGATCCATGAAAGTCCCGATCGCCGGGGCCTGTACCTTGAGTATTGTTATCCCATAATTTTGTAGAAAAAAGGTCCCATGAACTTTTTCCCCATTCGATCCGTGATCGAACCCCATCGAAACTTCTGCCAGGATTTTCCCAATCAGAAGCGCCCACTAAAACCTCATCTCCGAGGCTTAGTATTTGCCTTCCTAAAATCAGTCGCCAAACCGGACTAAGCCGAAATTGACCAAAAGCTTGATGAAAACTCAGCTGAGGATCTCGGCTAGACCCGCTAGTTCCCACGGCGACATTAAGATTAGAAGTCGCTGGCTGGAGCAGTGGCTCTCCCAAAAGATGAACCGCTTGAGGCTGCAAAAGAAACTCGACATTTTCAGTGGGATGAAAAAACAGACCGGCTCGTGCCCGAAGTGAAGAAAATCCTCTTTCAGAAGAGAAATCATTTTTTCTGTTTTCCTCAACCCGAAATCGAAACTGTCCACTAACTTCAAACATGGACGGCCAAGACTGACTAATTTCCTGCGGACGATTTAGCCGAAAAACTACGGAACCCTGACTATTTTCCTGAGGTCTCCATTTCTTTGGATACTCTCTCAGGCTTCCAACCAGAGTCCAAACACCGGGAGCAATCTCACGAACGGGAATGTGATAGGTGTGTGTTTCTGTCATTAAAAGAGCGTTGGCCCTGTCTAACTCACATTCAAGCTGGGCCCCTTCTTTTTTCCCCCCACAAGCTTCCAAGTCGAATTGAACTTTAAGCGTCGAACAGGAGGAACCAGCGATAATCTTAGCCTCTCCACAGCTCCGTTCCCCCCAACAGGTGAATGAGCATAAAACACAATAAACAACTGCAAGGTAGCAAATTACTGGCCTCATAAACTTACCTTAACAGATCGCATTTGCCTTGAAAAACTGATAGGTTAAGAATCAATCATGAGTTCCTTTTTAGAACGACGAAGCAATACTATTTCCTCTGATTTGACGGAATACGTTTTGAGCGTCGGGGTTCAGTTTCGGGACGATACCCTAGATGAAGTTGAAAGTTCCCTTAGTGAACTAGATCGTTTGATTCAAACTCTCGGTGGCAAAGTGGTTGAAACCATTATTCAGCGGAGAATCAAGCCTGATCCATCGCTCTTCATCGGGAAAGGTAAAGCTGAGGAAATCGCACTTCTGATCAAAGAGAAAGAATGCGATTTAGCTGCTTTTGATCAAGAACTCACCGGTACCCAACAAAGAAATTTAGAGAGAATACTTAACTGTCGTGTCATTGACCGGACCGGTATTATTTTGGATATTTTTTCAAAACATGCTCGGACAAAAGAGGCTAAAAACCAGGTTGAACTGGCGATGCTGGAATATCTATCTACGCACCTCACTCGCAAATGGACCCACTTGGAAAGACAAAGAGGCGGGATCGGTCTTAAGGGGGTTGGCGAAAAGCAAATTGAGTTAGACAGACGAATGATTCGTAGCCGTATTTCAAAATTAAAAACGGAAATAGCTCATCAAGCGCAGGATCGGTCAATTCAAAGACGGCATAGGGACAAATTTCTTAGAGTTGCCATAGTTGGATACACCAATGCCGGCAAGTCTACCTTGATGAATAACCTCACTCATAGCAACGTGTATGTAGATGATCGCCTTTTTGCGACCCTCGACTCCACCGTTCGAATTATTGACCCTAAGACACGGCCGCCGATCTTACTCAGCGACACCGTTGGATTTATCGATAAACTTCCTCATGGTCTTGTTGCTTCCTTTCGCTCAACTCTCCAAGAAGTTTTAGAAGCGGATGTATTACTTCACGTTGTCGATATGTCTTCTCCTTATTTTCTGGAGCAAATGGAAGTTACTAAAAATGTTTTAGAGGAAATTGGTGCTGGAACCAAACCCACTTTCTTAGTCTTTAATAAAGCGGATCTTGTGAAGGAAATTTTCTTACCTAAAATTTTAGAGCGTAAATACATAGATTGCGTTTCCGTCTCGGCTTTAAGACCAGCTGATATGCGCCGCCTGAGAGAGTCAATATTTGGCTATTTCGAAAGAGATATGATGGATTTAGAGCTTACGGTGCCCTACAGCGATACCTGGCTCCAATCCCAGATTCACGAGTTTTCGAAGGTGATCAAAAAAGATTATCTAGAAGAAGGGGCTCACTTTCATATTCGCGTGATGAGATCAACGGCTAGTTGGTTAGGCCTTCTTGAAAAACCCGGGGTAACTATCAAGGTAAACAATGCTGGATAATACTGGTCTGACTCTTTTTATTGTCTCCGATGGGACTGGCGAAACCGCCGATCTGATCATTAAGGCCGCGTTAGTTCAATATTCTGGACTAAATTTAAGAATCGTGCGCTATAAAAATGTCAGGACTGAACCTCAAGTAACAGCTATCTTTGAAGAAGCCCAGAGCAAGCGTGGAATTGTGGTTTATACGATTGTGACTAAGACGCTTCGCGAGTTTGTTGAAAAAACGGCTCAAACTTTTATTGTACCCGCGGTGGACCTCTTAGGACCTCTGCTTAATCTCCTTTCTCAGTTTCTCACTCAAAATCAAAAAGGAGAGCCCGGCCTATTCCATCAAGTCAATGAATCTTACTTTAAAAGAATTGAGGCAATTGAATTTACCGTAAAACATGACGATGGACGTTTTCCCGACAATCTTGAAATGGCTGATATCGTCTTAGTGGGCCTTTCTAGAACTAGCAAAACTCCGCTTTCTATTTATTTATCTTATAAAGGGTGGAAGGTAGCCAACGTACCAGTTGTCCGAGGAATTCCGTTACCGGAGCGATTATTTCAAACCGATCAGCGTAAAATTGTTGGGCTCATTATTGATCCAGCGGCTCTTGTCAGGATTCGACGAGAACGACTTCTAAAAATGGGCGAAGATCCAAATAGTTCCTATGCCGATCCAGAACAAGTTGAATTGGAAATTGATTACTGCAAACAGATTTTTCGACAAAATCGTCGCTGGCCAGTTTTTGATGTTACCAATAAGGCTCTAGAGGAAACTGCAGCCGAAATCGAACGCTTCATTAGTGGATTAAGTTTTTGATTCCCCTTTGCGGCCGCCCCTTACAATGTCGCATAATTTATCTTCCGTAACTAACCTAGGGTAAAAAAAGAATTATTCGGCTTTTGTCTTACTTGAAAACTTTTCTTTGAGCTTATCGAGAACCCCATTCACAAAAGCCGGGGTATTTTCAGAACCAAACTCTTTCGCGATTTCGACCATTTCGTTCACTGTGACAGTCCCTGGAATATCATCACAAAAAAGAATCTCATATGCCCCTAACCGAAGAATGTTTCTATCCACTGCTGCCATTCGATCAGGTCGCCAATGGGAAGAGATCTCAGCGAGACGTTTATCAATTTCCTGCAGTTTTTCTCCTACTCCCACCACGAGTCGCTTGGTAAAGGGATCTAGGGTTGTCTGACTTTGTAGGTAAAGAGCTTCAAAGTGGTTTAAAGCCATCTCAATCGTCAGTTGATTATTCAGATCTAACTGATACAGAATTTGAAGGCCGTCTTCTCTAGCTTTTCGTCTATTACTCTTCATGCATTTATTTGAGAATAAATAGGATATTTCCTACAAATCTCTCTTACCTCGCCCCTTACTTTTTCAATCGCAGAATCGCTACCATCTAATAAAACTCTTCGAACCGCATCCGCGAGCCATTTCATATCACCTTCTTTAAGCCCTCGTGTGGTAACAGCTGGGGTCCCCATTCGCACACCACTTGTTACAAACGCAGACGTCGTTTCAAACGGTACTGTATTTTTGTTGGCCGTTAATCCAGCTCTATCCAGACGGGCTTCAGCTTCTTTTCCGGTAAGTCCTTGTTTTCTTAAATCGATTAAAAGAAGATGGTTTTCTGTTCCACCGCTGACTAACTGAAATCCACTGGCCATCAGGTGCTCAGCTAAAGCTTTGCAATTTAGTATCACTTGCTTTTGATATTGCTTAAATTCTGGTTCCAATGCCTCTTTGAAAGCGACAGCTTTTGCAGCAATGACGTGCATGAGAGGCCCACCCTGAATTCCAGGAAAGATACGGCTATTAATTTTCTGCCGCCACGGCTCTTTAAATAAAATGATGCCCCCCCGAGGGCCACGCAATGTTTTATGGGTGGTACTCGTCACAAAATCAGAATGAGGCACTGGAGAGGGGTGAAGTCCAGCAGCTACCAATCCTGCAATATGCGCCATATCCACCAACAGGAGCGCTCCTACTTCTTTTGCGATCGAGCCAAATTTTTCAAAATCGATAATTCTCGAATAAGCACTGGCCCCTGCAATAATCATTTTTGGGCGATGTTCTTTCGCTAAATCTCTTACTTGATCGTAATCAATGAGTTGGTTGTCTTCACGAACGCCATAATGAATGGCGCGATATAAAAGACCAGAAAAATTGACGGGATGTCCATGCGTCAAATGCCCGCCGTGAGAAAGATTCATTCCAAGAATCGTATCCCCCGGTTGAAGACAAGCCAAATAAACTGCCATGTTGCTCTGAGAACCACTATGGGGTTGGACATTGGCGCCTTCACTCCCAAAAAGCTTCAAGCATCGATCAATGGCAAGACTCTCCACCACGTCTACAAACTCACAGCCACCATAATAACGTTTTCCTGGATAGCCTTCGGCATACTTGTTGGTTAAGACACTACCTTGAGCTTCTAGGACAGCCGAAGAAACGGTGTTCTCACTTGGAATTAACTCCAAGGACTCCTGTTGCCGATGCAACTCAGAGTTCATTGCATGGCTCAATTCTGGATCTAGATGCGAAATAGTTTTCATGCCCTCTCCTCCAGTTTACGGATCTGCTCTAGTCGTCTCGAATGTCTGTCTCCCAAAAATCCAGTGTTCAGCCATTCCTTAACCAATTCAAATGCCAAATCTTCTGAAATTAACCTAGCCCCAAGACATATAATATTACTATCGTTATGTTCTCTCGATAAGCGGGCACTTTCAATGTTCCAACTGCTGGTAGCTCGAATTCCTTTTATTTTATTAGCCGCAATGCACATTCCCAGCCCGCTCCCGCAGATGAGTATCCCTCGCCCCTCCTGAGCTGCCGCGACCAGCTTCGCTACTTTTTCAGCAAAGTTGGGATAATCAACAGAGTCCGTACCATTGGTGCCGCAGTCCTGAAATTCAATGGTTGGAAAGCCACCCTTAAGCCGAGCAAGCAAGGGTTGCTTTAGAGCGAACCCAGCATGGTCGCTTCCCACGTAGACAGTTTTTATAGACATTTTAAGCTCTTTTTAAAATTAATGTCCCGTTGGTCCCGCCAAAACCAAATGAATTTGATAAAACATAGGTCATTTTTCTCGGCTGGGGCTGATGAGGTACAAAATTCAAATCACATTCGGGACTCGGATTATCTAAATTTGCGGTAGCTGGGGCTACTTGCTCTTGAAGAGCTTGAACACAGTAGAGTGCTTCTGCGGCTCCTGCAGCTCCCAAAAGATGCCCAGTCAGGGATTTTGTCGAGCTTACTGCTAATTGATAGGCATGATCTTTAAAGACGCTTTTAATCGCTAATGTTTCATTCACATCTCCGACCGGAGTGGAAGTTCCGTGAGCGTTCACATAATCAATTTGCTCCGGATTTAGTTGAGCGTCTTTAAGAGCTAAATTCATGCATCGGGCAGCCCCTTCTCCTTCAGGACTAGGGGACGTCAGATGGTAGGCATCTGCGTTGAGTCCATACCCAACCACCTCAGCGTAAATATGAGCCCCGCGTTTCTTCGCATGCTCATAATTTTCCAAAATGAGGATAGCGCTTCCCTCGCCGATGACAAACCCATCACGATCTTTATCAAAAGGACGCGAAGCCTTCTCCGGAGCATCATTTCGCTCTGATAGGGCTCTCATCGAACAAAAACCACCAACACCTAGTTCGCAGACCACAGCCTCGGCTCCGCCCGCCAACATAATGTCTTGGTCCCCTCTTTGAATGAGTCGAAAAGATTCGCCAATGGCATGAGAGCTAGACGAACACGCAGTTGTGATGCACGTGTTAGCTCCTTTTAAACCGTATTTAATTGAAAGTTGGCCTGCGGCTAGGTTACCGATCACTGAAGGGATAAAAAACGGAGAAACCCTTTTGGGGCCTTTTTCTCGGACTACTAAATACTCAGATTGAATTTCTGTTAGGCCACCGATTCCCACTCCGACACAAGCTCCAGCCCTAGTTCGATCGACTTCATCAAATTTTAAACCAGAGTGCACCACCGCCTCGGCGCCAGCCACCATGGCAAGTTGAATAAATCTTCCGATTCTTTTTAGTTCTTTTACTGGGAAATGTTCTTCTGGCTTAAACCCTTTAACTTCGCCAGCTATCCGAGAGGAATAATTGGAAGCATCAAACAATGAAATCGGGCCTACGCCAGATTTAACGTTAATGAGGGATTCCCAATTGGTCTTAGCGTTAAGACCTATGGGAGTGATCGCCCCATAACCTGTGACGACGACCCGATTCATGGAAAATTTAGTTAACCTTCGACTTAATGTAATTTGAGACGTCGGCCACTGTTTTGATCTTTTCTGCGTCTTCGTCCGGGATTTCCAGATCAAACTCTTCTTCCATGGTCATAACTAATTCCACGATATCGAGAGAATCTGCACCCAAATCGTCAATAAAAGATGCTTCAGGAGTTACGCTTTCTACATCAACTCCCAATTGTTCAACGATGATATTCTTAACTTTTTCTTCGATGGACATCTGCTTTTTTCCTCCAGTGATCAAAGTTGTCGGCAGACTCTAGCAGTAGTAAACCTGCTACGCAAGCAGACTGAGAACCGATGTGATGAAATCTTTTTCTAAATTAACCCAGGAGATTATCGCCTGTAACAGGTGCCCGCGCCTAAGGATGCACTGCGCTAGCATTGCTCGCTCTAAGCGGGCGGCTTATAAAACTGAAGTTTACTGGGGAAAACCCGTACCAGGATTTGGCTCTCATACCGCCCGTTTATGGGTTGTTGGCCTGGCCCCGGGGGCTCACGGTGCGAATCGCACGGGCCGAGTTTTTACCGGAGATAGCTCAGGCGACTGGCTTTACTTAGCTTTATACAAACATGGGTTCAGCTCAGCCCCAGAATCTTTCAAGTCTAACGATGGATTAACATTATTTGATACTTACATTTCCTGTATCTGCCGGTGCGCTCCCCCAGAAAACCGCCCCACCCGTGCAGAGATTGCAAACTGCTCATCTTATCTATCAACTGAATGGGAACTTCTTAATTCCCCGCCACTGATTTTAGCGCTGGGGCAGATGGCATTTGAGGAAGTAATAAAACTTCTTCTGGCCTTTTATCAGATAAAGAGAGAACGGCACTGGAAGTTCCAGCACGGGGCTCTCTATGAGATAGGGGAAACCAAGGTTCTGGCGTCTTACCATCCCAGCCAACAGAATACGGCTACCAAACGTTTAACTATTAAAATGTGGAATTCGATTTTTGAAACGGCTGCTCGCAAGCTAAAAAACCATCCCCTTCGAGAAGATTAATTTGTCAGTTCCTTTTGGACGAACAGAATCGATTAACCATCCGCCAGCCCCCTGATTGAGAACCACTTCACGTTCATTGGTCTCCTTTGTAACATCGGTGCCCTGACGATTCTCTACTACTACCTGATACACGACAATCGCTTGATCATTATTTATGTTCGTCGATAAAATCTTTAGCTCTTGAATATTCAAATTACCGTTTAAATAAAACAGCCGGAATTGCTCATCGTTCATATCTTCGAATGCGGCCTTCATTTCCCCAGAACACAAACCAGAAAGTTTGTTTTTGTCGACGACCTCTTTAGCCTCTCCGCTCAATCGGACAAAGCTGCGAACCACTTCCTCGGGAGATGCCGACACGGCCATCGCTGGCGCTTCTTTTTTTGTGCACCCAGCAAACAGAAACAAAATTAAACTGATTAAAAGTAAGCTAGTTTTCATAAAACCATTTTACGGCAGACCAGTTGAAAGGCAACCTAAGAGTCTTTGTCCACTCAAATACAGGTTGAACCCTCCCCTCCTCTACGAGTAGTCTTGGTGGGAATGAGCCTCCTTCGAGACAGACTGACTGAGAAGAAATTGGTGATCACGGCGGAAGTCTCACCTCCTAAAGGGGCTGGGATCAAAAAACTTCGTGAACATATCCAACTTATCAGCCCTCACGTAACAGCCATCAATATTACCGACTGCCAACGATCAGTTGTCCGCATGGCATCTTGGGCTGCGTGCAAAATCATCATGGACCTCGGAGCAGAGCCCGTTCTGCAAGTTACCTGCCGAGATAGAAACTCAATTGCTTTACAGGCCGATTTAATGGGTGCTTCAGCTTTAGGTATTCAGAATGTTCTTTGCTTAACGGGCGATCCAGTGAAAGTTGGAGATAGCCCTGATAGCCGTTCTGTATTTGAATACGAATCTATCAAGCTTCTACAAACGGCCTCCAATCTTCAAAGAGGCCGAGACGCCCAGAATTTGAAAATGAATGCTCCAACCCGATTTGTTTTAGGTTCAGTCGTTAACCCAACCGCTAGAGGTGGTTTGGGACAGCTTGAAAGAATGAAAAAAAAGATTGCTGCAGGAGCCATTTTTTTTCAAACCCAAGCTAATTATGACATCGAGGACTTTTGTTCATTCCTTCGTTTGACCCAGGACGTCGACACCTCTATTTTAGCTGGCATCTTGGTCCTGCATTCACCCGATATTGCTCACTTCATCAATGAAAACATTCCGGGCATTCAACTTCCTAAGAGCGTGATAAAAAGATTGGAAAACGCATCCGACCCCGAAAAAGAGGGGATTGAAATAGCAATCGAGTCCATGCTTCAATTAAAAGATCACTGCGCGGGTTTTCATGTCATGACAATACGACGCGAACCTTTAATTCCTTTAGTTGTGAAAGGCTTTTATGAGCGAATCTCTATCTAGAACCCCCCTCTATAAAAATCACTTGGCACTGAGTGCTCGGATGGTTCCTTTTGCAGGCTACGAAATGCCTGTTCAGTACCAAGGGGTGATCGAAGAAACCAAAGCTTGCAGAAAAACAGGCGGATTATTTGACGTAAGTCACATGGGCCAATTTGTTTTAAAAGGCAAAAATGTTTTGCCCCTTTTGCAAGAATTAGTAACGAATCAATTGAACAAAGTAGCTATCGGCCAAGCCCAATATAATTTTCTTTGCAATGAACGCGGTGGGGTAATTGATGACATCATTGTCTATCATCGTGCTGAAAACGAAGTGTTTCTCTGTGTAAATGCGAGCAATCGAAAAGCAGATTGGGATTGGTTGACCTCTCATTTGGGCGCCCAATTGGATTTTCAGGATCTCAGCGAGCAAACCGCACTTATCGCGATCCAAGGCCCTGAATCCCAATCAGTGCTCATGAAGATTGCTCCAGATGGAGACTGGGATCGGTTAAATTATTACTGGGCAAAAGAAACCTCTATCTGTGACATTCCTGTTTTTGTGTCTCGAACAGGGTATACGGGGGAGGATGGTTTCGAACTCTACGTGCCTTCTGAAAAAGCGAGTGAGCTGTGGAATGCTTTACTCGAAGAAGGAAAGACTAGAGGCATTCAACCCTGTGGTCTAGGAGCCCGAGATTCGTTGAGACTAGAGATGGGGTATCCGCTTCACGGTCACGAATTAAGCCCTGATATTACGCCTCTTCAAGCCGGTTTAACTTGGGCAGTAAAACTAGATACAGTTCCACAATTCATTGGAAGAGAGGCATTATTAAAGGAACGAAGCGAAGGCCCGCAAATTCAACTTAAGCCTTTAGTCATTCAGGATAAACGAATTGCACGACAAGGTTATGAGATCGCAAATCTCAATAAACAGATTGTTGGCACAATCACCAGTGGCACTTTTAGTCCCCATTGCGGTTCACCTATTGCTCTTGGCTTCGTTCAAAAAGAAGACAGTCAAAACAGCCAGTACCTGGTAAAAGTCAGAACCGACTGGATCCCTGCGCAATCCACTAGTCTCCCGTTTGTTCCCAGTCGAGTCAGAAAGAACACAAAGTAACTTTACGATGTTATAATTATCTTTCAACCGGAGAGGAATGATGCGCTTTTTTTCTGCACTGAACGTATTTTTTTTGATCCTTGCGTCCGTACCGGTTTTTCCAGAATCTCAACACAACTCCATACTCCTTGAACGCATTGGATCCGCGAAAAAGCGGCCACCGGTAACCGATCGATTATCTGAAGATGAGATCCTTTTTTTGACTGACAACTTTTTCAGGATCGAAGAATCGGTTAAAGAAAGATATGACAACAAAACCGAAAAGCCCGATTTAACCATTGCTGATGGAATCAGCTCAGCCCTTTCCTCAGATGCCAAAGAATCGGTTTTGGCTGCCGCCCTTGCAGACTTAGCAGGTTCACTCAACAAAAATCAATTGAGAAGCCTTCAAAGAGAAAGCGAAGCCCTAGCTACTAAAATTCGGGAACAAGAGCCCAGAGATCGAGACCTTAGACTTTTGACGTTAATTGAACGAAGTGAATGGCTCACCTATATCGTAAGTGGCCAGACTCCACCTCCTTCCAGTTTCCCACAGCCCAAAGATGAAGAAGCCTTTGAGCGATTCAAGAAAGAATTTAAGTTGGCCAAAAAGGAAGTAAATAAAAGAAATCGACAGATTTTGGATTATATCCAGGAAGCAAAAGGCGGGAATAAAGATGCCAAGCAATGGCTGCGCCAGAAATTGGATCTCAAATCATTTACCACGTTTATGAAGGGTCAAAAAGATTTTGGGGGAGATGCACTTTTTGAAGATGTTGCAGAAGCCCTGGTCTGGGATGACAAAGAAATCGGTGCTAAATATCATGATTTTACCGACCCAGAGGGGAAAACAGCTCGGCTAGTAGTTGGAAAAGAACCCAAAAAACACGCTAAACAACTGGCTGATTTCCTAAAAAAAGAGGGGGAGCGATTCGAGCGCTTTTCCTTATCACCCACTCGCCTAAAGCCCAACGAATCTCAGGTGATAAATCTCTCTGGGACCAAGCTAGCTGCGCCTCAATCTAACTCGCTTGCAACAAAAGCGCTCCCAGTTTTCAAACAAGCTTGTGTTGACTGCCACCGCACGCAGCAAATCCCTATTTCGAGCTTCGCCAATGCCGCTACGCTGGTTCAAACTGGCGAGATGCCGCAGAATCAGGCGCTTAGCGAATCGGATAAAAAGGCCTTGATTGATTTTTTTCTCAGTAATGAGCCTAAAGAGCCCTTCTTACAGTTAATCCGCTAGTTTGAACCCCATTTATGGTTGACTAAGCCCCGAGATTTATTACTGTTATGTAAACATTTCCTTGAGGTGAATTTATGGCTTCGGTGCCAAACGGACTCCGCTACACAAAAGAACACGAGTGGGTGTTGATGGAAGATAATATTGCTACCATCGGCATTACAGACTTCGCACAGGAATCCCTGGGAGACGTTACTTATATTCAACTCCCAAAAGAGGGCGAGACTATTGGTAAGAATGATCCGTTTGGGGTCGTCGAATCGGTTAAAGCGGTAAGTGATTTGTATGCTCCCGTTTCTGGTAGAGTGGCTGAAGTAAATCAACCTCTTTTAGATGCCCCAGAATTAGTAAATCAGGATCCTTACACTGATGGTTGGATGGTTAAAGTCGAGCTAAAAGATATCTCCGATATTGAAGATCTTATGGAAGCAAAAGAGTACAAGGAATACATTGAGGAACAAGGATAAACAAAAGTGCCTTCACTCCCGCTCACTCCTGAAGAAGAAAAAAAAGCATTTCAAACCATCGGCATCCAATCGTTCGATGATTTAATTGCGACTATCCCCCCAAAAATAAGAGAGTCTGCTCGTTTTCAACTGGATTTCGGGCCCGAATATAGCAATCTAAATTCAGGTTTAACTGAACATGAGTTGAGAGATTACTTTTTAAAGCTCTCAGCGGAAAACAAAATAGGTCCCGAAACAGTTCATTTTCTAGGGGGCGGAATTTATGACAATATTATTCCCGCAATCGTAAATCAGCTGGTATTACGAGGTGAGTTTTTAACGTGTTACACACCTTATCAGCCCGAGATAAGCCAGGGAACCTTACAGGCTATTTTCGAATTTCAAACAATGATGTGTCGGATCACTGGAATGCCTCTGTCAAACGCATCAATGTATGATGGTCCGACTGCTACTGCGGAAGCCGTGCTAATGGCTCAGAGATTGAGCAAGAATTCGAAAAGTGTTTTATTAGCGACGAATCTTTCGCCAGAGTATCGAACAGTCACTCGCACATTTCTATCAGGACATGAAACTCAAATTGGCGAAGTTTTATTTACTGATGATGGCCTTTTGGACATGAACCATCTATCCAAGCTTACGGAGTCTTTAGATCCTTGTGCTTTAGTAGTGAGCTATCCAAATTATTTTGGTTCGTTAGAGGACCTAGCGGTTATAAAAAACCAACTGCCTGCTAGCTGCTTATTGATTGTAGCAGTACCGGATCCCTCTGCTTTGTCCATCTTTGAACCCCCCGGTTCTTTTGGTGCGGACATCGTTGTTGGAGAGGCCCAACAGCTCGGCACCCCCATGTTGTTTGGGGGTCCCCACGTAGGATTTTTCACTACTCGAAAAGAGTATCTCCGCCAACTGCCTGGCCGAATCGTTGGAGAAACGCAGGATTCTAGAGGGGAAAAGTGTTACACCCTGACGCTTTCCACTCGGGAACAGCACATCAGAAGAGATAAGGCCACTTCTAACATCTGCACCAATCAAGGACTTATTGCTCTGAGAACTACTATTTATTTAAGTTTTCTAGGAAAACAAGGGTTTCAGAGTCTGGGAGAGACGAATTTCTCTCTGTTTGAATACTTGAAGGAACAACTTTCAGCTCGTCAAATACCTCTCAAGTTCAGTGGCGCATCTTATTATCGAGAGGGCGTGTTTGAAGTTCCTAACCTTGAGGAACGATTTGAAAAGTGTTTGGCAAAAAACATCGTTCCCGGAATCCGTCTCCGCGATAAATTTGGACCGGCCTTCGAAAACAGCCTTCTTATTACGGTAAATCCCAAACATAGTCGAAGGCAGTTGGACTTACTTTGTGAGGTTTTGGCATCATGAGTACACCCAACAAAGCAGCTTTAGGCATTGCACTGAGAGAAGATACAATATTTGAACGTTCTGCCTCTGGAAGAATTGGGTTTGAGCTGCCCCAAACATCAGTTCCTCTTAAAAAGCCTACTTCTAAAGGACGGCAAAAGGCAGCTGAACTTCCGGAAGTTTCTGAACTCCAAGTGGTTAGACATTTTACTCGTTTATCCAGCTGGAATTACGCAATTGATTTAGGCACTTTTCCACTGGGCTCCTGTACCATGAAGTACAATCCGCGAATTAATGAGGAACTGGCCGCTCTTCCCGGATTCTGTGATGTTCATCCCGAACTCCCTGTGGATTTTTGTCAGGGCTCTTTGAAACTGATTTATCTTTTGGAACGAGCTCTTGCGAGCATCGTAGGATTAGATGCATGCACTGTACAACCAGCCGCAGGAGCTGTCGGTGAATTCACAGGCCTTAGCCTTATCCGTGCTTTTCATGAAAAACATGGGGGACATCGAAAGTATGTTCTTATCCCAGATAGTGCCCACGGAACAAATCCGGCATCGTGTATTTTAGCGGGTTATGAGGCGATTCCTTTAAAGGTAGGAAAAGACGGATTTATGACCGTCGAGTCGGTAGAGGAAGCGATTTCGAAATACGGGCGAGACATTGCCGCTCTCATGACCACGAATCCAAATACTCTCGGGGTCTTCGAACAAAACATTTCTCAGATCGCTGAAGTCCTTCATGGCATCGGGGCCCAGCTCTGTATGGATGGCGCCAACATGAATGCGATCTTAGGAATTGCAAAGCCGGGAGACATGGGTGTGGACGTCATGCAATACAATTTGCACAAGACATTTTCAACACCTCATGGAGGTGGCGGCCCCGGATCTGGCCCAGTAGCATGTCGTTCTCATTTGGCCCCCTTTCTTCCCAATCCGCGTGTAGTGGAACGAAATGGAGTTTATCAAGTAGAGCACCTTCCTGATTCAATAGGCAAAGTGAAGGGAGCTTTTGGCAATTTTGGCGTTATGGTTAGGGCGCTTGCTTACATTATGAATCACGGAAGCTCTGGATTGCGGAGGGTTTCTACAAATGCGGTCATCAACGCAAATTATCTCAGGGCACGACTTCAAAAGCACTATCGACTTGGAACCAACACTCCCCATTTTCACGAGTGTGTACTTTCAGATTCTAAGCAGATTGAGGATAATGGCGTTAAGACTATCCAAATTGCAAAGGCACTAATGGATTATGGCTATCATCCACCGACCGTTTATTTCCCACTAACCGTTCCAGGGGCCATGTTAATCGAACCCACGGAAACGGAAAGTCTGCAGGAACTTGATGAGCTTGCAGATGCCTTTTTAGACATCGCCAAGAAGATCGAAAGCAAAGAGGAAACATTTGAAAAGTCCCCCATCAAAACATTCGTTGGGAAAGTCGATGAAGTGGGTGCGGCCAGAAAGCCCATTCTTTCACTGGACGACCGCACTCTCTGAGCATGGCTACCTGATCCTTCTGGGCTGTGTTTTTGTTGCTCATTTTTTCTTAGCTCACTTTTTACCCCCTGCTGAAGACGAGCTTTATTATTGGTCTTGGTCCCAGAATTTGTCCTGGAGCTACTTTGATCATCCGCCCATGACAGCATGGTTGATACGATTATCGACTGCTGTTTTTGGCAACAATATTCTCGCTATTCGCCTTCCTGCGATTCTAGTGCATCTAGTTCTCCTCTATAAACTGAGCACTCTTTCTGAAAACAGAACTATTTTATCTCTTCTGCTTCTTACGCCTTTGAGTTTGTTTGGAGCAGTCCTGATGACTCCCGACATTCCTCTAGTACTTTTTTGGTTTTTTTATTTCATCTGGGCTTTAGATGTTAATTCACAATTTAGCCAGTGGAGTGACGATCCGATTTCAAGAGTCTATCGCCAAAAGCCCGTCCCCATTTCAAACTGGGTAATTGGCGGAATGGTTCTTGGTCTGGGACTACTGAGCAAATATACGATGGCCCTAGCGCCCATTTGCTTACTTTTTTTGCTGCTGGGGAAATATCGAATCAAAGCTTGGTACCAAGGGTTTTTAGCTCATGGTTTTGCCGCTTTTATCGTTTTCCTACCGGTAACGATTTTCAATGTGCGTTACAACTTTTCGCCCATTTTGTTCCAATGGGAGCACACGCGACATTCCGTTCCCTTCTCTTTTCTTTTTTCGTATTTGGGCTCTCAAATTCTCCTTGTCGGTGCACTGCCTTTTTTATTAATTCCTTGGATCTTGCTTAACTACCGTTCTCTGGTTCGCTTACCCTCTTACCGCAGTCAGCTCTGCTTTTTTTTAATTCCCCTGATTTTTTTTTCCTATAAATCGACCCATCATTTTTTAGAAGCTAACTGGGGACTTGTTTGTTATCTCAGCTTCTGGCCTTTGAGCTCTTATTTTTTATTGCACAACTCTTTTCGTTCTTTCGTTTGGGCTATTATATTTGTAGCTTTTATTGTTCCGCTAACCATTTCATTAGCTGTCTTGATTCACTTGTTTCACCCTTTGCCTTGGATTGGAATTGCTCAGGATCGGTTAGCTAAGATGCGAGGGCAAAACCAGCTTGTGCAAATTGTTGCTGAAACCCAAAAGGGGTATCAGCATCTTCCGATTTTTTTATCAAGTTATCAGTGGACATCGTATTTTAAATTTTACGGTTTTTCTTCGGCCAATCAATTGCCCGGGACTGGCAGGCCGAGTCATTTCACGCTATTGCCGAGCGATCCCTGCCAAAAAGAAAGAGTATTATTTTTTAATCCAAGTGGCGAAAAACTACCGCAGGCCTTAGAATGCTTTAAGCAGAAACGACCTCTAATTGAACTCCCTTTAATGATTCGAGGACAAGTAGCCTCACAATGGGAATTATTGGAATTATCAAACTCTGGGGCAGTGAAATGAAACACTGGATCTTAAGTGCCTTTTTAGGGCTTTTTCTTTTTGAGGCGTTCAGTGTTCTCCCCACTCGCTCTGTTAATCCTCCCTCAACTGAGGCTCCTCACTTTATTTCTGGGCTGATAAACGTTCCACCAAATGTAACTGCGGAAGCCCACAACATTCCCCAGCTGGCTCTGCTTGCTAAAGAAAACGGCCACTCTTTTGCGGTTTTTGCAGATCATGATTCTGTAGAGGGACGACGTTTAGGGCTTGAGAAAAATTATGATGGTTTCGATGCGTTCATTGAGGTTGAGTCGTCAACCCCTTCCGGAGATCTGCTTGTCTTCTTTTCTCACACCCCTCTTGAAAGCGCCTCTCCCAAAGAATTGTCAAAAGCGGCTTATGAACGCTTTCAAGGAAACCCCATAACCCCAGAGCTATTTGTTTCCGTTTCACATCCCAGTCACAATAAACGACCCTGGACACAGCTAGACCGTTTTCCAGACGGAATAGAGCTGATTAACTTTGATTCTCTTTTCTGGCGCAAGCTCATTTCAAATCCCTTAGATTTTCTGGGCTTGTCTTTATTATATCCGTTGAATCCTTTCATCACGGCGCTGAGAGTGATTGAACCGTATCCCAAAGACATTGCAAATTGGGATAACATGAACTCCCTTGAGCCTCGTCACTTTGGGATTCTTTCATCTCAATTTAATTTGAAGGTTCATTGGCCCAGACTAAACATCTCCTGGCCAAATTATCGAGAGCTCTTCCGGCTGGGTAGCAACATCGTATTTCCGAGGGAACCTCTTTCCACTGAATTTAAAACTCGAAAAAAACAGATCTATCGTTGGATAAAAGAGGGACGACTGGCCATAGCTTTTCAAGCAATCCATCCTTTTTTAGGAAATGATTTTTATTTAAAATGCCCCAACGGTATTTTTCGAAGTGGTGAGGTTTTTCACGGCGACACCAGCGCTTGCGAGTTCATTGTTAAAACTCCTGCGAATCTCCCTTACGCAACCAAAATTCGACTCTTAAAAAATGGAGAGTTGGAAAAAGAAATCTTCTCAAGCGATTCAGAGATACATATTCCGGTTGTCGGGGTTGGCCAATTTCGAATAGAAACTTTGGTTCGCCCGCACTCATTTTTCTGGATTCTTCTACGAAAGTGGATTCCTTACGTTTTCTATAACCCTATATTCATTTCCGCATAGCTTTTTTTCCATTCGTTTCAGCTACTTAGATTTGGTTCTTTAGTCTTTAAGGCATCCTAAGCATTCGTCGATAAGTATCCGAGTCATTATTTATGTCTACCGTAAAACAACTTTGGGCGCCCTGGCGAATGGTCTTCATACAAGGGGGAACAAAAACTGGGGCTGGCTGTGTTTTCTGCGAACTTCCTAAGCAAAACCAGGATGCTCAGAATCTCATCCTATTTCAGAGCACCTACTCTTTTGTAATTCTTAACAAGTATCCCTACAACAATGGACACCTTATGGTGATCCCACACAAGCACACGGCCGATTTAAACGCACTAAGCTCAGAAGAACATGCCGATCTCATGTCCCTCACTAATCATTGCGTTTCTGCGCTCAAGGAATCCTATAAACCAGAAGGCTTTAATATTGGTATGAATTTAGGAGCAGCTGGGGGCGCTGGAATTCGAGAACACTTACATTTTCACATTGTGCCCCGATGGACTGGAGATACAAATTTCATGCCGGTTTTAGCAGACACCAAGTCGATGCCCCAGCATCTCGAAGAAAGTTTTAAACAATTGGAACCCTATTTCAGGAGACTCTCATGACAGGCCTAAAAATTATTCCCGCTTTTTTTCTTCTCATGGTGCTTACTTATTTTGGTATCCAATTCGTAGAAGCAAACCGTGACGAAGTGATGGTCACGGTAGGGTCTTGGCAATCTCGGCCACTAGCTTTAGGTTTTGTAGTGATTACCTCTTTTTTCTTAGGAATGGTTTTTTCTGCAGCTCTTTCCATAAGCGAAGTACTTCGTCTTCATTTGAATAATCACCGCATGAAGAGAAAAATTGCCGAACTTCAGAACTTCTCGAATACCTCTAATTCTTCAAATCAACCTGCAACGGATATCCCTTCAGTTAAACCCTCAGGACGTTTCACTTGAACATTGCTTTTGCAAATTTCCCCTCAACTTCAAAGGCCCAGCTCATTTTAGAGCGACTCGGTTGTTCTCTTTCCAATCACGAAACAGCACACATCTTGTGCTATCAAATCAGTTCTTTAGATTGTCTGAAACAAGTGCAACACTCATCGCAGACTCTGATTTTTTTTGTATCCTCGGCCATTTCTCAGAAACCACACTTCCAGGGATTCGTTTCTGCACTTAATGAGGCTCCTTTTGTACTCCTATCTGATTCTTGGGAAGATCAGCTGGCATACACCCTACCCTCCGTTTTGCTCCTTCTCAGTCTCAAAACCACGAACCAAAAACAACAAAACGAAATCGTAGCCCTTGCTAAACAGACCGATGATCTGTTGCAACGATTTCAAATGGACTTAGAGCTCGCTACAAAAGTGCATCATCAGCTTCTTCCGCCTTCCGACCTTCAAATCCCTGGCGTTTCTGTTACAAGCAAATATTTGCCAGCCTCTGGACTTGGGGGGGATTATTTCGATGTCTTCGAACTCCAGGACAAAAAGCATCTCGCAGTGCTCGTAGCGGATTCCCAAACACATGGGATGGCCTCAGCGCTACTGTCTACGCTTTTAAAAATTCGATTAGATGAACTAAAGGAAAGGGGTCCATTTGCACAGAACCTAATGAACCATCTGAATCGAGAGATTTACCAAATCCATCAATCTAAATTGCCTGGACTCGATCTCTTCTTTGGTGTTCTCGACAGAAGCACCTTAACTCTTGAATATGCTTCAGCAGGTGCCTTGCGACCTCTTTTTTGGAAGTACCCACACTTTTCGGAACTCCCTTGCGATGAGAATCCTCCCCTCGGAATTCAGCCTAATCACGACTACACAACTAGTCTTACACAGCTGCGTCCCGGCGACTTATTATTCTTTCACACCAACGGTTTAGAAGCCATTTTTGAGGAAAAAGGGGATTCCTTTAGAAATGAATTAGCTGGTCTTTTTACTTCAGGCAAAAAAATGGACCCGCTGTTTTTTCAAACAGAGCTATTAGCTAAAATCGATAGATACCAAGAATCCAAATCAGAACTTCCGGATGACATCACTCTGATTCAACTGATGATCGACAAAAAAGCACTCTACCTCACTCAATCCAAATAAATTCTTGGAACACGTGAAGATATGCCACATAGTATTTCGTAGGGAATGGTCCCCGCCAATTGAGCAACTTCACTAGCTGAAATCTCAAGACGGCGATCCGAACCAATAAGTACCACTGAACTTCCATCTCTCACATCGAGACCCGTGGAATCCACGGCAATTAAGTCCATTGAAACCCTTCCACGAACCGCTACTTTCTTCCCGTTTAAAAGAACAAAGCCTTTGTTGGAGAGTGAACGAGGATATCCATCAGCATAACCAATGGACACAATCGAAATCTTTTCATTCCGTTTTGCCCGGTAAGTTCTCCCGTAACCAACCGTGTCGCCGCGCTTTAGTGACTTACTTGCAACAACACGGGCCTTCCAAGTAAGAATCGGATTTAACTGTTCCGAGCCTTTCAGATTACTGTTAGGGGAGACACCATAAAGAGATAGTCCAGGTCTCACTGAAAGAGACGACCCTAATTTACCTCTCAGAATGGCAGAAGAATTAGCTAAGTGTATTTTGGCATCTGTATGAAGCAATTTTCTATCTTGCAGATCTCGATAAACTGCCTCAAACAATCTTAACTGTTCATCGGTAAACGAAGAGGTGCTCTTATCACTTTCGGCAAAATGCGTGGCAAGCCCAGAAAGCTTGATATTCATCCGGGTCAGAAGCTGGATAGCCTCAGGAAGTTCACAGGGAAGAATTCCTAACCGATGCATTCCGGTATCAATTTTGAGATGAATATCGGGAAGGGTCTTTCTTAATTGCAGACTTTTCAAATGATTGAGGGAATGAATAACAGGAATTAACCGATACTTTACGAAAGCCTCTGCTTGATGGGGCCAGTATCCCGAAAGAACAATAATTGAAATGGCATACGGAATTTTCTTTCTTAGCTCAATAGCTTCCTCCAACGTTGCGACAGCTAATGTGTGACAACTTCCGCGAGAAACTAATGCTTTAGACACTGGAATCATTCCATGGCCATAGGCGTCTGCTTTTACAATCGGGATAATTTCCTTTTTAGAAATGGTTCGCAGAGTAACGAGGTTTTTTATTAAACTAGAAAGACTCACCTCGGCTACCGTGCGATACGGAAATTGATAGAGAGTGCCCATGCCCGATTTTCCCAAGCTTCAGTGAACTCGTCCAGGTGTTTTCTCGAATCACTAATTCCTGTGGAAAGCCACCGGAACTTCGTCTATAAATCCCCCCTGGGAAGGTTCGAAGGGACAATCGCTGTTGGCTTAGGCCAGTAGAGGAAAGTCCGGACACCAAAGAGCACCGTAGCGGGTAACGCCCGTCCAGCGAAAGCTGCGGACCAGCGCAACAGAAAGGAAGTACAGAGCTTTGACTTTTAAGTCGGGACTCATCGAGTTGGCAACTCGATAAGGAAGAGGTTTCCTCAAGCTGCTGTAGTGAAATCAGGCAAGCTCTACGGGGTGCAAGGTCAAATCGTGAAGTGAGCGACCTATCTTTCATTGGATAGTTTGCCCCAAGTGACTCGCTTGGAAACTTCCAGGTAGACTGCTAGATCCCCAAGGCAACTTGGGGACCAGAGGAATGATTGTCAAAGAGCTCGTCTCTTTTACAGAATCCGGCTTACTTTCTGACCTTCCCTTATTATTTTCTAGGAGGCTAACGTGAGATCTGTTTGGTGGGCTATTTCAGGGGCTATTATTATCGTAACCGTCATTACATGGACGGGACCCACCTTGATCTCCTGGTGGTTTACCCCTCCCGTAGACACCCTATTTAATTGCAAAGGCCCCATTGAATGGTCGCTGAAAAGATTTCAGTGGGCACAACTTGCCGGCTTATTGCTCGGCGCAGTTCTCGGACTCACCGCAAGCTTTGCTTTTAAAAAAACGGACCGTCTTAGTTAAGCTCGGTCGAACGAACTTCTGCACTATCTCCTCGAAACTCGTGGAGGTGTTTTATTCGAACTTCTTTCATAACCGTTTTAACGGTTAGACCAGTTTCCATTGCGAGACTCGCAACAGGATTTCCTTTTGTTCCTAAATTCACTGCGCTGACTTGTTCGACATTTAAATTAACGTTATAGCCCCAAAGTACTTCGACGTTTTGAGGAAGAACAGTTGCGCTCTCAATATAAGCCCCCTGTCCATTGAACTGGCCGCCGAATCGGTGGGCTAGCGTATAGGTAACGTCGTAAACAGTAACACCATAGAGGTTGACCCCATAATGGCGAAAAGAACGAAACTGCAATGATGAAAAGTTTTCTAAATCCTCAGCTCTTACTCCAGAGGGTAAAGCGTTGGCGTAAGCAGATCTCACATTTACTACGGGGCGACCGTTCTCAACCACAGTCCACATTTTTTTACCCAGATTGACCACTTTATCGAGAACTACTGATGTCAAATCGAGTTCCTCAAGCGAACTGCCGGAGTTTTCGTTTTTGGGATTTGATTCTGCTCTTCGCCACATCAAGGTATGAGCTTTTTCTTTTACATGGGATGCAGTTTCAATTTCTTCCAATCGATGAGAAATTCCTTCGTCGTCGCGGAACAATTCAATTTCCGCTGCACCACAAACTGCGTGAAGAACAACTAGACCAAATAACCACTTTTTCATGAGCTCCCCTTAGTACAGGTTGACGATTTGTTGGGAACGTCTTAGCGCGAAGCGTTACGCCTGTCAATCTTCCCAGATCTGTTTGGGAGAGCCTAAGAAAGCTTGTTTAATCTTACAGTCTAAGAACCTGGTACTATTATCTTTTTCTGGCTGGATCCATTTATAACCCTGAAGAGAAACCTCATTGACCTCTTCACTTTTAAAAACACAATACACCCAACTTTCTTGATCTTTAGCTATTCCGGAACCAATTCCGGCAAGCGAATGCTCTTTGTCCTCAAGTCCTAACCCCTGCTTCACCAGTCCTAAAGCCCCTTCCCAGCTCTCACCGCCAGAAAGCTCCTTGAAGGGAAGCACCGGCTCCTGTTGCCGGATATCCAGTAACCATTTTCCTGAACATGATATGACAACTAAAAAAACTCCTACTTTTGGAAATTTTCGATTTTCTCTACCTGACAAACGGCACCCCTTGGAAGTTTAGGGCATCTTGGATACGAATGGGATGTGAGCGAAGCATAGGAGTTGGAAGATCTTCCAGTCCAAACCATCCCCAAGCATCCACCTCATGATTGGGACACACTTCACCTTGAAACTCCGTAACTAAAAAAGTAGCAACCACGAACTGTCCATGAAACTCACCGTAATAGGGATTGGGTGTAACAGTTAAATCGGGATCTGAATAAACCCCCAGAAGACAAGATTTCACAACAAGTAATCCAGTTTCCTCAGATACTTCCCGAATCATCGCCAGCGACCATGGTTCCCCCAATTCAACGTGTCCTCCCGGCAAACACCATTTGCCTCCTTCTCTAATGGCAGCGGACCGTCGAGTGAGTAATATTTTTCCCTCTTTCAGTATTGCCGCATTGGCCGCAGGGACAGGAATAATCGGAACGCTCATTTCCTCATTTTAGCACAGACTAAAGCCGAGTTTTGCCATTCCCGGTATTTTCCACTAAGCATTCACAACCATGTCCTTCGAAGTTTTGAAATCAGATGGCTTTGCCCGTTATGGGAAATTAACCCTTGCTCACGGCACCGTTGAAACACCCGTTTTCATGCCGGTAGGAACTTACGGAGTTGTAAAAACTCAAACACCAAATGAACTAAAGGCGCTTGGAACTCAAATCCTTCTTGGTAACACCTATCATCTTTATCTTCGGCCAGGATTAGAACTTTTGAAACAGTTTGGCGGACTCCACTCTTTTATGAATTGGGACGGTCCCATTCTAACCGATAGTGGCGGTTTCCAGGTTTTTAGTTTAGGCCCTCTTCGAAAAATGACTGAAGAAGGGGTCTTGTTTCGCTCACCCCTTAATGGTGACGAAATCTTCCTTTCTCCAGAGCTATCCGCAGAAATCCAACAAGTCATAGGTTCTGACATTGCGATGGTGCTAGATGAATGTATTTCGCTTCCTGCAAAAGCCCAAGACGTTGAAAATGCCGTTAGGCGAAGCGCCCGGTGGGCAGAGCGTTTTTTCAAAGTGCCCACCAAAGTCGGACAAAAGCGTTATGCCATTCTTCAAGGAGGCACCTCTCTTCCTTTTAGGGAGTTGTCTTTGGAACTAACCCGTGATTTTCCCATGGATGGCCTAGCGATTGGAGGGCTGAGTGTTGGGGAGCCTCACCATGAAATGATTCATGTTCTTCAGGGCTTAGCGCCTCTTCTTCCTGTTCACCTTCCGCATTATTTGATGGGCGTTGGGACCCCTCGCGACATCTTGGAAGCCATAAGATGTGGCGTGGACCAGTTCGACTGTGTTCTTCCCACCCGAAACGCTCGAAACGGTGGATTTTTTACTCCCCAGGGCCTCTTAAACATTCGAAACTCTGAGCACAAACTCGATCCCAAACCCATCGATGAAACCTGTGGCTGCGAATGCTGTCAGAACTATTCTAGGGCTTATTTACGTCATCTTTTTCAAGTGAAAGAAATACTTGGATGCCGCCTTGCAACCACACATAATCTTTACTATTATCACAGCTTCTTAAAAGAGATCCGGGACTCAATTAAGGCCGGCAATTTTGCAGCTTTTTACGAAATAAAAAAAGCAGAGTTGACCCAAGCCTACCCGGACAAATGGGAACGTTCTCAAATTGAGAACACTGATAAGGAGTCAAAATGAAGTGGGTAGTTAGCTTAATGGTAAGTTTAATAAGTTCTTTAGCTTTAGCAGATGCTCCTGCAGCTGCTCCACGGGACGGGGTTACACCTTTTATTCCCCTGTTGATGATTTTCGGAGTCTTTTACTTCCTTATCTTGCGGCCACAACAAAAAAAGCAAAAGGAACAACTCAAATTTATTTCTGAGCTTAAAAGAGGCGATATGGTGATCACACAAGCTGGGATCATCGGAACCGTTAAAACAGTCAATGATAAGTTTGTGACTTTGGAAGTGGACGACAATGTTCATTTGAAAATTTTAAAAAGTCAGATTGCTGAAAGTGCGACAACTTTGAAAGAAAGCAAAACAGCCACTACAAAAGAAGTTACTGCTTAAGTAGCTAGTAGCGGCGTCATTAACACCAGGAGAAGGCAGCATGAAGGGACTACGTCCGCGCATCGTCGTTGTTTTAGGAACTCTGCTATTTGCAGTCTACTTACTTATCCCTACTTGGATTCGTTTCAGCACAGGAAAAAGCATTCCAAAAATAGTCCGCCCTGAGGATCCTTGGGTTTACAACTACCTTCCCTCAGAGACTTTAAAATTAGGTCTCGATCTTAAAGGGGGCCTTCACTTGGTTCTAGGAATTGATTTCGACGAAGTCCACCGCGATTCTGCAACGAAATTAAAAAACGACATCAAAAATATGTTGGAGAGCGAAAAGGTAACGGGCCTTACTTTAGATACCACTTCCAACCATCGAATCATTGCTAAATTCGCGAATGAGGACACATGGAAAAAGGCTGATAAGCTGATTGGCGAGCGCTTTGGAAGAATTATTGATTTTGAAGGGCAAAAAGGAAATGAAGCCACAGTTAAAATGAGTCTTTCTTATGAAGCAGAAGTAAACAACCGCGCCATTGAACAATCACTAGAAACTCTTCGCAATCGTATTGACGAGTTTGGCATCGCTGAACCCATTATTACTCGACAAGGCGACGATAAAATCATGGTTCAATTCCCCGGCATCCAAGAGCCTGGACGTTTAAAAGATATTATTTCACGTACGGCAAAACTTTCTTTCCAAGTCGTCCGGACAGGACCTGAAGTTTCGGACTCGGAAGTTAAAGAACAGCAACTACAGAAATGGATTGATGACTTTAAGACAGAAAAGAAAATTGTCACGGATGAAACCAAGCCCATTACTCAACACTTAAAAGAATTGAATCAATGGGTCAGTGGCAAAGTTCCTGCAGGGACCGAAATCCTTTTTCAAAGACGAGTAAACATCAACACTCGTCAAACTGAATACGTTCCTTACCTTTTGGAGAAAGATGCACTGGTTACTGGTGAGGACCTGCAAGACGCTCGCTATAGCTATGATTCACAGACAAACCTTCCAGAAGTAAATTTTCAGTTAACACCGATTGGGGCTACCAAGTTTGAGAAAGCAACGGGAGCCAATGTTGGTAAGTTTATGGCCATTATCTTGGACAATAATGTTCATTCAGCTCCTCGAATAAGAGAAAAAATCGGCGGAGGAAGTGCCCGGATTGAGATGGGTTCCTCTGGAAGAGGTGCCGATGACATTCTAAAGGAAGCAAAAGATACTTCCCTTGTTCTTCGCTCTGGCGCCCTCCCAGCAAGATTACAGTTCTTAGAAGAACGCGTCGTAGGTCCTTCATTGGGAGCTGATGCAATACGAGCTGGAAGTATTTCCTTGTTAGTTGGTCTTTTAGCTGTCTTTGTATTTATGCTTGTTTACTATAAAACCTCTGGTCTGTTTGCGACTGTATCTTTGTTACTGAACGGCATTTTCATATTGTCGGTCATGGCTGCCTTTGAAGCGACCTTGACTCTCCCAGGTCTTGCCGGGATTACTTTAACTCTCGGGATGGCAGTGGATGCTAATGTTCTGATTTTTGAACATATGCGAGAAGAACTCCTCAATGGCAAAACCCTCTCTTTTGCAATCTCCGAGGGCTACAAAAGAGCCTTTGGGGCCATCCTCGATGCGAACCTAACCACTATTATTGCAGGCTTGGTATTACTCAATTTCGGTTACGGTCCTATTCGGGGTTTCGCGGTAACTTTGCTGATTGGCTTAATGGCTTCTATGTACACGGCAGTATTCGTAACGCGTGTGATGTACGACTATTTTATTGTGTCTAAAAACAAACAATCAGTTGGACTTTAAAAAAGTTAGGAATTTACAATATGAAATTTTTCACTCTCATTCCAGCAAATACGAAAAT
Organism: Bdellovibrio sp. ZAP7; assembly: GCA_945878405.1. Taxonomy (GTDB): domain Bacteria; phylum Bdellovibrionota; class FAC87; order UBA2466; family UBA2466; genus RFNO01. The sequence continues at coordinate 79,408 of CAMCTJ010000006.1, forward strand.
CGACTTTATCGGAAAGTTTAAATACTTTTTCGCTCTCTCTGTGGTCACTTTTGTTCTCGTCATCTGGAAGGTAAGCCAGGGAGGACTTAATTTCGGAGTTGATTTTACGGGGGGAACCGTCATTCAGGCTCGATTCAACAAAGGGCAAAATGCCGAGACCGTGAGAAATATTATTTCTGATCTTGGCGAAGCAGAAGCATCCGTCGTAGCCCTAGGAACCGAGAACACTGATTATTTGATTACCTCCAGAAGCCATACCGAAAACACTGATAATACAAAAACACCCCTGAATCAGAAACTCACTGAAAAATTAGGATCAGATGTTCAGATCTTAAGCGTAGATGTAGTTGGGCCAAAAGTAGGGGCAGACCTAAAAAAGGCTGCGATTCTTTCATTGGTATACTCGATTCTTCTGATCGCGGCTTACATATGGCTGCGCTTTGATTTTCGTTTTGCTCCGGGCGCCACAATTGCGATGGTACACGATCTGATTATGGCAACAGGCTTTTATCTACTAACTGGAAGAGAGTTCACTATCACTGCGATTGCCGCTTTGCTTACGATTGCTGGTTACAGCGTAAATGACACGATTGTTATTTACGATCGGGTTCGTGAAATGAATAAGCTCGGTGGCGGTGCACTGCCTCTAGCAGAAACAATCAATAAAGCCATTAACTTGACTTTATCACGTACGATTTTGACTGCCGCTCTTACTCTGATTTCAGTTATTCCCATTGCGATTTTTTGTACGGGCGAACTTCAAAGCTTCGCCTTGGCAATGTGTTTTGGAATTTTTGTCGGTATCTATTCAACGATCTATATTGCTTCACCTTTCACAATTTATGTAGCAAAGTTCATGGAGAATAAGGAGCAATCGCGGACTACTTCTAAACCTGCGAAGGCCAAAGCATAAGTATGCAAGCCGTTCTAACAACCATACGAAATTTAAACCAGCACGTTGGTCAGACCGTTGAACTTCGAGGCTGGGTGTATAACATCCGCAGCTCGGGCAAACTTCGTTTTCTTCAGATGAGAGACGGGTCTGGAATCGTTCAGGTCGTTTGGTTTAAGGGCGCTGTGGATGAAGCAACCTTTGCACTACTAGATACGCTCACTCAAGAGACATCTATTATTATCACGGGAAAAGTTAAGGCCGAGGCTCGCGCTGAGGGCGGTGTTGAGCTAGATGGACAGACCATTACAGTTTTGCAGGTTGCCGTCGACTACCCTATTGGGCCCAAGGAACATGGTCCTGATTTTCTTCTCTCCAATCGTCACTTATGGTTACGAAGTAGAAAACCCCATGCAATTTTGAGAATTCGCGATCGTTTTGCCAAAGCCGTTCGGGACTTTTTTGATAAAGAAGGTTTTACGCTGGTTGATACACCCATTTTTACACCCGCAGCCTGTGAAGGAACGACGACCTTATTTGAAACGGAATACTTTGGACAAAAAGCATACTTATCTCAAAGTGGTCAATTATATTCAGAAGCAGCCGCAATGGCTTTTGGAAAATCCTATTGTTTTGGTCCCACATTCAGAGCCGAAAAGAGTAAAACACGTCGGCACTTAACTGAGTTCTGGATGATTGAGCCCGAGGTTGCGTTCAGTAATTTGGATGACAACATGGTTCTTGCGGAACGTTTTTTGGAATATTGTGTTCAATATGTTCTCAAGGAGTGTCAGGCTGAATTTAAGATCCTCGGACGAGACACCACTAAACTACAGAATGTAAAGGCACCCTTTCCTAGAATTTCCTATGACGAGGCAATTGAAAGATTAAAAACCTTAAATATTCCTTGCGAGTGGGGCACGGATTTCGGCGCACCAGAAGAAACTGCTCTCGCAGAACAATTTGATAGACCAATTTTCGTTCACCGATTTCCGGCTCACATCAAGGCTTTCTATATGAAAGCAGATCCCAACAATCCGAAACTTGCTCTGGGAATGGATTGTTTAGCTCCCGAGGGCTACGGGGAAATTATTGGTGGGGGACAAAGGGAAGAAAGCATCGAAGTTCTTCAAACCCGCATTAAAGAACATGGTTTAAAAGAAGAGAATTTTGCATGGTATCTCGATTTGAGAAGATATGGTTCGGTTCCTCACTCAGGATTCGGACTCGGCCTCGAGCGAACTATTTCTTGGATCTGCGGACTTGAACATCTTCGCGAAGCGGCTGCTTTTCCACGCATGATGTATCGCATTTACCCCTAAGAAGGCACTTCCCTGGGGCTCGTAATTCAACCGGTAGTAAAGAGCAATTGCACACGCCGGCAGTATCGCTCGCAAATATTCAAAACGGTAATCTTGCGCCAACAAATAGATATAAGTTTTAAAGGGTCCTAAGATTTCATTTATAAAAAAACAGTGGAAAAAGATCATGCCGAAAAGTGAAAAAGCCCAATTAAAAATATTTCGGGTCTTAAAGAAAATTAGGACACTAAGCACGACAGCAGGTATCACGCTCATGGTTACCTCTTGAGCTTGAATTACCGTTCTGACATCTCCCACCCAGTAGGAAAAACTAATCAAGGGAAGCGAGATAAGAATTGTTGAAACAGCAATCAATTGGTAGGAACTTAAAGGCGTTCCCTCAATCCAAACCCACTTTTTTAAAGGCAGAATAAGCAAAACATGAATAAAGAAATATAAACCGAGTGCTTGCCCCATCAGTTTTAAGAGTGAAAAATCTTGGAACCATCTTGGTCCCGACTCCCATTGAGCCCACCCCAATCCGACGGCTATTAAGGGAGTACAGAAATAAAATAACCAAGACCATTCTGCTAATGTTTGAGCAAACCAGGTTTTATTTTTCATTTTTTAATTATATCGGCTTTGACGAAAGTCATCACGACGAGTACTGATAACGCTGTGCTCACCCCGATATCATCCGAACTTTTTTTCAAAGGACGCCCTGGAGACCTTCGCCTTGGAGAGTGGGTCTCTGCTCAAAAACCATTTAGTGAAGATGCGGAAGAACAAAAGACCAGCGTTTTTATTTATGGATGTCCCGATGATACGGGAGTTCGCTTAAATCGAGGACGAGGCGGCGCTCACGAAGGTCCTCAGGAAATAAGAAGAGCTTTCTATAAAATGGCGCTCCCAATGGATCGTAGCTGGGAATCTCTTAATCTAGTGGAGTGTGGAAACATCGAGGTCTCCAAAAACATTAAAGAAACGCACAAAAATGCGTTTAATGCATCAGAGAAACTCTCTTCATTGGGGGGAACTGTTGTACTTTTAGGCGGAGGGCATGACTTTGCAGCTCCGGGATTTTTGGGATTTGCTCAAGGACGAAAAAGTCTGAGAATATCAGAGAGATTTGGACTCATTAATGTAGATCCTCATTTAGATGTAAGAGAGCTAGAAGAAGGAACACCAAACAGTGGGACCTCGTTCAGACAAATTCTCAGCTCAACTGTAATTTCCGGAAAACATCTTATTGAATTTGGATGTAGAGAGAACAGAAACTCTCAATCTCATTTCGATTATTGTGAACAAAATAAAGTCGATCTTCAGCCTTTAAATTTCCTGAGACAACGAGCTAAGTCGATTAAAGACCTATTCCAGGTGAATCTCGCATCCCTTTCAAAGAAAGTAGATACTATCGGGCTCACCCTCGATATGGATTGTTGCTCCGAGCTCACAGGAACAAGCGCAGCCCAGGCAATTGGGTTTTCCTTACAAGAACTGTACGAAATCGCTTTTTTGGCGGGGGCTCACCGGCAAGTGAAATATTTAGAAATCGCAGAAGTAGCTCCCAGCCTAGATCCCAGTGGAAAAACTGCGCTTGGGGCAGCTGAAGTTCTCTATTCTTTTCTCTGCGGAAAAGCCCACAGCCTGCGCTCCCGATCCGGTGCCGGATTAAAGAAAAATTTTAATAAAACACCAAAAAAAACTAGAAAACGAAGAAAAACGAAGTAGCTTAATTCTCCACACCCTGTGGATTAAACTCTCAAACTATTGTATTTAAATAGTTTTTTTATTTTTCCAGGAATAACTCTTTTTGAACGAGGGTTCACGGGCAACAAAACGAGTCATACTTAATGATATCAACACCTTGTTGCTGTGGATTGTTTTATATCGTTTCCGAATTTTTACTAAAAAACCCTTCTTTGCCGGGTTGAGACCCTCTCAGCTATAACCAGGGATTAATTGTGAAAATTGTGCAAACCTGGGAATCAACATTAAGAACGATTCAGGACTCTGTTCCTGCTCCGCAGTTTCAGCGGTGGTTTAAACACATCTCCTTTCTGCGCCAAGAAGCGGAGACTATTTATCTAGGAGTCCCCTCACGTTTTCATCAAGATTGGTTAAGTACTCATTACAGAGACCAATTGAATCAAGCGATTAGTCAGAATTTTGGAAATCCCCTCCAACTTGAATTTGAAGTTTTAGTAGAAGATTCTAATTTAGAAGCATCAAGTTCCCCTGTCTTGCCGATAGTTCCCGCTCAGAAGCCACAGCTCAGAGTCGTTGAAGGAGGTGGGAGCTCGACTCCTGCAGAAACTGAATCCGCTCCCTCTGAACTCGGCTCTCAAATCCCTCATTTTTCGGGCGAATTTTTTGAACTAGATTTCAATCGCCTTTGTTACCAATACTGTGGACTGTTTGTTCAAGGCTCTACTCCCTCATTGAATCCCCTATTCATCAGCGGGGGAATCGGTATGGGAAAAACCCATCTTCTGTCTCTGATCGGGAAAGAACTTCAAAGACAATCTCCACAACTCAAAGTTCGTTATACCAGTGCAGAAAAGTTCACGAATGAGATGTTTAAATCGTGGAATGATAAGTCCGGGCCCAATTATCAAAGATTCTACCGAGATGAGGTCGACGTTCTTCTTTTTGACGATTTACAAGGACTCGCGGGAAGACGAGCAACCCAGGAGGCCCTGCTTCACATCTATAACGAAATTTTATCTCGAGGGGGCAAAGTGGTATTTGCCTCTTCGGTGCTCCCAACCAAGCTTGGAGAGTTTCTTGAGCCACTCAGATCTCGACTTCTTTCAGGAGTATCTGCTGATATAAAGTCTCCAAGTTACGAAGAAAAAGTTGCTCTCTTATCGTTGCTTGCCCAACAAAATCAAATTTCTGTAGAAGAGCCTTTTTTACGAATTCTGGCTGATCAAGGTCATCGAGACATTCGAGAACTTTTAGGGGTTTTCTTGCGCCTCCATTTACAAGCAAGAATCGAAAACAAAACATTGGATAGCCGTTTTTTGGCTCGTGAAGGCGTAAGCTTCGAGGCTCCCCAGCAAGCGATTTCATTGAATGAGATTATTTCGCTGGTTGAACACAGTTTTGGAATCTCAAAAACTGAGTTAATCTCGAAATCTAGAAAAGGGGTTATTGCCTGGGCCCGACAAGTAGCTATGTATTTAGGAAGACGTTTCACTCTTTTATCATTAGAAGAAATTGGAAAAAATTTTGGACGAGATCATGCAACCGTCCTTTATGCTTATGATAAGGTTTCAGAAACCCTGAGATTACATCCGTCGCGAAAATATGAAGTAGAATTCCTAGTCAGTAAGTTGCAGGCAAGAGTACCCAGAGAAAACGATGATTTCACTCTATAGAACGGTTCTAGCTTTTCACGTTATTGCAGTGATTTCTTGGATGGCAGGAATCCTCTATTTATTCCGACTCTTCGTTTATCATGCTCAAGAGACTGAAAATATCGTCAAGCAAAGATTCGGAGTCATGGAGAACAAGCTTTATAAGATAATCACTTATCCTGCCATGTGGGTATCACTTGCTTTGGGCACAACGATGATAGGCCTTCAACCTTTCTTATTAGAAACCCATTGGTTTCGTTTAAAAGTGGTATTTGTTGCTTTTCTGATGGCGGCAACCCTTTGGGCCGGGAATATTCGGCACCAGCTTCAAGAAAATCGGTGCAAAATAAGTTCTAAAGCATTTCGTTTTTTAAATGAAATTCCAACACTTCTCATGATTGGGATAGTTTTGCTTGTTATTTTGAAGCCGTTTTAGGAGTATCCCAAGTATCATGAGTGAAACGACCCCGGAATCCATTTCCCAACTGAGTTTACAGTTCGATACCCCTCCCCAGATAGATTGGCGAAAAACTGTTCCCTCTGTTTCTGAATTAACTCGTCGAATTCGAGGCCATTTAGAAAATACGTTTGGGGACGTGTGGGTCAAAGGGGAAATCAGTAACTTTAGAAAACCCGTTTCGGGTCATGCCTATTTTGTTTTAAAAGACGCTTCAGCTCAGATTCGCTCAGTTGTTTTTAAAGGCTCGCTCTCAAAATTAAAATTCAACCTTCAAGACGGTATGGAGATTCTCCTTCATGGAAAAGTGGCGGTTTATGAGCCCCGCGGAGAATACCAAATTATCGGCGATACATTGGAACCGGTTGGTATAGGTGCCCTACAACTTGCGTTTGAGCAATTGAAGATGAAATTAGCAAAAGAAGGGCTGTTTGATCCCAAACGCAAGAAGCCAATCCCCAAACTTCCCAAAACAATTGGAATTGTAACTTCTCCTACCGGTGCTGCAGTAAAAGACATTTTAAAAGTTCTTCACAGAAGATTTCCCAATCGCCGAGTCCTTATTTTCCCTGCAAATGTTCAAGGGGAAAAAGCTGCTCCTGAAATCTCAGCTGCAATACAACTCTCAGAGCGCTGGAATCAACTCAATCCGGACAAAAAGATTGATGTTTTAATTGTGGGACGCGGCGGGGGCTCAATAGAAGACTTATGGCCTTTCAACGAAGAAATAGTCGCAAGAGCTATTTACCAATGTTCTATTCCTATTATCTCTGCAGTGGGACATGAAATTGATGTTACCATTTCTGACTTTGTAGCTGATTTACGAGCGCCTACTCCCTCTGTGGCAGCAGAACTTGTAGTGCCAATAAAAGAAGAACTGAAAAGCCTGGTCAATTCGCACACCCAGCGAATGCTCATAAACTTGAAGAAGTCTTTGGAACACACTCGACTTCATTTGGGTCACCTCACAAGTCGCTTGGTGGATCCGCGAGAAAGAATTCGACTCATCAAAGAGCGATTCTCAATTGCTTTGGAAAATTTGAAGAAGGCAATGCGGATGCAATTAACTCTTTCCCGTAAAAGTCTTGAAAGCCGAGTCCAAATGCTCCAAACCCTTTCGCCCTTGCAAGTACTTGCTCGGGGATACTCCCTCACTACAAATAAGTCAGGTTCTGTGCTCCGGAGCGTGTCAGATATCAAACCTGGGCTCAAGGTTGTGACGCGCCTTGCTGACGGGGAGTTTACCTCAGAAGTTATTTCCGAATAATTTACTGTTCGAGTTATAATTAAAGAGTCGTTTTTCCCCAAGCCTCATGAATAAACTACCCCACATCGAAGCAGTAATACCCGTCTACAATGAAGCGGAATCCATTCCTTTACTGGTCTCCCAATTAGATAGAGCCCGGGCCTCCCTGGCTTCTGAAGCAACTTTTAGTTATTTGTTCATTAATGATGGGTCATCTGACGGAACAACGGAACTTCTCCGAACTCTTCATGCTCAAAGGCGAGATATCCGAGTGGTTGAACTTCTCCACAATTTTGGACATTCAGCAGCTCTAGCTTGCGGCCTAGATTATTTCCGAGGAGATCTGGCCTTATTTATGGATGCCGATCTGCAAGACTCCCCCGCCGTTCTCCCCCACCTTTTTTCCGAATGGAAGAAAGGAGCCAAGACTGTTGTTGTAGAAAGAGGAGAGCGCCCAGAAAAATATGGCATTTTATTTAAAGCCTTCTACTTTCTTCTACGAAAAACCTCCAAAAATCTGCCGCCGATCAATTTTGGAACCCATTCTCTAATAGATAAATCCGTAGTTGAAAGAATGCGAGTTCACAAAGAGCGAAACCGGTATTTTCCAGGTCTTGTCGCTTTAAGCTCTAGCCACATTAAAGCGGTTCCCTTTCCTAGAGGTGAACGAAAGCATGGAGAATCTAGAGTGGGCTTCTGGGGTCTCAGTCATTTAGCCCTCACAGCTTTTTTAAGTTTTTCTTCAGCCCCTATTCGATTGGTTTCTTTTTTAGGTTCCCTTTGTGCTTTGGGAGCTTTGCTCGGAGCCTCCATTATCGTTTCGGTTAAATTATTCACTAACTGGGCGATTCCTGGCTGGGCCTCCACTATGTCACTTTTGTTTTTCTCAAGTGGTATTCAACTGCTTTGTTTAGGCATTTTGGGCGAATACGTGGCCCGAATTTATGATGAAGTAAAAGGCAGACCTCTCTATTGGGTAGGCTCATCCTTAGAGCCACAAAAACGAGTTAATGATACTTCGGCACAACTTTTCACCCCGCGTCAGCCTCACTTAAGGCCTTGATTCCAGGCCTTTACCGCTCAAGCGCCGCCTGATAAAACTCTCTTTTACGTGCCGACGTAGCTCAGTTGGTAGAGCAACGCATTCGTAATGCGTAGGTCACCGGTTCGATTCCGGTCGTCGGCTCACTTATAAAAAGCCATGGCATCACAACCTTTTATTTCACTAAAAGATGTACAAGAAGCAGACCAGCGAATTGCACAATACATTCGTCGAACTCCCAGCATTCCTTTTGATTATTTAAATCAAAAACTAGGAAAGGAAATTATTCTTAAAGCTGAGATTTTTCAGAAGACCGGTTCCTTTAAATTCAGAGGAGCAGCAAATTGCGTTTTAAGCCAAATGGCCCAAGCAAAAAAAGCAGGTGTCGTTGCTGCATCTGCAGGTAATCACGCTCAAGGAGTCGCCAGCATCTGTCACCTGTTGGGAATCTCTTCAACAATTGTAATGCCAGTATCGACCCCGGGAATTAAAGTTCAAAACACTCAACGCTGGGGTGCCAAAATCGAATTAGTAGGAAATGTTTACGATGAATCCTACGAACATGCTGTCAAGCTGTCCAAAGAACAGGGAAGTTTACTGATTCATCCGTTCAAAGACCCTCTGGTCCAAGCGGGTCAGGGAACTTTGGGTTTAGAAATACTCAATGAACCCCTCTCAAAAGAAACTGAAGCGGTCTTGATCTCAGTCGGTGGAGGAGGTTTAATCACCGGAGTTGGGACAGTTCTTCGAGCGCTAAATCCCAAAATTAAAATTTATGGTTTAACTGCGCAGAGCGCCCCGGCGGCTTACCAATCGGTAAAAAGCAAAAACCCGACTGAAACACCGGTTACTTTTACACTCGCTGAAGGAGTAGCAACCAAGAAAACTGAGCAATGGATGCTCGATAACATTTCTCGACAAGTTGATGACGTGTTTTCATTGTCGGAAGAATCTATTGCTAAGGCGATTTCGGTCTTGGCTGAACAAGGCAAGATGGTAGTCGAAGGGGCCGGAGCTCTACCCGTGGCTGCTCTCCTTGAGGGAATGATTCCGGAAAAACGAGTAACTGCTGTACTCTGTGGAGGAAACATTGACCTCCCTGCCCTCTCTGCAGTGTTCCGTCGAGGGATGATCGAACAAGGTAGATTAGTACGACTTTTGATTACCATTTGGGATCGTCCTGGAACCCTGCACCTGATTACAGAAGTTTTTGCGCAAAAAAGAGCTAATGTGGTGGAAGTGCACCATACGCGCTCGGCACTCAGTCATCGGATGGGAGAAGCCTCAATCGAAACCGAAATTGAAACGAGAGGGCATGAACATACTCAAGACATTATTGATGCCCTTTCGCAACGGGGTTTTCGCGTTGAACGCCAAAGCTAAAAAGCTTTTAACGCTTTTTCTTTTTTTCCCTCTCTTTGAGCTGTGTGCTTCGACTCATGAACTTCAATTCGGAGCACAGTTTTCTAAAGAAAATACTTATCGAGACACGCTGAATCCTTTCTTAGACTATAGCAATAGTCCCCTTTCCTGGTTTCAGATAAAGGCGGGAACAGGCCTTTTGATTTCGACAAAAGATCTCGAGAGCTTCACTTACCGAATTGAATTAACCGCAACTCCGACCTCTTGGCTTGCATTCGTAATCCGTGGTTCCCAAAGAGCTCAGCTTCCTGAAGCCTTTTCGAGAACTTCTCTTTTGGGAGCAGCAAAGCTTCACGCAGATTTCGGAAAAGAGTTTTCTTTTTTTCTATCGGCTGGATTTTACGAGCGCTGGGTGGCTCTCAACCATGCAAACTTTTTCCCTTTTTCCACCGAGTCTTCTTTTTCTCAACAGGATTTTGCAACTGAATTAGGATTTACACTGTCTCTGTCCCCGACTCTGAGGGGACTCATGAAAGTAGCAACTTTTGATCCTTGGGAAGTTTACAATTTAAACAATCCCTTTATCGAAACGTCTTTTTATTTGGGGGCACCTGATAAGCCGTCCCAATGGCTGGCTACCTTTCGCTACCATCTTTTGCTCGGCTTCGGGAGACTCGATCGGCTAACATTTGGACTGACTTATCTCACGCAATGGTAAGAGTTCACTCCACGATTTTTAATTGATACTGAACCCCGTTTTTTGAAACGCTCACTTGAACAAAGAAATAGTCCTCCACCGGCTTCATTCTTCTTCCACCGCCCCCTCCCGCGACGACATAATCCACTCCAGCGATCCGCTCTTGGCAAAAACTATGGTAATGACCTCCATAAAAACCAGAGACTGTTTTTTTTGATGCCAGATTCATTATTCGTTCTGCCTCTAGTTGATTGGCTAATCTTAAGTAAGTCTGTTGGCCCGGGACGATAGGCATGTAATGGCTCAAAATAAAAGTCCGTGACATTGGAACGCGATCCAACTCATTGACCAACCACTCAAATTGTTCCTCGCCCACAATTCCATCTGCCGTATCCAAGGCGATAAATCGGCTATTTCCAATATCTACTGAATAATGAGAGGCACCCCAAACTTTTTGGTACTCAGTCCATCCGTTACCAAAAATGTCATGATTTCCTAACAGAGGAATGGCTTTGTTCTCAAATCCAAAATCCTTGAGTGCATTTTGAGCAGCAATAAAAGACTCTGCCTCTCCTTTATCCGCAATATCGCCCAAGAGAACAACAAAAGAGTCCCCCTCACTTTGGGCAGTCTGCAAGATGGCGCGAAACCGAGTGGCATCGGAACCTCCAATATGGAGATCGCCCACCATGGCAAAAGTAAAGACATCCGGATCTGCTAGGCTCACTGAAAGAGTGGGCTGGGATAAATTCATACTTTCTTTAAATCGTTCATCCCAAACGGATTTACTCTCACATCCCAACAAAATAACGCTGAATAAAATAAATTCTATGCACCGCATAATTTTTCGCTTTTGCCGAATGCTGTTTTCTATTCTAGTGTCCCCTGCATTGGAGATTCTACATCAATGACGGTGAATGAGTATTGGTCTTTGTGGGAGGAAAGCGGCGTGGAGTTACAACCTGTGAAACGAAAGAAACCCAAAACGACAAGAACGGCTAAACCCGAAACTGTTCCGTCCAGTGTAAAGACACTAGAAGGCGTCCAGAAGTGGCTCGGTTCCTGTACCCGTTGCGGGCTCTGCCGCGAAAGAAATGAAATCGTTTTTGGAAGCGGAAACCCAAAGGCTCGTTTGATGTTTGTCGGAGAAGGCCCCGGAGCCGACGAGGATAAACAAGGACTCCCTTTTGTGGGACGCGCTGGCCAACTCCTTAACAAAATTATTGAAGCCATGGGCCTTACCAGAGAGGAAGTTTACATCGCAAATATTGTAAAGTGCCGTCCCCCTTCCAACCGAGTCCCAGAACCCGATGAGATTTCTCAATGTTTGCCTTTCTTAAAAGCACAGATCGACTTAGTTTCTCCTGAAGTCGTTGTCGCTCTAGGATTAACAGCGGCTAGAGCGCTCACCGAAACCGATCACAACATGGCGAATCTTCGAGGACAGTTTCAAACGATTGCGTGGAAAAAAGAACTCACGCTGATGCCCACTTACCATCCGGCTTATCTTTTGAGAAACCCAAGCGCAAAGAAGATCGTTTGGGAAGACATGAAGCTCGTTAAAGACCGACTGGGTCTATAAGGTCGCCCCTAAGCCATACCGAGGCGATTTTTCATAGGCAGGCAGTACTGAGGAAAGTTGTTTTTCTAAATCTTCCTGTCTTGATTTACTTGAAGGATGGGTCGAAAGAAAAGCTGGGGGCCCTCCCTTCTCACTCGCGCCAAACCTCTCCCACAAAAGAGGCGCCTCATGAGGATCATACCCAGCACGAGCCATATAACGGAGTCCAATCTCATCTGCTTCTTCCTCATTGGACCGACTAAAGGGAAGAATGACTCCTACCTGAGCCCCTATCCCCAAAGCAGCCAGAATCAGTTGTCGATTTGAATTATCTTTTCCCGTCAGAATTTGTCCCAAGACCAAGACACCTAATTGAGTTCCCAGATTAGCTGTCAGGCGTTGCCCGCCATGCCGAAGAGTTGCATGGGCTACTTCGTGCCCAAGAACAGCGGCCATTCCGGCTTCGTTTTTAAGAATCGGCATGATTCCTGTGTAAACAGCCACTTTGCCCCCGGGCAAGCAAAACGCATTTTTTTCTGGCGATTCAATGAGTTTAAATTCCCAATTGAAATTAGGTTTATTAGCAACCTGAGAAATTCGCTTACCAACTCTTTGAAGAGTCTCATTCCAATCTTTTCTCTTGGAAAGCTGGTTTTTGGCGAGAACCTGTTGATAGGCTTGCTCCCCCAACTGCATCTCTTCTCCTTCGCTTATGAGAAGAAAGCTTTTTCTGCCAGTCTCGGGATTGGTTACGCAACCATTAAGGAAGAGCAAAGAGCTAATCAAGAGGGATAGTTTCTTAAACACCCTTTAAGAGAACAAAAGAAAACTCCGTTTTTCAATAAAGAAATTAACGACGGCGGTGTCTTCTCGACCTTCGATGGGCGTTTGAATACCCACGGCGACCATGCCGAGCAGAGCGCCCACGACGGTAATGCCCGCCGCTGGCGACACTCGGATGAGATCGATTTGAAGAACCAATAAAATGACGAAATCGTGAACCGAAATAAGGAATCTGTCTCAAAATCACCCGGCTCGTATGCCCAATTCCCCCTCTGAAAGCCCCTTTTCGATAGAGAGAATACCCGCCATAGGCTACAGCTCCAATGACAAGCACCAGGATAAGTTTACTGACCGCTTCTTTGATCTGCCAAATGATCCGCCCCATTCCCCAACTCCTCTTTCCGTTGTCCTCTCCTCTCATCTCGTGAGAGGTCAGGACCCTTTAGTCACGTATCGCAAAGGATGTGCCGTCAAGAGATTGCACCGCTAACTCTCTGGATTGTTTCGTTAATTGGTTAACCTTTTTGTATTCCGATGGAATTCACTCGCTGACCAATTGTTTGACAGAATGCCCAGAACTGTTCCTAACCCGGTTGCCAGTTTGGCCTGCCTCGAATATTCTTTGGGCTCAGAAAGGGTTAACTTATGGCTGAAAATCTCTTCTTGGATATTCCAGATCGCTCACTTCTTCTCCGCCAATTCTCACGGCTTCGTGACTACGTCATGGACTGGGAAACAACTCTCGGAGACAAAGATACTTTCTCAAACGCAGAAGAAGGATTGGAGTTCTATCAGGGAGCTCTGGAGGAGATTGGAAAGTTTGCCGCTCAAGAAGTCCGACCCAAGGCTGCGTCACTGGATCGCGAAGGCGTAACTTTTTCAAACGGAGAAGTGGTCCTTCCCCCAACTCTCGAAGGGCATCTCAAACGTTTTGTGGAGTTAGGTGTTTTCTCGGCTCAAGTAAGCCGGCAATACGGGGGAATGAACCTTCCTCAGGCAGTTCAGATTCTCTGTTTGGAAACGCTTGCTCAAGCCTGTCCCAACACAAGCCTCACCGTTGCTGCCTTTTCGATGGCCTCTTTTATTTCAAAGTGGGGCACTGAAGAACAAAAAGCGCGAATTCTTCCCAAACTAATGACGAATACTTGGCAAACCGCCATGGCTCTTACGGAGCCCGATGCTGGCTCGGACTTGGGTAAGCTGCGGACTACAGGGATTCGCAAGGGCGATCATTACATCGTTAATGGCACGAAACGATTTATCACCAATGGCAATGCAGATCTTGTTTTCACTTTGGTTCGAACCGATCCCTCATCACAGGGGCTCCAAGGCCTATCAGTTCTGATCATCCCAAAAACTGCCGAAGGACGAGCAAACCTTAAAGTAGCCAAAATTGAAGACAAAGTCTGTTTACACTCTTCCCCCACTTGCGAACTATCTTTTGAAGATTCAGTAGGGGAATTATTGGGCCCTGAGGGAGATGGGTTCAAAGTCATGCTGGACCTGATGAATGAAGCACGTTTAGCAATGGCTGCTTTAGCAACAGGAATTGCGACTGCTGCATTTGAAGAAGCAAAAGCTTACGCCAAACAGCGAGTAACCTGGGACAAACCCATCATTCAACATCCTCTCGTCGCTGACATGCTCTATGAAATGGAACTTGAGACTAAAGCGATGCGAAGCATGGTCATGGAAGCTGCTTGTTGCGCGGATCTGCTCACGCTTGCAGAAAAAAAAGGAGATAAAGCCGCCATTAAAAAATGGAAAAAACGCTATCGCCGCTTAACTCCGCTCTGCAAATATTACTGTTGTGAAAAGGCTGTGACCATTGCCAAAAATGCATTACAAATTTTTGGTGGGTATGGAGTATGTCGAGAGTATCCGGTCGAACGGCTATGGAGGGAATCCGTTATTTATCCCATTTATGAGGGGACTTCTCAAATTCAGAGCCTTATGGTTTTGAAAGACACTCTAAAGGATGTTGCCCAGCATGCTGCAGGTTTTCTGGGATCTTTAGCAGGGGCGTGGGCAGAAGCAAAAGTTACGCTCGATCCTGTAAAGTCTTCTCTCCTACATGCTCGAAATGAATTGAATCAAGCTATCCGGCGAATTCTTTTGAGTATTATCAAGGATAAATTCAAAGCGGATATTGAAGACCTGAAGCAATCAAAAATTCAGGAATTCCTCAAGGAATTCTCATTGAATTTGCTGACTGAAAAGACTGATCTCACTTATCCCTTTTTATCTTCTGAACGTCTCACTCGAATCACCTGTGATTATTACGCACTTAAGTGTCTGGCAGATAATTCTGGTAAAGATCAAAATCGACGTGATTTTATTCTAGATTTTGCTGAACTGGCTTTACCGCGTATGAAAATGGAAAACACGTACATGGCCGATCGTATTTCATCGACTTTAAAGTTTATGGCACAAAATAGCTGTGCTATAGACAAGTCATGAACCCAGTTTTGATCGCAAGTTTCGGCCTATTCACGCTTGGTTTTATTGCTTTAGCTTTTTGGTTACACCGAGCGCAGCAAAATCAATCGCAGTCTGGTTTCAAACTTTTATCGGAAAGTTTTGAAAGCCTTCAGCGAAACCTTCTTTTAGCTCAAAAAGAACTTGAGCGATCCCAAGACGTGAAGAACTCTACTTTACGAACCGAACTATCCGAAGCCCTACAACAAAATCGGACTGAGCTCCAAAAGGGGCTTTTTCAAGCATCTCAAGGGTTGGATTTAAAAGTAACTTCAATGGAAAAAAAGTTGGAGACGCGACTGGGAGATCTCACTCAGAGCGTGGGTCAAAAACTTGAATTAAATCTGAAAGAGGGTTTTTTACATTTTGATAAGATTCAAGAGCATTTGAAAAAAGCGGAACTACAATTGATGAGCCTCAATCATGTGGGCCAATCGATCAATGACCTTAATAACCTACTCAAACTTCCCCATTTACGTGGGGGGTTCGGAGAAGCGATGCTGGAATCGCTGCTTACCGATCTACTCCCGCAAGACTGTTTCGAACTCCAGTATCGAATCGTACCTCACTCAACAGAGCGGGTGGATGCGGTTATAAAGTATCCAAATACTGTCCTTCCTATCGATAGCAAGTTTCCTAAGGAACAAGTTCTCGCTTTATTTGAAACCCAAGACCCGGGGCTTCTTGAAGCGGCGCGCAAAACACTTTATGAAGTCATGCGTGGTTTGGCGAAACAAATTCGAGAAAAATACATTCATCCCGAGTACGGGACCACTGACATGGCGCTTCTTTTTGTGCCGAGCGAGACCCTATACTTTGAGATGCTCCGCAATGTAAAATTGTGTGAAGAGCTTTCGAAAAATAAAGTTTTTGCAGTTTCTCCCAACACGCTCTCCGTGACCTTACACGCCGTATCAGTAGCCCGAAATTATTACGAAATGGCTAAGGGGGTCGAAAAGACCATTTTGGAAGTAAAAAAATCCCAACAACACTTCCAAAATTTTGAGTCACGTTTTGAGGAAATTGGAAACGCTCTTCAGAAAGCACAGGCAAGTTTTGGCGTGGCAGGAACTCATCTTTCTCGCTTCAGCAGTGCCATCACTAGGCTAACTGGTCTCGAATCTTCAGAGGGCTTGAGTGACAACGCTATGCCTGGGGCTGGACCGTCAGCCTTGATGCCCCAAAATAACTAGCCTGTCTCAAGAATAAACTTGTTCCATTCGTTGCCATCTCAATACCGCCACGTTATGAAACTTTTATGGCTACAATGGACTCGCGGTTACCGCCTCAAAATCTTGAGGCTGAACAATCAGTTTTAGGGGGAGTGCTTCTTGATAATCAGAGCTTTGATCGAGTAGCCGACACTCTATCAACACACGATTTTTATCGCCCAGCCCATTCCAAAATTTTCAACTCAATGTTGGAGTTGGCTAAAAAGTCAGAACCTATCGATATCGTTACTCTCACTTCGAAAATGAAGGAACTGGGAGTCTATGAAGAAGTGGGAGGAGCTGCTTACTTAGCTGAACTTTTAGAACGAGTTCCTACCGCACTTCATTCTGAAAAGTATGCGTCACTGGTATCTGAACAAGCCATTAAAAGACGGTTGATTACTTCGTGTACTGAAATCGCACAGAAAGGTTTTGATCCCGTTATTCCCGCGGCCGAATTGGTAGACTTTGCTGAAAGAGAAATTTTTAAAGTTAGCTCTTCTAAGAAATCTGAGAATGTCGCAGCAGCCAGAGATCTTGTCCGATCAGCTTTTTCAGAACTAGAAAAAAGATTTGAAAATCAAAATGAGCTAACGGGTACCCCCTCTGGTTGGATTGAACTCGATAAACTCACTCAAGGCTTTCAACCTTCCGATTTGGTAGTTGTTGCTTGTCGTCCGAGTATGGGTAAAACCAGTTTCTCTTTGGGAGCCGCTCGATACGCCGCTCTTCACACGAAACGCCCCGTCCTTTTCTTCTCTCTAGAGATGTCCAAAATGCAGATTATTCATCGACTTCTTTCTTCAGAAGGAAAAGTTGAATCAACGAGAATTCGAAGCGGAAAATTAACTGAACAAGATTGGGCTCGATTAACCCGCGCTGCGGGAGGAATCTCAGAAGCTCCCTTATACATAGACGACACATCACAGATCACAGCTCTGGAATTACGAGGAAAAGCTCGCCGTCTAAAAGCTCAACTCGGGGATATTGGTCTTATCGTAGTGGATTATCTCCAGATCATGGGGAGCCCAAATAAAAATGAAAATCGCGAACGAGTTATTTCTGAAATCTCTGCCTCGTTAAAGGCACTAGCTAAGGAACTTCAAGTTCCCGTTTTGGCCTTGGCCCAGCTTAATCGCCAAATCATGTTACGTCAGGACAAGAGACCTACCCCAGCCGACCTTCGAGAATCAGGCGCTATCGAACAAGATGCGGACCTCATTATTTTTATTCACCGTGAGGAGATGGAACCCGTCCAACCTAATAATGCCTGCGTTGCAGAATTTATTATTGGAAAACATAGAAACGGCCCTTTGGGCTCGGTAAAAGTGGCCTGGTTGGCGCAATATGCCAGTTTTGAAAATCTCGCAACCCAAGTACCTACTATTTGATTTCTATGTTAAAATTTCCGTCTAAGGTATCCCATTGAAAACTACTAGAAAAAAAAGAAAAAAAGCCTCTCCTCGAAAGCCTTCAAAGAAGAGGCTTCTTGATCAAGTGATCCAATTAACCGGCATACCGTCGCAGACTATTCGAAAAGAATTGCAGACGATCATGGCCAAAAAGAACATAAAAACTGACGACATCACTTTGGACCAGTTGAGATCGGTGGCGGCGACTTATTTACGTGAGATTATGGGCGGCCTTCTGGAATCGACTCACTTGAGACGCCACGACAGGACGAATTAATTTTCAAAGCGAGGATAGCTAAATGAGAAACGCCATCAGACTCCGTTCTTTTTTTCTTCCCACGCTTGTGGTTTTACTTTTTTTATTTACCGCATCTTGTTCCTCGTTAAAAAACTCGAACTCGACAAATCCTTCTTCTAAAACTTCTTCCATTCGCTCTAATGATGCTATTGCCCAGATGCTTGACCGAGAACGGGATACAGAACTCTCCAATATTCCCACTGGACGTAGCTTATCTAAAGCTCAGGAAATCGAGAATCTCAAACTGGATGAAGTTATTCGCGGAGAGGAACCTAATACCCAGAGCCTTTACGATAATAGCCGATATGACTTTCCGATCGTAGTTAACTCGCGGGTGGAGGGATGGATCGATTATTTCACGGGCAAAGGCCGCGGGCATATGGAGCGCTATTTGGAACGTTCCAGTCGATATTTGCCTCGGATGAAAGAAATTTTTAAAAAGTCGGGCATGCCAGTAGATCTGGTCTACCTAGCGCTGATCGAGAGCGGTTTTAATTTACGTGCTAAATCGCGTGCTAAAGCAGTTGGGCCTTGGCAGTTCATGAAAGCAACAGGAAAACGGTATGGGTTGCGAGTGGACTCCTGGTTAGATGAACGTCGGGATCCTATTTTGTCGACGGAAGCTGCAGCCGCTTATCTTAAAGATCTCTATTTGATGTTTGAGTCTTGGTATCTAGCGGCAAGTGCATACAATGCGGGCGAATACAAAATCCTAAGAGCTATTGAAGAGCTCAAGACGAATAACTATTGGCGCATTTCAGAAACCTCCCAAATTCGTCGTGAGACTAAGGATTACATTCCTAAACTCATCGCAGCAGCCATCATTGCGAAAAATCCCCACAAGTATGGTTTCAGAGAGCTGAGCTATCAAGATCCCCTGGAATTTGAAACGGTAGAAACCTCTCAATCCATTTCTTTAAAGGAATTAGCCAGAGCTATCGATTGCTCAACTGATGAAATGCTCGATTTAAATCCTGCTTTTGTTAAAGGATTAACTCCCCCCACTCGAGAGACCTATGTACTCAGAGTTCCAGTGGGTAGCAAAGTGCTCGTTGAGAGAAAAATTGCCAATACCAAGTGGAATACTCCTGTCTATGCCTCTACTGCTTCGCCCTCAAAGCTAGCTTCGAAATCAACACGCTCACCTTCCTCACTAGCGCCAGCACCAACATCAGCCGGCCCAGGGTACGTTTATCACATGGTGCAAAGAGGCGATTCTCTCTGGTCTATTTCTGAAAAATACAATGTTACGATTCAAAGTATCTTTAAGTGGAACAGTTTAAAAAAATCTCGTATTTTTCCGGGTAATAAACTTAAGATCCAAGTCACTAGCAAAGCAAACAGCTAGATACTTCCCACAGTAAACGTAAAGCGGATGATCGAATTAGCTTCTGGACTAATCCCGTGAGCCAAATCCAACACGATAGGTCCAACAGGAGTCTTATACCGGATTCCCAGCCCTACCCCATCATTTCGCCGCTCTGGTTTTAATTCAGGAAATAGTTGTCCAGTATCAAAGAACACTGCCCCGCTTACTTCACCAAACAGGGGAACAGACAGCTCCGTTCTGATATTATAGAAAGCCATTTCACGAACTCCCGCAGGAGCTCTGAATAATCGCGGAGCATAGCCCCGAATCGAGCCCTGTCCGCCCAAAGCTAATTCGTTTGCAAGACGCGCTTCAGGTAAGCCCCGTCCCATTAACGATTTAGACCAACCCATCCCTACATAAAAAGAAAGATTGAAGAGTCTTGAAATCGGTATGTAGAAAGAATTGCGCTGAAGCGCCAGAAGGAAGGAAAGATCCTGGCTCGAGAGCAATGCAGGATGGGCAAACTCCAAATCTACCGAATGCAAACTCCCAGACGTTGGGTTAAAGGCATCGTTTCTCAGATCAAGGGTCAAGTTGGGGCCTGTAGATCCGATCACGTCTACGGTATCGCTGAGAGTCGCAGTTCCCCCAGAATCTTTTCGCTCAATTAACTCCGTTCGTGTTCGCTCAAGCCGATGTACTCGATACTGCGCCATCAATCTTTTACCAAACCGTTTTTCTATTCGTTCTTCGAGTTTTGCTGTTGTTTGCAAATCACTTTGTTTTCCATCTGATGAGGAAGCAACTTGAAAACTGGTAAATCCTCCCTGAACCACGAAAGCAAACGGCAAATCGGCGAGGTAAGGGGCTCGATAATTCACCAAAGCTGCATATTCAACGAAGGGAATCAGGACATTGCTTCGTGAAATCGGGAGCGATACTTCTGACCGTACCGACGCTGTTTGGTTTAAACCAAATAAATTTCGATAACCGACTCCCACAAATGAACGAGCCCGAAACAGAGGATCTTCATAAAGAGCTCCTAACCCTACCTCGCCAAAACCAGGCTTAATTTCTGACAGTACAAAAACAAGATTCTTTACTCGTGGTTCGCTTGCCGAGGAACTGGTGAGAGCCTCTACTCGACTAAAGAGGCCTAAAAGTGAAATATTCTCTTCGGACTGTCTCACTTTTTCCGGATCAAACGGATCTCCTGAGTTAACGGTGATCTCACGAAGAACAACTTTTTCCTGCGTTCTCGAAAGTCCATCAATTTTCACACTTCCAACGTAATATCTCGGCCCTTCTTCAACCTGAAACTCAACTTCTATCCCTTCGACTTTTGACCCTACTCCCATTTCGCCAGTAATCTCTTCGGCTTTAACTTTAGCATCTAAGTAACCATGAGACTGAACTCTAGACCTGACTGTCTCAGCGGCGCTTCTCACCGCATCTCTATTAAGCGTATCGCTGACTTTAAAGGACAAAATGTCGATGAGTTCTTGGGTGGGGACATTCCGATTTCCCTTGAAACTTATTTTTTTGACCTCATACAAATTCCCGAGCTGAAGATCATAAAACAGCTGGACTCCTTTTCGGTCATCACTAAAAAAGACCCGAGGCCCCGTAACGGACGCACTCAAAAAGCCTCTTTCCCTGAGATTTTTTACAAATCTTTGAGTCGATTCCTCAATCCCCTCTTCCCAGAAAACCTTTCGTTGCAATACACCAACTGCGTTCTCAAAAAAGATCGAGGCTGGGTTGCCATTTTTCTCGGTCCACAAGCCGTCAAACACCACCGCATCAACCAAGACTTTTGGGCCCTCGTTTACTTGGATGTTCACCGTTACGATTTCATCTTTTTTTAATGCACCAATATCTACGTTGACCTGAATAAAGTGATGCCCAATCGACCGGTATTTATCCTCGATTATCTTTTTGATCTTATTAGCCGCATCGGATTGGCCTAACAAATCAAAACCAATCAGTCCTCTCAGGGCAGCAGTATCAAACACTTCGTTGCCACGAATAAAAAACCGATACCTCTGCCCAATGCTTACTTCAAAAACAATTTTAACTGCCTTAACCCCAGGGTCGACATTCTCACTGCTCCATTTAACCTTGGCACCTGGATATTGATTCCTAAAAAGAAAAGCGACAAAAGCTTGCGCACTCAGATCGATTGCTCTCTTATCAAAATAATCTCCCTCTTTTACTTTGAGACGCAAACGCAGACTATCCCGCAATTCTACATCTACTCCCTTAAAAACAATCTCCTGGATTCGTGCCCGATCCATTTTACTAACAAGAAAACGAACGTCGGCAACCGTTTCATTGGGCTCGCCTACCAACTCATAGTCCACTCGAGCCTCACTATATCCGCGGTCTTCCAGGGCCGATTTAATTTTTTGTGCGGCCGCTCTCAATTCTCCGGGATCGATTTTTTGTCCAGGAACCAATGTCTTTTCAATGCCAGTCTCTTCACGAACAGAGGATTCAACTTGGGTCCAATCCACAACTCCCAGCTTTCGGATTTTTACCCCCTCAACAAAGCAAGTGTAGGTCTTGTCGTTTTGCCTCTCCAAATAAACACGAACATCTCCAAAACGCCCCCCCACAAACATTCTTCTGATTTCCTCATCAATATGGTTCAAGTCCAAAGGTTTTCCGATCCGGATGTGAAGAACCTGAGATATTTCTTTTAGTTCCTGTGGGGTAAACGTCTTAGATTTTAA
Source organism: Bdellovibrio sp. ZAP7 (assembly GCA_945878405.1). Classification (GTDB taxonomy): domain Bacteria; phylum Bdellovibrionota; class FAC87; order UBA2466; family UBA2466; genus RFNO01. The sequence continues at coordinate 101,557 of CAMCTJ010000006.1, forward strand.
TTCTTGAACTACCGAGCCGTTTGTAAATGGGAAAGCACAAATCGCCCCGAAGGCTACGACGGCCACAAGCACTCTCATAATCAGTTGTGGTGATTGTTTATTCAAAGCTAAACCTATAACGAAGATCAAGCCCGAAGGAGTCACCTGGTCTTGCTTGTGTATTGTTGCGGCTTCTATCGCCCGCTGTTGCATTTACGGTGATATTGTCGTCCAACATTTGTTCAAGACGAATCTCCCGCGTTTGATTTTGGTCTAAAGTGTTTGAATAGGAAATCTTTGTTTTCTTGGTTAAGCCTTTTTCTATCCGCACGGCAGGGACCATGCCTGGAGATGTCGGATTGGCCGCAGAGGCTGAACTCGTATCCGTTGCCGTAGGCCCTTGTCCCGGAGCTGATTGAACCTTAATATCAAGTCCGAGTTCGCTTTGAATTTTCGACCTAATGGGACTTTGCCCCATTATCGCAGTTCCTAAGTCAAAGTAATTCCCTTCTTGCCCACGAGTAGTAACCCCCAAAACCAACAATGAAATAAGATCCTGTTCGGCCAGCGGTGGATTCGAGGTCAGACGTATTTTATAGTCGTTTGGAGTTCCCAATGCCTGCAAATTCACTTCGTAATCTTGGTAAGCACGCCCCTTCTGTTCCCGAACAACACTCCTTCCATTGATTGCGAACCGGGGAAAAATCTCATCCTCCCGCTCAAATCTTGCAGTCCCAGAAATGATTTCGAAGGGCGTATCCTTAAAATTAATCTTCCCCTTGAGAACTTCGGTTTTTCCCAGGAGTCCGATAGTGTTTGTATCGCCAACAATTTTGAAGTCCCCAGAAAACTCGGCATCGACAACATCGGTTCTAACAAATAACTGATCGTTGGCATCTGCTTTAATGTCAAAACTCAAAGCGGGCTGTTCTGATGTCTGACCACTTGTTTTTGCCTCTAAACTCGAGAGAACAGCCTCATCCACTCTTAATCGTCCCGAAAGTCGATAGGGCACCCCCTTGCCCACGAGTTGCAATTCTCCTGTGAGGCGCGTCTTTAAAAACGATTGTAGTTGTAAGTTAACTTTGGATACAAAAATAGAGAGCTTTGGTGCGAATTCGTTAAATCTATTGATGCCTACTTCGCCACCAACCACTACTTCACCGCCTCCTAATATTCCTTGAAAACGTTCGAAAATCATTTTCTGTGGAGTGAGATTAACTTGAGCTGCCACGGCTCGAAATTCGTCTTGCATTCCGGTAATTCGAAACACAGATTCGGACAAAGTCATATTTCCGAAAAGTTCATAATTACCAGGAGCCCCCGTGGCTTCAACGTTGATGTTGACCAGGCCGCTTGCGTAATCAATTCCCGGAATAAACGGTTGCAGAAACTCAAGAGCTAGCTTTCCTTTTAAAGATGCATCCACTTCTTGGCCTGGAACCAAAGATAAACTTCCAGTGACTTCGCTTTCAGAGCCACTCAAACGCAAACGAGGGATGTTCACCCCGCCCTTATCAAACCGGACTTTAATAATTTCATCCGATACAAGCGGTCCATCTTCAAAATTCAACTTCAGGTTCTTTACTTCAGCGCTGCCCTTAGTATCCGAGGGACGAGAGAAATCTCCCTCAATTTCAGCACTACCAGAAATAATAATTCCGTTGAGTGGGCTAATATCTCGTCCCAACCAGGCAGATAAGTAGGGTGATAATTCGGTTTCCTGACAGGAAACATCTAGTCTTGAAAAAGATTTTCCCTCTCCGACATCTTTTCTCACGAGGTGCGCCTTAAGAGCCTCTTTCTCCAAATCCAGCCAATACTCACTCGACTTTCCCGACGAACGAAGAGCCAATCTGGCATCGGACATTCGTTGGCCCTTGAACTGAATTTTACTAATGAGAAGCTCTCCATTGCCACGGGGGTAATTCAAGTCACCCTCGAAGGCGAGGCGCCCCGTAATTTCTCCTTGTAGGGGAGATGCCCCTAAATGGTTCAGATCTTCTAATCGCAATCCGCTGGTGAAAAAAACGAGCTCTTGCTCTTTCTTGTCAAAAGTTGCTTTTACTTCTAACGAACCAGAGCGTTTTAAAAAAACACCTCGATTGACTTTAAAAGAATCCGGTCGGTACCTAATACCAAATCCGGCTGACATCCACTTCTCATCGTACCATTCAAATGAGCGCGCCTGTCCGTCAACATGAACATCAACTCCTTTCTCGTCTTTCCCCCCCTCGATAGTAACTCGAGCAGCAAGTTCTCCTCCTCGGGGTTTTTGAACAGGAAGCCCTACTTTGTCGAAAAGAGATAAGGTCTGTTCCATGCTAATTCGCGGAACATTGACGTCAAACCGATAGGTGGTTTCTTTGGGAGTGAAATCCACAAAGCCCTGCCCCCGCGCAGCTTCCAATGCTTTTAATTCCAACTTTGAAAAGGAAAGTAAATCTTTCCTGTACTGTACTTTTCCTCGCACCGCCCCCAACTTCAGCTCGGAGATCTCAGCGTTTTGAATATCAATCTCCCCCTCAACGTTCACATCGTCTTGAATGATTCGCAGATCGCCTCTTAAGAGAGCTGTTCCGCCAAAAGGAAGCTCCGAAATGTTTTTGAGCTGATCCAGTGATACCTGTTTGCCCTCGAAATGAAATCGAGCCCGACCATCATTAACGGCTCCTTGCAACTCCAGTTTGCCACCCAGTAGCTCATTTTCTAATTTCACATCGAGGCCGGTCTCCTGCAGGTTTACAACGCCACGAACATCATCTCGGGGTATCGCAATGATCGTATTGGCTGCAGTCATTCCCAATTCAGCTTTGTTAATCACCACGATCTGGCTGAGGCGAACGTCTGGCTCGATTTGTAGTTTTCTTGGCAAATCCAGCGTGCCACGAAACTTTATTTTCCCATCAGCATTTGCAAACAAGGGGGCCTGAGAAACACTGAACGCATCGAGGAATTCATTGAGATTCAGTTTCTTTAAACTCAGTTCTCCCTGAACCGGGTACCCCTTTTCCAATCCTACTTTTATTAAGTCAGACTCGATAGTTCCTGATGCGATTTTCCCCACCACTTTACTGAGCTCCACGCCCTTTTGGCTCAGCGAATAGCCCAGCCGCCAATCTCCCAGCCTCATTTTCTGAACACCACTTTTTTGCCACTCGAGCGTTCCAGTGCCAGAATAATTATCTTTCCCCACATGGAGTGTTCCCGAGCTAATCAAAGTGCCACTCAGTCTAGGTTCTTTTAGCTCCTCGATTTGATCCAAAAGAGTTAAATCCATTTGGGTTTCGTGGGCTAAATGAAAAGATGAAATCTGTTTGTTCCCCCCCTGTGGAAGAGCAAAAGCCCCTTTCCATTGGAGTTTAATTCCAGGCCCCTGAACTACCAAACGATTGGCCCTTACGCTTTGCTCAGTAAAGTCGACATCACCATCCAGCTTATCCAAAATGAGCTCGAGTTTTCCCCGTTTCATTTCAAAATGGGAACTTTGAACCTCAACCGTCTGTTGTCCAACTGAAGTCTGGGAAAAGAATACCGTCAGGTTTCTCGACCGGATTGAAAAGCTGGGCTGAGAGGAACTTACTTCAAACTGTGAATCAACGATTCCGAATCGGCGAAACACAACCGGCCATCCCTTGCTCTTAACTTCCAGTCTTTTTCGTTTTTCAATTTGTGAGACAACTTTCTGGTAAAGCTTGTCCGCTTGTGGAATTTGAACCTTGGGATGAAATAAGGCCACTTCCTCAAGAACGATTTCTCGATTTAGAAGGCCTAGGGGTTGAAACTCAACTTTGATTTTATCGACTTGAAGAGGGTGATCGAATTGAATTTCTGCTCTCTCGGTAGTCGTGATGGAGACACGATTCAAGTAAATCCGCGGAGCAAAAAACGACAGCTCAATACTTTCGATGGAAACTTCGATACCTTGACTGGCAAGAGCCGCCGTAATCTCTTTGAGAATTTTTCTCTGAACGGGCCCGCTTGCCAATACCACGTGGAGAAGCCCATAAATCACCGCGAAACCAATCACGAGCGCAATAAGGACTTTTCTCATCATTTCTTTTCTTGCTTCACATTTTGTTTAAGGTTCTTTAAATCGCGATACAGGGGGTCTACTTTCTCAATTTGCTCTAGCAGTTTTTTTGCGTTGTTCTGATCCCCCAGCTTCATGTTGATTTTTATCAACTGATAAACCGTTTCTTTCCAAAATGAACTCCCTTTTAACGCCGTTCTGAGCGCGCTTTGAAAGGCGCCAAGAGCAGCTACTTCGCTTCCCTCTTTCATAAGAATATTTCCAAGAAGGTGCTGGGCTTGTCCAAAGAGTAAGTGTTCGGCTTCGATGTAATTTAACTCAAGCTTTGCCTCTCGGAATCGTCCCATTTCAAAGAAGGCAAATGCTAAATCGAGACGGGCTTGAAGATCAGAACCGATAACTTGATTCGATTTTCTTAAAAACTCTTGAATGACAGGTTCTAAGTTCTCATAGTCTTCATCCGAATCGAGTTCTAACTCCCGTTCCAAATCTGTTACTAGCTCGCTTAATTCTTTTAGCTCAGAAGACTTTTCAACTGATCTGATTTCTGCTTTTCCGTGGCCTGTTTTCTCAGGTGGCTTACCAATTAACATTACAAAATCTTCATAGCTCAAACTTTTTTCTTTAAAGCGTTTGAAATAGTCCTGCTCCAGTTCGTTGCCATGCTTTTGCAAAATGGCCTCAAGGGACTCCCACAAAAGCTTGTTCTCAGGCTCAACCCGAAGGCCTTTTATAAAGAGTTGTTTCGCCTCGCCCCAGTTATTTTCCTGAATCAGCTCTTCCCCTAATCCAAGAAAGGGAACACCAGAGGTTCTATCTATCGATAGCCACAACTCAAAGAATCTCCTTCTCAAAGAAGCACAATTCCCCATGTGTTTGTTTAAATGGTCGAGATAAACTTGAAGTTGTTTCTTTTCAAGGCCTAGCTGAATGCATTTTTGAAGACTATCTCCAGCCCGCGATTCTTCTTTTAAACCAAAAAGACAGGCGGCTTCTTCAAGATAGAGTCGCCCTGAATCAGGGGTCAGCGCGATAGCTTTGGAGATCATCTTCCGAGCATCAGAAAACTTATTTTTTTTGCGAAGATAAACGGAAAGAAGCGCGTAATCCCTCGCCGCTTCTTTTTTTTGACCTTCCTTCTCTGATTGCTGGGCCCGATGTAATACCTCTTTCGGTCGAAAGTGGCTCAAAGGGTTCTCCTTTTCGTAGGGACCTACTTAACTTTTTCGATGTATTCCCCAGAGCGAGTATCAACCTTTAGAACATCGTCCTGTTTTACGTGATAGGGAACAGTAATCGTCAGACCAGTTTCCAAAGTAGCGGGCTTTCCGCCTCCGCTTACCGTATCACCCCTTAAAGCGGGTTCGCAGTAAGTGACTTTCAAATTCACAAAATTCGGAAGCTCAATCGCAATAGGTCGGCCGTCATAATAAAGAACTTCAATTTCTAAATTCTCAATCAAATAGTCCTTACTATCCCCAATAGCGTCTTTATCCAAAAAGGTCTGCTCATAAGAACCCAAATCCATGAACTGGAAGCCACTGTTGTCCTGATACAGGTACTGCATGTGACGTTTGTCGAGATTTGGCTCCCCAACTTTGTCACCTGATTTAAAAGTCTTTTCCAAAACTGTTTTGTTTAACAAATTCTTCATTCGAGTTCGAACAATCGCATTCCCTTTTCCCGGTTTGACGTGTTGGAATTCAACAATTTGGTAAGGCACTCCGTCCACTTCGATACAAAGACCTTTTTTAAATTCTGACGTGTCGTACATAATCCCTCAATTCGCTGTCACTCTTCTCGTATTTCCAGTAAAAATTCAAGAGGTTTCAGTTTTTTTCTGAGTCTTGGAGTTTAGTGAGAATTCCTTTAAGAACTTTTATTTTTTTATGACGAATCTGTGAATTGGGATCCACTCCTAACCTGACTCTGCAGGCTTTCATTTTTCTCTCAAGCTCTGGGCTAGAGCGAATTCTAGATATTTTTTCGAAAATCTTCAGCGAGTGCCCATATTGTCCCTGCGAAAAATAGAGATCCCCCAAAGTCTCGGTTGTGATTTCAGGAGAGAGCGGCTCAGCTACATTCTTAAACGCATTCGATACAGGTGCGACTGCGAATACTTCTTCGCCTTCTTCTTCTTCAAAACCTAAAACGGCATTCACTTGCGCTGAAGTTTCTTCCTCGGTTTCCTCATCCTGCTCGGAGCTGTCAGAAATGGGAAACTCCTGGAGAGGGCTAGCCTCCCAATTTTGATTTTGCGAAACAGGGGCTTCAAATACTACCGGAGCTGGTTCTAGTTCGAGGGTTGGCTCGGGTTCAACCTGAGCCATTGGGAATGCAGGAAAAGAGCTCTCAAAAACTTCTTCGGAGCTTCTTGAAAATTCGGTACTCGTCGAAGCCGAAATTGGATTAGCAATTTGTTTTTCCAATTGATGGACCTTATCGGTAAGCGAAACATCACAAGGAGCTAACAACAAAGCCATTTTAAAAGCGTGGAGAGCCTGAGTATCAAGTCCTTGGGCCATCAAAGCTTCTCCCAGAAGCCTTTGAGCCAATAAGTTTTCAGGAGCTAAGTGAACTACTTTTTCTAGTTCTCTTTGAGCATCTTGATGTCGATGTTTATCGATATAACATTTGGCAAGAGCCACGCGCCCACCATGAAAATCGGGGTGGTGCTCAAGACCTTTTTGACATATTTCAATCGCTTCATCCAATCTTCCCAAGCGTCGATAACTTTCAGCCAATGGGGCAAAAACTCGGCTGGTCGGATCTTGTTGGAGACGTCTGAGCTGTTCCCGAAACTGGGGAGGCTGCTGATCGTACAAACGATCCAGAGTTTCTCGAATTCGGTTTTGTTTAGGATTAAGTTGTTTGTTCATCATATTAAAATGTAGAAAAACCAACCCCTATTGTCGGCGAGCGCCCTGCGTTAAATCAATGCATGTCGCGCCGTAGGCATTTTTTTTTGCCACATTTTGACATCTCTCACGATTCCAATAAGCTAACGCAACTAGCCAAGCCAAAAAAGTCACGGCTTCTATGAAACTTGGCCGATAGACAGAGCTACCACCAGTTTTTACGTGAAGCGCCTCCCAAGTTAGCCAAAGATCCAAAATTTTTTCAGAGCCCAGTGCAAGAAATTTCGTCAGAACTGGAGGAAGCATTAAAATCGAAAGACCCAACAAAAAAAGAAGCGGGAGAAAAACCTGATCCCAGATCAAGCCCATGAAAAGTTGAACCAACACCGAATCCCCTACCCATTTTCCAAAAAAAAACGCCATGATGGGAATAAACCAGGTTAAGACCCAAAGGAGACCAAACAGCTTTTGACCGGAAGAAAAACAACGCCCCATAATCCACACTCCAATTACGCCTGAAAAACTTAACTGAAATCCTTTTGAAAAAAGAACCTGCGGAAATAAAGCGAGAAAAACCAGAGTTGTTAAGCTTGCTGCGTATTCGGGTTCGATCGTGAGCGGGTTTTCTTGATAGAGAAAAATAAAAAACACACAAATCGCGGTTCTCATGAGCGATGGCTCAGCCGGGGCCAAGCCCAATAAGATAGCTGCCGCCAAAGGCATTTTTACTCTCCGGGACCAAAGTAATAACTTGCCTCGAGGATAGGGATAAACTCTCCAAAACATCCCGCCCAAGCAACTAAGACAAAGAGCAAGAGCCCACACATGTTGGCCACTCAATGCCAGGACCTGCAGCAATCCTCGCTCCCGGTATTTCTGAAGAAGCCAAAACGGGAGTCCCGAGAAATCCCCCTGCCACAAAGCCATCTGAATCGCCGAAAGATTTGGGTTCCCAAAAGTACGGGAAAGCAGCGTTCGAGTAAAAAGTCCTGTCGGGTTGCGCGATTGAGGTGCCTTGGTTACTGGAACCCATTGAGCATCCGATAAAGCGGCGGGGTTTCTAAAGATCAGAAGTTTGTTTTCTCGTCGCGCGTTTTTAAAACTCAGGACAAAACAGGCAGCCACTGCAACCCAGATGAGAAATCTTTTCATGGAGGCAGTCTCTAAACCGGGCCTCGAGGGTTCAAGTAGGTTTGGGGGGCGTTCTTTTTTAATTAATATTTTCAAAGCATTAGACGGTTTCCTTAAGGGTTTTTAAGCGCTTCAAACCCGGAACTCTCTCTAAGCCCATTAAATGATTGACTATAACGGGCAAAATCCACTAAAAAAGACCGTTCAATAAAAGGTGGATTTATGTACGCAGTGATTCGCACAGGAAATAAACAGTATCGAGTAGAGGAAGGCATAGAGCTTTTAGTGGAGCGTCTTCACGTAGAAGCGGGCAAATCTCTTGAGTTAACTGATGTGCTCTTATATTCGGATGGCAAAGAAGTAAAAGTTGGCCAACCACAACTCCCCGTCTCCGTGCATTGCTTATGTGTCGGAGAAGAAAAAGGGGAAAAACTAAGAACTTTTAAATATCGTCGACGTCACAATTATTATCGTCGTTACGGACACAGACAAACACTCACTCGTTTGAGAGTCGAAAAAATCGAGAGAAAGGGCTAATCCATGGCACATAAGAAAGCGGGCGGTAGCTCTAGAAACGGTCGTGATAGTCAGGGGCAACGGCTGGGCGTAAAAAGATTTGGCGGAGAACTCGTTAAAGCTGGAAACATCTTAGTTCGTCAAAGAGGAACCAAGTTTCATGCTGGTTTAAATGTAGGCACAGGCCGTGACTGGACTTTGTTTGCATTGATTCCAGGACGAGTGGCTTTTGAGCGTCTCGATAAAGACAGAACTCGAATCTGCATACATCCAGAAGAATCAACTAAAGTCGCCTCTTAAGACTGGCTACCTAATAATTTTTTCATAATTAAAGGAATTCGGGGTGGTGAGCTATGGCTCTCATCGATGAAGTTGTTATACGAATCCAAGGCGGTTCGGGTGGAAAGGGCTGCATCAGCTTCCGTCGCGAAACTTTTGTGCCTTTTGGAGGCCCGAATGGTGGCGATGGTGGTAAGGGCGGTGACGTTTACCTTAAAGCAACTCGAGATAAAACAAGCCTTCTCGATTTTAAATACCAGCCTCGGTATCTAGCCGAACGTGGGGAACACGGACTTGGCAAAGATATGTTCGGAAGAGGTGGTGAAGATCTCATCGTCGCAGTCCCAATGGGAACCCTTGTTTTTGATAATCAGACGGGGGAACTCCTCGCTGATTTAACCGAGCACGAACAAACTATTTTGGTGGCAAAGGGTGGAAGAGGCGGCCGAGGAAACCTTTCCTTTAAATCATCGACCAATCGAGCGCCACGAAACGCAACTCCTGGGGAATTAGGAGAAAGCAAAGAGCTAAAACTTGAGCTGAAACTCCTTGCCGATGTCGGCTTAATTGGACTTCCCAATGCCGGAAAAAGCTCTTTCTTAACGGCAGTCTCTCGAGCCAGACCTAAAGTTGCCGACTATCCGTTTACAACTTTAGAACCTGCTTTAGGAGTTGTTGAGCATAAAGGCCATGCGTTTGTCATCGCGGACTTACCAGGACTCATTGAACGCGCCTCCGAAGGAGCAGGTCTTGGACACCGCTTTCTTCGACATGTGGCTCGAAATCGAGTGCTGCTGCATTTGGTGGATATCACACAATCTCCGGAATCAATTCAAAAAAGTATCGAGACGATCCGTAATGAATTGGGCGCCTATGATCCAGAACTTCTCGAACGAGAACAGCGTTTAGTTTTTACCAAAATCGACTTATTACCTGCGGAAGATCTCGCTGAACAGAAACAAAATCTCCAGGCTCTGGGACTGGACGGATATTATATTAGTAGTGCTGCTCGAGAGGGCCTCGGTCCTTTACTAGATGATTTGGCTGGCCTGACCCGCAGGGAGAATAAAGCTTGATCGGGCTTTTTGGAGGAACTTTTGATCCTCCGCATCTGGGACACATCCATTTAATTAAAAGCATCCTCAAGGAATTTAACTTTTCAAAACTTTATCTGATACCCAACTATCAGAACCCTCTCAAAGCAAAAGGTCCAGCGGTAGCTCCGGAGGAAAGACTTCTCCTGCTTCGCACTGCGATTTCAGGATTAGACCCTCGAGTTGAAATCCTTGATTGGGAAATTAAAAAACAGGAACCCTCTTATACCATTGATACGGTCAGGCACTTGAAGTCTCTTCACTCCGAACCGCTTACTTTTATCATTGGAAACGACATTTTTTCGCAACTTCCTGAATGGAAATCAGCAACGCAGTTGCTTCAAGGGGTAGACTGGATTGTCATCAAAAGAAGTGAAGGAATCGTGTTGGATCCACAACCATTGCTGCACAAAATCGGCATTTTCGACTCCCATTTTATCGAAAAAAATCACCTCGCTTATAGTCAAGATCGGAGGTCGATTCGCTTCTGTGATATCAGAGCCCTTCCCATTTCCTCTACTGACATCCGATTGAAATTAGGAGAACTGTGGAAAAAGAATAAGTTAGACGATTCGCCGCAGGGAATTCAACGCTCAGTGTGGCTACTGATTAAAGAAAAGCGGCTCTATACCGTTGGATAATTCATACCACGACTCGCTTTTTGAGGAGAGTTCCGATGTCTGAAAAGAAAATGTCGAATTCCAATTCCAAAAATGCTTTAAACCACCACCTGAAACACTTTGTAGGTTTCGGTGAAAAACCCCAGACTCAAACCCCTCCCGGCTCAGTAACTGGCCGCCTTAAAGAGCTCGTCAAAAAGGTCGAAGACTTAAATCGAAGAGTCGACCGTATTAAAGATCAATTCTAAAGCCTCCATTTCCTGAACTATTGAGAATCTCTACGACCCATGTTACTCGGGTCTTATGGGAATTAACCAGTCTGCTATTGCCCTGCTCTCTGCTGGCCTAGACTCGTCGTTAGCGGTCGCTATGGCGCTTAAGGAGGGGGTTCAAATTAAGCTCGCCCTGACTTTTGATTACGGTCAGAAAGCAGCTCCCCAAGAAATCAAACAGGCAAGTCGATTGGCAAGTTACTGGAAAATCCCCCACAAACAGGTGAATTTGCCTTTTTTTGCTGAAAGTGGACACAGCAGTCTTCTTCGAGGCTCAACCAATAAAGAACTTCCCCGTTTATCTTTAGATGACTTAGACAATCTGGAAGCTTCTCAGAAAAGTGCAAAGGCAGTTTGGGTGCCCAATCGAAATGGCGTCTTCATTGAGATTGCGGCTTGTTTCGCCGAGCAGTTGGGAGCTTCTTATATTCTCGTAGGCTTTAACCGTGAAGAAGCTGCCACTTTTCCTGACAATTCAAAAGCCTACCGTGAAAGCCTAAATCGCGCTCTTTCCTTTTCAACTGCGAATCACGTGCAAGTCATTTCCCCAACTGAGCTTTTGAACAAAACTCAAATTGTAGAGATGGCATTAAAACTGAAATTTCCAATGGAGTTTCTGTGGAGTTGCTATGAAAACGGCACACAGATGTGCGGGAGTTGTGAGTCCTGCATGCGTTTGAAACGTGCATTGAAACAAAACGAGGTACCTTTTGATGATTACTTTGCAAACCCATCTGTTTAAAGAAGCCGAAATTCCCTACGATGGAACGCCTCTCGCTCCCCATTGGATTTATCGAAAATTTAATTTGCTGGGGGATGCTTTGGTGGCTTTTGTAGGGCCCGCAAAAGTGGATTTAGACCACATGGTGGACTTGGAAGATGTGAAACAAAATGCTCCTATTTACAGTCCCAAAATGCTTCACTTCTTGGGCGAATGGTTTATTGATTCGCTAGAAACGGGAATTCTTCTCCAGCATCTTTTTGTGGGAAATGTTTATCAACGACTTTGGGAACGGGGCGGTAGAGACCTCTCAAGAAAGGGAAACGACCTTTTCTACGATCAACGAAAAATGAGTGTTTCCATAGCCACTCGATCACCTGTTTCGGTCCTTTTTCATATGGGAATCAACATTGAGACCGAGGGAACCCCTATCCCAACTTCTGGGCTAAAAGAGCTGTGGATCGACCCTTGGGACCTGGCCTCTGAAGTTTTCGAGAAATTCCAGCAAGATATTCAGGGGTTTAAGAAGGCCCGAGTGAAAGTACTTTCTCGTTAAAAAGCCTTGCCAAGTCACTGAAAAAACACCATTATCCGAGCCCTGGCATTTTGTCCCCATGGTCTAGAGGCCTAGGACGTCACCCTTTCACGGTGAAAACCCGGGTTCGAATCCCGGTGGGGACGCCAAGTTCTTACGCGACTCATCACAACAAAAAGCTCTGTAAGTCCGATACGTAAGCGTGAAGTACCGCTTACTCAATCTGCTAATCTTTTTTGGGGTTTCGGCGATCTGCGCTGAAGATCTTCCCCGATATTTTATTTCACCCGCCTCTGTCCATATCTTCAACCATTTTGACGTCAAAATCTGGATACTCATGAATCGCATTCCCGAGCTTCACTGGAAAAAAATAGAAATTCCACCAACACGAAATAAAACGGCTCACTTACCAAAAACCATTCTCGTGCATGGAAACTTCCAAAAAGAAGGCAAGGGTAAACGGTCTCTTGTAGTCAATGGAACCGATGTAAAAGTCTCAGACACCGGGGAGTTTATTCTAAAAGTTCACACTCAGGGAACTGAGTTTGGACTCTTGGTCACTTTCACAGAGTTAGATGCAGCCGAAGCACTGAAGCAAACTCTTGGTTTTAAAATTTTTTCAGTAAAAGAGAAAACCAAAAGAACTTTTTCCCCAAGCTTTGGTTTCTTAGGAACACATGTTTACAACCAACGAAAAATAGCGAGCCTTACTTTACCAGAAGAGTTAACAACCACAGTAGAGAATCCTCTGAGCGCTGAAAAGCTAGATAACTTTCGTTTGTATTTGGGTGCAAGCCTTGCAAACTATGAACAAAACACTTATCGCCAGTCTCCGAAAACAAGTTTTTTCAGATTTGCTTACGAAAGAGATTTAAAACACACTCTTTCTTCACCCGTTTTGGTGGGCTTCGGCTCTCGTTTATCGATTGTCCCATTGAACAAGGAGCCTGGAGGCTCTCTTCAATTTTTAAACCCTGAGATCAAAGTGGGAATAGCACTCCACCAAAACCATTCGTCTGGTATTCACATATTTACTGGAACAAACTACTACACCAGTTTCGGAAATCAGTCCTTGGGCTTTTTCTCTGGCCTAGGCCAATCTTTAGAGCTAGACACAAAATTGAACATCGCTCCGAGTTGGGATTTGGGTGTTTACGCTAAAGCAACTCTCGTTCCCCCTTCTAAAAAAACAAGTAACCTCTTTTCAAACCGTGAACTTCTTGGAGGAGTAACCATCTCACATAACAACTGGGGATTGTTTTCAGAGTTCACTCACACTCAACTCAACACCTCCCAGAAGGTTAACTTGTCAGCAGCTCGTTTCGGATTTTTTACTCAGTTTTAGTTAGAATTCTTTAGGGTTCGTTCCCAATCACACACACTGCGGGGATTCCTTCTCGTGTTTTTTTCAGTAGCTCGATGTAATAGTCTTTTTCTTCTTTTGACTTCGCTCGAGCAATCGTCGTGCGGACTCTCGTTAAGAACGTAGAAAACTGATGGGTCTCAAGCTTTGAATCCGCCTCTTCCCATGCTGACAAGAACGTCTCTTTGTTTGCCTTATCCTTAACCTCATCTCCGGAAGAGGCCCAAAACAAAACCCCCTTCTTTTGAGGATTTTGAGGAAGCGGGAAGGACGGTGCTAGTTCAATAAAAAATGCCATCACCTGAGGCACTGTCGCTAACCTCCACTGCCCTAACGGAACTAATTTTTCACAAGCTTTTTTAGCAGCTATTAAGGTCCTCGCCTTTCCTGCCTGCATGGCCACGAGATCAATCTCTCCTGTAGGACGGCCTTTTTCTCCTCGGTAGATGTGAATCGCTTTTTGTTTTTCACCGCTGGTGTCCGGTATACCGCCATATTCGAGCTGGAGTGACTGGGTAGGATTTTCCTTATTGGTAGAAAGCTCGTGCTGAAATTGAGAGGTAAAGGAAAGTTTATCCACTAATGTGAGCGCTTCTGTTCTTCTTTGATCCGCTCTGGAGAGATGGCTGGCTTCCGCAAAAACCAACTGTGAAACCAGGATACTTGGAATTATCAAAAATCGAAAGGCACTCCCCACGGTTCACCTCGGGGGAAAGCGGAGTGCAAGCGCTGCACCAAGCGTATTCTTGCGGGAGATATTTATCAGGACTGTTTAGATTTTTGCCGAAGGTGACGTTTTTAGGACCCCTATCACCCTCTCTGCCGCTTCGTAATTTAAATGGTTTTTATTGAAGTAGTAGGGCTTTAAGCCATCCGAAGCATGGCACTTCACCCCATCGCAAAAGAGAGGCCTCGGATTAAATATCTCAATGCTTGGAAACTGTTTCACGAGCTCGTCTATCACTCGGTCACTTGGTTCAACTCTTTTTAAAAAAGCTTTCTCACTCATTGAACAATCTTTTTTTAAATCTTTCTTGGTTAACCGGACCGGGCGAATACCAAAACAAGATCGAATATCGAAATCCAAATCAGGGTTATCTTTAAAGACCGTTACTTTTCGTTGATTTCCGACGGCAGCAGCCAGCACCTTTACTGCGTTTTCTCTAAAGCTAGGCACCGTATTGTCAGTGTTTTCTGTGTAATTAAACTTTCCTGTCGAGAGATAGGCCCAATACCCTGCAAAATAGACTGACTTGATCGATTCGTGATTTTTTAAGATATCTACCACCGAATTTATTTTCTTTTCGCACGCTTGATTTACAAGGCTTCTAGTCGCAAAGGGCAGACAACTCGTTTGGGCGATTAAAAGCACCGACTCCTCTGGAAAATGCTTAAAAAAAGCATCTTGATATTGAATCGTATGAGAATCTCCGACCACTAACAGGGTGGGAGGAGAGTCTTTCGAAAGCACACAGAGTCCATCAAAACTAAGTTCCCTAACCTCTTTAACCTGCTTGGCACACTCGGTTCCCACTACTCGTCGCTCAGGATGTGAAACAATTTCTCTGAGTTCTTTCTGTTGAGATCCCAATCGCCCCTCAAAGCCTTCTCCCCAGCTTGTGATTAACCCTGCGATTCCCACACATACTGCGCCACTTACGAGAGCTGGAACCGCATTTTTAATACCCCTTCCAAATCGAATGGGAGTTTCAATCCATCGGTAAGTGAGCCACGACAGAAACACCGATAAGAGAACGGCTGCGCTTCGTATGGCCGTTTGAGGAAAACTTTCTTCTACTATCTGTGCTATCGATAAAAGTGGCCAGTGCCATAAATAAAGCGGAAAACTAATTAAACCAAACCATACAAGCAAAGGACTACTGAGAACATGCCGATTGATCCATGCCTTAGGGCCAGCTGCAATGATACTCCACGCCCCCACGACCGGAAGAAGAGCCCAGAATCCCGGAAACTGGAATTCTTTCCTTATCAGGAAAGCTCCAGAAATTACCAAGAGGATTCCTAGGGTAGAAAGCCCGCTTCGACTTCCCTCTCTTGACCACGCTGCTCGAGCCAACACGGCTCCGGAGAGAAGTTCCCAGAATCTTGTGAAGGGCGAATAGAATCCCGCACTCGGGTCCTGGTGAGTTAAATAGCAGTTTAAAAAGAACGAAGCAGTCATCAGATTGGTAATGACCACCAGGAGTTTCCATTTCTTCTTATAAGAAAACCACAAAAGCAGCGGCCAAAAAATATAGAACTGTTCTTCAATGGCTAAACTCCATAAGTGGAGCAAAGGTTTCGTCTCGGCAGCTTTGTCGAAATAACCCGTTTCCGACCAAAGCATCCAGTTAGAAACGAACCCCACTCCTCCAGCCATGTGCTTTCCCAGAGATTGGAATTCATCTGATAAAAGCACAAACCAACCAAGCGCATAGACACTCGAAAGGACGATAAGAAGCGCAGGGAAAATCCTTTTGATTCGTCGGATGTAAAAATCCTTAATTGAGAAAACCCCTTTTTGCAGGTTCTCAAAAAGTATCGAGGAGATGAGGAAACCCGAGATAACAAAGAAAACATCCACTCCGATGAACCCACCCGGAAGTTTCCCCGGAAAAGCGTGATACCCCACAACTAAAAGAACGGCGATTGCTCTTAAGCCGTCGATGTCAGGCCGATAGGACATAGGAACTCATTATACCGCTTTCAGCGGCGGGGGAGAGAAAAAGTCTCGGTCCATCCAAAATGATCAGACAGATTGACAAGTTTTCCTTGCGCTTCAATGGGCTCGCGCATCGCTAATCGCCCATCGACCGAATCAAAGTGGCTCGATGCAAAAATATGATCGACTCTGTCTTGATCCTTTTCTTGAAACGAATTCTCAGAGCTCAGCGTGGTTTCCTTTTCTGATTCTTTGCTTACGATAAAATCGGAAAAGTGTTGATTCTTTTCAGACCAGAGTTCTTGATTCTGTGAGCCAAAATTCCAGTCCCCTCCAATAATGACGGGCCTCTCTCCGGCGAGTTTCTTGATCCATTTTGCAAATTTTTTAAACTGGCTTCGACGGGTGCTCTGATACTTATCCAACTCCCCTTCGGCGTAATAGGAAACCAAGTGAGTATTCGCAAGGACGATAGTTCCTGCTTCTAGATGAATCATCTCCACAAAGTTCGCTGATTTACGAACTAAGGCTTCCCCTTCCTCAGCTACTCCAGGAGCAATCGGGATTCGGGGATAAGTCAGCCGTTTTGCATTTTTGAGGCGGTGTTTTGAAAGAAACATGAGTCCTGAATCTATCAACTTGAGATTTGCATTCAAATCAACACTCTCTCGATACCCACACTGAGAAAGCGTTCTTCGATCTTCTTTGAGCCAGACTTCTTGAAGCATGACTGCGTCCCAGCCTTCAGGATTGGCTGCTGCCCGTTTGAGCTCTTCGCAGATTCCTTGGACCCGCTCTTTTTTGAGAAGAGTTAATTTACCAGGAAGCCCCCAAATATTGAGAGTCAAAATCGAAATGATTACAAACCCGGCACTAGTCATCATGGGTCTTATTTTCTCCCAAAGTAAGAACAGTCCCAACGAACTTTAGAGTTCTCGATTGAAAATCGTAATTCCTAACGAGATTAATCCCAAAAGCAATCACCAGTCCCAAAAAGAGAAGGGCTACTCCTCCCCTCTGGCTTCCAATTTCCTCCCCAGCTGAAACATCGGCTTTTTTTCCATCCACCATGCTGAGACCTATCCATTCACGATACCGCACCGTATGCACAACAATCCCAGCTACGTGGACCAAAGCAACAACCATAAATGCATTTGCAGAAATCTCATGAAAGTCTTCAAAATTCTCTTTGGCTGTACCCGAAGTCATCAGATATCCGGTCAGTGATGAAATCATCGCGAAGGCCATCATACAGAGAGCAGCCCAACTGGAAGCAGGATTGTGACCCGCCCATTTTCTTTTTTCTCCTCGAAGAATCCCGATGAAATAACTGATAAGATCTCGCGGGTTTAAACTGAAATCTGAAAGTCTTGCATGCTTGGTTCCTAGAACTCCCCAAATCAAACGCAAGACAACGGCAAACCCCAAAGTTAAGCCAACCAGCATGTGGTAGGTATAGACAAGGGAATCTGAATCAATTGTCTTCGCAATAAGAAACGCAGTGATGAAAAGTCCCGAAAAAAGCCAATGAAAAATGCGGGTCGGTAAATCGAAAACAAGCTTTCGAATCATCGTTACAGCTGCCCTTTGAGAAACTCAGTTACTTTTGATCCCGCGGCATAACTCGCGTCTTTACTGAAATCATGAGGTAGCGGTGGAGAGGCAGCAATCTTTTTTCCGGTTCCGGATAAAACCCCTAAAAGGCAGAGCTCATTTGACTCTCCCCTCATGAATCCTGCCCCTCCCGAATCGCCTTGAGTGATCGCCGCTTTTGTATCCTGAGTACTGCCGCTGAAACTCACCCCTTCGCCGATGATGGTATCGATAAAGTCCCCGTGTGCTGAAATCCCCAGCCCAGGAGCTAGTCCGCCAGACATCAATTTTCCCATCCAAGAACTCGCCATGAAAAGTTTGTCTCCTTTCTGTGGCTGTTTGGGGCACAAGGCAACCTTGGTTGCTTGGGAACAAAACTTCTTATCTTTGATTTTTAACACTGCAACATCAAAAGGCTTCTCCGCTTGATCCTGATTTTCCCCCTTTGCTTTTTCGTGAGCTGCTGCATAGGTGGGGTGCGGAGTCACTTCCATGGTCACCTCCCCATACCCCGTTTTTACCCTTGCACTCTTCCCAAAAGAAGGCTCCACACAATGGGCAGCCGTTACAGCAGTACAGTTTTCCTCCCCATTTTTTTGTTTCTGTTTATCGCTCGGCCGTTTCAATACGGTCGCCGCACATCGATGTGTTTCTCCCGATTTCTCGCCCGGGAAGCCAATGTCAAAACTGGGATTCTCACTTTTACCTCCTTCCAGAGATTCATAGGATTTAAAATACCTATCTCCCTTTTTCTCGCGAGGATCCTCAACACCGGTTGCCTCTTCTCTGGATCCATTTTTTTCTGGAGCGCCATGATCCCCCTCGTCACATACTCCAAAGGGAGCTGAGATCAAAAGACCGATAAAGCAAAACGCGAGAATTTTCATTTTCATTTTTATTTCCTTTTGGGAATATCATATCTGGAATAGCAGACTAAGAAAAAGGAGTTGTTATGCACAAAGCGTTACTCATAGCCCTGGCACTCGGTTTAGGAATCACCGCCCACGCAAAAAAGAACTGTACAGATGAGCCAAAAGACAAGTGGATGTCTGAATCTGACTTTAAGAAAAAATTAGAAGCCGAAGGATATACCATAAAGAAATTCAAACAACCGGGAACATGCTACGAAATTTACGGAACGAACAAGGAAGGACAAAAAGTAGAAATCTACTTCAATCCGGTCGACGGAAGCATCGTCAAAGCTCACTAAAGGAGCGCTTCGATATCTGAGGCTGGGATCTCGTAAAACCCTAAAACTTTTCGGGTAATTTGTTTCGCGGTTTCAGCTTCAGCAATCACTCTCTCAACTCCTTCTAAATTGAGGCATCGCGCTTCATCCATAAAGTATTGCAAACGAACCACCAGTCGAATGTCGGGTCGTATTTTTCGAACTGAAGCTACAATTTTATTGATCCACACAGCATCGTTAATCGTCACCACCACTGCTCGAGCCGTTTCTATTCCACACTTTTCTAAGATTTCTTGTTTGCCCCCATCTCCAAAATGCAAAGGCTCATTGGGGTTCTGCTGCAAGGCTGAGGCATTGCTCTCAATTGCTTGATACGGTATTCCCAAAACTCTCAGTGCCGCCGCAAGGTTTTTTCCGTTGTTTCCAAAGCCGATAATGATGACATGATCTTTTATGCTGCTCTCATGCCGATTCATGGTTTGAATATGAGCGCTGTGTTTATCACGAAAGGATCTCTCAATCAGTTTTCCCACCAGATCCGTTTTAATCAACTGAGGAGCCAAGAGCGGTGTCGCATGCACAATGAGAGGCGATATAACAAGACTCAACACAATCACCGACAAGAGAAACTGGTACTCTGTTGGCTGAATAACCCCTGCTCGATGCGCACTATCCGCTAGGATAAATGAAAACTCTCCCACTTGAGAAAGCATTAACCCTGCTATGAGACTAGCTCTTTGCATGACTCCCAAAAGATTTCCTGCTATGGAGTTGAGAACCGTTTTTCCAAACAGAATCGCAAGCGTTGCCCCGATAATGGAAAACGGATGTGAAAGGAAAAACTGAACATCGAGCAGCATTCCCACTGAGACAAAGAAAATCGCCACCAGAGGATCGCGCCAAGCGACCATGTCAGCTGTTGCTTGATGTCCATAAGGGCTTTCAGAAATTAAAAGCCCCGCAATAAAGGCCCCCAACGCTAAAGACAATCCTACCTGTTGTGCAGCCCATGCTGAAAAAATAATGAGTAGAGCTACTGCAATAATAAACAGTTCTCGCCCTCCTGAACGGGCTATCAATCGAAACAGTGCGGGAATGAAATAGCGAGCAGCAATGACAATAACCCCCAAAATTCCTGCTGCTTTAACTAAAAGCTCTAACCAACTTTTGGTCTCAACCGGAGTCGTGGAGTGCGAAGCCAAAAATGGGACCAAAAGCATCAGAGGAACCACTAACAAATCTTGAAAAATTAAAATACCAACGGCCAAGTTCCCGTGGGGACTCGCAATTTCACGGCGTTGATGGAGCGCTTTTAAAACAATGGCAGTCGAACTCAAAGCCATCATGCAGCCCATGAGAAAAGATTCTCGGCTGTCATGTCCCAGGGCCATTAGGATTCCCATAGACACGCCTGTCACCAGTAAAAACTGAAGTGTTCCCCCACCAATCAGTACACGCTTCATTTGGAGTAGGCTTTTAATGGAAAATTCGACCCCGATACTAAACAGCAAAAAGACCAACCCAAGCTCAGCAATTTGGTGAATCGTTTCCGTATCTGAAATAAGTCGAAACCCGTACGGACCAACAATGACGCCACTGATGATGAATCCGACGATGGTGGGGAGTTTTAACAGTCTAAAGAAAATAGCTACGCCCGTAGCGACAGCAAAAATGATGAGAAATTCGCGAAGAAAGCTTTCAAGCATGTCCCATCATACCTTGTCTAACGGCCGCTGCCGTACTAAATTTAATTCAAATATTTTAAGGGGGGGTCCATTGGCAAAATTCTGGATGATTCTGTTTTTAGCTTCCGTTAGTTTCGGTACAGATGTTTTATCCATCGGAATTCGAACTAGTTTTCGGTATGAAGATCTGAAACACCAATGCACTTTACCGCCAGTTGCAGTTAATTTTATTCTCGCTGCAGAGCTAAAAGACGGTCAGATCACCAAAATGGAACTAAGAAAGACCCAGATGAAAGGTTATTCTAAAGTCCTCGAACTCTCTCCTGAGGAAATTTCTCAAATCCAAATGCAAAAAGCCGATTCTCACCTCTGGCTTAAGAATTGGCAGGTTTCAGGACGAGTTTTGGAAATGTTGTTCTACGGCGGCACGGATCAGGGATTGGATACGTGTTATCCCCCAGAGTCTTTAACGAGTATCGAGCCTTCGTTGTTTACGTTTACTTTTCCCTCGGAACAAACTGAGAAGCTTTACTCAGATTCCAATGAAGCCCACTTTGAAGGAACTACGAAGAGTGGAAATGCCTATCGAATAGATCTCTTACTCGTACAGGACAGAATTTAAGATACCTGATCCCTTTTAATGTGCTTAGGACGGGAAGTGGGGAGAGGAAAAGGGAAGGATAATGCGGCCCTAGAGCACTTGAGAGGCCAATACTTTTTAGTTACTAGCTTTTTTGTGACAAAAGCAAAGGCCCATTGCCCCAATTCTTCTTGCAAAAACCACCTTACTCCGAAACAGCGGTTTTACATCAAAAGAGGGTATTTCATCACCCAATGGAACCGCGGGCGAGTTCCCCGCTACCAGTGTCTTGATTGTAAAAAAAGTTTTAGTAGCCACACGTTCTACCGCACCTACCGACAGAAGAAACCTTATCTAAACGACACGATTTATAGGTTCTACACTTCAGCCACCACTCAAAGACGCCTTGCAAAGATTCTGGGAGTAAACTTAAAGACAGTGGTTAGAAAGTTTCTCTTTCTTGCCCACAACGCAGAAGCTATGCACCTAGAAAAACTCGGCAAAAAAGAATTCGATGTGGCTCATTGCCAATTTGACGAGATGCTGACCTTTGAGCATACCCGCTTAAAGCCCATCTCCATTGCACTGGCTGTGCAAAAGCAGGATTCAAAACTCATTTCCATACAAGTGGCGCAGAGTCACTACCAGGGTATTCTCTCCTCTGTGGCAATCCGAAAATATGGGCCAAGAGAAGACCAAAGCCATGCTGCCAGAAGTAGGGTACTAACAACACTCCAATCCCAAATCAAAGGCAGTTGCACTCTGGTGACTGACGCAAAGTTAGTCTACCGAACAGAGGTCGCAAGCCATGTTCCAGAAGCAACGCTTGTACAAATCAAAAATAGAGGCAGTAGATTACAGAGGCTTCTGGGTGCCAAGAGAAGAAACATCAAAGACCCGATGTTTGAACTTAATCTCGTGGCTGCAAAAATCCGACATGATTTATCTCGCATGGCGAGAAAAGTGTGGGTGACGACCAAGTGCCAAGACAGGCTTCACAAACACTTGATGTTATTTCTCGCTTCTCAAAATGGATATTCGATTGCAGATTAAGTTCGCTGTAAACTTAGGAAAAACGGCCGCTTTTTAAAAAAGACGGTACAAACTGATTAGAGAGCTGAAAAAAGGGAATCATCTTTCCCTTTTTCCTCTCCCCACTTCCCGGCCTAAGCACACTCAAAGGGATCAGGTATAAATTGACACTTTTAGGCTAACCCAACCACTGTCGAATCCCCTATAATAAGGATCACCTTTCCTCAGGTTTTTTCCAAGGAGCTCAATCCGTGAAGATCTTTCGTTTACAGTTATTTTTCTTTCTTATTACGTCGGTGATTTTAGTTTGTGCAGGAGCTTGCCAAACGCTCATAGGAAATCGTTCGCTTTCAGGGGGGCGGCCAAATCCACTCCGGACCGATTTTCTCAATCAGGCCGATAAACTCGTCTCAAAATCTGACAGCGCTTTTTTCTCACCCGATAAGCCCAAGCTGTGTGCAGCTCTGAGAGGGAACGGTGATAAGGTTTTAGCACATATTGCTTCGATGGCAGGGATTGTTGAGCGGTATGGAGTTATCGATGGAGTTGCAGGCTCGAGCTCTTCAGCCATCTCATTATTTCTCTATGAAAGCGCTCTCATGAATCCCTCAATTTGGAATTGTGGCGGCGCTCCTTGCGATGAACAAACCGTTCGGGCCCGTTTATCTTTTCAGCTTAAAGCAGGTGAGGTCGTCGTTAAGGGCTTTTTGAACAGCCCCATGATAAAACAGGCACTAGACACGCAGAACCCCAGCAATTCGGCTGAAGCAAAACAAGGTGAAGACTTCCTGAAATATGGGTTCCACCCCAAAACACGAGGGCTTTTTAAACGCCTTAAAAAACGCATCATCCATCGATTTGCTTGGCGGATTATGTCCGAAAAGTTTTATCAATTTACCGCAATGTCTGGAGCCGATTTTGTAAATCGGGAGCTTCTTGGAGAAGTTGAAGATTTTCTCATTGATCTACCGGCCCAAAAGCGGTGGGAAATGATGAGAGCGCTGAATGCTCTCGATTTCAATAACAGTGACATATCGATTCTGTTCAGAGAAGGCGTTATTGATTTTCCACGACTGTTTCGAAAAGTAGGAATCGTAGCCGACTTCTTTGCAGGACGTGGAAAGGCGTATCCGAAAGCTCAAATGGCCCAGATATTGGGTAGTAAATGTGTCACTGAGGCCTTTGGAAAAAGTTGGTCGGAGTTTATTGCAAGTTCTGTGGGAAAAAGCTGTGAAAACACAATTGGAACTGTGATGAGAAACTATTTCAACGTCTACCGAAATTCTGCTCCGATTGCGAATACCCGTTTGAATGATCCTATTGGTGGCGCTTTGAAATCCATTGTACCCGTTTCCGTGATTGTCCAGGGGGGAGTGGAAAAAGTACAAAAAGCCTATCGAGAATATAAACTTCTTTATGAAACTAATCTTCCCGATCCCGCTCCTGGACATTTCGAAGCTGCTTACAAAGCTTGGACCGATCGAACGGCGAGAATTAAATTCGATTTAGATTTTGAAAATGAAATTCTTTATGGTTATTGGGGGCGGTACTCAGACCTAAAAAATATTGTGAACTCGTGGACGCCAACAGATGAGATTAAATCCCAAAAGTTTACTCCCTTAGGAGTCATGGCGTGGCGAGACGTGCTTTTAGCCTCGCCTGTTGAGCCAGGGCTTTCTAAGATCAATCCTCTCAAAGACACTCCGGATCATCGAGCTGCCGGAGTATCAGGTTATATGGCTGGAGGTTGGGTAGATTTGCATCCGACTCAAGTTTCTCGATTGATGGGTTGTGAAAAAGTGATTTTTGTTACGCGGGAGTGGCCGGAAGATAATGAATTTGCAGAGGGCCTAGTAAAATTCTTTAAAATCCCCGAGGAAAAAAGAAAAACTATTTATGACATCAACGATCCTAATAGTTCTTTTAATCAGTCCCTTCGTGAAGCAGATGCTATTTGGTGTACCAATTGGGGCCAGTTTAAGATGTTTGATTTACAACCGATGACCACTCAATCTTTTCATTCACCGGTTTTTTCTCGAGCTGGGGATGACCCACTTTTCAGTAGAGCCAACCCCATTCTCCAATCCTATAAACCCGGCTGTATGCCGATTGAACGGAAATCGTAGTTTCTGTTATCGACGAATCTGTCGTTGACTGCGTCTTAGCAAGGTAGACGTTGTGCGCGGAACCGATGTTCTGCTGGGAACTACGCTACCACGTCCAACACCTAAATTGGGTTGATTCGGTGTTACCGGAGTAACTGGAGCTCCTGGGTAACGAGGAATCTGATTAAAGTAAGGATTCACTCCAGTGTAGCCAAGTACTGGCTGATTCATATTTGGCAAACAAGCCCCTACCGGTTGGACTCCCATTCTTTGAACCGAACAGGGTCGAGCCATTAGATTAGCAAGGCCGAGTGTCGGCATCGCCGTTGGAGTTGAACTACACACCAAACAAGCTCTTGGTGTGGAAGATACTCCCGTGAGAGTCGGTCCCATCATCATTCCCCCCATGGGCATTGCTGTGGAGGTGGTGGGTGGGTAGTACGGCATTGGAGGCGGTACAGCCTGAACCGTGGAGTTATAGGAACCAAACCCGAGTGACAATCCAAAAGATCGTGCGATGGGCACTCCACCGATTGGCACCGGTCCTGGGCCACCACCGACTAAAGCTCTTCTTGGAGCAGGTGCGGGAGCTGGTACGAAAGCAGGCGTATTGTTCTTTGCCCGAGGAGCTGGAGCAGGCTCATAGCTCTTGGGCTTGTAAGGTGCTGGCTGATAAGGCACTGGTTGGTACGTAGGCTTAGGTTGTTCATACACAGGTGCTGGTTGCTGCACAGGCTTAGGTGCTGGCTTTTGCTCCTCAACAAGCTTCTTGGGAGCTAAAGGCTGATAGATCTCTTCCTCTTCATAGGTCTCTTCAATAGACTCCTCGTATTCGGATTTGTTCTGTTTTAAAGGAGCAGCTTGAGATGAGTCGGACTTCGGTTTTCCCTCCGATTTTTTTCCATCCTTTGATTCATCTTTTGAAACAGGGGTAGACTTATCGAGCTTAACTTGACACAAATTTGAAGCATCCACTTTTTTAATCGCTTTCACTAACTCAGAGTTCTCCGCTACGGCTGAAGATTTGTTATCTTTTTTTGCTCCAAAACTTTCAAAAATATAGGAAAGGGAATTAGCGGCGTCTTGATCCGCTTTAAACAAATCTTTTTCAGTGAGATCAGTTCGCTTTTCTTTTTCAGCAAAAAATGCTTTGAGCTCATCATGACAGGTATTCACTGCTTTAGCAGAAACCTTAGTTTCAAATCTGTTTTGCTCGATCTTGCTCTTGTTTACTGCTGGTAAAATGACATTGTTGACCAAGCAGTAATCAATCGTATTAAGAAGGAGAACTGCACTTTCATCGATGCCTTTGCATTGTTTCTCCACAGCATCTCGATACTGTTTTATTTTTTTAACGGACTCAATTGTCGACTTAATTTCAAATGAGCTCAATCGGACTGTTAATTCGTCTCCTGAAACATCAACGGAGTGAGAACCTTCCTGCGAAGACTTTGTCCAGCTTTCAAGCTTTTCTATCAGAATATCGTATTGGGATTTTTGTTGAGGAGCTCGTGGTGCCCCTTCATAAGTAAGCGCAGGCTTCTTTTCTACGGTAGCCCCGTGGGAAGGCGCCGGGATCTCTTGCCCTCGTGCTACGAAAGACAGCAAGGCACCCAAAGCAATAAAGGTTGTTTTAGATTTATTGAGCGTTTTTTTCATAATCCACTTCCAGTTACGTTCACTTCCCGTATACAAACGGTTACAAAGCAGGACCAAACCCACTTCGCCGGTTTTGCGTCAGGAGTTGCACGAAGCAGGCCATGTAGGATTTTGCTTAAAACCTTGATAAATCAAACAAGTTGTCTACATCCAAAAAAAAGTCAAAGTTTTGGACAAGAAAAGCTAAGTGATGAGTATTTTTATTTTTTTAAGAAATTACAGCGATCTCTAGTAAACGACAAAAGTCGTCACTAATTCATCTTACATTCCGTGATCCATTGTGAGTCCGAGAAGCGGTAAACACTGTTTTGAGAATCAAAACCCGGCTCAGGTATCATCGACGAACGTAAAAAGATATTTCCGGTTTCTGGATCAATCGAGATCCTGCTTAAACGTGGCAAATCAGAAACGTGCTGTTCCAGGTTAAACTGAGAAACCACTTTTGGCTTTGCATCGCCCAGTTTTATCATCGTAAGACGGTTCGGTTCTTCGGAACCCACCACAAGGCAATGTCCCCATTGGGCTAAACTTCTGGGGCGTGTTCCTGGAACTGGAATGATCGTTTGTTGAGAAGGATCTTGGCTATCAATCAAGATTACTTTTTCCTCATTGATCTCAGTTACGGCGAGTGCCGAACCATCCTGTAATGCAAAAAAACCGACCAAACCATTTCGCTCCTTAGAAAAAGCTCGCTCCAATTTCAGAGTCTTTAAGTTGAGGCGGGCAATGTTTTCATCTCCTAAAAAGAAGCCGCGTCTTTCAAGTATCCAAAGAGAATCTCCTACCAAGTGCATTTGTCCAGGGCCCGACACTTCAATAGGAAGAAGTTTTGTGTCACCCTCTGTTTTGGCTACAACGCTTCTTTCACCAACCTCATTGAAAAAAAGTGTTTCTGGAGTGCCTGCAAATTCTTCTACTTGGAACGTAGTTGGGATCGGATGAGTTTCAACTGCCATCGCGCCACAGCAGGAGCGGACGATAGAATAATAAGTGACCCAACCTTCAGAAGTGAAAGCCTTTCCCATGATAACGATACTTTCTTTATCAAAGGGATAAAGCCGTTCAACGGAATGGGGGACGAGGTGGGAGCTTAACAAAGTTTCGCCATCGGCAGTCCGCACTTCAATTCGGTGAACATTTTTTCTACCGGAGTAATTTACTCGGCCCAGCCAAAGAAAATGATTGTGAAATACCATGGGGGCATAGGCCTCCGCGGTATTCAAGGCCTCAATCTTAGTCATGATACCCTTGTGAGCTTGAGCTGAAAGCGAAAGAACCAACGCCAAAATGAGTTTCATGATATTCCACTCGGTAAAACGTCATTCTAGGATGACAAGCCACCACTAAGCAATTAGGTTTTTCTTATGGCTAAAGTTGCAATTGCAGGCGCTAGTGGGTTTGTTGGCAAAAATCTCATTTCATCCCTTAAGGCAAATCACGCTATTCGGGCACTGGGGCGATCGAAGCCCTCGGTCTCTGACCCGAGTGTAGAGTGGAAAGCGACGGAACTTTTCTCTGCTTCAAGTACTATCGAGGCTTTAAAAGGCGTTGAGGTTGCCATTTACCTCGTTCATTCCATGATGCCTTCTTCAAAACTGTTCCAGGGCAACTTTCATGATACCGATTTGTTGTTAGCGGATAACTTTGCAAATGCCTGTAAAGAAAATGGAGTGCGACAGATCATTTACCTCGGGGGTCTTGTTCCTGAGGGCTATATTAGTCCTCACCTACAAAGCCGAAAAGAAGTGGAAAGCGTTCTTCAATCTTCCGGAGTGCCGGTAACTGCCTTAAGGGCTGGAATGATTGTGGGGCCTGGTGGTTCTTCATTTGAAATTTTGAGATCACTGGTTCGAAAGCTACCCCTGATGGTGCTTCCTAAATGGACCCAGAGTGATACCCAGGCGATTTTTATCGATGATGTCGTGAGTGCAATTTCTGAATCAATACAAAACCCTCAGTTTCTCAACAAGACAATCGATGTAGTGAATGGGGAAAGTCTCACTTACGAGCAGATCCTAAAAAAGACGGCAACCGTTTTGAATCTTAAGCGGCTTATGTTTCCTGTTCCCATTGCTTCTACGGGCTTTTCTAAGCTTTGGGTTCAGATTTTTGGGAACTCAACCTATGAACTCGTTTCTCCCTTGATCGATAGCCTTCTTTGCGATCTCCCGCAACTTCAAAGCCCTCCGGAAATAGCTTCTCTGATTCGTTATCCAAAGTTTGAAGCGATGATTGAAGAAACACTTAAGCGAGACATAGGGGCCCCTCCGAAAAGGCCCAAACGGAAGATGACCCATCAGGATAGCGTACGCTCGATTCAACGCCTTCCAGCTGTTTCTCAGAATTGTCACTGGATAGCGATGGAATATATGAGGTGGCTTCCCACTTTTTTTCCGGCGATTCTCAAAGTGAATACGGTTTCGGAAACACAGAGGATAGAAATTGCACTTACTTTTTTCCGAAGACCTCTTTTAAGTTTGCAATACGTTAGAGGTGCCCTAGCTGAAAGCCGAGATAAGTTCCACATTGTCGGGGGACTCTTGACCAAGACTAGTACAACGGGATGGCTTGAATTTCGGCAGGTCGATCATAAAAAATATACACTAGCAGCGATTCATGAATTCATTCCTCGATTACCCTGGATGATATACCTATGGACGCAAGCCCCGCTCCATCGATTCGTGATGCGTGCCTTTGGTCGACACTTGAAGCTAGCGTCTGAAAAAGGCAAACAAATCTAATGGTTTAGGCTTATTTGTTGACTCTCTTTCTCGCTGGGAAAAGAGTGTCGGTCCATGGAAAACCCGATTGTAAATATTTCCTGCTATCTTTTTGCCGAGTTAAAAAACTTAAAAACCTTGAGGCAAGACCTCATTAAAATCTGCGAAGCGGAAAGGCTGAAAGGAACGATTCTCTTAAGCACGGAGGGAATAAACCTTTTTGTAGCTGGCCCTGACAAAAAAATTGAAGGGTTAGTTTCTTTTTTACAAAAAGTTCCGGGACTGGAAAAGTTGAAACCCAAGTACAGCCGAAATGCTTATCAACCTTTCAATCGAATGTTGGTAAAAATTAAAAAAGAGATCATCGCTTTTGGAGTTAAAGATATTGATCCGGCTCATAAGCCAGCCCCCAAGATTTCTGCACATCAGTTAAAGCAGTGGCTAGATGAAAAAAGACCTCTTACTTTGTTGGATACTCGAAATGATTATGAAGTTAAGCTGGGGACTTTTAAAAACGCAGTAGATCCTAATATTAAACACTTTCGAGATTTCCCAAAGTTTGTAGAGACTTTACCTGAGAAAATGAAAGAAGAACCCATCGTGATGTTCTGCACCGGGGGAATTCGCTGTGAAAAGGCCGGACCCTTAATGGAGAATCTGGGGTTCAAACATATTTTTCAATTGGATGGAGGAATCCTCAAATATTTTGAAGAAGTCGGCAGTGCTCATTACGACGGAGACTGTTTTGTATTTGATGGACGGGTCGGAGTGGATCCCGCTTTAGCTGAGACACCTCACAAAATGTGTTTTGCCTGCTTATCTCCTTTGACCGTGGAGGATCAAAAGGCGTCCACGTATCTTCCTGGTAAGACCTGTCCGTATTGTTTTAAAAAGCCCGAAGAAAAAATGCGAGAGCGTATCAACTCAAGGCATGAAAGCCTGAAAAAGCTGATGGAGGTTCTCCCAGGAGAAAAACCATACCAGCAAAG
The DNA here is from genome assembly GCA_945878405.1 of Bdellovibrio sp. ZAP7. Classification (GTDB taxonomy): domain Bacteria; phylum Bdellovibrionota; class FAC87; order UBA2466; family UBA2466; genus RFNO01. The sequence goes on from CAMCTJ010000006.1 coordinate 131,172, forward strand.
ACGGCCGATTCGTGTGCCTCAATCATCCCATGGAAAAACTCTTTTAGAATGCGTGTCTGAGATCTTGAAACACATTGACTCCGAGGCCTGGAAAGCTGAAATGGACGGGGGGTTATTTGAGACGGAAGACGGGCAGAAGGTTGGCCCGGCCCAGCGGGTGAAAGCAGGAGAACGATATTTTCACCTGCTGCCTCACGCCAGTGAGCCTCTGGTAAGTCGCGATATACAAATTTGTTATGAAGATGAGGCAATCATCGTAGTAGATAAGCCAGCTCCCTTGCCAGTTCATCCCAGTGGGAGATTTCAAAGAAATACTCTGCAATATATTTTGACTGAAGTATACCGACCCCAAGTTCCTAAACCAGTGCACCGACTGGATGCAAATACGACGGGTCTTTTGTTAATAGCCAAGACAAAAACCTTTGCGGCATTTTTGCAAAAGCAGTTTGAGCAAAAAAAGGTAGAAAAAAAATATTTGGTTAAGGTCGAGGGCCATCCCACTCAGAATGAGTTTAGTTGTGATGTTCCCATCTCTTCGGAAGCAGGGGACGTGGGCTCAAGAAACACGGATTCCCAAAAAGGATTACCGGCTCTCACGCATTTCAAAGTGTTAGAAAGGCTTCAAGATGGGACGACGTTGTTGGAAGCTAGCCCCGTCACAGGTCGAACGAATCAGATTCGGGTTCACTTGTGGAGTTTAGGATTTCCCATTTGTGGCGATCAACTTTATTTAGCCGAGCAGAAACTGGGGAAGACACAGACCCTTGCTCCCGAGGAAAAGCCGCTTTGTCTTCATGCAAGTCGTCTGAGCTTTATTCATCCGGTGACTCGCAATAAATTCGAAATTGAATCTAAGAATGCCCCCTGGCTTTAATAGAGCTTTCGAGCAAGTTCAAGCTGATGAGATGCCGCAAGGTAAAACCAATTAAGAATTTGAGGTTTTTTCTCGGAATAATCAAAGAAGACGATATTGCTCTTGGCTTTTTCTGTATCGTTAAACAAAGCCCCGATGACCTCTCCGTTTTTGTTCTTCAGAAGTGAGAAGGATTCATGAACTGTTCCATCTTTCAAATAATTCTCTAAGAGATAAACTCTTCGGCTCGTTAATCCTGTTGGATCTGAGCCGCCACTTCCCAGCCAACGAGTAAACTCTTCGACATCTTTTGGTCGTAATTCTTCAGGTAGTTCTTTTCTTGAGAATGCGTAAAGGCTGTCTAAATAATCCAGCGTCTTCTTGGATTTTTCATCTGCGGGCTCCATTCCAACAAAACGTCTATAAAGCTGCACCACCGCAAAGTGTTGTTGGCTGGTGGTCCTAATTTCTTGATAGCCTCCCGCTTTCACAATCTCAAAAAGTCGTTCTTTGACATGGCGGAAAATCTGTGGGGGAAGTCCTTTGGATGTTTGATCAGGATTTAAGTTAGCTGAATCTTCTCTCCGTAAAGGATCCTGAAGATTTAAGTCATCTACAATCATCGCATTTGGATGATTTGCGTCCTCGTATAATTTCACCCGGACATAGGGTCTGTTATGGACAACACCAGCAATAGATAAAAAGCCTTGCTTGGGATAGTGAGCTACACGAATATCAAAGTTCCCAACCGTTGATTCGACTTGGGCTACATACTCCTCTGGAAAAAGATCACGCGCAGTCAAAGACAAATTCTTCTCCTGATTGCTCCACGCTTGAATTTTTCCCAACTTGGATAGTAGGTCTTGGCAGTCGCCAAAAGCCGATTGGGAAAGGCTTAAAAACAAAAATAAAGCCCTTAAATAAGGATCTCTCAACCAGCTACGTTCCACGGTTAACCCCTCAAGTTTCAGACCCCTAGGGGGCCCAACCTACTTGCAAAGCCGTATGCCAGCTGTCTTAGGCTCAATTCCGTGTTCCCAGTGTCTACAGGGTGGTCGATGTGCCGATTTTTAGAATTTGAGTCGAAGTAGTGTGAACCAGCTTTTGAGGCGATCCCACTTGTGTTCTCGGACGAGTTGGCTGTGATAAATTCCACTGTGTCCAGAGCAAAAATAACTCAGAAAACATCCGAGAAGGGCATACGGGGCAATAGCTGGTCCAAACAGTTCAATTGCCATTAGAGTGGACGCGAGAGGCGTATTGGAGGCAGCTCCAAAAACAGCTGCAAATCCGACTGCTCCTAGAAGATTCGACGAAATGGGAAGCCATTGGGAGAGCGCACTTCCCAGGGTAGTCCCCATGAAAACGAGAGGAATAAATTCCCCGCCTTTAAACCCCGAGGCAAGGGTCAAAACAGTAAAGATAAATTTAAAAAAAACATCTCGGAAAGCGCCTGGTTGATACATGGATTCTTGAATGACGGAGATGCCGAGACCTGTATAGCGATAGCTACCTTCCCAGGCATAGAGCCCAACCAAAAACCATCCGCCAATAAAAGACCTTAAAGGAGAGAAGGAAATTGTTCTTTTAAATAAATATTCAACTTGATGAGTCGTCCGCGCAAACCCAGCGGCTAGTATTCCAAAAAGAACAGAGGAAACAGCGACTGAAAAAAATCCGGGAAGGGAGTACGCAAAAAAATGAGGCGCTGGATAAAGGGTGTGAGGAGCTCCCAAAAAATGGGTTACCAAAGAGGAAGTTCCAGAAGCGATGAGACATTGCCAGAAGGCAGTTAATCTGAATTTTCCGATTTGGATCATTTCCATCCCAAAAAACACTCCAGCCCAGGGAGCTCCAATGGCGGAACCAAACCCCGCCCCCGCTCCCGCCAGAAGCAGAGCTTTCCGCTCTTTGGGGTCGACTTTCCAGCGATTCGCAATCTGATCCGAAAGGGCAGCTCCCATTTGTACGGCCGTTCCCTCACGTCCAGCGGATCCCCCAAATAAATGAGTGAGCAGAGTGCTCACAAGCACCAAAGGGGTCATCCGAGCAGGAATACGTTCTCGAGGATTTACTATTTCCTCAATGATAAGCGCACTTCCCCGGTGACTTGTTCCACCAAACCGCAGGTATAGCCAGCCAATGAGTAGTCCGGCGAAAGGCAAAAACCAGATGATTACCGGATTGTCTTCCCGTGTCTTAGTAACGTAATCCAAAGAAAAAAGAAAAACGGTCGAGGCCAGACCTGCAGCCAATCCTACGCCAACACTAAACAGACTGTTTCTAATAACCATTCGTTTATTGTTTTCCATGAGCGTATAGGCAGTACTTTCCCGTTTGAGTCTTTTCCCAATTTTCAGAGTCAGAGAATCCCCATTCCGCAGGGGGTGTTTCTGAGCAAAGAGTAATGAATGCTTGGGGACCTCCTGAATTTCTCACTGAATCTTTCAGGAGCGGAATCAGTGGTTTGAATTTAGGAGTCGTCCAGAGCAGTTCTTCTGTCAAAACTCCCAGGGCAGATTTTCCAACAAACCCCACTTTAATTTTTTCATCATTGCTATAAATAAAACCAGAGGGAGCTTTATCCCGCACGAGCTCTTGCAGGCGGGTGAGCTCATGAAAGTAGCGTTTATCGAGCCATATTCTATAGGGAATGGAGAGTTCTCTGGCCATAAACAAAAGCATCAAACTTCCCAAGAGCCCATAGGTTGCTTTCGGATAAGTACGCGCCAATTTCAAAACTCCACAAGAAGCTGGGATGAGGCCTAAATAAAGTGTCCCTAAAAAATAGTTGTGGAAAGCACCCCATTTCATTTGGCTCAAAAAAGCTAACACAAAAGAAGTGCTGAGAGTCCAAGTGAAAAGTCGAGATTGTTCTTTGTCTTCCAAGCTGCGAATGCCCCAAATGATGAGAAAGAAATAAATACTGAGCGGCAGGAGAAAGTATTTAAAAAGCTTCAGGTAAACCTCAACAGCAGCAGCGAAGTGCCAAAGCTGGCTTTGGATTGAAACAAGGATGTTTTGGGAGAAAACATCGCCGAGAAAGAACTGATGCAAACCTAAACCCAGGAGGGTTAAAAAAAACGTTGAAAGAGTGAGTTTAAAAAATGTACTCCACTGCCTGGAAAAAAATAAAAATCCCAGAGTTCCTAGAAAACAACCAAGAGTATTTAATTTAAATGCTAGGGCTGAACTGAAACTTAAAGCTGCTAACCCAAGAAACCTATCTTGATTCGTCTTTAAAAAAGAAAGAATGAAGTAAATGGCCCAGCACTCGCAAAGAAATGAAATGGTGTCAGGCCTCAAGGCCAGCTCCATGGCTGGGCTGAAAAGAAAGACCAAACCACACGCGATGAGAAAACTGGAGCCGCTTGAGTTTAGGGGGAAAAAGTGTTTTCGCATTTTATTTAACGAAAAGAAAAGGCCAGCTAATAAAAGACTTTGATAGGTCCTTGCTAAAATCATGGCTTTATCAATGGACCCGATATGCAGAAGCTTTCCGATCAGTACCAAGGGCAAAAGAAAGAGAGGACTGTAGGGCGTTAGCGAGGCGGGTATTTCGGTAGGTCGGCTGGCAAAGGGGAGGCCCGACAACATTCGCATCAATCCTTCATAACTGACCGCCTCTCCAAAATAGAAGTGACTTCCGGTTAGAAAAAGAAATAAAAACCCCACGAGATAAAAGCCAGTGCCAAGTAAGAAGAGATTTTTCACCCACTTATTCATTCTCCCGATTTTCTCGCTCTTTCTCAGATTCAACAAGGCAAAACTAAGAAGAAAAATGGACAGGTGTCAGGTGTTTTACATCCCAAAATGGGCATTCAAAAATATGAGCCGTATTCCCTAAGCAGGTATACAGGCGGCTCAAACGGGGCGGTTGCCTTGCATTGAAGACAGCTATGAAGCTGGGAACACTTTTGTTTGCTATTTCGGTATTGGTTCAACCCCTTTCTGTTGCTTTTGGTGACGAAACCGATCGCCATGCGGAGTTACATAAGGTTTTAAAGAATTCTGACTATGGGTATCGGACTCGAATTCCTACTGGGCCAGCCCATATTCCCGGTTTATCTGGCGATTCTACTCCTGAAGAAATTGAGTTTAATAAGAAAGTCCTAGGACACCCTCAGAAATGCCTGTTCCAAGGAGAGGATTCTGTGGAAGGCGAGGGGTGGGTGAACACTTCTCGAATTAAGGTTATTCCAAAGTTTACAGATAACGTTGCTAAAAATTCCGAAGAGTTTTTGAAAGCTTGTCAGACAATCAAGGCAGAACTGGGGCCAAAGGCTTGTTCAGTCATCGAGATTGCGGGTCATGCGAATGGAGTCTCCATTGGCCTTGGAAAAATCCTGGGTTTTCGACTCACCGAGGGTAAGTGGGAACACTTTCCAAAAGATAAAGATACCTTTAAAGAGATTATTCAATGTATAAAAGACATTTCTTGGGATTCTGCTCCTATTGTGTTTTGTAGTTGTGGGGCCGAAACCTGTGATGATGATTTCCCGATAAAAACGATGGCTGGCCAAAAGCTACATTATCCTTACAAGCACGAGGCTCAACAGTTCATCAGTAATCTGTTGGGTAGAAAAGTAATATCGGCTCTGGGAGCTGAGAATGTACAAGACTGGGGAAAGCATTGTCGAAATGGCTGGTGTATTACCGATCCTAAAGAAAAGGTTTCTTTAGATGCTATTCACGAGTTTGAAAAGTTCTTACCAGTACCCCAAGTTCAGTGGCATCCGAGTGGAAAGCCACTCCACTAACTAAAACACTATGGCAAAAGTTCCTGTCACCGCTAGACCGCACACTTTCTACATTCGTCCCGCGCCGGGTTGGCTTTATGAATGCTATAAAGAAGTCGCGAAAGTAAGTGCCACTCCTTTTCAAAAATACAAATTTGAACCCAAAGTGGTGATGCTCAAAAGCACAGTGAAAGTATCTCGCTGTGATTGGCGGCAGGGGCTAGAAATACTTCTTCGCTTAACGACAGCTCATGATATCGAGTGGTTGATTCTTGAATCAGGTTGCAAGCAGTGGTCCGAAGTAGATGCGATTCTGAAGCGGGTCCCTTGGGAAGAAGTCCTTGCCAACAAAAACGAGCCCGTGCATGTGACCAGCGATATTTTCAGAGGGTTTACGACTGGTTCTGCAAAACTCAGAGAAAACTTTTGTAACATAGGTGGTGTCACTCACGTTTCTGAAGGAGCAGCCATTCGATTTAAAGTGGAGCTCCGAGACGAAATGCTGCGCATTTTAGTAAGCCTAGGGGGCGAGCCACTCTATAAGCGGGGGTATAAGACAAAACTCATCGCAACCGCACCTTTACCGGAGCATCAAGCTGCCAGCATGATCCGATGGATTCTTTCTGGACTAAAACCAACGCAAAAAATCGGAACGATTTTCGTGCCCTTTGCGGGATCAGGTACTTTGGGATTTGAATCTCGTCTGGTTTTTTCGGATTCAGGCCCTGGAGCTTTTTTAAGACAGTTTTCCTGTGAGCTATTTCCCGTTACTCCCAAACCCACGATTGAGTTTTTACGAAGAAAACTCAAAGAAAAATGGCAATCTGGGGTTACTCCGAAAATAGTGTTTAACGAGATCAATGAAGAGGCGGTCCAAATTTTAAATGAGAATTCTCAAGAGATCCTAGTCCCTGGAAAATGGGAAATCATTCCTGGAGATATGTTTGAGTTGAAACCCAACTTTACAGAAGACGGTAGTGTTTTAGTGCTTCTCAATCCGCCTTATGGAAATCGGCTCGGGAAAAATACTTCAATTGGCAATCTGTATGAAAAACTTGGCAGGCACCTGAGACAGCTTCTCGATGCCTATCCCGGAAGAATCGTGGGAGGCTGTATTTGCCCGGATGAAAGTTCCTGGAAGCGGTTTTTAAGTGGATTAAATATTTCCAGTACGCAGACCCATCATTTTACTCACGGCGGAGAAGAGATGCGCTTGGTTCGTTGGTTTAGCGAATAAAAAAAGAGGGCTGGGTTTCCCCAGCCCTCTTCGTGTTACTTGTTGTTTGTTTAAGCGTGAGGCTGAGTGCACTCGTCGTAGTGTCCATCGTGTTCTACGTGATGATGAACTACGCCTTTAGCATCTTTGTGTTCATAGTGTGTGTGGCCGTGAGCTTCTACTTTAGCACATCCACAGGCATCACTGTGTGTGTGTCCCGCATGGTCTTCTGCTTTTGTGCAGTGAGCAGCAGGCTTAGTTTCAGCTTTTTTAGCGGTCTTTGCTTGTGCAGTGAAGCCCAAGAAAGCTACTGCTAGAGCAACGATTAAGTGACTTTTCATAGTTTTCTCCAAGTAAGGGTTAATTAACTTTTAGTCTAATAAAATTCGGTCTATGGTTCATTTTAAGACTCTTTTAAGATGAGGAGCGCCGCAGCGCAGTCATGGGCTATCGAATTTTAATTGTTGAGGACGAGGCCGATCTTTCGGTCCCCTTAGCAGAAAATTTAAAAGACGATGGGTTTGAAGCTGAAATTGCACCCACAGTTGAAAAGGCGCGTCAGAGTCTTATCTCTCATTGGGATCTTGTGATACTCGATCTCATGCTTCCGGACATGCCGGGAGAAACCTTTCTGAATTATTTAAAACAACAGACTACTTATCCTCCGGTCCTCATCTTAACGGCCCGAGGAACAGTTCAGGATAAATTGTCACTTTTTAAACAAGGTTGTGATGATTATCTGACTAAGCCCTTTATTTACGAAGAGCTTCGAGAGCGGGTTCGAGCCCTTCTTCGAAGATCTCAACGTGTGACTCAAGAACATCTCAGTTTTGAAGATATCCAGCTCGATCCCACTACTTTTAAACTAGCGGCGGGTTCATTGACGACGATTCTTACTCCCAAAGAAGCTTCTATTTTGAAATTGTTTTTTTCGGCCCCTGGGAAAGTCGTATCCCGCAAAGAAATTTTGGAGAATGTCTGGGGTTTAAGAGAGGAACCAGGGACGAACTTCATTGGAGTTCATCTTTTTAACTTGAGAAGAAAACTAAACGAAGTCGACCGAGGGGCTTGGTTGCAAACGGTGAGGGCAAGTGGGTTTGTTTTCTGTAAGCCGGAGGCTTCACACCTATGACCCTTCGAGTTCGCTTTGCTGTTTTTTTCGGCCTCATTTCTTTGGTTCTTCTCAGCAGCTTTTCTTTGTTGATTTATTCCCGAGTGAAAGAGAATGCCCTGAAAGGAGCTGACAGTTATCTTCGTGAACTGAGCAAACACGAGTGGGAACACTTAGAGCTTCCTTCCCATCAATCCAGCGAACATGAAGAGACACCACATTATCGGCATGTTTATTTGCGCATTTGGAAAGAGAATCACCTCATCTATGATTCCTTTCCCAAGGGAGAACCTGTCTCCGTGCAGGCTCAGGGATTGGACGTAAAACAAGCAAAGCTCTTTAATACACTCGAAGGCCTTTATCAGGGAAAAACTTACAAAGTAACGGGCTACTATGATGTGTCTTTAATTTTAGAGCATCTCGCAATTTTTCAAAAAACCTTGTTCTTGGGTTGTCTTGCCTCACTTTTGCTCATTGTTCCCTTGAGTCTCTTTTTCACGAAATTTCTTTTGCGACCCTTTACCGATTTGGCCAAACAAACCTCAACTCTCACTGCAGAACATCTTTCTTTTCGATTACCAGTTCCGAAGAAAAAAGATGAATATGGGATTCTTATCGAGAATTTTAATTCATTGTTTGACCGACTCGAAAAGTCCTTCACGCAAGTAAAAAACTTCGCAGTGAATGCTTCTCATGAAATTCGAACTCCTCTTTCTGTGGTGATTTCGCAAAGTGAGAGAGCCGTCAGACGCCCCCCGGAGGATGTACAATCGTGCGTTGAGGTATTTCAAAAACTCCTTCAGTCTTCTTTGAGCCTTCGCAGTATCATCAATCGGCTATTTGTCCTTGCTGAAGTTGAGAGAATTGGTCAGGAGATAACCAAAAGCGAATTTGCAGTGAAAGAGACTCTTGAAAAAGTCGTCTTAGACCTACAGGAGTCTTATCGAAATGAGAATAAAATCATTCAAGTACATCCTGTTCCCGTAGAGTGGGTGTTGAAAGAAAACAAAGAATTATTTTTGAGCACCGTAACTAATCTCTTGGAAAATGCGGTTAAGTACTCAAAAGAAAATGTAGTGCTGCGGTTTTTAAGAAATTCCAAAGGAAGCGCCTTAATCATTGAAGATGATGGTCCGGGAATTCCGGAGGAAAAAAGAGCTACTGTTTTTGAACCCTTTTATCGAGGTGAAAGGGCATCTGGCATTCATTCTCCAAGCCATGGACTCGGTCTGTCTATTGTAAAAGCCTGTGTTGAAGCCCAAAAAGCCAAGATCGAGCTAGGAAAGTCTTCTTTGGGGGGCCTTCGAGTGGAAATATCATATCCGCTTTAGGCGGATTCCGTTCTCTTCAATGATGATGAGTTGTTTCTTGTAAAGAGTTCCCGCGGTCATTTTGTATTTCTTTTTGCTCATTCCAAAAAGTGCTTCAATTTGTTCAGCAGAAGATTTGTCGGTAACGGGAAGAAATCCATTATTCTTTTCTAAGGCCTCGAGAATTCGATTACTAAAGTCATCAATACCGCGATAGCCCGAAGGCTGCAGGCTCAAATCTATTTTCCCATCCGTTCTTAAGTGTTTTATGAATCCTTCGATCTTTTGGCCTATCGAAAGGGGTTGAAAGATTTCATTTTGATAAAGAACTCCAGTGTGGGTTCCGTTGATAACAGCTTTGAAGCCCAAATCAGTTCGAGAATAGATTAGAAGGTCAACTTTTTGTCCCACGTGATAATCATCGAAAGTTTTTTTAAGGAACTTTTCGAGCTTCATGGAAGCCGTGATTCTCTCCTGGTTGTCTAGGTAAACAGTGACAAAGACTTGGTCTCCAGCTTTTACTTCCCGGGTTTGTTCACCAAAGGGCAAGAAGAGGTCTTTCGGTAGCCCCCATTTTAAAAAAGCGCCGATAGATTGGACGGATTCTACTTCTAAGAAGGCAATCTCGTTCACCGTCGCAAGAGGCTTTTTTAAGGTTGCGACTAAGCCGGTTTCTGAATCTCTAAAAATAAAGACCTCGAGCGTGCTTCCTACTTTGGTTCCTGGGGGGGTGTCTCCACCCAAAAGAGGGATGCGGCCATCTCGTCCAGCATCAAGGTAAAACTGCCCATTCAGTCTTTCGACTACAATTAACCGACAAGTTTTTCCTAGGATTGTCACAGTGAACAGTTAGGGACCAATCACGGGAAGTGGCTGAACTACCGGCATCGGTCGAGCTAAAAGATCTCGATCGAGAGCCAAGAGCCCTTCGGGTGAGGTTCCAATGATTTTTAGTTTTTGTTGAAGATCCGTAAAGCTAGATTCTTCTTGTACTTGCTCTTTAACAAAGAAAGCCATGACGTTTTCCAAGTCGTAAGCCTTAGCAGACCGAGCAAGTTCATAAAGCGTGTGAATGCGACCCGTTTGGGCCTCTTCCGCTTGCAGACCCAGGGTTGCACCGTCCATAGCTGTAAGTTCTTTTTTAACCGATGTGGGTTGGAGAGTTTCCAAACGAACATCATTTCCTTTATCTGTTAAAAACTTCATCATGAGTCGTGCGTGAGTGGTTTCTTCAAAAAATTGTACGGTAAACCAATGAGCGAATCCGAAAAGAGCCTGCTGCTCATAAACATTTGCAAGAGCTAAATAAAAATAAGCCGCTTCAAGTTCATGTCGAATCTGAGTATTTACTGCAGTTTCGAGATCTTTTGTAATCGCAGTTGTTGGATGGACGGTGCCCGCAAGAGTTGGAGTAGGCAACGTAGCTGTCATAAAGCTAAACGCTAATAAAACTGTAGCGATGGGTTTTAACATCATAGAGAACCTCTCTCAAAAAGATGGTATGTTTCGAGAGTCCATTAACGGGTTTGGCTCTTGGAAAGTCAACTTGTTCGTATTGATGTATGAAAAGTAGAAATCTATTTATTGGAATTCCCATTGAAGAAGAAGCGGCTCGGCTTTTAGAGGCTATTCATTTTTTGGGAGCTATTGCGGAGGAGCGAGTTTCTTTATGGGAGGAATCGCTTGAGAAATATTCCAAGCTGCAAAGCTTTTCTTTTCACTTAACCCGGTTTCTTGCTTTTCCCAACAGCTTAGAACCGAGAGTACTGACTTTGGCTGGTCCCATTGGGAATTCACCCCTTTCTCACTTGTTTTATCAAATGGCGGAGACAGTTGAGGGGGTTGAAGTTCAAAATCCGATAGCGGTTCCCATAACCAGTTTCGCCCTTTATGAAAGTCTGCCTAGCAATGCGGAAAATCGTTATCGAATTTTAAAACGCTATCTTCTCAGGGGTGCTTGAGAAGTCGCGCTTTAACCACTTCATAAGCATTTCCCAGTCCATAACCATAAGTGTTATTGGGGCGAGCACTGCCTGAAACACCCCCACAGGTTTGGCTGCTCATTTTGGGATCTGCCTTTTCTTTAATGAGGGCTTCGGTTTCTTCAATTTTTCCAATGAGAGAAGGATCCGCTGACCAAAGAAGCGCTACCAAACCAACCACGTGAGGGCCAGCCATTGAAGTCCCACTCCAGCCGGTTTCTGCATAACCCCCGCTGCTGACAGCCGAACGCACATTCACTCCGGGGGCAGTCACATGCGGTCCGATCTTTTTATCAAAGGCACTGGGACCTCGGCTTGAAAAGCTTGCGATCGTATCGTTGCGATGATTGAAAGCGCCTACATTTAAAACTAAATCAGAATGAAAAGCAGGCCCATCTTGAATCGTCGAGCAGCTGTCTCCGTCGTTTCCTGCGGATACCACCACCATGATTCCAGCGGTGCGAAGAGCTTTTAAAATCCGCTCAAATTCACCCCCATCACAACCTTCTTTTTTAGGACAGCCCCAGCTGTTGTTAATTACGTGAGGGGCCATCTCTGGTCTGGCATCTTGAATAGGATCTCCTTTTTGAGGCCAAGGAGCCAGAAACCACTGAAAACATTCCACGTACATTTCGGGTCTACCAATTCCTGAATCCATGTTTCGGCAGGCAATCCATTTGGCTCTTGGGGCAACACCGATTTGATTTCCGGCCCCATCGTCTCCGACTACCGTTCCTATGGTGTGAGTTCCATGATCGTGATCATCGCAAGGAGAACTTAAGTTGTAACCACATGAGGATCCTCCCCCAACGCTTTTATGAACGGAATCATGCCAAGAGTAAGAATGATCTACCTGTGTTCCATTCCAACCACGATACTGATTCTTTAGAGCTTTGTGATTCCAATGAACGCCCGTATCCTGACCGGCAATCACAATGTTTTCGCCTTGAACTTTGAACTCATCCCAAACTTTGGAAGCACCAAAGCGAACAATGTTTCCTCCCGGACCTTTTGAAGATTCGATAGATTCTCGAAAACTCGCAGGAAGACGGTGCTTGATTTCGGGATTACCCACAATTTGCATGACATCTTCTCGTTCCGAAATTTGTTCGAGCTGAGACTTTGAAACCCCATCTACCACAATCATATTGTTAATATAGTAGGATCTGCTCTGAAGTTTTTCAGAATTTAACCAAGCAAGAAGACCAGCTTGAGAGCGTTGCGCAGTGGATACCAGCCGATTGAACACGTTTTTAATTCGCTGGGTACGAGAACCCGATTTTGGAATGGAGGAGAGGTCGGCTTCTTCGCGCATCAAAATTAAAACTGTAGGATAATCCGAAGAAGTTCGGACGCTGTCATACTGCTTGAGCAACCAAGGGGAGATTTTTCCAAACCCAATAGTGCTGAAAGCTGAAATTAGAACGAGAGTTCTCAAGAGAGACGAATTCAAAGGGGGCTCCTTTTTAATTAAATTGGATAAATTATACTCATTTTTTTTCCCATTGCTCAGGGTCTGTTAAAATAACCTTTAACAAGGAATAAAATTATGCTTCGTGTCGCGATGATTGGTTTGGTAATTGGGGTTGGTCATTGGGCAAGTGCGGGAGAGCTGGATAAAGATTTAAACAAAACTCACAGCGATATTGAAAACACGGCTCGGCAATTATCAGGTGCCATCGATAGTTTAAGCCATGCTCTAGGGACTCAGAATCGTCCGATCGCCTCAGCTTATGATCTTACCGATGCTACGGTTTTAAACGGGCTGAAACAGCTGGCTCTCGATCCGGCTAGGGACCCCAAGCAAAGTTTTGAGGCCTTGAAGAACCGGCACGACCGCATTTCGAAGGAGCAAGCGAGAAGCGATTCAAAAGAAGGGGAGATTCTTGGTGGACAGAAAAAAGAAATCGAAGATCAAATTAAAGAACAAATTAAAATGGTCATGACCAAAATGAGTTTTTCTCAAGTTCTTCCAGGAAGTACGACCTATCAAAGAAACGGTGAACAGGTGAGTGTTCGCTTTCAAGATGGCCAAGTCATAGTGAGTCCTATTAAGCCACTCCCCAAAGTGGATTAAGTCAGCTATTCAAGCCCCACAACATTTCTTGAATTTTTTTCCACTCCCGCATGAACAGGGGTCGTTTCTGCCAACTTTTGCTTCGGTTCGAACAAAAGTCTCTGGCCTCGAGTGTGACTCTTCTACGTTTTCGTTAGCTGGGTGAGTGTGAGCATCGCCATCCACGTATACCCAGTGGCCATCTTTTTCTTTTCGAAACTCAGCCACTTCATGAAGTTGGAGATCATCTCCATTGGTTTCAAAAAAAGCACAGAATTCAACAGTGCCTTTCGAATCATTCGAAGTGCCTTTTTGGGTCGAGAGAATGGAGAGCTTTTTCCACTTGGTAGATTCAGCCCATTTTCGAGTAGCAGCAGCGTCAAAATCTTTTCTGCCTTCGGGTGCTAAAGAATCTCTCAAATAGTCTAAAGCCACTACAGTATAAGCCGAGTAGCGAGAGCGCATCAGTTGTTCAGCAGTCTCGGGGAGAGATTTTCCCAAAATAAAAGGTTCACAACATTCTTGATAAGTTTGTTTGTTTCCACAGGGGCAAGCCATAATGAGTTAGGTCCTTTTGATAATGTGATAACCAAATCGAGTACGAACAGGTCCGGAGATTTCTCCCACTTTTAGATTGAAAGCAGCTTCTTCAAATGCTTCCACCATTTGTCCTCGCCCAAAGGTCCCTAAATCCCCACCTTCCTCTCGCGAAGGGCATTTAGAAAAACTTTTTGCCAGGGACTCAAAGGTACACCCTTCCGAAAGTTTTTTAAGGATATCTTGGGCCTCATATTCTTTTTCCACTAAAATGTGGCTAGCTCTGATTTCTTTCATTTGGAGAGTATCCTACCATCAACTACAATTAAATCCATGATCCTAATTATTCGCTTTCTTATTTTAATTGGGTTGGCAAATCATCAACCCTGTATTGAGGTCGTGGAAAGAGATTTCCATCCGGCTTATTTGAAGCAAGCCAGTGGGCAACTAGAAACCTTTAGAATCTCCAGTGAAAGCAGGAGATATCCATGGCCAGTTTCAGTAAAGTCGATCGGCCATTCCATGGCCAGTTACCAAAGGTACAGTTTTTTTGGAAGTGCTTATTTCCACCATGGCATTGATATCCGAGCGGATGCGGGTAGCGACGTTATTGCCTCTGCTGGGGGACTAGTCATTAATATAGAAAACTATATGCCCGGGGATGATGCTTACTGGGAAGTGGCGATTTTAGATTCCGACGGATTTATTTGGCAGTATCACCACATTGAAAGAGAGTCGATTCCTGAAGCGATTTTTAAAGCCTACAAAGAAAAAACGCCCATCCAATCTGGAACTAAGATTGGGGAAGTCTATTACTGGGGAATTGTGACTTTTGGCGAACGCTTTCATCATATTCACCTCAATGTGTTAGGAAAAAATAAGGAATATCTGAACCCTTTTGAGTTTCTGGAGCTTTTACCGGATAGGGCCTCTCCCGAGATTGGCGATTTTCATGTGATCAAAAAAGGATCCCAGTACACGATCGCAGCCGAAGTGAGAGACCTGATGCTCAGTGATGTTTTTATTCTTCCCCCCAATGAGATCCGAGTTTCTGTGGATGGAGACAAACCATTCACTGTTTGGAAGTTTGATTCCCTTCCGGGCGGTGCCAGTAACGAGGCTTTTGTAGACAACTTTTATGCTCCCTCTCTCGCTTGTGGAGACTACAACTGCAGAAGGCCCGTGATTGATTTGGGCTTTCGAAAGAAACCCGGTCAAGTTTTCCCCCTAAACAACGGTAAACACAGGCTTAATTTATGGGTTTCGGACTACAATGGAAATGAGACGGAAAAGTCATTTGAATGGACAGTTGCCGAAGCCTCTCAGGATTGATAATTCTTTTCAGATGAAAATAATTACAACGATTTTAGCGGTCTTAGTTTTGGTTACGTCTTCACTCGCGTTTGCGGATGTGTTTCAATTTTCCCTGCGGGGATACCCGAAAAAGGACCGAAACTGTCATGAGCAGACATCAGCCATTGCTCAGCAGTTTGAAGAAGGAACCCAAGTTAAGGTCGTTCACGTTGAATGTATCGCGGAAAAACAGACAAGCTACGATTTTGCCATTGAATATGAGGCACCCCAAAAGTTGGATTTTACTTCAACGGATTACCCTTTCAACTTGATTGGAAACCCAGGAAGATATCGGGAGCAAGCCGATTGTTTAAAAAACCTGTCGGTTCAAACTGAAATGTTTTCTCAGGCTACTGGTTTGGCTCCGGTGTTTAGCTATTGTCGTAGTCAAGAATTATCGGTCGGCAAGAATTGGGAGATGATTATCACGGCCAAGGGGACCTCGCGCTTAAAACCTGAGTTGGGAAGTTACCTCCTGTTCGATAATCCCCAAGGTATCACCTATCAAGAAATCTATAACGGTTTAAAAAATTCGTTATCTAAACAAGGGGCCGTGCTCGCCGATTTAGTGTTTCATTTTAATTCTGTCATGGGGACGGGAGAAGGTTCCATCCATTATTTTTCGGACAAGCCACTCCATTTTACGATGGAGCGAGTGACCAAGGTTCCCACTTTTGAGGCGTGTTCACAGCAGGCTAGAGAGCTGACCGCTTTTCTCGGTGAGAGAGAAAAGAATCTTTTTACCATTTATTGCGGGGACCAACAGTTTGGCGCTTATGATCTTCATGTTGGATTTATCGAAAAACCGCTCGTTGAGTGGCCTAAATCGATGGAAAAGTTCTCAAGTTTTTCGGAGTGCGTAGCGAACAAAGATCAGGTGATAAAGAATCATCAGGGAAGTGCCTTAAGTGAGTTGTTGGGTGGTTTGTGCTCACAGGACTTTCAAACCAGGGCTTACCACGTCATTCTATTCAAATTACCCAAGCAGTAAGCTGTCCACCAAAAAGACACGTGTTCAGGCGAAATTCGTAAGCCTGATAACATTCCCTTTCACTTGGAGAATAGATTGTTAGGCATCATTCATGCTAGGTGACCCCTCGGAAGTAGGGTGGTTCATGAAGCGAATGTCAGTTCTCTTTTTGGTTCTCAGTCTCGCAATCATAAGTTCCGCTGAACACCAGCAGAATACAGTCTCTTCCCATAGTCGACCCAAAGGACCGCGCCCTTGTCCGGGTTATGATGTGATGGATCCTTTCTCTCTGAATGTTCGTTATTCCCGGGGGCCTCGAGCCGGTGAATGTATGAATCTCTATGATTATCGCCCAGCCCATTTATTGAGTCCTGAAGAAGCTCAACAATACGCTGAGAAAGCAAAACTACCGCCTCCTCGGCCAGGGGAAGTCTGGGTTGCAAATATTTGGCATAAGGGAAAGTTCTGGGTGGTTCGAATTCCGGATCTCGCAGTGGAGGACGTCATGCTGCAGATTGAACGGTTTGACCCAAATATTCCCATTATAGATTTTATCAATAAGAGAAGATGGTTTGCAGCGCATGCGCAGATCCGTTTCAAGCTCAAAAAGGGAAAAGAAGCTGTTTTTATTCCGCAGAAGCTCGATGACGAGGGCGGCTCTATAAAACTGTCAGATTTAGTTATCTCCTCCGAGGCTGTGCGACCCCGAGGTGAAGCTTTTGGTCCCCTTAAAGGGAATGCTGATCACTATGGACTTGCGAAACGTGTTTTGTCTCTGGAAGAAGCAGTCGATGTTTCAGTTCGAAAGCTCAAACATCAGATAGCTCAATACCCAATCAATATAAATGTAAGAGCCGACCAAGTGGACCAGAAACGACAAGACTATCTTTTATCAGCCTTAAAACGTTCGGATCGAGATTGGACCTCTTACCATCAAGGAAAGCCCGTTTATTACAATACCCAAGAGCGAAACTGTCTCTCAGAAGCGATTGATATTTTCGATGAAGTTACAGATTATCCGAGAGTTTCGAAGTCCCAAGAGAGAGCTCCAGAAACTAGGCCCAGACACCTTCTTCCAGCTCTCTCCGCTCGAGATCTGATGCCCCCTTACCTGTATCCCACTCTGAACCAGGAATATGGGTATCCCAATTATTAAGAAACCTTCATACTACTCTTTAGCTCCCGCTTGAATCCATTCATAAATGGCACTGATCTCATCACTACGTAATGCCTGCCCATTTTTAGGCATTTCACCAGTACTCACGAGCTGGTAAAGGAGGCTGGATTCGGCAGAGCCCGGGACGATGTAATTGCGATTCATGAGGTAGCTATAATTGCCCATATTGGTTCCATGGCAATCCGAACACTTAGGAATAAAAATGTTTTGTGTCAGATAAGAAAAGGATACGGGACTGCTTTGAGCAGAGTCAGGAAAGGGCATCTTAGGGTGATTAAAGCCACATCCCTTAAGAAGGATAGCCAAAGAGACCAGAAATGTTTTCCCGTGGAGTTTCACGTTCGCCATTCTAATGCCTGGGGCTATTTTTGCAATTTTCATTTAGGGACGGTATCGTTATCGGTAATGAAAACCTTGTTAATCAAAGGGATAGCCTTTCTTGCCTTAGCGGTCTTTTTAGGGGCGTGCAACAAGAGCCCTAGTTTTGTTTCCACAAATTTAAGCAGTGTTACAGCTAAATTTAGCTCGATAAAGGCCAATATATTAGATACCAAATGTGTTGCTTGCCATTCTTCAACCAACCCCAATGGGGGAGTTTCTCTGGCTTCCTACGATGAGGTCATGTCTTCTCCAGGCGCCGTGACGCCATTTCAGCCGCACCAAAGCCAGCTTTTTTGGCAATGTTACAAAGGGACTATGCCGGAAATGGGATCGCCTCTTTCAGCTTTAGAACTGCAAACACTCTACGATTGGATAGCTTATGGTGCGCCTAATAACTAAATTAATTGTTCTCTCTTTTATTTTTTTTCTCAGTCTACAAAGTCAGGCCAAACCCGTTCGTTTCCAATTTTCCGGTGGCGATTCAAAAGTGGAATTTGAAGGCACGGGAAAGCCAAGCCTTTTAAAAATTCATGGAAGTAGTGAGCAAAAAATTGAGGGCTACTTTGTTTTTGATGGAAAGAAAATCTCCGGTAAAGCCGTTTTTAATTTGGAAAGTTTAGATACGGGAATTGATCTTCGTAACGAACACATGAAGACCCGTTACCTGGAAGTAGCTAAATTTCCAAAAGCAGAGCTAGAAATCAAAGAAATTGTCCTATCAAGGGAGTTTAATCCTAAGTCATTTCAAGTTTCTGGGCCCTTTAAAGGAATTCTCCAGCTTCATGGCATCTCGCGGCCTATTTCTGGAAAAATAAACATGAAAGTAGAAGATGATGAATTAGAAGTTGAATGCGAATATTCACTTTCCATTGCCGACTTCAAAATTCAAAGACCTTCTTATGCAAATATTTCAATGACTGATGAAGTAAAAGTGAACGCGAAAGCGACAGCCAAGCTGGTGAATACGCCATGAAAAGATGTGCGGTTATTGGGGCTTTCTTAGCCAGCAGTTTCTGTTTTGCATTTCCCCAAAATGTACGTTCAGGCTATGCGAACTGTACCACCTGCCATCAAAGCCCTACCGGTGGTGGCATTCTCACACCCTATGGACGAAACCTATCTGCAGATCTGATGAGTGTTGCAAGCAGAGAAAATGAAGAAAAGTTTCTTTATGGAGCTCTCAAGCTTCCCGAGTGGTTGAATTTGGGCGGCGATATTCGAGGGCTCCAACTGTATCAAAATCGAGTGAGCCGAGAGACTGCGGAATTTATTTTTATGCAAGCAGATGCAGAAGCCGCTATCACGGTTGGAAAAGTGACAGTGGATGGAACCGCGGGTGTGACTCCCCAGGGAAAACCCTTGAGTCGAAGACATTACTTACAGGTTCGCCCCACAGATGAGTTATCTTTTCGAGCCGGACGATTTCTTCCTGCAGCTGGTATCAACACGGAAAACCATTCGGTAGCAGTCAAGCGAGGGTTGGGACGAGATCAAGGTACCGAAACGTACAATGTGGAAGGAGCGTGGATAGGGCAGAGCTTTGATTTGTTTGTGACAGGAATTCTGGGAAGGCTCGACAATCAGGATCTGGGAGCTGAGATGGGGGCTTCCGTCAGCTCAAGCGTCTTTCTGGGAAATCGACATAAAATCGGCGCAAGCTATGTTTATCTCACTCGGGATGTGGGAGTTAGAAACTTGGCTGGCCCCTTTTTCATTTTGGGTCTAGGAAAGCGCTTTTTCCTGATGGCCGACACGGCTTTTACTTGGTTCAATCCTAAAGGGGGAGCTTCACAGACGGGATTTGCGGACACCACTCGGTTTAACTACGAAATGTTTCAGGGCGTTCACTTGTATCTCAGCCAAGAATTTGTGCAGAATAATTTTCTTGATACCGCGTCTCAACTGGAAGCCTACGGAGTTGGCTTCCAGTTTTTTCCTCGCCCGCATCTAGAACTCAATGCGCAGTACTTAAAGCAACGCTATGGAGGCACTCGTTCAACTTTTGCTGACTATGCCTATGCGATGCTGCATTTTTATCTGTGAGCCTTAATCTTTCCCTCTTATCTTGCTGTGTTTTCTGCCGTAAGTGAAATACACAACAAAGCCGATAGCAAGCCATACGAGCAATCGAACCCAAGTATCGAGAGGCAACCCAGACATGACCCAGAGGCAAGCTGCAGAGCCAGCAATTGCGACAGGCCATGCCCCGATGACTTTAAACGGCCGCTTAGCATGGGGATGAGTGATTCGAAGAATGGGAACGCCCAAGCACACCAATACGAAGGCCAGAAGCGTTCCAATGGAAACAAGCTCTCCGACAAGGCTCATGGGCATCAGCCCCCCGCAAAGAGCAACAAAGAGACCAGTGACCCAGGTGGCGATATGGGGAGTACCAAAGTTTTTGTGAACTTTGTGAAACCAAGGCAGAAGCCCATCATGTGCCATGGAATAAAATATTCGGGTCTGTCCCATCATCAGCACTAAGATGACCGAAGTGAGTCCTGAAAGAGCTCCCACCTTAACTAAGAAAGTAAATGTTTTCTGAGCTTCAACGGACCAGCCCCTAAGAGTCACAATGCGATCAATTCCAACGGCTATGGGATCAGGCACGCCTAATTGAGCGTAAGGGACAACACCAGTAAGAACCAGAGCCATCAAAATGTACAAAATAGTGCAGATGATAAGAGAACCCAAAATTCCAATGGGGAGATCACGCTGCGGGTTCTTGCATTCTTGAGCAGTGGTAGAGATGGCATCAAAGCCGATATAGGCAAAGAACACCACTCCCGCTCCTGTTAATACCCCAGGAAGGCCATAAGCCATCATGTTGCGGCCATCCCGAACAACTTCGACTGCTTTGGGAATGAGTTGCATGAATCCTGAAGCAGAAGCATCTGCAATCCAATTGGCTTGATCGATGACTGCCCAACCCAATCCAATAAAGGAAAGAACAATACCGACCTTTATGACGACGATAATGTTATTTACGAGCGCACTTTCACGAATTCCTCGAACGAGAATTGCAGTGACGATGAGTGAAATAATAGTCGCGGGAACGTTCCAGGTCCCAAAAGTGCTGGATCCGTCATTGAGAACAACTTGTTCCCAAGGTCCTTTGGTGAGTTGAATCATCCAATCTGGAAAACCTATTCCCAAGGTTTTATGTAAGAGCGAATAGAGATAGCCAGACCACGAAATAGAAACAGTCACAGCTCCAAAGGCATACTCTAAGACTAAGTCCCAACCAATGATCCACGCAATCAACTCACCCATCGTGGCGTAAGCATACGCGTAGGCGGAACCAGAAACGGGAACCATCGCTGCCATTTCTGCATAACAAATACCAGCGAGAGTGCAGAGAATGCCTCCGATAATAAAACTAAATACAATAGCAGGGCCTGCGTAATTTGCTGCAGCCGCTCCCGTCAGCGAAAAAATACCGGCACCGATAATGCCCCCCACACCCAGCATGGTGAGATTAAGAGCGTTGAGACTGCGTTTTAATCCCTGATGGTCTTCGGAAACATTGGGATCGTGGGCTTCTGCGATGACTCGATTGAGATCTTTCTTTTTAAAGAGTGATTTCCAAGTGGTAGATGCCATGGCTGTGTCTCCAGTTTAAGTAAGGGGAAAGTTATCCATACTGGGGAGACAAGTAAACTGAAAATAAGATAGTGATATCAGCAAGATATACAAACCTGAAAATAGAGCGAACTACCTTCGTTTTTTTGGGCGCGAAGATCCGAGTAAAGAACCTAAAAGCCCTCGAGCCAGTTCCCTTCCTAGGTTATTAGCTGCCGAACGGACGGCACTCGTAGCCGCTTTTTCAAAAAGGCCTGCTTTGCGCCCACCCCGTGGGCCCGTTGAACCTAATAAGATTTCAGAAAGGGCAGAGGGTTGATTCTCTTTCGTAGGAGAAGGCTCAGGTTTCTGAAGTTTTTCGAAAGCTGATTCCCGATCGATTTTGTTTTCATAGCGACCAAACACAGAAGAGCTTTGAATCAGAGCCTTTCTTTTCTCCGATGGAATCGGACCAATCTGGGAACAGGGAGGCAAAATAAAGGCTCGCTCAACGATGCTGGGAACTCCTTCCTCGTTTAATACGGAAACCAAAGCTTCTCCTACTCCCAGTTGAGTGATTACTTCTTGGGCTGAAAAGTCGGGATTCGGTCGAAGCGTTTGTGCAGCTACTTTGACTGCTTTTTGATCTTGGGGAGTAAAGGCTCTCAGGGCATGTTGAATGCGATGGGAGAGCTGCCCCAAAACGGCTTCTGGGATATCGGAGGGACTTTGAGTGACAAAGTAAACGCCCACGCCCTTTGAGCGAATCAGTCGTACGACTTGTTCCACTTTATCTACGAGAACCTTTGGAGCCTCTTTAAAAAGCAAGTGGGCTTCATCGATAAACAAAACTAGTTTTGGTTTTTCCTGATCCCCTACTTCGGGAAGGTTTTCAAAGAGCTCTGACAAAACCCATAATAAAAAAGTGGAATAAACCATCGGTTGTCTGAGGAGCTCCTCTGCAGCGAGGATACTGACCATTCCACGGCCTTCTCCATTGACCTGCATGAGATCGTCAATGTTGAGAGCCGGTTCAGAGAAAAACTCGGCAACGCCTTGAGTTTCAAATCCCAGAAGTCCCCTTTGGATAGCTCCCAAAGTCGCTGAAGATAAGTGGCCGTAGCGATCTTTGAACTCAACCAGATTTTCTTGAATCACTTTAAGAAGCGCTTGAAGATCTTTGACATCCAAAAGCAATAAATCTGAATCATCAGCAATTTTAAAAGCCACCTGCAGGACCGCAGTCTGAGTCTCGTTTAAGTTCATCAAACGGCTCAGCAGGGTAGGGCCCATTTCAGAAAGTGTCGTTCGAGCGGGGTGTCCGTTTTTGCCAAAAACATCCCAAAATAAAACCGGGTTAGCGGAAAAAGCAGGTTCACTCAGCTGGAGTTTTTCGCACCTTTCTAAAAGTTTTGGAGAAGACACTCCTGCTTGAGCAAGTCCTGATAGGTCCCCTTTCACATCTGCCAAGAAAACGGGGACTCCCATTTGACTAAAGCGTTCGGCTAAAACTTGGAGCGAAATCGTTTTCCCTGTTCCCGTAGCGCCGGCTATCAGACCATGGCGGTTTGCCAGTTTGGCGGGAATCGAAAGAGTTAAGCCTTGGCTTGTTTTTGAAAATTCTAGTTTCATCATTGTTGTTAATTGCAGTTCACAGATTCATTGTAGAAAAAACAAGTGCCATTTTTAAGAGCGCCGCAAGTGCGATTTACAGTGCAGGCATTTCGTCCACACGCCACAACAGTATCCCAAACATAACAAGTATTGTTTTGTGAGTGCGCACAGGTTTTTCCGGTGGCGCAGTAGCGGCCACAGGCTTTAGTGGTATTCCAAACGTAACAGGTACCGTTTTTGAGTTCGGCACAAACGCGTCCTTCAACGCAATTTTGTTCGAATCTCTCCTCAAAGTCTTCGTGGGCTAGAACCGAAGCTGATAGGGAAAAAGAAACTAAGAAACCTAATAAGAAAATCTTCACGAAGGCGCCTCCAAAGAACGGGTTATTCATTCGGATTATCAATTCCCGAGAGGCGCGACAACGAGATTTCCAAGTTGAAGGTAATTAAATAAGTGAAGGTAAAAGGCGGCTTTTGTTGGTTGATACAAGATGTTGAAATTATTTAACAAAACAAGCTCTATTCTTTAATCACCTTTTGTCCGGTGAGCAATCGAACGAGTACCACGATAAAAGCAGCTATCAACAAGAGATGAATATGAGTTGCCCGCCTATTAAGATGCTTTTTTCTTGGGCTCGCCTTCACTATGACGTTCCTCTTTTTTTTCTGTAGGGGTTACGTCTTTTATTGGCCCCATCTTACTTTCCGGCGTTGGCGACTTTGATGTGCTCGCAGGGTTAGGTTCGGTGTGACTTTCTTTACTTGTTTCAATTTCTTTTTTTACGAATTCTTTATTTTTCATCTTAACTCCTTTTAAGGTTCTTTAGATAATTGGTGCATAGACGATGCCACATGACAGATGTCTTTTGGCGTTATCGCGGCAGTCACGATTGGTCCTGACACGACGATTACCTTTGAGTCTGGCAAAGCAACACTCACCACTGAGTCAGAAAATAAGATCCGAGAGCTTTTGAAAGAAGCCAGAGCAACCGGGAAAGTCGATGAAGTAAAAGTAGCAGTATGGTCTGACAATCCTGCCCCTCGTGAAGGCGAAGAACTCTCAAAAACGGATCGAGAGTTGGCTAAAGCTCGAGTTAAGGCAATTGAGAATTGCCTGTATGGCCAAAAGGTATCTGATGTTGAAACTTACAATATGGCCGAACGAGCAAGCTGGTTGTCGCGAGTGTTCAATACCGACGCAGCGGGCTTTAAGTCCGAAACGGGGAGAGGCAAAGATGCTCCTATGTTCAAAGAAGAATTCCAAATCTTCAAGACTAATGGCAGTCCATCGAAAGCCGTTATCGTATCGCTCGTGAAGCATCACAAGTAGATAGGAGTAGAGTAATAATCCGAATCTCAAAAAGTGGTAATGAAAACTTCTCCTCCGGGTTCTACTTTCGCGTGTTTGTAGCGTGGAGTAGACCACCAAGGGCCCTCTAGTTGGATCCCGTATCGGTAACCCAGTTGGTGAAGTTGCGTGAGCATGTTCCAAAGCCTTGATGCCGAGTACTGAATCATCTCAGTGGGGTCAGCAGCAACTAGACCATTAGGTGGAGCGGCTGCGAGGACTCCCTCTGTGACTTTGTTTCTTAGACTCTCATCGACGACAAACGTGTTTCCGTTCTCGGGTCGATATAATTGAACAGGGAGAATAGGTCGAATCTCTTTTCGAGCTGAATAGTTGAGAAGGCCTCCAAAGATCGTGTCGAGTCCCATGAGAAAGCGGATTGAGGAATCAATGAGTCCGCCTCTTGGGAGGAGGGTTTTGGCAAAAGCAGTTAGAAACTCATCGCCGGCATCGGCTTTAATTCCAGGAACTGGCGAGTCCATGTTGGCACCCACCAAACATGCAAAAAGTACCACGCGGGCTTCGGGGGCTATGCCCCACGAAGCAAACGAGTTGAGCCTTGTCTTGTTTTCTTTTAGCCAAGCAGTATCGATCCAGCCCTCTTTTTCTGCTTTTGACTGATGCTCATTGACGTCATCGACGGCGGCAGCCGCGACATCGCTTGTATAGAGTTTTCCTGGAAGACCATGAGTCATGATCCTCAAGTATTTGATAGGGCCATGAAGTTTGGCATGTTGCTCAAGCTTTTGTAAAAAATCCTGTCGAGAATTAAAGTCGTAAACAAAATACCGATCTCCATATTTCTCACGCTCAAGCCGATGCGAATCCACTGAGTGAGAGCCCGCATAGAGTAAATCTGCTTCATCAAATCCAATAAAAGTAACAGCGGATTCTCCTGCTTCCAGTTCTGGGTAAGGTTGGTGCTTTTGGATGTGATTGAAGTAGCCAAAATCGGTGCTTGCGTAAAAGTACATGAGGCTTTCACTTGCGAGGAGGTAGTCATAAGCGACGTATTGCAGAGCAGGCAAAACGCTGGCAGCTCCGGCCAATGGCGTTCCCAACGCTGGAGCGAGAGATTTAAAAGTGTCCATGAAAGCTTGGTGGGGAAATACCATGTAGCGAAAACGCTCCTGAAGAACTGAAAGGGGATTAGAAGTTACAAGCCCCGTGCGATGAACTTCATTCCATTCGACGATTCCTAAAAGAAACGCTTGAGCCAAGTGTCCCAAAGCTTGTCGTCGAATATCATCTGCTGTGGCAGCGTATCCCTGTTGACGGAGCGTGCTTGCAATGTTTTCTGCAAAGGCTAATTGATACGCCCCGAAACTTGCGTGACCCACAACCGCCATGCGGCCCACTTCATGGAACCAGTCACGAGCCACGAGGGGGCGCGGAAGCAGCATTACAATCGTTAGGGCATCTAACGCCGAGGAGGGGTTAATGATTGCCTTGACTCCATCTTGAACGACTCTGTCGGCAATATTTAAAGATGAAGTGGCAATGAGTGCCGTCTTTCCTGCCACTTGAAGGCCAGTGACGATGGCTTGTAGAGTAGCTGGCATAGCAGCCGCGGAAGCTCCCCACGTAAAGGGGACCGAAATCGCTTCGCCTAAGAGCAGCGCTGACTGTGCGTAAACAACCGCCATTCGCCGATTGATGAACGCCCGTACCCACGACTCCGACGTTTGTTGGTTGATTAGTTGATGGACTTCATGAAGTGCGTCTGGCGAGAGAAAGGGCTCATTTTTATGCCAGATTTGTTCAACTCTTGTACTTAAGATATTAGCCAGGGCCGGTGCGGTTTGTGATTTGGAAAGACTAGCTTCCAAAGCCATAGTCGCCACAAGCTTCATCAGGTGACGGGACTGCCAAACACGCTCTAGCTCGCTGGGCTCTGTCATTCTTCTCATACGTTCAGCGATTCTTTCTAAAGTGCCGTCGACTAAATGAAGCGCCTCGAGACTCTGAGAAGTGAGGCCAAAAAAAGTTCGATCAACGACTCCACTCTGTGCTTCAAGTTCTTTTTTTAATCGAGGAATAACTCGTCGAATTGCCTGTGCTGTCTCGTAGAGTTCCGAGCGAATTTGATCGGGTGCAAGAACCAGCAGAGTCTCTGGATTCGCTTCAGAGAAGTGAGTTTTTAATTGGGCATGCCATTGATCAACGGCTTCGCCTAGGGTTTGTGCTGAGGGTGAAATTCTTTGAACGGCTTCTAGAAGTCGAAGATCAAAATTTTCTAGCGAAGCAGCCTCTGTGGCAGCATTGATTTCTAGAAACAACTCCTCTAACTGGGAAATAGCGGAGGCAGGGACTCCAGCCTGATATCGGGCATAAATTTTCGCTCGCAGGACAAGACTCGCTGTCATATCTCGCCGAGCGGTGAGTGCAGCCAGTTCGGATAGCTTATTTACTGCACTGACGACTGAAGCCGTTTCAGAAACTTCCAAAGCTTGTCGAGCGGCCTTGTTTGCAAAGTTTGAAATTAGATTAAAAGTCTTTTCGACTTGAGGGCGACTTAAACGAGAGTCCAGAAGTTTTACATTTTCAGCTGTCTGGATAAGAGATTGTGCTGAGAAAAAAGCAGCTGCCCGTTGAGCGGGTGTCGAGGCTGATTGAAGCAAATGAAGAACTGGAACCACCTGAGCTTCGGAAATAACCGAAGAACCAGGAAGGGTCGCCAGTTGCGCGGATAAACTTTTAATAATTTGGGGATCAGAAGCGCTTTGCTCCAGGAACCTATTAGCAAGTTCGGCCATTGCCCCTGTTTCATTAGGTCCATCGGCTAGTAAAACCGCGGAAAACAAAAGGAGCCCCAGAACGCTAAGCCAACTACGATTTCGCATCTCGGGGTTATAGCCCCTTTAATGCGCTAAGTCAAAAATGTGTCTTCAGTTGGGTTACAGTGTATAAACATTCGTAATTATTTAATAATTACATCTGCAAAAAGGCTCTCAACACAGTCAAAAAAGCCCTGCTCCGTGCCGTTCTTTCAGAGCGCGACAAATTGCAATTCTTTCTCAGACTATTCGAAATTTAGTTTCATAGTTTCCGGCCGATGATCAACCGCCTGTTTTTTAGAGTTAAGACATTGTAATTACGAGTAAAAAAATGTCTCTTTGGTATTTGTCTTTGCTTTTTTGATGTGTTGCGTTATAGATGGCTCAAAGGGGTGTTTATGAAATTAGTTTTGTTTCCAGTCTTATTTGCTTCCTTAACTTTTGGTTTTTCAGGTTTTGACTATCTAGATAATTTTACTTGCTCGGTTTCTGGTTACACTCCTAAAAACTTTGAACTACAGCGCCAAGGAGAACAGCTCCAAGTTAGGGCTTCAGATATCAGTCGGAAGTTTCGCTGGGTTCTACAAGCCAATGACTGTGATATTGAAAATCAAAATTCCCTGCCGGGAGTTTTTTCTTGTGAAAGCTCAAGACCTGGAACTTTAGAATTACAAGGAAAATCCATTGAGTATGAAAGAATGACTCTGAGAGTTTCCCACCAAACAAGAGTGATCCAAGTAACGCATCATCAGCGAGTGATTGATATTATGTTTGAAGG
>CAMCTJ010000007.1 GCA_945878405.1 Bdellovibrio sp. ZAP7
GATAGTCTGGGAGAGAGGACTTGCATCAAGAAGAGAAGTTAAAAGTAATTTACGAGTGACTTTTGAAATAAAAAGATCGTAAAGCCAGCGATTGAGAATCGAAAAGAGAGTTGTGAAATTGGTTTCTAAAACCTGGTCGAAAGTCAGGGAGTACCACAACTCATGCAAGCGTTCTGTGCCTACTGAAAAAGGTTGTCCCTGAGCCAAAAAAGAAGCGTTAATAGATCCCGAAGAAACCCCTGCAAAAACTTTTGGTGCAAATTCTGGAAATTTTTCTCCGATGTATCTTAACACCCCTACTTGGTAAGCGGCTCGGGCTCCTCCCGCAGAAAGAACGAGACCCTGAGTATGGTTTGTGCTTGCAGCTGGTGTCACAGATCTTATTTTACACCGGGATTGCGAAGGACAAGAATGAATTCCCCTTTTTTGAGATTTTTCTCCGTAGTTCTCTGATCTAATTCCTTCAAGGAGCCCCACAGATAAGTCTCTTCAGGCATTCCGATTTCCCAAGCTAAAAAAGCCTGGTGCTGTGATCCAAAAACAATGGCACAGTCTTTAAGAAGTGCCTGAAAACGATACGGAGTGTCCATCAGTACGATGTGCCCCGCAGAA
Source organism: Bdellovibrio sp. ZAP7 (assembly GCA_945878405.1). Lineage (GTDB taxonomy): Bacteria > Bdellovibrionota > FAC87 > UBA2466 > UBA2466 > RFNO01. The sequence goes on from CAMCTJ010000007.1 coordinate 613, forward strand.
TGAGTGAGATCTGATAATTCTTTCACCCGTTCTTCCGCTTTTGGCGAAAGAAATCCCACTAACAAGAAAGGGGGCAGCCAGCCGGACAGGGCGCAGGCAGTTCCCCAAGACGTAGGTCCTGGAAGACAACGAATATTAAAGGAGAGGGCCCTGACCGCCTCTAGGATTTCTTTACCGGGATCAAAAAGAATAGGCATTCCCATATCTGAAAAAATACATGCCCTACCAGATGTTTTACTGACGTTCCGTAATTCAGCCAGAAGTGTTTTTCTGTCTTGAGGTGATTGATTGTCTAAATAGAACACTTTCGCCTCGGCAACTAGACTACATCGGCTCAGAAGTCGTTCTGTGATCCGGCGGCTTTCTCCAATAATGATCGAACACTGCTCCACAATTTTTACGATGGGCGGAGAGGGGGCTGTTTTTTCAGCCAAGGGCATTCCCAAAATAAAAAAGTCAGAATTCATTAGGGTTGTCCAAAAGAAAGTCCGAAAACAAGTTTAGCATAATGCTCTTTCTGAACGGTTCGCCCTGATAAAAAACTCAATGACCAGCAGCTTCTGGGCTTTGCCGAGAAAAGAAAGCCTACCTGATAGTTTCGAGTTAAGGACTGTCGAAATGATTGTTCAATCGAGCCAAACATATCAAAATAAATGGGAAGAGTCTTGTAAGCAGAAAGAACTACCGTTTCGTCATTTTGGGTTTCATCAGATCTTTTTCTTAAGAGAGTCGCGATACTGAGTCGATCCCCTTGAGAGTTAGCATAAGAAAAAGTGCCCGACCAATCTTGTTCATGAACACCCCGTGAGGTTCGTAATTGATAAACCCCTTGGATCTGTGCTGAAAACTGTCCCAACTGGAGATCTAAATAGCTTTCAATAGGCCCCAGACCCGCCTCGCCATTATTCACCGATGAAGGTTTCAGAAAGTAGTTGTTCGATATTTGAGCCAGTAAAAATCGCTGAGATCCGAGCGAAGTTTTTTTCATCAGACGGTTATTTAATTCAAACCGGAAATATTCATAGGGAGAGTTGTCATCTAAGGCATCGAAGCGCGGAGACGCAAAATCTGGGTATGTTCCTTGTTTAAAAAACGGATGGTTTGGAGTTTTGCTTTTAAAAAGACTTGCTCCATAGAGCACTCTTGGTTGAAAGACATGGCGAACTACTTCTTTTTGGGGTCCGTCGGATTCAAAGTTTCGGGCCAGATACAAGGCAAAAGGAATCTCTGTTTCAACAAAAGTCTGGCTTTTAAAGGAAGGCTGGGGAAGCGAAAAATGGTAAGCCAAGAGGCCTGCTCTCAGCGAAGGTTGCAACTGAAACCCAGGTGCCAGAGGAGAATTTGCGATAAGCCTACGAGACATATAAAGGCGTTGGCCAGTTCTAATATAGTCATTGCTATCGTAGTCTGGGCTCGCATCCGTGTTTAAGGGATGGTTTAGGTCAACAAGCGGATCATTCTGAGAATTATCAGGATTAGTGGTGAGTCTTTGATCGGGAATGTTATCAAAGGCTCCTTCGGGACGAAAGTAATTGGAAAAACGATTGTCCCATTCGAAGTACAAATGGTTCAGTAGGAAAGGCTCCGTTTTTTTGTGAAAACGAACTTCGGGTAACTGGACCACCGCTCCCCGATCAGCTCCGGAGTCAAGGGTATTTACCAGAGATTGATTGATTTTCATTGCGGCTGTGGAGAGGTAAGAGTCGGTAGGATAAGAAAAAGATAAAAGATTTCTCAGATACTGAAAGTCTCCGATCGGGCCAAAGTCGTTTGGGAAATCCTGGTTCCAATAACGGTTAGTGACCAAGTTAATGTCTTGTCGACTGTAAACGTCTCCAACAAAAAATTGATGGTGAATGTCCACTGCAGCTTCGCTGGCAACTCCTAAGTAACGTCTTCCGGGGGTCCGTATCCAGGGGATGGTAGCATCTGGATTAAAGGATCTTTCTAATAAGAAGAATCGGGCCCGACCTTTTTGGGTCGTGGAATAAACATACCGGTAATCGAGTTCCAAGTGGTAACCGATCAGTGTCCACCACGTCGGCGTAATGGTTAAGTCTTGCCAGCGTGATAAAGCTAAGAAAAGTGGGATTGAAAAACCAGTCCCCAAGCGTTGGCGATAATTTGTTGAAGGAACCAAGATGCCGCTTTGCCGCGACGTCTTGGCTGGAGCAATAAAATAGGGCGTGTAAAAAACGGGTAGTTCCTTTGCGTAAATAATTCCATCGTAGATATGGACATAGGAGTCGAGAGTCAGGAAGAACTTGCGAGCGTAAATCTTCACATCGAAGGGGCAGCGTCCTGCCTCTTTATCGATAAAGGGGGTAGTGTTGCAGTTTGTGAATATGCCGTTGGTCAGCTCATATTGATCTTGGGCGACTTGTTTGAGCGCAGTTCCTGAGATAACGGTTTGACCAAAAAGGACGGTAACATTCTCGAGTGTACCATCCGCACCTTCTAGAGAGTAAGTGCCACTATCACAAAAAATATCGATTTTTCCATCGTTGATATGAACATTACCTGTCGCAAAGACGCGATTTAAAGTGAGGTCAACCTCTAGCTCATCCGCCCAGATCTGACGACTGCCCTTACGAACCCAGGCGGCTCCCCGGCCCTTCAGTGTATTTCGACTATTATCTCTTTGGTAAAACTGCGCTTTAAAATCCCAATCCCTTCCCACTTCCGCTTGGGCAAACAGGGGAAAAAGAGAAAATAAAATGTAAAAAAACAGTTTCAACGATTACTCAACTTTCAAGAGCACAGCGATTCCTTGACCGCCCCCAATACAGGCTGTTCCGATTCCCAAGCCGCCTCCGAGATTTCTCAGTCGATGAACTAAGTGGACAGCCAATCGAGCACCACTCGCAGCTAGCGGGTGTCCCAGGGCAATCGCACCGCCATCCACATTCAGTTTTGCATCGGGAAAGCGGAGTTCTTTTTGAACAGCCAGGACTTGGGCAGCGAACGCCTCGTTGATCTCAATCAAGCGAATATCATTGGCAGACCGATTGCTCTTCTGGAGCAGAGAGTGAGTCGCACTCACAGGGCCTATTCCCATTTCTTTGGGTTCACAGCCTACGACCGAGGAACCTTCCCAATTAGCAAGAACATTCCACTGATTTCTTTTCGCGGTAGACTCAAGGGTCAAAATTAAAGCGGCCGCCCCATCACAGATACCACTCGCATTTCCCGCAGTGACCACGCCATCTTTTTTGAAAACGGGAGAAAGTTTCTTCAGAGAATCCAGAGAAGCGTTAGGACGGAGGTGTTCGTCTTTTGCGAGTGCTGCAAGGGGAGCTAATTCTGGAGCAAAAATATTTTGTTCATAAGCTTGGGCCGCCAAGTGATGTGAGCGTACAGCAAAGCTATCTACTTCATCTCGAGTGAGTGAATATTTTTCCGCAAGGCGTTCTGCTGTTAAAGCCATGGGGAGCTGGGCATAAGAATCATAAAGTCCAGCGACTAGTGTATCTTCCAGCTCTCCATTTCCCATTCGATAACCAAATCTTGATTTTCGTAAAGTGAAGGGAGCTTGGCTCATGTTTTCAGTTCCGCCCACAAGAACTGTAGTCGCTTCCCCTAATTTCAAGCGGCGCACCCCATCAGCCATAGCTTCAAACCCAGATCCGCAGAGGCGATTCAAAGTAAGAGCGGGAGTGGTGAGAGGAATTCCCGATTTCAAACCTACGTGACGGGCAAGATAAGCAGCATCCGAAGAGCTCGGGATGACATTTCCAAAAATCACATGATCAATTTGCTCCGGAGAAACCCGGCTTTCTTGAAGAACTGCCTTCGATGCCTCTACTGCTAAATCAGTTGCAGTGATGGCTTTCAAGCTTCCGCCAAAAGCTCCAAACGGGGTCCGCTTGGCGCCCACAATAACTACTTTGTCATTCATGGCCGGAGTGGGTCGATTCATAAGTATTTCCTTGTGGTTAAAGACAGAAACTATCGAAAGGGATGAGATTGGTAAACGGTTTAACGAGGGGAAAAGGAAATGAAGATAACGCGAAGCAAAAAACTCGTTGAAGTTTTAGGCGACTGTTAAGCGTCTCCAAAATGTTGAACTTTTAGACAGGGTAAGGCCTTGAAGCCTTTTGGGAATCTACCGACAAAAAAACCTTCACAATTCACAATTGTTTCCAGCGGAAATCACGCTCAAAAATCTTGGATCCTAGCTTGCAGCTTTGAAGGGGTGAATGAAGACTAGTGCGCTAAAACTGAACCTGGTGCTGCTGATGCTTTTAACAGCACACTTGACCGTTGCTGAACCAGCTCCAGATTCATCCCATTTACCTGTCGGGGCTGATGCTCAAGTAGCTGCGAGCAAGCTTGTATCTACCGAGAGGAAGCTTCAAGAAATTGCAGATGAAATGGGTAGAGATTCATTTCGCCTTCTGGTGGATTCCCGAGGGCAGGAAGTAAAATCACAATTTGGGGAAAAAAAAGTTAACGAAGCCTTAGAGCTAGTGGACCAATACCATCAGTTAAGTCGGGATCTCGGCCAGCCCATTTCCAATACAGATGAATTTGAGACAAGACTATTTGCTGCTGGAAGTGCTAGTTCAGACAAAGAATCCAAATCGAAGAAGTCTGGTGACGAAGAAACTCCTGAGGAAAAAGAAGCACGAGAAGCAGCTGAAAAGAGAGCTGCTAAAAAAGCCGCTCAAGATAAAGATGGCATCAGAGCTTTGGAACAAGCACAAAATCAAAACCTGCTTGCCCAACAACTCGCAGCTGCGCAGCAGGGGGGGCAAGGAGGAAAAGGAAAAAACAGCGGAGGCGAAAGCGATAGCGGCAGCTCACAAGGGCCTGCCGGATTTCCCCAGCAAAATAACAGTGATGATAATTCACAAAATCAATTTTCAAATGGGTTTGACCGACTCGCAAATCGCTTGGGCAATATCGGAAATCAAGGATTTGGAAATTTTTCTTCTTCTCAGAATTCATCTAAGAAAGACGACGATAAAAAACCAAGTTTCTCTTTGCCACCCTCAAAAAACAGTGCCGGTGATGATTTTAAATTAGATACCAAACCTAAGACGTCCCTGTCTCTGCCGCAGCTTCAAACGGGTAATCAAAGTATGGATCTGGGAAAGTCTACTGGATTTGGAATGCAAGGAACTCCTGTTCCTGCTGGCTCCTATTCAAATAACTCTTCGAATTTTGGTATGAACAGTGGAAATTCCGGTTCAGGAATGAGCGGCGGAACGGGTGCGGGCATGGGGGGAATGTTAGGGGCCCAGCCAGGATCTAATCAGGCAAGCCTCGGTTCCTTAGGCGGAGACTTTCCTTTTAATATTACGGGTGAAACGTTTGACGAAGAGGCGGAATATGACGGATCCCCACGATACCGAGTTTACGATGTTTCGATGACTGGCTCTTCAACCGGCGGAGGCGACGGAGCTTCGGCTGGGGAAGCAGCAACCAGTAACGAATTTTCTTCGCAGAGTTTTAAAAAGAACGGAATTCCCCAGTTTCTTTATTTTATTACTCCTGAAGAACAATCCTTAAAAGGAGTTCCAGGAATTTTCAGAAGTTTATCAGCGGGTTACCAAAAAACTCGCGTTCAAATGTTATGTCATTTGAAAGATAGAAAAAAAATCGGACTTTGTGAGAAGGTCCGAAAAGATTTAGATATTTAGGAGAGAGCTATGAAGAAACTCCATTTGTGCATCGTGACTGTATTCGCAGCGACTACAGCTTTAGCCGGTGTCGGGTCTGCTTATCTTAGCAATGAACAAGTCACTAATCGGGATGAAGTGGTTGGCTATGGAAGAGAGTATGCATTAGGCACCGCGAGAGACAGTGCGAGTCATGCTGCACAAGTAGCTGGGGCAACCGGCGCGGCACTCACCTCAGCTGGCGTTGGATTTTTATTATTGGGAAATCTGCCACTGGGTGCAACACTCATTTCGATGGGCTCTATTGAATTTGCACAAATGGGAGCAAGCAATGGGGTTGGTCAACAAAATGGAAGCCAGCGACAACAATTGGTTTTGGGGTCACCCAATAGTGGTGCTAACACAGGGGAAAACTCCTCATCAAATTCCTATCCTGAACTGGATTCGCAACTTGACGAGTACTTGAACAAAAATGGAATTGAACCAAATCGGTTTAAAGAATTGGTTTATTCGGGGCAATTAAATGATCCAGTGGCTGCCCTAACAGCACTCGGTGTGAATCCAAATGATTATTCCTCAAAGAGCTTGGAAAAAGCGCAATCTGATGCTCAGAAAGAATTTTCGAAAATTGCGAATGACGTAATGGGAACTTCCGACAACACTGCAGGAGGAATGCTTGGAGCAGGATCCGATTCGAATAAACCCGAGGCTCTTACCAAGATCAACCCTGAGTCTCGCGATAAGAAAGAAGAAGAAAAAGGAATAAAAGTCGCTAAGAGCAACAAAAATGCAGTTGAGGTTCCTGGCTCTCCCGTTTCTACTCAGTTTATTCCGAACTTATTTGGTTTACCCGCTGAGGCTTTTTCAGCTCAGGATCAGATGCTTCTATTCAATGCTTATTTAAGAGAGCAGGGGATCGTACCCAATCATCCTGGGATGAATATTTTTCAAATGGCCCAACAAAGCTATCGAGCCTTTTCCAAATCAAGAGCGCAAACTAAAATCGCAAAAAGCCGAGTCGCCAAGGCGAACTAACATGGCGCGCTACCCGCTGCTTTAGACATTCCCGCCAACTACCGAAGGACTAACAGGCTTTTGGAGTACTATGGTGAGATGCTGGACCCTCTGGGTCCTGGGGCTTTGCCTCTTTTCGCAAAGCCTTACCGCGAAGGAAAAAGCGGGAGAATGGATTCTCACAATAGATAGCCCACGGAATTGGGAAACGGTCGCAAAATCCTTACGAGGTCGGGCTAAGTTCATTCGGTTCTTGGGGAGATCCCAGCGCTATGCTCTGGTTTCGGCTCCCAAACCTTTGACATTTTTCTGGGGCCTTCTTCCGCCTCATCTCTTAGGTATTCAACCCAATTTTCTTTACGCCACTCTTGATCAAGTCGATCCCCAAGTCAGCCAAAGCTGGGCTCTTTATAATCAAGGACAATCCATTTCTCATTGGGGAACGGGTTTAAGCGGCGTCGACATTCATGCCGATGGGGCCTGGAAATCTACCACCGGGTCCAAAAGGGTAACGGTCGCGATTTTAGATTCTGGAATAAATCGATTGCACGAAGATCTTCAAAAAAATATCTGGAGTCATCCCATTGAAAGTGAGGCGAATCAAAAAGACGACGATGGAAATGGTTGGAGTGATGATACGTGGGGGTGGAATTTTGTGCACCAAAACAACGACCCCATGGATGACAACGGTCACGGTTCGTTCTGTGCGGGAATCATTGGGGCTGATTGGGAAAATGGGAAAGGCTCAAAGGGAATCAATCAGTTTGTAAGTTTACTATCTGTGAAAATACTGGACTCGTTGGGCTTGGGAAGTACGGCCACTGCCATTGAGGGTATCGATTATGCCGTTCGAAACGGAGCTCATATTATCAATATGAGTTGGGGTGGTGTGCGATTTGATCCAGCCCTTTATGAAGTGATTCGAAAGGCAACCCAAAAAGGGGTTTTGTTTGTTGCTGCAGCTGGAAACTCGGGTGTTAACAATGATGAGCGGGAAAATGCGATTTATCCAGCTAGCTTTGAACTTCCTGGATTGATATCCGTCGCAGCTTATGACCCGCGAGGAGAAAGGGCGACGTTTTCAAATTACGGAAAAAAGCGAGTTCACTTGGGCGCTCCTGGAATTGAAATATTTGGAACGGACCTCAACGGGTATGGTTTTCGAAGTGGGACTTCTTTTGCAGCTCCGCATGTCAGCGGAACCGCAGCTCTTCTCAAAGCGCTCTGGCCGGCAATGACTGGTCTCGAACTAAAGAATCGAATTCTCAAAACTACAAATCCGCTTCATCCGTATGAAATGAACTATTCTCAAACAGGGGGAATGGTCCATGCCGAGAATGCGATCCGCAGTTTTTATCCAGAGAAACCAAAGCCGCCATCAAAATGGCGAAAAGTCCCTATTCACTGGGAGACACCCCACCCGTATTTAGCTAATTCAGAATTAAGGCTCAAAATTCATGAGCCGGGAGCTTCTCGAGTACGTGTTCATTTTAAAAAAATGGACGTTGAAAAAAAACATGACGTAGTTACTTTGCGGGATTTAACTGGCAGAAAAATTATCGATTATTCGGGGCTAGAAGAGGATTCAATGAGTGCAGAAGCATTCGGAGATGAACTCCAATTGGAATTCATCTCCGATTACAATCGGCAGGCTTATGGAGTCGATATCGACTACTACGAAGCCGCCTTCGAATAAAAGCTGTACTTACCGACGCTTGGTATTCACTAGTTCCTTCTTAGGCAATAAGGGAACGCTACGATAAGCAATTTGTTGAGAAATGGTATGAGCATTATTTTCCAAGAATCGATTTGAATAATGCCAAGTAGAGATAACTAACAGAGCTGTGAATCCGCCCAGGAAAGCCGTTTCTACAAAACCAATTCGAAATTGTTCACGAAGAGAAAAGAATCCTAAGAGGCCCGCCCAGAAGAAAACAAAAAGACTGGCTGTTTCCATCCAAGGATAAAGATGTGTCAAATGGCGAGCAGTATGAGCCGTTAACACTAAAGTGAAAACAATTGAAAGCCTTCGGAACAAAACTCTCTGACTTGAGGAGTGCCCGATGAAGGATCCAGCAAACCAAACGAGTACGGTAATAAGAAAAGCAGCGATCACGGTACAGATAAGCTTGGTGGAAACCATGAGCCACATAGCTAAATCTCTTCCGATTCCTAATCTAAAAGAGAGCGCATCGGCAAAATTTTCAATCAGGAGATGGTTGCGGCCAATGTGCGCTTCAACGCCGGCCACAATCAGAAAAGCGATCATCAACCAAGTATGGTGGCTCGACCACTGAAGTTGATTCACGAATGCATTTGGCTTAACAAAAAATCTTACCCCTTGTCTCACACGTACCTCACAACGACGTTGGCCTTCGTCCCCAAGGGTGTACACTGCAAGTGTGTGCCAAATCGAAATGGGCGTCTGAGAGCGAAAAAGGGGTGTCGAACTTTTTGACAGGGGCCCCGGTTAGGGCACCTGAAGGGCCAAGAGGCCTAATGTGTATACACCTTGAGCACGAGCTCACGGCCTTAACAAAATCTGAGCGCGAAGAGGCAAGAAAAGCCAATAGTTTCAGGGGCCAGACTATGGAACGTCCATTGCAACTGTATTCTTCAAACAGCTTTAAGGACGCACCTATGGTAAGCAACCAGTTTTACAAAATGAAGCTTCTAGCCCTCGGAGCTCTACTTGTTTTTACTCAAGGGTGTTCTCAGAAATTGGGATATATCCAGCCGAGGCAGGGAAGAGATACGGGGATTGCGCGGATATTTACGCTGGGTGAAATTGTTGAAAATGCAACTTTGTTGGGTGCGGATGGTTACCTCTTTGGAACAGGATCTGATGGACAGGATGTTCGAAACTTATTTGGCTATTACGGTTTTTCTTCCGGGGCCTATATTTCCGGAGTATCTGCGCTTGCATTTGATCCCGCAGCCAAAACCTTTATCGACGGCGATGTTCGCAATATTTTGTCCATGGTAAAAGCTGGAAACACTCTTTACGTCAGTAGCAATTTAGGACTTTATGAAATCGATTTAAGAAATATTACAGTACCGACGGTCCGATATAGTTTACCTTACAGCGCTCGGTTGACCGATCCCTCGGCTTATCGATTTGACAGCATGGTTTATGTGCCCTCCCTCAACGAAGTGTGGGGGTTCAGAGGAAATTGGCGGGCTCGATTTGTAGCCGGCGCCTTGAATATTAATACCTTGATCTGGGAACAGCAGCCAATCAACACGAGTTGCTTTTCTGAATACAAGAGCTCATCTGCATTCTTTCAAGGAAAAGTATTTGTCGCCGCATGTAATCAAGTGGTTGTCTACGATTCAAATCGCAATATTCTGGTTCCGGCAAATAGCGCTAGTCCAGATCCCTTAGATATCATTCGACAACTAAAAGCCGTGCAAGTCGTTACTTCTGGAAATATGCTTTATGTCCACCACCTAGCCCAATCTGGAAACGGCTCCGGTTTTGGAGGGTACTCAAATCCTTATTCGAGCATTCCGACTGGAGTCTACGTCTTTGACTCAAACCTCAAATACGTAAATTATATCGATATCGATCCTCTTAGTTTCGCCGTTTCCCCCGACAACCAGATCATTTTTGCTAATGAAGACAATGCCGACGTTGGGGCTTACCGCATCCCATGGACAAATTCCACAATTCGATAGAGAATAAGACTCTATCACCATGATTCTCCGCCTCTTCTTAATCTTTACCTTCGCCATTTCAGCATGGGCTGATCCCGCACGTTTTCAGATTAAAGATCTCACTCAGAGAAACCTCATGGCTTTCATCTCCGAAGCCCCCTTGGAGAAGATGATTGCGCAGTGTCATCTTCTAAGAGGGTGGATTGAATTAGACCCGCAAAGCTTAGAGTCGGGAATCAAAGGGGAGCTTGAGCTCGATGTCCGTTCCTGTGAAACGGGAAGTGGCATTCGAGATCTCTTGCTTCAGGAAAAAATTTGGGAAGTGAAACAATATCCGACTGCGAGCCTCACCCTTAACAAATGGGCCAAAGAAACCAAAGGCAGTCTAAACGAGAAAATGGATCAACCCCACTCTGTTGAGCTCAGTCTTAATTACCATGGCAAAACGGTTTCTCTTGAGGTTCCACTAAAGCTTTCCTACTTTGTGGAAAGCGACAAAACTCGAAATCGATTACCTGGTAACTTGTTACGTATTTCCTGCGAGAAAACGCTCGCACTATCCGAAGTGGGAATTTCCATCCCCGATGAACTCAAATCTACCCTTAGTTCCAAAGTAGACGTCGTCTTTGATGCCGTTGGAGCGAGCAAACTTCCCAATGAAAAAATCCTTCTTCCTGAAGGCCCCAAGCCAAAAGAGAGAACGTAATTTCCCCTTGAGCCAACTTTCGGCTCTCCCTTTCCGAGAAAACGACAAGTTCTGTCAGTTTTAGTGAGTGTCCACGCTTAAGACAGTTGGTCTTACCCTTGCATTTCGTCTCCGGCAGCGGTGGGGGGGACACCTTGCGAGACTCTATTATCATTATTACATTCGTTGGAGTTTTGGTTGGAGGCTATTTTAGCCTGCTACATCGATTCCAACCCGAACAGCTTGTAAAAAACACCTCATCCAAAACGGTTAGTAAAAACAAAATTAAATCATTAGGAGACACCAAGCATGAAAGCACAAATTATCGACGCCATGAACAAAAGCGGCTTGTTAAATCGCGCACGCGAGTTACAAGAGAAGCTTCAGAAAGTGATCAACTCCCTGATCTCTACGAAAGAGAAGATTCAACAGAAGGACTCTCATTAGAAGGAGACTCTGAGATATTGACTTCATCCGAGCAGCCTACAGGAGAAACTGTGATTGCAGGGGTTCCTGTGGGCGCTTGGGTGAGAGCCAATAAAGATAAGCTAAAAGACTTTCAAGTCAGTGCGCCTTCTCAACAGAACCTTCGTGTTTTTGTCGGCTGCTACGAATTAAAAAAGGGACCTCAAACCCTTGAAAAAGAAAATTGTGAAAAACTTCTGACGGCAAAAGATGCTAAATTGTTCAACGAAAGAAATCGTTACTAAATCAGCTCGTTGAAGTATCCTGATTCGGTGTTTTCGTTCTTTTCTTCACTTTTATTAAAGTTACCTCCTGAAACAGCTCACGCGATTGCCCGTTTTTTTCTTCGGCTTTATCAACTTACACAAAAAGTCTTTGGTGCCTACTTCGAGCCTGGGCCATATCTTATAAAAGTCCCACCTCAGCACGATTTTAAGGTAAGGAGTCGATTAGGCCTTGCCGCGGGTTTTGATAAGAATGCCGAAATGTTTCCGGCTCTCCTTCATCTGGGGTTTGGATTTGTTGAGGTTGGCACCGTTACACCGCTACCTCAGGCGGGTAACGCCCCTCCTCGTATTTGGCGAGTGGCTCCGGAAGCTCTGATTAATCATATGGGTTTTAACAATGTCGGTTTAAAAGAGTTTCAGAAAAACCTACGAAAGTATCGAAGTTGGGTAAATGCTCCAGTCCTTGCAAATATCGGAAAAAATAAAAACACTCCAAGTGAACTAGCTATCGGTGATTACGAGCAGTGTGTTCAGGCCCTTCAGGGACTCGTCAGTGGTTTTGTCATCAACATTAGTTCTCCGAATACTCCGGGCCTTCGAGATCTTCAAAGTGTCAGCTTCTTGCAAAGTTTAGTACCTATCCTGCCCAACGATAAACCAAGTTTCATAAAATTAGCTCCGGATTTATCAAAATCCGAATTTGAAGAGTTATGTCAGTTTGTACTCAACTCCGAGCGGGTGAGTGGAGTGGTTTTGACGAATACCTCTCGGAGCTTAAGTGAAATCAGGGGATTTTCTCAAGGAGGTCTTTCCGGGCCTCCTTTGTTCGCTACGAGTTTGGATCGGGTTGAAATGGCACGTGCAGTTTTTCAGGGGCGAAAAACCATTATCGGAGTTGGGGGAGTCAGTTCTTTGGAGGACGCGCTGAAAATGCGAGAAGTAGGAGCCGATTTAGTCGAAATGTACACTGCTTTTGTTTACAAAGGTCCCAAACTCATTCGGGAAATCACGAAGACTTTTTAATGAGTTTTCGAAGCCCCGCCTCATCTAAGAGCTTAATTCCCAGGGTCCTGGCTTTCTCTAGTTTGCTTCCGGCTTCTTCTCCCACCACGACGTAGTCCGTGTTCTTACTTACAGAGCTAGTGATTTTGCCGCCATTTTCTCTGATGAGCTGAGAGGCCTCATCTCGAGAAAGAGAGGGAAGGGTACCCGTAATAACAAACGTTTGACCTTTGAGTTCGCCCTGGTGTCCTCCCTGGGCCACTTCCCATTTGGGATTTACCCCTTTCTTTATCAGTCGGTCGATCTCGCTTCGGTTGCGTGCTTCATCCAAAAACTCTCGAATTTTCTCAGTCACCGTGGGCCCGACTTCTTCAACCTGGGAGAACTCTTCATCGCTTGCTTCTAAGAGCTTATCGAGGGAACCAAAATGTATTGCTAAGAGTTCAGCCGTACGCTCTCCCACCAAGGGAATTCCAAGAGCAAAAATAAACCGATCGAGAGTGGTATTTTTACTTTTTTGGATGGAATCAACCAGCTTCTGAGCTGAGCGTTCGCCTTGGCGCTCCAGTGTCATTACTGTTTCCTTATCTAAATCATATAAAGATGAAAAATGGCGGATGAGTTTGTTTTCAAGAAGGAGATCAATCCACTTGTCACCCAGGCCTTCAATGTTCATGGCTCTTTTCGAACAAAAGTGTTTCAGCCCCTCTGCGAGCCTTGCCGGGCATGCAATATTTGGGCAGCGATGAGCTGCTTCGCCTTCGATACGATGAATCGTGGAATCACAAGCAGGGCACTTTTTCGGGAATGTGATTGTTTTCTCCCGCCCCGAGCGTTTTTGCTCAATCACGCTAACGACATCCGGAATCACATCGCCAGCCCGCTTAACGACGACGGAGTCCCCAATTTTTAGCCCAAGAGCTCGGATCTGATCCTCATTGTGGAGGCCGGCTCTTTTTACTTCTACGCCCCCAATCCACACAGGATCCAAAACTGCTACGGGCGTGATGACTCCGGTACGTCCCACTTGAAAAACAACATCTCGTAAGAGGGTGACACCCTCTTGGGCTTTAAATTTGTAAGCCACTGCCCACCTGGGAGACCGTGAGACAAAGCCCAGTTCCTCTTGGTCTTTAAAAGAGTTTAATTTGAGCACAATCCCGTCAATTTCATAATCGAGAGAGTCTCGTTGTCCTTCTACTTTTTTGTAAAAAGTTTCTATTTCTGGGAGTGAGTTAATCACTTTATACAGGGTGTGGGTTTTAAGACCCCAGGATCGAAAACTTGTCAGCAAATCCATTTGGGTTTTGGCCTTCAAACCCCGCACGGAGGCGACTCCGTGAGGGAAGAAATCCAGTTTGCGCTGAGCTGCGACTCGAGGATCCAGTTGTCTGATAGATCCCGCAGCTGCATTTCTGGGGTTAGCAAATAGGGTTTCACCGGCTTTCGCTCTTTCCTGATTCAGTTTTTCAAAATCTTCCTTCAGAAGAATGATTTCCCCCCGAACCTCTAAAAGAGGCGGGAAATCCCCTCGAAGATGGAGCGGGATACTTCGAATGGTTTTTACATTTTCAGTTACGTCTTCACCCGTTTCCCCATCGCCTCTTGTCGCTGCTACGACAAGCCCGCCATTTTCATAAACTAGCTCAATAGCTAATCCGTCAAATTTGGGTTCTACGAGGACGGAAAACTTATTCCCCAGGGTTTCTTCCCATCGTTCATAAAACACCGAGGATTCTTCTTCATTATAAATATTTTGAAGACTCAACATTGGTTGAGCATGTTTGTATTTCCTAAATTTATCGATAGGGGCTCCACCCACTTTCTGAGTTGGAGACAAGGGGCTTCTGAGCTCTGGATATTCATCTTCGAGCTTTAATAACTCTTGAAATAATTTGTCGTAAGCTTCGTCAGAGATGAGGGGGGAATCTTCGACATAATAATGGTAATTATGTTCTTCGATTTGTTTTCGTAAGCTTTCTGTCCTTTGTTTTAATGCTGTTGAAACCATGTTAGCCGCGGAGTTTTAAAACTCGGTAAGCAGCCTCAAATACGATATCTGAAGACATCTTAGATGTACCTATTGTTCGATTACGAAAGTGAATGGGAAATTCAAAAGGTGTAAAGCCCGCTTTCAGGGCACGGTATTTCATTTCAACTTGATAAGCGTACCCACGCGAAGTGACTGTTTGATAATCAATCGTTTCAAGTGCTTTTTTGCTCCAGCCATTAAACCCACCGGTCATGTCTTGGGGAGAAACTCCAAGAATTAATTTTGCGTAAATGTTTCCGCCTCTGCTAATGACTTTGCGGTGCCATCCCCAACCAGAAGTCTGGCCACCGGGGACGTACCGGCTGGCGATCACGCAATCATGAGTTTTTAGTTCTTTTGCAATTCTCTTGGTGTCTTGGGGATCATGTGAAAAATCCGCATCCATCTGAATGAAAGCACCATAGCCTTTTTCTAGTCCCCACAGAAAGCCGGCACGATAGGCAAAGGCTAAGCCTTCTTTTTTTTCTCGACGAAGCAAATGGACCTGGGGATTTTTAGTGGCTATCGCTTCGACCAGATCGCCCGTTCCGTCCGGAGAGTTGTCATCTACAATCAGTAAATCAACCTCTGGCACCTCTGAAAGCATCCTTTCGAGAAGCGGGCCGATGTTTCCGCCCTCATTGTAGGTCGGAATAACAACTAATGTTTTTCCCAAGGTCATAAGGCCAGGGGAGAGTAGGCAAGCCCGTGAGCTTCTGCAACAGCTTGATGGACGATTTTTCCTTGGTAAGTATTGAAACCTTTTCGAATGGCTTCGGAAGCCTTACCAGCCCCTTCGGGGCCCTTATCTGCAATTTCTAGGGCGTAACGAAGAGTGACGTTGGTCAAAGCATAGGTTGATGTTCTTGAAACTGCACCTGGCATATTCGTAACGCAGTAATGGATAACCCCTTCATCCATAAAAATGGGATTTTCGTGGGAAGTAGGTTTACAGGTTTCCACACATCCCCCTTGGTCTACCGCAATGTCTACCACCACAGAACCTGGCGACATGGAGCCTACTGTTTTTCGCGAGACTAGTTTTGGTGCTTTCGCTCCTGGAAGAAGAACGGAGCCAATCAAAAGATCTGCCTTGGAGACGCTCTCTTCAATGTTGTCGATGTTGGACATCAAAGTCAAAACTCGGCCAGCAAAAATATGTTCGAGATATTCTAAACGGCGAGCATCCTGATCGATGATTGTGACTACTGCGCCCATTCCTAATGCAACTTTAGCAGCATGCGAACCAGCCACTCCACCACCAAGGACCACTACTTTTCCAGGCATCACACCAGGAACTCCTCCTAAGAGAATTCCTTTTCCTGATTGGGTACTGCCCCAACTGCTTTGCAAATAAAAAGCTCCTACTTGAGCAGACATTCTCCCTGCGACTTCACTCATTGGTCTTAGGAGAGGAAGAGAAAGATCTTTCTCTTGGATGGTCTCATAGGCAATTCCGGTAACTTTCTTTTCAGCCAAAACTTCAGTGAGTTTTTTTTCTGCTGCGAGATGAAGATAAGTAAAAAGAATTTGGCCTTGCCGAAGTAATTCGAACTCCGAAGAAAGAGGTTCTTTAACTTTAATCACCATGTCAGCGGCCCAAGTGTCTTGCGCCGTTGGAACAAGTGTTGCGCCAGCTTTTTGATAAGCCTCATCCGTAATCCCGCTGCCGACACCCGCATTTTTCTCAACGAGAACTCGGTGTCCTCGAGCGGTTAATGCACGAACTCCAGCGGGAACTAAGCCCACTCGGTTCTCTCTGTTTTTGATCTCTTTTGGTACGCCAATGATCACGGTGTTTTCTCCGGTAAAAGGTCTAAAATATCATTCGCATCAATTTCTATGGGGCCCTTCTCTTCGGAATGAAATTGGAGCTTTCCTCTGAGTTTGCCTCCAGAAATTCTGATCCACGAATCAGTAACTGTTCCGTGGAAGTGCTTTCCGGCTTTGTTCATTAAGGTATGTTTATCCTTAGATTCCAAAGCTTTATCTATTTTTTCCAGAATCGGAAACATAGGGCAAAGTTGTATCAGAGACTAGGCAAGTGGGCAAGATTACTACCAATAATGGGCGAGGGGGACCGTACCCGGGAATTCTAGGGCTGGGCTAAGAGCAGCTGAAGAGGTTACTTCTACAAAGAGTTTTTGACCGCGCTGGGACCAAGTAAGTGGATGCGGAGTACTGGAGTCCGAAAATAATTTAAAGGAGGACAAGAGATCTAAAAGAGGAAGTTCCCAAGTTACTGGCTCTACAAACTCTCCCTCAACTCCCTGATGAACAAGAGCCGCTTCGGTAATTTTTAGGGAGATAAGTCCGGTGCTTGCTTGGAAAGCTTGAACGTCCATCTCTCGTATTGAAATACCATTCCCCAGTTGCATAAAAATGTTGGACTCTCTCTCTCTTCCGAAGAGAGCGGGCTCCCATGGGGCCGTTATGGGAAAGTCACGAGACGAGTTTCTCCGCGAAAATCCGGAAACTTGCTCATTGAAAATAACCGAAGGGCTACCGCCATCAATCAAGAGGGTTTCACTACGGGGACGGCCTTCTACATCTACTCTGTTCTGTTGTTTCCAGTTATCAATTACTTGAAAAGACAATTGGGGGAAGCTTCCTCTTAAAAGTTCGAAGGACTCCTGGGTCCGTGATAAAAATTCAAATTGCTGGATGAAATGCAGAAGCAGTTTGGCAACACAAGAAGCCGACCAAAGCACACTGAGCTTGCCTCTTGGAGCGGGCCAGGGTTGTTGAAGAGCTTTTTCTAAGTGCTCTCGAGTCATCAGTGTTTGTTCCAAATCAGAAATGAACGATTCGACATCAGTTCGGCCACGTTGGATTTTAAATCGACGAGTTTGTTCTCCCTTTTGCGCCTGAAATTCAACACAAAAGCGAGCGAGTGATTCGTTTCCTTCGTGCAAAGAGGTGTCCGTATTAGCAAATAAAAAGTTCTTCGTTACTTCCTCGTATCGAGCACTAAAGTCTGAAACATTTCCGAGATCCAGAAGAAGGCGCCTGCAGGCCTGTTCTATTTCGCGAGTTCGATCCCAAGATTTTCCAGTTGGCTCCATGCAGCGAGTAAAACCATTTGGAAAGCTAGTTGTTTTGTGATGGTGGAAAAACTCAGAAAATCTGGAAGGATCTAAGAGAGTACAATGAAAAGTGTTAGGTCCTTCAGGACCTTGTAAAATGAGTTGAGCTCCCCCCGTTTCGCAACTTCTTAGACGAGATCCTTTGGGTTCAAATGTGAAGCTGCGTTGAAACGCAGAATCAGCATAAAACTCAAAAGAATGAAGCGGTGTGTTTTCAGGAAATTTAAACAGATTTTCCCAAACTGGCTTTTTTAGCATTTGCGTTGAACTTTTTAGCGAAATATCCTCGATATTGCCCCGAGCCACCGGATAGAATAATAACATGGCTCATCCCAGCACACCTAAGGTAAATTTGGTTTTTCTGGCGTTGCTCGTCGTCGGCGGAACCGGCTTAGTCGGTCTTTTTGGTTGTGCGGGCTCTCGACTGTGTCAGGAAAGTCCAGCCCGTGTTTCACTTGAGAAAAAGATTTTTTCTCTAGAAGATCAAATTGAGGTCCAAAAAAGAAAGATTTTGTCATTGCAAGGAGAATTAACCCACCGAAAGCCGAACCCGGTTCTTGAAGAGTCTATGGGAGAAACTCTCGCGGACTCATCCTTTGAGAGCATGAATACCTACTACGAAGCTATTAGTCTCAGAGATGCAGGGAAATATGACGAAGCAGTTGAAAAATTGAACCGATTTATTTTGGAAAATCCAGATCATGTTTATTCTGACCGAGCCCAGTTTCTGATTCTTGATTCGCATTTTAAAAATCGGGAATATGGATTAGCCCTTGTTGATTCATTTCTACTTGAGAACCGTTACACTGATAGTAGAAAAATTCCAGAAGCCATTCATAAAAGAGCGTTAGCTTATCTGAACTTGGGCGACAAAGAAAAAGGGGCCCAGACCTTAAAAATATTAGTGGAATCATTTCCCAATAGCGCTGTTCTGCCGAGTGCAAAAGAAACCCTAGCATCCCTTCAACCCAGTGAGACTCAACCATGAATCCATTATTTTTAAGTCTTTTTGTAGCCTTGGGGGTATCTCATTTATGTTCGGGGCAAACTCCTAGTTTGTTGGGAAACTCGAAACAGACCGAACGGTTTTCAGAGGCTCGTTGGAACTATCTGGTGGGCGATAAATCCAGTAGTACCTACACGGTACGTTCTGGAGATACATTATCAAGAATCAGTCAGGAGCAACTGGGAGATCTGAGTTATTGGCCTAAAATATGGGAAGTAAACCAAGAAAGTATTCATAATCCTCATCTACTTGAACCCGAGCAAAAAATAATCTTTAGTCGGACAGAAAATCAAATTTCTCGACAGCCCACCAATCAAACCGCTGATCCCAAAAAAAGAAAGAGCCTTGAAGAGGAACCAGACCAGCTACTCTGGTCAGGCTATACAAATCACCACAGATTAAGGTTTTTAGTTCTGGAAGGTGAAGAAATGTTAGGCATTGTTACTGGGTCTTATGAAGATAAGAACTTCTTTGGTTCTGATAGCAAGATTTACATTGGGCCTTTAATAAAAGAGAAACTTTTGGTGGGCAAAAAGTACGCTGTGATTCGAGAAGTTGAGAAAACACCATTAATTTCCAAGGCGGTGATTCAGTTAGTCGGTGAGGTTGAAATCGAAGCCTATGGAGATGAGTTAGCGAGAGCAGCCGTGGTCTCTGCCTATGATACTTTAGAAAGAGGCGATAGAATCATGGATATTCCCGCTTTATCGATGCAGGAAGCTCCTCTAACGCCACCACCGGATCTGTCAACTCGCGTTCTCTTGGGTGATAATTTAGAACACACTTGGTTCCATGAGGGACAATTATTGGTTTTAGATAAGGGACGGGAAGCAGGGATAAAATTGGGACATGTATTTAGGGTGTTTGAAGACACAGATCCAATTCTAAAAGACCAAAAATTAGTCGAACCTTCTTCAAAGGGAGAAGTGAAAATTGTTCACCTCAGCGAGAAATCTAGTGTGGGATATATCCTCAAAAGTAGAGCCGGAATAGAAGTAGGAGATGTATTACTTTCTCAAACTCAGCTCCCGGATCGTGTAAATAAAATCAATACCAGTCGCCAAACGGTCACGCTCGACTAGTTTCTTAGGTGCTTCCCTGAGAATCTTGTCAATTTGTTATCTGATTTCTAATTAAGGGGAATGAATGTTTATGGCGTTCTCCTCAAATTATTTAGCTCACCGAATTATCTATCTCAAAATCCTGTTGAACTTACCGAAAAGACCCTTCTTTGGTGTACGAAGAACAAATGTCAGATTCTTGCATCCGAAAAGGTAAGTCCGTTACTGAGTAAAATTGGAACTTTGCCCCCCGTTTTTTTTGTTCGGGGAAACTTGGAATGTTTTCAATTACCCGCAGTGGCAGTAGTAGGCTCTCGAAAAGCCACCAATTATGGCCTGGCCTGTGCTTATCGGCTTTCAAGAGAGCTTTCCGCCCGAGGAATTTGTATTGTGAGTGGACTTGCCAGAGGGATTGATGGGGTTAGTCATCGTGGAGCGCTCAGTGTTGGGGGGCGCACGATCGCTGTTATGGGGTCCGGTTTTGCTCACCTCTATCCAAAGGAACATCAGAAATTAGCTTTTGATATTTTGGATTCAGGAGGTGGTTGGCTAAGTGAATACCCACCCTTTGAACCGCCACTTCCGTTTCATTTTCCACAACGCAATCGACTCATATCAGGTCTAAGTCTTGGGACTCTGGTGATTGAAGCAAAAAAGAAAAGCGGTTCTCTCATTACTGCACTCTGCGGCCTGGAACAGGGGAGAGATGTTTATGTTGTTCCGGGCCCAATTGATTCGGATTTGTTTCAGGGGGGGCACGAACTCATTCAGAATGGCGCAAAATTAGTCTCGTCAGTAAGAGATGTTCTCGAGGAGCTTCCTTTTGATTATGATTCATCACTTGTAAATGAAACAAGAGAAGCAACCTGCTTTTCTTTTGGGCGGGCATTTACTTTGTCGGATTGGTTAAAAAGTTACGGACAAAACGGAATCGCCGAACTTCAGATCGCAGTAGAGCAGGGACAAGTTTTTGAAATCGCTCCACAGCGGTATTTATCAACTTCGGATGGTGCTCCCAAAGAATCTTGCCAAATGAAGTTTTCTTAAGAACAATATTAAGAAGTACAACACAAATTCAATACATTGCGACAAAAAATACTCAACATCCTGGGGCATCTGTCCCACAGTTTGCAGCAAAACAAGGATCTCTTTTATGATGCTGATCAGATCTGGGAAGAGTTGAGCTCTCATGGATTCTCCGAAGAAGAAATTCTCGGAGCTCTTTCTCATATTGAAAAAACAATGTTGGAAGAAATTGGACCTTTCTGGAGCCAAGATATACCCGTTTGTCGCGTTTACTCACCTAAAGAATCGAATCAAATTAGTTGCAAGGCGCGAGGTTATCTTTGGAAATTAAAAGTTCGTGGTATTATTGACCACGCCTTGGAGGATGAAATTATTGAAAAAGCGATGAATTTGGAGGGGGAAACAGGGATTCGAGAAATAAAAACCGTTGCAGCCCTTACCCTTTTCGGTTATGAGCACAAACTCCACGGCGAGTCTCAAGTTGGGTTAACAGATTCATTTTTGATTTAAGACACTTAATGGAAACAGCTAAAGTAAAAAAGAAAACATCTTCTAAAGCCAAGAAATCAGGCAGTGTAGATTCCATCCCTCGATCGGGTCCTGCTAAAGGTTTAGTTATCGTTGAGTCTCCAGCCAAGGCAAAGACCTTAAAAAAATATTTGGGCAGAAACTTTGATGTGAAAGCATCGGTCGGTCACATTCTGGATCTTCCAAAAAGCAGTCTTGGGGTAGATCTAGACCATGATTTCACCCCCACTTATGAGCTCATTAAGGGCAAGACCAAAGTGGTTGAGGAGTTAAAAAAGGCTGCCTTAAATGCAAAGAAAATTTACTTGGCGGCTGACCCTGATCGCGAAGGAGAAGCGATAGCCTGGCATATTGTTGAGGTTCTCAAATTACCTGAAGACCAAGCCCACCGAGTGCTGTTTCATGAAATTACAAAGCCTGCGGTACTCAAAGCTATCGAAAATCCAGTTCCCATGTCCAAGGAACGGTACGAGTCTCAACAAGCACGCAGAGTTTTGGATCGTTTAGTGGGGTATAAAATTTCTCCGCTCCTCTGGACTAAAGTCCGTAGAGGATTATCGGCCGGGCGAGTTCAGAGCGTTGCGGTTCGGATGATTGTTGAGAGAGAAAAAGAAGTCTTAGCTTTTCAACCAAAAGCTTATTGGACCATCGAGTCGCTTCTGGAAGCGGATGGCAAAAATTTCCCGGCTCGATTGATTAAAGTTGCAGATAAAAAAATTGAGAGAACGGATATTGATACCGAGGAATGGGCAAAAGAGATTGTTAAAGATTCGGCCAGTGCTCAGTGGAAAATTACGGGAGTGACCCAAAAGCAAAGAAGGCGCAATCCGGATCCTCCATTCATCACCTCTACTTTGCAGCAGGAAGCTTCAAAGAGACTCTACTTCAGCGCGAAAAAGACGATGACCCTTGCTCAACAGCTTTATGAAGGGATTGAGTTGGGAGATTTGGGTGCCCAGGGGTTAATCACCTACATGAGAACGGATTCCACCCGACTGTCTGACGAGGCCATTAGAAATGCTCGGGAAATCATTCAAAAGATTTTGGGCAATGAATACCTTCCCAAAACGCCTTTAGAATATCGTAATAAGAAAAATGCTCAGGATGCCCACGAAGCGGTGAGACCGACCTCGGTGGAATTCACGCCCGAAATAGTTAAACCTTATTTGGACGTCGATCAATATCGTTTGTACGAGTTAATCTGGAAGCGCTATCTCGCTTCGCAAATGGAACAGGCTGTGTTTGATCAAACGTCTGTTGATATCGAGGCCACTGCTAAGAATGGAAAAGTTTACGGATTTAGAGCCAATGGCTCTATCTTGAGATTTGATGGCTTTTTAGTTATGTGGCAATCGGATGAAAAATCTCCTGATGAAACAGATTCGGTCAATCTTCCCGATCTTAGCGAGCAAACCCGTTTGATGAATAAGGGTGTAAAGGACGAAAAGCATTTTACCCAGCCTCCGCCAAGGTATTCAGAAAGCTCATTGATTAAAGAGCTGGAGGAAAAAGGAATTGGAAGACCGTCTACTTATGCTTCAATCCTAAGTACGATTCAGGATCGAAAATACGTAGAGAAAAAGGAAAACCGTTTTTATCCCACTGAGCTGGGAAATATCGTCACGGAATTACTCATTCAAAGCTTTGCTGAGATCTTAGATGTTAAGTTTACGGCTAACCTCGAAGATCAGCTGGATCAAATTGAAGAAGGAAAGCTGAACTGGAAGAAGACGCTAAAAGATTTTTACGTTCCCTTTGAGAAAGAGCTGGCTACCGCCTCTGAAAAGATGCGCAATGTTAAGCGCGAAGAGACGGTCACCGATTTAAAATGTCCTAAATGTGAAAAGCCCGTCATTTTGAAATGGGGAAAAAACGGGAAGTTTGCTGCTTGCCAGGGGTATCCCGATTGTCGTTTTACGAGTGAATATACTTTAGATGATGACGGAAAAGTAAAACTAGTCGAACAGCAAGTGACCGATGAAAAATGTCCTGCTTGCTCAGCTCCGATGACCATTAAAACGGGACGTTTTGGAAAGTTTTTAGCTTGTTCGAGTTATCCAACATGTAAAACAACCAAAGCTATCACTACGGGGATTCAATGTCCCGAGTGTCAAAAAGGTGAATTGTCTGAGAAGAGAACTCGATTTGGAAAAGTGTTTTATAGTTGCACTCAATATCCTAACTGTAAGTATGCCATGTGGGATAAGCCCATCAAGGGCCGAGCCTGTCCCCAATGCCAACATCCCTTTTTAGCAGAACACTACACAAAAAAAGAAGGCGCCTCTATTCGTTGCCCTAACAAAGAGTGTGGTTTTGTCGAGAAAGTAGAATCAAGCGGTCTCACTTCATAAAGGTAATCAAATGCCATCAAAAATCGTGAGCAATATGGCCGGTACGTTATTAGAAGTGACGGTCAAAGTTGGAGATAACGTTAAAATTGGGCAAGAGGTGCTCATTTTGGAATCTATGAAAATGGAAGTGCCCATTACAAGCTCTGTCGCAGGTAAGGTAACTGCGATCTTGAAGAGCAAAGGCGATTTTGTGAATGAAGGCGAAACAGTCATAGAGATGGCCTAGTGCAGAATCGCATGATTCAACTCACCGATGTTACACTCAGAGATGGGTTACAGAGCGAATCCGTAGTTCTTTCCACACAACAAAAGTTAAGTTTATTTCAGCATCTTCTCAGTTGTTCCTACTCTCGGCTAGAATTCACCAGTTTCTCTCACCCAAAGTGGATTCCCCAATTGGCGGATAGCGAAGAGTTTTGCCAAGCACTATTCAAGTCTCCTTATTTTGGACAAACGGAACTGATGGCTTTTGTGCCCAATGAAAAGGGGTTGGATCGGTTTTTAAAATTTCCAATAACATGGGCTAGTTTTTTTACTGCAGCGAGTGAAACCTTCCAGCAGAAAAATGTTAATACGACAATAGAAGTGGGGCTCAAGAATCTCGAAGGAATGATAAAAAAAGTTAAAAGTGAGAAGAGGCGAAGCCGAGTTTATATTTCGACTGTATTCGGTTGTCCTTACGAAGGGAATATTTCTTCTGAAAAACTCGATCGGGTTCTTAGTCGAGTAATTGATTTGGGGCCTGATGAAATAGCCTTGAGCGATACGATTGGAGTGGCAAGTCCATCGCGAGTTGAAACAGTAGTGAAGAAGGCATTGGCAGTCTACCCAGCGGAAAAACTGGCACTCCACTTTCACAACACCTACGGGATGGCTCTCAGCAATATTACTGCCGCTATGGAACTAGGAATAAGTCAATTCGATGGTTCTACGGGTGGAATCGGCGGCTGTCCCTACGCAAAGGGTGCTTCTGGAAATGTTCCTACGGAAGAAATAGCCTATTTGTTGAATCGCCAGCAAAACACTCATCAAATTGACTGGGATGGATTGAGCAAGACAATCAGACTTTTGAGTCAACTGGGTTTAACCTTGGATAGTAGGTTGGCATCAGTTCTAAAAAAGGGAGGTACCTTGTATGGCATCTAATCATGTGCTTTTGAAAAGAGAAGGGCCAGTGGTCGTGGTGACTTTGAATCGCCCAGACAAGATGAACGCTCTCAATAAAGAAATTTTAGAAGAGTTTAAGAAACTGCTCGACGTACTTGAAACCGATCGAGTGGCCCGAGCGATCGTTCTGACCGCTTCGGGTGAAAAAGCATTTTGTGTGGGTGCCGATCTCAAAGAACGTCAGGGCATGAATGAAAAAGATGTTCTTTTAAGATTAGAGATGGTTCGGTCGTTGTATCTTCGATGGGAGCGACTGGCGATTCCGAGTATCGCAGCCCTGAATGGGATGGCATTAGGTGGGGGATTAGAACTAGCCCTTGTGTGCGATTTAAGAATTGCATCTGAAAATGTCGTGCTGGGTTTACCAGAGACGGAACTGGCTATCATTCCTGGAAATGGGGGAACTCAGCGTTTGACTCGGACTGTTGGGGTTAGTCGAGCAATGGAGATGGTGCTTCTCGCAAAAAGATTAACGGCTCAAGAAGCGCTTACGTGGGGAATTTTAAATCATGTTTCAGCTCCTGGACAATTGCTCAAAGACGCACTGATCTGGGCTAATAAAATATCCGAAGCCGGCCCGATTGCTATCCAGCAAGCTAAGAAAGCTATTCAGCGAGGAAAAGAAAAACCTTGGGAAGAGGCCCTACAATGGGAAGTGGAGTGTTATAAGCCCTGTCTTTATTCCAAGGATCGATTAGAGGGATTAAGAGCTTTCACTGAAAAGCGGAAACCAAGTTATCAAGGAGAATAAGATGCCAGATTCAGAAGAGTTTAAGCGGCACCGTGAGCGTATTCTTCAAGGTGGGAATCAGAAATACCACGAAAAAAATGCGAGTGAGGGAAAATTATTCGCGAGACAAAGAATAGAACTGCTTGTGGATGCAGAGTCATTTGTGGAGGATGGCCAGTTCGCAAACTGTTTGAACGATGAGCTTCCAGCTGACGGGGTTGTTACCGGGATTGGGAAAGTTGATAATCGACTGGTTGCAGTCCTTGCGAATGATTCTACGGTAAAGGCAGGATCTTGGGGGGCTCGAACCGTTGAGAAAATGATTCGCCTTCAGGAAAAAGCCCAGCAATTAAAAATTCCAGTCTTTTATCTAGTGGATAGCGCCGGGGCGCGGATTACAGATCAAGTAGAAATGTTTCCCGGGAGAAGAGGGGCCGGAAGAATTTTCAGAAACCAGGCGATTTTATCCGGACAGATCCCCCAGGTATGTATCCTATTTGGGCCTTCTGCTGCTGGGGGCGCTTATATTCCAGCCTTTTGCGATATTTTGATCATGGTGGAAGGAAATGCCAGTATGTATCTGGGTTCTCCACGAATGGCAGAAGCTGTCATCGGAGAAAAGGTGAGCCTTGAAGAAATGGGCGGCGCGCGAATGCACTGCACACAGAGCGGGTGTGGAGATATTCTCGTCAAGGATGAGGCAGAAGCCATTCAAGCTGCCAAGAGATATTTATCTTATTTTCCTCAAAATTATTCTGAACATCCCAATCAGATTGCGAGTCGAAAAAGTAAACGGGCTGCTCAAGACCTAAAAACTCTGATCCCCGAGTCGCCCTCTCGCGCTTATGACATCAAAGAAGTCATCGAGACGATTGCAGATGAGAATACCTTTTTTGAGCTTAAGGCGTTGTATGCGGCCGAATTGGTGACAGGTCTTTGTCGCATTCAGGGAAGAGCGGTTGGAATAGTAGCGAATCAACCTCGAGTTAAAGGGGGCGTGCTCTTTGTGGAGTCCTCTGACAAGGCGGCTAGATTTATTCAGATCTGTGATGCTTTTAATATTCCCATTTTGTTTCTGTCAGATGTTCCCGGTTTCATGATTGGTTCAAAAATTGAGAAAGAGGGAATGATTCGAGCGGGTGCAAAGTTTATTCATGCCATGTCGAATGCAAGCGTTCCAAAAATTACGTTAATTATTCGGAAAGCATTTGGCGCAGGACTCTATGCAATGTGCGGCCCCGCTTTCGATAGTGATTCAGTGATTGCTCTGCCATCAGCTGCGATCGCAGTGATGGGTCCTGAGCCAGCTGTAAACGCCGTGTACTATAACAAACTAGCTACCATGGCACCGGATGAACGGAAGGCATTTGTTCAAGAAAAAATGCGAGAATACGAAAAGGATGTAAATATTTATCGGATGGCGTCTGAATTAGTCGTAGATACGATTGTTGATTTTGAGGAAACGCGAACTGAGATTTCTCGACGGTTAGAATTAATGGAGAACAAAAAAAAGGATATGAAATCTCATACGGCTATTCTTCCCATGTAGAAGTAAAACCTATTTGCTTCCGATGGCTCTGGGGGGACGGGCGGAACCAACTGTTGTCACAAGAATGCCGAGAGTAAGCACATAAGGGATGGCTTGAATCCATTGAACTGGGAGCGATAATCCTCTCCAAGTAACCCCCTGAAGTATCATGGGGAGTGCTTCGGTAAATCCAAAAAATAGAGATGCCAAAAAAACGGGGATGGGGCGCCATTTACCAAAAATAATCGCTGCCAAAGCGATAAAGCCACTTCCGGCCGTCATGTCTCTTAAAAACTGGCTTGAATGGCCAATAGACAAATAAGATCCTCCTAAGGAGGTAAGAGCGCCTCCGAGCAGAAGAGCTAATGTTCTGACTCTTCCAACAGAAATGCCAGAGGTTTGCAAAGCTTCTGGACCATCTCCAGCGCTGCGTAACCTCAACCCGAATGATGTTCGATAAATTAAGTAATGCATTGCTAGTGGGAGGATCAGAGCGGCAGCAATTATCGCTGGTTCACTGAGTCGGGCGTTCGAAGGAACAGAAGGCGTATTGGTAGAACTTCCGAACCAAGCTTGAGATAAAAGAGGCGGTAGGCCTGCCGCGAGGATATTGATAGCAACACCACTAATGATGTGGTCGGCTTTTGCTTTTTGAGTGAGCAAAGCATGAAGCCCCATAAAAGCCGAGCCAGCGATCATTCCGACAAGAATACTGGTGAGAGGACTTGAAGTAAAAACATCTACTGTGGCGGCTGTAAAAGCCGAGATCAAAAGAACTCCTTCTAAACAGATGGTTGCTACTCCAGCACGCTCGCATAATAGCCCCCCCAGTGCAGCAAAAACTAGTGGTGTGGACAGCCTGAGACTTGATTGTATCAGCTCAATCATATTTGTTTTTTCCTCTGCCAAAAGTCCCGGGTCGAAACTAAAATGATGATAACGGCTTGGACAATTAAGGAAACGTCCTTCGAGATGTTCTGAGTAAAAAACTCCAACTCTCGAGAAAAGTTCTGGAGACTGCCAAAAAGAAAACTAGAAAAAATAATTCCTATCGGATGATTCCGTGCCAAGAGAGCCACAGCGATGCCGGTGAAACCGTAACCCGGAGAAAAGCCCTCAATGAGTTTGTGCTCATTTCCCAAGATGTCGTTAGTTGCTACTAATCCAGCAAGTGCCCCAGACATCACGAAAACGGCCAGCGTTCGTTTCTGGAGTGAAACGCCAGAAAAAACAGCAGCTCTGGGGCTTTGACCCATGGTACGGAGCTCAAAACCAAATGAAGTTCTAAAAAGAAAAACATAGACGGCTAGAGCGATTGCAATCGCAACTGCCAGACTTGCATTCACGGGAGTAGTAGGGAACCAAAGAGTATGTAGCTGATAGCCCGCCGGCATAACACTTGTTTCCGCAGATTGGCTTTCTGGATTCTTAAAAGGATAGAGGATGAAGTAATTTACACACGAAAGAGCGATAAAATTAAGCAGAATGGTCGTAATAACTTCATGCGTGCCTCGCCGGGCCTTGAAGTAACCCGGTAGAAATCCCCAAATACCTCCTGCAATTGCAGAAACAGAAAATGCCAGGGGGAGAGCGAGCCCCGCTGGGAGATTTGGGAAAGCCTTTGCCAGAGCCACTACAGAGAGAGCCCCCCAGAGAAGTTGTCCCTCAGCACCGATATTAAAAAGACCTGCGTGAAAACATAGCGCCACCGAAAGACCCGTAAAAATAAGCGGCGTTGTGTAAAACAGGGTGTAACCGAGACCAAATCGATTAAAGAAAGTATATTTTAGCGCCTCTGTCAGGGATGTTAAATCCTCGCCCATGAGAAAAAGCAGCAATACCACCAGGATCAAGGATACCAACAACGCAAGTGTAACGGATAAGAGCTGTTTCACGTCTTTGCTCCAGTCATCCATAGTCCTAATTCTTTCAGTGTCAGATTTGAGGTAGCGCTTTCAAATACGATTGTTCCCTCTCGGATAACGGCAATAGAGTCCGTTAAGGTTAAAAGTTCATCGAGATCTGATGAAATCAATAAAATACTCGCACCCTTTTCGGCTAAATGTAGAAAGTGGGAGTGAATAAACTCGATGGAACCAATATCAACACCCCTAGTCGGGTGACACGCTAAGAGAAATTTAACTTCTGAGCTAGTCTCTCTGGCAATCAGGAGTTTCTGTTGATTTCCTCCTGAGAGTGCTCTGGCCGGAAGCGTAGGATTCGCCGGTCGCACGTCAAAACGATCCATGAGTGTTTGAGAAAACTGCCTAATTTGGTAGGGGCTTAAAAAACCATGTTTCCGAAAACGATCTTCATCCTGGTGTCCTAAAATAAAATTATCAGCATTTGAAAAATTTAAAATCAGGCCTTCCTTCTGGCGATCGGGGGGAATCAACGAAAAACCAGCCTGACGTTTGGAGTAAGCAGAGGTCGCATTCAAGGGAGTGTCAAAAAGTAGTGCTGTTCCCGTAAACGGCTCTACTTGGCAAAGCACATCTACTAGTTCCTGTTGTCCTTGTCCTTCGATGCCCGCGATCCCCAAAATACGCCCGGGATAAAGGTCTAGGTTGATGTTATTTAGTTTGTGCGCAGATTTGGTTGAGGTCGAAAGCTGATGCAGTTTTAAAACAGGTTGTGTGTTGACGGGGAAGAGTTTGCGTTTGCGTAGGGGACTGCGTTCGCGACCCATGATCAGTTGTGATAAGTCTTCTTCAGTCAAGTCGATAGTCTCTTTGGTTGCAATCACTTTTCCAGATCTCATCACGGTAACCGTTTGTGTATAGTTTAGGATTTCCTTCAGCTTGTGCGAGATCACAACTATCGTTTTTCCCTGTTCTTTCAGGGATGTTAATTTATCAAACAGTACAGTGACTTCTTGCGGAGTGAGCACTGCTGTGGGTTCATCTAGAATCAGTATGCGTGCCTCTCTGTAAAGAAGCTTCAATATTTCAACTTGTTGCTGCTCCCCAAGTGAAAGGCTTTCTACCGGCGCTGAAAGATTCAGATTGAAACCGAAATCATTTTGAAGGGAAGCGATTCGGCTAATAGCACTACTCTGATCGATATGAAATCGATTGGGTTCCAGTCCCAGAATGACGTTCTCCCAGACGCTGAGAGTAGGAACCAGCATAAAGTGCTGGTGAACCATTCCGATTCCCGCTTGGATGGCTTCCTGAGGGGTCTTAAAGACAACTTGGTGGCCATTGTGAAAAATCTCGCCGGAATCTGGTTTGATAAGACCATAAAGGATCTTCATGATGGTAGATTTTCCAGCTCCATTTTCACCGATAATTCCGTGAAAGGTTCTGGGATAAATGGCGAACGAAACTTGATCATTCGCTGAGATCGAACCGTAACGTTTCGAAACTTTCTTAAATTCGATCAGAGGAGAATGATTCACTTGGGAGTACTCAGGGGTTTATTTAAGTGGTAGTAATCAGGAACCTTGATAAGCCCGTTCAATATTTGTTCTCGAATGTTTAGCGCTTCCTGTTCTACCGCCGGAGTCAGCACTTTTCGATTGTTTTCATCAATTGAAAATGAAATGGCATCTTCCTTAAGGCCCATGTGGACAGTTCCGCCTGTAAAGCTACCTCTGAGTTTGAGCCGAATAGAATCAAAAACCGCTTGGTCAACCCCTTTCACCATACTGGTTAAAATCGTGCCTGGTTTAACCCAGTTCTGATTAGAGTCGACGCCAATGGCAAACTTTTTTCTTTCTTCTGCCGCATCAAAAACCCCGAGACAAGAAGAGCCTGCAGCACAAAAAACTACGTCTACGCCTTTTGAAAATTGAAGCAGGGCTAGCTCTTTCGCACGAGCGGGATCTCTCCAGGCTTCTGAAGAGGACCCAACATAGTGGGTGAGTATCTTAACTAATGAAGAAACCGATTGGGCACCGGTGCGATAACCCAATTCAAATCGCCTGATGAGAGGAATATCCATTCCCCCGATGAAACCCACGGATTTTGTTTTGCTAGTAAGAGCTGCGATAGTTCCAACAAGATATGAGCCTTCGTGCTCTTGAAAAATGATTGAGCGGATATTGGGCAGCGTGCTTGGGGCATCAATCAGTAGGAAAGAGAGATTAGGAAATTGTTTTGCCACCGCCTCAATAGCAGATTTTTGAACAAAGCCGATACCGATAATGAGATCATAACCGTGTTGCGCAAAGGTCCGGATAGATGGAACAAATGCTGAGTCACTGGAGCATTCCAAAACTTTCAAATGAATAGTTAATTCTTTTTGAGCCCGAGTTGCGCCTCGAAAGGCTGAAGCATTAAATGACTTATCATCTTTGCCGCCTCGATCGAGAACCAAGCCTACTTTTAGAGGCTGCGTTGCCAGAGGAAATGCTCGGTGGGTTAACAAAAATAAAATGAGACAGAGAAGCCAAGAACGCCGGGGCATGATCAACTTTTTAACTCGTATCTGAGCGGCAATTCAAATTGGAGTTGTTGGTAAGTGTAATCAGAAGGAGGAAGGGGTACCGTCTCTAACTTTTGTAGAAAACGAACTGCCTCTTGTTGGAGCAGTTTCGGAGCATCGGATTCTGCCAAACGAATATCCTCGAGATGTCCCTCGGGAGTGACCTGAAAACGAACTTTAACAACTCCAGATAATCCCAAGTCCTTTAAAGAACGGGGGAACACCTTTGCGGAGTCTAAATAGGCATGAAGGATTGAAGCGTATTGAGTTGAACTCCCCCCTTGGCCAATTCCTTTTGAATCCGTATGGGTTGCAGCAGGGGACTGGGCGAGTTCGGAGCTGGTTTTTTGATGCCCCTTGTTTTGAGTGGGAATATCAAGGGGACTGCTACCGGTCGTCGGGGGTCGGCTGGAACGCATCGCAAAGCTGGGGAAAAAAGAAACCTCAGTTGCATTTGCTAATCCGCCTTTTCTTCCCAAAAGTTTGTCAAAAGCTCCGGGAGCCAAGGGTGAAGCCACTTTATAAAACAGAAGTAAATGCACAAAAATACTGACAAAACCAGCTAGCTGGAGTTTGATCGAATCAATCGAAAACGTGGTCTTGCAAATCGTGGTCATGGGGCATTAAACCTTAATCAAAGTCCTCGAAAGGAGCAAGTTTTGGTTCTCTTTATTTTAGGGTTTTTTTTGTTGGGCGCAACGGCAAGTGGAGAGGTTTCTCTCTCTTTCCAAGGGACCGACAAAGGGCGACCTTGTTTTCTTTATGTCCACACGGAGGGGGAAAAAAGCGGGACCTACGAAGTTGAAGTCTCCACAAGCTACGAACATGAGGGACAAGGCCTTGGAAAAGTAGTCTTGAAATTCGATCCACACTCACAGGGTAAAATCCTGCAATGGCAAGAGGCCAACACGAAAGAGTTTTTGAAGGTTGTGCTAAAAAAAGCAAGTGAAAGTTTATCCGAACCCTCTGCTTTCCGGTTAAAGTGGATGCACTTTGATCATTTACATGATGCTACTTGCAGCGAACTTAAACTGGTTGGTGAAGAATGAAAAAACTTCTAGGTTCCTTAATTTTGATTGTCACCTGTAGTGTTTTTGCAGAAGGACAGGAAGTTGGTTCGCTTCCGGAGATCGTGGTTCAAGAAGAAGGATCAGGTTCAAGTTCGGAGTTAGATAAGTCTTCAGTCGTTCCTACAATTAAACTTCCTAAAAAGAAGCTCGAACAGAAAAAGGCACCCAATTTATCTGAAGCAATTTCGGGGGAGAGCGGGGTGGATAGTCAAACCTCGTGTGCCACCTGCGGCTCAAAACGAATTACAGTGAATGGCCTACGCGGTGAACATACCACTATTTTAGTAGATGGTGTTCCCTTGCATTCGGCTGTTTCCAGCTTTTATGGAGTCGACGCAGTTCCGCTATCTGGAGTTGAGTCTATTGAAATCAGTCGAGGTTCCGGAGCCTCATTAGTTGCTCCTGAGGCAATTGGTGGCGTTTTAAACATCCTCACTGAAACACCACATAAGAATGAAGTGGATTTAAATTTGGCTTCTGGGTCTTCTCAAAATTGGCTTCTCAGTGGCGCAGTTTCAGATACTACTTTTATGAAGAATACCCGAGTGTTTGTTTCGGGCCAGTGGAATCGACAGGGGTATTGGGATTCTGATCGTACGGGAGTATGGGACGTAGACAAAAATGGAGTTGCTGACGCTCCTTTCTTCTCAAATGCGGGCATCTTGGCAAAAGGTTTAATCGATTTGGGAGCTCGAGATAGTCTAGAGCTCAGATACGGTTGGCAAAATGTATCCATTTTGGGAGGAACGGTGGATGGCACCAAACCGACAACTTTTCTGCCCATTGTGGAGCTCCCAAAGTTTCAGGATAACAATGTTGAAAAACCTTATTTAGATGATCAATTAAAAATTGCTGACACGATAAATCTATCTCGACAAGAAGCTGTGGGACGTTGGCGCCATCGACTGGGCGAAAGCTCCCAGCTTCAAGTAACCTCCAGCGCAGCTTGGCAGGATCAGGATTCGATATATTTTCATGGATACGATTATCGCAATCGAGATCTTCTTGCGTTTCAGGACGTCCGGGTATCTACGCCCCTTTCTTCGGAACACGTGATGAGTTTTGGAGCCGACGGTCGCTATGAGCGGATGCAGTCATTTTCTCAGAAGCTCTATGACATAAAGGGGCTTCCCCCCGATGATTTTAAGTTTCGAAATGTGGCTCTGTTTGTTCAGGATACCTGGTCGCCGAGCCTAAATCATGAATTTAACATCGCCGGTCGTTTGGATTATTTGGATATCGATTGGCCTTTTCAAAAATCAGAAGAACGCCAAGTGCGGAAAGTCTTAGGGTCGCCTCGATTTTTCTGGAAATGGAACCAGTCTTCGAACTGGACTGCCCGAATTTCCTATGGGCGAGGATATCGAGCGCCTTTAAGTTTTTTTGAATCCCAACACGGATTGAGTGAAAATGGATTCACTATTGGTCTTACGGAAATTGAAACTGCACACTCGGTCGGAGTTTCCGAAAACTATACGAGCGGCGCTTGGGATTGGAATGCCAGTGTATACGGCACTCAGTTAAGTCATTTAGCCTACGCTGCTGATCCAGTCGATGAGTTCAGTCCTGCAAAGTTTGAAAACCTAAACAGGGACGTAACAGTCCTCTCGTCAGGAATCTCTGGCACTTACCGATCTGGATCCTGGCTTGTGGAATTAGGACTAGAGGATTTCCGATTACCTCAAGACTATAAAAAGCTTCTTCCTGTAGCTGCAGTTGAACAAAGAGCGCGAATCCGGGCTGAGAAAAAGGTTGGCGCAGGGTGGGATGTCTTTGTGTCTGCTCAAATCACTGGGCCAAGAAATTTATCAGATTATGGTTATGACAAACACTATGTGAGTTTTGAGCCTGTCGATACAGAATTAGGACCCGTAGATACTTTGAAGGAGTTGAAAAATCAGAAGGCTCCTCTGTTTGCTACGGTAGATATCGGCACTAACTATCGTCCCTGGAAAAACTGGGAATTGTCTTTAACCGTTCTCAATGCGACTAATTTCACTCAAACGGGTTGGGGGGATTCCCCCCTTGCCTGGAACCAGCATGGTTCTGATCCCAGTCATTTCCACCTAGATAATTTACATGTCTGGGGGCCCCTGAGAGGACGAGTGTTTATGATGTCTGTGAGAGCGACCCTCTGATGAAAGAGTTGGTTTTTGTATTTTGCTTTCTGATATCAGCGGCTGGGATCGGATGCATGGAAGATGAGCTCTCAGGCCTTATTCCAGTGACCCAAAAGCCGATTTGTATTCGGAGATGGCAAAATGAGCAAATAACTGTGATTTCCGAAGAGGACTGCATTTTTTGTCGTGAGTTGTTGGAGAGAATGCGAAAGGAAATGCCAGCTATCGAAAGAAAAAGAGTTGAAGTCCTCTGGATCGATTCGAATCCAGCAAGTTGTCTTAAAAGTTCACAGCAGTTTCCTGAGTTTGGGTCTGCTCGATGTGTTTCCAGAAGAGAAGTGGCTGGGAAATGGGGGGTGAGTTCTACTCCGGTGATGTTTTGGATTCAAAAAGATAAAAAAATCACACAAAAGGGACTAGTCGATCGAAAAAAGAAACTTCCCTGGATTAGTTCTCCTTCTCGAAGCGTGGTAAAATGAGCAGATGAGCCCTATCCCGTACGAACCGCAAATTGAGATTTCTCATCTGGGGTTTGCGTTTTCCGCTGATAAAACTCACTTGTTAAAAGAGATTAACTTAGCTCTACGTGCGGGAGACAGATTGGGCATCCTGGGGCCCTCCGGTTCGGGCAAATCTACTTTATTGAAACTTGTATCGGGGCTTCTCATCCCTTCTCAAGGCGAGATACGTGTGGATGGCGAGTTGATAAAACGTCAGGGATTAAAACAAAGTCGTTCTTTCTCGCAAAAAATGGCGATGAGTTTTCAAAAAGGTGGACTCTTAGATGCATACAATGCCTGGGAAAATATCGATTTTGCCCTAGCGGAACTGACGGATTTTTCGGAATCCGAACGGAAGGAACGTTCGTTTCATTTCCTTAAGCAAGTGGGCCTTTCTGGATCTGAAAATAAAAGGCTGAAGGAGCTAAGTGGTGGCATGTTAAAAAGGCTCTCCCTCGCTCGAGTCTTTGCTCTCAGTCCCTCGATACTCCTTCTGGATGATCCCACGGCAGGGCTCGATCCTGTCACTGCAGATGAAATTGTTTCGATTATTGAGGAGTATGCTGAAAACAGGAGTGTAATTCTGATTTTTGCCAGTGGGGATTTGGCTGTAAGCTTTCGGTTAGCCAATAGATTAGGATTTTTGTGGAACGGCTTTCTCACGTACGAACAATCTGTTTACGATTTTAAAAAATGCGATAATCCCGCTATCCAACAGTTCATCCGAGGGGGATTGAGCGGGCCATTAACCGAACCAGTTTATGCTCGAACTTAAATCGATCACAAAAAAATTCGCAAACAAGGTGGTACTGAATAGTGTCAACCTAAGACTACAGCGAAGCCAGATTCTTTTTGTTTTGGGAAGATCCGGGGTGGGAAAATCGGTTCTTCTAAAAACGATTGTTGGGCTTATCCCTCAAGATAGGGGAGAAGTGTGGATCAATGGGGAGAAAACGGATCCCCTAAACGAAGAGAAAATGGTTACGGTTCGGCAGAAATGCGGATTGGTTTTTCAAATGCCAGCCTTACTCGATTCCTTAACGCTCCAAGAAAATCTAGAGTTTGGCTTAGAAGGAAATCAGAAATCAGGACTTAGGAAATATTTAGATTGGGTTCAGCTTTCAGAAGGTGTTTTGTCTCGGTATCCCAGCGAAGTTAGTTTTGGAACCCAAAAGAAGGTAAGTGTTGTTCGGACGTTGCTACGAGAACCTCAGTTCATTTTATTTGACGAACCCACGACCGGTCTTGATCCCGTCTCCCGAGAAGTAACAAATCAAATGATTCGAAACGTTGTAAAAGAGTCAGAAACGGGTTGTGTAGTTGTTTCACACGACATTCAGAGTGCAATTGAACTTGCCAACTCGATCATGCTTCTCGACGAGGGGAGGGTCGTTTTTGAGGGAACTCCTGAAGCTTTTCGGAATTCCGATCAGGGGTTAATCAGGTCGTTTTGTAAGGGGATGGTGGTTCTCGATGCCTGATTTAAAAGAGCTTATGGGCAGCATCGGCAACTGGTTTCTTTTTTCGAAAAGAGTGATCGGACTCTTTTTCAGGGAGGGGATTAGCCGGAAAGTGTTGATCCAGCAGATGTACCAAGTAGGGGTTCGTTCCATGGTCACCACGTGTGTAGCGGGGATTTTCGTGGGTGCCATTCTCGCAATACAAATCAATCTTCAACTAAAAGATTTTGGGGCACAGAGCTTCTTAGGGGGCCTGAGTACCTCCACAACCATTAGGAATTTAGGACCGGTATTGATAGCTTTTCTGTTATCCGGCCGAGTGGGAGCTTTTTCGTCTGCAGAACTGGGCACCATGGCTATTACTGATCAGTTGAACGCTATCCGGTGCCTGGGGCTAAATCCGCTCGCAGTGATTATTATGCCGCGACTAGTTGCTCTTACGATTTCAAGTTTTTTGCTTTTGGTATTGGGCCTGGGATTAACCGTTTTTGGTGGAATCATTATTTCCTCCATTTATTTGAACGTGAATCCATTACAGTTTGTATCTCACATACCCCAATTTGTTTCGGGATCGAGTATTTTCATTGGGGTACTAAAAAGCTTTCTCTTCGGATTGATCATTGGAACGATTTCCTGTTTCGTAGGTTACAAAACCACAGGGGGAGCTGAAGAGGTGGGTCGGTCTGTGAGAAGAACGGCCGTCGTGACTTTGGTCTCAATCATCGTGATTGATTTCTTGGTTTCATTTGTTGTGGAGTCAGTCACCCAATTAATAATGAGTTGAGGTTCTTTGAATGAGAGCGTTAGGAAACTGGGCAATCAGGGAGTGGGGCCAGCTGGCATATCCTACTGGACTTTTCTGGGCCTCTATTGTGGGACTGCTTAAGTCTCTAACTAGGGCTTCATTAAGAGGAAAAGAAATCACAAAGCAGATCTATGAATGTGCTGTGATGAGCCTTCCTGTCATCGCTTTTTCACTGGGAATCGTATCTTTGATGAGTGTGCTTGAATTTTCGTGGCATATGAAGGTCGTATTAAAGCAAGATGCTTTAGTTCCTGGTTTCTCCTTGATTCTAACGATAAGAGAAGTGGCTCCTGTAGTGACTGCGATGCTTTTGGCGTCACGAGTGGGAGCCTCCATCTCTGCTGAGATGGGAGTGATGAAGATCACCGAACAACTAGATCAATTAAAATTATTAGCGGTTTCTGAAGTGGACTATCTTCTCATTCCACGCTGGATTGGGTGTATAGTAGCAAATGTCACTTTAACTCTGATATCAATCGCTATCGCTGGAATCGTCACAGTATTTATTGCGGCTCGTTGGATGGGTTACCAGCCAGCGGAGTTTTACAATTCCTTGCTTTTGTTCACGACTGGTCATGACCTGGAAGGGGCTTTGCTTAAGGCCCTCTGTTTTGGTACTTTGATTCCCTTTGTTTCTGCAAGTTATGGATTACGCTGTGCTCAGGGGAGTCAAGGGGTGGGAGATGCAGCGACGCAAGCAGTCGCGAGAAGCAGTTTATTGATTATTATTTCGGATTTATTAATCAATTCAATTTGGTGGATGCCGTAAAAATAATAACTGCTCCGCATCAACTTTTCTCGTTCGGTCACAGCCTGCCTTTAAGGTATAATCAAAGAGTAAGTTTCATTCTTTCCCTCGATTCATCCAACATAAAACTCCATGGAACAACAGCGTAAAGAATTTTGGGTCGGCACACTCGTTCTTTTTTCTATTGGATTGCTTGTCTTTTTTGCTTGGCTCTTAGGTTTAGTTCAACCTTTGGGCAAGCAACTTCATTTATCGGTCTTCTATCAATTCGCTGGGGGCGTTGAGGTCGGAGCTCCTGTACGAGTGAGCGGGGTAAAAGTTGGAAAAGTTGAAAAGATAGAATTTTTAGCGACTCCCGCTTCGGATCTTTTGGCCGGAACATCAGTTAAGGTTCGCGTTGGCGTAGACCCCGAAGTGAAAAAACTCGTTCGGCAAAATTCAAAATTTTATATCAACATTGCGGGAATTATCGGTGAACGCTATTTGGAAATCACACCTGGCAGTGAGGATAGTCCCATTTTAGAAGATGGCGCAGAGGTGAGGGGGATGGACCCCCCTCGAGTAGACCAGCTTTTATCGCAAGGCTATGGAGTTTTTGGACGAGTTCAAGAGTTTCTGGAACGAAATGAAAATACAATGCAGGACCTTCTTACAAGTGTCCATTCGCTGATGACCGATACCAATGTCATTTTAAAGAAATTAGATAAGAAAAAAGTTAGTCAACTCATTGAAAATCTGAATACCGTGAGTGCCAATTTCGCTGTCTTATCTCAACAATTGAGAAGTCCAAAAAGTTCAAAGTTCATTGATCAGTTGGCCGACTTGGTTGATCGCGCTCATGAAATAGATAAGCCCGCTCTCCAAAAGTTTCTCCAAGAAGAGGGCGTCAGGGCACGAATTTTCTAGTTCCAAAGAACCGGAGATATTCCTATGAGAATGTTAGTTTTGTTTTTTCTGCTGGTGGCTAGTGTGTGCCAGGCAGGCTTTCTGGATGACTTTAAAAATGAGCGCCGTTTTGGTGCGGGCGTAGGAGTAGGGGGGCCGTTAAGTGCCTTGGGGTTAGAGATTGAATTCAATATCAAACCAGAAATCTCCATTGCGGGTGGCTTGGGAACCGGGGGGGATTACTCTAGCTTAGCGGTTAAGGGAAAATACTTTCTTTTGGGCGATCAGGTCAGTCCTTACTTTCTTTTTGGTCTATCTAGGTGGTGGAGCCAAGGGAGCACTCAAAGAGACATAGGACCAGCAGTTTTGAAAAATATTTTCTTAGAGGGAGCTGATCCCAGAAATGGATTTAGTATTTGGACGATGTATCCTGGGGTAGGAGTTCAATTTATTCACGATTCAGGATTTTCTGTTTATTTAGAGGCTCACTATCTCTTTAAAATTCCAAACTTTGCAAATGGCACCTATGCGGGGATGGGAGTTTCCTGGTTCTTTTAGTCGATTATGAGACCAGTTCTTTCACATTTTAAAACCAGTACGAGAAGCCTAAAGACTCAACTGGCTTTTTATTTCGTTCCAGCCGCTCTGCTTCCGATTGTAGGATTGAGTTATTACGCCACCCACGTATTTGAAAAAAGCAGCCAACAGGGACTCTTTCGGCAAGCCACTTCCGAAAGCACCTTGATCATTAGCGAAGTCAGCTCCCTTGAAAAAACACTATCCAGTCAATTGAAAAAAATTTCGGGGCAACCCAGCCTCATTCGAGGGCTTGTTAAAAAAGACTTCAGAAACCTTACCGATACACTGAACGGATTTAGAAATCTGGGACGGTTAAGAATCTACGACCCAGAGGGAGATTTTATCGCAGAGGGTTCAGGAGAAAAAGCCAATCGCCCAAGGATTCATTATATCCCCCGAGAGAGTCTCAAAAAGATTAAAACCCAAGGCTTCATTGTAGAGCGATACTTCAGTGAGGATGGATCAGGTCTCTTAATTCTAGGGCGAGCGCTTCTCCAGGACGAAAATAAACTTTATGGAATTTTGGAGCAGGAATATCTTTTTGGTGCTGCCCAACTTGCAGAAATTAGAAACAAACGGCATGTGGAGGCATTACTCATTAAACGAGACTTTAGTGTGGCTGCCTCCAGTATGGCAATTGGCAGAACCGAGCTCAACGGCTTGTCCAAGGCCCTGATTGCGTCGCCTGCGGTCGGCGGTCAAAGTTTCTATCCGATTTGGCTCGGCGAAACACGGTATGCCTCTTATCTTTATGACCTTCCCGATATTTCGGGCAAAAAGCAGGACTGGGCTTACCTGGCGATGCTTTTACCATTGAGCGCAAGTGATGAGGCCACTCGTCAGTTACGTTGGAATATCATTTACATAACCGCTTTTCTTGTTTTGGGCTTTGGGTATTTAGTTGTGGTTTTTTCAAACCGTGTTGTTAAGCCAATTGAAATTCTTGTGACGGCAATGAAGCGAGTGAAAACGGGAAATATGGAGGAGATCCCAGCAAGTGATTCCAGCTATGAGATTGATTACCTTATTAGTGCATTTAATGACATGATACGCAATGTGAGTGTTACTCGAAGGGCACTAGAATCAAAATTAGAAGAGCTCAGAAAAGCAAATACTGAAATTAGAAACACGCAGACCACCCTCGTTCAATCGGCGAAGATGATTTCGTTGGGACAAATCGTGGCAGGAGTGGCACACGAGTTGAATAATCCAGTTGCTTTCATCTACAGCAATATGCACCATCTTTCGACTTACATCGAGAAAGTAAAGCGAATCATTACTGAGTACCGAGGAGTGAGAGATGGACTCTCTCAAGGGGAAAAAGAGAGGATTGAAGCCCTGGAAAAAGAGCTGGATATTGACTTCATCCTAACGGATATGAGTGAACTCACTAACAGTTGTTTAGACGGTGCTAATCGCACGAAGGACATCGTGACGGGGCTCAGGACTTTTTCGAGAATGGATGAGTCGGTTTTTAAGTACACCGATTTACATGAGGGTATTAAAAGTACCGTTCGACTCTTGAACACAGAATTTAAAAACCGTATTATTGTTCACCAAGAATTTGGCGAAATACCAGAAGTTGAATGTTCACCCACACAAATAAACCAAGTATTTATGAACCTTCTGGCTAACGCGGCCCAAGCCATTGTTGGTAGGGGCAACATATGGATCAGAACTCGGGTGGTACGTGATTCGGTTGAGGTTCAAATTGAAGACTCTGGTGCAGGAATGAGTTCAGAGACCGTTAGTCAAATATTTGATCCGTTCTTCACTACAAAAAAGGTGGGTGAGGGTACTGGATTAGGGTTGTCGATAGCTTATGGGTTAATACAAAAACACAATGGAAAAATTGATGTTAAAAGTCAGTTAGGAAAGGGAACCGTTTTCACGGTTGTGATTCCTATAAGTCAAAGATTGAATAAAGTAAGTTAGAGAGAACGATGAAGATTTGGAATATTGGATATCCAAGAGTGAGTCAGGAAAATGAGTGGTTTCCTGCTGTACGTGCGTATGAGCTTGGGAACTGTTCCGAAGAATCTCTGCTTGAAATCGGCAAAAAGATTCTGAGTGAAAGATGGAAAACCCAACATGAGTTGGGCGTCGACAGTATCCCCCTTAATGATTTCAGTATTTGGGATCCCCTACTGGACACCGCCTGGCTCTTTAATCTATTACCCCAAGCCATGGGGGGCGGCGATCAATGGATCCAATCCCAACTGAGCTTAATCCGCGGCAGCGCGGAACAAAACGTTCGGGTAATGAATCGCTTTAGCTGGTTTCGAACCCCCTATCAATCCTTTCAGCCCGAATGGGACGGAAAGATTTCCCTGCGTCTCAATCGCGAAAAAATCGATTGGGAAATCAAATGCCAAAAGGGCCTTCCTTATCAGTTTCATATTACCTTGATCGGACCTTGGACTTTAGCGTATGTCACTAAAACTCAAGGGCGCACCAGAGCCGAGCTTCTCAAAGAACTAGCCCCTCTGTATTCGGAGCTTTTGAGAGACCTGAAGAAAAAAGGGTTTGAATGGGTTCAGTTGGAAGAACCTGCATTTTGTGTGGATCTCCAAAAAGATGAGGTGAAAAACATTTCCTCTGTCTACGATGGGTTTAAAGGCCCGCTTCCGAAGATCTTGATCACCACCCATTATGAATCACCCGATCCTTGGTTGACGGAGTTTAGTCAGTTGCCAGTGCAAGGATTTCATTATGACTTGGTCTCTGGACCTGCTGTCCTGAGTTGGATTAAGACCCGATCGTTCCCCAAGGATAAATTGTTAGGCTTGGGCCTTGTGAATGGTTTGAATGTGTGGGCTTCCTCTGTTGCAAGTTTGTATAAACAGATTGAGATCCTGAAGGGGTTTCATCCAGCTGCAAAGCTTCTTCTTTCGCCGAGCTGTTCTTTAGCTCATTTGCCTCTGACAAAAAATAATGAAACAGGCCTTAAAGCCAAGGTC
Source organism: Bdellovibrio sp. ZAP7 (assembly GCA_945878405.1). Lineage (GTDB taxonomy): Bacteria > Bdellovibrionota > FAC87 > UBA2466 > UBA2466 > RFNO01. The sequence continues at coordinate 43,357 of CAMCTJ010000007.1, forward strand.
GGTGTTTATGATAATCTTAGCTTTGCAAATGAAAGAATAGAAGAATTGGCATTGCTCAAACAAATGCTATTAGGAAATGTTAGTCTCTCAGATGTTGAGAAAGCAGAGGCGGCAAGGCGTGAGAAGTTAATCCCTCTCCAGAAAAAGGTTGATTCAGTTCGTAATCAGATTAACCGCCTTGATTTAACCTTTAGAAAAAGAGGGGCTTCTTTTGCCAAGCGCAGTAAAACGCAGGCTAAACGACTGGGGCTTCCCCGGTTGCCCATGACTGTCTGCCAGGACCTCTCAGCCGGTTGTTGTTTGGTAAGAGATTCGGGAAATGATGTAGTACTCACCGATTCACTGAATTACGAGCAACGGCTAACCGAATATACAAAAAGATGGTCTGGGTTCATGTCGACAGAAGGGGGATGGGTTCAGATAAGTGGCAGTTCTTGTGTGAGACCCCCCATTATTGTTTCGGATATTGAATGGAAAGATCACAGCAAGGAAGAACGGAGTAAAACGATGTGGACGCCAGGGGCTCCACTCGTTAAAGCTGTCGCTCTAGGACCCGTGTCGATTATTAACTTGTCTTTTATACGGTCGGATATTCCAAGAGAACAAGTGGTTCTTCAAGCCGCTATTGCCGTTAGGAGTGAGGTTAAGGCCCTTGAGACTAGGGGAGCTCCCATTATCCAGATAGATGAACCGGGATTGACGGAGAGTGTCCCTTTAAAGAAGCAGAAAATATCTGTTTTCTTAAAGCACCAGATGGACAACCTAAAAGTGGCGACGTGCGGGGTGAAAGATGAGACCAGTCTCCATTTGAATTTGGACAATGCGGAACTTCCCGTTCTGGTCGATACTTTACCAAAAAGTGATGTGGATGTGCTCTATTTTAGTACGAGTTCGGGCTCTCAACTCAATGAAAAGCTTCTCTTGCTAAAAGGAATCAGCTTTGAGTGTGGCTTTGGTCCTGGAATTATTGGACAAAGAGATGAAAGCATTCCGGCAGATAGGGAAATTGAAATCAATATTCGAAAATGTTTTGAAGTGATTCCTCCCGACAAATTATGGATATGTGCCGATGTGCCGATACGTGTAGTGTCCGAGGAGTATGCACGGACTTTAATGCAAAAGATTGTTTTGGCTACCCTTCGAATTCGTCGTCTTCTGGCGGGAAACGCTTAAAAATAAGAGTCCTCCACTAAAGAACCCCCCAGCGCAGTTTCTTCGAGATATTGAAGCCGTTCTAGAGTTTTTATCGGTTCGTGAATCATTTCATCTAATCCAAAAAACGGTGCTTTCTGCAGCGCCTCTTTCCATACCAGTCTAGGAAAACATCTTTCCTCAATTAAGTGAACCAGACGGAGCGTCTTTAGTGCGTCAAAAGAAGTGTGAAAATGTCTTAAACGCTGGGCCGGTTTCGTTCTTGTTAAAAAAGCTGCATCGATAATTTCAGGAACCTGCAAATCCTTAAGACAGCTAAATAGATTCGGCTGGGAAGCAGCCAGATCATTCCAGTAATCCTTAAATTGCTTTCGACCTAAATCTGTATCCTGCAAAAGCGAATCTGTTATTTGTGAGAGAAGGCTCTTTAAAAAAGAAAAAGAAGCGGGTGAATAGAGGGTGTAGGGTATTTGGTGAAGCAATTGGTTGTGGATTTCAATGGTGGACTGGCCCGTGCCGAAGGGAACTCTCTGTGAGAAACGACCTCTTAAAGTTATTGGCAGAGATTTTCGGTATCCAATGGGGCCCAGTTTCCGGAGTTTATTAAGCAGATGAAAATCTTCACCCGCCTGTCTGTCTTGGAAACCACGCACTTTTTCGTAAGATTCAACTCTTATTGCTAAGCAGCTTCCGATGGTGGGATAGGCATATGGCGAACGGGCCCAAAGAAGTCCCAAAAAATAATAACGAAGATGGATTTCGTAAAGAATGAGCGCTTCGCTCCCCTCGAACCCAGAGTGGTCGTGACGGTACGAAAAGTGAAAAGCAGTTGCCAGCGCCTCGGGCATTTCAAAATAGTCTGGGGGGAGGGTTGCATCCGCATCAGTAGTAAAGAGCCAGGGACTGAGGAGTTTATTTTCTGAGTGGAAGCGACAAAGTAGGTCACAACCAATTTTTCTTGCGAGCCCGACTCCTTGTTTTGATTGAAAAGGCTGATGGATTGCACGATCGACCCAAAGGACTGTCATATGAGGCGAACGGTGCTGGACTAAGAAAGAGTCCTTCCAGCTCGGTGATTGAGCCCTCAAAAAAGAAACGAGATCCTGATTGGCCTGGTGGTAGTCTGGTTGGGAATCTCTGGCGCCGTTAATAACCGCCACCAGAAGGAGACGTTTGTTTTGTTGAGTAACCAACTCCTGAAGTGAACTGAGTCTTTGAGTAATTTCAGTGGGAGATTCACCTCTCAAGGGAAGAGAAACTCCATAATCAAACGAATGGTCCAAACCCAAATCTGAAGGTAAGTTCCGTGTTTCTGGTTCGGCATAAGTTCTGAGGTATTTAGAAGACTGAGAAGTTGCCATCAATGAACTGCGGGTCTAATCGGACAGTGTTTAAAAATTCTAGCTTCCAAATCAAGCCAAAAATCGAGTCTTTTTTCTACTGTGTCTTCTGGGAAAAACCGTTTTGCTAAATGGTAGAATAAGTGCAGATGATGATACTCAGCTTTAGCAAGTTTCTGATAAAAGGCTCTTAAATCGGGATCAGTTAAATGTTCTGAAAGCAAAGAAAGTTTTTCTGTGCCCCGAGCCTCAATAACGCCAGACACCAGTAGGCGATCCAAAAATCGTTCATCTCGACCGAACCGGACTTCCTTCATTAATGCATTAACGTAGGGATCCTGTTCATCGGGAGTGAGTGGAACCCCGCGCTTTACCATGATTCGGTACACTTGATGAAAATGGTCTAGTTCTTCTCGAGCAAACGAGATCATCGGCTCCAGCAGTCCCGGTCGATCAGGGTACCTGACAACAAAGGACATCCCCACAGCGCTTGCTTTTCGTTCACAAGAGGCGTGATCCGCCAAAAACGGATTAAAATCTTTTAAAACGCAGTCAGCCCATTCAGGAGTGGTCTTAGCCCGAAGTTCCATGGTCGAATGGATAGCTGTTTGAGCGACTCAGGTCAATAAGCCTGTTGTTGAAGAGGAATCCAGGCTCTTTTTTTACTGGTTTGAAGATTCCAGAGCAGGCCCGTGGTAACAAAAAAGGGAAAGAGAAAAAGCCACCAACACTCGCTATTGTCTTGAAACTGTCGAAATAGTTCTGAGAGCGTGGGAGTGGGAATGGGAAATCCCAATCCAAAGTAGTCGAGTGTCGAAATGGTCAAAATGGTTGAAAAAAGAAGAAGGGGAAAAAATATAAAGCCCAGGGGAAGAAGAAGCGGCAAAAGATGCCTCCATAGGATTCGAATACGAGGGATGCCTTGTGATCTGGCTGCTTGAATAATGGGCCCCGCCAGTAATAGTTCACTTTCCATTCGAACGAGTTGTGCAAGGGGCCCCCAACTCAGGAGCGATTTTAGGAGTCCAAGAATAAGAAGGTTGCTTGGATAAAAAGTCAGACAAATGAGTGCTAGGGGAAGAAAAGGAAGGGAGGCGAGAGTATCTGTTCCGAGATTTAACCCTCTTTTGATCCGAGGAGGGGCGATACTCAGGAGGACTCCAAATATCATGCCCAGACAGCAGGTTACGGTTGCAACTAAAAAACTAAAAGCAAGGGAATAACCAGTGCCAAAAAGGAGGCGAAGTAAAACATCTCGTCCTAATTCATCCGTTCCCCATAAATGAAAAAGGGAAGGGGGTTGGAGAGGAGGGCGAGAACTGTCGATCCATTCGGGAATGAGACGGGGAAAAAAACGTTCCCATCTTTGTTTAAAAAGGACCAGTAAGAGACTGAGGCCCATCCAAGCAAATGAAAAGAGGCGAAACAATGTCATCGAGCGTCTCCCCAAACCAGATCCCGAAGACACCCGAGAAGAACACGCCCACAACCCAGCAAAAGCGAGATAGCAAGAAGAACCGGAATGTCTTGATTTCTAAAAGCCTCAAAACTCAACATTCCAATCCCCGAGATTCTAAAAATAGGCTCAGCAATAATCGAAGTGCCTAACACTACAGACCACCACCACGGCACCACTGAAAGAAGGGAGGGAATGCAAGACTTGAGAAGATGTCTCTGAAAAAGCTGTCGGCGACTCAATCCTTTGGCCCGCGCAGCCTGAGCATAAAGCTGCTTTTCTTCTTCGAGCAATCGATCACAAACAAGCGATGCCAAAGTGGGTACTGTTGCACCTACATAAACCAAGAGTGCGAGAAATTCCGAACTCAAAGGCAAAGGAAGACGAGCCAATCCAGAGGCAAGAGAAAAAGCGGGAACACAAAACAAACTTGCATTCACGAAGCTAGCTATTTTTCCTGTTCTTGTTTTGATTTGAATGGCTTGGAAGGTACCCCAGACAATCCCCAGGGCTAAAAACAGAAAAAAAGCAGGAACAATTATCATGAAAGTTATGGGGATTCGCGGGCCAATCAATTGTCCAACGCTTTGGCCCGTCCAGAATGAAGTTCCCATTGAGCCCCTAAAAATAACAGTAAAAAAATGGCCTAAACGATTCGTCAGAGACCCATTTAAACCCAAGTGTTCTCTTAGCTGTGCTCTGTGTTCTTGACTTAACTGCGCTTGAGGAAAAGTTTGGTTTGATTTTGAAGCTAAAATCTCGATAGGGTTTGAAGAAAAAGACGAGTAAATAAAAAACAAGAGCGTTGCAAGACAAAAAAGGGAAGTGAGAAGCTGGAAGAACCCCTCTATGAACTTACTGGCTTTTTTGTGCTGTCGATTGCCATTCATTAAAAATCTGGTTCCATTTCGAGTAATGGTGGTATCCCCGACCATTAAAGGTGTACTCGTTCCAAAAAGCAATTCTTTGAAACCTGGGCTCCCAAGAAAAAGCCATTGGGAAGTCATCAGCTATCAATTTATCTAGTTTCTGAACTAGGTTTCTTCTTTCCAGGGGAGAAGAGGCTTGATGAAGTGCTGCTAAGATCTCATCTACTTTGGAGTTAGAAAATCCTGTAATGTTTCCTGATTCGGGAACGAGGGACCCTTTGCTATTCCAGGTCATATCCAGATCGGTCATAAACTCATCTCGATTACGCGAAAAATCGAGAGCCTCAAACTGTCCCTGATTGCGTAGTTTTAGATAAGTACCCCAGTCTACCACTCGAATCGAAACACGAATGCCCAGTTTTCTCAGGTCCTCTTGGTAAAGGGCTAAGTATTTTGCTGCTGGCGGATTACCGGTAAGTATTTCAAAGGAAAAAGCCTGACCGTTGTGTTCCAAAACCTTTTGTGAATTGAAAGTCCATCCCGCTTCTGTTAGGAGTTTCAGCGCTTGTTGGGGATCGTAGGGAAGGGGAAGATTGTCGGGATGGTGGTACTCCGATCCGAAGTAGGCAATTCCCGTTGTTGGTTGATATTGATCATAAAAGAAGTCATGGATCAAGCGTTTTCGATTGAATAGCAGAGCAAGAGCCTTTCTTACTCGTCTATCTTGAAACAAAGGTTTTCGCATATTCCAAGCGATCCCCGCCATTCCATACGAAAGGCGATTCGCGACTTCTAGTTTTCGTATGGCCCCCTTTTGAAATAACGGGTGGTGAGTATCCGCAGCCCATGATTTAGCTGACAAAAAATAAAGGTAGTCGATTTCATGTTTGATCAACATTTGGAATAATAAAGAGGGATCAGATTGAGTGTGAAACTCAATTCGATTTAAGAGGTACTTCCGATTATTTAGGGGAGAATGGTGGCCCCAATAGCGGGGATTTTTATTTAAAGAGATGCTGTGCCCCCACTTTACTGAGTCAAAAACATAAGGCCCAGAACCTATAAATCGTTCATTGAAATCTTTGGTAAATGTTCCAGCAGAAAAATGTTTTTTTGAAAGAACATAAAACTGGGAAAAAAGAGTCATCCCGAGTGGGACCGGTCGTTTCGAAGAGAAAATAATTTTCCCCTGTGAAATCTGACAGTCGGTCAGATCCATAAAGAGTGAAGCGTAGGCTTGTACTTGATTGGCAGAGGATTTAAGGATGTTCCAGGTAAACAATACATCTTCTGAGGTTACCGGAGAGTCGTCCGAAAATTTGGCCTTGGGGTCTAATGTGAATTCAAATTGGGTATGGTCTCGATTGACTGAAAACCAGTTGGCTAAGCTCGGTTCAGGTTCCAAACTGTCCAAATTCAGGCGGACTAATGGCTCTAAAACAAGGGAAGTAACGGCTTCCGAGTAATCATCAAAGCCCAAGTAGTACAGATTAGAAATCGGATACCCGGCAAATCCGACTCTGATCCGACTCTCGTATGGGGCCGCGCCGTAAGCCGAACTAACGAGAACCCCTAAGAAAAGAAACAGTAAACCTTTCATGTCGGTCCGAATTATAAGGTTTTTTGTTCCCTAAGTCGCGTTCCTGTCACTCAAACTGAGAATCACCGCCCAATTTAAAACTGGCAGCCATTGCAATAGCTCCGACTCAAGAAAGAGAGGAATCGATGAAACATTACCAACTGAAAAGAGAAGAAGTGATTCGAATTCTGGGAGACCAGTCACTAAAACGGTGGTGGGTAGCTGAGTATGCCGGGGTTCATAAGACGACGCTCAGGCGCTGGCTCCAGGGAAAGACCCGCTTTGTGCTTAATAAGAATGCTGAAAGGCTAGCTCAAGTTCTGGAAACGCCGTTAAGTCAGATCGCTGAACCCGCTAAAAGGTTCCGGGGAAACACGGAAAAGAATAATAAAAACAATATTATATAGCTTGCTAGACGCCGCTTGACGATCTCGCCCCCGTCTCCTAGGCTGCTTTGAATATTCAAGGGTTTAGGTGCCGGGGGACCCCCATGAGAAATTTAATCTCAAATAAAATTACTCTGCTTATTTGGCTGTTCAGTTTATCTGGAAATGCTGGCGTTGCTCTTTTTTCCGATGTTTCCTCTATTCGAAGGGAATTTTTGGAGGAACACAGAGTTTTTGAAAAAATCATCGAAGGCAAAAGTGATTGGGAAAGCACCTTCTGTCATGGGGTGTATTCCTACCGGATTATGGTTCGTACCCAGCTCAAAGATTTGGATATTCAATTAGGCCCAGATGGTTCTGTTTTTCTAAAAGCCGTCTTGCACGAGCCCTACATTGGGTTTCAGGGAAGTTATCAGGGAGCCTATTCATTTTGTTTTCCGATCTCCAAATGGTCTGGGGTAACCGCAGAAGATGCCAAAATTGAAGCAAAAGTTGAATTTACCGATACTGAAGACGGCCGAGTCCGCGTGAATATTAAGGTAAGTTCAGTGGAGCTCGGAAGATTGATGAGTGATTCCTTATATACGTCATGGGAGGAATCGATGACTCAAATGGTGAATAATGGACTCAGTCAGGTTTGGTCTTCTTCACTAGGAGATTGGTTCAGCTCGAAGATTTCATCAGTTGTAAATGAACATTTGCCGTCTCTGCCTAAGGAAAAATAAGCCATGATCAGAAATTTTCTTGATTGGTTGCGAACAGCACCTACTGAAAAACGTCAAAAAGCACTCATTCTTCTCGGACTGGGAGCGATTGTTTTGCTTGCTGCTGTTATTTCAACGGTGGTTATTTTGAAAGCGCAGAACCCAACAACTCAGGTCAGTCATGTAGCGGAACCGGAGGCATCTCACTCAGTGGAAGCCCATCCAAAAGGGCCTTACAGTCTTTCCTATGAGATTAATCAAATTTCTATGGCGGTTATGAACCGTAAGGGCACAAAAACCGCTTATGCTCAGTTTAGTCTGGTACTAGATTGCCCCGATGAGGAGTCCCACAAAACATTGTCGATGAACCGAGCCAAACTTTTAGATGCTATTTTTGTTATTGGTGGCGGTTTCTATTTAGAAGACTTTCAAGGGGAGAAAGCTCAAAAGTCTTTTGAAAAGTTCAAGAAAGACCTACTTCAAAAATATCAAACCGATTTTCACGCACAGGCCCCTCGAGAGATTTCACTAAAAGATTGGTTCGTTAACTAGCCTGTTTTTGTCACACTCTTGTCATTCTTTTTAGCATTTTTTTCTGTGTTCTAATGGAATGCTCTGCCTAGGCAGTTTGGCACTCTTTTGCAAATAAAAATGAGGAGACGCGTTTATTCACGCGGTATACGGAAGTAGAAAAATGGCCTGGAAAAGAACAATTATTTTAGCCGTTGTGTTCCTGCTCATGAGTTGTGGGAAAAATGATGGCATCCGTACTGCCGGAGGAGGGATTTATCCACAAGGTCCTTCAATGCCTGCTTTGCCTCCAGCTTCCCCTGGAAATTATTATCCGGGTTATGGAGGTGGCTATGGAGGCAGCTATGGTCCCGGAATGGGAGGTTATGGAGGCGGTAGCTTTCAACCGGGATATTACAATCCCTATGGAACTCAGTTTTACCCTTGGATGCCTATTTACGTGTACTACCAACAGGTTGTTTATCTACAACCCACTTTTGTTACCCTCTGGAGTGGTTGGGAGAATTTTGCTTTGGTAAATCAGATTCCCGTCTATGACTTTACGCAGTTTTGGTACAACTACTGTCCTCAGGTAATGCCCACCCAACTCTACACTTATTTTTCTAATACGTTTTATCCTTGGATGACGCCATCCACCGTATTTTATCCAAGCTATTCTCCTCAAACTTTCTGGCAGAATTATTCGGGGTTGCCTTACCAGTTTTAGTCAAATCCGTGACGCTCTTTTTGCGAGACTGACGTTCGGCGCACCGCTCCCTCCGGTGAAATGTGGCATTTTTCTGGCACCTCCTTTGCACAATCGGCGATCAATCAATTTAATCTAGCGGGGGGAGTCTATGGCCGAAGCAGCCAAGAAACTACAAGAAGTACCCAAGAAATTAGAAGCAGTTCCAGCAGCTGGTGCTCCAGAGAAAAAGAAGTTTGATGTGTTGGGCCTCGTTTCCGTTCTCATCATCTCTTTAAACCTAGCAGCTGTTGTGGGCTTGGGAATGTACATGAAAAAGGTCTGGGCCAAGATGATGGAAGTTGAAACAAAAATGGAAGAGGTCATGCAAGCTCAGAAAGAGGAAGAAGCACCTCCCGCAAAAGAGAAACTAGCTGGAAGAGCTATCACTCCTCCAGTTCCCGCGACTCTCTACCCCCTAGAGAGCTTTCTAGTAAACATTACAAGTGATCAAGGCCCCAAATTTCTTCAAACTCAAATGGAGCTCGAACTCACCGACTCTGCTACAGAGGAAGAGATCACTAAGAAAAAGGCGGCTATCCGCGACGCAGTTATCGTGCTCTTGAGTAGTCGTTCCTATAAGCAAATCCGAGAGGCAAGCGGAATGGTTACTTTGCGTAGAGATATTCTTCGCGCAGTAAATAATCTTTTAACGAGTGGTCAGGTTCGGGAAGTTTATTTCACACAGTTTCACTTCAACTAAGAGGAGCAACCAAATGCCCGAAGTGCTTAGCCAAGCTGAGATTGATTCCTTACTCTCCGCTGTTTCCAATGGTGATTTGGAAAGCGATGCTGGGAAAAAGGAAGAAAATCAAAAAGCGAATTCTGCGGGATCCGAAGGCGGTCCCAATTGGATAGCTTATGATCTTACATCTCACGAAAAAATTGTCCGTGGGAAAATGATCGCTCTTCAGGGGATACATGAGCGATTTGCTAGACTCTTTCGAGCTTCACTCACAAATCATTTAAAGAGACAAGTATCAGTCAGTCTGAACCGAATGGATTTCATGAAGTTTGGGGACTATCTCAATAATTTAGTTCTCCCCACTTCTGTGAATATCGTTAGCATGACTGACCTGAAGGGAAGTCTCTTATTCATCGTCAGTTCAAAACTCACCTATGCGTTGGTGGATGCCTATTACGGGGGATCTGAGCGTCCCTTTTCAAAAGTGGGAAATCGAGATGAATTCACAAGTATTGAAAACAATATGATCTCGAAGGTTTCGGGATTGGCGCTAAAAGACCTGCAAGAATCCTGGAAACTTAATTATCCTTTAAAGCTTCAACCTCTTCGAAACGAGACCAATCCACACTTTATTGGAACGATCCATCCCTCTGAACTCGTTGCCGTACTAACCGTCGATGTCGAATTCGAAAGTCTTTCGGGGTCTTGTTTTGTGGTTCTTCAGCTGGAACCACTTAATAAAATCCAGGAGTATTTAGCTTTCAATGTTACCGGTGATTTTTCAGTAGAGAACGGTGAGTGGCGAGAGCATTGGATCAGAGAAGTGATGTCCACGGAACTTCTCCTTCAGGTTGAATTGGGAGCGACACAGAAAAAGTTAGGCGAAATCGAAAACCTCCAGAATGGAAACACAATCGTTCTCGCTCAGGATTCCGTTGCTCCCCTCACTGTATATGTTCAGGGACTACCCCTCATGGCAGGAATGATGGGAAATGTCAGAGGCAATTTGGCTATTCGAATGACTAAGACTCTTCAAAGCGAAGATTCATCAGAAGGAGATATCAATGAACAAAGCAAAGTGGCAAATGGCTAATCACGATCAGGGTGGAGAAGGCTCAGCCCCTAGCCTAAAAGTGGTTGAAAACAATCCAAAAGATGGTCAGCTTGAGTATGTTTTAGATATTCCCTTAAGAGTCAGTGTCGAATTGGGCCGCACAAAGATTTTAGTTCAGGATTTGATCAAGTTACACAAAGGCTCAGTTATCGAACTGCAAAAAATGGCAGGAGAGGCTTTGGAGGTATTAGTAAATGATAAGGTCGTCGCAAAGGGTGAAGTAATTGTTGTTAATGATAAGTTTGGAGTGCGATTGACTGACATCGTTAGCAGTACACAGCGAATCCGACAATTAGGAGAAGTCGCATGAGGCAGGTTGTTCTACTAACACTCATATTCATGGGCTATCTGGCCTTTGGTTATGAAGTAGAAAATGTCGCTGTTACAGGTCAGGATCGGGCACAAATTGAAGTGGCCGGACAACTCCCTCCGAGTGCGCCTGCGTGGAAAGTGCAGGAGAATGTCCTCGAGGTTTCCTGGCCCAACACAAAATTAGCTCCCAAACATGGTGAAAAGTTAGAGCTGACTGCTCCTCATGCGTTGATTAAAAGAGTAACTCTCCTGCAAGGTGCCAATGATACGTTAAAAGGCAGAATCGTTATCAACGGAAGTATGGAAGCGATTCGGGAGCGAATGAAATTATCCAATTCCGGTAGCTCTACCCTAGTCTCAATCGACTATCCCTCTCAAAATGGAAATACCATGAAGCTCCTTCAAGAAGAGCAAACACCCATTGCTGCTTCAGCTTTCATGCAAAAAAATGAAAGCGCTGGGAGTTACCGAACAGTAGTTGGAATCATTTCTTTGTTTCTTTTGCTCTGTGTGGTTGGAGGCTTAGTCTTCTTCCGCTTTTTTAAGGGCAAGGGAGCGCTCCGAGGTGCCCGCCGCTATCTGATTGAACAACTAAGCTACTGTCCGTTAGGAGCTAAATCGGGAGTAAGTTTACTTAAAATCGGCAAAGAATTCGTTTTGGTGGGCATTACTCCGAATCAAATTAGCATGCTCTCTCAACTCCCAAAATTGCAAGAACAATATGAAGAGGAAACCGGCTTTGAAAGAGGAGTATTTCAAGAAGCCGTAGCAGAAGAAGTACAAAGACTCCGTTAGGATCTCACCATGATGATACCGTTTGTAAAAATGCTGGCCACGGTTTTTCAAAGCGGTTTGCTGTTTGCCGCTGAGAAAGGCGCACTCCCACCAGTTCAATTGTCTTTTGGAGCTGCTAATTCTCCTGAGCAGACTGCCGTTGCTCTTAAAATTATTGCACTTCTAACGATTCTTGGGCTTGCACCGTCTTTGCTCATCATGCTCACATCCTTTATTCGGATAGTGATCGTCATGTCCTTTTTGAGGCAGGCAATTGGAACGCAAGTTCTTCCGCCAAACCAACTCATTGTCGCGCTCTCGCTATTTTTGACGGTATTTATTATGGCTCCAGTATGGAAGGGGATAAATCAAGATGCCTTACAGCCCTATTTGAAAAACAAGATAACGCAAACTGAAGCGTTAAGCTTTAGTGAGAGCTATATCCGAAAGTTCATGTTTAAACAAACTCGGGATAAGGATCTCGGATTGTTTGTAAAACTTGCTGGGCTACAAACCCCAGAAAAACGGGCAGAAGTCCCAACGTATATCTTGATCCCAGCTTTCATGATTTCTGAATTGAAAACAGCCTTCTATATCGGATTCATGATCTACATTCCGTTTCTAGTTCTTGATATGGTGGTTGCCTCTATTTTGATGGCCATGGGGATGATGATGCTTCCACCCGTGGTGATTTCTTTGCCATTCAAACTCATCCTGTTTGTTCTTGTGGATGGTTGGCAGCTGATTGTTGGTTCATTGGTGAAGAGTTTTGGTTAAGGGGGAATCATGACACAGGAACATGTGTTAGATATCTTAAGACAGGCTCTGAAGACTGCGGTGCTTTTATCAGCTCCTCTTCTGTTGTTTGGACTTGTCGTTGGGGTTATTACCAATATTTTTCAAGCCGTCACACAGCTGAGCGAAACAACATTAGCTGTCGTACCTAAATTTGCAGCTATGTTTCTAGCACTGCTCCTCTTTTCTCCCTGGATGCTAGATATCATCACCGACTTTACTATTCAGCTATTTGAAAACATCCCTGCTGCTGTGAGATAAAATGTTATCGGAACTTTACCCCTATGCTTGGAATAACTATCTCGATATTTCCTGTGTCCTCTTAAGATTGCTTGGCCTTTTTCTCCTAGCCCCGGCCTTTAACCATCGCTCTATTCCAGCGGTTATCAAGGTCGTCCTCGCTTTCTCGCTTGCTCTGGCTCTGTATCCAGTTGTTCGACCCTACTTAACTCCTTTTCCAAATGATTTATATGGAATCATCGCGCTCGCAGTGAGAGAGACCCTTATCGGCTTCTTCTTGGGTTTTTCAATTCACCTTGCAGTCGAAAGCATTCATACCGCCGCGCAGTTTATCGGCTTCCAAATGGGATTTGGGGTCGGTGGATTGATGGATCCGCAAATGCAGAGTTCAGTAACTGTTCTCGTTCCGCTCTATGGCTGGGTAGTTCTGATGCTTTTCTTTGTTTTGAATTTGCATCATGAACTTCTCTATCTATTTGTTCAGAGTTTTCGAATCACTAAAGGGATTGAGAATAGTTTCCTGGAGCAGGGTGAGCTCATGAAACTGATTATGGGAATGTTCGGTGAACTCTTTGTGACAGCAGTGAGAATGGCCGCTCCCTTTACCCTCTTGGCTCTTACGAGCAATTTAGCCGTCGGCGTGTTGAATCGACTGATTCCACAGATGAATGTGATGCTGTTCAGTTTTCCCATCACCATTCTGCTGGGCCTGATTGTTTTTTACCTTGTAGCCCCAGAGCTCATCGATTTCATTGAGAACATTATTACTGGGTCGGGAGAAAAAACACTCGCGATTTTAAAAGCACTTTAAGACTTTATGGCATTCTTTGAAGGATCAGACGAAGAAAGAACGGAGAGCGCAACTGCGTATCGCCGTGAGGAGTTCCGGAAACAAGGAACTGTTGCTCTGTCACGAGAAGTCATATCGGTCATTATTCTTTCTACTGTCATGGGGGTTCTCTATTTCTCTCTTAAGGGTTCTTTTTACGAGTTCTCGAGACTTATAGAAAGTTTTTTCAAGTTTGGCAGAGGCTCTGAGCTTTCGAAACAAGATATTCTTTCAATGAAAAACCAAATTGGAACAAGTTTCTTTCTGATGGTGGGTCCCGTATTCGTGGGAGTAGTTGTGACAGCTTTTCTTGCCTGCGCGGCTCAAGTTGGTTTTTACGTGACTTGGGAGCCCCTGACTCCGAAATGGGATCGCTTGAATCCCATTGCGGGATTTCAGCGGTTGTTCTCATCAAAAGGTGCCATTGAGGCTGTTAAATCTGTTTTTAAGATGGGACTAATCGGCTGGGTTGTTTGGAAATTTGGGGTTTCACAGGTTAACACCTTAGGGCTTCTTTTTGGCAAACTACCTGGAGAAGAGCTTGTACTGATTCTCCAATTATTGGCCAAGCTTCTGTTTTCGATCATGGTTGGATATTGCGTGATTGCTGCTGCGGACTATGGATTTCAAAAATATAGTTTAGAGAAGCAGATGCGAATGACTCGACGAGAGATTAAAGAGGAGTTCAAGTTAAGAGAAGGGGATCCTCTGATCAAGTCTCGAATTCGCGGGATACAGAAGCGAATCGCTAGTCGCCGGATGATGGATGACGTTCCCAAAGCTACGGTGGTCGTCACCAACCCGACCCACTTAGCAGTGGCACTTCTTTACGAAGAAGGAATGGCGGCTCCTAGAGTCGTTGCAAAGGGAGCTGGATTCATTGCAGATAAGATTCGTGAACTCGCAAAAGAGAATAGTGTGCCTATCGTTGAGAACAAACCACTCGCAAGAACCCTCTTTAAAAATATTAAGCTGGGCCATCCCATTCCCAAAGATTTGTATAAAGCAGTAGCAGAAGTGTTGGCATATGTCTTCAAACTTAAGGGACTAAGAAGGGCAACATGAACGATCAAAAACCCTCATTTCTGTCGATATTTAAGCAAACGGATCTCCTCATTGCAGTGGGGGTCTTAGGAACCTTGCTCGTAATGATTGTTCCCATGCCGGCAGCAATCATGGATCTTTTACTTGTAGGGAGTATCACTCTCAGTATCATTATTCTTCTGGTGGCCGTCTATTCGGGAAGACCATTAGAATTCTCGGTCTTTCCTACTATCCTCCTGTTCGCCACTTTGTTTCGACTCTCCCTTAACGTTGCAAGTACTCGACTAATTCTCCTCAATGGAAATTTGGGAACTGCGGCAGCCGGACACGTTATTGAGACTTTTGGTAGTTTTGTGGTCGGGGGAAATTATATTGTTGGGTTAGTGGTCTTTACCCTGCTGATAGTAATTAACTTTGTGGTGATCACGAAGGGTTCCGGGCGTGTTGCTGAAGTGGCAGCTCGATTTATCTTAGATGCTATGCCTGGAAAGCAAATGAGCATTGATGCGGATTTAAATGCAGGACTGATCAATGAAACTCAAGCGAGAGAGAGACGTTCTAAAATTGAACAAGAAGCTGATTTTTACGGGGCCATGGACGGTGCCAGCAAGTTTGTTCGCGGCGACGCAATTGCCGGTATTATTATTACCGTTATTAATATTATTGGTGGTTTTCTGATTGGTGTTTTTCAAAAGGGTCTCGATCTCGGAAAGGCAGCTGAAATTTATACCTTAATGACTATCGGTGATGGTTTGGTCACTCAAATTCCCTCGCTGATCGTTTCTACCGCTGCTGGTATCGTCGTGACTCGCGCTGCTTCGGGAAACAATCTCTCAAAAGAAGTAGCAAAACAATTATTTTTCCAATCCCGAGCGCTAGCCGCAACGGCGGGAATTCTAATTCTCATGGCCCTCATGCCCGGTCTTCCTACCGGTCCATTCCTTTTCCTTGGAATCATTTGCGGAAGCATCTCCTATTTCGTCAGCAAAAAAGAAAAAGCCGAAAACGTGCAAAAGGAACAGGAAGAGAAGAGACAAGTTGAGGTGCAAGCCAGTGAGACCAATGTTCCACCCGAAGTAGATACTCTGGAATTGCAGGTGGGTTATGGCATTGTAAACTTGGTTGAATCAGAAAATAAGGGTGAGCTGATTGATAGGATTTATCAGATTCGCAAAGAGTTCGCCAAAGAGCTTGGGGTAATCGTCCCGAAAGTTCGAATCAAAGACAATCTTGAGCTGCAGCCCGCTCAGTACTCCATTCTTATTAAGGGCGTACCAGTAGGAGGGGGAGAAATTCTTTCGGGATATGTTCTTGCCATGGATCCGGGCGGTGTTGAAGAACCCGTTCCAGGAATAGAAACGAAGGAACCCGTGTTTGGATTGCCCGCATTGTGGGTTCCTGAAAAAGAAAAAGAGCGAGCTCAGATGGCTGGGTACACGGTCGTTGATTCCGCCACAATCATTGCTACCCATATGACGGAAATAATCCGACGGTATTCACAAGAGCTGATTGGAAGACAAGAACTACAAGCCTTAATAGATAACCTAGCTAAGAGTCATCCTAAAGTGGTTGAAGAAGCCATCGGCACCAATGCATTTAATCTGGGAGCTGTATTGAAAGTGTGCAAGGGCCTTCTGAAAGAACAGGTACCTATCCGAGATCTGAGAACGATTCTTGAGACCTTAGCGAATTATGCAAGTGTCACTAAAGATACAGATCAACTGGTTGAATATGTAAGAGCGGCCCTTTCAAGAACCATTACTAGCCGCCTAAGCAATGGCACTGGTTCCTTGGAAGTGATGACGATGTCTCCATCAACGGAAGAGCAAATTATTCGCGCCTACCAGCGGCAAGAAAATGGTGGAGCCACTCTAAACTTGGAGCCAGGATACTTTGAACGTCTCGTAAAGGCTCTCAACAGTACACTCGAAACAACAGTCTTTAATTCAGGAACACCGGTTCTCCTGTGTCGGCCGATGATCCGAGGGCTATTGAAGAAAGCGATCGAGCGTTTTGTTCCGAATCTTCAGATCGTGTCCGCGAATGATATTTCGCCGGATGCGAGCGTAAAAATCATAGCTTCAGTGGAGGCATAACATGTTCGTAAAAAAGTTCGAAGCTGAGACCCTTGAGCAAGGGCTAAAGAAAATTCGTCAAGAGCTGGGACCTAACGCACTTATTTTAGGTACCCAAAAGAAGAAGAATGGTCTTCTCGGAAAAGGGTTTATTGAGATAACGGTTGCCGCCGAGAAAAAGCCGGAACCCGCAAAGAAGGAAATCGACGAACAGGCCTTGGCGAGATTGTTTCCTCATCGTAAGGAAAACGAAACAGTAGCTAGAGTGGAAGTGCGTCAGACTCCAGTTGCAAAAAAGGCAGTTGGTTCCTCAGCTCGATACATTGATATCGAAGACGAACCCAGCAAGGCATCACTGAAACCGTCCAATAAAAATCGGTATGAGCTAGAGTTTGTTCGTCTTGGAATTTCTCAACAAGCCTCTAAAGACTTGGGTAACCGACTGATCTGTGATTTCCCCGAAGGGCTATCTGATCCTCAAAGTGTAGAAAACAAAAAGGGAAGGCTTTTACTCAGTCAAATGAGAACACTTAATCCAAATACTTTGCTTGATAGAAAGGCTTGGGCAGTGGTCGGTACTGCTGGTTCTGGAAAGACAACGAGTTTGGTTAAGCTTGCTCTTTATCTTCGCCAGCAGAACAAACCAGCCTTTCTGTCTACATTGGATTCCCGCAAAGTAGTGAGCGCGGTTGAAATGAGCCAATACAGTCGAATGTTAAAAATCCCCTTAAAAAAGATGGAAGAAACTGGAACGCCGGGAATTCAGTTAATCGATACTCCCAGCATTCGTCTTGATTCCGAACAGAGTAATTGGGGTCTGGTAAAAAAATTAGAGGCTAATCGCCCCTCTGTATTTCTCTGTTTGGAAGCGACTCACCGGTTGCCCGAGATGATGAGGATTGTAGATTTGGCTCAAACTCTCTTTTCAATCGAAGCTATTTTGTTAACCAAGATGGATTTAGTAACGCAAACTGGTTTTATCTACGATTTACTAAATTTAACTAAATTGCCAATTTGCGCAGTCAGTCAGTCTCAATCATTCAAAGATTCAATTCAATTTCCAGATCCTGCGGGGTTAAGTCAGTTGATTTTAAGACGAGGAGCAAGCTTATGAGTTACGGATATTCTGGAACTAAAGTGGTGAGTTTTTCTAGCGGTAAGGGCGGCGTGGGAAAGACTAGCTTAGTCGCTAATTTGGGGTCCTTATGGGCTTCTAGAGGAAAAAAGACTCTGATTATTGATGCAGATTGGACTTTGGGAAAGCTGGGAATTGCAATGGGAGTCCGTCCCCAATGGACAGTTGAGAAGGTTCTTTCAGGACAAATCGCGTTAATGGATGCCCTTGAAAAGGTAAGCGAGAATTTATATCTCCTGGCGTCTCCCTCTGGACTTTTGGGATTTGAAGAACTCGATGAAACATGTCGCAATCAGTTATATTTTGAAATTGAAAATCTTCATGATCAATTTGATCTTATTCTTCTTGATCATTCTTCGGGACTGCATAGCAGCGTAACTGCTTTTGCAGCTGCGGCGCACCAACATGTTGTGGTTACTACTTCTGAACCCACCAGTTATACGGATGCCTATGCTATAATGAAAATACTTTCACAGAAATATTCCGTGAGGGAGTTTTGGTTAATCGTTACAATGAGCCACAACTCATTAGAGACCGATAAAATCATGGGTCGGTTCATGGATGTCGCGAGGAGCCAGTTGGATGTGAGAGTAAAATTATTAGATATATTTCCCTGGGAGCCTCGATTGAGCGAGGCGATTAGAAAACAAAAAGCTTTTACGAGTTTGTTTCCCAAGGATGCTTTCACCGGAAAGCTAACAGATATTTGCAGGAAAATGGATGATTCTCCCCTTTCAAAGAATCATGGATTGCGGTTTTTTTATGGTTCAATGACGGAGAAGACAGCCTAATCTTTTTAATTGAAACGAGAGACCTATGGCGACACCCAGTGCAAAGAAGTTCAAGACGACCGGAAAAAGAGTAGATCGGAGAACTAAGGAAAAACTCATCATTGAGTATTCTCCTTTAATTAAATTCATCGCCCAGAAAATTGCCGTGAGATTACCTTCCAATATTGAGTTTGATGATTTGGTATCTAGTGGCGTGATTGGATTGATGGACGCCATCGATAAGTATGATCCCACTCGCGATAACAAGTTTAAAACTTATGCGGAGTTTCGGATTCGTGGCGCCATTTTGGATGAGTTAAGAGCACAAGATTGGGTGCCAAGATCCGTAAGAGAGAAGGCAAAACAACTGGAACGCGCTCATAGCAAATTAGAGCAACAGTTGAGCAGGCTTCCCACCGAAGATGAGCTCATCGATGAATTAAAAATATCAAAAGAAGAGTATTTTGAACTTTTAAATCAGGTTAAATCAGTTTCGATCTTGAGTTTAGACGAAGCAGGTAGCTTCAATAGTAGCGATCGCAAAAACCTGTTAAATCTTTTGGACAGTTGCAAGGTTCCAAATCCTATTTCGGAATTAAACTTAAAGGGCGTAAAAGAAATTGTGACAAAAGCGATTGAAAGCCTGCCAGAAAAACAAAGACTCGTTCTGAGTTTGTACTACTACGAAGATTTAAATTTGAAAGAAATCGGAGAAGTATTAGACGTCACGGAAAGCCGCGTGTCCCAGCTGCACACGCAAGCTATCATGTGGTTAAGAAGAAAATTGAAGACCCACTTTGAACATGATAGAGAGATTGAGTGATTGAAAAAGAGCTAACTGAATTTCTAGCATTTATTTCCACTGAAAAGGGACTTTCGTCCCATACTATAGAAGCCTACCAGCGAGACCTGGAGCAGTTCGCGGAAACTTGCCAAATAAAAAAATGGTCTCTAGAGGACATACGGTTACCGCATGTCCGAGAACACCTTGCAGGACTAAGAAAAAGAGAACTAAGCGCCAGATCGCTTGCGAGAAAAAGTTCAGCGTTAAAACAGTTTTTTAAGTTTTTATTGAGAGAAAAGAAAATAAAAACGGATCCTACTGAGTTGTTACTGGTGCAAGTAAAACAAAAGCGCCTGCCAAAACATCTCAGTGTAGAAGAAATGTTTCGGGTAATTTCGATGGCTTCTGGAGAGACAGAGCTGGAAATCAGGGATCGAGCTCTTTTGGAGCTGTGGTACGCCACTGGAACTCGGATTTCAGAAATGTGCCAGCTTCAAATTTCAGATATCGATTTTGAAGAAAAAACAATTCGCGTTTTAGGAAAAGGCAATCGTCAGAGATTATTGCCAGTAGGGGAGGTGGCAATCTCATGGTGTCGGAGATATCGTGATATTCGGCATGAATGGATTCGCCAGTCAAATCTCAAACAAACAGAACCCTTTTTTCTTTCTCCCCATGGAAGCCAGCTATCCAGGCAAAGTATTTGGAAGATTCTAAAAAAATATACAAAAAAGGCTGGGATCAAGCGAAGCGTATGGCCGCATATGATTCGACATTCTTTTGCGACTCATATTCTGAGAAATGGTGCTGATTTGCGGGCTGTCCAAGAGCTCCTGGGGCACCGCTCAATTAGCACCACTGAAGTCTACACTCATTTGGATATCGAAAATTTGAAAGTGATGCAGTCAAAATACCATCCTCGCAGCTGAGGGTGAATTACCAAGGAATAAACTATGAGAGACTATTTAGTTCTTGGCGTTCTCGTCATTGCAGTTTCTGGATGTTTGCTAAAGCCCTATGAAAAGCCACCAGCCAAGCAAGAAACGCCGTTTACCGGCTCGGTATCTTTAGTTGATCTCTCAACTCTTTCTAACAAAGGTGAACTGATTGGAGAAGCACAGATCTCTGCGCAATTTGTAAAGCCCAATCAAAGCCCGTCACCCAGTTCATCTATTCGTCAATTTCCTATTGAGATAGATAAAAATAATCGTGCGGTCCAGTGTCAATTAGTAAGCCGTCGTATTCAGGCCGAGTCTCCTAAACCGGTTTCAGTAGGTCGATTAGTAATGGGAACGCCGACTTCTAATCAGAAAATTGATATTCCTGAGATCAGCACGGGCGTCTATCAAAAAGATTTGTTGCCCCATTTTGCTCCCGGAATTTATTTTCTGAGTGCACTAGGGAAGGAAACAGCGCAGTCTTTCAGTGTGGATTTTTCTATGCCAGAAGAGGTTAGGGCGGTTCGAGTGAACGATCATGGACTTGAAGAAGGGCCAGCTGTTATCCAAAAAAGTACAGATTTTCTTTTGGAACTAGATCCAGTGACTGCTCCCAATGATATGAATATTTTAGAAATGGTTCTCATCACACAAAACGAGAATCAACAAAGAGCTTTGGTCTGTGGGGCTTTAGAATCTGGCTTGGAAATTATCAATAGTAAGACTCAAATGCTCATCCCATCAGCTCAAATGAGCGGATTATTTGCTAGTGCAGAGGCTGTGATACAGGTTTTCCGGGTGAACTCCATCGGCGGGGTTATTTCCGGTGGACCGAGTCTTCGAATCGAAGGATTAAGAGCTTGGTCTTGGCCTAGTTTAGTTGCGGAATGATTCTACTTTTCCTGGGATTCCCACTACCGTGGAACCGGGGGGAACATCCTTGAGCACCACCGAATTAGCTCCTATTCGTGAGGCTTTTCCAATAACGATGTTTCCTAAAACTTTCGCTCCAGCTCCGACGATGACCTCGTCTTCAAGCGTGGGATGACGTTTTTCTTTTTTCGTACTGACCCCGCCTAAAGTAACCCCCTGATAGAGAATTACAGAGTTCCCGACAACTGCAGTTTCTCCAATTACTATTCCCATTCCATGATCGATAATCACATTCTGACCGATTTGGGCTCCAGGATGAATTTCTATTCCGGTCAAGAATCGTCCAATCTCACTTAGCATTCGCGGAAGCAACGGAACTCCGAGTTGGTAAAGTGTGTGTGCGATCCGATGTAACAGAAGAGCTTTGATCCCAGGGTAAAAGAGAAGAACCTCGAGAATGCTCTTGGCTGCAGGATCGTATTTCAAATAAGAATCAAGGAGTTTAAACAAGCGTTATCCCTTATTCTTCTTTTCCAAGGAACTGCTTATCTTAATAGACGCTTGTTTTTCAATAGCAGCTAGCCAGTTCTGAAATAGATCTCTCTGAAAGTTAACCGCCTCGGTTTTTCCTAAATCAACATCCTTAGCCGTCTCTTTAGTGGGAGACGCCATCGTGACTGATAACAGTTTTAGATAATAATATTTGTCCTGATAAAAGTAGAGCCGTTTAGCGATCGGGGAAGCGAGAGTGAGATCGTAAACTGCTTCAATCATAGATTCGCCATTGCCAATTTGAGGAATGGAGTCTTTCTCGAGGCTAAATTTTCCGGTCTTTTTTAAGGGGACGCCTAACTTTTGCAAATCAGCATCCAAAGCCTTGCCTTGAGCCAACATTTCTTCCCATTTTTTTCTGGTAGAATCGACGAACTGATTTCTGATTTGGTCACGAGCTAATTGTTCGGCTAATTGATTTTTAACTGTTTCGAGCGCCCGTACTTTAGAGGGAGTGCGATCTTTTAATTGAAAAATAAAAAATCCTCCTGGGGCTTCAACTACTCCAGAAACTTGGTTCGGTTGCAGTGTGCTCAAAGTTCCTAGAAGCACTTTATCAATTGAGTTTTCAGTCACCCAACCCCGATCTCCGCCTTTTTTTGCAAATTCATCATCAGACTGAGCTTTCGCGATCGCTTCAAAGTTTTCTGAAGTAAGAGTTTTTCTGATGTCCTGAATTTTTTCTTCGGCTTTTTTGCGGGCCTCGGGACCGGCTTCAAAAGGCAGTCCAATGCGGATCTGTCTGAACTGGAACTTTCCGGGATCGGTAAATTCTAATTTTCTAGCTTCGTACTGGTTTTTTAACAGGGACTCATTTTGTAAAATGGCGTTGATGGCTTCAGGGGAGGGATTTTGTTTGGGCCCTAGCTGATCAAAGTTGATGGCTGCGAACTGGAGTTCTACCTGTGTTTTCTGGAGGAGACGAGAAGCTTCGGAATCTGCGGGTAGCGATTTGATGCGAGAGGTCATGTAGGTCTGTAAACGACCGGCTGCCAGTTGATCTCGCTGTCTTCGTTCCATGATCCCACGATTAGGAATTCTAGAATATATCGCCGCGTCAAACTTTCCGTCTTTTTGGAAATAGGGATTGCTGCGAATTTGATCGGCTAGTTCTCGATCCGAAATAAAAAAACCCATCTTTTCAGCTTGTTGGCACAAAAGCTTAAACTGGATCATTCGCTCTAAAGTTTGTTGAGGTAGTTGAGAACCAAAAAGTCTTTCATCGAATTTATCTCCTAAGACCATTCGATATTGGTTCAGTGTGAATTCTAACTCGGAATAAAAGTCCCTTTGAGAAATAACATCCCCGTTCACCCAGGCAATCGGCTGATTCGGGTTAGCCTTATCGTCTGAGAATTTCGATGCCCCGAAGAAGGCCATCACAATAGCGACGGCCAAAACAATCAAAGCAGAAACCCAGTGTTCTTTCTTTTTTCGGAGGATGTCTAACATAGGAACCTTTCGAATAAATGCGAACTTCCACTGACAGAACGCAATGAATGTGTTTAAAATAAGGCGATTTATTATAAAATTCAAGGCATTGGTAACATCAAATAAAAAACTAGTCGTTTTTGGATTGAGCACAGTCACTGTGTGCTTTCTTGCGCTTTATATTCACCAGCATCGTAGTGGCAAAACGGGTCGAGTAGACAATGCTTTAACCTGGGTGACTGGTAACCTCCAAGAGAACACCGGTTTCTTTGCTCATGGTATCCGCAAGATATCCAACCATTATGTTCTTCTGGTGAATGCGGCCAAGAAAAATGAAATTTTGGAAAGTGAAATAGCTGAGGCAAATCAGAAGTTGGTTCAACTGCAAGAAGTGGAAGCGGCTAATCGAAGATTGAGCACGCTATTAGATTTTAAGGCCGCCTTACCCACCAAGACTCTTCCTGCTCGAGTAGTCGCACATGATGTATCGCCCGACTTTTTGGGGATAAGGATCGATAGAGGCAGTCGAGATGGATTAAGAGTAGGGATGGGAGTGATTCATCCGGGGGGCGTGGTAGGCACCATTCACCGAGTGAGCGATCATTTCTCAGATGTAATAACCTTGGCTGATCCGGCCAGTAGCATCGATGCTGTTATTCAACGAAGTCGTGCCCGTGGAATTATTTCGGGGGAAACAAACTCGCTCGATTGCAAGCTTAAATACATGGATAAGTTAGAAGATGTAACTCAGGACGATCCTGTTGTATCTACAAACTTTGGGGATGTTTTCCCTAGTGGTCTTCTTATTGGGCATGTTTCAGAAATTTCTTCAACATCGAACGGGATACTGCAAGATATTACCGTTAAAACAGCTGTTGATCTGTATCGTTTAGAAGAGGTGCTAGTTGTTATATCTTCAAACCAGTCAGCAAAAAACAATTCGTAGTGTGAATCCGCTTATCATGGTGGGGCTGTTTGTAGGATTGTTGGTGATTCGGACTACTGCGTTTTGGCTATTCCCGGGTCTTTTTACAAATTGGGATTTGTTGCTGCCGTTTATGTTGTACTTTGGGCAAAGGCGGCCTCTTTTTGAGGGGTTGCTCCTGTGGTTTATTTTATCGCATTTGTATTCTCTTCAGAGCGTTGCCCCCATGGGAGTATTCGTCGTCTATTATTTAATTCTCTTCGTGATTGCGCGTTTAATTAGCGAGGCGTTTTTTGCAACTGAGGGAATTCAGATTTTAGGGCTGATTTCTCTTCTGACTCTCTTTTCCCGATTTGTTTTGCCATTGGTGGCACGGGCTTTTGATTCGGGATGGCCGGTCTGGTCTTGGCGAAATCTACATTTGGGAATGATTATTACAAATATTTTTGTGGGGTGGATTTGTTATCAGATTCTGGGCTTTGTAGATAAGATAACTTTTAAGGATCCCCGACAAATTCTTGATTTAGGTGAGGGACTGGCGTGATAGGACGAGAGGATGAGGTAAAGGAGTACCGAACCCGGATCTGGATGTTCCAGGTTACGATTGTGTTGGGCTTTCTCATTTTAGCGGGGCGACTGTTTTACCTACAGATCCTAAAAGGAGATGAACTCGGAAGTGTCTCAGAAGCGAATCGTCTCAAGAAGGAAAAAGTAGTAGCTGCCCGAGGACGAATCTACGATCGGAATGGAAAAGTCATCATCGATAACCGAGCGGCTTTCGACGCGGTTTTAGTATCTCAGTATTATTCCTTTGAGGATCGAGATAATCGGCGGCTTGCTAGTGCTCTAAAAATGAACGCCGATGAATTTGATAAAAAGTTATCTAAGATTAATCGTGGTCCCTCCTATGCTCCCGGACTCTTAAAAGCTGACATCGGCAAAGAGCTAATTGCGGCTATCGAAACCGCGCCTCTGGGATTCCCCGGAGTTGATATTGAAAGCAACGTTCAGCGTAAATACCATTTTGGTGAAGTGAGCGCCCAGTTATTTGGATATATCAGCGAGGTAGGTAAAAAAGACATCAAAACTGATTCAAGACTCCAACAGGGTGATTACATCGGGCGAACAGGCCTTGAGCGTTTCTTTGACTCCGAGCTGAGAGGGAACGATGGCGTTGGGTATGTAGAGGTGGATGCCCGAGGACGACGAAGAAGAAGCGAGAACAGTGATAAAATTTTGGGATATTTTTCACGAACTGAACCCAGTCCTGGGGACAGTCTTTATCTAACCATCGATATTGATCTTTCTCAGACAGCTAACCAATCGATGAGGAGTCACGAGTTTAACGGGACTGTGATTGCTCTTGATCCAAGAACGGGTGAAATCTTGGCGATGGTCAATCAGCCGTCTTACGATCCTGGAAAAATCTCAGGACGAGAAGTCGACCCAGTCATTTGGTCCCGACTTCAAAACAATAGAGATCGGCCTATGCGTAATCGCGCCATCCAGGACATCTACATGCCAGGCTCAACTTTTAAAACAATTGTAGGTATTGCCGCTCTGGGAGAAGGGGTAGCCAAGAAGACGAAGGGCATGGAATGTCATGGGTTTATAAAAACGGGCAACCATAAATTGAATTGTTGGAAAACCCACGGTTGGACAGATTTTGTTAAGGCCATTCGAGAGTCGTGTAACGTTTATTTCTCCCAGTTAGGTGCAGAACTGGGGATAGATACTATTGCTCGTTATGCCCGTTTATTTGGTTTTGGAAGTGCCACGGGAGCGCTTCCCAGCGGGGAACAAAAAGGTTTGATTCCGGATTCTGAGTGGAAGCTAAAAACGTTAAAGCAGGAATGGCTACCGGGAGAAACACTGAGTGCAGCGATCGGGCAAGGATATGTAACGATAACTCCCATCCAATTAGTAAATGCTTATGCGACCATTGCGACAGAGGGAGTTCGGTACAAGCCCTTTCTTATTCGTCGAATTGAGAAACCGAACGGAGAGGTGGTGAAAGAGTTTAAGCCAGAAAAACAATCTGAAATAAAATTAGATCCGGAATTGTGGAAGACTGTTAAGGAAGGACTATTTCAAGTAGTTAATCAGCCTGGGGGAACAGCCTCCGTTAGTGGGCGTAGCAAGAAGACCATCATTTCTGGGAAGACGGGAACGGCTCAAGTAAGAGGATTTAGCGATATTTCAAAAATAAAAAATTGTATGGCTTTGCCAGTACAGCAGCGCCACCACGGCTGGTTTGTGGGGTATGCGCCAAGAGAGAATCCAGAAATTGCAGTAGTTGCCCTTGCAGAGAACTCCTGTCATGGGTCTTCAGCCGCTCCTATTGTGAGAGATGTCATCGAAGCTTACTTTGACAAAATTAATCTAGAAAAAGGAATTCCAGTGCAGGAAGAAACCACAAAAACACCACCCAATAAAAAGGGCTATCAGGTGCCCTTTCAGGAAATGGACGAATAATGCTAAAAACCGATTCCCCAGAGGTGATTCGAAGTTTTAATGTGGGTCTTGCCATCAGTACGTTTTTGATCGTGCTCACTGGGCTCCTGACCCTCTTTAGCGCAAGCCGCGGACCGGGTCTCCAATCCCTCACCAAACTTCAGGGAGTTTATTTTTTTGCCGGCTGTATTCTCGCCGCAGCCATTATCTTTATTGATTCTGATTTTCTCAAAAAAGTAGCTTACCCAGCTTATGGAGTTTGCTTGGGGCTTTTAGCTTTGGTTTTAGTCGTAGGACACGTAGGAAATGGGAGCCAGCGCTGGATCAATCTAGGCTTTTTTCGCCTTCAACCATCAGAGTTTGCAAAAATCGCTATTATTTTAGCTCTTGCTCGATATTTTTCGGATGAAAAAAAGGGAGGGCCTTATTCATTGAAGCGGTTAATCTTGCCGGCTCTTTTGATTGTTCCCTATTTTGTCCTGATTAAGAAACAACCTGATATGGGAACTGCGGGGATCGTATTTCTGACAGCGGCTTCGATGATTCTTTTTATTGGGGTCGAATGGAAATCGATTTTTCTAGTTATGATGGTTACCATGATTAGCCTTCCTCTCGCCTACAAGTACGTTCTGCACGACTATCAAAGAAATCGTGTTAAGACATTTTTGAACCCAATGTCAGATCCAAGAGCCACTGGGTACAACGCACTTCAATGTAGAATTGCAGTGGGTTCTGGAAAGGTCCTGGGTAAAGGATACATGGAAGGAACTCAAGCTCAACTCAACTTTATTCCTGAACAACATACCGATTTTATTTTTTCAGTATTCGCGGAGGAAAGAGGTTTTGTGGGGGCGTTACTTCTGTTGGGGTTGTATGCGAGCTATTTGTTATTCTCAGTTCGATCGATTCTCCGTGCGAGAGATAAATTTGAACTCTTGGTGGCTGTGGGACTGACCGCGGTCATGTTTTGGCACGTCTTTATCAATATCGGAATGGTAATCGGAGTTCTGCCGATTGTTGGAGTGACCCTCCCGTTTTTTAGTTACGGGGGTTCCTCGATGATGATGTTTATGATCTGTACGGCGTTGCTTCTGAATATTAGCCGAAAGCGCTATATCTTTTAGTCTACATATTACGGCGGTAACGACCGCCAATTTCATAGAGGGCTTGAGAAATCTGACCTAGAGAGCAGACCTGCGAAGCTTCCATGAGGGCTTCAAAAATATTTCGTCCTTCTGAAGCCGCTAGTTTAACTTGCCTGAGAGCTTCCGCAGATTTGTCTTTATTTAAGTTTTGGAAAGTTCTGACTCGGGTGATTTGATCGTTTTTTTCTTCGTATGAGGCTCGAGTTAATTCCGACGGAAGACTTTCCTCAAAGGGAGTAGGGGAGGAATTTAAGAAGGTATTGACTCCAACAATCGGCAAAGTCCCATCATGTTTTTTTGTTTCGTAATAAAGTGATTCTTCCTGAATCTTTGAGCGTTGGTAATGTGATTCCATGGCACCCAGAACCCCCCCACGAGTCGAGATTCTTTCAAACTCTGCAAGAACTGCCTCCTCGACGAGATCCGTTAGCTCCTCAATAAAGAAGCTGCCTTGAAGAGGATTTTCATTTTTTGCCCATCCGAGTTCTTTTGAGATGATCAATTGGATAGCCATTGCTCTGCGAACGCTCTCCGCAGTCGGCGTCGTCAGCGCTTCATCGTAGGCGTTGGTATGTAGCGAATTGCAATTATCAAAGAAAGCTATCAGTGCTTGAAGAGTCGTGCGGATGTCATTAAAACTTATTTCCTGAGCGTGCAGGGAGCGGCCTGATGTTTGAATATGGTACTTGAGCTTTTGACTGCGTTCATTTGCACCGTAGCGATCTCTCATTGCGATGGCCCAGATTCTTCTCGCAACTCGGCCAATCACGGTATATTCGGGATCGAGGCCATTACTGAAGAAGAAGCTGAAGTTGGGAGCAAAATCATCAATCTTCATTCCTCTGGCAAGATAGTACTCTACGTACGTAAAACCATTTGCAAGTGTGAAGGCCAATTGAGTGATGGGGTTCGCACCCGCTTCTGCAATGTGGTAGCCACTAATACTCACTGAGTAATAATTCTTAATATCGTTTTCAATAAAGTACTTTTGGATATCCCCCATCATTCGAAGTGCGAACTCGGTTGAGAAGATACAGGTGTTTTGGGCTTGGTCTTCTTTTAAAATATCCGCCTGAACAGTCCCGCGGACCTGTTTCAAAGTGTTGGATCGGATCTTCTTTAGTTCCTCAGTACTGGGGGCGTGTCCCGTTTCCGCTTTGTATCGTTCTACTTGTTGATCAATGGCGGTATTAAAATAAAAAGCAAGGAGCATGGGAGCAGGACCATTGATGGTCATCGATACGCTCGTAGAGGGATCGCACAAATCAAAACCGGCATAGAGTTCTTTTGCATCATTCAGGGTGCAGACGCTTACGCCACTCTCACCAATTTTTCCAAAGATGTCTGGACGCTCATTGGGATCTTCTCCATAAAGAGTTACGCTATCAAAGGCCGTTGAAAGGCGTTTGGCTTTTTCGCCATCACACAACAAATGAAAACGTTTGTTGGTACGGGAAGGGGTTCCTTCACCAGCGAATTGTCGTTTGGGATCTTCTTCGCTTCTCTTAAAGGGAAATACCCCTGCCGTGAAAGGAAAATACCCCGGAAGGTTTTCCATCAAAAGAAAGCGAGTTAAATCTGCTTCTGAACAAAAAGTGGGAAGGGCAAGCTTTCGAATAGCTTGTTGGCTAAGGCTGGTATGAGTCAGGGGGACTGAAACCGTTTTTTGCCTGACTTGGTAATCAAAAGAGTCCGTTCGGTACCGTTCTGCCAAAGCTTTGAAAGCCTCCAATGCGGTGTTCGTCTCCTCGGGGATCTCTTTTCTATTCGTTTCTAAGGTGTCCTCAAGTTCTTTTCGGGTGGCAGCGCTGAGAGAAGTTTCTCCGGAGAGAAGGGCCTTGACCGACTCAACCTGTTTTATTTTCTCAATTGTTATTTTTGCTTGGGTTTTGTAATCGCGCACCGTTTGAGAAATTTCAGCTAAATAATTGCTTCTCTCCTTCGGAACAATTGAAAACTGGTGCGGGGGAGGAACGATAAAATCAGATTCTAATGGGATTCGTTTGGATTCAAGGGTTCGAATTCGATTTAAATGCTGGAAAACCTGATTAACTCCAGAGTCATTAAAGCGAGAGGCAATCGTTCCAAAAACCGGGTAACGGGGAAGGGGCACATTTTCAAACTCTCGGTGATTACGGCGGAACTGCTTTCGCACTTCCGTGAGAGCATCTAGCGCTCCGCCCTTTTCGAATTTATTGAGAACGACAAGATCCGCAAAATCAAGCATTCCAATTTTTTCAAGTTGGGTCGGGGCCCCAAACTCACCCGTCATCACGTAAATATTAATATCGACCAAATCAGAAATAGAAGTGTCCGCCTGGCCGATACCGCCTGTTTCTACAAAAATCCAATCAAACCCGGCTGATTTGAGTATTTGAATAGATTGGCGAGTTGCTCTGCTAATGGAAACATGAGCCTCCCGGGTAGCCAGGGAGCGCATATAACATCTGGGGTTTTGTAAGCTGTTCATCCGTAAGCGATCCCCTAAAAGAGCACCGCCCGTTTTTCTACGAGTGGGATCGATCGCTAGAATTGCCACTCGAGCTTTTGGGTCATTTTCCAAAATTCTTAGAACAAGTTCATCTGTAAGACTGGATTTTCCGGCGCCTCCGGTCCCTGTCATCCCGATTACCTGAGTAGACGAGGGCGATTGTTGAATCTCAGATAAAATCTCTAAATAGGTCTTCTTTTCTTTTTCCAGACCTTGTTTCTGAAAGGATTCTTCGCCGAGCTCAGCACAAGTTAACAGTTCCGCAAGAGCCTGAGTCTCAGATGCGAAGTGAGATAATCGGTTCCAGTGTTTGTTTTTAAGGGGATGCTCTTTTACCTGAGCTAACATGTGTTCAATGATTCCATTGAGCCCGAGCTGGCGACCATCCTCTGGGGAATAGATTTTCGTAATTCCGTAATTTTCTAATTCTCGTGCCTCTTGAGGGGTAATCGTTCCCCCACCGCCTCCAAAAATAGGGATATGTTCGGCTTTGTTTTTCGTAAGCAAATCCTTGATATATTTAAAAAACTCAACGTGCCCACCTTGATAGCTACTAATGGCAATAGCCTGCGCATCTTCTTGAATGGCGGCTGTCACAATTTCCTCGGCTGAGCGGTTATGTCCTAAGTGGATGACTTCCGCTCCTTGGGAGAGCAGCACTCGGCGCATGATATTGATAGCAGCATCATGGCCGTCAAATAGGGAAGCGGCCGTAATAAAACGGGGCTGTAAGGGACTTTCAGAAAAAACTTCCGGATTTGGGTTTCTTGGTTTCATCATTTAGGAAACACTTTATAATCCGGGATTTGAAGAACATCAATCATCGCGAGGAGCCACAGAAGATAAATTATGCGACACTTAGAAGGGAAGCCGACGCCGGAGCTAATAACTTCGGTAGAAGGACTAAAAGCAGCAGTTTCAGTACTAAAGAAAGAAGCTGTGATCGGGGTAGACACAGAGTTTATTCGAGAAACTAGCTTTTATCCGAGAATTGCGCTGATTCAGCTAGCTAATCATGATCAGACCTTTCTCGTAGACCCCACAGCTTTTGAACAAAAGGAACTAGGGGTTTTATTAGATTTATTAAGCGATTCGAAGGTCCTGAAGGTTTTTCATGCGAGTCACGCCGATCAAGAATGTCTTTTTTGGACCTATGGAATGGTAGCGAAGCCGGTTTTAGACACTTCCATTGCGGCTGCTCTTTGCGGGATGGGGGATAGCATCGGATTACAGAAGCTGCTTCGGGAAGTTCTGGGAGTTTATGTTTCCAAGGGACGAGCCCGAGCTAAATGGTTAGCGAGACCACTTTCTCCGGAATTGCTCCACTACGCGGAACAAGACGTGGCTCACTTGGTTTCCCTCGGTACAAAAATGAAAGAAATTTTGGATGGGCACGAACGCTGGGAGTGGGCTCTGGAAGAGAGTGAAACAGAACCCTCGCATTTTGATATCTCGCCCAAGGATTTAGCCACAAAAATGGCTAAAGGAGCACATCTTGAAAAAGAGCAACCAGTTCTCACCGAATTGGTGAGTTGGCGTGAAAGTCGAGCTAAAGAAGCCAACTTGCCGCGCGGGTGGATTGCAGACAATGAAGTGTTGATTGCCCTGGCTAGGAGCCAACCTAAGAGCTTAGAAGAGCTAAAAACATTCCGTGGCATTCATTCTAAAGAAGTTGAACGAAGCGGAGGAGTTATTCTGGAGGCGATCAAAAAGGGGCAGAAAGTAGAGGTTGAAAAAGCTCCTGAGCCGCGAAAAGAGATTCCACGAATCGATTCACACGCCGTAAACCTGATTGAAACCTACCTGACTTTTTTAGCTTCTCGAGCAGAAATCATGCCTCGATTTTTGATGAATAACCACCAGACGACTCAGATCCTTTATCATCTTGATAAATCAAAAGAGCAGTGGGTCGAGATGGGGATTCTGACTGCACAGGCTGCTAAGCTTATCGGGGATGATTTGAAAGCCCTTTTTTCCGGTAAAAGAGCTCTTCGGATTGAAAACAAGCGTTTATCTATCGTTGATTTAGACTAAGCGAAACCCTCTTCGATGTCGCTTGGCGATAAGTTTTTTTCGCATTTGTGTCGAAAATAAGAATGTGAAAAAACTCTTATTATCCTTTTTCTTCATTTTTCCTTTAGTCGGCCATACGACTGATTTTCAATTCCCTGAGGATTTAGGGGGCGCTAAGTCGGAAATCACGGTAATGGAGGCTCTCGAATTCGCAAATCCCGATAATTCTTCCAAAGAAGAATCTGGACCTGTTGATCCGGCTGAGGAAGCTAATGAACCGGAGAGCTACGTATTAAGTCAAAAATTGGTGGAAGGCGTTGGGGATCCCACTCGCATTGATGCCTTTGAAAAGGGACTCTATGTAGAAGAAAACCTGCTTGAGGGAGATTTTGAGAAAAGAACCGGGGAAGAAAAAGATAAAGAGAAGAAACAAAAAGAAAATGACCTATGGTTTGGTAGTGCCGCGAGCTCTGATGTTTTGAGTATTCCCGATCCGCTTGCAGAAAATGATTCCCTTCTCAGTAACTCTCCTTTCGATGAAGAAGCTACAGAGACTTGGGGAGATGAGTCCTCTTTTGAAGAAAGCCCTCTTTGAAAAGACAGACAACTGGGGCGTGGTCTGAGGGCTGAGTCCCCTTTCTTTCATTCCTGTCGACATAAGCATCTTCAATAAAAGAAACCGCTTTCGACGAGCCCAAAATAAAATCAATTCGTAATCCATGATTTTTAGGAAAAGAAATGTTGCGGTAGTCCCACCAAGTAAATGCCTCCCCTGTAGGATGTATTTCTCGATAAAGGTCCGTTAACCCCAGTCCCATTATCGTTTTAAGTGATTCTTTCTCAGGATCAGAAAAGAGAACTTGATTTTCCCAAGCCTTAGGATCGAATACATCTTCTTCCGTGGGCGCGATGTTAAAGTCACCACAGACGAGAACTGGAGAATTTAAATCCACTTCTTCTTTCAAAAACGCTCGGAGATGTTCAAGCCATTTAAGTTTATAGCGGTACTTATCTGATCCGACTTCCTGGCCATTGGGAACATAAACGCAGATAACCGTAACCCCATCAATTTGCGCTCCAATCAATCGGGCTTCAGTGTCTGTTGGAGCAGTTTCAAAGCCTTTCCAGATTTTGCTTGGTTTAACTTTTGAAAGAATGGCGACCCCATTATAGGTTTTTTGACCTAAGACGATTGATTCAAATCCCTTTTCCCGTAGTGCCTCAAAAGGAAATTTGTCTTCAGTGCATTTAAGTTCCTGTAAACAAACGACGTCAGGATCTTCTCTTTTTAGGAGTTTGCTCAGACGGTCGAGCCGCACATTGATTGAGTTTACGTTCCAGGTAACAACTTTCATTTAAAAATCCAGGTTATGATAAAATGTTCAGTCATGGAGATGGTTTTAGCCTACGTGACAGCCAAAGACAAAGCCGAAGCCCAAAGACTAGCTCAGGGCCTTTTGGAGCAGCGTCTGGTGGCCTGTGTCAACGTTTTAGAGGGAATGAATTCTTTCTACTGGTGGAAGGGAAGGATTGAGCAGGGGCAAGAAACTGTGTTGTTACTTAAAACTCGATCCGACAAGACCCAACACATCAATGAATGGATAAAATCATTTCATAGCTATGAAACCCCCTGTGTGCTTTTTTTGCCAATCACGGGAGGTAATCCAGCTTATCTTCAGTGGTTGAATTCGGAACTGAGTTTGAAAACAAGTGAGGAACTATGAGTAAAACAAACGGAAGCTTTATGCGCGCTTTGTGCATGGGAAAAATTGCTGAAGACATCATTTTCCCGTATCCAAAAATGAAAACGGATGAGAAGGAAACTTTAAAAACCATCTTTTCGTCATTTTCCTCGTGGCTAAAAGGGAAAGATTCAGATTTTCGAAAGTGGGACAAACAAGGGGAAATGCCTAAAGAGTTTCTCCAAGAAATGAAAGAGTTCGGTCTTTTTAGCTTCATAGTTCCCGAAGAGTTTGGAGGCTTGGGACTTTCGGTGACTGGATATTCGCGGGTTTTGCAGGAGTTAAGTCGATATGAGGCTTCAGTCGCAATCACCGCAGGAGCCCATAGTTCGATCGGAATGAAAGGCCTCATCTTATTCGGAACCGACGAGCAGAAGAAAAAATATCTTCCAAAATTAGCTACTGGTGAAATGGTCGCCTGTTTCTGTCTGACGGAGCCCAGTGCAGGCTCAGATGCCGCGGGAATCAAATGCAAAGCCGTGAGAGAGGGAGATTCCTGGGTACTCAACGGAGAGAAAATTTGGATCACCAATGGAGGTCTAGCTGATTTTTTCACCGTCTTCGCTAGAACAGACTCCCCTGAGGGACAAATTACTGCTTTCATTGTTACTCGAGAGATGGCGGGAGTATCAACGGGTCCTCATGAAGATAAAATGGGGTTAAGAGCAAGTTCAACGGTTACGGTCAGCTTCGAAAATGTCCGCGTCCCCAATGACCATGTGCTTGGGGAAGTAGGAAAGGGTTTTAAAGTTGCGATGAAAATCCTAAACAGTGGTCGTAGTGGCCTGGGCGGGGGCTGCATTGGAGGAATGAAGCGAGCTATCGCTCTGAGTACCCATCAGGCAAAAAGTCGCCAGCAATTTGGAAAACCGATCGCTGACTTCGGGCTCGTTAAACAGAAAATCGGGCACATGGTAGTCGAATGTTACGCAACTGAATCCGTGGTCAATTTAGTGGCCGGACTAGTGGATCAAGGACACGAGGACTATGCAGTAGAAGCTGCGATTAGTAAGGTGTTTGGAACGGAATGTCTCTGGCGAACTCTCGATGAAGCTCTTCAAATTGCAGGAGGAGGGGGCTATATGTGCGAGCTTCCCTATGAGCGAATGCTTCGAGATGCCAGAATTAATCGGATTTACGAGGGAACTAACGATATTTTAAGACTCTTCATTGCACTCACAGCAATGCACGATGTGGGGCAACAGTTAAAAGAATTGGCTGGAAGTCTGGGGAAAGTATTTCTAGATCCCATCAAGGGATTTGGCATCTTCTCGGATTACGCCAAAAAACAAGTTTCTCTTACGACGGGACTGGGGAAAGCCACCTTCACAATGGCACATCCGAGTCTCAAGGAAGAAACAGAGATTTTTGAGGAGTGCGCTAAAGATCTCGCTAGTTTTGCAGACCGAATCCTTCGCAAACACGGAAAAAAGATTGTGGACTTACAATTTCCCACAAGACGTCTTGCGGATGCCATGATCGATCTGTTTGCACTTGCTTGTGTGATCTCCCGAGTGACCTCCAGCATCGAGGAAAAGGGGCCAGAAAAAGCCGCTAAAGAGAAAGAAATCCTCCATGTTTTTGCGGGACAGGTTCGAAGACGGGTTAAAAGTAATTTTGGCAAAATCGACGAAAATGATGACGAGCAAATTATTTCGCTGGCCGATTATGCATTAGAGACTGAAGGGTTTGGTTGGGATAATCTTTAGAGTAAATCCTTTGGTACCAAAAATAATTGTTCAAAACAAAACCGGTATAATCTCTCGTTTCTCGATAAGGGATAAGATCCAAGAAAAGCAAGGGGTCTGATACTGGATAACGCTTTAGCCAACGACTAACCACTTCATCCCCGGCATTGTAGGCAGCTATTGCTAAGGGAAGACGATCATCAAAACGAGACAAATCCATTTGAATATGTCTTGCTCCTAATTCGATGCTTGTCTGGGGATTAAAAAGATCCGTCTGGTCTTTTCCCATCATTCGTTTTGCAGTGTTTGGATTAATCTGCATGAGTCCTTGTGCATCAGCCCACGATACTGCTTTTGGATTAAAACGACTTTCCTTTCTCGCAATCGCCATCAGCAGATAGGCGTCTACGCCTTCATTATTGCGAACAAAGAGTTCAAAAAATGGCCGCGGATACATTTGTTCGAGAGTCATCTTATTCGCTAGGTGAGGTTGTGCTAATAAGACAGCAGGAATTTGGGTAATGGCGGTAGGGGGATCTGCAAGCGAAGCGAGATGCAACCTTACTTCACCTTCGAGACGTTGGTATTTTTTAAAACTCCATTCCGCAATAATGGCTGCCGAAAAATCAAACCCAAACTGCTTTAATATTTCAGCTTGTTTAATAAACGCATTTGCTTTGGGGGATCGTGCACTTCGTGATTTTTTAATGGGAACTGTGTTCTGCCATCCAATCAAGGGCTCTGTTCCGACCTCCTGAGATGCTATGAGGGAATGAAATGAGAGCGGGTGTTTAGCTAAAAGACGAGTGAGGGTTAATTCCGCTGCAACTTTATTTCCAGACAATTTCTGCGCTTGCGCAAGCCAGTAGAAAGCTCTTCCAGAAAAAGCGTCCATCGGCTGCACTTTTCTCAAAACCGACGCCGCTTTTTTGTATTCAGTGGCCCAAAACAAAAACAGTCCAGCTCGAGTGTAATAATGTTCCTGATCGATAGGATCGCGACGCGCACATTTTGCTCCCGCCTGGTACAAATCTGAAATTAAAACCTGGTGATTTCGTGTGGGCAGAAAGTCTTCGAGCATGGCAGCGACCGCTACTGCAAATCTGTTTGGGCATTTAGATTCTTTTAGGGTTTTCTCAGCAAGTAACAAGAGGTCTTGTTCGGAAGAGCCCGAGAGGCCTTTAAGAAGAGGTTCCATCTCAGAATGACGGAGTGCTTTTAAATTTACGATTTGGCCGCTCTCAATTTGGGGACGCACAGGAATAACCTCTCGTCTAGGAGGGGCAGTCGGGGTAATCGTTTTGTCCGCTACCAAGCGCAGCAGTTTTTGTCTTTGAAAAAAACCAGAACAAAAGGGGTTTGCTTTTTCCGCGTTTAAGCAATTCTTCACAATAGTCTTTTGTTCGTCCTCGGTTAGTTTTCCTCGAAGCATTCGATCAAAATTTTGTGCCTGACTAAAAAGAAGACTGCCATCTCCCAAAATTGAGTCGGGGGGGCGATCACTGAAAAATTCATCCGCTGGGAGAACTGGGGAAGAGGGGACAGATATCGTTGAACACTGAGCCAAAACCAAAAAAAGGCAGATGCCCAAAACGAATTGGTGAAAAAGATTCATACTTCGTTGCCTCTTTGAGGATCTTCTCTGTCCTCCTGCTCTTCTTCATCTTCCTGTTCTTCTTCGGTAGACACTGAATCGGGCTCACCATGTCGGATAAGCGCGCCATAATGGTTGGTTAGGGACAGTGAAAACAAGGTTAAAAGAGCTGTAATGAGCCCAAGCTTTTTAGTCCAACTTGAAACCTGGGTTTGACGAAAGGTAAGTGAAATAATCAGAAGAATAGAGGTCAGAATCGCAATAATGATAGAAATCTTAGCTAATTTTTCATGTTCCGACGAAAAAGATGCCTCGAGTAAACTTCCAGATAAATAAGTTGGGATGACTAGGAGGCACGCGATAATAGTCCAGATAAGACCGATAGTTTCCCAATCCTTCTGTTTTTTTTTCCAGGCTAATCCAAAAAGAATCAAGGCAGCTAAGAGAAACAAGAGAGGAGAACGACTCAAGAATAGGTGGATTTGCGTTCCGGTCATTAATCTTAAAATATGGGTTTAGGAGCGGGCTGTAAACCCCTAAAATTACATAAAAATAGCGCTAAACGTTCTCGTTGCCATGAGAGGGATGGTTCGGTAGGTTTAGAGGCTAAATTTCATGCAGCATTTTGATTACGACATTTTGTTAGTTGGGGGCGGGTTAGTTAACGG
This sequence comes from Bdellovibrio sp. ZAP7, assembly GCA_945878405.1. Lineage (GTDB taxonomy): Bacteria > Bdellovibrionota > FAC87 > UBA2466 > UBA2466 > RFNO01. Next base: position 81,169 of record CAMCTJ010000007.1, read on the forward strand.
GTTACTAGCCTGGCAACTAAAGCGGATAAAACCGTGGTTGAAGTTTTTAGTAATTGAGCGAGGGATTTCTTTTGGGGGAAGAAGTACGTGGTCTTTTCATGAGAAGGACCTTACTCCTGAGAGCCTGAATTGGATCCGGCCACTGGTGTCAGCTTCTTGGCCGTTTTACCAGGTGGTGTTTCCGGAATACGAACGCCAATTGGATAGTCGGTACTACAGTATTCGATCACGGAAATTCCATGAAGTGCTCTTTCAAGAGTTATCTGAGAATGTGAGATTTAATACGGATGTTCTTGCGGTTTCTGAGAACCAAGTTGTTTTAAAAGATGGTAACATTCTTTCCGCTAAGGTGGTCATTGACGGGCGCGGAAAGCTTGAGCTCGAAGAAGGCGCTTGTGGATTTCAAAAATTCTTTGGTCTGGAAATAGAACTGAATCATCCTCATGGCCTGAAGGCTCCGATTTTGATGGATGCTACTGTTGAGCAAAAAGAGGGTTACCGCTTTTTGTACTGTCTCCCTTGGAGCGAAAACCGACTTCTCATTGAAGATACTCGATATAGTGAGACTCCCGAGGTTGATTCCGAGCAGTTCCGAAAAGAAATTTTGGAATATAGTGCAGAAAAAAATTGGCAAGTCAGAGAAGTGTTTTACGAAGAGACAGGCTGCTTGCCCCTCCCACTAAAAAAACAGTTTTGTTTAGGGGGGCGATCTCCGGAAAGCCTGAGAGAAACGCCACTGACCGTGGGAATGAGAGCGGGATTGTTTCATCCGACCACCGGATATAGTTTGCCGATGGCAGTTCAAACGGTTGACCTGTTGTTAAAAACACATGATGAGTCGAGTTGGGCTCAGACGTTAGAACATTTTTCCGAGAGTATCTATCGTCGTCAGTGGTTTTTTATTTTGCTTAATCGGGTAATGTTTTTATCCAAATGTCCAGAACAACGTTTTCAATTTTTGCAGCATTTTTACCGGTTACCGATTGACTTAATAGAAAGTTTTTACGCAAATCGATTGAGTCTTTTTGAAAAAGCTCGATTTTTTCTTCGAACACCCCCAGTGCCAGTGAGAGCCGCTTTGTCAGCACTGAGAAAGGAGCTAGCACATGAACTCTCATCAGAGTAATTGGCTACCGACTGCTAGGGCACTTGAAGAGTGGCTCGATCTGACGGAAAAAAGAGGCATTGAGGATCTTATTGGTAAGAGTCTTCTCGCGCCTCTCAATGAGTTTTTAAATCGGCCCAGTAAACACTTTCGTGGGCAACTAGTCAGAAGTGGTTTTGATCTGGTGAGTAACGGCGAAAGCCCCGGAAAATACGTTGAAGAGGCTATGCAGGTTCTCGAAGCCATTCATGCAGCTTCGCTAGTAGTGGATGATATTCAGGACAATAGCGAATTACGTCGAGGGCAGCCGGCACTTCATAGAACCTACGGTCTTGCCGTTGCCTTAAACAGTGCCAACTGGCTTTATTTTTGGCCTTTGGAAACGATTGAGCAATGGAGTGTTTCCGCTCAAACCAAGTTCGAATTAACGCGGGTTTGTCACCGCGCCCTTATTAGAGCTCATTCGGGTCAAGCGCTAGATGTGGGAACTCCGGTTTCTGAGTTGCCTCAAGAGCGAGTGAAATCAGTTTGTCTTGCTTCCCTTGAATTAAAGACCGGAGCCTTAACAGCTCTTGCGTTCGAGTTGGGAGCTGTGCTTGCTGGAGCGACTTCTGAACAAGTTTCTGAACTGTCTCGGGTAGGATGCGACTTTGGAACGGCTCTTCAAATGTTTGATGACTTAGGCAACATCAAGGAAAAGACTCCCCCAGATCCAAAACGGTTTGAAGATTTAAAAGGGAAACGTCCCTCGTGGGTTTGGGCTTCAGCAGCGGAGCTCCTCTCGAGCGACGAATACAGTCGGTTTAAAGAGGTGGTAAGCAGGCTGCCTGAAGAAGTAGAACTGAATCATTACTTTCAGAAAGCAGAGTGGATAGGTAAGGCGAAAAGGAACGCTCAGGAGTTTTTAGATGGGACTCTGGCGAGACTTGATCGCAAAATATGGAATGCAGCTGCAGTAGATAAAATGTTTATAATGGGTGAAACCCTAAAGAGGTCTTATGAGTAAAAAAACACAGGCAATCGTCATCGGAAGTGGCTTTGGAGGTCTTGCTTGCGCCATTCGGCTGCAATCAGCTGGAGTCCAAGTCACCCTCTTGGAAAAACGTGATAAACCCGGGGGCCGAGCTTACGTTTATAAAGATAATGGATTTACTTTCGATGCTGGTCCAACGGTGATCACCGCCCCGCCTTGTTTAGAAGAACTGTTTGAACTGTCCACTCGAAACATTAAGGACTATGTCGAATTGGTTCCTGTTACCCCCCTCTATAAGCTGTTCTGGGAAGATGGATATGTTTTTGATTACACCAACGACCATGAAAAAACTCTTGAGCAAATCCAAAAGCTCAATCCAGAAGATGCTAAAAATTACACCGAGTTTTTAAAGTACACGGAAGAGGTTTTCGAAGAGGGCTACACCAAATTGGCTCATGTTCCGTTTTTGGATTGGTGGAGCATGATTCGGGTGTCGCCTCAACTGATGCGTCTTGAGGCCTATCGTTCTGTGTACGGGATAGTGTCCAAGTACATCCAAGATCCCCATCTTCGTCAGGCTTTTAGCTTTCATTCACTCTTGGTGGGAGGCAATCCGTTTAGTACCTCCAGCATCTACACGCTGATACATTTTCTTGAGAGAAAATGGGGGGTCTACTTTCCTATAGGGGGAACGGGAGCTCTCATTCAGGGGCTCGTTAAGCTTTTTGAGGATTTAGGCGGCAAGTTGGAGTGCAATACAGAGGTGCATGAAATTGTAACTGAAAACGATCGCGTAAAAGGTGTCGTCACTAAAAAAGGGGAGACGCTCTTGGCCGATTTGGTTGTCAGTAACGCGGATGTCTTTCACACCTATCACCATCTCCTTAAACGAGAACCGAAGCTAGATAGTTCTCGAAAGAAGCTTGAGCGTAGTCGCTTTAGCATGTCTTTGTTCGTGATTTATTTTGGCACCAATAAACAGTTTCCACAGTTTGAGCATCACAACATCGTGTTTGGGCCTCGATACAAAGAGCATCTGGCGGATATTTTCAAACGAGGTGAACTGGCAGAGGATTTCTCACTCTATGTACACCGACCAACAGTGACGGATCCCAGCTTGGCGCCCGAGGGGTGCGATGCCTTCTACGCGCTTTCACCGGTCCCACATCTAGAAAAATGTGATGTTGATTGGACCGTAGAAGGTCCCCGTTATGCCAAGTCAATCATTGATTACCTGGATGAGAGATACTTGCCGGGCCTTTCGGAATCTATTGTTACCCAACGAATCTTTACGCCACTAGACTTTGAAAGCGAACTCAATGCACGTTGGGGATCGGCATTTTCATTGGAGCCAGTCCTTCATCAAAGTGCCTATTTTAGAACCCATAACCGAGACGACCAGTTTTCTAACCTCTATTTTGTGGGGGCCGGAACCCACCCCGGAGCAGGGATTCCTGGAGTAGTCGGCTCGGCAAAAGCAACAGCTGGTTTAGTACTTGAGGATATAAAAAAAAAAAGATCTGTAACGACCGAGAGCCAGACCGAAGACCTAGCGAAACAGTGTCAGACCATCATTGAGAAAGGGTCTAAGAGCTTTTCGTTAGCCAGTCGTCTGTTTGATGAAAAAACTCGAGATGCCGCTTGTTTTCTCTATGGCTGGTGTCGTTACGTGGATGACGCAATCGATGAAGTTGAAGATCCCTCAAAACAAAAAACAGTTCTGGAGCAATTAAAAACCGAGACGCAACAAGCTTTTGACGGAACGCCTACTGATAATGTTGTTTTTCAGGCGCTCGGCAAAGTTGCAAAGGATTATGAAATTCCCAGCTACTATGCTTTGGAACTTCTCAAAGGCATGGAGATGGATGTAGAAAATAAGCGCTATCCTGAAATGAAAGACCTCAGCCTCTATTGTTACCGTGTTGCCGGTTGCGTGGGCCTTATGATGAGTCACATCATGGGTGTTTCCGAAGAGGGAGCGCTTAAACACGCTTCTGACTTAGGAATTGCAATGCAGCTTACCAATATTTCAAGAGATGTGATGACAGATGCGAGAATGGGAAGAGTTTATTTGCCTCTCGGCTGGCTTCAAGAAATGGGGATGGAAGAAAAAGACGTTTTGAATCCTGCCTTTCGTACTTCAATAGCTTATTTTGTTCGAAAGCTTTTGAGAGAGGCTGAAGCCCGTTATGAATTGGGGATTCAGGGGCTTAAATTTCTCCCTTGGAGATCGGCTTTGGCAGTTTCAATGGCCATCTGTGTCTACCGAAAGATTGGAAGAAAAGTTGAGGAGCGACGGGAAAAAGCCTGGGATTCTCGCACAGTAGTCACAAAAACGGAGAAGCTACTTTGTGTCTTTAAAGCGGTTGGGTATGTCGCTCGAACGTTACGATATCGACTTTTAAAGCCGTGGAAAAAAGTAGATAATTTACAACTCTGGAGACATCAGTGGAACACAGCCGAACTTTCTTAGAAGACACAGTTCACTACGCTAGCCGGATGAAGCTCTTCAATCGTGAGGATTGGAAGGTTTATTTCGCTTGGATTGGGTTGATGCTTGGGCTCTTGGGATCTGTTACCGGATTTCTCGTATTTGGTTTTCTGAGTGGCGTGCAATACCCCGCCTATGTGTGGAATGTACCTATTGGGATTTTTATTTTCGTTGGAGCTATCGCTTTCGATACCATTGGCCACCGAACCGCCTACAAGCAAGCCTTGAAGACCGGAGAAGATCTGGTTCACCACATTACGATTTTTGCCGGCATCACCAGTGTCTTCACGCTTTGTCTGGCCTATTCTCACCGGGAGTTTTTAAGAATTCCGGCCCTCGTTCTGACGGTCCTCTCTGTGTTTTACAGCGTTATTGACGAAGCAATGCATTGGGTTCGGTACATGGCCGGAAACTCCGATCGGATTGAAATGTGGAGCCATTTTTTCATTTTTGTGGGGCACCTTATCATGGTGATCGGTTGGTGGCATTGGTTCGAACAGGGGTACCCTGGAGTTTTTGAAACCCTTAAATTAATAAAATGAAAAAACTTACTTTCGGTCTCTTGGCGGTTCTTTTAGTCCTCCTCCTGGGAATAGTAACTATTCCGTTTTTTGTCGATGTAGATCGGTTTCGACCCGAAATATTGGAATTGGTAAACTCGAAAATCAATGGGCATTTCAACCTGGGTAAGCTCAAGCTGACTCTTTGGGGGGAACTAGCAGTTGAAGCGGATGAAGCTATCTTGACCGATTCGAATAAGGCTCAAATTTTATCAGTGGGAAAATTCAAGTTGCGAGTACCCCTTCGGTCATTACTCGCCATGAAACCGGAAATTCAAGTTGTGATGCAGAAGCCCAGGGTGCAGGTCAAAAGAGACCAACGGGGGGAATGGAATGTACTCACTCTTATAAAGCAAGAGAAAGCTCAGGGAGTGGTCGGGGCTCAAGTCCCAGAAGCCAAAAGCCCTGAAGTTCCCAAAGCCGCGATAGAGGCAAAAGCTCCAGTGACAGAAGTCGGTCCTTCTTGGGCCCAGCAGGCTACCGTTTCAATTTCAATCGAAGAGGCGGCTCTTAAGGTTGAGGATTCGAAATCACATTCTCACTATGAATTGGATCGGTTGAATTTAAAAACCGGATCCTTGTCCCTTGATTCTCTTCCCATGTTTAAGCTTTCTGGAATTTTAGGGGCTTTAACTGAAGGGCAAGGAGAGATTACTGGTCCGTTCGAAATTAACGGCGAGAGCAAAGATAAGGCCCTTAATCTTTCAGCGAACTTTGACAAGGTTTCTTTGGCCCTGGGTGCTTTTCAAAAAAAGAGTGGTTCTCCCGCTCGCCTTCGCATGTCCATTAAAAAGACGAACGATACCTACTTGGCTGAAGGTGAGTTAGAGCCAGTCAAAGTAGGAGGAAACTATCTTAAGCAAGACGTTGAAGTAACGGCCCAATGGAAGGCTACAACTGATGCAGTTGAAAAGGCAGTTCTAAAATTAAAGGCAAAGGCTTTTGATTGCGAAGTCTCCACTCAAGTTAAATCCTTTGAAAATCCTAAAATCATGGTGAATGTCCTTTCGAATGAAATGAACCTAGATGAGTTAGTGGATTGGGTAAAAATGAAAAACGCTTCTCCACCAGCCCGAAAAACAATCGATAAGGGGGAGGCGCCGGTCCCGGTTATGCCACAATCGACAAAGGCGGCCTCGGCAACTCCAGCGACCACGGCCCCATCAACTCCCAGTGCACCCGCTAAGACTGCCTCTGGGGAAATTGTTTTCAATGCAAGGGTTATAAAACTTTATCAAATGCAGCTTGAACCAGTCAGAGGAAAGTTCCTTTTGAGAGACCAAAAACTCGCTGGTACTTTCGATGAGATTCGCCTGTGGGGCGGGAAAATCAAGGGAACAACTCAAGTAGATCTAACAATGAAAGCTCCTAAATATGCTTTTCAAGTGCAATTGGATGGATTGAGCCTTGGAGAGGCCGTCGCTTCGAAAATGGAGTTTTTCAAAAATACGATCAGGGGATCACTCAGCGGGGAAATGTCTGGCAAAGGAGAGGGAGCGGACGCTAACTCGGCAAAAAAGAGTTTAAACGCGAATGGAAAAATGTTTATCGCCGGAGCAAAGCTGAACACGTTTGATATTCATAAAATGGTGGCCGGAGGGATTAAAGGAGCTTACGAAAAAGTCTCGGAAAAAATTCCTGCTCTTAAAGGGAAAGAGCTGAAGATGGGAGATGTTTCATCAGAGTTTAAAAAAATTACCGCTACCTTCACCATAAAAGAGGGGGAATTTCAGTCGCCCGATTTTTTTGCTGAGGCCATTCCCCAAAAAGGAGTGGACATCAAAGGAAATATGAAAGTTGGACTTTTGGATTTTGCGCTCAAAGCAGATTGGGAAGTTTACGATACTTATAATCTTTTGCATGTCGACCCGATTTTAATCGAGCGTGGAAAGCCCTTCCGAATTCCTATTTCAGTCGGGGGAACGTTGCTCAGTCCGGAATACAGTTACCTCCAGATTCCAGAAGCTTTGGTTCAAGTCGCGCTAAAAAACCTGGGAGCTGCAGCTCAAGAAAAAGCCACTCAGGAAATAAAGAAGCAGGCCGAAGGACAAATCAAAAATATTCTCAAAGGGATTTTTAAGTAAGAATTTGGTTGGGGCGCCAGGATTCGAACCTGGGAATGCTGGAATCAAAATCCAGTGACTTACCGCTTGTCTACGCCCCACCAGGGACAAGCCCGGAAAACACTATTTCTAACGAAATTTCTGCTGTTTGTCTCTGAGATTTAAAGAGATTTCTGTGGTGCGGCGAGTCGCAACCCTTCATGGATGAGTTTCGCGATATCGGAGGGGCTCTGTTTTGCTTGGACAAGAAGCCTTTCTTGTAAGTGTTCTCCCAAGGCCCGGCTTCCCTCAGCTTGAAGCAGAGAGGAGTTCAGGAGCTCTAAAATTTCCACATTTAAAAGCCATTCTTCAGGAGTTTGCGAAAGGATTTGGCCGCTCATCTTCTTTAGCTCGGTCACAGAGGCTTTGGCTTCATCTCGCATTTTTCGAAGGCTGTCGTAGAAAACGGACACTTTATTTTCTAAAGCAGAGTAGGGAGAAGCCCTTCCCGGAGAGGTACTGACTTTTCCCAGCTCGTACTCACCATAAAGTTCTCTCTCGGCGGGGCCTGCATGAACCGAAACTGCTTTTTCACCTACGACTTGATCAAAGTCTCCCCATTCGGGCTGATAAAATACTTCACTGCCTCGGCTCACCCGACAGTTTTTCCATTGAATCAAAACTAGTTTGGCTTCAGAGCGGACCCAATCCATTAACTCGCCTTCAATCACAAATCCCGACACAAACTCCAATCGGCAGCGAGCCCCTTTTTTAAGTCCGATTCGTGTGAGTTCATCATCATTCAACTCACTTGCGGGTTTTTGGGGAGCCGCCTTCCATCTTCCCACTGGGGAACTAAATCCTTCAGGGTGTCTCTCCCGGCCTTGACCGGGGAGTTCTTTTTCAGCACAAGCAATCTGAACAGGGCCTTGATACTTTACGAAATGCAGCTCATTTTTCTCTTCAATGAGTTGACAGAGATCTCCGCTGATAGAAGCCCCTTGCTCAAAGACACAAGTTGTAATCGTTCCCGAGCGCAGTGCTTTTTTCACAGACTCCACGCCGCCCACACGATAGCTTAAAGTTTCTTCGAGCTCGACCAATACAGCCGGCAGGTGCTCGAGAGATTCCGCCACAAAAAGTTGGGGTTGGGGCTCTGTAATATCATAGGTCTGATGCACGCAATCGATTGATAGCCGAATTTTTTTAACTTCCGGGCTCAAGCAATGTTTACTTTCAGCCACCGAAGAAAGAAGTCCAGCCCCGTAAATTTTGGGGTGTTTTAAATCTCCCACCAGCCCATATTCGGCAGTCCACCAATTCATGCGGGCAACCCTATTGAGCTCGCTGATTTCAGAAATAGCTTTGATTTTTAGTTCTAAGTTATTTTCAGCTTCTTTTAGTTGCTCTTGCGTAGTGTCGGGATTTTCTTTGATATCCGACATCACTCGCACAGCTTCGTAGAGTGAAATATCTTCTTTGGTTTGCAGGGCCTTTTTTGCCATCCTTGCATACTGCTTGAAATAATCTCGGTAGAGGGGATCGGCCAAAATCGGTAAGTGGCCAGCAGCTTCATGAACAATATCGGGAGCCGGAGTATAACCAACATGTTCTAGCGTGCGCATATCCATCGCAATGGGCATGATCCCGCGAGCTTGAAAATCCAGAAATGCCGATGGGGGAATAAATCCGCTCACGCCGACTGCGCCCCACCCGAAATCTCGTAAACATTTATCAATGTCATCAATTTTCGGAATTTTCTCTAAGCTAATCCCCGTTTTCTTGAGACCTTCCCTATAAATCGGAACCGCATGGTCTTTAAAAAAATCTCGGGCTTGTCTTAAGATATATCTCCAAGTGGATTGTTCGCGGGCAGTATAGCGAGCATAGTCTTGCCCTTTACAATACTTTTTTAAATAACCCGGAATGCGTTCTGAGGCTGGCATGGGTCCAATATACAATGACCTTTTCCTTTTCACCAGGACTGAACTGGGTTACACCCCTGGTATGTTTCCGCAAAAGATTTGGACCCTGGTCGTTCTACCGAATTTGCTTTTGGTCATGAGCCACGCTTTTCCGAGAACAGATCGGAAGCAATTTGATGAGGGATATTTAGCAAAAGACCAACAGCTGTGGATCAAATATGAGGGTCCAGGAACTTCCCGATTTCAGGGTGTCTGGGCGAACTCTCTCAATCAAAAAAACATCACTGGGATTCGGGAAGGAAATGAATGGGTGTTTCAATCAGGACACACTTGGTGGAAAGCCCAACTCAGTGAGGGCGGCTCACGGTGCGAGCCAGTGCTGCAGATTCAAAACATTACCAGTCAAGAAAAACCTATCCAGTTAAGAGCCAATTATTGTGGTCGCAACTCAAAAAGGAACGTCTTTTTTTGAGTTGGCAACTTGTTTTTTGAAAAATAAAAAAGATTTTTGTTTGACCCTTTGTGGTGGGATTTGCTAAAAATCGTGCTCTTGTTAAACATGTAGTTTTGTCCCTATTGAGGAGGAAAAGAAGTCATGAATAAAGCGCAACTTGTTGAACAACTAGCAACTGAATTGGAAATGACCAAAGCAGATTGCGAAAGAGTTATTGATGGAACCTTAGACATCATTCGCAAATCAGTAAAAAAAGGTGACGATGTGACTATGGTTGGTTTTGGAACATTCACTCGTTCCAAAAGAAAAGCTCGTACAGGACGAAATCCTCAAACTGGCGCAAGCATCAAAATTCCTGCTTGCACAGTACCTAAATTCCGTCCTGGAAAAGCATTCAAAGATTATCTGAACTAAGAGATCTTTGGTTTATAGCTTTTTATATAAAGACCCTGCTTGTTTAAGAATCTTCTTAGCAAGCAGGGTTTTTTATTGACGGAGGAGTCACGATGTTGACGCTTCTGTCTTGAGACTTCTGGTTACTCAGGCAGTGAGAAACCATACTGAGGAAATAATTTCCTGCTAGAAAAGGAAAAAATAGGTCCTTAACTCACCCAGTCTGCCGGAGCACCGCCTCTCAAATCTTTGGCACAAGAGATGCTTCTTCTACCTTTATGGACAAAGGTATATACACAGCATTATCGGGCGGATTAGCCAAATCTCGCGAAGTAGAACTGATCGCCAATAATTTAGCTAATGCAACCACACCGGGTTTCAAAAGAGACACCGGAACCTTCAACGAGTACCTCACTGAGTTGCGCCGAGGGGATTCGGTAGATGGCCTTCAAAGAGAAATTCAAAGCCTTTCTGATCCTGATGCACGTCCCACCGGTGATAAAAGTTTTGTGGAATTAGACGGGGTTTACACCGATTTTAAACAAGGGACGCTTCAAAAATCGGGTCGGGCACTCGATGTTGCGATTGAAGGAACAGGTTTTTTTGAGGTCCTCACTCCAGCTGGGATTCGTTACTCGCGCCAGGGAAATTTTAGCATCGATAGCGAGGGCAGACTCGTAACGACAAGTGGCTTTCCGGTTTTAAGCAAGGCAACTCAAGGTCAAGCAGCAGTTTCCCAACTTGAGGTACGAGGAGCGCCTCCCGTGACGGGACAAGTTCCTGATCGGCAGCCGGATGCTCAAGCCAGAGTCATTCAACTGGGGCAGGGCCCTATTCAAATTACTGAAGACGGAAGAATTTTGCAGAATGGAGCTGAAGTAGCTTCTCTGAGTGTTGAAGAATTTCAAGAATCACAGTGGTTAGAAAAAATGGGGAACAGTTATTATCGAAACACCCATCCTGGAAATCTTAAAAACGGAGTGACTACAAGCAAGCTCCACCAAGGCTTTATTGAAGGATCAAACGTAAATCCCGTGACGGAGATGACAAGACTCATTGAAGCCACGCGTGCCTATGAGTCTCATATGCAGGCCGTAAAAACGTATCAGGATATTGATAGCAAAAGCGTAAACGACATCGTCAAAGATAGATAAAGGAGCGAACCATGATTAGCGCCCTCAATAGTGCAGCATCAGGTATGGAAGCCCAGATGGCACAGATCGATAGCATTTCAAACAATCTCGCTAACGTAAATACAACTGGATACAAAAAGAGCCGAGCTGAATTTCAAGACCTGCTTTATGAAACGCTTCAAGAACCAGGAGCTAATACTTCTGCCCAAACCCAAGCGCCCGTTGGGATTCAAAGAGGAATGGGAGTCAAGGTTTCGGGAACTCAAAGAAACTTTGAAATCGGAAGCCCCGTATCTACTTCTCGAGACCTAGATATGATGGTCCGGGGAGAAGGTTTTTTTATGGTTCAACTCCCTACAGGTGAAACCGGCTACAAAAGAGATGGATCTTTCTATCAATCTTCCGTGGGCCGTGTTGAAACCATTGATGGATATCCCCTTCAACCAGAAATAACGGTGCCTCAGAGCGCAAAAAGAATTGAAATCACAGATGATGGAGTCGTCTGGGCGATCATGAGTGAAACGGAAAGGCAACAGCTTGGCCAGCTTCAATTAGCTACTTTTCTGAACAATGGTGGTTTGAAAGCAATGGGGAAAAATATTTTCCTCGCAACAGAAGGCAGTGGTCCGGCTAACATTTCTGTCCCCAATCAAGCTCCCGTGGGCGGAATCATGCAAAGGTATTTGGAGTCATCCAATGTCGACGTCGTGAAAGAGATGACAGATATGATTTCTACTCAGAGAGCTTTTGAAATGAATTCGAAAGTAATCCAAACCGTAGATCAAATGCTCCAGAACACGACTGGGATAAGGTAACCAAGTGAAAAAAATATTTGTTTCATTTCTCTTCGGTAGCTTGTTAGGGGCAGCACCCGGTCCGATAAGATCTCAGGTTCCCTCAAAGCTCGAGCAGGCCATTCAAGAAAGTGCACGACGGGATTGGCCAAATGCTAGTCGAGTTGAAGTGAGCCAAATCAATAATCGAGGAAAAGTACCGGAAAAAGCTGCGCTCATGAGTTTACAGCCTCGTCCCGCACTGGGAGCAGTAAGTTTTGAGCTTGCTTGGGAAGAGAAGGGCGAACCCAAGAGCACGTTTGGTACTGCAATCATCCGAGTCGAAGAGCCCGTGGCAATTGCAACTAAAAATCTGAACCCCGGTGATCCCCTAGATGAAGAAGGGATTCGATTTGAAAACCGAGAAGTCTCTCGTTTCTCAAAGAACGGTATTTTTACCCAGACTCATGAGCTAGAGAATAAGATAGCAAGAACCTTCATTCGGTCAGGCAGCATTGTGAATCCGACTCAAGTCGAAACCCCGTCTGAAATCAAGCGAGGGGAAATGGTGGATTTACTCTTCGAGAACACACAACTGTCGATTAAGGCTCGAATGAAAGCTTTGGATAATGGTCGAACAGGGCAGTGGATTCGAGTTGAAAATCAGAACAACAAAAGAATTGTTCGAGCTAAAGTAATTGATCAAGGTCGAGTAGCACTTAAGTAAGTCAAGGAGAGAGAATGAGAATCGCTTTTTACGGAATCGTTCTGGTTTTATTAGGGGGATGTTCTTGGTTTACCCCTTCCAAAAATGAAGTGGAAATTCAACCTCCGCCAAAAGTAACTCACTATCCTCAACAAAAACCGAAGAAAATCCAAAGAGAGTTAGGTTCTCTTTGGAGTGAAGATTCCAGCTGGAACCAAATGTATTCCCCCACGCAAACGCGAGCTCCAGGCGATATCGTAACAATCAAACTTGATAAAAAATTTATGGCCCGTTTAGAGCAGGCTATCAAACGACCTATTCCTGAGCCACTGGCTGAAACGGAAAATAAAGACGGTAAGAAGGATAATAAAAAGGATGCAAAAGGAGCGAAGGCCACGCCCGCAGAAGTGGCTAGCGCTCCTGTTGCTCCAGCGGAAGCTGCCTCCGAGGGTCGCGGACCGGCCTCTGCCAAAGCGCCTTTAAAAATTCCTGAAACAGTTGAAGTCACTATCATCGAGGCTTTGCCCAGAGGAGGCTACCGGGTCGCAGCTAATCATGGGTTTAAACCAGCTGATGACTCACCCTTCGTTTACATTCAAGGCGTCTTAAGAGAGCGAGAAATTGCATCTGATGATACAGCCACCTCTGATGCTCTGTTAGATCTTAAATTTGAAAGTATTAAGCGAGACATGAAAGTGACTACCTACGATGAAGGGGATGCGCAATGAAGAAAGTCTTTTTAACTCTGCTAGTATTAGGCGCCTCTGCTCCTAGCTTTGGTGCGCGCTTAAAAGACATTGCGACTTTAAAAGGGGCAAGAGCAAATCAGTTGTTTGGATATGGCATTGTCGTCGGTCTCGCCGGTTCGGGAGATAAATCCAATGAATTAACGGAAAACTCACTTGGCCTTGTCTTAAGAGGGCTGGGAGTAGATGTTAAAAACCAAAAGATGGAAACCAAAAACGCCGCTGCGGTTATTGTAACGGCAACTCTTCCCCCTTACGCAAAAGGTGGGACACGATTAGACGTTCAAGTTTCGAGTGTAGGCAGTGCGAGTTCATTGGAAGGGGGGACACTGATGATGTCTTCGCTCAGAGGCGCTGATGGAAAAGTATACGCGATGGCAAGTGGTAAAGTCCTTGCGCTTAAAAAGATGGCTGCTTCTGGAGGAGCAGGAGGCGGTGGAGGTTCTAATTCACAAAACTTGGTGACTGGACTGATTCCAGGAGGCGCTTCTCTTGAAAGAGAAATCCCCCAAAATTTTGCGTCCATGAAAGAGTTTCGATATCAGTTGTTGAATCCAGATTTCACAACTTCTGTAAGAATGGCCAGAAGAATCAACGAAGAGCTAGGAGGAAAATATGCCACTGCTGTTGATGCAGGAACCGTTGATGTTTTGCCGCCCTACCATTACGAAGCAAATCCAGTGGAGTTATTAGCTCAAATCGAAGTGATAGATGTAGAAGCGGATACTCGATCCAAAGTAGTTATTAACGCTAAAACGGGAACAGTTGTTTTGGGAGATCAAGTTCGCATCGCACCCGTTGCGATAGCACAAGGAAATCTCAAGATTGAAATTCGAGACGAAAGAGCCCCCGCAGCTGAAGGTGGTGCCGCAGCGGCTGCTGAAGGCGAATCAACTAAAAAAGATCAAAAACTGATTGTCATGAAAAAAGGCGCCAGCATTGCGGATATTGCTTCGTCGCTTAACGAGATGGGAGCCAGCTCTGAGGATCTCATTTCACTTCTCCAGGCGTTAAAAGCTTCAGGAGCTTTAATGGCCGAAATAGAAATGCAATAAAATATGAAAATTAATCCAAATCCAAATCCTGTGCTTCCTTCGCAGGGGGAAAATCAGCCTCCCGAAAATAAGGAATTGAAAAAAGTCGCAAAGCAGTTTGAAGCGGTTTTTATAAATCAAATGATAGGCGCGATGCGCAAGACGGTTACTCCTGGTGGATTAATTCCCGAGAGCAACGCAGAGCGTGTTTTTAAGGGAATGCTAGATAGTGAAAATGCTGAGAGAATGGCTGACAGCGAGCAGCTAGGCCTCTCGAATATCGTCTATGAGCATTTATTGCGCACTTCTCAGGGAAGATGATAAACTATATTTAAACGAGGAGTGGATTATGAAAGTTTCAAACCAAGTTCCGATGCAGCCCACCGTGGTTGATAAATCAAAAGAATCCACCCCTTCGTCAAGGGCCACCACCGATACTTCAAATTTACAGGTAGGTCGGGGCAGTAGTGGTGCCTCCGTGGAAATTTCTGAACACGCTCAACTGATGAAGCAAGCGAGTGAAATTGCCAGAAACACTCCAGATATCAGACGAGATAAAGTCGAAATGCTTAAAAAGAGCATCAAAGACGGAACTTACCAAGTTGAAAGTTCAAAGATCGCTGATCGATTAGTGGATGAGCATATGCGAACTGATTTTGGTAAGAATCTTCTTTAGTTTTTTAGTGTCATTCACACTTAATTCGGGGCCTCAATGTCTATCCGTTCCCAGGAACTTTTGCTTACTTGGAGCCAGGAGTGTATCGAATTGGCTGAACAAGTTTTGAAAGTATTAGAAAAAGAACGACAAGGGCTGATTGCTTTCGATATTGAAAAGATTACCAGCAGTACTATCGAAAAAACGGCCTTAGTAAATCAGCTCAAAGAAAAACGAGAATCTCTCAAAAGACTTTCGCAAGTTCGCTTTGGAAAAAGTGTAGCAGAAGTAGAATCTGAATTTTCCGAAGCATTGATTGATAAGTGGAGAGCTCAAGAGTCTAAATGGAGAATGTCTTGGATGCATCTTTCAAAAAGAGCTCAGTCCAATCAAAGTCTTTTGAAGCACTCACTTAAGAATGTTGATCTTTTACTGGGAAATTTAAAAAGCCTTTTCGGAAATCCAGGTGTCTACAATCAATCTGGTAAACGTCAGGATCTTTCTACGTCAGGAAAAGTCTTGGAAGGAAGGTTTTAATGGCCGTCAACGATATTTTAGATGTTGGACAGCGCGGGCTTCAAGCCCAGAGGCAAGCTCTCACCACCACTTCCAGTAACATCGCAAACGCAAACACTCCAGGTTACAGCAGACAAAGAGCCCAATTAGCAAACCAGCCCCCTCAGACAGTTCACGGTCTTCCTACTGGCACAGGAGTAGAAGTAAAAAAAGTTATCCGCGTTCACGACGATTTTGTTCAAAAGCAATTAGTCGATGAAAATCAAAGTCTCGGAAATGTTAAAATTAAAGCAGAGACCCTCTCCCGATTCGAAGCTCTTGCTACACAGGAGGGATCAAACCTCAACGAGTCATTGAATCGATTTTTCAATGACTTTCGAGAGCTATCTACAAACGCAGAAAATCCATCACTGAGAAATGTAGTCAAGGGCTCAGCAGAAAGTCTTGCTCGAGCTTTCAATCAGATGAGCAGTTCGCTTGAAAATGGAAGACGAGAGTTGGATCTGAGAGTAGGGGATGCCGTTAATCAGATCAATATAGATGCAAAAGAAATTGCGGAACTCAATAACTCTATCGTTCAGGCCCAATCTCGTGGAGAAGCACCAAACGAACTCATGGATAGAAGAGATATGCTGGTGCGGGATTTATCACAAAAAGTGGATCTCCAA
This sequence comes from Bdellovibrio sp. ZAP7, assembly GCA_945878405.1. Taxonomy (GTDB): domain Bacteria; phylum Bdellovibrionota; class FAC87; order UBA2466; family UBA2466; genus RFNO01. The sequence goes on from CAMCTJ010000007.1 coordinate 97,343, forward strand.
GTTACTGAAGATCAACGCGGGCAAGTGACCTTAGTTGCAGGAAATGCCGTCGTAGTACAGGGATCAGACCATTTCGATTTGAGCGTGAGAAGGTCTGCAGCTGAAGGAGAAAAAGCTGCTGGCAGTATGAGTATCTTTGTGAACTCAACTGGTGTACCTCGCGAAATAACTAAAAGTATCAAGAACGGAGAGCTAGCGGGTCTGATGCAGGCTCGCGATAAAGTCATTAATCCAGCGATGCAGCATTTGGACAAAATCGCCTTTAGCGTAGCTCAGAAAGTAAATGAAGCTCACAGCGAAGGAACGGGTCTGGATGGAGTTTCAAACCGAAAGTTTTTTAAGGAGCTTGGGGATAAAGAAGAGCATGCTGCTTTCCAGTTTGGTTTGAGTGACGACATTAAACAAAACCACGAGCTAATTGCTGCCGGCCAATCAGATGCTCCGGGAGACAATCGAGTTGCTCTTGCGATATCAGAAATTCAAAATGAAAAGATATTACCAGCCAATGAGCTAGGCGGATCTGTTAATTTTACGGTGAACGAATCGGTAAACAATCTTGTTTCGCAGGTCGGAATTAATACCCAGCATGAGACCCAGATGTTTGAGCATCAACGAGCTATTGTAGATCAACTGGAAAACTATCGGCAGTCTTTTTCAGGAGTGAACCTCGAAGAAGAAGCTCTTGATATGATCAAGTACCAAACAGTTTTTAATGCCTCGGCCAAAGCTATGAAAGTAGGAGAGAGCCTTTTAGAAACCATCCTGACTCTAAAGGACTAATTTATGCCTAGCCGAATTTCTACATCGCAATTATTTTCGAATGCACAAAATCATATTGCGACCGCAAGAGAGCGCGAAGTGAGTTCGGCTACGAAAGCCGCTACTCAAAAAGAAGTAACCAAGCCTTCTCAAGCTCCAGCGCAATGGACGGTTGCCGCTAATCTCAAAGATGATTTATCTATCAGAGAAACCATTGCTAAGAATGCCAAATTTGCGAATAGTTTTTTAACAGCCTCAGATAATACGTTAGCCCAGTTGCAAGAATTGGTCGGAAGGACTCATGAGCTTGCGATTGAAGCCAGTGGAAGTGCCTCGGTGAATCCTGAGCAATACTATCGTGTGCTTCCTGAAGTTGAGGGTTTATTTCAGAACGTGCTTCAAGCCCTCAATACAGAGTTTGGCCATAGGCCTGTCTTCGGAGGATATCAGAGCCATCAAAAAGCTTTCGATGCTGACGGCCGTTTCATGGGCGATAACGGAAAAATTGAAGTCGAAATCGATCGCAATCTCAAAGTGCCTGTGAACTTATCGGGCTCCCAGATCGTCCTCGGCGAAGGACTGCAACGAGGGGTAAATTTGATTGATACTTATCAATCCCTTCTTTCCGGACTGAGAGAGGGAGATGTCGAACAGGTTCGTGCAAGCTTGGAAGGTTTGACTGGGGTAGTCGACCAATTTTCATTGGGTCGAACTCAAATAGCTGGAGCAATGACCGAAATTCAGAAGGCTCTAGATTCCCATCAAATTCAACAGGAGCAGGGCCTGAAAGTGATTTCCGAGTTAGAGGATGCTGACCCCATAAAAGTGTTTTCCGACCTCACCAGAGACCAAACAGTCCTCCGCGCAGCTATCGAGACCAACCGTAAAGTGCTGAATGAAGATCCAGTCGGCACGCTGCTAAAGTAGCCCCGCGTCAAAAACTTCACAATTCCTCTTTCAAGTTATCATCGCCTAGAACCGAAAGTATCTTTGAAGCAGGTGCCGACGTTCTATGCTCGTATTAACTAGAAAATTAGGTGAAAGCATCGCGATCGACGACGATATCAAAATCGTTGTTGTTCAAATCAAAGGCAAACAAGTCCGATTGGGAATTGAAGCGCCGCGCGATACAAAAATCCACCGAGAAGAAGTCTACATCGCTATCCAAGACTCCAATAAAGCAGCTGCAGAGAGCTCTATTCCTGTCCTAAAAACTCTTGCTAAGACATCCCGAGCCAGTTAGCATTTTGATATAACAGGTTTTCCCAATAAAATCATTTTCCTAGGAGCGATGAGCCCATGATGATTGAAACATCACGCTTTGGTAGCATTGCTGTATCTGAAAACGACATCATCACTTTCCCAGAAGGGATGTTGGGGTTTTCTAAAATTGACCAGTATGTCTTAGTAGAAAGAGCGGATGATTCTTTGTTCATCTGGTTACAAGCTCTCAAAAAGCCAACGGTTGCGTTTCCACTTCTTGAGCCACAGATTCTTGAAAGAAATTATCGAGTAGAGATGATTGATGAAGATCTGAAGACGATCCGCATGAAGGATTTAAAGCACTCTAAAGTGTTTTCAATTATCACTATCCCGACGGATCCCACAAAGATGACAGCTAATTTGAAAGCACCAGTGGTCATTAACGTAAAAGATAAATTGGCTAAACAAGTTATTCTTCATAATCAGGATTATCCGATTCGCAAGGCGATCTTCTCTGAGCTGCAACAGTATTGTTTAAGTTCTGAAAGAACCATTTTTCCGACTGAGGATAATTCAACCTACCATGCGATTCCTATTTCAGAGCAAGGAATCAGTCAGGCGAGAAAACTTACCGAGAATCTGTAACAGATTCTTGGGACCCTTTCTTGAGTCTTTGGTAGATATTTAAAACCTTCTTAACGTACAGTTGAGTTTCCTTGAATGGCGGGATCCCGCCATATCGATCTACATTGCCAGGGCCAGCATTATAAGCGGCTAAAGCCCATTTTATATTGCCTCGGTAACGGTTAATCAAAGTCCTTAGATAATCACAGGCCCCCATTAAATTTTCAGTCGCATGGTAAGGTTGGCGGATCCCTTGAGCTTCCGCTGTTTTGGGCATTACTTGCATTAATCCCATCGCTCCCTTAAGTGAAGTCGCATGGGATTCAAAATTGGATTCTACTTGTACCATAGCCTTGATCAGAGAGGGATCGAGTGATGAGCGTAAAGCGGCATCTTTAATTCGTTGATTAAGGTCGTGAGGCGCAGAAAAAAGGGGAGTGCCCAAAAGGAATAAAAGAATAATGGAAAACATGATTAGAGATAATAAACTAAACCGTACGTCCCCACGATGATGGTTCCCGTACCCGTGTAGAAACGTAAATCTCCTCGGAGAGTTGCTCCTAGGAGAGGAATATCAAAAAATATCCCGGGACCAACAAAGAATGTTCCTCTCGTCAGTGGAGGGGAGTTGTAAGTGAGATTAGGTGAGCCGTAGCCATAATTTTGAGTGATTGAAAAAAGAACAGAAGCGACATCCAGTCCAACCGAAAGTTTTACAAATTCTTCTTTAAAGGGAAGGGCGTAACGACCCCCAATACTTCCAATCAAATAGGTTGAAGCTGAGAGACCGCCTTCAATTGAAACACGAGGCTTGATCTGATAACCGGCTGAAAGACCAAAAGTCACGGTGCTTGCGGAAGTGCCATCACTACCAAAGCGAGACATTCCTAGACTTGCGCCAATATAGGTATTGGAATCGGTGAGACTGGAGAGCTCTCTAAACAATACTCGAGACTCTTCGGCGACTCTGGGATCTCGATTGGCTCTTTGTGAGGAACTTGCCAACTTCTCAGATCTCGCTCCAGGAAGCTCCTGATACTTTTCTTCCTTATGCGAAACAATAACCTCATTAAAAGCAGATCTAAATTTAGATTCTATAAAAGTGGAATTAAGAGCAGTTCGTGGAGCGTCGTTGAAGTTTTTTGAGCTCACAATAAATTCAAGAGGGTGATTTTTATCAAAGAGAAAAACGGAAATACGTTCTTGTTCTAACAAAACAAAAGACACCGCATCCACGCTGGAATTTCGCATCGCGCGGCTGATTTCGATTGGAGTGAAGCCGGGAAGGGCTTCCTCAGAAGTAGAAGGTGCGTACGACCCAGTCTCTTTGTAAAGTCTAACCAGAGCTTGTTGCAGCGGGTTTCCCAAATTGTAATTGGAGGAATCAGTGGACGGGAGTACCGACACTTTAACCGGTTGCTCTTCGGCCTGAATTAAAGCGGGAAAGAGCGACATCCCGAGAATCAAAGAAGCTAAAAGGCCAAAGGATATGTTTTTCATGGATACCCTTATTTTAACACAAGAGTTATTAAGCTGCTAATCGGGGAGGCACTACTTTCTTTTTGGAGAAGTAGTAGTTCGATGCACGTTTATTTGCGCCGCTCAATCGGACACAGTTAAGTGCAATCCCCACTGGTGCTTTAGAGAAAACCTTACAGGTTTGAATAGCTTCTTGAATATCTTTTGGCCGCGTTGAGAAAATTCTGGCCACAAGAATAATCAGATCTCCTAATCCAGCCCATTGGTGAGCCAAATTAGAGGCAAAGAGAGGAGGCGTATCAATAAAGATCATGTCGTATTCACTTCGAAGCTCTTTCAGAAGCTGTTCCATGGGCTTTAAGAAATGGGGAAGAGCTACAGTTTCCATACGTTGACCACGAGGCATGAAGTCAATTCCGCCATATTCCGTCTTCAAAATAAGGTCACGCCAATTGGATAAACTTGTAGAGCCTTGTAAGAAGCTTCCCAGACCTTTGGTCGCATCTTCGGAGAAACCAAAGAATTTGTTGGGGTGCGCAGTTAACAAGTCACCGTCAATGAGCAGGGTCTTGCGCTCTGGATTTTGAGAGGCAATAGACAAGAAGTGAGTCAGCGTGCTCTTTCCTTCGCGAGCATGAGGAGAGCTAACAATTACCACCGGACACTTTAAGTCCTTTGTCTCTCTCACAATTCGGTAAATCATGATCTTTAAGTGTTCGAGACCATAACCGGGGATATCATCTTGAACCGTTCTGAATCGTTTCACCAAGGGTACTTTTCCCAAGACAGGGAGACTCAGTCTATGAACTTCAGCTTCCGAGTCAAGTCGTGGGAAGATAGCCATGAGAAGGACTGAAGTGATCGCTATCACAAAAAGACTCATCGAAAAAGCGCCATACAAGTACTTAGTGAACTGCGGCGAACTTCGGTGATTTGGGAGCGAAGGATTTGCAAGTTTGAAGATTTCAGCACTACCAGCTGATAACTCAACTTCTGTTTCTTGTTCTTTTTGATACAAATTAGTCATGAGCTTTTTACGATGAGAAAGCTCGGCGAGCATTCTCTCATAGTCTAGCTTCATTTGACCAAAACGGCGTTCTTTGCCTTGAAGTTCTTCGATCTGAGTTTCAAGATTTTTCAATTGAAGTTTGCTGCTGCGGTATTCAATTTCTAAATTTGCTAGCTTTTTACTGACTTCAGCTGGAGGAATTGGCGTCTTCATAGAGGCCATGACTTCCTCTTCATTTACTTTTGCAAGTTGTTCTGAGGCTTCTAAAAGTTGTAGTTTTATCGATTCGGCACGTTCTTTAGCATCAGCTGCAGCGGAAGCTTCTACGAGCTCTAATTGATATTGGAGTTCGCCTACTTTTTGAGTAAGAGCTGCAATCGTACCCGTTCTCGCAGTGAGCTCACCTTTGGCAGCTCGAGGGACTTCCAAAAGAAGAGAGCGGATAGCGCGATTATTAGCAATCTTTTGCATCAATGAATGGCGACGCAATCGAAGTCTTTGAAGACCTTTTTCTTCCACGCTCTGTACAATGTAATTGAAGAATTCTTCATTGTTTTGTTGGAAATCAACGATCTGCTTTTCTCTTTCTTTAATTTGGGAAAGGAAACTTGAAATTTGGCGGGAGAGAAAATCACGTTTCATCATGATGTCTCGTTGACCAATTTCAGGGTAGTACTGCTCTATAGTGTTCATGTAAACCAAGCAAAGATCATGGGCGGCTTGGGCTACTTGAGAAGTACAATGAATATTGTAGATATCGCTGTTTTTATCGTATCCTAGATTAACAAACGCACGGAATCGCTCGGCTGGCAGTGGGCTACCACCAGGGAAGTAAGGTCGTAAATGGGGAGGACGGCCTTCATTACTATAAAACTCAGTTAGAGCGATCTGAAATCGCTCCATCATTTCAGCGCTGCTAAGTAAGTTAGCTAAATTTTGTTTTCTCGATAAACTATTGTTAGAGAGCCCAGGAACGATTGCTTGATAGAGACTTCTTTTAGATGAGTCGATCAAGATACGTGCGTGAGAATCAAAAACTGGGGGAGATTTACTGAAATTATGAATGGCAACAGAATAGATCGCAGCGATTTCGAGAATAAAGAGCCACCAATGCGTTCTGAAATAGGTGAGCGCCTTATAAAGAATCTGAAATTCATTTACAGGATTTTGAATCATAAGTTGCCAGCTTCAAGATGCTTAACGGTAAAAGTTGGATAAAGCATGAAGGAAAAATGAACTTTTCTTCATTTTTTTTAAGGGCACCGAGTCAGATCTGAAAGGGAGCGTCTCTATGGGCAGGGTTAAATTAGACGATGTTGTTATTTCCCACCTTAAAGGGAGTGGCCCAGGGGGCCAGAATCGGAATAAACGAATGAGCGGGGTGAGAGTCCAACATTTGCCCACGGGATTAACAGTTACAGCAACGGAGAGGCGATCTCAAAAGCAAAACTTAGAGGCCGCCCTAATAAGGTTAGAGGAGAAGCTCCAGAAGTTGTTCCATCGACCGGCTCCCAGAAAAAAAACAGCGCCTTCTAGGGGCAGCGTACGAGAGCGTCTTTCGGTAAAGCGAGCTCAAAGCTCTAAAAAGAAGCTTCGCAGCAATAAAAACAATGAATGGGATTAAGCTGGGTGCCGATAGAAAGAGCAAAGGATATACTTAAATGATGGAACCGGTTTCATCGCCTCTTCAGGGGGCACTAGGCTACTTACTGATTGGAGAGATTGTCGGTGTTACTTCTTTGTCATGGGCTTGTATTGGAATGATGTTGAGAAAGCTTCGTCATGAGGCAGTAGAGATTTCTGAGCCCGTCGCTGAAGCGCCTCCCCTGGTAAAAGTGGAAGAAAGCCCGGAATACATGGCTTTGTTGGAAAAAATCAGCCAACTGGAAGCTGAAAAGTTGAAGGTTCAAGAAGCACAATCAGGAACAGCTGAATTAGAAAAACTGCAGAAGACGATTGCATATTTAGAGAACAAATTACTGGAATATGAAATTGTTCAAGAAGAGATCAGTATTCTAGGCGAACTTAAAGCAGAGAATGAAAAACTGAAATTAGAATTGAATTCCTTGCGGAGTGCGCAAGGAGTCGCCCCTGGGGCAGAGGAGTTGATTAAAAAGCAGTTTTCAGAGTTCTCAGAGGCAGAGCCCAAAAAAGATGCGATGCCCGAAGACATCCAAACCCTATTATCTGATATAGAATCTCTTTCTAAAGATAAACCGGCAAAACCTTAGTCTTGGCCTTTTCGCTTGCCTCTTTTTTCAAGAGCTTTGGTGAGTGCTTTTTCCATGCCCAAAACCTGTTCAATCCGATAGAGCAGAATCTTTTCTTCGATACCGTCAGCTGGATAGCTTAGCCACCCCGTGTAAAAATCCTGAAATTGCTCCAACTCCTTAATTATCCGAACTCTGACTAGCGGCTTATTCGTTCTTTCTGAAACAAGCCTCGCAAAACTCAATTTTAAGCTATACCGAAATCTTTCTGGCTGCTCCAAAGGTCCTGGATAGGTGAGGACCAATTCGTTGTAAGGCCCGTTTACCGTCTCCGTGATGATTCGGCCCGAGTCTTTATTTGAAACCCGTAACGGGTAGTCATTCAAAGATTTTAGTGCAGCGAGCCATACGTCGTCATAAGTTCCTTCGTAAAGCCGAGTCCGAAAAGCCTCATCTGCTGGATGTTGTGACGCGCACCCACCAAACAGAAAAGCAGTGCCGACAAAAACCCCAAAAACCATTGAATTTAAAGACTTCCAAAACGCCATTTGTTGTTTATAATTTTAGTTATCAATAATAATATTAGCCAATAAACGGTTAAAATCAGGAGCGTCGCAGCAAATGTTAACGCAGCAGGTAAACAAAGCTCTTTTTTGGGTCCTTTTTCAGCTTTCGAAATCGCTAAAAAAGCGTTCTCAAAAAGACTGGGAAAAGTTCGTGCATCGCTCGATTGATTTAGAACCCTCTAGGGTCCATCGGCAGAATCCAAACGTTTATAAAGCATTTAAACAGACGACCCCGGAAAGCCTTGCTGGAAAGGGCTCTTGGGTGGAGGCGCTGCAGCCAGAAAAACCGCAGGTTTCGTTGCCTCGATGGGCTCAAGAAATTCAGCCGTTTCTTCAGAATCAATTAAGTGACCACACGCGGCGAGCTTATGAAGGAGATCTGAAGCAGTTCTTTTTGTTTTTAGAAGGTCGGATTAGCCCAGAGGATCTCAAAGCACTCAAGCCGGAACACATTATTTTATTTAGAAAGTCCCTGGAAGAGGGCCGGCTTACGGGAAAAGTACTTGAGAAAACGACCGTGAATCGAAAGCTGGCCGTCGTGAAGAGCTTTTTAAGCTGGCTTAAACTTAACCAGTTGATTTCAGAGAATCCGGCTGAACTAGTAAAAGGCTTTCCGCAAAATCAGGAATCGAGTCTGAAGGGTTTTTCAGATGAAGAAGCGAGAAGGATCCTCTTGTTGCCCAAATTAAACTCAAAAGCGGGAGCTCTTCATTCGGCTATTCTTCATATGCTTTTTTATATGGGGCTTCGGAAAGCTGAGCTGATGTCCCTTCGCATGGGGGATATCAGTGAAGAGCGGGGAGTTCCGGTTTTAAAAGTAAGAGGGAAGGGGCATCGAATTAGAACGCTGCCGTTAGTACCCATAGTGAGAGCAAGCCTTGAACATTATTTTAATGTTTGTAGACGAAATCTGACCCAAACTGAGAGCTTCGTATTCGCTCCAACTAAGAATCCTCTAAATGGAAACTTAGAAAAGCCTTTGGGGCCAAATGCCATTACTTATATTGTTACCCATTACGCCAAAAAAGCAGGAGTCTTGCAGAAAGTATCTCCCCATTCTTGCCGAGCGACTTGTATTTCAAACGCCCTCGATAAAAAAGCCACTCATCGCAGCGTTCAGTACTTAGCAGGTTGGTCCACACCCCTTATGATCCAGCGGTATGATAAACGCCGAGAAGAGCTGAAAAACTCAGCGGCTTTTGTTGTAGATTATTCTAGCGAGGAAGCAAAAAGTACTTCATCTGATTTTCGAAGTTAGCGTTGCTCAACTTAGCACCTGCAGGAGCATAGGAGATTGAAACCAAGCAATCGCCGGCTTCTAGATTTACAGAAGACTTGAGTTCTTGACTGACTGTTTCTTGAATAAGTCCGGCGAAGCCATGTGAAGTTTTTTTATCGATGGTATGAACAAGTTGTGTATCGGCAGGGAGGTAGCGTAATAAGGTTGCTCTCGAACCTTGATGCTTGAGAACGCGGGCCGCTTGTTTTTGGGGAAATGTGCCACATCCCCCTTTTGCAACATAAAATTCTGTGATCGAATGATTTGCTCCTAAGTTACTATAGTTGCCATAAATGGATTTTAATTCACTCTTAAAACCAATGGGTTGCAGATAGGCCATCGCTGTCCCAATTGATGGAGCTGGAAAGAACTCGTGGCCGGTGCTCAAGAGAACTGGTGCTCGTGTATGCTTTGCAGATTCGCTTTGATCAAACTCCAGCGTTACGTCCGCGGACATGGTGAAAGTAGAGGTGCCAGAAAGGGGTCCCCCGTCAAAAATAAAGACGAGACATCCACTTACTGGAATGGGGGACGGAAAAGAATAGTTCAGATTAGCATCACTTGTTCCCCTTAAAATAAATTGCGCTAAATTGTGTCTTACTGGACCGAGGAAATCGTAAAACTGTTTGTCGTAGTAGAGAAAAGGGCCATGATTTTCATTAGGGCATTTATCAGCCACCATTAGGGAATTGAGAGAAAGAGTATAATCTCCACTTTGAAGAAGTCGGACTTTTCCGGAGAGTTTCGAAAGGTAACTTGTTCCTGCGGGAAGAGGAGCGGTTTTAATAAACTTGTAATAACGAATAGAGCTGGAAGCTGTGTAGGTAACGGCTTTTTTTACCGTCATTTTAGAGCCGTCGGCCGAAAACTCTGGCGCTTGGGTGTGTTGGGGACGTCTGTTCCGGCAAGCTTCTAAATCACTTGTATCAACTACCGGAAGGCCAAGCTTAGCCCCAGCGGGTTGTCTAACTCCTTGGACGAGGGGATTAATACAATGGGCCCATAAACCAATCCCTTTAGCCCAAGCCCCTGATATAAAACCAGCATTAAGACAGGCTCTCTTGATTTTCGCACAGCTACCAGCAAAAGAGGGGACGCTGAAAAAGGTGATGAGAAGAATGTTTAAGTATAAAAATGTTTTGTTCATGGGCTTTTCCTTAAGCAAAACCCAATCCAAATCTAGACAGCCGTAAACTCGATAAGCAGGTGTCTAACTTTTTTGGGACTACACCAGGAAGATTAAAAAACCACAATGAGAGCAGCCTCTTAGAATGTCTAATTCCTATACACCATTAAGTTCCTACAAATTCCAATGCACAAACGAGGGCTTAGCCAAAAGGTACGGCTTTACTTTAGGCGGTTTTTTAATATCCTAGAAGATATCCCAAGGAGCGCTGCGAGGCACCTTCTGCCCTAGGCTTGGAATTTATAACGGCGCTCAATCCAATAAAATTTTTAAGGAGCCAGACATGCACAGCGTAAGAGATTTTGTCGTTGCCGATATGGGATTAGCCGATTGGGGTCACAAAGAAATAAAAATTGCGGAAACAGAAATGCCTGGCCTTATGGCAATTCGCGAAGAGTATGCAGCTTCTCAGCCCCTCAAAGGAGCTCGGATTACTGGCTCCCTTCACATGACGATTCAAACGGCGGTTCTGATTGAAACGCTTACTGCCCTGGGAGCAAAAGTTCGTTGGGCTTCTTGTAACATTTTCTCAACGCAAGATCATGCGGCAGCAGCAGTTGCCGATTGGGGAGTGCCGGTATTTGCAGTGAAAGGCGAAACTTTAGCTGACTACTGGGAATATACCCATCGAATTTTTGAGTGGACTGATGGCGGGTACACCAACATGATTTTGGATGATGGCGGGGACGCTACTCTTTTACTTCACTTAGGTGCCAAAGCTGAAAAAGATATCTCTGTGCTAGCGAAACCCACTTCAGAAGAAGAAACTGTTTTATTTGCAGCGATTAAGAAAAAACTATCTACAGACCCCAAGTGGTATTCTACTCGCCTGTCTCATGTAAAAGGCGTGACGGAAGAAACCACCACGGGAGTGAATCGCCTCATTCGTATGCATGAGCGAGGTGAATTAAAGTTCCCCGCGATCAATGTGAATGATTCAGTAACGAAATCCAAATTTGATAATCTCTATGGATGCCGTGAATCTCTCGTCGACGGAATTAAGCGCGCTACCGATGTGATGGTGGCTGGAAAAGTAGCTGTCGTCGCTGGCTACGGAGATGTAGGAAAAGGCTCAGCTCAAGCTTTAAGAGCGTTATCGGCTCAAGTATGGGTGACGGAAATCGATCCCATCTGCGCACTTCAGGCAGCGATGGAAGGTTACCGAGTGGTCACAATGGATTATGCGGCTGATCAAGCCGATATCTTTGTGACTGCCACTGGGAATTTCAATGTAATCACTCATGAGCACATGGCTAAAATGAAAGACCAAGCGATTGTCTGTAATATCGGACACTTTGATAATGAAATCGATGTGGCTTCGCTTGAAAAATATAAGTGGGAAGAGATTAAGCCCCAAGTCGATCATGTGATTTTCCCCAATGGAAAAAGAATTATTCTTCTCGCAAAGGGCCGGTTAGTTAACTTAGGTTGCGGGACAGGCCATCCTAGTTATGTGATGTCTTCTTCTTTTGCGAATCAAACGATTGCTCAAATTGAGCTATTTACGCAAACGGCGAAATATCCAGTGGGCGTCTACACATTGCCAAAACACCTTGATGAAAAAGTCGCTCGGTTGCAGCTTAAGAAGCTCAATGCTGAATTGACAGTACTAAGAGACGATCAAGCGAAGTACCTGGGAGTTTCCTTGCAAGGTCCCTACAAGCCGAATACTTATCGGTACTAGAATGGCTATTCACCAGCTTACTGAAGAACAGATCCGATCCATGACCCTTGAGGAAAAGGATCGCTGGTGGCTCAAAAACTGTTTTAAAGGCGATATGCCTCAGCTGACTATCCGTTCGGCTCTCACTGGTATGCTCATTGGTGGCATTTTGAGCATTACCAACATTTACGTGGGAGTGAAAACGGGTTGGACTCTGGGAGTGGGTATTACGTCAGTTGTGTTGGCTTTTGCTGTGTTTAAAGTGTTTTCAAGGTTTGGCATCGGCTCGGAAATAAGCGTTCTTGAAAACAATGCCATGCAATCCATCGCTACTTCTGCTGGCTACATGACGGCACCTTTGGTGTCTTCCATTGCCGCCTACATGGTCATTACGGGAACCATGATTCCCCAATACCAGACGATGGTGTGGATCTCTCTTCTTTCGTTGCTGGGAGTGTTCTTTGCTTTTCCTCTGAAGAAAAGATTTATTAATGACGAACAACTGCCTTTTCCAGAAGGGCGAGCGGCTGGTGTTGTCATGGATAGTCTTCACTCTGATGTCGGCGGAAAAGAAGGGGTTTTAAAAGCCAAGATTCTCGTTTTTGGGGCAGCACTGAGCGCACTGGTTGAGTTTTTTCGAAGCGACAAACTTCTCAGTCATCTCAAATTAGACAAGGTTCGACTCCCTGAGCACTGGGATGACTTTATTTATTCATTTAATGGCTTTGTTCCCAAAATTATGGGGACACCGCTTAAAGATCTGTCAGTCCGTTGGGATTCCTCTTTAGTGATGGTGGCCACCGGGGGCCTCATGGGAACCAAAGTTGGGTGCAGTCTTTTGCTCGGAGCTATTTTTAATTACTGTTTTCTGGTGCCGTGGGCTATTTCCGATGGACTCATTGGCAAAGTAGCTTGGAAAGAAATCAACATGTGGCTTCTCTGGGGAGGGGTGGCCATGATGACGACCTCATCGCTGTACTCATTTTTTGCTAAGCCTGAATTTATTTTGGCGGCCTTTAAGAAGCGAAAAGAACCCAAACAAAAAGATATTCTTTCCCACATTGAAGTCCCTTTGTGGTGTTCGTTGGTTGGTATTCCCGTCACGGGTCTGCTCCTCTTAGTTCTAGGAAAAGCTTGGTTTAATATCGAGTGGTGGGTCACTGTGGTGGCGATTCCTTTGGTTTTTGTCTTTACTTTGATTGCTGTAACTTCCACGGGATTAACCGCGATTACTCCTGGGGGAGCTTTGGGGAAATTAACCCAATTGACGTTTGCTATTTTAAAGCCCGGTGACATGGGAACCAATATTATGACAGCCGGGATTAACGGCGAAGTGGCTCTGAACGCTTCCAATTTGTTGATGGATATAAAGCCAGGATACATGTTGGGGGGGAAGCCCAGACATCAAGCGATTGGCCATTGCCTCGGAATCATTGCGGGGGCCTTAGTTTCGGTGCCCATTTTTTATCTGTTAATCCAAAATGATATTTCTAAAATTACTTCGGAAGAGTTACCGATGCCGGGAGCACAAATTTGGATTGCAGTGGCAAAAGTATTATCCTCAGGACTCAGTGTTTTGCCTCAGTCCACACGTGTGGCGGTCTTGATTGGCGGCTTTCTGGGAGTTTTGATTGAGTTTATGAATCGAAGAACGCGCGGGAAGTTTCCTGTTTCTGCGATGGGATTAGGCCTATCTTTTGTTTTGAAATTTTCTGATTGCTGGTCGATGGCGTTAGGCAGTTTGATCTTTTGGGCGCTCGGCCGAAGTTTAAAGAACCGAGAAACTACTGCTTCCAAAATATTTGTAGATAATCAGGAAACTGCATGCGCTGGGGTGATTGCCGGCGGTTCCATCATGGGAATTGTTATCATTATTATTGAGCAAATCGTATTGTAGGTCTGAGACTGAGAAAAAGAGTGGTAGCTGGGGAGGGATTCGAACCCCCGACCAAAGGATTATGATTCCCTTGCTCTACCGACTGAGCTACCCAGCCACAAAGAAACGACTCTAATCAGAGCCCCTAACCCTATAAAACCTTAAGGGATTTGTCTAGGGGTCCTTTCGTAATCAACCGCTTAGAATTTGGAGAAAATAAGCCGAAAAGAGGCTTATGGAAAAGAAAAAAGACTGGGCTTACCAGCTCTTAGGACTTTTGCTCATTGTGGGGTTGGGGATAGCTCTGCATCTCACGTGGCACCACGAAAATAGCTATTACGGCGACTCTCAAGCCAAGCTTGGGTTTTGTCCTGAGAACGCAGTGATTAACTGCGATGTCGTCAATACCAGTCGGTTTTCGGAAGTTTTGGGAATTCCCATCGCCGTCTTTGCCATTCCCACTTATCTTTTTCTTTTGATTCTTCTCTTGGTTAGAAGACGCTTCTCACAGGTCCCGTTGGCCATTTTCCTGATTGGCCTCGCAACCACTGCGTATTCCGTTTTTTTAGCAGGGGTGTCCTATTTCGAAATTGGTTATGGATGTCTTTGGTGCATGGGGCTTTACGCAATCAACGGATTAACTGCAGTTATCGGCTACAGTGCCTATAAACAGAGTCAGGCAGTTCCTCCTGCCATCTCTGGGGCCTTCTATCGATTTGCTATTCCGAGTTTTTTAGTATTAGCCGCACTCTCACTTTCAGGACAAAGAATCTATCGAGTCATGTTGCAAAAACGTTTTGTGGCACAAAATGATTTGAGAAAGAGGACTGCAGCGGAGCTTTGGAAACCAAAGGCGTTTCGATTTGCCACAAGCTTTTACAAGCCGGACTTTACAGCAGACAAACGGGTAAGAGTAGACCCACAAGATCTGCAGCCGCTGGTCGGGAATGGAAAGCCTGTGGCGCTTATCTACCACATCCCCGGACTTTTCCAGTCTGATACGTTTGCGCCTCAGATTTTAAAGGTAATTCAGAAGCAACTTCCCGAAGCCCAAGTATTTCTGGTAATCGCCGTAAGAGATGCCAATCGATTGGAAGGGATTATAGAAGATGTCGCTAACTCTCATGAGCTGAAGAAGATTCCTCTCTTGTTTGACCTCGATTCGGCAAACTTACGAATGCTAGGTTTCCCTCCCAACCAAGGGGCCTTGCTTTTGATCGGAAAAGAGGGGTCCTTATTATCTAACCAACTAACGGACGTCGCTCGAAAGATCACTCTGGGCAATCAAGAGATAGCTATTTCAGAATATCTTTCCCGTGTTGCTCGAGGGGATTCCGATTTGTCACTTTCACAGATGCAATCCTCTTTAGGAGGCGAAAATCTGATTGGAAAATGTGCTCCCGCCTTTAACTTAAAAGATTTAGCAGGGCATAAAACGTTTTCTTTCAACCCCAGCAAACTCAAAAAACCTACGCTCCTAGTTTTCTGGAGTCCGACGTGTTCTCATTGTCGTGAGGAACTTCCAAAACTTGTGAAGTATCACAACACACGAAAAAAAGAATTAGACATTGTCAGCATCACTCGAACTCGACCTCAAAGATATGTCAGCGGAAAAGACCCAGTGGTTTTCACTCTGGACTATGCGAAAAGCATCGGTCTTAATTGGCCTATTTTGAGTGATTCTGGCCTTGCTTCCAATCTCTATCGAGCAGACTCAACCCCGACGTCTATTCTCATTTCCTCCTCAGGGAAAGTGGAGCGCTTCTGGAAGGGATCGGTGCCGGGCCTGGAGACAGTGTATGACAATGCTCTTCGAGGGGTTTCGTTACCTTCAAAAGAGTCCTGTGAGCCTTTGGGAACGATTGAAAAGCCTCAACTAACTTTGTCTTTGAGCACTTCAGATTCTCGAAAAGTTCTGAGCAGTGAAATAATTAAAAAGCCTACCTTGGTTCATTTCTGGGCGACTTGGTGCTTGCCTTGTCAGGAAGAGCTTCCTCACTTTATAAAATTTGCAAAAGAAATAAAATCTCAGGGAGTTGACACGCTTCTTGTAACTGTGGAATCAGTGAGCGATAAAGGCAAAGTTACCGACTTTCTAAAGCCCTATGGGTGGGCAGGGGCGGTCTATTATTCGCCCAGGGGTGGTATTTACGATATGATCAATACTGCTTACAGTGTGCCGAGAACTTATTTGGTGAATGCTAAAGGCGAAGTACTTAAAAAGTACCTCGGGTCCCAAGAATGGCAAAACGAAAATTTTCAGGAGTTAGTAAACACATGGTTTCAAAACACTCTCTAATTATTTTGTCATTGATGCTTGTTACGAATTTGGCCATGGCCACTGGGAGAGGTCACCGGGGGGTTGGCGAAGTTGAGCCAATCAAGAGAAAAAAAGTATTCGGTTCCGACCGAGAGCCAGCCATTCTCAACCTAAACGATGAACTGGAAGCTTTAAGTGAATTGAATGTTGCTCCTCAAGAAATCTTCTTTAATAAGTTTCTGGTCGTAGATGACAAAATACTTCTTTTTGGCGAGAAGCTAACCGGTGTCTTAACGTGTTCTGGAAGGGCTGGGGCAAGTCTGGTGATTAGTGAGTCCCGTCAGATCAATACGAAATCTCTTAAGATGCCACCGGGGGCACGTTCATTAAGTTTTAAAGACGGTGAGCTCTGTCAATCAGCTCTCACCGTCTTTAAGAACGATCCGAAGGGAGAAAGTCGCCTTATCGTCGCCGAAGTTCTTTCTGAAAAAGTCGTTCGGCTCGATATTCGCTAGACTATTCTCGTCTTAAATCTGGACCTTGATGTCTGGTGCAATTAGCAGTGAACTGATTCTTTGAACTGGGGGAAGAATCAATCAAATCAAAGTACCTGGCGATCGCCGGGACTGTTCCCGCTACATCTTTTGCAGAACCGTTTCGAAGTTCCAACAAGAGCGACCAGCTTCCGTGTTTCCAATAGACATAGTCTTCATATGTGCCGTTTGCGGGATAAATCGCATCTCCGGCATTTCCATAAGAGTAACCATTTACTTCAGCTACTTTTTTAAAGACTTCGCGATATCGGTTTTCATCTAAGGTGTTATTGTTATCGGTGTAGAAACCCCAGGGATAAGTGAAATTACCGATATAGCCGTGAGCAGTAACCGCAGCAGCGAAGGGACGAGTTCCCATGAACTCCATCAGCGTACGAATACTTTTTAGTTTGCCAGTCGATTTATCTTGGCAAGGACCTGGGTAGTCTCGGTTAGGGTCTTGGCCATGTTCGTAACGGCTGTTTCGATTAAATCCAGAGACGTTCAAAACAGGGAGAACCGTAAATTCCATTTGAGCTAAATTAGATTTATAAAGCTCATCTGTTTGATATCTCTTGAGGAGATCTTTTAAAAATTCCATCGCAAACAGAGTAGAGCCACCTTCGTTTCCATGGTGTGTGGCCACGACGAAATGGCCGACTTTAGAAGGATCCATTGATTGAGGGGAGGTGCTTACTCGTAAAGCGTAGAGTTCAGTCCCTTCATCGTTTGTCCCAATAGAGAAAAATTTTGCCAAACCGGGATGGTTGGTCTCCATGGCTTTTAGTTCTTTTACGATTTTTGAATACCGGCTTGCATCTTCATCCGAATTTGCTGCTAAACTCACAGAAGACAAAGCGACTAGAAGTAGTCCTAAAACAAGTTTCATAAGCTCCCCCAAAGTTAGTTAGACGCTCGGCGCCAAAAGGTTTCCGAACTTTTTATATTGTAAAAGAAAAACAGGCATCCGCCTTGTAAAAACTGTGTGCCTCTTAACAATTGTGCCGAAAGAGGGTAGGGTTTCGTCCTTTGAAGGAGAAAAACTATGCGCCTGATGGTTCTAGTCGCCCTTTTTGGAGTCTTCCTGTCTCAAAGTTTTGCAGTGACCTTTCATGAGCCGGTGAGCAAAATCAGTTTTACTTATGACGAAAATCTGTGGGAGGTCGTTCCTACCAAGGCGAATGAAAAAGAAACACTCGTGAATCTTCAAAGAAAAGTTGCCGACAAAGACGGCGACACGACTTATTTTTCTCGAATCAGTATTGTAAAAGAAGACACAACCCAAGTGAAAAAAGTTAAATCCAGCAAACTGCCAAAACTCCAAGCTTACCAAATTCATGCAGTCGAATTTTTAAGAAGCCAGCGTTTCGATATTCTTTCTTCTGAAATGAAGAAAGTTGAGGGAATTACCGCAGGTGCTTTTGAGATTTTAGCGAATCAAAGAGATTTCGGACTATCATTTCAACAGCTGGGCTTTTTAGATGGAGATACGGCTTACCTAATGACGGCTACGGTCCGAACCAAGAAGCTTGGTGAATACAAAGTTGAGCTGGAAAAAATGTTTCAATCGGTTCGGCTTGCTCCGTAATCCCAGGAAATCTTCCTGACATTTTAAGTAAGCGCGTAAAGTCTGTTGCAGATGTTGAGCTGGAGAGTAGGATCGTTCCATCTTCTCAGGTCCTTTTTCTCCCAAGCGTTTTGACAGTTCAGGCTTTTCTAAAATCTCTCGAATAATTTCGGATAATCCCGTTTCGGGATGAAGAGGGACGAGAAGTCCATTTTCCCCAGATGTGATGAGATCATTCAAAGCTGGTACATCATAGGCAAGAACGGGAACCCCTAACGCAGAAGCCTCGGCTACCGCCATTCCAAAGCCCTCGGGGCCGCGGTTGGGTTGGATTAAAGCTTTTGCACTCAAGAGCGCTCTTTGAATATCCAACGAACCCGTTTTTCCCTTAAATAAAACTCGCTGGGTGAGGTTTAACTTCGCAGTGAGAGCTTGAAGCTCTTCTCGTTGGGGTCCATCTCCAAAAATCCAACACGTCCAAGTGAGATCTCGCAGATGGTTTAAGCAAAGAAGAAGAGAAGCGATGCCTTTTAAAGACACGAGCCGTGAAGCAACTACTAAAAGATTTTCAGGAGCGTTGCTGAGGGAAAGGACGGCATGTTTTCTGACCAATACTGGGTTGTAGATAGGGACTATTTGGTTTTCTGAGTACCCGTCTGATTTTAAGCATTTTTCCATGTAAGGGCTAATAGCACCTATCACGGGAAAGCGCTTGAGCGCTTGTTTTTTTCGGTAGAATTCAAAGAGCGCGTGGGCTCGATGAAAAACACTTTTAAAATGCCCGAGACAACCTTCTTGTTGATGAACTTTTAAACAGGACCAACCGCTTTTAAATTGGCAGACGCCGCCTCCCTGGGGAAAAAAACGTTGGCTCGAAGGACAAGTCGGAGCAACGGTGTGCGCAGTGAGAAGACAAGGATAAAGCCGAGAGATAAATCGCATGATTCGCGCATCGAACTGATCTATCAAATGAATCACATCGGGATCGATTTCGCGGAGTGTGTGCTTTAGTTTTCTCTTAACTTGAAAAACTTTCCAAGGAGAACTCAAAGAATTGATTTCGGAAAGCCCGGGCAACGTAAATGAAGCGTCGCAGGCCGGTAAAGCGCCCACTAAATGATCTGCTAGAAAAAAAGTTTGGTGGCTGCTGGACCGCAGCAGCGTGTTGGTATCACGGACGATTCGTTCTTGTCCGTATGCATCACCCAAAGTGGGACTCAAAAACAAAATTCTCATGTTAGAATAAGTGTACCACCTCATGATTCAAACAAAAGATTCAGTTTTAGTTTTGCGGGTCTCCCGCCTAGGGAGAATTCCACCTGCTTTATTCTCAACGGAGTTGATCCAGGAATCTGGACTGCCTACACTCGTCGTTGAGTTTGGGAATCTCAAAGAACAACAAAAAATCGTCAAAGAGAAAATTACTAAACTTCGCATCGATGCCCCTTGGGCAAAGTGGCTTCCCAAAAAAGCACAGTTCCCCGCAATGACTGCCTGGACTCTCTTGAAACTTTCCTTCCTGTTTATGACTCGGGGAAGGCCCAAGATTTTAATTGCTCACGGATTGGTTGAGCAATTTGTTTCCTGGGTGCTTTCAAAGTTGTTTTGGGTGCCTGTGGTTATTCACGCTCACGAAATTTATAATCCAGAAGATGTTCAAGGCCCCTTTAGTCAGTTTCTTCTAAGAAGGGAAAAATCAGTCTTTCGGTCTTCAGCTTTTTCCATTTTCCCTGAAAAAAAACGAGCGCAGATCTATCGAGAGCGGTATCAATTCAACAGTCCAATTTTTATTTCGGCCAATGCCCCCAGAATGGTTCCTCCTCCCAAGCCAAGAGATTTAAGAAAAGCTTATCAGTTAAGCTCCGGAAGCATGATTATGGGTTATATCGGTGGCATTGGGCCTACCAATCTTTTTGAAATAGCGATTCAAGCGTTGAGTTTTAATCCTTCAGTTGTATTTTTAGTTTGGGGCTGGGGTGAGCGAGATTATCTTGATCAATTGAATTCATTAGCTCATTGCTTGGGAGTCTCGGAGCGTTTTATTCATTTAGGGCAACTCAGCGACGAAAAATTAGAAACTCTGGCTGGCTGTGATTTTAGTTACTGCATGTACCAGACAAATCTTCTTCGAGCTCAACACGAAGCCACTGCTTCGAACAAGTTTTTTGAAGCGATGGCAGCAGGCATTCCCAGCCTGATTTCATCGCACCCTGATTTTTACCAATTCAATCGAAAGCATCCCGTCGGCATCTGTGCTCCTAGCCCTACTACAGAAGGGGTAAGCGCCGCTATGAAGGCTTTGGTTGAAAACCCAGTGCTGCGAAAGAATCTGGGGAAGAATGGTCGAAAACTTTTTGAATCTCAATTCAACTACGAGCAACAGTTTTTCAAGCCTGCTCAAGCTTATCAGGACCTGTACTTTGGCTATCCTGAGATTTGGTCTTTCAACGAAGTCTACCTGCCTCCCGAAGAGCTTCCCAAAGCCGCCTAGTTTCGTATCTCCCCAAAATCTGTTAAGTCTGTCTGCATAACCCAGGGATAAAAGGCCCCCCAAAAAGGGACCTGCTAAAAAACCCAATAATATAGGCTGGTTGTGTGTGTTTACGGGGATAGTACAAGAAGTCGGTCAAGTGAAGGCCATTAAGGCTCTGAAGGCTGGTTTGAGTTTAGAGATCAGCTGCCAAATGGGCTCTCTCGAATTAGGTGAGAGTATTGCCGTGGATGGAGTCTGTCTGACCGTGACCGAAGCCCACCCCCAGGCATTCTCCTGTGAGCTCTCTCCAGAGACCTTGGCCCTGACTTTAGCAAACCAGTACCAAGTCGGATCTCCTGTAAATTTAGAACGAGCCCTCGCGCTTGGGGATCGCATGGGGGGCCATTGGGTCACTGGCCATGTGGACACTCTGATTCAGCTGACCAAAAAAGAAATACTCAAAGAATTCTGGAAACTCGAGTTTTCGAAAGTGCCTGATGCTGTTTTGAATCATTTGGTGCATAAAGGAAGCATTGCTCTCAACGGAGTGAGTTTGACGTTAAATGCCGTCTCGCCTTTGGGTTTTGAAGTGATGATCATTCCGCATACTTTGGAAAAAACGAATTTAAAACTCCTTGAAGAGGGCGATTCGGTGAACGTGGAAGTCGACTGGATGAGTAAGCTCATCGTCCAAACCGTTGATCGAATCATGAAAGGGAAATATGAACCCACACTGGCTTAAAATTGAAGCAGCTTTGGAAGATCTTCGTCAGGGAAAAATGATCATTCTCGTTGACGATGAAGATCGCGAAAATGAAGGCGACCTGGTCATGGCTGCTGAAAAAGTAACTGAGCAGGCCATTAATTTTATGGCGAAGCACGGACGAGGTCTGATTTGCCTTACCATGACAGGAAAAGATCTCGATCGCATGAAAATTCCCATGATGGTGGAAAAAAATGGGACGCGAATGGGAACTGCTTTTACGGCTTCTATTGAAGCCGCTACGGGTGTGACGACTGGTATTTCTGCAGCCGATCGCGCACGGACCATTCAAGTGGCAGTTTCTCCAAACTCTGGTCCATCCGACCTCGTGATGCCGGGGCATATTTTTCCGTTGAGAGCCAGGGACGGAGGGGTTCTGGTGAGAGCGGGGCAAACAGAAGGCAGCGTTGATTTAGCGAAGCTCGCGGGCCTTAATCCCAGTGGGGTTATTTGTGAAATCATGAATGACGATGGCACTATGTCTCGCATGAACGACTTGGTCCCATTTGCAGAACAGCATGGTCTTCGAATCGTGAGTATTGCCGATCTCATTGCTTATCGAATGCAACAGGAATTATTGGTTACGGAAGTGGCAGCGGCTGAACTTCCCCTCAAACCTTTTGGCGATTTTGAAATTAAAGTATTTGAGAGCAAAATAGACGGCACCCAACACATTGCTTTGGTTCGTGGAGAAATTAATTCGGAAACCCCTACGCTGGTGCGGGCACATTCGGAGTGTTTAACCGGAGATGCGTTTGGTTCGGCTCGTTGTGATTGCGGAGCTCAACTGCAAGCAAGTCTGAAGCAAATCGGCAGAGAGGGCGGCGTGCTTTTATACATGCGGCAAGAAGGAAGAGGCATTGGACTCGCCAATAAAATCAAAGCCTATGCACTTCAAGATACTGATGGACTGGATACGGTAGAAGCAAATCATAAACTAGGTTTTAAGGCAGACCAGCGCGATTACGGAATTGGAGCGCAGATCCTCCGGAGTTTAGGGGTTCGGAAAATGCGGCTTCTTACGAATAATCCCAAGAAGATTTACGGGCTCGATGGCTTTGGCATTGAGATAGTAGAGAGAGTTTCCATTGAAAGTGAGCCGCACTCTGAAAACCTGCACTATCTGATGACGAAAAAAGAAAAAATGGGGCACTGGTTAAAGCTGTAGGAGACGATATTCATGCGACGGTTTAATGCAAAAGATAAGAAAGTAACTTTTCCAGTGGCTCTAGTGGTGAGTCGCTTTAATGAAGAAGTCACTTCAAAACTTCTGGAAGGAGCTCATGCCCGTCTTCAGGAGCTGGGGTTTGACGAAGGGCAAATCACAGTGGTGGATGTACCCGGGGCAGTTGAGATTCCCCTCGCCTTGCAGCGTCTCGCAGGACTCAAAGAGTTTGATGCTTTGATTGCCTTGGGAGCTGTCATTCGCGGCGAGACGAGCCACTATGATTATGTTTGCAATCTGGTAAGCCAAGGTTGCCAGGAGATAAGTCTACAATTCAAATTACCCGTGATTTTCGGAGTGCTCACAACGGAAAATGAGGAACAGGCCTTTGACCGATGTGGGGGAAAACACGGCCACAAAGGGAAAGATGCGGTAGATGCCGCTTGTGAGATGGTGGCTCTTCTTCGTTCATTGTGAAGAAATCTTCACAATCTCTGCAAAAACGCATGCGTGAGGCCCCGTAGATTCGGGCAGGGAGCCTATGTTAAGATGTTTGTATAAGGTGGTACGTATGCGGTTAAGTCTCTCAAGGAAAGCTCTGCGTGGTTTTCTCTGCGCTGTGGTTGGATTAAACCTAGTTGCTTGCAACGCAACTAAATCATCGTCAGTCAGTTCTCCTTCAGTAATCATTGGCGGGAGTAGCTCTACAAATTCCCAAACGAGTAGTAGTTCCCAAAGTTCTTCTAGTTCAGGTAGCGGCTCTTCCAGTAATACTCCAGCAGTTGCGAGTGTGGCTCCTGCTTCTCAGGCTCTTCCTCCACTCACAGTCTCTGGAATAAAAGTTTCATCCGTCTATTCTGGAATTGAAGCTAGCGGAGTTACGTACAACGGCATGTCAGACTGATTGTGAAGAAACCTTCACAATGTCTTTATAATCTCTTACGCCTAAGAGCACATTGATTGAAGTATTGAAGCTTAGGTGGGCGTCTTTGGTATTAAAGCTTTGGTTTTTTCCCAAAAGCGATTCAACCCAACTGTCGGGTTTAGCTCACCTTGATAGTAGCGGTACGCGTTTTCGCTAAAAAGCGAATAAGAAGAATCAATTTGAGCAATAGCAGAGCCGATATCAGTCCACTCGTTGAGAGCTATTCCAAATGAGTAATTTGAAAGAGCTTCCTGCAGGCTAGGTAAAGGAGTCGTGATCACCGGTTTTTTTCGAGAGCAATAGTAAGCTATTTTGGTGGAAGCTTTCCCGATATGAAAAAGCGTTTGATTCACCATCCAAGAGGAAGGCTGAGGAAAATAAGGAGCAAGGCCGATATAACTCTCATCTATTAAATCCACTAAGCCCTTCTCATCTAGAAAATCAAAAGTGAAATGGAGCCCCTGATTTTTTTCAAGGCGTCGAATCCTCTTCAGTAGTTTCGAAGGGGGTTTAAAATGTGTGTGTACTCTTAAGTAAAATGTTGGCGGGATATTCAAAGCAATTGTGTCGAGCATTTCCTCCAAGTTCCATTTTTCTAAGTTCCCGCAATAGAGAATCATTTTCCCGGTTTTATTAGGGGAGACGTTTGAGGGGAGAGGAAAGCGCTCTTCTGGAGCTACTGCAATGCAATCAATCGGTTTTCTCCCAATATTTAGTTCTTTTGAGATTAAATCCTTTCTGTTTTTATCCTGACTCAAAACTAAGACAACGGAAGGTAAGCTAGCGGTTTCTTTTCGAGCAAGCGCCCTCTCATTAGCGGTTCTTAATTCAGTTCTAAATAAAATATGAAAAGATAAGTAAACTACCGGAACCTTTTTGGGAATCTCCATGCGACTTAAAAGACTCAACCCAGTGGCATCGCAGGTTACTATCAATGAATAATGGCTTTGATGAATGAGGTCTTTCAGTCGGAAAAAATGAATCACACTCCGCCAAATCGTTTTTAATTTCCAGGGGCGCCGAAAACTTTGTTTAAAAGCTGAAGGAATGATTCGCCTCACCAACCATACCCACTCAGCAATTTCTTTTCCTTCGCCTAGACAATTGGAGCGGCTCGGGCAAACCAGATCAAAAGAGAGGTTGTCCGCTTGGCACCTCTCGACCAGAGAATCACAATTAGGATTGGCTCGCCAATAGCCGTAGGGATATAAAAAAAGAATCTTTTTTTGAGCGCTCAGGTCCATTTTTTTAATTTGCCTAACAGTTGTTCGTCGAAGTCCCGATGGGAGCGTCGAAGCATTTCATGATTGAGATGGAGTCCGAGAGCTTTTTGAGGGGGCCGCCATAAGCTTTCAGAATTTGTGAGGAGTTCTGTTTCATCCCATCCCAAAGCGCAAAACTCCCAGGACGGACGAATATATGAAGCGAGACCAAATCGCTGTACTGCTTGATTGAGAAGCCTCGGCCCGATCTGGCCCCATTCCAAATGATCCGGTGAGATCTTAATAGACTCTTCCCAACAATATTTCATAACTGGAGACTGGGGGGGAGTTTTGATGACACAGCTAGCAGTGATTCTATCTGTTTCTGTAGTGAGTGTTTCGCTCGCAAAAACATATGGGACAGAATCAAAATTCCACTCAGCGAGACAAAAAACATCCGTGTCTATCCAAACCCCCCCTTTTTTTAAAAGAAGAGCATAACGAAAGATATTAGAAAAAGCCGAAAAGCTTCCCTTTCCGGGCCCCTTTTTATATTGGAAAATGTTTTCTTTGGGAAGGATCTCGGTGGCATCCTTAATAACGACGCCCTCCGGCACCGCTTCTACCAACTCATAGCAATAAAGCTCAACCTGGTGATGGTATTTCACAAAGCTTTTTAATGCCTCTGTGTGTAGGGGTTTTAATTGCGGGCCAACCCATAAAGTCTGTAAAGCTGTAGCTGACATAAAACAGACTTTATCCTACACTTAGAACTTCGATGAAAAAACTCATAATTCAAATACCCTGTTGGAATGAGGCGGAGACGGTTAGTGAGACCATTTTAGCGCTCCCCACCAGGGTAGAGGGTTTTGATTCAGTTGAGGTCTTAGTCATTATTTTTAAAACGACTCGGGCTTTAGCGCTGTCTTATTTCCGATATGCAATAAAGCCAAAACTCCTCCCCAAATTCGCCCCAACAAGAGCTGGCCTTGAAGAGCAAGCTTGAATTTACCAGGGCCGCGACAAGGTCTAAAGGCCATCCAGATTAAAATCGGGTTTTTTAAAATAGCGTAAACATTCGGCCAAATAACTTTGTGAAAAATGGAGTTTTTCCCTGATAAGTAGAGTTCCATTTCAGCGTCAGAACGCCCCTGCCACCAGGCTCTTCTTCTAAAGTAGCCTTGTGTTAATCTATCAGTGCTAATCTGATGAAAACCTTTTATTGCGGGGTCATAAAAAAACCTAGCTCCCAGAGCTTCTAGTTTAAGTAGAGTCAGAGTTTCATCATTACTTCTCAAGTTGCCCGTTTGTCGGTTAATACGTTCGTCAAAGCCACCGATTTTTCTTAGTAAATGAGCTGGGAGAACCAAATTCGCAGAACAAAGTGCCTTAGCTTGCACAGGAATAAAATCAGGTCCTAACTGAATAGAGCTGAGATAGTTTTCAAGAAAAGGGCCATACCAACGGGGAAGAGGACTGTGAAAGTTTAGTTGTACTTTTCCGCCCAAACAATCCGTTGACGTATCGAGAGTTAAATATCTTTCAAAAATTCGTTCTAGCCATTGGGGATGAGGTAACGTGTCATCATCAAGAAAGGCGATCAAACTACCTGCAGCCGCTTTAAACCCTCTGTTTCTCGAAAAATTTGAGCCCACTCTCAATTCTTTAAGCATTCTCAGGTTCGGCAATCGGCCTTTCCATTTTTCCAAAACATCTTGAGTGTTATCGGAGGAAGCATTGTTGACTATGATAGCCTCCCAAAACTGAGAGGGTAAACTTTGAGAGGCTAGCTCCATTAAAAGTCTTTCCAGTTGGTTTTGTCGATCCCTCGTGGGAACGACTACTGAAATGAAACGATCGGAAATCACACCATCTTCCCCTTGGTTTGGAGTGAAGACTTTAAGAGCTCAAACAGCCGATTTCCCAATTGCCCCCATTCGTAACTAGCAAGTTCTTTGGAGTCGGGGTGGCTCCATTTATCTTGGTCCATTAATCGATTTCTAAAAAGCTCGAGCGGGGCGATATGAAGTCCCTTTAGATTCTGGTTAAATCCCCGAACTCCAAAGGGAGTAGTGAGAACAGCGAGCCCATTTCCCAAACATTCTATGAGCTTTACATTACTTCCGGAACCCGAACAAACGGGGTTCAGCGCCACGTCACTTTCCTTAAAAAACGGGAATAAATGATTCTGAACACCGCAGGAAATGATGTTTTCCGGAAGAGACTCTGATAATTGAACATTTCCAACAACGAGTAATGACCATCGATGTTTTATTTCTGGATGAACAAAAAGATGGGCGAGGGCTTGCAACCCCCTTTGATTGTGAATTGAGTCGCTAGCAACATACAACGCAATACGGTGGTTTTCAGCAATGCCCCATGCTTTTTTAAACTTTGGGGTGCTCTCTCTCGAATTGAGATGTTCTGTTGAGGTGTTGTGAAATCCATTGGGGAGGCTCTGTATCAATTTTCCGGGCCTTAGTTTTTCAAAAATAAGTTTATCTTCTTCTGAAACACAAACGACTAAATCTGCTTCTTTAATTGCTCTTTGTTCATTTCTTTTTAAAAGTGCAACTGCCCGAGGTGAAAAACCGTCGTGATACATGGCTTCGTGGTTATGTGCTGAGAGCACTTTGACTTTACCTGTGACACGCTTTGCAATTTGCCAGAGAAAGGGAGACTCAGAAATGACGATATCAAAAGTTTCTTTTAAAGGGCGTGGAAGCGGCAGAAAAGTATTGAGACTGCTGGTAAGTGAATAAGAGGGGAAACCCAAACGTGAACTCAGGCCATCTAACCATTGTATTTGATTTTGTGACTCATAATGGCTACAGCGAGGAACAAGCTCTTGGGATTCAAGAGGTGAGAGCCTGGGTGAGATAAAAGACCAAACGGTGACTTGAGCCCCCTGATGGGCCAATTGCTCTGCCAAACTACGAATTCGGGTCACCGCTCCATTGAAATTATTGATAAGACGATGGTGAGTGAGAACCAGAACCTTCATGAAAGCCTATTTCAAGTCGTAAAACATAAAAAGTAAAGTTTGATATATTGGATGCCCATCACCCATGATCTCAGATTAAAAAAGTGAGCGGTCTTGGTTAGCCCCAATCAATTGTGAAGATATCTTCACAATTTCTCCACAATGTTCAAGCTGAGCCCCCAATAATTGCGTCAAGTTAAAATGATACCCTGAAAGGTAAGGCGGAACGTATGTGTATTTGGAAACCACATTTAGCTTCGATGAGGAATCTTGCGCCACGCGTAAACATCAAGAGTAAAAGGAAAAAAACCGAAAAGGAGCGTGAAACCAAGTGAAACGCTTCCTTCCATTTCATGCTGTCCTTTTATTCTTCGCGGTTTGCTTTGCTTCTTTTGCAGAAGAAAAAGGTCGGCTGAGTGCGAGTGATTTGGCGCCTGGTGCATCGGATGGTTTCGTCTTTAGTAATTCCGCAACTCCAGATACTCAGTGCGATGAGGGCAGTGGGGGTGACTGCTGCGATGGAACTCTTCAAGAAACGTTTGCCGGGGTAACGAAATTCACAACAAGTTACTGCAAAGGCCGATATGCCGGAAAAGCAAGCTCCACTCGTTACGGAATTCGGTTTGATACGTTTCACGCTTTTCGAAGTATCCTCAACGAAAATCAGTTAGTACTTGTGAATTCGAATGCTGGATGCACGAGCGGCGACTGCTGCCCCACCGGCGGAAGTAAGACCTATAACTGGCTCCTAGTAAGAGCGAGACCTTTTGATAATTACAGCTCGCCGATGGATATGTCGCTGGATACGACTTACGTTGGGGGAACCATCACCTATGACCATTCGCAAACTGTAAAGTGGTCCGGATCTTCAAAATTTAGTTTAAATGCCCTAGATGCTGAAACGAAGACTAACTCCTCTGCTTATGGAGCCCGGCTTTTTGGAACTTCTACCTGCAGCGCGGGAGAATTTAAAGCAAGCGCAGTCACAGATTTTACTGCCGCCAATAGGCCTCTTGGAAATTATGGGTACTGGCTCTTTGGTAAGAACGTAGCTTTCTACCGACAGGTAAGTGCAGATCCTGTCATTGCCGTTGCTTTTCCAAGGCCAGCGCAGAGTCTGAGTTCTTCTGGAGTAATGGCTAGTAAGAACAAACAAGTTTTTACTGGAAATTATACCGGCTTCACGACGAGGGGAGTTCAGGTTCAAAGAAATGTCATGCTGATTCCTGATGTCGCGGGAACAACTTTTACGATTTCGGAAGTAGCAGATCCCTCCAATCCCTTCTCAGTCAGCACTCTGGGGACTTTAGCTTGCACGAATTTAGATGAGCCGAGCCAAGGTTTCTGCCGAGGCACCCTGACCCTGACTGCAGTTCCTGGATTTTCAGGAAAAGCCACTTGCATGATGGCTTACGATATCGGTAATCGGGATCTTGTTTTTTGTAGCGCGCAGAATCCCTCCGCTGATAGCAATCACCAACGAGCGCTCGTCACCATTGCGGCAGTTTCATCGCACAAGAGCGTTCTTGCGATGACTGCGTCGCCAGTACACTTAGATGCCAATACCTCCAGTGGGCAAATGTGTGCAACCGTGGAAAATATGACGTCGCGAGCAGTCGACACATTAACGCTTACTGGAAACTTAAGTGGTGACTTCTCGGCGGTTTCTCTCTCAGGTTCTGTCACAGCGCCGTTCAGTGGCCTTACTGGTTCAGTGTCAGCTTGTGGCACTTCTTTGCCAGCTTTTTCAAAATGTAAATTGTGTTCGAATGTTACTTTAACGACTCAAAAAGTAAGTGCCCACGCTTTAACCCTGACTTTTGGAGATACACCGAGTTCGACAAAAAGCATGTCAGACACAGCGGTTGCGACTCGTGGGGTTTCGAACCTTCAATATGAAGTGGGGAAAGTAACCCAGAACAAGACTCCCTCGGTTAAAGCCGTCTTTGCCAATGGCACTACCCAAAACATTGATGCAATTAAGGAAAAGCTACAGTGTTCAGGAGTTTGTACTTCAGCCACTGGAACCCGATCGCTTGCCTATACCTTGGAAGGCCTTGAGAGCGCTCCCGCAGTGGGCGATGTGCTCGTAAGCACTGAAGAAGAGCTTTGTTACAACGAAGAAGACGACGACAACGACGGAACCACCGACTGCCAAGATAACGACTGCGATTCCGAAAGAGCAGATATCAGTCACACCGATATTCTATGTAATTATAATAGCGAGCGAGATTGTGCAGACTCTTTTGATAATGATCGAGATGGGAATACCGATTGTGATGATGGAGATTGTGCCCTTGCATGTAATGTTTGGGAAACCGCTTGTAACAATAGTCTCGACGATGATTCTGACGGAAACACAGATTGTGCCGATTCAGATTGCAACGGACAAGTAAATGCTGACTTTAGATACTGTGGTCTCGAGACTCACTCCTATGGTGGGTGTGTGCTCGATGGAGTTGACGATGACAGCGACGGTTATACCGATTGCGCCGATCCGGATTGTTACGGCGGTTATGTTGGTTGGGGACCCTATGGAGGAACTTGTGACTCTGGAACTGAAACTAATTGCAGCGATGGATACGATTTCGACGGCGATGGTTTAACTGACGCCAATGATCCAGATTGTGTGGTCTGCCTTGATTCTGACGGCGATACGTTTGGTGACGGTTGCTCTGCTGGCTCCGATTGCGATGATAACTTCAGCGACGCTTCCAACAATTGCTCCGACAACGTGGTTTTAGATTTGCGTTTCGATACAGATACGAGCGATTCCTCGAACTATCATCACGCGGTTGGAGCTAATGGAAGCCCCGCTATTTCCACGAGCAACGCGAAGTTTGGTGGAGGGAGTGCAAACTTTAATGGTAACGGCGACAGAATCGATATTTCCTCAAGCACAGATTTTGATCTGGAAGACGGGGACTACACTATTGAGTTCTGGACTTTTGTACGAAGCGTAGCAGGGTCAGATGCTGCTAGATTGTTTACTTTAGAAAATAACGATGAGGCGTGGGGAATAATTCTTGCCAACGATGGTAGCAACAGTCTTTACGTGAATCATTATGGAATTGGTGAGGGTTTTGAAGTCAGTGGCGCACTCAACGGGAAATTGAACCAGTGGGTGCATCTGGCCTTGGTGAAGAACGGCACAACTAGAACTCTTTATATTGATGGGGTAGCTGGAGGCTCGACCAACTCAAGAGTGTTGCCGGCTAATGCTGCGCAATTATCAATTGGTGGCAGTACCATTTGGTATCCTTATACACAGTTTGACGGTCTTATCGACGAACTGAAAATCACCAAAGGCTATGCACGCTACACCACAAACTTCACACCTCCCACTTGCGCATCGATGAGCGAATCCGATGCCGATAGCGATGGTATCTGTAATAGCGCGGATACTGAAAGCTGCAGTGATTCGATTGATAACAACGGTAATGGCCAGACGGATGAAGAATGTTCTTCTTGCAACAGTAGCGATTCCTCCTCGGCAATTTGTAACCAAACTGGCACTTGCTGGAATCAAAGCGGTTGTCAGTGTGGAGTCTATGATTCAGTTAGCTACGGGCAATCCTGTACGATGGGCGGTGGCGGATCAACCGAAAACTGTTCTGATTCATTAGATAATGATTCCGATGCTTCAACCGATTGCCAAGATGCGGATTGTGATGGGGTGTCAGGCGGTAGCGGTATCTGTCACAACAATTCTGAAACTTGTAGTGATAGCTTTGATAATAATGGCAATGGCCAGACAGATGAAAATTGTTATCCCTGCATGGACAACGACGGCGATGGATATGGTTATTATTGTGCGATCGGTGAAGATTGCGACGATTGGGCTAATTGGATAAACCCCGGTGCTTCAGAAATCTGGAATGGGTACGATGACAACTGTAACGGCCAGGCCGATGAAGGACTTGGCAATCCCTTTGACTGGGACGGAGATGGGTGGCTATCTTACATGGGAGATTGGTTTGATTGCAATGATGCCGATGGGTCCATAAACCCCGGTGCTTCCGAAACCTGCAGCGACTCAGTCGACAACAACTGCGATGGCCAGACAGATGAAAATTGTTATCCCTGCATGGACTACGACGGTGACGGGTATGGTTACTACTGTGTTCCCGGCGAAGATTGTCAGTGGAATATGGGAGAGGGGAATTCCGCTATTCACCCCGGAGCTGCAGATGACCAAAGCGATGGTACCGACAATGATTGCGACGGTCAGATCGATGAAGATTATACAGTTCCGTGCACAGATTCGGACACTGATGGCGTGTGCAGTGGATCTGACTGTGACGACAGCAACGCAATCTTCAGCACAGATTGCAGCAGCAACGTGGTTTTAGATTTGCATTTTAATAGCGACTTCAGTGATTCTTCGGGTCACAATCACAATGGGACTCCAAATGGAAATGCGGAAATCAGCTCTGATGTTGCCAAGTTCGGGGGAGGCAGTGCGCATTTTGATGGAAGTTCTTGGTTAACAGTAACGGCGTCTTCAGCTCTCGCTGTGGGAACGGGTGATTTTACCTTGGAAGCCTGGGCTTATCCGACACAAGTTAATGACTTTAGCGATTTGGCTGCCGTACTAGATACACGGCCCTATGGCGCGGGAACTGGCTTACTGATTTGGTTGGATTCTGCTTCTGGAAAATGGGTAGGGTATACCTCTACAAACGGAAATGAGGATCAACTTGTTATTAGTTCCCCTACAACAGCAACCCTCAATGCGTGGACTCATTTAGCATTGGTGCGTTCCGGAACAAGTCTTAGGTTCTTTGTAAATGGAGAACTTGCCGGAACCGAAACTTTAAATGCTAACTGGAATTTTACTCAGGACACTACGGCACCGGGTTTTGTGGGAACTGCAGCCGATGCCCCTGGATACTTCCGCAACTTCTATGGCTATATCGATTCAGTAAAAATCACCAAAGGCGCAGCGCTCTACACAACCACCTTCACGCCCGCTACTTGCGCATCGATGAGCGAATCTGATGTCGATAGCGATGGCATCTGTGATAGCGCGGATACTGAAAGCTGCAGTGATTCAATTGATAACGATGGCGATAGTCAGACAGATGAAGAATGTTCTTCTTGCAACAGTAGCGATTCCTCCTCGGCAATTTGTAACCAAACTGGCACTTGCTGGAATCAAAGCGGTTGTCAGTGTGGAGTCTTTGATTCAGTTAGCTACGGGCAATCCTGTACGATGGGCGGTGGCGGATCAACCGAAAACTGTTCTGATTCAGTAGATAATGATTCCGATGCTTCAACCGATTGCCAAGATGCGGATTGTGATGGGGTGTCAGGCGGTAGCGGTATCTGTCACTACAGTTCAGAAACGTGCAGTGATAGCTTTGATAATAATGGCAATGGTCAAACAGATGAGAACTGCAATTCTGACGTAAGCGGCGGCGATCCGTACTTTGATGATGTGAGAGTGCTTGTTCATGCGGACGAAAACATTACGAATCATGCAAACGGGGGAACGCCCACAGTAACTTTCGTTGGCGGAGCGAATTACTCGACCTCCGACAAGAAGTTTGGATCAGCTTCCGCGCAGTTCTCACCGCAGATAACCCAGTACTGCGATGGGTGGTGGGGTTGTTATGACCAGTTAGTAGTTCCCAATTATTTAAAGATAAACGACACCTCAAGAACGATTCCTGCGAATTACACTGCTGAGTTCTGGGTAAAACCCGATTCCGATTGGAGTGGCGCAGTCTCAAGAAGATTATATCAACGAGGCGTTAGCGATATGGGGATGTATGGTATCGATGTTTATTACAATAACAATCGAATCTATTTTAGTTTTTACAATAGCAATTATTACTATGATGGGTCTGGTGAGGGGGGGTGCGATCAATCGGGTAGCACTTATGGAGATGTTGGTACTTTGAGTGCGAACACTTGGTACCACGTAGCGATTGTGAGAGAGGGTAGTGCGATCAGAATTTATTTCAACGGAAACCGAATTGGGACGGGCACACTAAGCGCTAATTCCTACACGTATTGGGGCACAATTCCCTCATGTACTGCCACAGAAGCTATCACACTTAGCGATTGGGGAAATGTAAACGAAGGTTTCGGAGTATCTTTTGACTACGGTGACAATATTTACGATAACGTCACCGCTAAGTTTGACGAAATCCGAATCAGCAACAGAGCTCGTTACTCAGATACAAGCTTTACTCTTCCCACTTCGCCGTATCCCAATACCAAGCAAGCGGTAGCTCCCGAAATCAGTATTTCGCCCTCGAGCTACACGTTAACAGCTGGCACAGCGATGACAGCGATTGTTCCAAGCCTCACCATGGGCACGATTGATTCTTGCGTTGTATCGCCTTCGCTCCCCGCAGGATTGTCGTTAAATAGTTCCACTTGCGGTATTTCTGGAACTCCGACTTATGGTGGAGGCTCGCAGTCTTATACGATTACTCCTTCGAACTCGGTCGGTACTGGTAATAGTGTCACCGTATCATTGACCATTAACGGTGCGGATGCTGGCGGCAATTATTACACCGGTGGTTCATTGGCTAGTGGAGTTGTTAATAACGCCGCGGGGCTTTCTGTCGAGTTCAGTAATTCAAATGATTTCACATCAAACTTCGCAATCACAACACCAGCTGACGGAACGGCAACTGTCACGAACGGACAACTAGAATTTAGAAACCCAAATCCCGACAGACTTCCTGGTTATCATTTCAAGAACCCCGTATCTGCTTCGGCTATCGAAATCAAATTTACTCATCCAAGCCTCTATCCAAATTGGCATTGCCCAACTATTGCATTCTCCAATGGACTGGGTACTTTCACTGTTGCTTATGATCCGAAATATTCGGATGGCGGTTGGTGCGATGCAAACTCAATCAAGACTTCATTTGGCAGCTTCCCCATGGGTCATTTAGCCGGTGGCCAAGCTCATATCATTAAGCTTGAGGTCAATACACAAACACAAACTGCTACCCTCACGATTGATGGAACCTCACAGACCTATACGAATGCGATGTTTGCACAAAAACTCACCAACTTTGAACATGTACCAAATTATTCGTGGTACTGCGGCAGTTACACTACTTACATTGATTATGTCAGAGCCTACGATTATGGTTGCTACTCAAATGGCTCGGCTGACAGTAGTTTCAACGCAAACGGAACGGGTTTCTGCAGCGGCACTTACTACATCGGTGGAGTAGCCTACGCAGGATTAGATTCCAACGGAAATGGAACGTCTGGTGGATTGCTTTACTCAAGTGGTTCACTCTTTACCGGAATGTACTCGGATTGGAACTGCTACGTTAATGGCGCCAATACTGGTGGCGTCGTGAGTGGTACCGGCTGGTGTAGTGCGGATAGTGTTTATTACGTAAGCTACAGCGGAACGAGTCTTCCCTCCAGCGGCACTGGAAACTACATGGGCAACTATTACAGTAGCGGCACATTGGTAGGCACAACGGCTTCGATATCGATTATGAGTCAGCCGTCCGATCAAACGGCTTCAAGCGGCAGCGCTACTTTCAGTATTGGTGCAAACATCACGGCTCCCGCTTCACTGAGTTACCAATGGCAGAAACAAGAAAGCGGCACGGGAAGCTTTAGCGATATCAGCGGGGCAACGAGTGATTCACTTGTGCTTTCAAATCTGACCTATTCTTCAGATAATGGAGATGTGTATCAAGTCGTGTTGAGCGGAACACAAGGGGCCTCGAGTATTACCAGTAGCTCTGCAACGTTGAGTGTTCCTGTTTACGCTCCCGATGTACCGACTTCTGTAAGTGGAGCCGCTGGCAATGCCGAAGTGGAAGTAACGTGGACTGCCCCTAGCAATAATGGTGGAAGCGCGATTACGGATTATGTGATTCAGATTTCATCTGATAGCGGAAGCTCTTGGACAACTTACAGTGATAGCGCTTCTACTTCAACGAGTGCTTCAGTAACCGGATTAACCAATGGCACAAGCTATGTCTTCCGAGTTGCCGCAGTAAATATTGGAGGTACAGGAGATTTCAGTCTTGCTTCGACTTCAGTCTCTCCGAGTGCCAATGCAGGGGATCCTTATTTCAGTGACGTAAGAGTACTTGTGAACGCGGACGAAAACATTACGAATCATGCAAACGGGGGAACGCCCACAGTAACTTTCGTTGGCGGAGCGAATTACTCGACGTCCGACAAGAAGTTTGGATCAGCTTCTGCACAGCTCTCACCGCAGATAACCCAGTACTGCGATGGTTGGGGTTGTTATGACCAGTTAGTAGTTCCCAATTATTTAAAGATAAACGACACCTCAAGAACGATTCCTGCAAATTACACTGCTGAGTTCTGGGTAAAACCCGATTCCGATTGGAGTGGCGAAACCTCAAGAATGTTATATCAAGGGGGCGTGTTTGATCCTGGAGTAAGCGGGCTTCAGCTTTATCATTACAACGGTCGTCTGTACCTCAGTCTGAATAGCTATAACTATGGCTATTATTCGGGTCAGGGCGACTGGAGTTGCAATCATTCTGGTTACAACTATGCGGATGTGGGTACTTTGAGCGCGAGTACTTGGCACCACATAGCGATTGTGAGAGAGGGCAATGCACTCAGACTTTATTTCAACGGAAACCGAGTCGGTAATTCAACGATTAGCGCCAGCTTCGAATCTTATGATGGCTCTTCGCCTGCCGGTGGATGTACAGCTTCGGGCGCTATCTCTTTGAGTAGTTGGGGTGAAACAAAGGCGGTCTTCGGCGTGGAGTCGGACTACAGTGATTATGTTTTCAGCAACGTCACCGCTAAGTTTGACGAAATCCGAATCAGCAACAGAGCTCGTTACTCCAGCGCTACTTATACTGTTCCAACCGCAGCATTCCCAAAAAGTGCAGCGCCTGTCTCTTGCAATAGTGAGACTTATGCGGGAGATACTTGTAACCAGGTTGGAACCTGTTACAGCCCTACGGGCTGTTCGTGTGGCATTTACAGTACTATCTCCTATGGAGATACCTGCTCCAATCCCGGCCAGTAATTCCGCAAGTACAGATACTCAGTGTGTCCGCGTCCACAAACAAAGATCCTGAGCAAACCCTTCCTTGAGGTAATTGCGTTCCACAGTGCTCAGTTTTGTAAAAAAGAAGTCATCAATTGCAACGTAGAGGATGTTTTCTTCCTCAAGGCGATTCTTTTCAAACAAGCGACTCTCCTGTGCTCTACTGCCAGACACAGGAAACCCGGGGAGAACCTGATCCACTTCATCCATGCTTCGGGGAGACCGCAGCCATTGCGCTTGGGAGTCTTCGTTGAACACATAAGCAGGGCATCGACTAAACCAAACGTAAAAGACAGGATCGGTTCTCCTAAGCTTGTATAAGGCTGTGCTCAAAACTTCAATTTGTTCTCTTCTCTTTTGGGTTTCGTTTCTCATTTCTAAGGGCAGTGCCAAAGCGGTATTGAGGAGTGCTACCGCTAAAAGCCCCCCCAGGACGACGGGTTCAAATTTTCCCCAGGGAATCTCAAGTAGTATCTGAAAAACAAAAACCACCATCAGGGGGAGAATCAGCAACAGAGCATATTCGTGAATGGGGCTCAGGAGAAACAATCCACAGCTGAGAGCTGCAATTAACAATAAGTATCTCAGAGGTGTTCGCGTTTTTTTATTGAGGATTGCCGAGACGATACTCCCCACGAAGAGGGCCAGAAACAACAACAAAAGAACAGGGTCGCTCTTCCAGAGCTTAAAAAACAAGTCGGCAACGACTTCCGTTTTTTCAACCACTCGTTTTGAGATGAGGTTGAGGTTCATCAAGAACATATGATCAATCGCAGCGTAAAGGGCTCCTTGAATAGCCAGCACAAGCCCGATAATACCCAAAGAGATTATCTCTCCCCAAACCAGTGAAAACCGTCTTTTGATTGGTACCTTAAATCCTAAAGCCACTTGATCAGCTATTAGGAATCCTAAATTTAAAGGCAAAAACTTAGGGTGAAACCCAAGCGCAAGCCCCAAACACATTCCGGCGAGCAGTCTTTTTTCCCGAGATAGAAGAAATAGAAAAAGGACACATAAGAAACCAACCGTGATATCCGGGCGTGTCTGAAATGCAGTTCCTTGAACTATCCTGAGACTCAGAAAGAGGGCCCCGGCCACAGTCCCCTTGGCTATCTTTCGAGAGCCCTGAGTTAACGTCGAAACTGTGATGCCTACCATCATGGCAGTTACTCCTGCCATCAGAAGGGGAAACAAACGTAAATAAGTCAGGGTTTCAGCAGACTCAACCGCTCCGGGCTTTATCCAGAGCAACAAAGCATTCAGCCACGCAAAGACAGGTCCGTGGTGTTCAAAAAAGTCTTTGAAAATAATTTTGCCTCTAAAAACATTCCAAGCAATATGCGTGTGCTGGAGGTCGTCCTGGCCAAAAGAATAGGCAAAGGCTCTCGCTCCCAAGGCATATAAGTGGTACCCGAACACCAAGACAGATCCGAGGATCAAAAGTACTCCCCACCACTCAACCGTTTTTTTCTTTTTAGAATCCATGAGAGGAAAGTCGATAACGAATGTCTTCTGCGAGTTTTCTATTCGCTGCCAGGACTTCAGCAATCAGTGCTAACAATAAAGTGCCAAACCCAAAGAGTAATAACACGGCAGCTAAGATCAAACTCTGAATATGGCCTGCATTTTCGTCTCCGCTTTGGAGGTAGTAGTACAAAAAGCGCAATCCAAGCACCGTTCCTAGTACTAAAAAAACGCTCGCAATCGAGCTGAGAAACTTAAACGGTCGGTAGATAAGAAAGATGCGAAAAAGGGTGATGATACTTTGTCTGATGTAGTTGGGAATGCTTTTAACCAACCGGGAGGGCCGTAACTCACCATTGGTTTGAATAGGCACTGAGGCAATTGCCATGTTCAACTGACCCGCTTGAATGATTGTTTCTAGAGTATAAGTATAATCATTGTAAACCATGAGGTGACTCGCCATGGTTTTACTAAAAGCCCGAAATCCACTGGGGGCATCTGGAATGTCTGTGCCGCTCACAACGCGAACCACCCAACTCCCCAGCCTTTGAAGTTTTTTCTTCAGAAACGAGAAGTGGGCGATGTTATCAATGGGTCGAGCCCCCACGACTAAGTCCGCTTTTCGTTTAATAATTGGTTCTGTTAGCTGAGGGATATAAGAAGCATCATACTGATTATCAGCATCCGTATTTAAAATAACATCCGCGCCTTCTCTTAAGCAGGCTGAGATGCCCGTCATAAAAGCTCGAGCAAGTCCCTGGTTGCGAATATGGCGTACGACATGATCTACGCCATGCGCTTTAGCAACCGCCGAAGTACCGTCTGTGCTTCCATCGTCAACTACCAACCACTCAACCGTCTCAAATCCTGGGACCTCTCGCGGAAGTGCAGCCAAAGCTAAGGGCAGACTTTTTTCTTCATTAAAACAAGGTATTTGAATAATGAGTTTCAATGTAAAATAGTTTAGGTCAAAAGAAGAAATATGAAAATAAAATTGTCGCGCGGCGCCCAGCAACAAGGAGTGGTTTTTGGAAATGCCTATCCAAAGTACACTTCAAAAAATCCCCTTGTGAAATGGCTCATGAAGAACTTCGAATCTCATATCGAGGATCTCTTAAAACAAATTTCTCCTGAGACGATTCATGAAGTCGGCTGCGGGGAAGGGTTTTGGGTTCTTCATTGGAGAAAAAAGGGATTTAAGATCAGAGGCTCGGATTTCTCTTCGCTCGTTATCGATATTGCAAAAAAAAATGCTGAGCAAATGGGAGCAGATCCAAACCTGTTCTCTGTTCGCTCTATTGAAGAACTCAATACCACAGAGGATAGCGCTGAGTGTATCTTATGCTTAGAAGTGTTAGAGCACTTAGAAAAGCCCCAATTCGCTCTTGAAAAATTAAAGGCCCTTGAAGCTCGGCACTACGTTTTCAGTGTGCCTCAAGAGCCGGTGTGGCGAATATTAAATGTTCTTCGAGGCAAGTACCTTACGAGCTTTGGAAATACCCCTGGACATCTCCAACACTGGTCTCGCGGTCAATTTGTTAAGTTTATTTCTGAGCATTTCAGAGTAGAAAAAACGGTGGGGCCGTTTCCCTGGACTGTTGTCTTGTGTTCGCCAAAGTCACAAACCTAACAGCTATTCGGTGAGAATACGGCTTCTGCCAGGCACCTTCAGGCACCTTCTGAGGGGGTCTAATCCTTGCACCTTTAACCTCCTGTAACAGGAACCGAAGGCTTGTATTCTGGTGGTGTAATGCACTTAAAGTTCTCCAAAAACAGGGTTTATGTAACTCTCGGAGGCCTTCTTTTATCTTTTGGTTCCGCAGCCACTTTTGCCTTTGAAAAAGACGACTCCAAGAATATTTCCTCACTCAGTGACCTGATCTCTTTTACTGAACTAACAAAAGATTTAAACCGACTCTCCCAATATCAAAAAGTGTCGTTCCAAATTCGAGGACTCGATCAAAAACTGATTTTAGTCGCCCAGCCCCAGTTGCCGCTGAGCCCTCAAGTAAAGACTAAATCGAAACAGGCTCTGCTACCTGAGCTCAGCACGGATCCGACGAGAATAAATCCGGTTGATCTGGGAGCGTTTGGATTTGCAGCTACAGCTGCGCCCAAGGAAGCTCAAAGTTCTGGTTTGTTGCCCATTCCACAAGCCCGTGTGGTTTCTCCGCTGGGGGAACAAGACTCAAATAGTCGAGCTGCTCTGGATGCCCCTATAAAAACTCAGGAACAAGTCAGTAACCCCGATGTTATCACTGGGCTCACGCCTCAGAACACCCGCTTTGGTAAAGACCGATACGATACAAGTCTCTTTCCCATTAACCCAGGCTCTGGAAGCAACTTGAGTAATTCAGTGGGGGTTGAGACAAGTAATGGGCAGGCGAACAACTCGCTTCAAGCGGGTCTTCCTTTGAACCCAGCGCCAGAGGATGAAGAGCAAAAGAAAAACAAAGAACAAGAGGCCAGAGAAAACTTTCAAAAAACCATGAAAGAGTTTGCCGAGAGAACAGAGGAGAAAGAAGCTTTCCAATTAGTGGATTATTACGATCTTAAAAATGTT
This sequence comes from Bdellovibrio sp. ZAP7, assembly GCA_945878405.1. Lineage (GTDB taxonomy): Bacteria > Bdellovibrionota > FAC87 > UBA2466 > UBA2466 > RFNO01. Next base: position 138,126 of record CAMCTJ010000007.1, read on the forward strand.
CTCGCTAAACACGAATCCATTCTTCCTTCCTTTGAGAACGATGAATTTGACGATCGGTTCATTCAAAATGCCCAAACTATTTTTGAGCGCTTTTCCGATAAAGATAATGCAGACGATAAAAAGCCCTTTGAGAGATTTCTGAAACGGATGCAGCCGTCGGAAGTCATCTTTCGCTCTCAAGACCTAAGAAAGAGCGCATTCCCCAAAGCACAAACAGGGCAAACTCACCGGCAACGCACATCAGAGTAAAAACACTAAAGACGCAAAGATGTCTGGTGACGAATAGGCAAAGGGATAAGAAGTAACCAGAACATCATTCTTGTTCTGCCATTGTTTATCCAGGAAAATTCGAAAAGGCATTGCAAACCGAGCCACAAAAGCAGGTGCGCTATATTCAACCCAAGGACTTGCTGCAAAGATCATGTGTTCAGATCTCAAAAACTTATCTGACAATGCATTCACTTCGCTTAATCCTTGTTCTTGAGAAAGATGGTAAGTCCACCCAAACATGAGACCGAGTTTTAAAGAAGTTAGATTTCCCTTGGTCACTACATGGCCAACATCAATCGAGGAAGTGATGCGGGTATCCGAGTCGCTTTGCATAGGACGGAATAAATGAAACGACAGTTTGAGTGTCCCAGGCTCAGAGGGGGATTCCAGAATGCCAGTGTCCATGGCAAAGTGAAAAAACCGCTCTTTTTCAGGAGAGAACTCATCGAATTCAAATCCGATTCTTCCAAAGCGCCCATCCGGACTTAAAAAGCGGCGGGCAATTTCTACTGAGTAGGTTTCACTCCATTCCTGCAGAGTGTTTTCAAGAGAAGTACGGCCAATGCCCAGTGAGCCTAGAACTCTGCCGGAAGCGCGAGCCCCGATTTCAACAAGTCCAGTATCCCAAAACAAACTTCCCTGAGTCGAAAAACGAGAATCATAGGAAAGCGTGGAAACGCCCAATTGAAACCCAAGACCCGGCACCTCCAACGGCAGTGAAGTCGCTGACAATTGGGTAAAAATCCAATCCCGTCGAGTCTGTGAAAATGCTTTAAGGGGCAATAGCAGGAAGCTGAGGCTCACGATACAAAGGCCACGCTTCTTCAACGCTATCCAATTTCCATTTACGAAGTTTTTCATGCAAAGTCGACTTAGCGATTCCCAATTCCTTGGCTGCCCGTTTTCGATTGCCATGACAACGCTTTAATCTGTCGATGACTATTTGGCGCTCGATATCTGCCAAAGTTACTCCGGTCAGGGTTGATTCGGCAAGAGCCGGGCCCAATAACTTACTTCTTTCTTTTGTAAGAAGCTGAGCAAGAAATTCGGTTCCCAGGTTAGCTCCCCCGAGAACATAGGCTCGAATGAGAAAGTTCTTTAACTGTCGTGCATTTCCCGGCCATTCAAACTGTGTCAGACAAGAGAGATCAGTTCCCTTTGCTTCAGCTCCCATTCTTTCCAGCATTTCTTGGGCGAGGCAGGGAATATCCTCTGAGCGTTCTCTTAGCGCAGGAACCTGCACGGGCAGTACTGAGAGTCTTTCTAAAAGGTCGTGTCGGAACCGTCCTTCTCGTACTAGTTCCTCTAGATTCCGATTTGTAGCCGCTATGATTCGAACGTCTACGGTTTCTACTCGGCAAGCTCCCACAGAACGAATTTCCTGAGACTCAAGCAGCCTCAAAAGCTTTACTTGAAGGGCGAGGTCTAACTCACCGATTTCATCTAAGAATAAAGAGCCACCGTGAGCGGTGCGGACTAAGCCCCGATGGTTTTGCACGGCCCCAGAGAAAGCGCCTCGTTCATAACCAAAGAGTTCGCTTTCAAAAAGCCCAGGGGGAAGGGCTCCGCAATTTACGGGAATAAAAGGGCCCTTACTTCGAAGGGAGAGCAAATGAACTCGTTGAGCCAGGAGTTCTTTACCCACGCCCGTTTCGCCCGTGATTAGGACCGGCCAGGGAGATTTTGCAAATTTGTCGATATCTTCCAGGGTTTTTCTGAATAAACGTGACTGTCCAATAATAAGTTCTGTTTTCATGGGTACTCCTTTTTTGCTCTCTAGAATGCAAGCCGTGCCAGGACGACGGATTTAGGTCTTTGGGCATAAAATCGAATGAGCACTGCTTCAGTTTCGAAACGACTTTCTCATGGTTGAGACAGATGTTAGGGTGACGGGGTGAACTTAAAAGTCTTAAAAGTCTTTGCAGGCCTAGGGGCTCTTTCAGTTTTTATTGTTGCCCAGGACTTCGTTCGCTTTACGTTTGCCTGTCGCGAGTTTGGCTCTCGGGCAAAGCTGGGGATTTCTCAGTTAGACGGGTTGGCTTCAAAAAATCTAGAAGCGTTAGTGGTGATTACCGGGGATAGGAATCGAATTCCTAAAGCGTTGGAACTTCTTCAGTCGAGACCTCAATCATGGCTTTTGATATCGGGAATTTCAAAAAGAACTAGTCTTGCAGAAGTAGCTTCACTCTCTGAGGATTCCCTTAAAAATGACGTGAGACTCTGGGAACGAATCGTTGTCGATTCCAATGCGACTTCTACCGTTGAAAATGCTGAGGAAACAGAGAAGGTTCTCAGAACTCGGAACTTAGATCATATGATTTTGATCACTTCTGATTATCATATGCTTCGCGCTCTAGCGGTATTTAAGAGATGGGTTTCCGCCCAAGTAACTCCTTACGCAGTTTCTTCTGAACTAGTTCCCTTCAAGTTTCTCACGGAATACTGGAAATGGGTTGCCTTTCGACTCAATATTTACTGAGTCAGAATCATTGAAACATGGCTTTTGCTGACGCCTTCTTTGTGGCTTAAAAAAGTTTTCGCTTTTTCAGACAGCTCTGTTTGTTTCTGAGATGAAGTGAGCATTTCAATTACAGAATGAGTAAGCTCGGGAGCGCCACGAACCACTGTGAGTATTTTAAGACTTGCTAATTCAGTGGCTTCTGAAGAATTGCTAATGAAAGGCCCGGTGAGGATCCCGCATTCATAGACAAGGGGCTCAAGCACATTGTGAACTCTTTTTTTAAAGCTTCCCCCCACAAGAACACAAGTGGCAATCGAATAAAGCTCGGCCAAGATTCCTACTTTATCGACAATGAGGTGTGAGAAAGAGTCGGGTTTCTGAACCCAATCGCTCCAAGAGCGAACGATTAAACCAGCCTTATTTAGTGCTTCATTCCAAGAATCTATTCTCTTCTTTGTGGGCTCATGCGGAACAATCACGAAGCGAGCCTGAGGTGCTTTGGCAAGAACTTCTGGTAAGCCTTCCAGAAGCACTTGAAAATCTTCATCCCAGAGACTCGCACCTATCAAGACTGGCTTTTCTTGAAAAAAAGATTTCCAGGAGTTTGATGAAGCATAATGCCGTTTTCGAAAGAGTACTCTTTCAATGCGAGGATCCCCAAGAACATCTATTGAAAGGGCGGGCGCCAAGCTGTGTAGGAAATCCTTAGTTTGCTGGTCAACTGTCGCAATTTGTTTTAGATGGCGCAAAGAAAAACGATATAAAAAAGTTCCAGTTTTAGAAGTGGGTGGGAAAAAAGCCCCGATGAGAAAACAGGGGATCTTATTAGCGCTGCATTGAAATAAGAGTTCAGGCCAAAGCTCTCGATGAATCGCAATAAAACTAGCCGGATTCAGGATGCTCAAAAACATCCGGACACTCCAGGGAAAATCGAAAGGACTATAATCCGCAAAATCCCATGGGCACGAAAGCTCGGCCGCTTGCCTTCTTTTTGTCTCCAAGTGAATGGCTCGTTCTGCAGAGGGAGAAAAATAAGTGAGGATAATGCGAATGGAATCATCTGTTTTTTGAAGAGCGTCTAAAACCGGGAGTACTTGCTCAAACTCTCCGGCCGATGAAAAATGAAACCAAATCCTCTTTTCTTTGGACTGCCAAGAAGTAGTGGCTAAAGACAGTCGAGTTGTGAGACCGAGTCGTTTCCACAGCCCGGTTCTTACTTTTTTTGAAAAGAGCGAGAGGACCCATAAGAGTGCTAAGAAAAAAGGATAGATCAAGCGATAGAGCCAGATCATGAGGTGCTCTCTTTTGGCAATCGGCTCAGTAACCTCTGGGTAGTTTGTACGACCATTCCTGGAGTGGTGAGAGTTAAACACCACCGTTCTTTTCGAATGCACGGAGCCTGCCCATTCTTGGAACAGGGGCGGCACCAAAGATCATGCTCAAGGACCTGACTTTCCGGATGAAATGGGAGACAGCCCATATCGGCATTCGTTGGGCCAAAAATTAGGACACTGGGAATACTCAGTGCATCTGCCACGTGCATGAGGCCGGTATCGTTTGCGATGCAGAGTTTTACCGACGTCATGGTTTCGAAAACTTGGGAGAGGGTTAGGCGTCCTTGTAGATTTCGAACTCGTTCTTCCGGTAAACCCCGAACAATATCTCCACAGAAGTGATCTTCGGGACCCCCAAAAACAAGAAACTTTTCCTGAGTTTCCTTAAGAAGACCTTCAAGGACTTTTCGGAAGTTTTCAGGAGACCAACGTTTTCCTGGCCATTGCGCGGAGGGAACAACCCCTATCCACTGAGGCTCGCTCGATGGCCCCTGCTTTTTTACAAATACTTCAGGGCCTTGACCGTCATAGCGAACCCCTATGGCCTCAAGCGGTTCAACGTAGCGTTCGAGCATGCGTTTAGAACCTCGAATGAGTCCTTTTATTTTAAAGGTCATTGCTAAGGCGCGCTTTAAGTAAGGTTTTTTAAAATAAAGCTTGGTTTCGGCTTTTAACCAAGGCATCAGTAGAATAGTGCGAAGACTTCTGTGGGCGTCATAGATGACATCATAATGTTGTCGATCAATTTCTCGCTTGAGAGTTAAAAGCCCTTTCCACCCTTCTTTTCGATTTACCGTTAATTTTCTATCAAGATGGGGATTGTTTTCGATGAGTTCTAAGAAATCAGCCCTCACCACCATGTCGATTTGGGCCAGAGGAAACGTTTTTCTCAGACATCTGATCATGGCTGTCGCCATGATGATGTCCCCCAAACTGCTAAACCGCAGAATGAGAATTTTTCTTACATCTGTGCGGGGCACGAAATTCCCAAGAGACGAAGCCCATTTTCGAGAACTAAGTGAGTGGCTCTAACCAGCTGCAGTCGAATCTGACGGGCTTGGTCTTCAGTCGCCTGCAAAACAGGGTGCTTGTAATAAAAGCGATTGAACGCTTTTGCTACATCTATCAAATAATGAGTGAGGTGATAAGGCTCGTTATCCTGAACAATCGTATGGAGCATCGAACGGTACTTAGAGAGAATGAGAATCAGGGCTTCTTCTTCACTCGAAAAAGAATACTGAGTCACTTCGGGTATCCCTTCAGCGACAGCGCCCTTCTCATGCGCTTTCTCCATTAAGGAACGACACCTAACTGCCGAGTACTGAACATAGGGCCCCGTTTCACCTTCAAACGACAAGATGGCCTTCCAGTCAAATTCCATGTCCCGGGTACGGTGAGTGGAGAGCTCGCCAAAAATAATCGCTCCGACTCCCACCATCTCGGCAACTTCTTCTTTACCCTCTAACTCCGGATTCTTCTGAGTGCACTCCGCAAGGGCCAGATCCCGGGCTTCATCCAGAAGTTTGTCGAGCAAAATGACCCGTCCTTCGCGAGTCGACATTTTCTCCGACCCAAAAAGAACAGTCCCAAACGAAAGGTGTTCACATCGCGAAGACCAATCACAACTCATCATTTTTAAAATGCCAAAAAGCTGTTGAAAATGAAGCCGTTGTTGTTCCGACACAATATAAAAATGCTTGTGAAACTGAAATCGCTGGTAGCGATCCAGTGCCCCTGCGATATCTCGAGTGAGGTATAAAGTCGTTCCATCTTTTTTCTGAATTAAAGCGGGAGTGGGTATCTCTGGAATCTCTACGATCCAGGCTCCTTCACTCAGTCTCGCAGGCGTTTTCTGTTTTACTTCATTGAGCAGAGAAACAATATGAGAGATGTAAGTGCTTTCTCCCTCAACGATATCAAACTCCACGTTCATTCGTTTAAGCGTTTGATTCATGGCGATCGTCGAGATTTCTCGGATTCTTTTCCAGAGCTCGATAACTTCCGGCTCTGCTTTTTCCATTTTTTGAAGGCACTGGGAAGCGTGTTCAAGGAGTTCAGGACGAGTTTCGAGTTCTTTATGAAAGCGAACATAAATCTGGAGTAAATGATCCATGGACGCCTGGAGATTCTGGGGATCTAGAAGTGTTTTATTCCCCCAGAGTTCGAAAGCAGCGACTAGTCGGGCGAACTGAGTGCCCCAATCTCCAATAAAGTTGATTCGAGTTACGTCAAATCCGAGATGTCGGTATACATTTGAGAGTACGTTACCAATCAATGTGGAACGGATGTGCTGGAAACCGAGACGTTTTGCAATGTTGGGCGAACAATATTCAAAAACGATTCGCTTGCCATGACCACTCTGATCCGAACCGTAGGTGTGATTTTTCGAAAAAATATCGGTTAAGGTGGCCTGGTACAGAAGACCTGGGCTAAATTTAAAGTTTAAGTAAGGACCAGCTGCACTGACTGACACTCCAGCAGGAAACGGCTTCTGACAGAGTTCCTGAGAAAGTTTGCCGGCTGGTTTTCCAAGGAGTTTCCCGACTCGAAAACACGGAAACGCTAAGTGTCCCATTTCCTGCTGGGGAGGGACTGTGAAGTCAGCGAGGACTGCTCCCGGGGTGATTTCGGTATGATTAAGAAGTTTTGTAAGATCTTCAGCTAAACGTGATTTCCATTCTAAAAAGGGCATTAAAAAGGTTCCTTGAAAGACCTCTTATCTATCTGAAACTCTTGCGGTAAGCAAGTACTTGCCAAGGTCTGTCTCTCAACGGAAAATAGCCTAAGAGGGTTTAAAAATGACATTAATTCACGCAGTTCGAATCAGCCTGGTTTGTCTGTTTCTGGCACCCATCACGATGAGTTGGGCTGCCCCGGTACCCCTACCTGGGGAACCCACCTATCTTTTGCCGCTCAACTGTTCCGAGCTGCTTCCCGACAATTCAACTTTTGTCAGTTATTTTGACACTGTAGGGAGAGGACAAGTTCTCGCCGATAAAGCTCTTTCGCAGAAGGTTTTTAGAATCTTAGCTCTTCGCGAGAAACTCAATGACTCTCCCCATCTTTTTGAAGGGTCAAATCCCGTGGATGTCGTGATTCGAAGAACGCTTTGTTATTATCGACAGCAGAAAGATGCTTTGCAGCCGGTTCCCTATTATGACCCAAAGCTGCTTTCATTTTTAAAAGAAAATATAGGAGAGCTTGAGAAAAAAGTAGAAGCTGTGATTCTAGAGTGTCAATACAGGCTAATTAGTAAAGAGCTTCTTGAAAATCGTGCAAAGAAGAATCAAGCCCTGGTGGACTCAGCCAAGAAGCAGGCTGAGAAAACGGCGGGTAACGTTTTTGACAAACTTCATCAACAAGCGCTTCGGAAAGCAAGAAATCAATAATGCGACAAACACCGTGGGAAAATGTTTTAAAAGGATTATGCGTCGGGGCGGGGCAGATCTTGCTCAAATACTTCAATAAGCCCCACCAAATTGAAGTAAAGCCAGGGGCAGGCATAGTCACTGAGGCGGATAAAGCCGCAGAGAGTTACCTTTTAAAGCAAATTTTAAGGAAATTTCCAAAAAGTTCGATAATTACAGAAGAAACTGGGAAGTATCCAGGGAGCCGCGATTTAGTTTGGGTTCTGGATCCTTTGGATGGGACAAGCAATTACGCCCATGGGTTTCCTTGGTTCTGTGTTTCAATTGGTCTTTATCAAGGGGACAAGGCTCTTGCCGGTGGTATTTATCATCCTGTGATGAAAGAGTTCTTCTTTGCTGAGAGAGGGCGCGGTAGTTTTTTGAATGGAAAAAGAATCCAAGTTTCTCGATGCACAAAGTTCGCTGAGTCGTTACTGGGAACTGGATTTTATTATTCGAAGAAAAAGCAGCTAGCTGAAGAAATGAAGATATTTCATCGGTTGAATGAACGCGTTTTAGCTGTTCGACGACCAGGAAGCGCAGCACTTGATTTAGCATGTGTGGCAGCTGGAAGATTCGATGGTTTTTGGGAAAGAGGATTATCGAGTTGGGATGTAGCGGCAGGGATTCTTCTCGTGGAAGAAGCAGGGGGAAAAGTAACTGATTATTCGGGCCGAAAAACGGATATGTTTGGCCCTGAATTTGTTGCTTCTAACCGAAAACTTCACAAGGACTTGGTAAACGCTATCCAAGGGTAAAATGTATGGCAGAGTCCAAACAAAATAAATGGATTATCCTGCTTAACAAAAGTCCGCGTGGTCCGTTTGTGGAAGCTGAAGTGAAGGGACTTCTGAAACAGGGCATCGTCCGTCATAATGATTTAGCTTTTCTGATGCCAGAAACAGAAGAACAAGGACAGGCCCAATGGAAGTTTCTATGGCAATTTCCTGAATTTGACAGCCGAGTAGGCGAGAAAGAAAACCCACCCCCAGCTGCTGTCCTTGAAAAGCGAACCCCCAAAACAGAAACTCAAATCAAAGCTCAAGTCGATGAAAATGTACCGCTTGATTTGAAGTCGATTACTATCGATGATTTGATTTTAAAAGTGAACGCGGCTCCAAAACGCGAGATATCTGTTAGTCGGATTTCGGAAGAGAAGGAAAAATACCAACCGACGAACTCCTCAGGGAATCAGATGTCTGCGGCGGGGTCCCGAACCGTATCTGCAGCTTTTGCTCTGCTGGCCTTTTTAGGCATTTTATATGCTGGATTTAAGGAATTTATTCCCTCTTCCAGTCCAGAAAAAAGAGAAGTGGCTCAAGAGCAAAAAATCACTGGTCCTGCAGGACCTCAAGGAATACCCAAATCGCGTTCTGAATCTCCCTCTAAGAGACCCGGAGGACCGACTGCGCCACCTGCCGCACCGGCAGAGCGAGATCGTGGACAGGTTCGTGAGGATGAGATTTTAAGAATGAGAGAAGAAGATCGTCGACGAGAAGCAGCTGAGCGCGAGCGTGAACGAGAAATGAGAGAACGAGAAGAAGAAAACAGTGACGATGAGGCCGAAGGAGAAGAAGACTCTAAAAAGAAAGTTAAGAAGCCTCGAAAAACCGCTAGTGAGGAAGCTGAAGACTCTGAATCGGAAGACAAACCCACGGCAAAACCGGCTGAGTCTGCTGCGCCTGCTGAAGACGAAGCCCCCCCTGCCAGCTGGCTTGAGTAGGGCCTAAAAACCTGTTAATTGCTTTATTATCGTGTTGGTTCAACATCAGTTTCTAATCTCTTGGAAGAAGGCTATCGCCAACCTTCCTAAATCAGCCCAGGTAATCGTAGCGGTTTCAGGTGGGGTTGATTCGATGGTTCTCCTGCATTTGGTTAGGGAAGTGTGGCCCCTCTCGCAAATTACCGTAGCCCATTTTGACCACAAAATAAGACCCTCCAGTGGTGACGTTTCTCGTTGGCTACAACAATACTGCTCCGCACAGGGGTTCTCTCATTTTGTTTTAGGAAAACGAACGGGGAATAAAACTTCCGAAGAAGCTCTTCGAAATGAGCGTTACGAGTTTTTGAAAAAAGCCCAAACAGATACGGGAGCCTCGATCGTGTTGCTTGCTCACCATGCAAATGATCAACTGGAGACCTTCTTGATGCGACTGTTGCGAGGTAGCGGGGTCCATGGATTATCTTCGATGGCTGGAAAAAACGGCGTATTTGTCAGGCCTCTTTTGAAACTGTCTAAAGTCGAGTTGAGAGCATTTGCCCAAAAACACGAAATCTCTTTTAGGGAAGATGAAACAAATCAAGAAATGATTTTTTTTCGAAATCAGATTCGGAACGAACTGACTCCCAAGCTCGTTGAGTTGAGTGCAAGGTATGGAGGAGAAAAAAAGTTTCTTGTGCGACTGGGACTTTTAACAGAAGAGATTCAAGAGATTCGAAGGGAGAACAAGAAAAGTGCGACGAAGTGGGTATCAACTTACTTTAAAGAGACTTTGGTGTGGCATTCCTTTTCGCGAATCGAATGGCTTTCAAACTCAAATCAGATAAAAAAAACAGTGGCTCTGAAATTGTGGAAACGACTGGCGAATGAGACGCTGGAGACCAAAGAGCTTAGGCTTCTTGATGAGGCTATCCAAAGACAAAAAACGGTAGTGCTTTCAGGCGACATTAAAGTAATGGTTTCTTGCGGGGTTGTTTACTTGATAACTCCTGAAAATCAAACGGCGCTTGAGCAAATAAGAAGAGAGGGCCCGGCCTGGGAGATTTTCTGCCGACCAGGAAAAGAGCGACGGCTTAAGGAGTTGTTGGCGTCGGCTCAGGCGGAACTTCGATTTTTAGAGCCTGGTGATAAATTTAATCGCAAAAAAATGAAGAGGCGCTGCTTAGAGCAATCGATTCCCTCGCCCGAGCGATTGCTTCTACCAGTGGTTGCTAAGAAAAATTCAAAAGATTTGCTTTGGTATTATCCGCTTTCCGATGTTTTTCTAGAGTGTGTGAATCTGCCCTGGGCCCACGGGCCTTCTAACAAACGATAAAAACACAATAATATTGAAACCTTAACAAGTGGTCTGCTTTCAGTTGCTCAAGGCCAAATATGTCCAGAAGAGCATAAGGTTTCTGAAGACTCTTGCCGATAACTTTAACACTAGGGGTAGGGCTAAGAGTCTATGAAATCTTCACAAAAAACAGTCTTTGCTTGGTTAATGTTAGTCATGATGACGGTGGTTTTACTGCAAACCGCCAAAGTGAATCCTCTTGAGAAGAAGATTACTTTTCCTCAATTTATAGAAGCGGTTAAAAAGAACCAAGTTGAGGCAGTCACCTACAAAGAACGAGGACGAATTTCGGGACGATTTAAATCAGACTACGAGAATGGCGCAGTTTTCGAAACAGTGGGCGACACAACCTCTGAGTTTTACACGAAGCTCCTGGGGGAACATAGCTTAACTCCTAACTACGAAATTGATGGTGGAAATACTCTTTTAGTACAGTTGCTCATCAGCTGGGGACCCATGGTTGTTCTGGGAGTTCTCTTGATTTTCTTCCTGCGCCAAATCCAAGCTAGCGGGGGAAAAGCCATGACCTTCGGTCGCTCTAGGGCAAAGTTACATGCAGACGGAAATACAAAGGTTCTTTTCGGAGATGTCGCGGGTTGTGACGAGGCTAAAGAAGAACTCAAAGAAATCGTCGATTTTTTGAGGGATCCCAGAAAGTTCACAAAGCTGGGTGGCCGAATCCCCAAAGGCGTGCTTTTGGTGGGGAGCCCAGGAACTGGGAAAACCCTTTTAGCCAAAGCAGTGGCTGGCGAAGCGGGAGTTCCCTTCTTTAGCATCAGCGGATCCGACTTCGTAGAAATGTTTGTTGGGGTAGGAGCATCACGAGTTCGTGATTTATTTGAACAAGGACGAAAACACGCTCCTTGCATAATTTTCATCGATGAAATCGATGCGGTTGGCCGACATCGAGGTGCCGGACTAGGTGGCGGACATGATGAGCGAGAACAAACGCTCAACCAGCTGCTCGTTGAAATGGATGGCTTTGATTCGAAAGAAGGGGTTATTCTCGTCGCTGCAACCAACCGACCTGATGTTTTGGATCCAGCTCTTTTGAGACCAGGCCGTTTCGACAGAAACGTAGTCGTTCCCAAACCAGACATCCGCGGTCGTGAAGGAATTTTGAAAGTGCATGTCAGAAAAACACCTCTTGCACCAGACGTAGATCTGACGGTCATCGCAAAAGGAACTCCAGGGTTTTCAGGTGCTGACTTGCATAACTTGGTTAATGAAGCAGCTCTCATTGCCGCCAGAAGAAACAAGTCCGCGCTCTCCATGTCGGAATTTGAAGCAGCTAAAGACAAGATCCTGATGGGCAGCGAAAGAAAGACCATGATTATTGGCCCTGAGGAAAAGAAAGCTATTGCGTACCACGAAGCTGGGCACACCATTGTAGGAAAGAGTTTACCGGGATTAGATCCGGTCCATAAAGTAACGATTATTCCACGAGGAATGGCCTTGGGATTGACTCAGACTTTGCCCGATGAAGATCAGCTGACTTTATCCGCCGATAAAGCCGAACGGATGATTTCATTTCTAATGGGTGGGGCTATCGCCGAGTATCTAATCTTTGGTCAGAAAACAACAGGGGCTGGTAACGATATCGAAAGAGCCACTGATCTAGCCCGTCGTATGGTCTGTGAGTGGGGCATGAGTGAAAAAATCGGCCCTGTGGCTGTTGGCAAAAAAGAAGGGGATGTATTCCTTGGGCGTGAGATTAGCCAGACCAGAAATATCAGTGAACGTTTAGCCGAGCAAATTGACGCCGAAGTGCGCGACATCATCGTAAAGAATTACAATCGGGGTGTAGAAATTTTGCAAAGCAAAATGTCGATTTTACACGCTATGGCAGCAGCTCTCTTAGAGCGTGAAACTTTGGATCGAGCTGAGATTGAAGCTCTCATGGACGGGCGGGTGCTGCCTGCCTTCGTTCCCCCAGCTCCTCAGCAGCAGCCAAAAGCTAAAGAAGCAGATGACTCAAGCCTTCCTTTGGGTCTCCCTAATCGAAAATCCGAAGTAGCATAATTGCTAAACATTTCCGTAACTTTTACCGAAAAAGAAGAAACGGGTTTGTCTGTCTTTAAGCTTCGGTTATGGAAACATTTTTCAGCAATATTCGCGAGATAGTCCGATGGAGCGATATGGTGGATATCGTTCTGGTGACTGTCGTCGTCTATCGAGTGCTCCTACTCATCCGAGGCACTCGGGCCGTTCAGATGCTCACGGGATTTGGGATTATCCTGATGGGGTACTTTCTTTCTCAGAAACTTCAACTCCACACGCTCCATACTCTGTTAGATCAGTTTTTCAGCAATCTTATCTTTATCCTTATCATCGTCTTCCAAGAAGAAATTAGAAAAGCTCTCACTCAGGTGGGACGAAATCCCTTCTTTACCAGCGCTAATACAATAGAGGAAATTTCGATTGTTGAAGAGATTTGCCAGGCCGCTCAGACCCTAGCTATCCAGCGTTTGGGCGCACTCGTCGTTATTGAGCGGGAAACCGGATTAAAAAACTATATTGAAGCAGGCATTCCCCTCGACTCAAAAGTGACTGCGGATCTGATTATTAGCATCTTTCAGACGTCTTCTCCCATTCACGACGGAGCGGTGATCATCCGAAACGCCCGTATCTCCTCCGCTGGGTGCTTATTACCCTTATCGAGGGATCCAGCTGTAAAAAAAGAGTTTGGAACCCGCCATCGGGCTGCTCTGGGTTTGACCCATGAAACTGATGCCGTGGTCGTGGTTGTGAGTGAGGAACGGGCTGAAATTTCACTCGCTCATCATGGGAAAATGGAGCGCGACTTAAACGCCGAAACCTTGAAAAAACATTTGCTAGACTTATTGGATTTAAGCAAATACGAATCAAGCAAGAAGGAAGCATGAGCACTCTGTTCAACAATCGAGGAGCGATTCATTTCAGTGAAAGCCTGGCCTTGAAAGCTGTGAGCATTTTGTTGGCTCTTATTTTGTGGATTACGATCTTAAGTTTAAAAGCGGAAGAAAAAAAGATCACGGTTCCTCTGCAGCCCCTCCTTCCTGCGGGAACTCAAATCATCAACAGCATTCCTAATTCTATTGAATATACGTTAAGTGGACCCCGTGTATGGCTTAATGAGCTTGAACGAAGGGTTCAACCCATCCAGCCCGATTTACGAAGAACACGGGATACCACAATTGGGTTTTCAATTTCAGAAGACCTCCTGGGAGAACTCCCCGTAGGAGTGAAGGTCTTAAGTTTCTATCCCACTCAAATCTTAATTCGCCTCGACGAACTCGGGGAAAAATATATTTTAGTAAAGCCAAACCTAGCTGGAAACCCGGCACGAGGGCATGAAGTGGTTGAAGTAAAGACAAGCCCAAGTAAGGTTGCAGTATCTGGTCCCCTTTCAGTTTTGGAAAGTTTAGAAGCAGTAGGAACTCAAGAAGTCCTGGTTGATAATCTCAAAGGGAATAAAGAGTTTGTAGTTGGGATTGAGGTGGATGAACAGAAGGGTTTAAAACTGTCGCGCGAAAGTAAAGTGAAAGTGAAAGTAAGAACTCGAAAAGTAGAGCTCGGAGAAAGGCTGGAGGAAAGCCCATGAGTTCAAAATTATTTGGCACCGATGGGGTGAGGGGAATTGCAAATCAGTATCCCATGACTAGTGAAATGGCCATGCAAATTGGCCGAGCTGCTGCCCACTTATTTGGTAACAAGGATTCTCAAAATCAAGGTCACCAGACAAAAGTTGTGATTGGAAAAGATACTCGCCTATCTGGCTACATGTTTGAAAACGCTCTTTCCGCAGGGTTCTGTTCTATGGGAGCCAAAGTCTTCTTGGTGGGCCCGCTCCCCACGCCCGGCATCGCTTTTATTACCAGAAGTATGAGAGCTGATATCGGGGTTGTAATTTCTGCTAGTCACAACCTGTTTCAATACAATGGAATTAAAATTTTCGATAAAAACGGCTGTAAATTATCTGATTCAGTTGAGAAGCATATTGAACAAATTATTCAGTCCGGTGAACTCGATCGGTATCGGCCCATCAACGATGATATTGGCCGAGCCATGAGAATTGAAGATGCGAGTGGCCGCTATATCGTTTATCTCAAAAATACTTTTCCAGAAGATTTAAATCTCGATGGCATTCGTGTCGTTTTAGATTGCGCTAATGGGGCTTCTTACAAAGTTGCTCCCATTATCCTTGAGGAGCTAGGGGCAGAAGTGTTCCCGATGGCTATCTCTCCCAATGGAACGAACATCAATGATCAAGTGGGGGCCGTGTTTCCGCAGCGGATGTGTCGGGCGGTACATGATCATCGCGCTGAAATTGGAATCTCATTAGATGGAGATGCCGACAGAGTTATCTTGTCTGACGAGAATGGCGAAGTAGTCGATGGAGATCAGATTTTAGCGATTTGCGCGACCGAAATGCTAAAGCAGGGGACCCTTGCGAAAAATACGGTTGTGGGAACTCCCATGAGTAATATGGGTTTGAAAATGGCTCTTAAAAAAGCTGGGGGTTTGCTGGTCGAAGCTCAAGTTGGGGACAGATACATTGTGGAGGCCATGCAGAAACAAAAACTGAATCTCGGCGGAGAACAGTCAGGCCATATCGTTTTTCTCGAACACAATACAACCGGCGATGGTCTAATCGCTGCTCTCAAAATTTTGGCCATTATGAGAAGAACTGGAAAAAAACTTTCTGAGTTAAAAAAGGTAATGACTCATTATCCTCAGGTGCTTCACAACGTTCACGTGAAGAATAAAGAGGATTTTTCACGCTACCCTAAAATTCTTAGCGTCATCAAGAAAGTTGAAGCTGCTTTAGGAGAAAATGGCCGGGTGCTAGTCCGATATTCGGGCACGGAGCCATTGGCCAGGGTAATGGTTGAAGGGGAAGATTATTCAGTCATTCAAGGGTATGCCGAGGAAATTGCTCAGTCTATTCGAGCCCAGTTAGGTTAAAGAGATCCTCCATGGAACCTCTTCTTACAAGTGATCAAATGCGAGCAGTCGATCGCACTGCAATTGAACAAATCGGAATCCCTGACCTCGTTCTCGTAGAGCACGCGGCTTTGGCGGTTTCCGGAGCATTGAAAGCCCGATTTGGTAGGGCCCTTTCAATCACAAAGGGAGTTGTCTTAGCGGGACCAGGAAATAACGGAGCGGATGCGCTGGCAACAGTGAGGTTGCTTCACGAACAAGGGTGTCAGGATATTTTTGTTGTCCTGATTGATGAAAGAGGGTCAGCCCAGCTTTCGCCTCTTGCTGCAACTCAGTTAGGTATCTTGGGCAAATTAGGAATCCCCACAGGAACGAAGCTTACCCCGGAGATTCTAGCTGTTTCCGGTTGGGTAATTGATGGAATTTTTGGCACTGGCCTGAAACGTGATCTTTCTGGAAAGAGTCTTGAGACAGTCCAAATGGTGAATGGGTTTTCGGGTAAGAAGTGGATTCTCTCGATTGATATTCCCAGTGGACTGAACAGTGATACGGGAAAACCGATGGGAGATGCGGTCAGGGCTAACGAGACGGTAACCTTAGGGTTTATGAAGCGGGGACTGGTAACTGCCCAGGGCGCTGACTTCGTGGGGCAAGTTCATTTAGCTCCGATTCAAATTCCACGACTCGTTCCCTTTCCAGTCGATTCATTTTTGTACACCCGAGAGGATGTCAGTCGCCTGCCATTTCGAAAAAAATCGAGTCACAAAGGAGATTTTGGCCATGTCTGGGTGATGGCCGGAATAGATGAAAAACAAGGGGCAAGCATTTTGTCCTCGTTAGGTGCTCTGAAATCTGGGGCAGGGCTAGTGACTTTATTAGGAGAAAAAACCTCTTTGGAAAAGATCCAACCTCGTCTTCCTGCTGAGGTAATGACTGACAGTTTTTCTTCGGAATTTTTCAAAGGTAAGCCGAAAGGGTCTTTAATTCTGGGGCCAGGCCTAGGGTTAGATCGCTATGATCTTGTTAAAAATGCTTTAGGCTCAAAATGGCCTTTGGTGTTAGATGCCGATGCCTTAACTCTCATTGGAGAAAATGAAAAAGAATGTGAAGGGTTATTGCGAAAAAGAGAATCTATTCCCACCGTCATGACTCCACATCCAAAAGAAGCTTCGAGACTCCTGGGGTGTTCAACAGAAGAGATTGAGTTGGACCGGTTTGCAGCAATCAAAAAATTATCAGAAAAATATCGCTGCCTCATTGTTTTGAAGGGAAAGGGAACTTGCATCCGCGGGCCCCAGGGACCTACTTTTATTGTGACTCAAGGAGATAGTGGGCTAGCTAAAGGGGGCAGTGGGGATTTACTCTCAGGAATCTTAGGCTCATTATTAGTGCAAAATTTAACGCTCCAGCAGGCTGTGCTTTTGTCAGTCTATTTGCATGGTCGAGCATCCGAACTTCTGACGCAAAAGACGGGAACAGCAAGAGCTTCTCTGCCGAGTGAAATAGCCGAAGAGCTCACTATGGCTTTGAAGGAGTTGGAATCGTGACTTTTCGGATCCGAAATATTCACGAGTTACCGGCGAGTGCGACTTGGTTTCTCAAGGAGTATCCCAAGGGAGGAGTTTTTGGTTTGCGTGGTTCCTTGGGAGTTGGAAAAACTACTTGGGTGAAGTCCGTCGTGACCGAATTGGTCAAACAACGAAACGGACAAATGCCCAGGGTTGTAAGTCCGAGCTTTGTGGTGCATCAAAGTTATGGAACGAATCCGCCAGTTGAACATTTTGATTTTTATCGGTTGGAGCTGAAGGATCCTAGCAGTCTCATTGAGATCGGTTATTGGGATGCTTTTGAAAAAGCCACCCACGAACACGGATACGTTTTTGTTGAGTGGCCGGAAAAAGCAAATTTAGAACAGCTTAAATTATCCGCCGAGATTGTGTTCTCGTTTGGACCGGACGAAGGGTCGCGATCAATCGAAATAAAGACGGTATTTCGATAGGTTACCGATTAAATTAAAACCTATTTATTACGTCGTATAAGTAAAATTATGTGTTTTTTGATGTCTAAGTTCTTGAATTGACCAATTTTTAGACAGTTTGAACTTTCGTTAAAGACCTCAAGGAATTCCGCAGATTTTAATCCGGAAACCTCGAATGACTGCAAGAAAGTTTGGCATCTCATCAATCTCTAAACGGATGACTTCAGCGTAAACAGCTCTGGCCCATTAAGTGCACTATGAGTTCCCATGATGAAAATCTCCGTTTTATTTGTGGTGGTTTTATTCAATGCGTTTTTATTTTCGGGATGCTCCAGAAAACGAGCATTACCAGCGAGGCCGCTGCCTGGGCCTGAAACACCGATTGGATCCCAGCAGATCCTACCTAGCGCCAACGTCATCAAGGGGAAGATTTCATCTATAACCGAAGCCGACGGACTCGTTGGATGGGTCTGCGAGCAAGACATGGTAGGATCCACCGCATTGGTAATTTCTGCCGGTTCTAACATCATTCCAATAACCGCGATTCAGAGAACGCCCGAAACTGATACCGACGCACAAACTCAGTGCTCAAACATTAGTGCACTTCCTTTTCGCTTTACTGTTCCATTTGCAAACTTAAGTGCTTATTCCGACAGCTATGTAACAGTTTATGCGACTCCCTCGAACACCCCTAATTTACAAATACGGCTAGTGGACTCTGGGATATATCGAGTACCCACGCCCAGTTCACCAACTCCATCGAGCACGAGCGCTTCAGCCAGTTCACCAGCTCCATCGAGCACGAGCGCTTCAGTTCCCACTTCTGGAGCTCAGTCCAGCACAGGCTCAGTGAACGGGCCTTTGACGCCCGCGCCCCAATATTTAGTTACTGGTCAGAGCAACCCGGCAGCCGGAGGAATCGTATCTGGAAGTTCCACTGTTGTATCTGGCCAGACAGTTTCGTTGCTTGCGCAAGCTAACCCCGGTTATTCCTTTCAGAGTTGGACTAATTGCGCTTTGCCGAATGGTTCGACGTGTATCGTAACCGCAAATGCAGACACAATGGTGACTGCTAATTTTACAATTCAACCCATCACCCTAAACATTCAAATTCCAGTACCAGGCTCAGTAACGGTAACTGGACCGAACATTTCCTGTTCTCAATCATGCTCGGTTCAGCTTACTCCGGGGACACAGCTTACAATCTCGGCTACTACCGCCTATAACAAAAAAATATCCTCCTGGAACGGTTGCGACTCGGTTAACAATAATTCCTGCGTGTTAAGCCTAACAAACGCTCGCTCGATTACCGTAAATACAACCAACGAATATCCGGGGCCAGAAGATGTCTTGGAAGTCGAGCCCGGGAAACCGGCTGGTGCAA
>CAMCTJ010000008.1 GCA_945878405.1 Bdellovibrio sp. ZAP7
AGAATACCCGGAAAGACAACCAGGGATTCGGAAAACGTTGCGTTGCTGGCAAATCGGTTATCAAGAAGGAATGCCGGTTGCAGAATACTTTCCCCCCGATAATTGGCCCGAGTCGAAGCTTTGACCCAGCGATGAGTTCTGGGGTCATTCTTTATAAAGGTAATCTTCTCGTAACTCTGAGCTAGCTCTGAATAATCGGGGATTAGAAAGTTTCTGGGAATTTGTGGCCAGTCTCGTATGATACCTGTGTTCGATTCTGTGTCGACAATATCCCATTGTTTCGTGTAGGCGCCCTTTATGAGACTTCTCCATTCAACTGGAGCGCTCGTTCGGCACTGACCAACAACACCTTCATCGATCTCAGGCAGTTTAAAATGGGCCCCAGGGTCTCTTGGGATTCCTCTTAGAATTGGCAGGACACAATATCGGACCAGATCAGTTCCGGCAGCCTCTCCACCGGCAATAAATCCCGCGTTCCTGCAGGCCGAACGGATTTGAAAACAATCGGGGGAAAGTTTCGAGGATTGAATGGAGTTCCCTCGAGCAACGAGACTTAAACACGCAACTACAGCCAACGCACCATGGATAAAAGCATTCACTTTTCTAAGGTATCAGAAAACAGGAGGAAAAATTGTGAAGCTATTATGATTTTTTAACATATTGTCCAAAAAAGTGTCAGCCCGTATATAGAATAGTCCCCCTCGCTCCAGTAGGCCAAAAGCCTCTAACGCGGCTGTTTTGATAGATTTGTTAGCTATAATTTTAGTTACCGAGATTATGTCAAATTGAGAAATGGTGGTTTATGGCTCTTACCCGTTTGGTAACGTTGACGCAAATAATCCACGTACAAACGCTTGAGCGTTAATGACATAGAAGTAACCTCACGTTTTTCTGGAATTTCCAGTGCTAGATTTGCCCGGTAATACCAGTATGAGGCCACCGCCTTAATCTCACAATTTCTTCACAATCTTCTAGGTAACGGTATTTATGAGGCGATTCGCGTGGAGAGATTTTCATAATTGTTACCTGGTTTTTCAAAAACGATTCTGACAGACTTTAAGGATGGGTACCGTTGGATCTTTCCCTGCACGTTTTCTGGCACTTTTTGTAATCATACCAGTTTTTTCAAACGCTGAATCTATTCTCCGAGTTGAAGCTGAAAGTTACCTAGCCAATCCTAAAATCATCAACCAAGAACTCGACAAACTCCACTGCCGCAAGGGCCATGGCGGGGGCTACGGAGGAACCGTCGTTCTCGGGCCCGGGACTTTTTCACTCGATGAGCCAATTTACTTGCCAAACAACACATCCTTGGTGGGTCACGGCAGACTTAAAACAAAGATTGTGAGAGCAAATCTTCCCTCAGGTGAACCAACCATTATTGTGGGTGGCAGGTCCAGTTGTCAAAATAATCAACCGCATCCTGCTCAAGATATCGAAATATCCGGACTTGAAATAACTGCACAAATGAATTCGCAAGGCACAGCGGTTGAAGTGAATGGTGGGCAAGACGTGCGAATCCGACACAACACAGTGAGGAATCACTTGAAAGGAATTGTTCTTGATGGTGGTTCTAGACACTCCATCAACGGCAATCAATTGATTGGACAGAGACAGATTGGAATACAAATCACCGCGAGCCACTCAGGCATATCCACTTCACATTACGTGGAGGGGAATCATTTTCTTGATTCTGGGATCGGAGTCTCTATTGAGTGCCTTGAAACTGGATTTATCACCAATAACGTGTTTAAAAACACTAAGACGCATTCCATTTCCATCCGTCGACTCCCTCAGTCCGCTACCGTTTGCGGAGGAAGCTCTATAATCTCTGGCGTGAGCATCATTCGAAACCAATTTGTTGCTGGACTGCAAAGCAAAAATTCTCAAATAAAATTTCTCAATGGTTACTCATTTCCAATAAATTTTTCCATTGTGGACAATTTTTTTTCAGCCGAACACAAACTGATTCATGCAATTCATGCTGAGGCCAATGGGAACTCACCCAATGTGCGTAGTCTTATAGTGTTTCGCAATTCTTTTATTCGTCATGGGAAGGCGCCCCTAAAACTTGGGGGAGCATTGGGTTTCAACATCTCGGAAAATGTTTTTGACACCTTTGGAAGTGGAGCTTTCGGAAGATCAAACCCTGAATTTAATGCGGGCATTTACCTCATCGGTGGCCGAGCGAACTGTGGAGGCGTAACGGAAGCAGGCATCATATCAAATAATCTCTTTAAGCCCCGAGTGGCGTTCAGGGCGGCGCAAGGCTGGGCCATTTACAGTGCCTGCATGAGCTCCACACCAAACATAAAGATTTCAGAAAACTCGATAGTTGACCAAAGTGAGAATCAAAACTTTCTCACGGGCGCAGATATAGGCCAAGCACCGAGTGATTTGCCGTCTTTGGCAGATCTCCAAGCTACTTTTAACAGAAGAGCGGCACGCCCTTCGGAGAGCACTTTGCCAGACTTCTCAGAGGTTCGAAGCGTTCTAAAGTGCACTGACTTTTTAGAAACAGCCAATGAGTCGAATGCAGCAACAACTATTAACGCTGCCCTTGAGATAATGGGTAAAAAGGGCGGGGGGGTGCTTTGCTTAGCTCCCGGTTACTTTTGGGTAAGAAGTACTCTCCTTCTCCCCTCACAAGTTACAATCATGGGACAAGGGGCGAGCCGCACACAAATCTTTCGCGAGGACAATTACGGCACGACTCTTGAGTTCACAGATTTGGGCCAGAATCAAACAGTAGCTGGAATTCTCTTCCGGCATTACCCAGACCTTGATTTGGCCCTACCAAACAAACAGTTAAATAAAACGGTCAATGCCAGCACAGCTCATATTCTTATCAAAAACTCTACTAATGTTTCTATTGAAGATTCGTGGTTTTGGCGGCTGCCATTTGGCGTGAGGCATACAGGGGAAAGTAAAAATATTACACTTCTATTTAATTACTTTTCGGGAATAAATGATTTTCGGGAAAGCGGCCTTCAGGAGGGCCTAGCTGCAATCTCATTGGAGGGTTCGCCTACCAACTCAAAGATAGCTTTCAACTTCATCAGTGGAACCATGTCACATAAGAGAACGATTGACTGGGGACAGGGTAGAATTGTGTCTTTTCAAAATGCAAGTGAACCAAAGTATGACGGTGTACCCACCTATAACTTTGCTCATAATAACATTGGTTACCGAAGCGGGATTTTTATTTCCGGCTGCCAGACCGGATTCATCGGTTTTAACTACATAGGGGGGCTTGGGAATTATGGAATTGAAATTTCTCCTATTCGCCAGGTTAACGATTTAAATATTTTAGGGCATTATTTCGATGGAGCTTCTGAGGCGCAAATCATTTTTAGAACAGCAACAACACTGGCTGGAAGAGTTGAGATTGTGGGAAATCATTTTTTTGCTGCATTAAATAATCTTTACGGCATAAGAGTCGAATCGCAGCCCAATACCCTATCCGTTGATACGCTATCGGTTCTTGGGAATACATTCATCGATCACATAGCTAATCCGATAAAATTGATGGGAGCCAGTAATTTTAATGTGAATCAAAATATTTTTGAGAATTTCAACTCCTTGGGCGGCTTAGTTAAGGACCAAAGTGCACAGTTTTCTTATGGGGATTATTCGGCTGCTATTTTTTTGACCGGTAGCAACTGTGGTTACTCAACTCACTCAGGAAGCATTAAAGCAAATCTCATGGGCGGATCAGGCTTCCTCCCATCAAGTGCTTCAACTAACTACGGACTTTACGGAGTCTATTCTGCGTGTTTTCCTCAAAATGAACCAACCCTTTTAATCAAGAATAATACGGGTCAAATGGGGAAAGGCGGTGCATTAGTCATTGGAGATATTCTAGGAGAGTAGTTTCTTTATACAACTCCTGTAATCATTGCAAAGGGGTACAGAATGAAAGTCCTACCCTTCCCCCTTTTTCAGATTTGTAATAAACTACGTCTTCGGAGTTTTTGCATGTAGATTTTAGCCCTCAACGCTTTTCGTATATAGAATAGTCCCCCTCGCTCCAGTAGGCCAAAAGCCTCTAACGCGGCTGTTTTGATAGATTTGTTAGCTATAATTTTAGTTACCGAGATTATGTCAAATTGAGAAATGGTGGTTTATGGCTCTTATTCGTTTACCGAGTCTATGTCTGGGTGAAAACCACGGTTGTGAAACGGCTTCTAGGTTGTGGTGGTGGCCCTACAAAAAAACACGGTAGTCCAGATTAAAAATCTTAGCTAGACGTTTGGCTAAGTTCTTACCTACAGACCGCTTACCTGTTTCGATCTGAGAAATATTAGAGTGATTTTGGTCCCATTTACCAGGTTCAATTTTTAAGTTATCATTTTGTTTGATCCCTCGCATAAAAAGCATCTTAGGAGACTTTATGAAAACAATTATCAAGTTAACTTTAGCTTTATGGTTTTCACTTAATTCAAACCTATTATTTTCTGAGCCTCAATTTGACAAACAATCAGATCGACTGAAAGAGACACTCATGCATTCGTGCATGTTAGCTTTAAGTCATGGGGGGGGGGTTTATTCCGATCAAACGGATATTGTTCTGAGTGGCCGAGCTATCGTTGGTAGAGGTGCGGGCAAATCTGGGTTCTCTGAAGACATTGAAGTGTTTACCAAGAAGGGCGTTTATTTAATCAAGGAAGCTGGGGGGTGTGAGAAAATGCCCCAGAAGGAATTTGATGCCAAAGGAGATGGTCATCTTCCAAAAGGAGAGCCAAACAATTTGGAAGAAGCAGCCATTCAAAAAATAAGTGCCGTTTTATCAAATAAAAATTTAAACGGTTTCGATCAGAAAGCCGCTTTAGAGGCT
This sequence comes from Bdellovibrio sp. ZAP7, assembly GCA_945878405.1. Classification (GTDB taxonomy): domain Bacteria; phylum Bdellovibrionota; class FAC87; order UBA2466; family UBA2466; genus RFNO01. The sequence continues at coordinate 4,838 of CAMCTJ010000008.1, forward strand.
TTTGATACATGTTCAAAAGTTGCTGGTCCTTTAGGAGAAGTCGCCCAACGAGAAAAACAAAAGCTATTGAATAATTATTCCTCATCTCAATCCGAAAAAACGGGAGGGCGGTCTCGTAGAGGATTCAATCACGGGCCCTGAGAATATAGAGGAGGAGATCTATTTTGCCTCCGGTTACCTTTTTTATCATTTAGGCTTTTGTGCCTTTCGGCCTTTACCATAGCACCCACCATTTAAACTTACGGTGCCATTAGGGGCCATTAAAATACCAAAACAGGTCGAAACAGGGCAAAAGAAGCCAAAGCCGACAAAAGCTGAAAAGCCTTGCTGGTTTTGAATTTCCGGGAGTCTACTTGTGATTTTAATTAGTTAGTTTTTTACGGGTTACGGCCTTCACACGGCAGAGGTCATAGGTTCGAGTCCTATAGCACCCACCAGTTATGTACATTCCGGGGACATAGTTAACACTTCATACCGGGCACATAGTTTACACTTTTAGGCATCCTTAAAGGGCTAAGAGAACTGAAAATTGAGTACCCCAAAGTAAAACGTCGGATTCTTGTCTGCAACGAAACCTATCAAAGGAAAACAGAGGATGGCATTTTGATCATGCCGTATAAGATTTTTTTAGAAAAACTTTGGAATGGAGAAATTACAACTGACAAATAGGACTCAAATTCATTTAGACTTCAGAGGTCTACGAAATTTCTTTGACACGGCATAGGTCTGTTCTGCGCCTAAGGTCTCAAAATGGCTAGTTACGCTCTTGCCGATGAAATATTGAGCATTCATTCGTAAGAATTTAGTTTTTGAGCTTAGGCTACTTTGGTCCGGCGAGTTCAGCTCTTTCTCATTTGTGGAAAAGCGCAAATCCTATTATGACCGGGGAATCTAATCCTAGGCTTGAAATACCTTAATAGGTATAGCCCCGCGGAGCGATGATATAATTAAGTCCTTTCGGAGGAAATAACATCGAATACGCAGTTTTTTTTATACCGTATATTATTGCGCTGCTAATGGGTGGGCTAGCCTTTGGCATTTCCCTTAGTTTGTTGGGAATTGCCCCCATTGCGATGGGGGTTGTCGTGCCCTCAGAAGACGCCATTTTTTTAAGTGGTGGGTTGTTATGCTTTACCGGAATAAGGATTCTGAGCTCGATCGGGAAAAATAAGATTCATTGGAAAGAACTTCTTCCGCTCGGTCTTTCTTTCTTTTTCGGGGTCGGAGCTTCTTTCTATTTTTTATTTGATTTTTATTTTAGATATCGGGGATTGTGTCTTTTTGTTTCCGCTTTGCTCTGGGCAGCCGCTATTTGGGGCTCGTTAAAAAAATCTGAATCGAATCTGTTGTTAGATATCCGCGATGGCAGTCTCTTGGGATTGCTGGTGGGAAGTTTGGGTTTTGCTGGATTTCCTCTGTTGATACCCTTTTTACAAATTCGTAGACAGCGGAACTACAAAGAAGCGGCTATGGAAAGCTTTCATTTGAGCTTCTTCGGCTTCCTAGCAATGTTCATGGTACTGCAATCTTCGAAATTCGCATTAGGTCCTCTTTTTTTGGATGGTAGTTGGGATTTGGGCGCATATTTTTGGGTGATAGTAACCTCCTCCTTGTTGTTGCCTTCAGGTTTTTGGTTGAGTGGAAAAATTGTAAAATCATTATCCGTGAAAGTACTTTACCGTATTCAAATAGTCTTTGTCCTAGGGCTCATACTTACGGGGGGGGGTGTTAGCAAAAAGAGAGGTGCCTTGTTTGATACCAAATCCTCTTAGCTGTATCAGTTGCTTGAACCAAAAAGGCAAAAACGAAAGACTCAAAAGTTTTTCTTGGAGATCGCATACTGTGGAACACGATCCTTGGGTTCCCGTGGAGATAGATGGCTGTGGTAATCCATTGAAAGCTCCAGTAGCAACACTACGAGATTCAAACCATTTTCATCGCTCGATTCGAGCTCGAGATTTTAGGTTTTGGGGAATAGAAATAGACCCACCAAAAGATCCCAAGGATCCGAAATATCAAAAGTGGTGGGAAGAATGGCAGGAAGAGGTAAAAGAAACAAAGCTGCAAAAAGCAAAAGAAAATAGTCGATTGAATCCTAAGGATCCTATAAATGCCTGGTGGTGCATTTGCGAAGTTATACCACAAAATAGCGAGCAGCTGATTAAAGCACAGCGGGCCGAAAGTTGGACTGAGGTTCTTATTAAATGGGATTGCCCAAAGTGGATGATTGGAAACGGAAAAACCGAGCCCCACTGTCAATATCAATCTCATTTCGATTTTGCTAGTGGAGGTTGTCGTAGTATCATTCAATATTCTGGAAACAACTTTACAAACTGTCAGTATGGTCGAGGGCAGTAGAGGAAAAACAATGAGCAAAGTAACTCTAAAAGGAAATCCCTTTAATACAGTAGGAGAGCTTCCCAAAGTGGGCTCTCAGGCTCCTGATTTTAAATTGATTAAATCGGATTTATCAGAAGTGTCGCTATCCCACTATGCAGGGAAACGAAAAGTTTTAAATATTTTTCCAAGCATCGATACTCCCACCTGCGCTTTATCCGTGAGAGCTTTCAATCAAAAAGCAGCTGCTTTAAAGAACACAGTGGTGCTTTGTATTTCTGCTGATTTGCCATTCGCACAGAAGAGATTTTGTGGAGCTGAAGGAATTTCTAATGTGGAAACCCTTTCCACTTTTCGAAGTCACTTTGGAAAAGACTATCAAGTAGAAATGGCAGATTCTGCTTTGAAAGGACTGTGCTCTCGAGCAGTCGTAGTACTTGATGAAAACAATAAAGTTCTACACGTAGAACAGGTAGCTGAAATAGCCAACGAGCCCAATTACGAAGCCGTTTTATCCGTTTTAAAATAAATTAGTGAGTTAATCCTGGCTTTTGCCGAGCCTCAAGGCTCCGCCCACGGTGCCAGAAACCAAGTCTCCGTCGTAGCCAATTTCCATCGCTGCGTAGTAGCTGTTGTACTTCACCGCATTTTCTAGGGGATAACGGAAAGAAAGTTCCCCAGTGGTCCAGTCTACTCCTTCAATCGTCCATTTTTCTTCGTGTTGTCCCAAGTAATAAATCTGATTTGTTTGGGAACTCATCGTGGGAATACCATTGGGGATACTGAGTTTGGAGTTGGCCCATAGGGAACGCAGAGTTCGTTCTCCTGGAACCCATTCAAATTTTTCAATTCCGTAGGGTGCGTAGTCTTTGTAATTTGACCACAGAATAATCCAAAAGTTTGACCAAACATCGGCCTGGTGGTCTCCATAGTCATTGTTCACAGCGACTGCTTCGTAGCCTCTGACAAGGAGCGATTGATCAGTAATAGATCTTTCTCGACCGGGATCACCAAACAGGATAGGAGTGACTCCAGCTACCCTTTCAGAAAAACCAGGGAGGGCCTTCCAATCTTCGGGAATTTTATCTCTCCAAAAAGCAATGATGTTCATTCGCTTTTCCCCATCGGCAATGACGACGAGTTTGTCTTGATTGCCCGTTCCCATCACGGTTGGGGTCGTTCCCGAACCACGCCCCAATCTTCCTGGCATCAAAACATCACTACTGGGGTAGGGAGAATCCCAAGCTTTGACTAAACTTTTCCCATCCCAGTTCAATCGAATCATTCTTTTATGGGTCACGATGTAAAGGCCGCCCTCTTCGTCGAGTGCAAGAGAATTGGAAACTTCTTCCTCATTACTGATTCGATAGAAAATCATCTCTCCAGAATCGCGATTCATAACGATCACTAAAGAACGATCAGTAACCATGGCGAGGTACCCATCGTAAGTGAGGTTCATGCCTACAATAACCTCGGAAGAGTCGACGAGCATTTTAGCCGGAATTCTAAACTCGTTTAGTTTTCGGATTCTGGACTTGGGTTCACCGGGTTCTTCCTCTTGGTAAACTAAGACTGTCGAATCTCTAGGAATAAACATCCGACCATCTTTATCTAAAACCGTATAGGCCCCCGAAATGGCTTGAGTACCCTTTCCCGATTTTCGCACCGAGGTGGCACTTCTCCATTTTCCTTCGTTTCCATTTAATTTGTAGAGTGTGGTTCGAGAGCTTCCCCAAAGACTGAAATGTCCCTGTTCATTTTTAGAGGAAAAATTCAGAGTAATTGCGACAGCTTCTTCAGATGCAGTCCTCACCTTGAATAGGCCTCGACCCACTTCAGACGGTTGCGGGCCTGGCAGGGGAGAGGAAGCCTGACAGTAGGGATTTCGATGGGTCATCGGCCAAGGAGAGTCTGCCAGAAAAAAATTACGGGGGGGCTCGTTAGAATCGAGCGCGAGGACAGGGAAAGCCAAAAACAAAATCAGAGTCAAAAGTCTAGTTGTCATTGTCGAAGTGCCTCCAAAGCCTCGAAAATTCTAGCCGAAAGAAAAATTAACGCAAGGAACCAGTGATTCCCCTAAGGTATGGCATTCCTTGTCATTCATCTGAACTGATAAACTAAAGATTCACTTTGCGTTCCCATTATTTCCGGAGGATTTTGTGAGAAAACTGTTTTTCGTCTTTATTTGTTTTCAAATAGTCGCTCTTGCCGAGCGAGGAGGCAGAGTTCGTGAGTTTCTCAGGAGTCCTTTTCAACGCGGCCGAATTCAACGGACTCAACAAAATCGAAATTACAATCCCATTGTGAATTCCCGAAATGAAAGAACGATCGCGATTAATGGCATGGCTGTTCCCGCCAACGCAATCGGATATCGAATTTCAAACGGACAAATTTCGTGGGTATTTCAAGAGGGGTCGCAATCGCCTTCAATCCAGGGAGGCGGGTCGACTCCTTCTCAACCGGGTTCTCCTAGTCCCCAAACTCACTCGGGAGCTGCTCCTTCCGCACCCAGAGAACAAGGGACTCCCCGACCGGTTGAATCCGGAGAGGACAAATTGCCTAGTGCTTCCGCAAGGCCCGCTCCCTCTGCCAAGGAACTAAGAAGAGGTGGTGACACTCCATCGCAAGAAGGTAAAAAGAGCTCCTCCGATCTTTTTCCAGCAGGAGCCAACGGTAACCCGGGATTTCCCTACAAAGTCAAAGGACCTGGGTTCTCTGAAAAGTGCCAGGCGACCCTTATTTCAAATGACAAGGGGTTGTGTATGGCTGCAACCGCTAGCCACTGTCTCTATGACGGAGTGAAGCGCTCCACTGAAAAAGGATTTGATAAAACGAAGCTTGAAGAGGGCAAGTGCGATTCTACTGTGAAGCAGAAAGGTTTTCTGTGGGGAAAAGGCCAAATAGAAACAGCAGATTTTGGGAGCGTGGAAGCGACATTCTTTGTGAATCCCGAGTATTACTCCGGAACGAAAACCGAAGATAGCGCGGTGTTCACTTTTCCGTGTGCTGCGCAAACCTCTGTAAAAACGATTCCAGTAAGCTTAGATCCCCTGAAAGATGGAGAACAAGTCCTTTATGGAAAAGTGATGGCCGGGAAAGAGGGGCTTTACGAAGGGAAAGTGTATCGTGAGCCCGGAACCGTAAAAATTAATAGAAGGGCGGTAGGGGAAGCTCAGGAGTCTGTGAATCAACCTTCCGATGTTGCCATCCAGCAAGGAGATTCTGGAGGGGGATTGTATCGAAAAAATGAAAACGGTGATTTAGAGTTGGTGGGCGTCCTCTCAACCGGAGACGATATAACAAAAAATAGACCTCTGGGAAGTTACGCTACCAATCGGTCTTTGCAATTCATTAAATGTATTCAAAAGGCCTTGAGCCAAAGTTAAACGTGCCCAAAACCTCAATCTTTAAAATAATCAGTTACTGGCCGCCGTTTTTAGTTTCTGGAATCCGAGTTAAAAAATATTTTCCTGAAGACAAGCTACTCGAGATTTCGATGTGTATTGATTAGCCTCGTCTTGTTTGAAATCTCGGTCGTCGACTCTTGAAAACAACTCGCGGCTTAGCTTTTTTTCCAGTGACGACTTGTTCGCCATTCAGATCCGTAGGAACTAGCAAGTTCAATGCGCATCCCTCTTTACCAAATCGACCGGTACGGCCGATTCTATGGATGTAATCTTCTCGGCTCTGTGGTGGATCATAATTAATAACATGTTCAATGTCCTCTACGTCGATCCCGCGACCTGCTAAGTCGGTTGCGACCATAATTCGATGGCTGCCCTCTCTGAATTTCATCAGAGCTTGTTTTCTCTGCCCCTGGGTTCTTCCACCGTGCAACAGTACGACTTTGTGGCTTTTATCCTGAATGATTCTTGCTAATCGCTCGGAACGGTTTTGCGTCTTGGCAAAAATAATGATCTTACCCTGGCGCTTTTCTAATTCCTTTAACAGCAAGCCATTTTTTTCAAGAGCGGTAGTGTGAACCGTTTCTTCTTTAACCTTAGGTGCTGGCTGATGAGTGTGGCCAATGCTCACTCTCACTGGTGTTTTGAGAAATGATTCAGCAATCGTCTTAACATCAGGTGGTAGTGTTGCCGAAAAAACCATTGTCTGTCTCTCCTTGGGGAGAAACTTAAGAATCTGTTTTATCTGAGGAGCAAAGCCCATATCGAGCATGCGATCGACTTCATCTAAGATCAACATTCCAATGTTATTCAGGTTCATCGTATTTTCCAGAAGATGATCGTTAAGACGTCCTGGAGTGGCTACAATAAAATCGCAGCCCCTAAAAAATATTTCTGCCTGTTTGCTGAAGGATTCTCCTCCAACAACCAAAAGCCCCTTAAATTGAGAGCCTTTTGCCATTTGAGTCAGCACATCCAAGATCTGAGCTGCAAGCTCCCGAGTGGGGGCGAGGACCAAAGCTTGTTTTGTATCCTGACTGTGGAGAAAACGCTGAAGTGGAATTCCAAAAGCTCCCGTTTTTCCCGTTCCCGTCTGAGCCGTTCCAAGAATATCTTTTCCCTCAATCGCTGGAGGAATACTCGCTGCTTGAATGGGAGTGGGCGATTTAAAAGCCATTGAGTCAAGGGCTCGGCTCAAAGCCGCAGGTAGTTTAAGTTCATTAAAAGTCTGAAATGAGTGCACGGTTATAACCTTTCAAAGTAAAGTCGCGAGAAAACTCCATTCGAAGAATAGAAGAATCCTTGTAACTTGTTGGATCGAAGTAAGTTCTCTGGAGACACCCAAAGGACCCATTTCAAAAAACCACCTGGTTGACTTAAGGGTGCGATGAGTTCCATCGTTCCTGGTCTGGACGATGGGATAGAACGCAAATAAATGCGATCACCAGAAGCGAGTTCAGGACCATTAGGGTTTCCCTGATCTGTGATTTCAACAATGTAGTCAGAGCCTGAGTGAGAGCCTAAAGTTTGGCGAACGGTCACTAACCACTGTCGATTAGTCCCTTTTGCGAGGAAGCGACCTTCGGCATTTTTGGCAGACTTAAAGCCATCTACGAGAATTTCTGTGGGAGCAAGTGACTTTGTGGAAAGAATTTGCTCACCAGAGAATTGAATGTCCTTTAAAAACCTAGCGTCTCGAATAATTCCCTGAGCTACCAGCTTTTTGTCCTCATAAGAAAAATTAATCTGCACTTCTGAAAAATGAGCTGAAGAAGAAGTGTTTTTTAGTGTGGGAGTTCCTAAGTAAGTATCGTCTTTTAATTCTAATTCGTGAGACACAAAAACATAGCGACTCAGACTTTGTTCCGGATAGCCAACAGAAACTCCCAGACTGTCTTGAGTTCGAATAACAGATAAACGTGCCTGACGATTGAGTTCTGAACAATTGGGGTTTGTTCTGTCATCACAGATCATCTGGATATTGAACACCCCTTCTACTTCATTCGTAGAAATAGCCTGCGATTTAATTCCAAAGCTTAAGAGGAGAGTCCAGGTGAGTAATTTTAAACTATGTGAAAAAGTTCTGGTCATGGAACATCCATGGGTCGGACACAGATGGGAATATCGGTCATTCCAGCAGCCACTTTGCTCTTAACAATCGAGAGGCGAGCTTCCGATTCCTTTATCTTTAGATCTTGTCGGACGAGCGTAATTTCTGCGAGTTGAAACTTAAGTTGGAGGTCTTGCAGTTCTTCCAAAGTGATTACTTTTTGCTCAAAAAGTTTCTCCCCACGCCGGAGATCGATTTCCGCATTTTTCTTGATGACTTCTAAACGCTCAACTTGATTGTGATCCAAAGCCACCCACTGCTCATAGAGCTTTACGTAAGCATTGCTTTCAAGATCGTCGATAGGATTAGTAGAATTTGCAAAAGCTAGTGCCCCAAATCCAAGAATTAGTCCCAACGCCAAACGCCCCATCATGAGAGTCCCTTTTTGCTAGTTATGAAATTGAGCGCACTCTAGCCTGGAGCGTCAATAAACGCAAGGAGATTTAACTAAAATCTAATGAAAACAAATACTTAGAATCTTCCTGGTTGGGGGAGAGAAGTGGGAAAGAAGACTTCTGTCTCTAGGGGGTTTTCAAGAGAGTGATGAAAAACTGGGCGTCCCATTTTTTTTCGAGAGTTCATCGGTTGCTTGAGGCAGTTCCCAGAGAAAATATACGAACCGTTTTTTTTGTCGCATTTCAAATTAAAAAGAAAAGCGAGATCGTTCATGACAGCATCAATCTCTTTGGGTTGTTCGGGGGCCACAGTTACAAAACTCCAGTCTACTAACTTTCCAGCGCAGTCCCCGGAAATTAAATAACTCATCGAGCCTGATTGATTTCTGATTTCATTAAGAATGTCTCTTAAAGGCACTGATTCGGCAGAAATGGCCATAATTCTTTGGTTCGAATCATCCATGACTACTTCCAAGTAACCTCCAAGGGGTTGCGATAAAGCGGCCCGATAGAAAGAAGATTTTCCTCTAGCCAATACCCGTCCATTTAAATCTTCCACCATCTGCGCCAAAATTTCCTGAACTGGAGTTTGAAGATCAGTATTGCTGGTGAGGGTAAACACGATATTTGGCCCAGATGTTTCAGTTCGCAAGGGTGTTTCCTTGAGCGCAGGCACCATTCCCATCGATCGACTAAAAGCTTTAACTACTAGGTTTTGTGATCGCTTAGTTAAGTCAGTGTTCGGCTCGGTAACCTGAAGCTGTATAGAAGAAATGTAATGTGCGCTTGGATTGGAAAAACCAAAACTACTGAGAACCATAAAAAAGATTAAAAGGGATCGTTTCATCGCGCACTCCGTGTAGTTTCAAACTCAATGGTATGAAGAAGCTCGGGCTGCAGATAATGTACTTTTACTTTGTTTTTTTCCTGTTGTCGGATTTGCGCGAAAGGCCCCAGCTGCAAACTCTCTTTTTCTAGGGGTTTTTGACTAAGAGTGGAAAAGGTAACGATTCCAACTAAAATTCCAAGTCCCAGAAAAACTGCGCCCCTGAAAAGCCAACCCTCGTTGAATAAAAGACCCTTGAGTTCCTTTTTCCTTCTTTGATTGCCTAGTTTCCATCCCTTTAAGATCAGCGTTTCATCGTTTTGGAGTCGCGAGTAGACCTTCAGTATTGAACTGGTAATTTCGGGTTCTGGCTTCAGAAAGCTTTTCCAAGCCGTTTGTGTTGCTTCAAAGCTTGTTCGGCAGTGGGAACAGATTCTTAGATGGGTCCTCAATGAATATCTGGAAACCAAAGACAGTTCTTCGGGAACGCTTACTAACCCCAAAAACTCTTCGGGTTTAGGACAACTCAGAAACATACTCTCCTCCAGAAGTCAGAGGGCTAAACTGCCTGCACAGCACAGCCATTAAACTTTTTTTTGCTCGACCATAAGCTTGTCGAGTTGCATCTTCCGAAATTCCAATCTGGTCAGCCACTTCTCGGTGTGAAAGACCAAGTCCATCTCGAAGCCAAATAATTTCAGATTCTTTTTCGTTTAAGCTCTTCATCGCGAGCTGAAGTTCCCTGAGTTCGACAGCGGCTTCAGGACGGTTCGTCTCTCTGCTGTCTATCACAGGGCCAATCTCAGAGAGTTCTACGTAAGGTCTGGCTCTTTCGGCCGAACGGCCCGCCTTGTCGATAAGGCAGTTTCTCACCGTTTGTAAAAGATAAGATTGAACGGCCAGGTCTTCTACGTTGTCTAATTTATCTAAGTGGAGAAGGAACTTTACAAAGGACTCTTGTAAAACATCCTCAGAGAACGGCCGGTCACCGTTAGTCTTCCAAAGTAAAAAACGCATCAAGCCAGGCGCAGTTTTTTCATAAAAAGGCAAAAAGGCAGACTGGTCCCCTTGGCGCAGTCTTTCCACCCATTGTTTCAGTAGTTTCCCGGTCCCCATGGTTTTCCTGACGTTCTATAAAATGAAACGAATGAATCCCCAAAAACGTGACAAGAATCTTCCAACTCATTGACTTTATTGGTTTTAGAGAGCTCCTACAAGGGGTTATTTCTTTTTATGGCTCTTTCTCTTCAATTTCAGTTATAAGAGCGTTCCATGTCAGCTATTCAAAAAGAAAATTTGAAGGGTCTTCCTCTGGCTGAGTTAGAGGCAAAACTCGTTGGCCTTGGTCATCCTCCGTTTCGAGCAAAGCAACTCTACCGATGGATTTATAAAGAAAGAGAAACTGATTTTGAAAAAATGACGGATCTCAGTAAGGACTTTCGACGAGAGTTAAGTGAAAAGTTTACTTTGCCCAAAATTGAAGTCTCGGAAACTCATCCTGCTGAAGACGGAACGATTAAGTACTTGGTAAAACTTTCTGATGGCGAGCAAGTTGAGAGCGTTTTCATACCTACCGAAGGCCGAGTAACTCTCTGTGTATCGACTCAAATCGGTTGCAAAATGGCCTGCACTTTTTGTGCAACGGGATACCAGAAATTTGTTCGAGATCTCAAGGCCTGGGAAATCGTAGATCAACTCATGTCGGTCCCGCATCCAAGGCCCATCACAAACATCGTACTCATGGGAATGGGCGAACCCTTCGATAATTACGAAGAAGTGATGAAGGCACTTAAGCTTTTCAATGATCCCTTGGGACTAAAAATTGGAAAAAGACATATTACCGTCTCCACTGTTGGGATTACGGATAAGGTCCAGCCGTTTATTGATGCAAGCCTTGGAAAACTTGCAATTTCTCTTCACGGAACAACGGATGAGCAACGCTCTGAAATCATGCCTATCAATGCTAAGTTCCCGATGCCAGAACTCATGGAAACCTGTCGAAACCTAAGATTCCGCGGAACGGAACGGGTTACCTTCGAATACATTCTGATTAAAGATTTTAATGATTCCGATGATGATGCTTATCGCTTAATTAAATTGATGAAGGGTATCCCCTGTAAGATCAACCTGCTTGCTTACAACGAAAATCCATTCGTGGATTTTAAGCGACCAGATGAATCTAGAGTGCTTAAGTTTCAAAATATTCTCTTGAAACACCACCTCACAACTACTTATCGACGAAGTCGCGGGCGAGATGTGGCTGCAGCTTGTGGTCAGTTAAGAATCGAAGCAGAAAATAGATTGAAGAGACAGGCTTGGGAGAAACTTAAAGGAACTCTTCCACAACGTTCTTCCACTTCAGAGCTAGTGCCAATTCTTTCGGGCGGGTTGCTAAGAGCTGAGTCGAATCTCCCTTCCAGTGCTCCCTAAACCAAAGAGCAGTCTCTCGACAAAATTCAGCGAAGGGTGTGGGTTTAAATTGAAGTTCTTTCTCTGCTCGAGAGATATCTACGATCATGTTGATCATGGAGGCATGAGGACCAGCTAACTCACCTACGCATTCGGCCGGTAGATTAATATATTGGGGCTGCACTCCTAAGTGTTTGGCGCTTTCATCAATGAAGTCCTTAAGAGTGATGATTTCCTTTTGTCCCACAAAATACGCTTTGTTAAATGCTTTTGGATTTAACGCCGAGTGAAGGAAGGCCAGGGCAACATCTTTACTATAAGCCAGGCGAAAGCTCTGGATTCCTCCATTCGAAAGAAGAATCGGTCCCCCATCTAAAAGTCGAGCCAAGTACCAAAACCCTCGATTGGTTACATCATCAGGACCATAAACCACGGGAGGTCTTATAATTGTCCACGGTGTTTTGCACTCCTCCACAATCACTCGCTCCGCATCTAATTTTCCTCGCGCATATTTCCAGTGAACATCCGTCAGATCCTCTTCTCGGGGGCGAGACCGATAGTCGACACAATCCTCGGATAGAGGTTGGGGATAGGAAGTCTTTGCATACCGATAGACTGAAACAGTACTGTCAAAAATTAAGTGCTTGGCGGTTTTGAATGCTTTGATGAGTTTTTCCGAGTCCTCTTGGGTGTATCCAATGTTATCGATAACGACGTCCCAGTTCTTACCTTTACCAACCGTCATGAGATCTGAGAGGGAGTTTCTATCACCCGTTAATTGTTGATGTGGCGGGAGATCCGTTGGCTTTGCATGGCCTCGAGTAAAAACGGTAACGGAGTGGCCAGCAGCAAAAAATGCGCGGACCATTTCTTTTCCGAAAAAGGAAGTGCCGCCAAGAATTAGAACTTGCATCAGAAAATTATACCACTTAAAGCAGCGGACGCAGCTCTTCTAAGTCCTTCGACCACTTTTCCCAATCTAGCATTCCGCTGTGAAGCAGCGTTTGAACATGGCTCAGTCGCTCATAAACCCGATTTTTTTCATCCTGAGGGGTTGAGCTGAATCCGCTCGAGGCGATTTGGGCTTCAAGTTCCGCTTTTTCCTGTCCCAGTTTATCCATCTCGCCTTCAACCAAGGCTACTTTCTTTTCTAGCGATTTGATCTGATTCTTAACTTTTTTGCGTTCTTCAAATGAAAGGGTGCTTTTGGGTTTTGTATCGTTCGATGGGGCTAAGTCGGTGGGGGCCTGAGAGGGTTTTGAGCGGCCCTCTAAGTGACGAACAAATTGGGGATATTTTTCAAAGAAACTATCGAGATCTCCTAAGTGATCAGTTAATTGATGATCATGGGAGAGATAGAGAATTCTCTCTGCAATTTCCTCAACAAATTCCCGGTCGTGAGAGACCAAGATGGTGGTTCCTTCAAACTCTTTGATAGCAGTCTTTAATAAGTCTTTTGTTTCCACGTCCAAATGGTTAGTGGGTTCGTCGAGAAGAACCATATTAATTCGAGTAAGGAGAATTCGAAGAAGCGCCAAACGCGCTCTTTCTCCCCCGCTCAGAACCTTGGCCTTCTTCTCAATGTCATCTTGAGTCGGAAAGCCAAAAGCCCCTAGCCAGCCTCGCAGCTCTTCGTAGGAAACACCCACTGCTCGGCTTCTCAAGTTGTCCAAAACAGTGTCTTCGAGTGAAAGTTCGTCTAATTGGTGCTGTCCGAAGTATCCCGTCTCCACAGCGTGGCCTTTAATCAGTTCGCCACTTGAGGGATTCAGGCGGTCAGCCAGTACGTTGAGAAGTGTGGTCTTTCCAGTTCCGTTATCTCCGAGAATGGCAACTCGTTGCCCTCGTTTAATATCAAAATTGAGATTCTGAAGAATTTTCGGGCCCTCTTCTTGGTACGAAAAATTGAGATCTTTTAGAGCAACTGGGAATTTTCCACCGACGCCAGCCAACCGGAATTTAAAATTGAGATTATAAGAAAAGCCTTCTAATCGTTGTAGCTTGTCTTTCATCTCGCGAAGCTCGTCTTGCATCACTTCGGCAGATTTGAGTTTGCTTTGCGCCCTTGCTGCGGTCTGTGCTTTTGCTCGAAATTTTTCTACAAAGGCCATGTTGTCTGCAATTTTTCCGTTGAGGCTCTCAATGGCTTTTTCTAAAAGAACTTTTTCTTCCTTGAGAGAGTCTCGGAAAGACAGGTAGTCTCGGAAGTTAGGTCTGAAATAAAATTTTCCGCCGTGAATAATAGCTAGAGAATCAGTAACCCGTTTTTGCAAGGCAACATCGTGAGTTACCAAAACCAGACTTCCCTCATATTCCTTTTGTAGGAATTCCTCGAGCCACTGAATCGACGAAATATCGAGATGGTTGGTGGGTTCGTCCAGAAGAAGAACTTCGGGCTTTTGAAGAAGGGTTTCGCCAATGAACACGCGAAGGAGCCAGCCCCCACTCAGCCGACTCATGGAGTTTTCCATCCACTCCTGATTAAAGCCAAGCCCCAAGAGAATTTTTTTAATTTCCCATTCCCGATCTTCTTCGAAACCATCGGGTGATAAACTTTCCAATCTTGTTTTTAAAAAGGCGAGAGGGGAGAGGCTTTCCTCTTTTCGTTGAGCGACTTGGAGAACCGCTGAATCGAGAAGGGACTGGTCCAAAAAACCAATTCGGAGCTTCTTCCCGCCAACGACATTGCATTTCCCATCTGGAGCTTCCATCCGTCCGGAGAGAATCTTTAGAAGAGTTGATTTTCCACTTCCATTGCGCCCCGCCAGAGCGACCCGCATGCCACTGTAAAGAGTCCAATTAACATCTTCAAAAAGAACTCGATTGGGGTAGTGAACCCCTACATTTTCAAGGACTAGCTGCGCTGACATGGGAGAGAGAGCTACCTGTTTCTGCTGCGTCAGGCAAGGTGAAGTGGATGATTTCGGATATAATTTCAAGTCGTGAAAAGCGTGAACCAAAACTTACCCAAAATTTCGATAATTTTGGGGAATTACAACTATGACCGGTGGGTCGAGCGGGCTGTTGTTTCTGTTCTTGAGCAGGAATACCCTCATTTAGAGCTCATGGTCATTGATGACGGCTCTACCGACAAGTCCGTAGAAATCCTTGAGAAATATAAAGCCCAGTATCAATACTGGAATCCCAGAGCCAATCAGGGACACTATTCCTGGATTAAAGAGGCGAGCGATCGAGCTTCAGGAGACCTGATTAATTGGCTTTGTTCAGATGATTATTTAGCACCAGGAGCTTTAGCTAAGGTGGGGCGGGCTTATTTCGAAGGGCCTTTTGATGTGATTACCGGAAAAGCGATTCGTTGGACTGAGGAGGGTCGTTTTGAGACCGAACTCGAGCCTTTTATCCCCCTTTCATTCGAGGATATTTTCAGAAAAGGGCTGGGGTTACCTCAACCTTCCACCTTTATCCGCACTGAACTCTTTAAACGGGCACTTCCTCCCCCTGGTTTGGTGAATATTTTGGTCGATACTGCGACGTATTTGCGACTTTGGATGGAAAAAGATTCGGAGATTTCTTCTTATGTTATCCCCGAAGTCCTTGCGCACGTACAAAATCATCACAAAGCGCAAACGGTAAGTCAGGGACTCAGGACCAAAGAAGAAATTAAGAAGATCTATTCCTTTTTAGCTTCTGAAACGAAAGGAATTAAGGCCAGAATTCTTACCGAACGGAATCGGCTTCATCATTTTTTGGATCGCCTCGAAGACATAGCCGCCCATCCGGATAAGGGCCTTTGGAAATTATTACAACTTTTTAGTCAGTATCCAGAAATCATCTACCAGCGCTCTTTTTGGGGTGCAGTTAAGAAAAAACTTTATTAGATTACTCCCCAACCACAGGGAGGTCTCCACATGGATAAGTCACCTTACCAAGGAAAAGTTAAGATTTTTGCAGATGGAGCGGATCGAGCTTCGATTTTGGAATTGGCTCAGAATCCAGCTGTAAAAGGATTTACCACCAATCCCTCTTTAATGAAAAAATCGGGAGTAAAAGACTATCAAGCTTTTTGCCAAGAGATTTTGACTCAAATCACAAAACACCCCATTTCTTTTGAGGTTTTTGCAGATGATTTCCAAGAAATGCATCGACAGGCAATGGAGATAAATTCCTGGGGACAGAATGTTTATGTGAAGATTCCGATAACCAACAGCAAAGGCCAGTCGTCTCTCGAGCTGATTAAATCTTTAAGTCATCAAAAGGTGAAACTAAACGTTACAGCTCTTTTCACTTGGGAACAGATCGCTGAGACCGTGACCGCTCTCCAAGGGGGCGCTCCCTCGGTGGTTTCAGTATTTGCTGGAAGAATTGCCGATACGGGAAGAGATCCGATGCCTCTCATGACGAAAGCTGCGAAGCTTTGCAGAGAAACTGATCAAAACATTGAACTGTTATGGGCTAGCTCCAGAGAGTTTTTTAATTTGGTTCAAGCAGAACTCTCGGGATGCCACATCATTACGTGTACGACGGATATTATAAAAAAACTTACGATGCTCAATAAAGATCTGGCTGAGCTCAGTCTGGAAACGGTAAAAACTTTCAAATCCGATTCGGATTCAGCGGGGTTTAAGCTTTAAAAAAAGGGGGAGAGCACGAAGCTCTCCCCACTTCACTCACCCGCTTAAGCAGCCTTTAAAAAGCGGCTTGTGTTGGTTTTGCTATCCCAACGGCGGCTCATCTTTTCGTAAGACTTCTGGTCTTTTTTAACTGCAGTTTTATATTTCTTGCTGTGTTGAGAAAAACACTTATCTAAGAAGCTGTAGTAAGTGGTGTATAAATGAGCAGATAAAAAGTGGGTAAACCAGGATTTAGTGCAACCCGGACCGACTTGGTATTTGTTTGAGAAGCTTCTAATTTCTGAGTTTAGTAGAGAATACCAACGTCGAGCTTCCCAGCTGTGAAGAAAGTTACCGACAAACACCGTTTTTCCACTGAGAACAAAGCCAACTTCAAAGCCTTCACCTACGTTTTTAAAATAGGTTTTTCCAGTGCTGTTACCGGTTCGGTACGTACGACTTGTCATGCGATTGCCTCCAATTGATTAGTTAGTAATGAATGACCATCGGATGGAGCTACCCGAGAATTTAGGGAAAAAAAGGTGACGCGCCTGCGCCCTGAGGTCATCAAAAAGTGACGAAATTTGTTAGTCAGGTGTTTACCGCGAGCCTAAAACCACTGGCATTAGAACTGCTTTGTACGTACGCCTGAGGACCCTTCCCAAAGAAGAGTCCAGAGGTTTGTAGGGGGGACAGGAAATGAAAAGTTTTTTTGGAACGTTAGTTTTAATCATTACTTTGATGTTGGCCGCTTGTGGCCGAGACAATCAAGGGGGCGGACAACCTAATCCTAATCAACCAACTGGTCCGGTAGTAGAACAGCCTGCAGATGGTTATGGCACCGCCGGGGGATATGCTGGAGGATATTGCGGTCTTCTTTGCCGTTGGCGTATGAGAAGACAGCAACGACTTGGTGGCTGCTACTAAGGCCTAATAAGCTCGGAAAATCTTTATATTTGAAGGGCTTTGACTCCTAGTGTAACTTTAACCGGTCATGAAACCGGTAAGCCCCGACGTCCAGTTTCCAAAATTGGAAGAATCAATTCTTCGCTTTTGGCGAGAGAATCAAATCATCAAAAAAGGCCTTCGAATGAACGAAGGCGAGAAACCTTTTCTCTTTTATGATGGCCCTCCCTTCGCGACGGGCCTACCTCATTACGGACATTTATTAGCTGGTACCCTAAAAGACGTTGTTCCCCGCTATTGGGCCATGAAAGGCCGTTATGTTGAGCGACGCTGGGGTTGGGATTGCCATGGATTGCCTGTTGAGTTCGAAATGGAAAACGAACTTGGCCTTTCCGGATACCGAGAAGTCGAGAAATTTGGTGTTGCTAAGTTCAACGATGCTTGCCGCAATATTGTTCAACGTTACACAAAAGAGTGGGAAGAAGTTGTTCATAGAACAGGAAGATGGGTTGATTTTGAAAATCAATACCGAACCATGGACACCCCGTTCATGGAAACGGTTTGGTGGGTCCTAAAACAACTTTGGGATAAGGGTCTTGTTTTTGAGGGCTATCGTGTGATGCCCTATTCCTGGCGAATCGCAACTCCTCTCTCCAATTTCGAAGCCAGTCTTAATTATAAAGAAGTGCAGGATCCCGCCCTTACTTGTCGCTTCAAAAGTAAAAAACACAATCGATATTTTTTGGCTTGGACGACAACCCCCTGGACGCTTCCCTCCAACTTAGCCTTAGCTGCTAATAAAGATGTTTCCTATGTTGAGGTGGAAGAAGTAGCTACGAAAGATCACTATGTTCTCGCTCAGTCGCGGATAGCGGCTTTCTTTAAGAACCCCGAAGACTATCGATTAATTTCTGAGTTCAAGGGCTCTGCCCTTGAGCATGAAAACTATGAACCTCTTTTTCCACATTTTTCAGATCGGTCGAAGGAAGGGGCTTTCCAAGTCATTTTAGGAGATCACGTTACGGACACCGATGGAACGGGTCTTGTGCACACGGCTCCCGCTTTTGGGGAAGAAGACTTTGAAGTTGCAAAAAAATATAAGATGCCTCTGGTCGATCCTACCGATCACGAAGGTCGATTCACAAAAGCATTGCCCGAGTTTGAGGGAATGAACATTAAGGATGCTGATAAAGACATCATTAAGTACCTCAAAACTAGAAATTCGGTTTTCAGACATGATACGTGTGTTCACAATTATCCTTTCTGCTGGCGAAGCGATACTCCCCTGATGCAAAAAGCCATTTCGACTTGGTTTGTGAAATTAGAACCCCTCAAAGAAAAGCTGCTAGCAAATAATCAGAAAACTCATTGGGTTCCTGAGCATCTGAGAGATGGAAGATTTGGAAATTGGCTAGAGAACGCTAGAGATTGGAACATTAGCCGTAACCGTTTCTGGGGAACGCCGATTCCTATTTGGCGTTGTACACCGGAATGCGGAGAACACGTTTGTGTGGGATCAATCGCTGAACTTGAGAAGTGGAGCGGAAAAAAATTAACTGATATCCATAAGCACTTTGTCGATGAAGTGACCCTACCTTGTCCGAAGTGCAAGAAAGCGATGAAGAGAATTCCTGAAGTTCTCGATTGTTGGTTTGAGAGCGGCTCGATGCCTTATGGCCAACAACACTATCCGTTTGAAAATAAAGAAAAGTTTGATGCTGCTTTTCCGGCAGACTTCATCGCTGAGGGAATCGACCAAACCCGAGGCTGGTTTTATACCCTTTCAGTTTTGTCGACGGCCCTTTTTGATAAGCCCCCATTCAAAAATGTGATTGTGAATGGTTTGGTACTTGCTGAAGACGGCAAGAAAATGTCCAAGAGACTAAAAAACTATCCGGACCCAAAATATCTTTTAGATACCTACGGAGCAGATGCCTTGAGAGCCTACCTCACTAGTTCTCCCGCATCGCACGCAGAAGATCTGAGATTTTCGGAAGCGGGAGTAAAAGAAATTGTCCGGAGCGTTTTGCTTCCCCTCTGGAATGCCTACAGTTTTTTCACTACTTATGCTCGCGCCGACGAGTGGGAACCCAGTCAGTCGTCAGATTTTATTAAACAATTAAAAAATCCCTTGGACCAATGGCTTCTCTCGAGACTCCAAAGCTTACTCGCAAGTATTGAGGAAAAGATGAAGGTCTATCATCTTTACGAGGTGGTGCCTGAAGTCATCGGATTTATCGACGAGCTAACGAACTGGTATATTCGCCTCAACCGTCGCAGATTTTGGAGTGATGAAAAATCCACAGATAAAGATCTCGCTTATTCGACTTTGTATCTCGTATTGATGGATTTCTGCAAAGTTCTTGCACCCCTACTTCCCTTTGTAACTGAAGAAATTTATCAGAACTTGAATTCGGGAAGGGAAGCCAAGGAAAGCATTCACTTGTGCCGCTATCCAGAAGCTAATCAAAAATTAGTGAGTCGGGACTTAGAGAATCAAATGTCCTTAGTGCAAAAAGTTGTCTACATGGGCAGAACGATTCGGAATACAAATAAATTAAAGACACGTCAGCCCTTAAAAGAATTTTTAGTCATCACTCGAAATCCGGGCGATCAAAAAACGATCGAATCATTTTCTGGGTTAATTGCTTCTGAACTTAACGTGAAGAACGTTACCTTTACCAATCAAGAAGAAAAATGGGTTAAGCTCACTGCTAAAGCGAATGCCAAAGTTCTGGGACCCAAACTTGGGCCCAAAATGAAAGTTGTTCTTCAAAAAATCAAAGAATTGCCCCACGAAGAAGTGGCCAAGCTGGAGCGAGACGGCAAGCTAACGGTCGAAGGAGAAAATGTAACGTTGGAGGATGTGGTAGTTGAGCGAGCTCCAAAACAAGTAGGACTCATTCAAAGCCAAGGTGGAGTGACCGTTTGGTTCGATACCCAACTCAACGATGAATTAATTCAAGAAGGTTTAGCGAGAGAACTAGTTAATCGCATTCAAAAACTCAGAAAAGATTTAGGGTTTGAAGTCACGGATAGAATTTTAGTGGAAGTTGCAACGACCGATGAACTCCTGCAAGCTTTTAAAAAATTTGAAACTTATATCTCTGATGAAGTTCTTGCCAACCATTTCTTAGTTTCAATAAAAACCTCTGGTTTTTCGAGTGAGCAGGATATTGAAGGAAGTTCTGTAAAACTTTGGATAACAAAGGCACCCTAGTAACGGGTGCCTCCGTTGAGAGAGCCGGTTGACCGATCCACAAAAATGAAGTTACGAGTGCTAACATTAAGTACTTTATACGACCTCCTGAACTCTCATTATACCCTATGACACCCCCAGACATGCGCGTTAACAGAAGTAACTGGTTATCTGAGTAGGTTTCTTAAAACATTTTTTAAGATACGGTAAAATAAAACATCGCCGCACCCAAAAATCTTAAAAAAGGAAAATAATCTATGAAACAGTGGCTTTTCTTAGCTGCATCAATTGCTCTGATGGGAAATCAGGCATTGGCCCAGAAGTATTTTTATGTAGAAGTTCCTTTTAAAGCAGTCAGCGAAGTAGGGGAACTGAGAGCCCGCGGACTCGATATTGCTGGAATTAACTTAGAAAATAATTCGGTGAGTTTGGTAGTCACTGAAAACGATTTAAGAGCCACACGTGATTTAGGGGTTTTATCCTTTCGAGAAGTCGACAGACTGGATGAAGAGTACAAAAACCCTATCGAATTAGAAGCACTTCTTATCGATTACGAAAAAAACTTTCCTGATTTAGTCCGACGAGAATCTATCGGTAAATCTCATCAGGGCAGAGATATCTGGGCTGTAGTTCTCACTCAAAAGCATTCCAAGGTGCAGGCTCCAAAGAAAGCAATGGTTGTAGATGCTATGCACCATGCCCGAGAAGTAATGACTACGGAAGTGGCTATCGACATCATCGATTATTTAACCAAAAACTATGAGACCGAACCCAAAGTAAGAAATTGGATGGATACTTATGAAATTTGGGTGGTTCCCATGCTGAATCCAGATGGAAATAACAAAGTTTGGGAAGAAGATACCATGTGGAGAAAAAATACCCTGGGAGGTTATGGGGTAGATGTAAACCGAAACTATCCCTATTCTTGGGGAAAATGTAACGGTTCGTCAGGGTTTCAGTTTTCAGATACTTATCGAGGACCCTCGGAAGGATCAGAACCTGAGACAAAAGCAATGATGGAACTGATTAGTCGAGTACAGCCAAAGTTCAATCTTTCTTTCCATTCCTATTCAGAAATAGTTATCTACCCCTTCGGCTGCGAACCTCAAACCGTTCCTGAGCCAGATGCACAGATCTATTTAAAGACTGCGAAAGAATTAGCCAGTAAGTTAGTTCGAGATTCAGGTTCTGGAAGTTACAAAGCGGGAACGGCGTACGATCTTCTCTATAATGTTGACGGAGGATCTATTGACTGGATGTACGGAAAAGAAAAAGTCATGTCTTTTGTCGTTGAGCTAAATGGGAGTTCACAAGGCTTTCAACCTAACTATCAAAAATGGCGAGATAGTACGGTGAAGCGCCAGCGACCAGGATGGATGTACTTGCTCGATCAAATGGCCGCTCCTGGAATTAAATAAGTTTAATGAAATGAAAGTAAACGTATTACCAGGAACACGTTTTCACAGCACTCAGCTCATAGATAAACTCTATGAGCTGCAGTGTGATGTGAAAGTCTATTCATCAAGCCCCAAGAAGAACTTCAGAACAACCGCTTCTTTTTCCTATCAATTTGTTCCTCAAATCGCAGTTATTCTGGAGAGAATGTTCAAAACGGATCTAGCGCCATTAGAATTAGGTCAAAATAAAATTTACGATCAATTGTGTGCCTATTTAATGCGCGATTGCGATGTGCTCCATGGTTGGGCTGGATTAAGTTTAGACAGTGGAATTCGAGCGAAGAAGCGGGGGAGCATTTACGTTTTAGAGCGATCCTGTCCTCACGTCTTGTTTCAAGAAGAACTCATTGCTCGCGAAAGCGAAAAACTCGAAGTTCCCTATATTCCAAAACCAAATTGGTGGTTAGATCGCTCTCTTCAGGAATATGAAGAGGCGCATACGATTATTACGCCATCCGACTACACTCAAAACACACTACTTGAGCGGGGTGTACCTAGAAATAAACTGAGGAAAATTCCTCTGGATCGATTGATTCAAGTTAAGATTCCGAATCAAAAATTCAAAAAACAGTCTTTAACAGTGGGAACCATTGTTGGTAATCCGCTTCGCAAAGGGTTGGTTTATCTACTCGAGGCTTGGGAGAAACTGGCTCTTCCGGACGCGCGTCTCATTATTAAAATGAATCCTGTTCAGTTGGAATCTTTTCCTCTACTCAAGGAAATGATCCAACGTCAGCCGACTATTGAAGTTCGAGGATTTTATCCAAACTTAAGTGATTTTTATCATGAGTGTGATCTTTTTGTACTCCCTTCGGTTGATGATGGGTTTGGATTGGTGGTCACCGAGGCGCTCGCACATGGCTTGCCCTGCATTGCCACTGACCATGTTGGCGCTATTGAAAATTTTAAGAACAGACCTTTTGTGAAGGTTGTGGAGGCCGGCAATTCCGACAGGCTGGCTACCGAGCTAAACAAACTTTACGACAATCAAGAGGAGTTGAGAGAGCTTCGCGAATCTATCATTCACTATTTTAGGAATTCTAAAACCCAGCAAAGTCTCTATGAGTTGGGAATTGAGAATTTGTACCAACCCGTAATTAATCAAAAACGGAGTCTTTTCTCTCAGAGTGACAGTCTTGCGAACCCCAGCTGAACCCCTTTGTCCCAAATCCCCACTTGAATAAAACTCAATGCCGGTGGGTTTTTAGAATTGAGTTGATTTAAGGGCTCCTTCAGGCGGTTTAAGAGGAATAGGGCAATGTTTTCACACGTTGGACAAGCCCTGGTATCATAGTCTAAATAATCGTTATTATTAAGAAAAGTGTTCTGAAGGGGCTTTAGTATCGAACTTAAAAGTTCTTGAGCGTGGGTGAGGCTCACGACACGTCCCCTCTCCAAATCGCCTTTCAGGCCGACTTGAATATCCCAGCGATGACTATGGGGCTTCTCTCGCTCTTCTAAGCTATGAGTCGCCTCAAGGGCCAGAGTAACGACTAGTTCTAACTTCATAGCCCTCTCAGGTAGCCCAGAATTGTCCAAGCTTCAAGTGACGAAAAAAGAGCCGGTTTGCCAAATTGGAGCTCCCGCCCGACATTTCGGCTTGTTTTCTCGGCTAAGACTGTGGCAGCCGGGTTGCAATTATCGGGGGGAGAGAAGAGAGAGTAGGATTAAAAAGGAACGCTTTATGTTACCTCGAGTGCTTCTTATTTTCGTATTTTTAGTTCTGATTGTTCTTGCTGTAAAAAGGGGAGTGAGTCACAGTCGGGAAATCGTCCAGCAAGTTCCTGGATACCCAGCTCCCGTCGCAATCAAAAAAATGAATTCGGTTTCAGATGAGGAATTTTTAAGGAATTTACCCTCAGCCAGTGATTATGCTTTTTCTTTTGATTCAGAGAGGGCCTTTAATGAAGTCAAAGCTAAACCCGTCACAGTGGCAAAGCGAAAGGTCAAATTAGCAAAACGACCTTTTATTACTAAAACTAAATTTGTGAAGCACTAGTCCGTGCCAATTAGCTTTTAGTGCCCTATAGTAGGGCCCTATGTTTTCAATTTTTAAAATTCTCTCTTTCATTGCCGTTTTTTTCGTTCCTCCATTCCTGGCCTTTGCCAATCCTGTCGAAACAGATCTCTGGAAATGTGAGAAAGCGGAGTGGAGTCAGGAACCCGAACTCACCGATGGCATTTTTACAGCAACTATCTCGGGTACTTGTTGGGTCAATATTCAAAAAGAGGCTGGGATCCAGTGGCTTTTTGAGAGGCTTCAGAAGGAATATCAACGCTCCGAAAAATACGAAATCCATCAGGGGCCGGTGCTTTCTCAAGATGGCTCCTATGTCGTCGTGAACTACGATCTCACCGATAAAGTTGATGAAGAAGATTCTGATTTGGCTATTCGACAAGATGTTCAACTAAAGACGGACAAAACAAAAGAGCTCATTTACCTGACAAATTCCAAAAAAATTCAAGCCTCTGGCACAGCGGCGTATCTCAGATCCGTTTCATTTGAAACCGAAGTAAGAGCACTTTCAAATGCGTATCGCGTGAGCCTTCACAATAGAGTTGAAATAGAAAAACCGTGGTTTGCCATGGGTTTCGTATTTAAGCCTATGAGTGCCTCCATTACTCAAGAAAAATTTATCAAGGCTCAGGAAAAACTGATCCAATATCTTTTGCCCAGTTTGTGAACCCGCTTTTTTATTCGTGGTGGTAAGCCATACCCTTAATAATTGTGAAGGCGCGATAAATTTGTTCACAGACAAGAAGCCAAGAAAAATCGCTGGGGAGTGTGCAATCTGAGAGGCTCCAGATGTGATTTGTCTTGCTCCGAAACTGTTCGGGAAGTCCGTAGGGACCACCGATGACAAACACAACTTTCTTATAAGAAGGCGAATCTATCCAGTTGTTCAGGTGTTTTGACAACGTGATTGAACTCCACTGTTTTCCTCTCTCATCTAACGCCACCACCAGCGTTTCTTTATCTAAAAGTCGACTTAATCGGGTCTCGACGTCGCCTTCTTTCCAGAGGGTTGATTCGACCCCTAAGTAAGGCTTTAGTCTCTTAAGGTACTCATGAGTAATCTCAGTGATGCCAGGATGGCGGCACTTTCCAATTTTTATAATTTCAATTTTCACAATGTGGGCCTAAACGTCTCTAATCCCACAAGACATTTCAAGTTGAAAATTGATTGGTCTAGAGATTCTGCATCTCATACAATAGAAAAATGAAAACTCTGCTCATTCTTCTTGGGGTAGTCGCCAGTTCGAATCTCTTTGGAGAAAATCTAGAGTCTGAGACAAAGGCAATTGAAAGAGCCCATGAAACGGTATCTGCCTCGCGAAACAACTTTAAAAAGGCACTTGCTTCGGGAGAATGTAAAATGAGCGCACCCCCTTTGGGCGCTAAGAACGAAAATATCGAAGTTGGAAGAACCAGTCACAAATTACGTAATCAAACGAATCAGCCACGGGATTGGGTGAAACCAATTTTAGAAGAGTACGTTCGAACTCCAGTTGCAAAGCAAAATAAACATAAGTTAGTTAATTTAGGCCCCGGTCATTATGGATATGTAGAGCCTCTTTATGTCGAAGCGGTCTGCTTGAATTGCCACGGAGCAACCTTGAAGCCAGAAGTGAGAAAAGAGATCACAAAACTTTATCCCTCTGATAGCGCCACAGGTTTCAAGCTGGGAGAATTTCGAGGCTTAATTTGGCTTGAGAGCAAGGGGCGTTAACGAGTTTTTATTTGCCTTTCCTGAGACCCCCGTGGAAAATAAGTGTCTCTCTTTCTTTTAGGGGAACTCATGATTAAAAAGGATATGGTCGTTTCTATCAAGTACCGTCTGACCAACGGTTCAGGCGAAGTTCTTGATGAGGCCGATGCTTCAGATCCCTTTTCTTATCTCCATGGGCACCAGCAAGTTATTCCAGGAATGGAAAATGGGCTGGAAGGACTCAAAAAGGGTGACACGACGAAACTGACCATTTCCCCCGACGAAGGATATGGAGAGGTAAACGAACAGTTAAAGCTCACTTTGAGCAAAGATGTTTTTCCAAAAGATTTTCCATTGGAGGAAGGTGCTCAGTTTCAAGCCGACTTAGGTAATGGACGTCGAAGCGTATTTACAATCCTTGAAATAAATGGAAATGAAGTGGCTGTTGATGGAAATCACCCACTGGCTGGCGTCACTCTAAACTTCGACATTGAAGTTTTAGATGTTCGAAAGGCAACCAAAGAAGAGCTAGAGCATGGACATTCTCATGAGGGTGATGGGCATCACCACTAAGCTACTTTCTTTCCAAATTCAAAGCCGGAATCAGTCGAAATAATACATTGGAGATCGTTAATCTCGTGCGCTATCAAAGCGTAGAGGTCTGAAAACGTCACAATGCTAACTGCCTCACCTAATGAATTTACTACTGGTAATCTTCTAATTTGAGAATCTTTCATAATGCTAATGGCATCATGCAATCCACTCTTGAGAGTGATAGTTTTCACAGGAGAAGTCATCACCAGCCTGACTGGGTCAGCAACAGAAATGGCTGGCTCTTTTGAAAGAGCGCGTAAAAGTAGATCTCGATCGGTAACAATCCCTTTAGGAACTCCTTGTTCTACTACGACAACGCAGCCTACGTTGTGTTTCTCCATGAGTCGAGCAACAGACTGAATCGATTGTCCGGGCTGACAGGTTATTAAAGGTGTCTGGCTTTTTCTGATGGGAAAGATGGATTCTAGTGGCATAAGGCCTCCTCTTTAATTCAAAGAAGCAAGCTTTATGCCTGAATCATCAGCCAAGGCTCTTCATATCGATAACAAATCGATACTTAACATCTGAACGAAGCACACGTTCGTAAGCTTCATTAATTTTTTGAATCGGGATTATTTCGATGTCAGAAACAATTCCGTGTTTGGCGCAAAAATCGAGCATCTCTTGGGTCTCTTTAATTCCGCCAATCAGAGATCCAGATAAGTTTTTGCGAGACAGAATGAGACTAGTGGATGCTACCGCAAGAGGTTGCGTCGGCACCCCCACCAAAACCATCGAAGCGTCTCGTTTTAAAAGAGAAAGATATTGATTAATATCATGGGGCGCAGACACGGTATCCAAAATAAAATCGAAAGAATTCGCAAGGGTACCCATTTGTTCTGATTGCGTGGACAAAATCACCTGATGAGCTCCCAATCTCTCTGCATCTTTCCTCTTTGATTCGGAAGTTGTGAAAACAACAGTCTCCGCGCCAAGCGCTTTTGAAAACTTAACCGCCATATGTCCCAGCCCGCCTAGTCCGACGATGCCAACCTTCTGGCCAGCCCCCACTTTCCAATGGCGCAAAGGGGAATAGGTAGTGATGCCAGCACACAAAAGAGGAGCTGTCGCAGCTAAATTTAATTTGGGATCGATCTTGAGAACAAATTCTTCTCGGACAACAATCTTATTGGCGTAGCCACCATAAGTAGGGGTATGGCCGTCGCGTTCCACGCTGTTGTATGTCCCAACCATTCCATTTTGACAGTATTGTTCGTGGCCCTCATGACAAGAGGTACATTCGCGGCAGGAGTCAACTAAGCAACCTACACCAACTAAATCACCTACATTGAAGTAACTGACTCCATTCCCCACTTTAGAGACTGTCCCAACAATTTCATGACCGGGAACCATCGGATAGATCGATCCCCCCCATTCATCTCTTGCTTGGTGGATATCTGAGTGGCAGACACCACAGTAAGCGACGTCGATCACAACATCATTTTCGCGGGGAGAGCGGCGTTCAAACTGGAAAGGCCCTAGGGGATTCTTGGGGCCAAGCGTGGCGTATCCTTTTGCTAAAATCATAAAGTTCCTCTTTGTGAGTAACTTTAAAACTAAGCTGCTTTTACTTCAAGATCGGAAACTAGGTGATCCCAAAGTTCTTCGATCCCATCTTCAAGGTTATGCTGGCATTTCCAGCCAGTGGCGTTCATCAATTTAGAGCAGTTAAGAACTGTCCATTGATTTTCCGGAATGGGGTTGGGTGTTAATTCAAAGGGAACCTGACGCTGAGTCACTTTTTCAATGACGTGAAAGACCTCCATCAGGCTCGTTCCCACACCACTTCCTAAGTTGTAGGTCCCAGTAATAGGTTTATGAGATTTTAGTATTGAGTCGAGAGCCGACAAAACATCATCGATATAAATAAAGTCCTTAACGGTATCTAGAGAAGACCAGATTTTAATCGGTTCGTACTTAAGCATTTTACCCAAGAGTACACCTATCAAACCTTGTTTCGTTCTATTTAACTGACCCAGACCAAAAGGATTAGAAAGACGCAAGAGCGTCGAGTTCATTTCAAAAGAGCGAGAGAACTCTTCAATGACATATTCCGATATGAGCTTATTTGCAGCGTAAGGGGTGCGAAGCACCGTAGGAGATTCTTCTCGGTAGGGTTGTTGGCGGCTTGTATCTTTATAAATGGCTCCCCCTGAGCTTGCATAAATTATATTTTTAACTCCAGCTTGTTTCATTTTTTGAAGAAGCTGTTCGGTCGCCAGTAAATTTAATCCAATCAGCCGAGCGGGATTATGCTCTCCATCTGCTGGAAAGCCCCGATTGGCAAAATGAAATACACAATCGACTCCCTCAACAAGGGACTGGGAAATCAAAGAATGTTCAAGCTCTCCCACAATCGGAACAACCTTGTTTGCTAATTCCTTTTTGGGTGAGCGAGAAAAGAGAGCTCGTATTTCAGTAACCTGGGGATCCAAGGAGAAATAATCTAGGGTTGAGGAGCCCAAAAAACCGCCAGCGCCTGTAATTGCGATTTTGATTCCGGGTAATTTTTTCATGGGGTTTAATGGGAAGTAATACTTATTTATCGGCTTTTTAGAGCTGAATCTAAAAGCGCTTGAAACTCTCCTTAACCGAGGTATTATCGCGCAATGTCAATCTATGATTTTTCAGTACGAACTATCGGTGGTCTTGAAACGAAGCTCGAAAGTTATCGGGGAAAGACTCTCTTAATTGTCAACGTGGCGAGTCGATGTGGATTTACCCCTCAGTATGAAGGTCTTGAGAATCTTTATCAAAAATACGGGTCTCAAGGGTTAGTTGTTTTAGGTTTTCCCTGTAATCAATTTGGGGCTCAAGAGCCAGGTTCAGAGAACGAGATAAAAAATTTCTGCGATACCAATTATCATGTCACTTTTCCCCTTTTCAGCAAAGTGAGTGTCAATGGGCCCGAGGCACATCCGTTATATAGCTATTTAAAAAAGGCTAACCCCGGCATTTTAGGGACCGAAGCTATCAAGTGGAATTTCACCAAGTTTTTAGTCGATAAAAATGGCAACGTGGTGAAACGGTTTGCACCTGTTGAAAAGCCCGAGTCATTAGAAAAAGAAATTTGTGCGATCTTATAGGCAAAAAAGATCTAAAGAGCCTTGTTCAATAAAAGATCTTTGTCGCATCTGTCCTTATGTAAATCTGGATTACGATTCTTCACTCTCTGAAAAGTCTGATAAAGAATTAGCGATGCTTAAGAAGGCCGGTTTGCTTGAAAAAGCAAGAGTGCATCGGAGTATTTCATCCCCCCGAAAATTAGGTTTTCGGACAGTTTTCAAACTGGCAGTCCGAAGAAATCCCGAGGGAAAAGGTGCCGGCCGTTTTCGATTGGGATTGTTCGATCCTGGTACTCATAGTATCGGGCCTGAATTAACTCCTTGTCCCTTACATCACCCGATTTTGAGAAAGTTACTCAAAGAAATTCATATCGTATTGAATGAATCGGGTCTTGAGCCTTATGAAGAGCGCGACCAAAGCGGTGATCTTCGTTACGTCATCGCTCGGACTAACCAAACCGGTGATCAGCTTATGGTAACCTGGGTTGTAAATCGCTCTTTAAGGGGACAGATTTTGGAACTGACGGAAAACCTCAAACAAAGAGGCCTTCCGATGGATGTCTCAGCAATGAACGTCAATTCGGATCCAGGAAATTCCATTTGGGGTAAGGAAACGGTTCTTTTAACTGAGCGAAATTTTATTGAAGAAAAAATGATGGGACTTTCTTTTCATTTTGGACCCACAAGTTTTTTTCAAGTGAATCCATGGCAAGCAGAGAACATCTACCTGCGAATTGAACACATGGCCCGCAAGTTAGAACAAAGGGAGTGTGCCTGGGATCTTTTTGCGGGGGTGGGCACACTTTCATGTGTCTTGGGACGTCTTTTTAAAAGAACGGCAAGTCTTGAAGAGAATATCGAGGCAACCACCTTCGCTCAAAAAAATGCTGGATTGAATCACTTGGAAAATAAGCTTCAGATTTTAAGTGGGCTTGTAGAGAAACAGGGAGGAGAGTTCCCCGTCGAATTACAAACTCCCGATTTGATTGTCGCTAATCCGAGCCGGCGGGGAATCCATCAACAGGGGAGAGATTTGATTGTCTCGGCTCTCAAGAAAAAGCCAGGCTCCGAATTTATTTATCTCTCATGTGATGGTGATAGTTTCAGGCGGGATTTAAGCTATTTTAAAGCGAACGGAATTTCGTTAGCTGAATTACAGGGCTTTGATATGCATGCACAGAGTGCACAGATGGAGTGGTTAGGGCGTCTGAAATTTAATTAACTCTGTAAACAAAATAGACGCTGAAAAACATCCTTAAATCAGCGCCTTGGGATTCACAAGTCTCTCCACACACAGAACACGAAAAACCCAGAAACGATTTTCACAATTGGACAGGTCTTTTTGAGCTTAAATCCTTTCGGCAAATAATTTGCAAATCCCCTCAAGCATTAATTTGAGGATACCGATGAAAAACTCTTTTTACGCCTTGATCACTCTATCTTTATTCCAAAATATAGTTTTAGCGGAAGATCATTCATACGAATCAAAGCCAAAATTGCAGCGACAAATAGTTGATTCAGGTGAAATCGTTGCATCGGAACTTCTTGCCAAGATGGGAGAGGAGGAGTCCTTGAGTGGATATCGGCAGCTTTTTCTGTATTCCCCCAGAGCACTGAGAGGGGTGGAAATGAGAATAGGGGATGCGGAGAATTGGAGTTCCCTTGGTGAATTTAAAAGTGACACACACAAGGCATACGGAACAAAGAGTTTCTTACCCTCTGCCCCCGGACAAAAATTTACCATTCGAGCTATTAGAGAAGACGGAACTCGAGTTACGAGCCTATTAGTGATCGACTCCAGGAACCCTAGCCTGGTTGAAGTGAAAACAATGAAAGAAGAGCCCAGGGGATCATTTGAAGAGGTGAAGAAAACTCAACGCATAACCGGGACGAGTTCGATTCTTACAAAGGCTCAATCAAATATTGGCCACCGGTTAGGGAGTGGAGATTGCTCCGCGCTCAGAGGAAGTGGCCCTGCTTTAGGTCGGATAGGAGGTGGGGGAGTGGGGTTAGAGCAGTTAATGCCTGGCCAGGTTCTCCGTCTCTCTCCTGGCGCTGGTCTCCAAGGAAGCATGGGTTATTTTCGAGCTGGGGAAACGGGACACTATATCGTTGTTGAATCCGTAAATCCTAACGGGCAAATCACTTTTCTTGATCAAAATTGGGCGGGAGGAAGCAGCTCTGGACAATTTGTTCGTCGTGCCTCGGGAAATTTAAGAACCCTGAACGGCTCAGCTACCATTTACAGCGGAAATTAGGTATCTTGTCTCGCTAATGTCTTTTTTTAAAAACAAAACCGTACTCATAACTGGGGCCTCTTCCGGAATTGGGGCTGAGCTTGCACGTCAACTCTATGCCCAAGAAGCAAATATTTTTCTTTTGGCCCGAAGAAGTGATCGCCTTGAAGACTTAGCCAAGGAATTAAATCCTCGAGGTGAACGAGTGGGGTGGATGCAAGTCGATGTTACAAAGCCAAACCAACTAGAGGAAGCAGTTCGTTCATGCATAGGTCTCTTTGGAAGCATCGATGTCGTTATTGCTAATGCGGGATTCGGAGTTGCTGGCAACGTGAGCCAGCTAAAAACCGACGATTACAGACGTCAATTTGAAACCAATGTCTTTGGAGTGCTCAATACTGTTTACGCTACCGAACAAGCCCTTGAGAAATCAAAAGGGCAGTTAGTGCTTTTAGGAAGTGTCGCGGGGTTTGTCCCCCTTCCGGGAAACTCTGCCTATACGATGAGTAAGTTTTCCGTTCGCGCTTTGGCTAAGGCTCTGCAATACGAATGGAGAGAAAAAGGAATTTCAGTTACCCATTTGGCTCCTGGATTTGTTGATTCCGATATTCGCAAAACTGATAATTTAGGAAATCTCAAAGAAGACCATCCCGATCCTATTCCGAATTGGATTCGAGTGCCCACTCCGGTTGCAGTTAAAGAGATGATTAAGGCGATAACAAAAAGGAGTCCGGAGAGAGTAATTACTGGCCACGGAAAAATTATCCAGGGGTTCAATCAATACTTTCCAAAGCTCATTCCCTGGATTGTTGCTTCTGTGGGCTTAAGGGCTCGGCCAGAACCCAAATAGTGCTTTTTATTAAGCCCTCACATCGATTATTTGAAACTTTTCCACATCTACTAAACCTTTATCAGTGAGCTTAAGTGACGGAATAACCGGAAGACACAAGAAGGCTAATTGAAGAAAAGGCTCTTCTAGGGTGCAGCCAATCACCTGACTGGCCTTTCTTAATTCCATCAATTTCTTCTGGATAAACTCGGGCTCTTCAAGAGACATAAGACCGCCGAAAGGAAGCGCTAACTGAGCGACTACCGTTTTTTTGCGGACGACGACAAATCCGCCACCGCTTTCGATAAGCGTTTTCAGAGCAACCTGCATATCCGAAAGCTCTTTTCCAACGACACAGAGATTGTGGCTGTCATGGCCTACGCTTGAAGCAATTGCTCCTTCTAAATTTTCTCCAAATCCCACTACGTAGCCATTTGCTGGTTTTGAACCATGCCCGTAGCGTTCGAGAACACTTAATCTTGCCACTTTACGATCATCAGAAGAACGAACGCTTCTTCCCGTGAGTATTTTCCCTGGGAAAATTTCAATGCAGTGAACTCTGCCAGCGGGCCCCTCAAGATCCGCGATTTCGGGCACCTTCGCCTTAATTGAATTTTTAAAGTTACTTCTTGAATCGGATTTTAAAGGGAGCTCTGATACGAGCTTTCCCGATTTAAAAACATGGCCGATAGCGCAGGTCTCAGGATCTTCTAGGACAACCAGATCCGCCTGAAATCCAGGTGCAACTGCTCCCAATCGTTTCCAGCCTTTGTTCAGTCCATAATGGTTAGAAACGCTCCACGATGCGCTTCGATAGGCTATCGAGGCGGGAACTCCTTTGTGGATAGCTTTTCGAATCAGGTAATCAATATGTCCTTCCTTAGCTATGTCCAGCGGATTTCTATCGTCGGTGCAGAAGCCGACAAATGGCCAGGTATTTTCATTCAGAATAGATATCAATTGATTTAAATCTTTCGCAACGCTGCCTTCTCGAATCCAGATCGAAATGCCCTTCTGTAGTTTTTCCCAAGCTTCATCTAGTTCTGAAGACTCATGACAGCTAGAAATACCTGTTGCTGCATAAGCGGATAATTCATTTCCCCGCAAAAGGGGACAATGGCCATCTATCGGTTGCTCCAAAAAGCTAGCGAGTTTCTGAAGCATGTCTTCATCTTTATGAAGAACTCCTGGGACGTTCATGACCTCGGCAAGTCCCAAAGCATTTGTATGATTTTTAAGTGAAAGAAGGTTTTCGGCACTTAATTTTCCAGCACCATTAGTTTCCATATGTGTGGCTGGAACACAGCTACTGAGCATTACACGTAAATCCAAAAATAAGTTTTCCGATTCCTTTAAGAAATATTCGATTCCGCTCATCCCCTCAACATTGGCCAGTTCATGAGGATCGCAAACAGCGGTAGTGGTCCCTTTGGGCAAAGTTACTTTTTGAAAATTCCGTGGAGTCAGTAGGCTGCTTTCGATATGAACGTGAGCGTCAATAAAGCCCGGTACAATCCAGTTATTGGAAAAATCGAAAACACGGTGACCCTCAAGGTTTGAATCTACCGATACAGTAGTGCCATCGATAATTCCGAGATCTCTCTGAATCCAGTTTCCCGAAAAAACATCGAGAATTTGGCCGTTTTTCAAAACCGTATCAAAGGGAATTCTTCCGAGAGCAGCATCAATTCGGCGTTGAAGAGGTTTTAATTCCTGCATGCGAATAAAGAATACCCCAAATTTTACTGCGTCGCAGGAAAAGAAAACGAAAGTTAACGGGAGTAAGCATAAAAGAAGATTTCAAACCAACTTTTCTATATAATTGAGTAAAGATTCGTACCGCTGAACCAAAACAAAAAAACTTATCATCGAGGGTACCCATGACAAGAAGTCGTGTTTTTTTATTCCTTTCTCTTTTGGCAGGAGTGAGCTCTGCAGCAAACCTAAGCTTACAAGAGTTGAGGAGTCAGTTGACTAGCCGCAACGCTTCTTGGACAGCGGGCGAAACATCAGTCAGTCGTCTTTCTGAACAAGAGAAAAAAAATCTCTTGGGACTTCAGCTGGATGAAGGATTTGGGGATTTTTTTAAATCTGCTAAGCCTCAGGCGCTCAACCGAGCTCTTCCTTCGAAATTTGATTGGAGAAATAAAGATGGTGTTGATTATGCCTCTCCGGTCCTTAATCAGGCGAACTGCGGTAGCTGTGTAGCTTTTTCGGCAGTGGCAGCTTTAGAGACGCAAATGAACATTACGAACAATACGCCCAATTCTCCTTGGGCCTTCTCACCCCAGCATCTTTTTTCCTGTGGGGGAGGCGCTTGTCAAAATGGTTGGCACCCAATGATGGCTGTTCAGTTTATGCAAAAAAATGGGGTTCCCGATGAAAACTGCTTTCCCTATTCGAGTGGGGGAGATGGAAAAGATTTAGCTTGTAGCCAAACCTGTACAGATTCAAGCAAGCGTACTTTAAAAATTACGGGCTATACGCAACCTTCATTTTTCTTCCAAGACCAAAATGCAGTGAAAGAAGCTTTAATGAAAGGTCCTTTGATGACTTCGATGGTTGTTTATGAAGACTTCATTTTTTATAAAGGTGGAGTTTACAAACACGCCACAGGATCTCAATTGGGTGGTCATGCCATTACGATGATGGGATGGGATGATAGCGCAAAAGCCTGGATCGTAAGAAATAGTTGGGGAGAAGAGTGGGGTGAAAAGGGCTATTTCCGGATTGCTTATGACGATGCTTCAGGACTGGGCAATCAAACCTGGGGGCTTCAAGTTCCTTCTTCCAAAGGTTTTGTAACTTTGGGAGGACTGAGAGATCGTTCTGTACTTTCCGGCAAGGTAACTCTCAATCTAGAGTCCACTATCAGCGGGACAAAAGATATTAACTTGTCTGTCAGCAAAGATGAACGAACGGTCTACTGGGCTAATGGAAAACCCGATACGCGCATTTCTGTGGATACAACCCAATTTCCTGATGGGAAATATACTGTCTCTGCTCTAGCTGACACGGCCTCAGGTAAAATTGGCTCACAACCCAGAACGATTTACGTTCTCAATGGTGCCCATCAGGGTTCAGTTGAGTTCAAAAACGTAACTGACGGTGAGACCATTACAGAGAGTAAAGAACTAGAAATAGCGACTACAGGTCGGCCGGTTCCCTATACTTCGATTACTTTCAAAGCCGTCAATATGACGACTGGTGAAGAGAACATCCGCTCCACTTATACTGTGTTGCCAGAAATGAAGATGCTTTGGAGAGCTCAGTATTTGAAAAACGGAGATTATCTTGTGAAGTTAGAAGCAAAGGTGGGAGACAAAGTAACTGTAGAAAGTAAATCCTACAAAGTAAAAGTCGCTCATTAAGACTTAAAGCCATCGACCCCAGAAAGGCCTACCGAGCTTTTTGCTTGGTAGGCCTTTTTTATAGAAAAACGAGCTCTTTCTCCAGCCGAGAAAGAGTGATTTCCATTTCGTCCCGAATCTTTTTCATTAACGAATCCACATCAGCTTCTGTTAGGCCTTGAGTGGGAAAAGGGGGAAGAACCTCTATGGGGATAATAGCTTTTCTTAACCTCTTTGATTCCCAATTAGCAAGATTTCCAAGGGGTGCGATTACATAGGCAATAATAGGGACTTGGGCTTTAATGGCTAGGTGGAAAGCCCCCTTTTTAAAGGGAAGTAGACCAAAACCTTTTTTATTTCGAGTGCCCTCGGGGGTAATCCCGATTCCGTAACCCTGATGGATAAAACCGATTTGGTTATCCAAAATATTTTTAGCTGCAGCAGACTGACTTCTATCGATTAGTCTTGCGCCACAGGCGACAAACCACCAACCAATAACCGGGATGAATCCGATTTCTTTCTTTCCAATGGGAACTACTTTTGCTGGCCAGATGCTGCCCAAAAGAAGAGTATCTAGAAAACTCTGATGGTTTGAAATCATCACAGCAGGAAGACTTTCCGAATTTTTTTCACCTCTTGGTCGTGTTTGAAGGCCCAGTGCCCGCAATCCCCCCCAAGACATGAAACGTACCGAGGGCGAAAAAAGGCTGGCATCACCCCAGGAAAAAAGAGCTCTCAAAAGCCAGATACAACATGAGAAGAGAGACCAGAGAACTACGAGAAAAATGCGAAGATAGAACACGAGGATATACGCTTAATCGTTTACAAATTTGGTTGTACTAAGGGATTTAAATTCAAATCTTAATCCGAAAGAAGGGCCCGAAAAATCTTTTGCATCGGCCATATGAATGTAATGAGCCGTAAAGAGCATTTTCCATCCCTGACCCAGTTTAAATCCAAAACCGACTCCCGGTTGAGCCACATAGTAGGAGTTTTGTTTAAGCCCTATTAATTTCTTTTCTCCCTGACCGTAGCCAACCAACAAATCCAACTCGATCAGTGTTCTCTTGGTCGTTGGAATTTCCCAGCCCACGAGAAGACCTCCATAGGTCAGGTATTCTTCGGTGAGTGCTCTTCCAGTAGGAGTTCCAAAATAGGCCCCAAAGCCCCAGTAAACTTGTGAGTCCCCAAAATACTGTCCCCAAGTTAATCCCGATAGCCAGCCGACCGGTTGGTCCAAGTTTGGTTTAAATCCGGTGAGATCTAAACCAAGTTTGCTTCGGTAACGACTGTCAGCGTGAGCAAGTGGCGTTTGGAAAAAGAGACTTCCCAAAATGACGGTGCAGAAGAAAAATAATTTTAGTCGTGAGAACACTCCCTATTTTCGGAACAGTTTTCAGGTTTCTAAATCGCGCCCTGTGTCTTCTTACCTAAACAATTGAAAACACGACTAAATTAATTGATGCCACAATTCCTTCATAATTTAAACCTAAACTGAAAGTTGAGGAACGTATGGCCAAACCCGGATCCCTGTTACTGATCGTAATTCTTTTGCTTATTTCTGCAAAACTCTCAGTAGCTCGTTCAGACTGGTATTCCTATTACATTCAGTGTGTTGCTACTTCGAGCCAGGAGGCGACTTGTTACGATGCGATTCGAGAATTCCTATCCACTGAAGAAGGGAGACGACAGGCCGAGGAAATTGGATTTAAGAGACAACTGTTTAGAGATTCAAATCAGGTAGTCACTCAGGCCGTTGTGATATCTAACCGCATCGTTCAAATGGAAACTTATCTTTCAAATGCCCTTGAAAAAGCGAAGGAAGATAAAGATGCCGTTCGAGCTTATTGTTTACATGATAAGAATCGGGAGATGACAGCATTAAAGAGAAACGTCGATGAAAAAAAAACAAATATGCTTCAAAACGCTAATCACTCAGGCCCTGAATTCATTGAAAGTGAATATCAACTTGTTTTATCGCTTAATTCTCGAGCGAACGAACTCTACCTCCAAGCAAGAAAATGTTTAGAATAACGGCCCTTTATAAAGTTTCAAGATTGTCCGATAAGACGTTGTGCCTGCGCAATTTACCCAAAATCTGATTCCGCTCGAGCGAATCGAGCAAAGTTTGCAGCTAGAGCCCGTCCTCTTTGTTCTCTTTACGGCCTTGTCTTCATTTTTGGTCTACACGATTGGGCTCCGCAATCTAAGTCCCTCACGGCATCGAAATCTGAGAGCTTTGTTCAAAAACCTACTGGGACATGTTTTTCTAGGGCTTGGACTTCTTACCTTTTTTTGGATCTTGAGGGGAGAAACAATCGTAATTCCCAAGTTGGTTCCATTTGTGGGCATAGCAACTGTTCTTTGGGGGGCAATTGTCCTCATAAAAAGTTTTAGAATCTTGAGTTTTGAGTATCTATTTTTCATGAATATGCAAACAGGGGTTCCTCTCCTGTTGGTCAACATGCTTACCTTATTAATGTCGGTTGTTCTTGGTTCATGGATCGCAACGAGCGTCTTTGGATTTCGTTTAGCTCCCGTATTGGCGACCTCCGCACTTTTTTCCATCGTTGTCGGTCTTGCGCTCCAGGAAACTTTGGGCAATCTTTTTTCTGGAATTGCACTTCAAATAGACAAGCCCTACACGCTGGGGGACTGGATTGAAGTTCAAACGGGAACCCAAAAACTGGTCGGCCATGTTCACGAGGTTACGTGGCGTGCGACGATTTTGACCAGCTTAACAGAAGAGTGGATTACTATTCCCAATCGAATCGTTGCTCAGTCTCAGGTTTTAAATTTTTCAAAGACTAAAAATCCCATTCTGAGAAACCAAGTATTTCGACTTCCTTACTCCGCTCCCATTTCTGAAGTGCGAAAACTGTTGGTGGATTCAATTCAAGACATCAAGGGTATCAGTCGCTTCACCGAGCCCAATGTCTTGCTGGTGGAAGCAGCTGAATCCTGGCTGACGGTGAAATTAGTTTATGCAGTTAAAGACTTTCCTGATCAGTTTCGTGTTGCAGATGAGGTCATCGAGAAATGCATAGAATCCTTAAGGAGTAAGGGGATTTCTTTAGTTGGTCCCGTGATGCGGGTTACCCAGGAAAAAATAGCTTAAGACAAAAGACAGATCCGCCTGATTTCATAAACTCCGTTGTCTCTACTTCCCAGACTCTAAAATCCAATCGCTTCAAATGTTCAGCAAAGGTAGGGGACCCCTTTTGTACAATTACATTTTTTCCATCGGGGCAAAAGCAATTGCCACAAAAATACTGTCGATTTTCTTCAATGGGGATCTCAACTAAAACTGGAAAAAAAGAACGCAAAAGTTCGAGTCCTTCTTTTGAGAAAGCATCCGGTTGGATTGCAGCCACATCTTTTGAAAGAATGGAGAAGCAAGTATCGAGATGATAAAAATCTTTGAGGCGTAGCTCTAACGGAACAATTTCCAATCCAAAACGTTGAGATAATTCCTCATAAACTTCTTTGTCAGTTCTCGGCCCATAGCCGCCAAATACGACTCCATGATCGGGTGAAAAAATGGCATCTCCATTTCCTTCGAAGGCGCCGGAGTAATTTAAATGATGAACCGTGAAACCGAGTCCCTTCCATAGTTTTTCAAAATAGGGAACTTCCTGAGCTCTTTCGGCCGAGCGCATTTTTGAAAGAACTATTTCGTACTTTTGAGTGAACTTATTCCAAAAGGGAAAAGATTGATTAGCTGTAAAAACGATGTCAGGAAGCCCGTGGACTCCCTCCATCTCGATAACTTTTAGTCCGGTTTCTCGAAAAGTATCAACAAGAGAGCGCCATTCAACTTGAGCGTTTTTCTGGTCAACTTTATTGAGCTGCCCAGAGGCATCCGTCATGTAAGGATTGATGGCGTAAGCGACTTCAAAATAAGTCGGCTTAGCAACAAGAACGGAATTGAATGTCATAGCCACTGCTATAGCTCGATAGCAGTCCCAATAACAGGGGAAAATAGCAGATTCCCGTTTAAAGTTCCGATGCTGGGAGAGAACATAACCAAAGTTCCTTCTCCAACTGTCAAATTGAACGAAGGTTTTATCAGGAGGGTAAAATACGTATCACTATAATCTTTTCCCCCCGGTTTTGAGGAGTTGTCATAGCTTACCAGTCCGATTCCGGGAGCAAGGCCCAACATCAGATAAGCATTCTGGCTAAAATCAAAGCGAGCGGAGACATTCAATAAGAGGGGGATATAGGTACCGAACTTAGGGGTAGTATAGAAATACGTTCCCGTTTCAAGTCCCCCAAAAAGACCTGAATTGCCTAAAGGAAATCTCGCCCCAACGTGAAGGCCGGGTTGGGCACCAAGGATAGCAGTTGAGACGCCAGTGCCTACTTCAACTGTGATGGGCTTTGTTTTTTCGTTTGAGTGGGTTGTAGTAATATTTGTTGGTTGATTACCGGTTGAACCAAAGGCCCCTAAACACAGGACAAACAGAGACAGGAAACACAAAAATCGCATTGCAACCCTCCAAAAGAGGCTCTCTTTTATCTGAAAATACAACGCGATGCAATATGATTCAGGGGATCCAAGTGGTGAATCTTTTTTTATCAATAATATCAATTATATGCTTCTTGTCTCGTTTGAGAAGTTTTTCCTCGCTTACGGCTGTTTCGGCGCAAACTAAGGCAAGAGAATAGCCTTTATAGTGTCTGGCCCGACCCATGAGCCGCTTAGTTCCCATACTTCTCGGGGGGGCTTTTCCAAGAACCAGAAAACTCGTAGGTAAAGCCCTTAAGTCAATTTGAAGTCGCTTAGAAAACTCACTCCAAAAAGAATCCTGAAAGATCTGGCCGGGAGGTGCCGCAAAAAAATGGCACCAGTGGGGAGTGTTTTTTAATTTGAGAAGCCCGCAGGTTTCTTGATGAGGACAAGGAGCTAACACCGAAAAGATCTTACGGAAGCGTTCCCTATATTCAATCAATCGAGAGCTTGAAGCCGGTGTTCCAGGTTCTACCCAAATAACCAGATCTGCTGTTTCAATGAGTGACAAGAGTTCTTTCTCTGCAGCGGGCGAGAGTTCATTGAGAACGTGACTGACTAACAGAACTCTTTTTTCTTGGTCTATTGTAGAAAGGGTAGTTTCAATTTTGACCTCAGGATATTTTTTGAGAATAGATTCCTGAGCAAATCGGCAAGCAAGGTGGGATTTATCCATTAAAATAATTTTTTTTACGAAGCCAGGCCCCAGATGCTCCAGAAATTTTCTTGTGGCAACGCCTGTTCCACAGCCCCAGTCGATTAAAGTGACCGATTCGAGAGATTGCAAAGAGGGTGTTTCTTTTAGCTCACGAATAACCGAATCCCATTTCCACCCGATCCGTTGGGCAAAAGTGAAATCGTACTGAGCTAAAACTTCAGCGTTTTTCCAATAACTTTCAGGAGAAAAATCTTCAGATAAGAAACAGTTTCGAAGATGCTCTAGAATCTTCCAGTTCGGGCTAAAGGCCCTTTGAATTTCCAGTTTTTCGGATCGCGACATTCGTATCTATTGTAGTCGAAATAACCTTTTGCAGAATGTGTTTTTACACAAGCTAGGCCTTTATCACAGGAATATTCGAAGAGCCCTCGCGAACCTTTTCCAGGGCAAGCCCCTCCCACGGATGAGCGAGCCCTACACTCTGAAACAAAACTACCGTTCTGATCCTTGGTTAAAATACATCTCCCTCTCAGCCAGTCGGAGTCTTCTCGGTAGCAATCGGTATCGAGAGTACAAACGGGGGCATCCACTCGATAACTCAACGTTGAAAGTCGGGCATTTACATCTTCCCTTATTGTTTTTAAAACGGAACCAAGGCACTGGTTACATTTTTTTTCGATGTCTTTTTGCGTAGTGAATGCGGGAACTTCTCCAATGGGACAGATATCCTCATCTTCAAAAAAATCAGATCGCATCTTTTCGGTGTTGGTACCTGAAGAGTAACTAAAGACTGGGGAATCCGCAGTGAGGGTCAACCCTGCTTGCTGGTAATCGTTGAGGGATGCTCGATGAAGCACCTGACAATTCACTTTTCCCGGAACGAGTAAGGCTCTTCCTTTTGAATCCCAAATATTTGTTTCGGGATCAATATTCTCAGCTCTGAAAAACCAACGTGAGTTAGTTTCATTGCGAACAGATAATTCAATAGTTCCCACGACAGCAAGGGGACCTGCTTTTACGGTGATTCTTGCTGGAGTAATTGTGGTCCCCGAAATGTCCAGGATTCCTTCTTGATGAGTTCTTACCCTCGGTTCTCTATCGGGGTTTTCTTTTGGGGATTTCGTGGTTTCCTCTGAAGCACTTGGTCTCGAGTTGAGTATTTGAAAAAGATAGCTATCTAAATGGTTGCCTGTAGAGCTCTGAGTTTCGTGTTCCGCATAAAGGGGAATAGATACCGCCAAAAACGCACCGGCGATTAAAATTTGAAAAGTCTTTCTCATCATACGTTCTACAAGGCTCCATTCCACGGAAGGAGCGGCCTCAGGAGCCTCTTCTGCAAAATTGAATACCCTCGGCCCTACAGTATTAAACACATTAATTTCGGTTACTTAAGCGCGGTCTTTACCGACTGAATACTGGATCATTGTTATTCAGCTGTAAATCAGGTAAACACGGCGCATCATTTTTGGCTATGAAAGGGCAGATATGGCGCTAGTTCGGCTGGTTGGCTTGGTTTTCTTGATCTCACCTCTTGTTTCGTT
Organism: Bdellovibrio sp. ZAP7; assembly: GCA_945878405.1. Classification (GTDB taxonomy): domain Bacteria; phylum Bdellovibrionota; class FAC87; order UBA2466; family UBA2466; genus RFNO01. The sequence goes on from CAMCTJ010000008.1 coordinate 46,949, forward strand.
GGCCTGTAGTTCTTTTTACTGGAAAGGATCCGAAGGAAGTTATTTGGGAAAAAGCTACGATTGGCATCATGATCAAGCGCTTCTCTTAGTTAATAAACGAAACGTAAAGAAAACAGGATTTACCGTCAGACCTTGGGAAGCCGGTCCCCAATGGGTTTCCAAATATGGAAGCCTTACTTTTAACCAGTATGGCAGAGAGTTTCCCAACGGCGGTATGAATGAAGAAGGCCTTACCATAGAAGTTTTGTGGTTAAACGCTAGCGAATATGAAGGATTTGATTTTCGACCGGTCTTAAACCAGCTCACCTGGGTGCAATACCAATTAGATAATTTTGGTCTTGTTTCAGAAGTCATCGAAGCACTTCCTCGGTTTCGGGTGTCGCCCATTCAAGGAAAAATCCACTACTTTATTTGTGATCGAACCTCAAATTGTGCGGTCGTCGAATGGCTCCATGGGAAGCCAGTTGTTCATTCGGGGACTGATATGGATCCGAAAGCCATAACCAATAGCAGTTACGAGGCGTCTAAAACTGAGTTTGAGAGAACTCAGCGCCTGAGAAACATGCTCTATCTCAATGCTTCAGTTGATGAGAGTTCACTCTCAAGATTTGTAAGACTTGCAACTTTACTTAAAATGGAAATCCCATCGCTTGAATCCAGCTTTTCTATTTTAGATTCTGTTTCGATGGCTAATCTCACGACCTGGAATATTGTTTACAACTTAGAAACTCGAGAAGTTTTTTACCGAACAAAACGCAATCCAGAGATTCGGTCTTTAAATTTAAATTCGTTTGATTTTGATTGTTCCAGTCCCACTTTAATGTTGGACATTCAAAGCGGGCGGGAATCCGTAGATCAGCAATTTGTTCCCTTTAGTTATCAGCGAAACTATGAAATCGTGATGGATGGCTTGAGTGATATCCAGTTTTCTTGGGTTTTAGCTCCCTTACTAAATCGATACCCGCAAACAACTTATTGTGTGAATCAGAAAACTAGTGGCTAGCCTGCCAATCCCAGTTAAAAATGGATTGGTAGTGTTCATTGATTGACCGGCTATCTACAGAAATAGCGGTTTCTCGATTGTTTTCTACAGAGTTCTGATTCCAATTGATTGAACTGATCAAAGTTTTATACCCATCCGCCAAAGCGCCTTTGTTATGGATGTACTTCACTTTCATTTTGGGTAAATCAGCAATTGCAGCTTGAATGGGAAGATGGTTTTCTTTTGCAACGTTCTCAAGCATTGCCAGTAGTTTCATTTCAGGATCGTTATCGCCGCCGAAAACAGTCGAATCATTTACCAAGACACGAATTTTTACGCCCCGCTTGGCAGCCGCTACAATCGCGTTGAACAACGGAGATACTTCTCCCGTTTTTCCCCACATCGGATTAAAACTCATTAATTCCACATCCAAAGTTTCTTGGGCCGATTCAATAAAAGCCATCAATCCAACCATGCTGGATTCAGGAGAGGTCAAAAACTCGACATTATCTGCATCTAGAGTTTTTGGTTCATCAGAAAGCATCCAAGAGAATCGATTTTCTATTCTGGTTGCAACGTTCTGCATGCTTTCAATCCAATCGGCAACGCGACCCAAAATTTTTGGCAGGGGGATTTTAGGGCTATATAGGGTTACTAAATCACCATGCGAAGTATTGATATCTTTTCGAAAGACCTTTAGAAAATTGCGAGACATTTGCTCGTCATAGATAAACGTTTGCCAACCGCGAGTCCCGCCAGTTGACCCAGGTTCTGGTTGTCCAGAGGGGGAATAATTTTCTGAGCCAACCATTACACCCTTTTCGTCAATCACGATGTACTTTGCATGGTTATATCGGAATCTTCTTTTTCCTTTGGGAGTTTCAGAAGTCATCACCCAGTAACCATGTAGCTGCGATCCCGAATTAGCTTCCATCGCCTTTGCAATTTTCTTTTGAATGTCTTTTGCTTCAGGGACTAAGCCGCCTACGGGTTGGCCTTCTTGAAGAAGTTCAACTCTGACCCCTTCATTGATCTTTTGAATTAAGGCATCTGCTACATCATACGAAGTTAACTCGTACGCATTCATCACGATACTTTTTTGGGCACTTAAAATGGCTCGAAGAGATAAGACTAAATTACTTCTTGGTGATTCGGAAACATCCAGAGTTACCGCCCCCAAAGAGGCGGAGAGAATGGAAATGACAGCAAGTAATAATCTTCGGGACAGACTGCCAATTAGGGCGTCGAGGTGATCCATCAAGTTGTTTCCCCCGTAAGTTATTTACACCAAGTCAAACATAGAGGAAGCCATCCGGCAACGCACAGAGTGCTAATATTTGGTTAGGATTTTGTTAGCAAAAATGGCCCCTTGGTGCCGCGAGTTAAGTACATGAAATGGCGAAAATTACTCAGTGCCCGATAAACTTAAGCTGTGGTATGTCAATGAGAATGAAAGCACTGGTTACGGGCGGAGCAGGATTTATCGGTTCTCAACTCGCGTTATGGCTCGAAAAAGAGGGCCATACAGTGACTGTCATGGATGATTTTTTTTCTGCGGACTCTAGAAACTTAACAGGATTTAGTGGAAGAATTCTGAGACAGGATGTTTCTCAGGATTTCGAGTGCTCTGAAAAGTTTGATTCTATTTTCCATCAAGCGGCAATTACTGACCCACGCTATCCAACAGACGACGAAGTATTTAAGCGAAACGTAAATGGATTTAAAAATATTCTTAGCCTGGCAAAAAAACACGGTTCGAAAGTCGTATACGCCTCTACTGCTGGAGTTTATGGAAACGGGCCAGTGCCTATGAAAGAGGATCAAGTTAAAGAGTGTGTGACTGCGTACGCACTTTCTAAACTTGAGATGGAAAGAATGGCCAAGGAAAATGAAGGACAGATTCGCCTCGTAGGACTTCGTTATTTCAATGTCTTTGGCCCTCATGAAATTCATAAGGGTCGACCCGCCTCGATGATTTATCATCTGTGGAAGCAAATGCGTGAGGGAAAACGCCCTCGATTATTCCAATGGGGAGAACAAATTCGAGACTTCATTTATGTGAAAGATGTAGTGAAAGCTAATTTGTGTGCCCTAACAGCAGCTCCAGGTGTTTACAATGTTGGGACGGGTGTTGGGACTTCCTTCAATCAATTGGTTACGTATCTCAATGAAGCGATGGGCACTGGAATGGAACCTGAATATTTCGAGATGCCTTTTGATGGAAAAACCTATCAGCACCATACGCTAGCGGACATCGAAACCGCCAAGAAGCACCTGCATTTTGAGGCTGATTGGAAAATGAGCGAAGCGGTTAAAGATTATGTCGGCTTCTTAGACGCCAATGTCCTCATTCCATAATTGAGGATTTTTCTGAATAAACTCTTCCATGAGTTGAATACATTCCGAATTTTGAAGGATAGAAAGAGAAACCCCTCTTGAACGCACATAGGTTTCAGGCCCTTGAAAGGTCTTGTTTTCTCCAATTACAATTCGTGGAATTTTATAGAGTAGGGCAGTCCCGCTACACATATCGCAAGGGGAAAGCGTTGAATAAAGAACGGCTCTCTCATAGTCTTTGGCTTTGAGACGGCCCGCATTTTCCAAACAGTCCATTTCTGCATGTAAGATTGCACTGCTTTTTTGAACTCTTCGATTATGACCCCTGCCTACTATTTTTCCATCAATGACTAATACAGAACCAATGGGGATGCCTCCCTCTTTGAGTCCTTGTTTAGCCTCTTCGATAGCTGCTTGGAGAAAAGGATCCATCAGTATTTGGAAATAGTATCTGCCGCTTTAAAGACATTCAGACGGCCTTCAGTAATCGTGATTCCTTTGAGACTCGAAACCGGATCCACGGATTTTAAGAGAATGTCTTTCAACAGTTTTGCCCCTTCCGCGGGCTGGGATTGATAAAGCTGGGCAAAGTTCTTACTGGCCACACTGTGAAGAAGAGCAACGGCTCCTGTAACGTGAGGAGTGGCCATTGAGGTTCCGGTTAATTTTTTAGTTTTATTACCGGGAACAGTGCTCAGAATATCAGTGCCGGGAGCACCCAGGTGAATTGTCTTAGCCCCATAGCCAGCACCATCTTTGTATTTTTCGTCTTCTGAGTCTGTGTTAGTTACCGAAATAATGTATGAACTTTTGCAGCCCGACGGAACATCTCCGTCACTATCCACATCAACATCTGAATTTGAAGTAGCTACGACAGAAATAATGCCTAGCTTTCCCATTTCATTATAGAGATCATTCCAGGCGGCAAAATCACTGCTAGCACAGTCTGCTCTATCCACTCCAAAACTTGAATTAGTTACGACGATATTAGCTCCCTTTTTTCCTTTGGATTCCAGCCAAAGTTTCTTTTGAGCGATGACGTAACCATAAGCTCTTGCGACAACGGAAGTTTCCCCTGATGAACCAGCAACTCCCATGATTTTGGTGTTCCAGTTCACGCCCGAGACTTGCAATTTATTGTTGCCTTGAGCACCTAAAATGCCAGCAACGTGGGTACCGTGGAGAAAATCCATATCGGTTGGATTGCCAGCTAGAGTCCCATTTTCTTCAACTGCGTTCCAACCATTCACATCATCGATATATCCATTTTTATCATCATCCACGCCGTTTCCGGGGGTTTCTCCGGAGTTTGTCCAAATATTGTTCTGAAGATCTTTGTGATTCACATCGAGTCCGCCATCAACAACGGCGACCACCACTTCATTACCGTGGGCATCTTTTCCGCCTGTTCCAATTTCCCAGGCTTGGGTTGTTCCAATATCTCCCCGAGCACTCAAACCATTCAAACTCCACTGAGCCTTTAATTCTGGATCATTAGGACTTTGACGTAACTTCACCACATGATCGGGATGAGCGTAACGGATAAGCCCAGATTTATTGGAAAAAGTTTTTAAAAAAGAAGAGCTGAGAGAGGATTTTTTAAAGGTCACCGAGTACAGATTTAAAGAAGGGACCAAGGCCTCAACTTTTTCTACCTCTTGATTTTGAAGTAAGGTTTGAATTTCTTCGTGTTTCAAACCATCCTGAAATCGGACAATGATCTTTTTAGGATTGGAAGTAAGAGCCGAAGCCTGACTTGCCATCCAGAAAGCCAATCCGAAGCCGAACATACGTAGGTGCTTAGCCATTTGTGATTTCCCCCAAAAATCTAACCAAAAACCAAAAACCAACAACTTGTACTGCTTGTGTGGAGGTGAAGCTAGTCAGCTTGGTGCCATTTTGAAACCTCTAAAAGCCCAAAAGGGTTTTTAGTGTTAGCGGATGTTTCTATTTTTTGTGACGCTACGAGTTGACTTCAGAGAGGCCTAAATCGTGCAACTTCCTATAAAACGTAGCTCGAGTCAGACCGAGCTCCTTCATTGAGGGAGTTTTCTTTCCGCCATTTTTTTGAAGCGTTTTCTCTATGGTTTTACGTTCGAAGTCTTTTACTTGGCTCTCTAAATCTTTGGAGTCACCAATAAAATTGACGGATTGAGGATGTGCTCCAGGAGTCAGATTTTTCAGATCGTAAACTTCGACTGAATCAATCTGTCCACTTTTTGCAAAAGCCAAAGCTCTTTTTACGGTAGATTCTAGCTGTCTTACATTTCCGGGCCATTCATAACTCATGAGTTGGTCCATCGCATTCCTAGCGAAGGTTGGACTTGGATTTTCTAAGGAGTGTTTCTTAATGAAATGTTCAACCAATAAAGGTATGTCGCATTTCCTTTCGCGAAGAGGAGGTAAGAAAAGAACAACATCGCTTAAGCGGTACAACAAGTCTTCTCGGAACTTTCCCTTAAGAATCATTTCTGAAAGAGGTTGGTTAGTGGCAGAAATAGCTCTGAAAGAAAGATTTTTGGTTTTATTGGATCCCAAACGCTGGACTTGTTTTTCTTGCAAGACTCTTAGGATCTTACTCTGCACTTCAATGGGAAGATCGCCTATTTCATCTAAAAAAATATCCCCAGAATCTGCTAATTCAAATTTTCCGGGGCGGTTGAATTTTGCATCAGTGAAAGCTCCTTTTTCCACCCCAAAGAGTTCGGCCTCCAAAAGATTCACGGGAATGGCCGGCATATTAGCAACTACGAAGGGGCGTTGGTTATTTTCTTCCTGTTCATACAAATAGCGCGCTAAAACTTCTTTTCCCGTGCCACTTTCTCCTAAAATCAAAACGTTTAAGTGAGTTTTATGTTTTAGCAAATTTGCCTTATCCATTACATCCTTGAGAGCGGGGGAACTCCCTAAAAACGGAACAGGCTGGGGCCTAATTAATGGCTCGAGTTTTTCTAAATTTGTTTTTAATTTTCTGCTTTCAATGGCTTTTTCGATGGCCATTATCAACTCTTCTGGTTCCATCGGTTTTACTAAATAATCCAAAGCTCCCGAACGCATGCATTCAATGGCAGTAGTAATTTCTTTTTGGCCACTTAAGACGATAATTTCTACAAGAGGATAAGTTTTTTTCCATTGCCTAATGAGTTGCTCACCTTTTTCTTCGCCCAAATGAAGGTCCAACACAACACAGTCTACGTTGCCGGTTTTTAAAATATTTTCGGCAGAAGTAGCTCCCGTCGCAAGAAAAACGGCAAAGTGGGACTTCAGTCGATGCTCAAAAGAACTGAGAAGCAGTTCGTCGTCATCTACTAAAAGAACGGTACTTTTGTGGGCCATAAGAACCCCCCCCCCAACTCTCAGGCTTAACTTAAATACCGCCCCGCGGCAATAACGAAGGGGTTTTTAGATGTCGGAAAAATAAAAAAACAAATAAATTACAGCCATTTACGTCCGATAGAGTCCTGCCTCAAGTTTCTTGGATAAAAGGGCGATGGAGTTGGGAAAGGACCTCGAGGCAATGAAGCGATATTCTTTGATAATTTTCGTACTGGGGATCATGGGGGGCTTGTCCTACGGGTCGGTAGACCTTCTTCGACAGCTTCTTCAAGAGAATCGTTCCGAGGAGGCTGTACCTATCTGCCGTCAGTATGAAGTTTTGCCGAGTCGTGACGAAGCTGTGAACTTCGCATGTGCGTGGGTTTACTTTCGTACCTTTCGCGCGAACGCTGCAGAGCTTTTGATGCAGAAGCTGAAAAACTCAACTTCGCTTCCAGAATATCAACTTCTGAAAATTTACGGCAATGTTGCGAGTCAACTTTTGCCTTCTGACTCGCTCAAAAAATTAGAACCCGCAGCTCGTCAACAATACGACGAGAAAATGAAATTAAAACTTTCAGAAGCCCAGCGAGAACTTCAAAGATTTTTGGACCAATACAAGACCACTGCCATGGGCAAACTGGCTCAGGAGCTCAGTGCCGAATTTTATGAGATGAAAGGTCAATTGGAACCCGCGGCTTTTCTCTACCGAGGTCTGATTGCCGAGCACCCCAAAAGTGGAAGGGCTCATTGGGGACTGGGCCGATATTACCTAGCTCAAGGAGACATCAGACGAGCTAAGGGGTCTCTGGAGAAAACGGCGGAACTTTGGCCAAGACATATCGGTTCTCGCTACAATTTAGCGTTAGTTTCCATTGCTGAAGGACCTCAAAGTTATCGTGAGGCAGCTCGGTGGCTCGCTGAGGCTTTTAAAATAGATAACGCCGACGTGGGAGTGCTTGAGCAAATCGGCGTTCTTTTGGAGGCGAGTGGAAAGCCATTGGCTGCTCTTAAATACTGGCAAAGAGCGCTTCAACTCAATCCCCAAGCTTCGATTGCTTCAAAAAAAATGCAGCAAAATGTTGCCCTTGTGATTCAAGATTTGTTGATGAAGAAAAAATGGAAGGAAGCCTTAGAAAAAATTGATACTTTCAGCCCCTTGAAAGAGGAGGGAGATGAATTTAGTCTTCAGAGAGGTATCTGTTATCGACATTTGTCGGAATTTCAAAAAGCATTTCAACAGTTATCTATTGTTGTTCAAGACGCCCCCGAAAATCCGTTAGCTATTCGAGAATTAGGAATTGCTAAATTAAACCTCAAACAAACTGACGAAGCTCTAAAGCTCTTTGAAAAAGCCACCAAAATTGAAAAAAATGAAGGGTGGAACTTTGCGTGGTTGGGATTTGCCCTAGAAGCAAAAAAAGATTACGTACGAGCAGCTGAAGCGTGGAATCAGGCAGCTTCCCTTTTGAAAGAGCCCACTGAAATCAAGCAGGCCTTGGAGAAAGTGGTTCGGCTGGAGCAAAAAACAGGCACAAGAGTAATCGCTGGTAAACCCGAGAAAAAACCTGATCTTGATAGTAAACCAGCAAATGAGTAATAAGGTATGTCCCAATGGAATGGTTCCAAATCAAAGTTTTTGTTACTGACGAATCCCTCAAAGAGGCCCTCTCGAGCTTCTTTTTTGACCTCGGCGCAGAAGGGGTTAGTGAAACTATCGACAAGGGTGTCTCTCAAGGAATCTGTGCCTGTTTTCCAAATGAGCAGGAAACTGAACTCAAAGATCAAATCAATAAGTACCTCGAATCGCTCAAAGAAGGTTTTTCGAGTGCCAACAATTTAACTTGGATCTTTACCTGGGTTCCCGAGGACAATTGGTCTGAAAAATATAAAGAGTTTTACCAAGCCCAAAAATTAACGGAACGGTTCTTTTTAAGGCCGCAATGGGATTTAAAAACTGCGATCCCCACAGACATGTTTCCCATTATTTTAGATCCCGGTCAGGCTTTTGGTACGGGCCTCCATCCCAGTACAAAACTCAGCATGAAACTGATTGAGGATGCAGCAGGACTTTATCCCAATCTTCAGGATCTCAACATTTTGGATGTCGGTACGGGAACAGGAATTCTTGCCATTGCAGCAAACCACCTCGGTTTTGGTTCGGTAATAGCCATCGATAACGACGAGGATGCTGTTCGAGTGGCCCGTGAGAACTTAGTCATTAACCAAGCCGAAAAAGTTAATGTTTCGGGAACTTCCATTTCAAGTCTTTCTGGCTCTTTTGATCTCATCGTCTCGAATATTTTATTGGAGACACACCTGCTTCTAGCTAAGGACTATAGTCGGTTACTAAAAACCGGAGGCCTTTTGATCCTGTCCGGATTGCTTGGCGGTCAATTAAAACAAGTCGAATCGGTCCTTAAGCCTCAAGGATTTGTACCCCAGCAAAAATATCTTTATCAGGAGTGGGCTGCTACGAGTTATTGTCTGAGAGTCAAGTCATGAAGCCCGTTCTGGCCTCCGCATTAGAAAAATGTCAGGTGCTTCTGGAGGCACTTCAAAATAAAAGCCAACAAAAACACCTGATTTTTTGGTCTCAATTGAATCCAGACCTGAAAAACTGGAACGAAACAGCTCGTGGGTATTTGAAGTCTTTTGATTTAGTACAAAAATATCGGGATGCCAAAGAGGGGAGTCCCGAGGCTTTTCTCTATTCCAATTCCGTTGAGAGTTGTGTTGAATTTTCTGATAAATATTCGCTTGAGATAAAAAAGCAAGAGTTCGCAGAACTGGGGGGATTGATTTTTCTCAGTGGCTTACTCTTTGTGGTCTTGCGTTGGGCACTTCGCAGGAAAAATCAGGTTCGGTTCGGCATACTCCTTCTGGTTAGTCTTTCCTTTTGTGCTCAAGCCAAAGCAAAAAGCGAACCCATCTTGCGAGTCTATTCTTATGACGCGTTGACTGGTCGGAACAGCTTTGGCGAGTTTCTTTCAAAAAAATTTTTTGAAAAGCACCATGTAAAAGTACAGTTTGTTTCTTTCGGAACTGCTGGAGAGGCGATTAATCAAGTCGTTTTAGAGGGATCAAAAACGAAGGCCGATCTTTTGATGGGCTTGGATGAGGTTATGTTTCGAAAAGTCCAGAAACGAGATCTCTTTCATGAATTAGAACCCTCACTATCAGAGGGATTGGTTCCTGATTTAAAAAAGAGCACCACCCGCACGTTTATTCCTTTTGATTATGGATTCGTGTCTTTTGTGTATGATGATTCCAGAACTGCTTTTCCCAAGAAAGTTTCGTTAAAAACATTTCCGGAAATCCTGAGTGCCCAGCATAAAGTCGTTATTCAAGATCCTCGAACATCATCTTTGGGAATCGAATTTCTGATTTGGACCTTTGAAAAGCTTAACGACGGTGCGAAGAAATTCTGGACCGCTTTGAATCCGCATATTTTAACGGTTTCTCCTGGATGGTCTGGGGCCTACGAATTATTTTTAAGAAAACAAGCCGACTTTGTAATTTCGTACACTACCAGTCCCGCCTATCACCGAATCAAAGAGAAAAAGGAATCTATCAAGCCTCTTATTTTTGAGGAGGGGCATTTTAGGCAGGTAGAGGGTATTTCGGTTTTGAGATCTAGTAGCCAGAAAGAATTAGCTTCCCGGTTTATTCAGTTTGTTTTGGGAGAAGAGGCTCAGAGCCAGCTTCCCACTTATCAATGGATGTACCCTGCAAGAAAGGCGGTCGTGTTGCCCAGAGAGTTTCAAGATATTCCTATTCCGAAACAGGTAACCGTTGATTGGGATCAGATATCCTCAAAAAAAGACCAATGGATTCAAGATTGGGCATTAATGTTAAGTCAGGATCCGAAATGAGCTACTTTTTTCTTGGCCCAGCATTAGTGTTCTTAGGGGTTCTGTTTTTGGTTCCCATGGTCAATTTGTTGTTGCTGGGATTTCAGGGTTTTCATCATTCCATTTTTCAGGACACCTATCTTGTTTACGTTATTCAATTTACTTATTGGCAGGCTTTTGTGAGTGCCTCCCTAAGTGTGCTTGTGGGCTTTCTCTTCGCTTTTCTCATCAAAGAATGGAATGTTTTCGGAGGAAAGATTTTGTGGAAATGTGGATTGCTGTGCTCTTCGTTGCCATCAATTATTGTGGCACTGGGAATTTTGGGATCTTGGGGTAAGCAAACGACGCTTTTCGGTTGGAAAGGCCTTCTTTTGGGACATGTCTTTCTCAATTTTGCTATCCCTTTGAGACTGATTGGAAATGCTCTTTCCGATAGGGAACGCACATCAGAATTAACAGCGCAATCTCTGGGGATGTCGCGTTGGGGTGTTTTTTGTAACATTACGATATCGAGTATTCGACCGAGTTTGGTATCTTCTTGGATTTTAGCTTTTCTTTACAGTTCAACCAGTCTCTTTATCGTCTTGTTTCTAGGAGGCGGGCCTAGATTTACTACTTTGGAAGTCGCGTTGTATGAAGCAGTGAAACTGAATTTAGATAATGGCCGTGCTATTCAAATTGCTCTTCTTCAGGCTGGAGTCGGGGCTTTTTTATTTTTCTTTTATTTGAAATTACAAAAGAAGACCAATCTGGAATCAGACAGAGTTGATATCCAGTTCTTTGCTCCCAGGCGAGCTTGGATGAAAGGGCTTGGAGGATTATGCCTTTGGGGTCTTTCCTTTATGTGCTTGGGATTTCCCTTAGTTTCTATTTTTGTTGAGGGGCTGGGAGATTGGTCTTTTTTGGACGGTGCTGAGCTTCTTGAAGCGGGACTAACTACCTTTGCAATCGCGACTTCTGTGGTGGTACTCAGCATCTCAATTCTCTACCCCTACTTACATTATCTTTATCAAGTGAAGCCCCAGGGAGAGACAAGCGGTTGGATTTGGTTGATTGCTATTCCCCAATTTTTTTCAAGCTTAGTCGTCGCTTTGGCCCTATCAGTTTTTTTTCCCCTAGTGCGAGAAGTTTCCTGGCTTTCCTACTTGGCAGTTGTCTCTACCCAAACGTTATTTGTGATTCCGCTCATCCAATTCCCGCTGAGAGAGGGCTTCTTACGCATGTCAAAAGAGCGCAACTGGATTGCGCAAAGCTTGGGGGCGAGTGGTTGGCAAAGGTGGCTCTGGGTTGAACTTCCCTTTATGAAGAGGTCGCTGTTTTTATCTGCATTGATAGGGTTTGGGTTTTCGATGGGGGAAGTGATCAGCATTCTTTTGTTTTCTCCTCCGGGAATCAAGACCCTTGCAATGGGTATTTTTCAGGCAATGAGTCGATATCGATTTCAGGAGGCTCGAGCAACCACTGTGGTTTTGCTGGTTGTTATGATCTCTTTATTTGGTATAGCCGGTTATTTGGAGGATCGGGATGAATCAAGTGCTCGTTGAGAATCTTTTGGTAAATCGAGCTGGCTTTCATTTGAATCTCGAACGACTAGGGATTGAATCTGGGGAAGTTCTAGGCGTAATGGGTCAGAGCGGTTCTGGAAAATCTACCTTGCTTCAGGCCCTAGCAGGTTTTGTTCCGCTGGTTTCGGGAACCATCAAAGTTTTTGGAAATGAAATTAGTCAACTCTCTCCAGAGAAGAGAAAAGTGTCATTGGTTTTTCAAAAACCGTGGTTATTTGAGAATCAAACTGTTTTGGAGAACATTGCTTTTGGATTGAAATTACAAGGGCTGTCTAAAAAAGAATTCCAAAAGACGGCAGAAGAGTGGCTTCGAAAAATGGAAATTGAAGAATTAAAAGATCGCCGAGCGTGGGAAATTTCTGGCGGGCAGGCACAGCGAGTAGCTTTAGCGCGGGCGATGGCGGTGCACTTCCCGCTTCTTTTATTGGATGAGCCATTCTCAGCTCTGGATTCACCTTTAAAGAAGGGACTCAGAAAGCTTGTGAAGCAATTGGTTCGAGACTCCGGTTTTTGTAGCGTTCTGGTCAGTCACGACTGGAGAGACATTGAAGAGGTCTGTCATAAAGTTCTTATTTTAAGTGAAGGAAAAGGGCTGGCCTACGGCACGGTTCACGAGGTCAGGCAGAATACCAACCCGCTGGTGAGAGCTATTTGCGAAGACTAATGACTTTATTTTGAGTCAAAGATTCTGGCTTAGAAAGTTCCCAATGGGTTTTGTGGTTATTTAAAGCTTTCAACAGAGCCAAATGAATGGCATGTCCTCCTCGAAAGCTAACCAGTTCTCCCTCGACCCATGAGCCACAGAGAGCTAAATCTCCCAAAGCATCAAGCCATTTATGGCGAACGCACTCATCTGAGAATCGCATTCCCTCAGGATTTAAAATCCCCTCTTCGGAAAATCCCAATACATTATCGAGTGATGCTCCGAGAGCGAGATTTTTTGATTTAAGTCTATCTAAATCCGAAAGAAAACCAAAAGTGCGCGCACATCCAATTTGATCTGCAAACGATCGCGGAGTTACGTCCATCGCAAATGTTTGCGCTCCAATTTGTGGATGATTAAAATCGATGGAGGTGGTTAAGCGAAGTTGTTTTCGCGGTAAAAGTTCACAAATCGCTCCGTGTTCATATACCTTGATAGGCTTTAGAATTCGTAAAATCTTGCTCGAGTAATCCTGAAGCTCAATTCCCGCATCTAAAATTCCTTCAATGAAGGGGAGCGCACTTCCGTCCAGAATAGGAATTTCCGGACCTTGAACCTCAACTAAAACATTATTAATTCCTAGTGCAAATAGAGCCGCTAAGAGATGTTCCACAGTAGACACTCGAGATTCGGGAATGCCTTTAAGGCCCAAAGACGTTGCGAGAGAAGTGGACGTAACATAGTCGAAATGAGCTGGGATTTTGAATGATTGTTTTCCCTCGTTTTTAAGGAAAATAGTCCCCGTGTTGGGTTCACAGGGAATCAGTTGAATTGTTGATGGCAATCCGGAGTGAATCCCATGACCTTTAAAAACGCAGGGTTTGCGCAGAGTTTTTTGAACTCGATAACCCTCAGTTCCTGAAAAAAAATCAATCATGTTCGTCATTCAGTTTGTTTTGGGAAACTTCCGTAAAGCAACTCGCATACCATCCCTAAGTTGGACAAAAAAATCAATCTTTTCCACGGTGCTCTGCGCCAATCACAACTCTGGATGGGTATTTAATGACACAAGTCCGTCTATTTTCTGGGGGTTTTTAACCACACCTAAAAGACGTAATCAGTGATAATCTTTAATGATTGTTATCCCTATTTTGACTTCTGGTAGGCGCAATGGAACAGTCGAGAGGATCTCACACCATGAAAAACTTAATTCGAAAAGCAGTGATACCTGTGGCTGGACTGGGCACTCGCGGACTTCCTTTCACCAAGGAAATTCCAAAGGAAATGCTGCCTATTATTGATATCCCAACGATCCAGTTCATTGTCGAGGAAGTGATTGCAGCTGGGATCGAGCAGGTCATTTTTGTTACCAGCCGGGGTAAAAATGCCCTTCAAGATTACTTCGATCTCTCCCCGGCATTAGATGGTTTTTTACGAAAAAAGGGGAAGAACGAACTTGCTGATAAACTTCAAAAAATTGGAACCCTTTGTGAGGTCTTGAGCGTTCGTCAGAAAGAGCCTTTGGGATTAGGGCATGCGGTACTTTGTGCCCAGCCAATCGTGGGTGATGAAAAATTTGTAGTTTGCTTAGGCGATGAAATTTTCCCCCCTTGGGATCAGTTGAATCGAGCTCGTCCACCGGTAAAACAGTTAGTGGAAACATCCCAAGAGTTGAACACCAGTACGGTCGGTGTGATGGAAGTTCCGATTAACGAAACGAAGTCTTACGGAATATTACGAATTTCTGAAGATAAGATTACTGACGCTCCAGTTAAGGTTTTGGGAACTGTCGAAAAACCAGAACCTGAAAAAGCGCCAAGTCGTTATGCCATCATTGGTCGCTATGTTTTTGATCCCATAATCTTCGATTATCTAGCGCGAACGCCAAAGGGGGCTGGCGGAGAAATCCAGTTAACTGATGCCATGACCCAGCTCTGCGATAAAGAAGGACTTCATGCAGTAAATTTAAAAGGCTGCAGGTACGATATTGGAAATCCTTTCTTCTATGTCAAAGCTCAAATCGACGAAGCTTTAAGAAGACCCGAGCTAGCTCGGCCTCTTCGAGAGTATCTAAAAACTTTATGAAACATATTCGCCTTTTCTTTTTTATCAGTATCTGTTGTGCGTTGAAGACGCTTGCTTTTGTTCCCCCACTGACTGCAGTTTTTAAAGCTAACTTCGACGGAAGAAAACCGGGGCCTACGGAAACTGTTTTTCGACATCAGATTCAACTTAAGTCAGGTGAGAGCCTAGCAGTGGAAGAGAGGCTTGCCGAAATAGGAGGTAAAATCTATGTGATTTTTAGAAGTCCCTCCTATGGCGATGTGGGAGCAACACTGTCGAAAGGTTTCTATTCTTTCTCTGGTGATAAAAAGTTGCCCAGCCGCTCTCGAGCCTTGTTAAGCTTTTATACAGCATCCAATGGCGACCCATTCAGAGAAGTTCTGATTGATGAAAGAATGTTAAAAAGAGACCAGTTTTCCCAATATAAATCTTCCTTTACTCCCCAAGGTGATCCTGCCAGTTGGGACTTAAAGGAAAATTATGTGATTCACTCGGACCTTTACTTCTCCAGAACCCCGCAAGGGCCTGCCATCATTGCCGTAGGCAGCGAGGAGGGAAAAACGCGCAGAGCAGTTTTCTTTGACAAGGGAACTCTCCTGTTGAGCCGGCTCGAATGGAGAGAAGCGAATCAGGAAATCGCTTGGAACTTTCGAGGAAGTAAAAAGGTTTCAGGGGATGGCCTGTTTCCAGATGAAATGACGTTCTCAGTTGATAATCGAGTAATCGTCCAGTCTAATCTGATTTCGCGTCAATTCTTAAAAGGTAAATCCAAGACCCAATGGTTGGATAAGTTTTCCGCAAGCTCCAAATCATCAATGTCTCCTAATCTTGAGGAGGGGCTGAGAATTTTATTGGGCTACCGATGATTGTTGATGTAGTCGTTCCTTTTCGAGTTAACTCCTCATTTCACTATCGAATCGATCCCGAATTGGGCAAGGAGATTAATGAGGGGAGTGTGGTGGAAGTCCCCTTAGGCACAAAAAAAACGCATGCTTTTGTAGTGGGGTTTCCCACAAAAACAGATGTTCCTGAGGAAAAGCTAAAGAACGTTTGCCAAGTATTGAAAAGCGAACCTGCTTTCGATGCGAACATGCTGCGATTGTTGCGGTGGACATCAGATTATTATTGTCATCCCTTAGGTGAGGTATTTGATGCTGCTATTCCTCGGTTGAATTTAAAACCAAGAAAACGGAAAGCTTCTACCAAAGCAAAAGAAATTGATTTTGGGGTTCTTGGAAAAGAGAGCGCTCAAAAACCAGTTCTCACTCAAGAGCAAAAGCAAGCCCTGGAGGAAATATTAAGTCCTTCAGAGACACGACCTGTTTTACTTCACGGAGTTACGGGGAGTGGAAAAACGGAAGTTTATCTTCGTGTCGTGGAGTCCATTCTTGGGGAGGGTAAAGGCGCTATCATTTTAGTTCCTGAAATCGCTCTCACCCCGCAATTGATGGGACGATTTGCGGCTCGTTTCCCAGAGCAGGTCGCCGTTCTTCACAGCGATCTAACGCCCTCAGAGCGATCTAAACAGTGGGAACGAGTTTTTAAGGGAGAGGCCCAGGTGGTGGTCGGGGCGCGGTCTGCCATTTTTGCACCTGTAAAAAAACTAGGTCTGATCGTAGTCGACGAAGAACAGGAAGCCTCTTTCAAACAAGAGGACTCTCTTCGGTATCATGCTAGAGATCTCGCTGTTGTCAGAGGAAAGTTTGAGAATGCTAAAGTTATTCTGGGAACTGCGACTCCCTCACTAGAGAGCTATGCAAACGCAACTTCCGGTCGATACTGTTATGTTCAATTGCTAAAAAGAGTCCATGAGCAACCACTTCCTAAAAATTATTTAGTCGATGTGAAAGACAAGAGCCAATGGTATCAGGCAAGAACCCCCTGGCTGAGTCGATATTTAGTCGAACGTTTGGAAGAAACTCTTTCAGCAAAAAAACAGGCGATACTTTATTTGAATCGCCTCGGGTTTGCACATTTCTTATTTTGTCGCGACTGTGGACATACCTACCGCTGTAAAAACTGTGATGTCGCTTTGACTTACTATCAAACTCCTCCCAGCCTAAAGTGCCACTATTGCGGAATGCAGCAAGCCGTTCCAAAACAGTGCAGTGAATGTGAGGGGACAGAACTTGATTCCCTAGGTTTGGGAACAGAGCAAGTTGAACGGCAATTACAAAAAATCTTCCCTGGCGCCAGAATTGGGAGAATGGATCGGTCTCAAATTAAAAATAGAAAAGAATTGGAAAATATTCTTCAATCTATTTCTCGAGGAGAAATCGACATCATCATTGGCACGCAAATGGTGGCAAAAGGCCATGATTTTCCCGGAATCTCCCTGGTGGGTATTTTAATGGCTGATGCAAGTTTGAATATTCCCGATTTTCGAGCTAACGAGCGCACCTTTCAAATTATTACTCAAGTTTCGGGGAGGGCTGGGAGAGCTGGGGATCCCGGGGAAGTGGTTATCCAAACACTTAATCCCCAACAACCCATTCTTCGATGGGCCAGTGAAAATAAGAGCTTGGATTTTTATACTACCGAGTTAAATGCTCGAAAGATGTTTGCCTTTCCCCCTTTCCAGCGACTCGCCTTACTTCGATTTCAACATACCGATCCCAATTTGGTTCACAAGTATTCGGAAGAAATAGCTCGTTTCCTCAGATCAGAGATTCAAAAAAATGGTTTTCAATGTCAGGTCTTAGGTCCATCAGAAGCGCCCATTTCTCGTCTCAAGAGCCTTTATCGCTGGCAATGTTTGGTCAAAGCGGCATCCGTTAAAGAGCTACAGGTTCTCTTAAAGAGAGTGAGTCAATTTGATATGGCGGGAAAAAGCAAAGTAAAACTCGCAATGGATGTAGATCCGATTAACTCCCTTTAAATGGCGGGCTGTGACATGAGCTTCTTCTTGTGAAAAAACAGAGGCCATGATGAAATAAAGCATTGTGAAATCATTTCTTACATTTAGTCTCTTATTGGCTTTCGTCTCAACGGCAGTGGTTGCAGCAAACTTACCCCCCGCACCAACCAATCAGGCTGAGTTTGAAAAAGAATCAAGTTCGGTAGTACGGAACAAGCTGTATTACAAACCAGGGAAATTCGAATTAGCCGCAACCGGCGGCTTGATGCCTTACGATGATGTCAACAATCAGTACTTTATCGGGGGAAAGCTAGCGTGGCATCTGACCGATTCTTTCGGTTGGGAAATATTGGACGCTCAGAAAGCTTCCGCCTCTATTACCTCTTGGGCGAATAACTTAGTAAATGACAAAAACATTACCAATCTTCAAACGGCCCAACTGGATTATGTAGCGACTACGAACCTTCTTTTCTCTCCTTTTTACGGAAAAATTCGAGTCTTTGGTTCTTCTCTGGTTTACTTTGATCTTTATACCGTTGTGGGAGCTGGATTAGCGGGAACAAAAACGGTAAAACTCAGCAAAGGTAGTCCTGAGTCGACCATTCGAACTGGTTTGGATCCCGTTGTTGATTTTGGTTTAGGGTTTAAGTTTTTCTTAAACCGATCGATGGGACTTATTCTTGATTTAAGAGATTACTTGGCGTTTTCGGAAACCTACGGAAAGCGATCACCAAAAAGCAACTATACCGTATTTGTTGGAGTTAATTTCTTCTTGCCGAGCTTCTAAAGTAAAAGTACGCGCCAATCCCACTCACTGCCAGCATCAATAGGGATAAAATTTGGCCCATGCTAAGACCCAAAAACAAATACCCAATATGGCTGTCCGGCTCTCTGAAAAACTCGACCACAAATCGACTCAGACTGTAGCCAAAGAGAAAAACAAAAGATAGCTGGCCATCTCTTCTTAACTTTCCCTTCAAAAACCAAAGAACAGCTGACAGAACAACCCCTTCTAAGAAAAGCTCATAGAGCTGAGAGGGGTGGCGAGGAAGAGGGCCTCCGTCCTTAAAAACAACCCCCCAAGGTACGCTTGTGACTCTTCCGTATAGTTCACCGTTGATAAAGTTTCCAACGCGTCCAAGTACTAGACCCGGAGGTGTCGCTAAAGCCAGCGCATCCGTAAAATTCCAGAAGGGAAGCTTTCTTTTTCTGCAGAAGAGAACAGCAGCGAGGATTCCACCTATCAATCCACCGTGAAATGAAAGTCCACCCTTGTAGGTTTCAAACAAATAAAGGGGATTGTTGATGAGGTTTTGCGAGTCATAAACTACACAATAAAAAATTCGAGCACCGATCACTGTTCCCATAAGAAGCCAAACAATAAACTGTTCAATGTCTTGCGGGGTGAACTTAAAACGCGATTCCTTTGCGAGCCGAACCAAAATCCACCTTGCGAGAATGAAACCGCCAACATAAAGCAACGAATACCATCGAACCTGAAGCGGGCCCCAAATGTGAAGCAGAACCGGATCAATCTCTGGTTGTACAAAAGATGCTAGAGTCATAATGAAATCTTAACCGGAGTTATGTGTTCTCGTTAGCGAAATTTTCTAGTCGATAAAAAAGATAATTCCAGAAGAAAAACCGGTTTGAACTCTAAAGTTATCGAATGGAGTTACTCCCGCTTCTAAGTCAAAAGTAAGATCTGATTTCGGAGCCATTTTAATTCTCAGACCAGTACTGGTGCCAGCTCGGTATCTAAAAAGGGCAGGGGTAGTTTGCGAGGTATTTGCTACTGATATTCTGGAAAAGAGATAATCAACCCTCTGAGAAATTCCTGCGTGCCATAAAAGACCACTCTTCATAACTAAAGCGTAAGAGACTCCCAGGCCGGCTTCTAGGACATTTTGAGTAATGGAAATATCTCCCTCGCTCTGAGGCTTTAGAAAATAACCAAGGGATGGCTTTAAGAAAAATCTGGGGGCTAAAGGATAAATCAAATTGGCTCTCAACCCATAAAGGAGCTGCAATCCCGCAATATCCCCAGAAGAGGAGTTTTTCACTCCGATTGTTCCCATCTCAAAGCCGATGGCGGTTAATTCAGAGCGATTAGATTTTTTTTGAATTTGAAGACGACCTGTTTGGGGGAAAGTACTCGCTTGTTCTCGAGCCGGAAGCAGGGGAGGTGGGGTGCGTAGTTTGGCCTCAATAGGAAACGCTACGAAAGAAATCAAGAGAAGTGCCCGAATCATTGAAATCCTCCCGCGGCACCAAAGGCATTTTGATAAATTTGTTGGACCCGAGTGTTGTTGTTTGTTCCTAAGGCCTGCAAGTGGCAGTTTTTTAAAGTGCCAAAACTGATTGGGACTTGAGAGGACGCTAACCCAGTACAGCTGGCAAGGTTATTAATAAAGCGAACCAAACTGCGTCCATTGGCTTCATGTCCAATCAGCTGCCCAATTTGGTATTGAGCTGCCGCCCAGACAGCTCCTCCATCATGGGAATCAAAGTCTATTGAATTAGTAATCGCGCTTAGCTGACCCGTTGTGAGGTATTTGGGGTGAGATAAATCACGATCGCCATCTCCTTGAGGGAAACTACAATGAAAGAAGCTGGGATCACCTGTTGCTAAAAAAGCAAAGTAATCTGCAAAACCCTCTTCAAAGGCAGCTAAAGTGTTTTCGGACTCGCTAGATAAATTTTTTCCTGCTTCGGAGCGTTTATTGTGAAAAAGATATTGGGCCACCATGTGGGCATATTCGTGAATGAGTACTCCAGCATTGAATCCCAAAGGGATGCTCGAAATTTCCTTATTGGGGAAATGTAAAAAATAATCGCGTGGCCCATTAGCTCCTTCGATCTGAGCATAAGCTGCGTTATCCGAATAAAGTTGGTCCGAAGAAGGCTGCGATTTTAACTCTGCGTTTTGAACGATATAGGTATCTCGCATATTGGGGACAATATTGAGGAGATCGCCACTGGGGTCGAGGTTCTTAAATAAAAGATATCCCTTCTCAATTCCATAGTAGAGGCTGACTCCAAGAAGAGTATCTTTATCGAGTGGTGCATAAGACCCATTGGAACCAGAAAATTGCACATCTAGCCCCTGAAATCCTAAGCCTAGTTTAAAAATGTTTGAGTCGCTCTCCAAGTCATCCGGGTGGACAACGACTCTTCCCAAAAGTCCTTGAAGGTTCGAAATGTTTTCAATTGTTTGAAGAGAAGCGCTCCGAATTTGATACTGACAAGAGGGGCCGACAGGCTGAATAACCATCATGTTAACTGGTCCCAGAGGAAATTGTTGGGTACAAGAAGTAAGTCCTAAACCCAAGAGAGCTAAGATGAGGGGGAACCCCAGTTTTTTTGAAGCAACCTTCAACATGAGAGGAAATCCTTTTCCAATTGAGGAGCAGGAGTTGGGCCGTCTCGTGATGGCGTCTTCGGTATGAATACTCTGCGCAAAAAGCTCCGGGAATTTAAGAAGGGACGTAGAGCGTCACTCGACTGTCTATTAATTGACTACCCAAAGAGAGAACATCTTGATTAAGCGAATGGATTTCATGGGGAAATGATTCAGGCTATGAAAAAGGTGTCTAAATTTTAGGCACTGGTTCCATATTTTTACGTAGAGGTTTTTGGTGAAGATATTGCAGTTAAATAGGTTAGATTTATGGCCATCGACTCAAAAAAATACCGTGATTATCTTCATCAGACGCGTTCTCACCCTGAGACTACTTCTTTAGATTCAAACTCAAAAAACCCCCGTTACCTGTATTGGAGCGTGCCGTGTTTTTTAGTTTTGGAGTGGTTTCTTGAAACTCGTTTTGATGGGCTGCCAACGGGACTCAGTTTTCCATTTGGGTTTTTATTATTCTGGGCTTTTTACTATACCTATCTCAAACCTGGGCATCTCGAATCGAAACTTCAGTCCTCTGATCGATGGGAAAATTCAAGTGTGATAAGCGTGGTTCTTGAAGCCTCGATTTGGTTCGTGAAAATAGTTTGTGTTGAGCTATCTGAACTACTTTTAATTCGCTGGCTGGGAAAAGCTGCGCCAAAGCCTAAACCCAGCTCACAAAAGGCAAATCGATCTACCCCTCCACCCATTGTTCCAGATGTATTGCCCAAGGAAATTGAGAACGCTCTGTCTTTACTGGGACTCAAAGGCTGCAGAGATTGGAACTTGATTCATAAACGTTATCGAGAACTAGCCAAAAAATTTCATCCCGATTTGAACCCAGATATCACAACGGTAGGAAATCGATTTATTATCTATGACGGAGCCTATCGTCGCTTGAGTTTAGTCAAAGAAAAATATTTCCAGACTTCCCCCAAAAGTTAAAAGGCTCTCATCTTCCACTTGCCAATCGCTGTTCTCCCAAGCACCCTCAATACGTGAAAAAACTCTTGGCTATTTTTATCGCCTCTGGGGCTTTTATTGGGTATTTCCCGATTGCTCCCGGAACGATGGGGTCCCTGTTAGCGCTTCTAATAATTTGGTACTTAAAGAGTTTTCCTTGGATAGTTTTGGTTCTGACAACTATTGCGCTGCTAGTCATTGGCATTTGGGCGGCTGGCGAGACGTGTCAAATTCTTAAAAAGAAAGATGCTTCTCAAGTTGTGATGGATGAAATTGTCGGGATGATGATCACTATGATAGGACTTCCCTTGACTCCTTATTGGTTAGTGATTGGATTTTTTGTTTTTAGAATTTTAGACATAGTGAAGCCTTCCCCCGCTAAGTATTTTGACGAAAAAGTAGCTGGGGGCGTGGGAGTTATGATGGACGATGTGATCGCGGGAATTTATGGAAACATCATTTTGCAATTGATGATGCGAGCTCAGATTTGAAAATAAAATTTAACGAATAAGAGGAGAAAAAATGGAGATCAACAAAAACGACAAGTTAGCAAGACCCGAAAATGTAGACAGACAAAAAGCAGTCAGCATGGCTCTGATGTCGATTGAAAAACAATTCGGCAAGGGCTCTATCATGAAGTTAGGAGAGGGTCGCAAACTTGCCATGGATTTAGGAGTTATCTCCACTGGAATCTTGGGTCTTGATTTAGCTACTGGCGTTGGAGGAGTTCCGCGCGGAAGAATTACTGAAATTTATGGACCTGAGTCCTCTGGTAAAACGACGATTGCACTTTATGCAATTGCTCAAGCTCAACGAGAAGGTGGAGTTTGCGCATTTATCGATGCCGAACATGCTCTTGATGTTGTTTATGCAAAAAAATTAGGAGTGAATACCGATGATCTCCTCATCTCTCAGCCTGATACTGGAGAACAGGCTTTAGAAATCGCCGAAATTTTGGTTCGTAGCGGTGGTGTAGATGTCATTGTAATCGACTCAGTTGCTGCCTTGGTACCTAGAGCCGAATTGGAAGGGGATATGGGGGACTCACACATGGGTCTTCAAGCTCGATTGATGTCTCAAGCATTGAGAAAGCTTACCGGCTGTATTAGCAAATCAAAAACCAGTCTCATTTTTATTAACCAACTCAGAATGAAGTTGGGGGTTATGTTTGGTAATCCAGAAACCACTACTGGTGGAAATGCATTGAAGTTTTATGCTTCTTTGAGAATGGATATTCGTCGTATTTCCGCTATTAAAAATGGCGATGATATTATGGGAAGCCGCACACGAGTAAAAGTGGTTAAAAATAAAATGGCTCCTCCTTTCCGAGAAGTTGAGTTCGATATTCTCTTTGGAGAGGGGATTTCTCGTGAAGGCGACATTATTGACCTAGGGTGTCAATACGGCATCATTGAAAAGAGCGGTTCCTGGTTTGCCTATGAAGGCGAAAAATTAGGCCAGGGTCGTGATAATACAAGGCAATTTCTCAAGGAACATCCGGAATTTGTCGATAAGATCCGAAAGCAAGTCGAAGCTAAGGCGGTTAAAGATGGAGGGTTAGTCCTTTCTTCTCAAGTGCCTAGTGAAGACGGACGCGGAGAGCCTGTTGAAAAGTCTGAATCCAAAGACAAATTTGCCGGAAAAACTCCAACAGCTGGAGGAGTTCGAGCAAATCCTAAAAAAGGCGACTGAGAAAAAAGCTTCTGACGTTCACCTGAAGGTGGGCTTACCGCCCATCGTTCGGGTGAACGGCAATCTCTACTACTTAAATTCATCTGATTCTGAAAAAGTCGTTCGACTAACAGCCGAGCAGCTAGGCCAATGGGCTTTGGCTCTCATGACTCCTCGTCAGCTGGAAAAATTTGAAAGCGGAGAAGAAGTCGATCTTGGCTATGAAAGCACTGAGACTGGGCGCTATCGAATCAATATCTGTTACCAGCGTTCCAACACCCGGCTGGTTTGTCGCCATATTCCCGCCCATATTAAAAATTTTGAAGAGCTCTATTTGCCATCTGTTATCGAGGAACTAGCCTCATTACCGCGAGGCCTCATATTAATCACGGGTACCACGGGCAGTGGTAAATCAACGACCCTGGCTGCCATCATTGATTACATTGCTAAAAATCGTTCATGTCACATCATCACCATTGAAGACCCTATTGAATTTAGTTTCAAAGATCGAAAAAGCATCATTACTCAGCGCGAGGTTGGGCTTGATACCGGCGGGTTTACTAAGGCTCTCAAATACGCATTACGCCAGGATCCCGATGTTATTTTAATTGGGGAAATGAGAGATGAAGAAACTATGCGAATGGCTCTCTCCGCTGCTGAGACAGGGCACCTTGTACTTTCTACGCTTCACACACTCGATGCAGTCGAAACAATTAATCGAATCGTCGGTAGTGTGGATGGCTCACTTCAAGATCAAATGAGGCATCAACTTTCCGCCACTTTAAATGGGGTTGTTTCTCAAAGACTCATTCGACAGAAAGATGGCAAGGGAAGAATTCCTGCTTTGGAGATTTTAATCAACAATCTTCGTGTTAAAGAAATGATTCTGGATCCGAGTCTCACTCAAGATCTCCGCAGAGCGATTGAGGACGGAAGGCATATTGGGATGCAAACGTTTGATCAAAGCCTCATGGAACATTATAAAAAGGGCCTGATTACCGAAGAAGAAGCGCTCCTTCATTGCAGTAATGTCCAGGATTTTCAACTGCGCTTAGGGGGAGTAGTTCCTGGCCAATGGGACGAAAAATCCGAAGGGGGAGGCCGTAAAAGTCGAAAGCAGCAAATTGCTGAAGCTCTCAAAAATAAGGAAACTGAGAACGAAAAAATTGAAGTAGACCTCGCCGAACCCAAGAAAGCGTCTTAAAACCCCATCCAGATTTGTAAAATACTCGGTTCGCAGCTATCTTGGAGCTTTAAAACCCTAGGAAGTGCTTATGGCAGGAAAACTAGAATTCAAAAAAGAGGTAGCCAAATCCGGAAAGGTTCAGCCCTACCCGTACCAATATTCATCAGATTTTGTTGAACCGGACTGGCGACGTCTACCTGGGTATAAGAACGTTACAAAAGAAGAGTGGGAAAGCGCTCTTTGGCAGAAAAGAAACTTAGTTAAAAGTACTAAACAATTAAAAGACATTTTTGGGGATTTAATCTCGGATAGCCTTCTTCTCGAGATCCAGCAGGACCAGCAAGAAAGAGCGACTATGGCTCTTTTGGTTCCACCTCAAATGATTAACACCATGAACGAAAAGGATCTGAAATCAGATCCTGTGCGTCGTTATATGCTGCCTGCTGTTTCTGAAAGAGATCGTAAGTGGCCGAGTCACCCCAAATCTGGTCGAGACAGTCTTCACGAAGCTGAGATGTGGGTTGTAGAGGGATTAACCCATCGGTATCCAACCAAAGTGTTAGCAGAGCTTCTTTCCACATGTCCCCAATATTGTGGTCATTGCACAAGAATGGACTTAGTGGGAACCAGTGTCCCGCAGGTTCCCAAAAGAAAATTTGAACATGGTCAAAAAGACCGTCTCGAGTCTATTTTAGAGTATTTATCAAAGACCCCTTCTGTTCGAGATGTAGTCGTTTCCGGGGGAGATATTGCCAATTTGCCAGCCGAGACCCTTGAAGGGTTTGTTTCACGTCTTCTGGATTTAGAAAACATCCGAGATATTCGTTTAGCTAGTAAGGGCCTCATGGGAGTCCCCCAACACTTTCTTCAAGACGAGGTCTTGAAGGCGATGGATCGTCTTGCGAAAAAATCGGTTTCTCGTGGCGTGAACCTGGCTCTCCACACTCACGTGAACTCTGCTCAATCCGTAACTCCTCTAGTTGCTAAGGCAGCTAGAAAGTTGCTGGATATGGGATTTAGAGATGTAAGAAACCAAGGAGTTCTTCTGCGGGGAGTGAACGACTCCCAAAAAGCTCTTTTAGATTTGTGTTTCAGACTTCAGGATCATGGCAATATCTTGCCTTATTATTTTTATATGTGTGACATGATTCCGAACTCGGAACACTGGAGAGTTTCAGTGGCGCAAGCTCATAAATTACAACACGATATCATGGGTTATCTCCCAGGCTTTGCTACTCCTAGAATCGTCTGTGACGTTCCATTCGTAGGTAAGCGATGGGTTCATCAAGTTCACTCTTATGATCGAGTAAAAGGTATTTCTCACTGGACCAAAAACTATTTAACGAGCATCGAGTGGGATAAACCAGAAGCTCTCAATCAGCTTTACGATTATTACGATCCGATTGATACGCTGCCTGAAGAAGGGCAGAAGTTTTGGGAAGAGGAAATTGAACGACTCAAAAATTAAGAGTCGCCAAAATGAATGCCGCGATGACGGGCGCCCTGCAGAAATAAAGAGTCGGGATTTACAAATCGATTTTTACCAGCTCCTGTCTCTAAGGGAACCAGTTCAACAGAATCATTTCTGTAAGCAACCATCGAGTCGTACTGTCCGTCCATTAAAGCCTTAACAGCGGCCACCCCAAATCGGCTGGCGAGGATTCTATCAAATCCAACGGGTGAACCCCCCCGAAGTAAATGGCCCAATACAATCGCTCGACATTCTCGACCTGTTAGGTTCTCAAGCTCAGTAGCTACTTGATGGCCAATTCCACCTAAGCGCGTGGGCTCAGGTGAGTCTTCAATCACTCTCTGAACAGTGACATTCCCACCTACTGGTTTGGCTCCTTCAGCAACGACAACGATAGAGTATTTCTTTCGGGTATGGTGTGTGTCTTTGAGAAAAGCTGCTACTTTTTCAAGCTCGAAAGGAATCTCCGGTATCAAAATGACATCGGCATCTCCTCCGAGACCGGCAAAGAGCGCAATCCAACCAGCATTTCTTCCCATGACCTCTACAACCATCACTCGGTGATGGGATTCAGCAGTCGTGTGAAGTTTATCCAGTGCCTCAACAGCAGTGCTCACAGCAGTAAAGAAACCAATCGTCAGTTCTGTTCCATTTAAGTCATTATCAATCGTTTTTGGAATTCCAACTACTTTTAAACCCTTCTTTGCAAACCCATGAGCCATCGTTTGAGTTCCATCACCACCGACAACAATCAACGCATCTATTCCGGCAGATTTGAAATACTCCATGCATTTATCAGAGTGATCTTCGTACGATTTTTTTCCATTTTTAGTTACGGGAACTCGAAAGGGGCTGTCCACATTTGATGAGCCGAGAATCGTGCCTCCTTTAGAAAAAATCCCTGTCGTATTAGACAAATCGAGAGGCACAAATTGATTTTCCAATAGTCCTTTAAATCCATTTGGTATACCCACTACCGAAATTCCGTATTCTAAAATCGCAGTTTGAACAACCGATCGAATTGCAGAATTTAATCCGGGACAGTCTCCTCCTCCGGTAACTAGAGCAATTTTTTTAATGGGATGCTGTGAGGTCATTTGTATTTAATAGCAAAAGCTTGAAGGTCGGTTAAAAAACCCACTTGTTCGAAATGCACATCAATTAAGGCATCGGCCCTTAATTCTTTTCCTCCCGTGATCAAGCGTTCCATTGCGCCATCATAAGTCAGGCTTCGAGCATGTACACGTCCCAGGTACTCATAGGGTTGCCCAAAAGCCCGACTGGTCCAAATCACTTTGGGAGTTTTAGGGGTACCTGTTTCTGAGGCAAAGGCAGTCTTAGGAGATTCGATAATTTCCGTGCTGCTGCACCCCGTCAACAGGATGATTGCCGATAAAAACAATGCCTTTAACATGCTAATCTTTTAACTGAATTGAACTCAAACGGGAATAAAAATGTCGGATTTAGGAGTGACGCTGGTGTTTTGATTCAGGGAGAGTAAAATCCCGGAAAATGGAAGGCTATCGACTTAGAGTTATTTCTTACAATATCCACCAAGGGATCACGGTGCGACGAAATCGTCTCAGTCTTTCCATTCTCAAAGAAGCTCTTCAGGAACTGAAACCCGATTTGGTTTTTTTACAAGAAGTGGCCGGCAGCTCTATCGAAAAACTAGGGAAATTATGGCCTGAAAAAGTAGCCAATCAACTTGAGGGATTGGCTGACGAAATGTGGCCTCATTTTGCCTATCAGAAAAACGTTATTTTTTCTCGACACCACCACGGGAATGCAATCATGAGCCGCTATCCGATTTCAAATTTTGTTCTAAAAGATATTACGCTTGGAAAATTAAAAAAACGGGGCATTTTGCATGGGATTATTCATATTCCCAGAGAAGATACAAAAAAAGAGCTGGTGGTTCATGCAGTCAATGCGCATCTGGGATTGTTTCAGTTTGAAAGACAGTTTCAAACTAAAGAACTTATCGAATATGTAAAAAAGACAATCAATCCTGTGAGTCCTTTGCTGATTGCAGGCGACTTTAATGATTGGCGCCAGCGAGTGACAAAAGAACTCCAACACCGACTCCATGTCCAGGAGGCTTTCGTCTCCTCAGGTCAAAACCATGCTCGAACTTTTCCGAGCCGTTTGCCCATACTTCAACTAGATCGGATTTATTTTAGACAGGCACACATGAAATCTGCCTCTTGCTTGAAGGGTAGAAAGTGGACCGTCTTATCCGATCACCTTCCTATTATGGCTGATTTGGTAATCCAGGCTTAGAGGCGGGAGCTGGTGAGGGAGATTCCTGCGTTACGAGAGCTTGATGACCACAACTTGCTTGAAACCCTAGCTTGCAAGCTTGGGAAAAGTAAGATTCTGCTTCTGTTCGCTGTCCTTGTTCCCAATAGACCAACCCAAGAAGATGTAAAGCTTCCAATCTTCTAGGTGCTTCGGGAGTCTTGGAAAGAAGATTGATAACATTCGCTAGTTTTGGAATGGTTGCGAGATACTCTTTGTCGTAAAAGTTAATGTAAGACAGAGCCAACAATGCCCGAACTTCATTTGGATTCTGGCTCAGCCATTTTTCGGTAATTGCCTTAGCTCCTGTCATATCTTGCAAGTTCAACTTGGTAGCAGCTAACTGTTCCAGCACTTCTTGATCATTTGGGGAAAGTGCGAGCGCTTTCTCGTAAACTGCCTCAGCTTCTTTTAATTTTTTGGCTTGCGCTAGAACAGCTCCCTCCAGTCGGTATCCGATCGTGCTGTCTGGAGCAATCTCTGTTTGGAGAGCTTTGGAAATAATGATAGCTCGCTCAAAAGACCGGTTAAGTTCTGGATGTTCCAAGAGGAGAGTTGCAAGTTCTAAAAAGAGTTCCTTTTCTTTGGGAGATTCCTTAATCAGTTTGTCGATTGTTTTTAAATGTTCAAGCGCAAGAGCCTGAAAACCAGCACTCAGATAGGCCTTCGTTAATTTAAAATGAATCGATTTTGATGGATTTTGATGTTCGATTGAAGCTTTGTAATTCTGGATAGCGGGCTCGAGTTTTCTTTGTTTTTCGTAGAGCTCTCCTAGCACCTCTTCGAGCTCAGGATGGTTGGGAACTTCTTTTTGCAGGGCAATCGCTAAATTAAAAGCTTGAAGAGGTTGTTCCCTCTGAATTTCCTTTCGAATGGCTGCAAGAGCTGTATCGATGTTTTGATTTGATTTAAGTTCACTCGAGGAAGACTTAGTTCTTAATAGGTTTACCCCTAAAAACAAAACTAAAAATCCCGAGAGCACGAGAGCCAGAGGCCTTTTGGGTTTTTGGCTCATAGGGGGTCTTTTGCCAATCACCGTGGGGCTCGGCTCTTTTTCGGTATCTGCAGGGGGTTGCGAAGCGATTTGAATTTTCTCGGTCTTAAGAACCGGTTCTTTTCTTGTGTCTTGGGTAAACTCTGGTGTTAAACCCATTTGACAATCCAGAACCGTGTTTCCAATTTGAATTTTGTCCCCATCCTTTAATTCACCTGTTCCAAGAGTGCTTCCATTGATTTGACACCCATTCAAGCTTTTCAGATCAGTAAAGTGGACCTTTCCAGTATCGGAATTGAATTCCAATTTAATGTGTTCTCGAGAAATGCGAGGATCATTAATGATAATATCTGACTTTGTACGACCAACGATCATGGGGCCTGGACGCAAAAGAAACATTTTGCCCTTGTCGTTTCCCTCGATCACGACCAGTCGAGCTGAAAATGAAGAGTGAGAGGCCATCAGATTCTTTTCGGTATAATTCTCACTGAAATTCAGAGCCAAGATGATAACTATCTGCGGCACTCACTTTTTGCTGCGCATTGAGGAAATGACCAGCTAATATAGAGAAACAAAAGGGATTTTTCAGTCTTGACGCAAGATACCGCAAAAAGAATTCAACGAGCCAGTCTCCTCATGGTGTTGAGTATTTTTCTTTCTCGCATTTTGGGATTTTTAAGAGAGTGGGTACTTGCAAGAACCGTCGGTGCAAGTGAGATGGCTGATGTTTACTTAGCCTCATTCACAATTCCAGACTTTTTAAATTATTTGATGGCCGCAGGAGCATTGAACATTTCTTTGATTCCGATCTTAGCGTCCTACACGGGCGAAGGAAAAGACGAACAAGGTAAACGGGTTTATCAAACTTTGTCGACTGTATTAAGTTCTGGAATGCTGGTTTTGGTTTTAGTTTGTCAGCTTTTTGCCGGAACCCTAGCTTCTTGGGTAGCGCCCGGCTTTTCTCCGGAACAACACGAAGTTCTTACTGATCTCATGCGGTTGATCCTTCCTGCCCAATTTTTCTTTTTTTGGGGTGGTATGGCCAATGGTGTGCAACAGACTCATGGAGTTTTTACATACTCCGCAATTGCCCCTCTTCTTTATAATTTGAGCATTGTTCTCATTGGAGTTTTCTTATATCCGCTCTTGGGGGTTTCTTCTTTCAGTGTTGGAGTATTAGTGGGTGCTTTCATTGGTTATGGTCTTTTTCAAATAGTGGGTTTGATTAAACTTGGTTATCCCATCATTCCTAAACTTCACTGGGATTTAGAAAGTCGAACTGCTTTTAAAAAATATCTTTGGATGAGTGTGCCCATCATGCTTGCATTTTCACTCGTGGTTGCCGACGAATGGATTTCAAAATATTTAGCGAGCTTTATGAAAGTGGGAGCAGTAAGCCGGCTCAGTTACGCACGGACAGAAATGAGAATTCCGATTGCTATTATTGGGCAAGCAGCGGGGATTGCAAGCTACCCACACCTTTCAAGGCTCTGGGCCAAAAGGGATTTTGCTGAGTTTGGAAACACCTTCACTCGGGAATTACAAAAAATCTGGGCTCTGGGGCCAATTGCAGCAGTTTTAACGTTTACCCATGCTCTTCCGATTACTGATTTTATTTATGGAGGGGGAAAACTCACCCCTGAAGATCTTCGAGAGACAGCTGAACTTCTTCAATTGATGGGTTTGGGAGTCGTTTTTTGGATATTTCATATCCTGCTGTCACGAGGTTTCTATGCAACTCAAACCACTTGGTTGCCCTCGCTCTGGGGAACTTTAACAACCCTTTTGTTTATTCCGGTTTATGTAAAGCTTTCTCAAGTGTGGGGTGTTCATGGTTTAGCTTTGTCGGGCACACTAGGAATTGCTTTCTATGTAGCCACCCTGAGCTGGATGTTGGGAAGACATTTGAAAAAGAATCAAACCTCGATTTCGTTTAAGCCACTTTGGAAATTTGGTTTTCAGTGGTCTCTCGTGATTTGTATTCTTGGCGCGATATCTTTTGGGCTCTCGAAATTAGGAATCTATCATTCGACAAGGCTGTCAGCGTTGGTGGACGTTACCGTTGCGCTAGGAGTACTCACCAGCATCGCTCTTTTGTTATTGAGAAAAGTTTTCGCCAAAAGCACTCCTGGCGGAGCTCTTTTTTAAGTGTTAGGGGCGATAGCGCCCGTAGACGGACTCAAGGGCTCCCACGATTTCTCCGAGGGTCACAGCATTTTTCACCGATTGAAAAATGGATGGCATTAAATTGAGGTCCTCTTTAGCTGCCCGAATAAGATCTGATTTGCATTCTTCAACCTGCTTCAGGTTTCTACGACTTTTGTAGCTTTGAAGCCGGGCAACTTGTTCTTTCTCCACGCGAGGATCAATTTTAAGAATGGGGGGACTTGAAGTCGTTTGCTCTTGATAGGCATTTAAACCCACAATCAGCTTTTTCTTGTTTTCAATATCCATTTGATAATCATAAGCAGCTTGCTGGATTAAGTTTTGTTGGAATTGCTGTTCGATACAACTGACCACGCCTCCTCGTTTACTCATATCCTCAATAAGAGCCAAAGCCTCTGTTTCCAGAGAGTGAGTCATCGATTCCAGAGCGTAACTTCCTCCGAGCGGATCAATAAGGGCGGCAAGCCCGCTCTCGTTGGCGATTACTTGTTGGGTTCTGAGAGCTACTGTTGCAGCTTCTTCAGTAGGTAAGCCTAGAGCTTCATCTCGAGAATTAGTATGAATAGATTGAGCTCCCCCTAAGACTGCTGCCAAGCACTGAAGGGTTACTCGAACGACATTGGTATCAATTTGAACAGGGATCAGGGTGCTTCCAGCCGTTTGGGCATGAAATCTCAATAGTAAGGATTTGGGATTTCTGGGTTTGTATCTTTCTTGAATGAGTTTTGCCCAAAGCTGCCTAGCCGCTCGAAATTTAGCGACTTCTTCAAGAAAGTCGTTGTGGACGTTGAAAAAGAAAGAAAGTCTTGGAGCAAAATCATCAATGGATAAGCCACGAGCTAGTGCCCCTTCGACGTAGGTGAGGCCATCTGCCAAAGTAAATGCAATTTCTTGAACCGCTGTGGAGCCCGCTTCTCTGATGTGATAACCACTAATCGAAATAGTGTTCCATTCCGGTACTTCCTGTTTGCAGAACTCGAAAATATCCGTCGTGATTTTTAGACTCGGTTTCGGAGGGAAAACATAAGTTCCGCGAGCGATATATTCTTTTAAAATGTCATTTTGAATGGTGCCTCGGAGTTTTTTTCGATCAACTCCATTTTTCTCAGCCACTGCGAGATAAAAAGAAAGCAGGATTCCAGCGGTGGCATTGATGGTCATAGAAGTGCTCACCTGATCCAGCTCAATCTGATTTAAAACGATTTCCATGTCTTCCAGAGAACTAATGGCGACCCCCACACGACCCACTTCGCCTTGAGCGAGTTCGTGATCCGAGTCAAACCCCATCTGGGTAGGGAGATCGAAAGCGATACTAAGGCCGGTAATTCCTTGAGAAAGAAGATAGCGATAGCGTTCATTGGAAGTTTTCGCATCCCCAAAACCCGCATATTGGCGCATCGTCCAGGGTTTTTGTGTGTACATGGAGGGGTGAATCCCACGGGTAAACGGAAATTCCCCTGGCTTCTTTAAGGAAATGTTCTGCGTATCTTCGGCGGTATAAAGCTGCTTTTTATTCACAGGCGGAGTTTAGTGAAGAGTCTCAACAAACTCAAGCATGACAACCAGCGTTAAAACGCTTTGTGTTCAGTGTTTGCTTGCTGCACTACCCATCCCATTGGTAGAGTGGCCCTTTTTCCGGAGGCCCCTATGGCGAACGTTGAAACCATTTTTCAGGGTGAACACGAACAAGTCGTTTTTTTCACTGATCCGGTGAGCGGTCTTAAATCTATCGTAGCCATTCATAATACGCAGTTAGGACCCGCTCTGGGAGGGTGCCGAATGTGGAACTACGAATCTCCTCAACAGGCGCTAGAAGATGTTTTGCGTTTATCAAAAGGCATGACCTACAAGGCAGCAGTGGCAGGGCTTAACTTGGGAGGGGGCAAGGCGGTCATTCTTGCCGATCCCAAAAAAGAAAAATCAGAAGCTCTTTTTAGAAGTTTTGGATCTTTTATTGATTGCTTGGGCGGGCGTTACATTACTGCTGAAGACGTGGGAACTGACGTGAATGACATGGAATATATTTTCACGGAAACCGATCACGTCGTCGGAGTTGCTGAAACCCATGGGGGCTCTGGAGATCCTTCTCCTTGGACTGCTAAAGGAGTGCTGGAAGGCTTAAGAGCCTGTGTTGAACACCGAATGGGAAAATCGGAGCTAAAGGGCTTAAGGGTTGCTGTTCAAGGTGCTGGTCATGTGGGTTCTTATCTCGTCGAGCTCTTTTGTGAAAACGGAATGAAAGTCTTTGTTTGTGACATTGACCGAAAGCGCTGCGAGGCTCTGGCAGAGAGATATCCAGGTAAAGTTTCTATCGTTTCTACTGATGAAATTTACGAAGTTGATGTCGATGTGTTTTGTCCGTCTGCTTTAGGGGCTGTTCTGAATGAAAAAACGATTCCCAAATTAAAATGTGCCATTGTCGCCGGAAGCGCAAATAACCAGTTAGCTACGGATGAGTGTGGGGATGAACTATTCAAAAGAAACATTCTGTACGCTCCGGATTATGCGATTAATGCAGGTGGCTTAATGAATGTCTCAATCGAATTAGGTGGCTACGATGAGCGTAGAGCTAATCGAATGATTAGAAACATTTATTATTGCATTAAAGCTATTCTCCAACATTCAAGTCAGGAAAAACTACCAGAATATCGCTGTGCAGATCGAGTTGCTGAAAAAAGAATCAAGGAAATCAGTCGACTCAAGGGACGTTACAAAGGTGAGAACAAGCCAACGTTCCATGGAAGGGTCGTTCGACGTTAGTGAAATCAAAAAAGTGGGTAGCTCAACGCTACCAAATCAACAAACAAGTTCACTCTATATTGAAGTCCGGGCACCCATGGATTTTTAGAAGCCATGTCAGTTCTGCTATTGAGATTTTTGAGGCCGGCCAGCTTTTAAAATTGGTGGACCACGAAAACAAAGTTTGCGGCTACGGTCTTTACGATCCTGAGGGCCTCATTGCTATTCGAGTCCTTAAAGACTTTCAGGAGAACGATCCAACCCTTTGGTTTTCCAAGAAACTGGAAAAGGTTTTAAAGAAAAGAATCAATCTTCGAAATTACTCAGACGCGTTTCGAGCCATTCACGGTGAGAACGATGGCTTTCCCGGAGTTGTGTTAGATGTTTATGGTTCTAGTGGAGTTTTGCAAACCTATTCTGCAAGTGTTGATCTCATGGGTCGTTATCTTGCCGGGCTTGCAGTTCGCGAGTTAGGACTCACAGAACTCATCTGGAAAACGCCTACTAAGCGGAGCTCTGTCAAAGAAACTACCCCTATTCGAACCCTAAGAGGGCATTTGCCGAATCAAGTTAGGTTTCGAGAAGGCAAGATGACGTTTACGGTACAAATTGGCTCAGGACAAAAGAGCGGAGCTTTTTTAGACCTCAGAGCGTTACGTAAATGGTTGAGTTCCCAAAATCTTAGCGGGAAAAGAGTCTTAAATCTGTTCAGTTACACGGGCACTTTAGCTTTAGCTGCAGAGACAGCGGGTGCTCAGGAAATTTGGAATGTGGATATTTCCAAAGGAGCTTTGGAAAGCGCTGAAAAATTTCATGTTATTCAAAAGAAAAAACACCGTTTTATCCAAGCGGATGTTTTTGAGTGGTTAAGAGAACTTTCAGATAGGGAAAAATTTGATCTGATTATTGTGGATCCGCCGCAGATGACAAGCCAGGTTGCCCAAGTTCCTGTTGCCCTCCGCGCTTATCGCCAATTGTATTCTCTGAGCTTAAAACACTTGAAGCCCAAAGGGATCATTGTGGGAGCGTGTTGTACTTCTCGAATTGATCGGAAGAAGTTTAAAGAAACAGTCTGTCCGGTTTTGGTTCCGCCGCTCAAGGTGTTGAAAAGTCTAGAGCCTGAAGACGATCATCCCGTCGGCTTTCCCGAGGGAGATTATTTAAAGGTCTTTATTTTTGGTGGGGCTTAAGGCATTTCGACTTCGAGTTGTTGGGCAAGATCTTTTAGAAGCGTTAGGGAATAAATAAGGCCAAGAGTTATAGCAATAATCGCGACGCTACCAATGATTTTGGTTCTTTTTGACCAGTTGGGATTTCTCCAAAGCAGCGGTAAGGCAAACGGCCCAAGAAACGCGGTAGCGACCAGGAAGACCCAGAAACTATCAATGACTTTGATTTTGCTTTTCATTACTCACCAGGGATTAAATCCGACAATTAATTGGATTTGGTAAAAACGTTCTTCTTTTTCCCAGAGTTTTTCACCCAGTTCTTTTGCATAAGATGAAAAATGAAGTTTTGTGTGAGGTGGAAATTCCAGACTTAAGCCGTAAGTCGCGTACCCCTCAGAGAGTCCTGCTCTGAGCCCGAAATATTTATGTCGAAATTCAGTACCCAAATGAAGAGTCTTTAGGAAAAGAATTCCTTGAAATTGATTTTTCAGATCTGCAGTGATGTTTAACACCGATTCTTTGTTGAGCGAGTATTGGAGAAGGGTTCCAAAGTGATAGGAAGCTTCCAGGTGCGAAGGCGCAGAGGTCCCGCTTACTTTTTGGAAGGAAGTTCCCCCAATGTTTTCGATCGTGCCTGCAAAGCGAATCAGAGGAGACGACTTCGTTACTTGGGGAAGCGTCAGGAGGACGCCCGCGTTCATGGGAAAGCCGTAACCTACACCCGTATATTTCTGTAAGGCGGTCCAGGGGTCGCTATTGACCGTTGAAGAATCCATCCCCAGTTCTGCGAGCAAGTCTCCAACGGCTTTATTTAGTTCAATGCTACTTCGTTGAACTGCTCGAATTCCAAAGCCAAAAGAAAAATAGTCGCTAAAGGGAATTCCAAAAGCTAAAGCCACCCCAATGTCATTGTAGGCAAAGACATCGACATTTGTGCCCTGAAGAGAATTTAATTCGAAAAGACCAAACCCTTGATTGTAGACACTGAGACCGAAGTAGGGAGTAATTAAAGTCGGTTTCAGTCCAAGTCCCAGAGATTGTTTATTGGAATTTATAAAACTGTCTGTTTTTCCATCAAACACTGCTTGATGGATGCGGCTCAGAGTATCCATTCCATCCACTAGCAGTTGGCCATCGAGAACATGAAGGTGGAAAGTTTTGTTTTTGGCAAGAGCGGCGGGGTTGTAAAAAACTGACGTTGCATCGTCTGCCAAAGCAATAAAAGCATTTCCCATTCCCGTTGCTCTAGAAAATTCATAGCTCGGACGGAGTAAAGTGGCCCCTGCGTTCAGAGAAATTAGGAGAACAAAAAATGAAATTGCGATTTTCATATTAGAAACTAATGGTGTACCGGAGGAAGTATCTTCGATCCTCTTGATAGGTATCAACGGTTCCAATTTCCTTTGCGTAGGTGCCAACTTCTAAGTGTCCTCCTTTAAGCCGCGCCCCCATACCCCCCGTAAAATACATTTGGTTTAAGCCAGCCCAAAAAAACAGGACATTACTGCTTTGTATTTCCAATCCAAGATGAAAGTGTTTTCTCCACGGAAAGTAATAGCTTTCGATATTTTGGTAATCCACTGAAAGGGTGCTGGACCATTCTCGATTAAATTTGGGACTGATTGAAAAACCAGCATGGAATGATTGAGGGACCTTTTCCGGTGCGCCAGGGGATTGAGGGTTTAAATAATGAGTCTCTTGGAAAAAAGTATCGAACATGTTCATCCAGGAAATGCCCAGTGTCGGGAGAAATCGATGAGGAAGAACTAGGAGCATTCCCGTGTCTACTCTTAAACCCATTCCCTCTCTAAAAAGAGAATTGAGTTGTGTTTCAGTTAAACTATTAAGAGCGGAATGTTGAAAAACTCCTTTCATTTGATTTCGGTAAACGCCTTTGACCGAAATGCCTAATCGCAAAATATTTCCGGCAAATGCATGAGAATACCCAAGCGATGGGATGATGTCCTGACGAGCATCGATATCAAGTGCACTGCCATCTGAGCGAGCCGCCAATTGTGCATTTCCCAAAATAGCAAAACTAAAATTTCTGAAGGTGATTGCTGGAAGGGTTGAAAAGCTGAAAAATTGATACTGATCTGGATTGTTCTGAAAGGGAGAGAGTAAATGGTGCAAGCCAATTGCCTTGTTTTCTAAAAGGGTTCCGGCAGACTCTCCGTTGATATGTGCCTCTCCCACAACCAAATGAAGCTCAGTATTTTTCTTACGAAAGCGAGTAAAACCGGCTGGGTTGTAGAAGTGAGATGCATAACCGGAAACCGATGCAGTACATGCATTTCCTTGAGCAAGGCAGAAGCCAGATTGATAAGAATCAAAAAACTCATCTAATGCCATGACGGGTTCGATAAGGAGACTAAAGAGAACAAAGGCAAGTTGTATTGTGCGACGCGCCATTTTGAGACCTTCAGTTACCAAGAGTTCTTAAGACTGTTCGGTAATTGTGAAGGAAAAGTGTAGAGTGGACCCAAATGGTTTCGATGCAAGGTGATAAACCCCCTCATTTGAGAGGGGTTCGATTAAGCGAGATTCCTCAAATCCCATGGCTTGAGAAACTGGTTCGTGCTGTAAAGACCCTCGAAGTCTTGCTTTTCAAGATCCTTCAGATTTTCGATTTATATCGGCCCCAAAAACTCATTGTGGGCATTCCTTCAATCGCAACCCGAAACTTCACCTTGATCCAGGCAGCCGTTTACAATGGGAGTCAAGAAGAGGTCCTCGGCTTCAAGCCTCGTCGCTTGATCTATCGAATCCTGAAGGGACTCCCTGATCTCGAGCTCTTTGAGCGAGTGCGTTTTCAACTCTCCGTAGGTGAAAACTCGCTACGTTCCGTGGAAGCTAGCACAAGGACGAGAGGTTTTATTCAACTACAATTGCCTTGGTCTGTGACTTCAAAGGCCCCCAGAGTTTCTCGGCTTAAACTATCTCCCACTGGTGTTGAGACTCTCGTCGGTTCGATCAAACTAGGGGAATATGAGGTTCTGAGTGCACCGGTATTTTTCCTAAATGACAAAATCAAACATATTATTATTTCGGACATCGACGATACGATAAAAGAATCACACATCCTAGAAACAACGGGGATGAAACAGATTGTATCGAGTCTATTTCGAGGAAATTATTATCGCTACGAGGCTATTAAGGGAATGCCTGAGCTTTATCAGGGGTTAGATCGGCCTGATACCCTGATCATCTACCTGACGAGTACTCCCTTTCAGTTAGCCCCGTTCTTACTTAAGTTTTTGCGCGACAACCGTTTTCCAGAAGGGCCTGTTTTTCCTCGATGGCTTGGTTATCGAAAGTTTAATCACAAATTTCGTGTCTTAAACAAAATCTTAAGCCAAATACAAAATCAAAAAGTGTACTTGGTGGGAGATAGTGGGGAGCTTGATCTTCAGATCTATCGGCGCATTTCAGAAACTCCGAAGTTTGGTGAAGGTGTATCAAAAATATTAATTCGGCACGTTCCTGGAACAGTTCTTCCCAAACTGAAGAGCTCTAGAGAGCTTCTTTTTTCGGATATTGAGGAACTGAAAGAGCAGTTTGCAGAGATTCTCAACGCCTAAAATGCTAGAATAAGAAAAAACGGGGATCCTCATGAAAACCTTGCTCTTAGTTTTTTTAGTTTCCAGCTTTGTTTGGGCAAAACAAACCAGTTATTTAAATTATGAAGAACCACCGGGTTGGAAATGTGAGCTCTCAACTCAGGGCGTGTTTTTTTGTGAAAGCCCAAAAGAAGAGCAGCGCGAGGAATCTCTTATCCTGATCTTTGGTGCTCCG
Organism: Bdellovibrio sp. ZAP7; assembly: GCA_945878405.1. Lineage (GTDB taxonomy): Bacteria > Bdellovibrionota > FAC87 > UBA2466 > UBA2466 > RFNO01. Next base: position 86,418 of record CAMCTJ010000008.1, read on the forward strand.
GCCACTGAGAACGATACTTTTCCAAATTATGAACAGTACTTAAATAAAACCAAGACCATCCTGGATGAATCCGGGAAGACTGTAGAATCAAAAGTTACTTTTGTTCGACGAAGAAATATAAATGGCTTCGAATGGATTGATTCGCTTCAACAAAATTCTGAAATCTCTGGTTGTTGGACTCGTTATCTGGCTACCGTTCAAAAACCTCTCGCGATCTTGGTGACCTATGTCGTCTGTGACAAGTTTTACACGGAACTGACACCTGCTTTTGAAAGAATGGTTGCTTCGCTCAAGCCCGTTTCTGATTTTAAGTTTTCGGAAAATCGAAAAGATTTAGCTCTGCCAGGGACTGAATTAGGGAGTGTTCTCAAGAGTCATTTTGAAAAGAAGTTGTCGAAAAAAAATACTGCTCAACCCGAATTGCCGAAACCAGGGCAATCGTCGTCACCGCTCTTGTATGTGATTATTGGGATACTCATAGGAGGAGTGGTTTTGATGAGAGCAAAAAAGAAGACCCAAAAAAGCAAGAAAGCCTAATGAGCTATTTCAGTAATTTCTCTGCCAACTGCTTTGGACAGTTTGGCTAAGGCTAAATTAAGTGAATAAAGAGTTTCGATATGATTTTTTCTTGCTAAGCCACTGCCTTCGAGTGACTCAAGAAGGTCTTTCGCGGGGGTAACTCCCACGGTCCACCCCATCGAGTTAGAAACAAACCATTTTTTTGCAGTGTCTTTTCTTCGGGCGGCAACTTCGAGACTTTTTTCAGCTTGTTCTAGTTCATAGAAAGCTTTCTTGACCTCAAGTTCAATACCAGGAACTGCGTAGGCTTCGGTGGCTTTTAACTTAGCAGCTTGAGCTCGTTGCTCTTGGGCCTCGGCAGAATGTCTTTTGAACTCTAAATCAATTTTTAAGCCGAGTCCTAAACCGCCCTGAGGCCGATTGAAAGGATCGAAAGCAAACTGAGAGTTTTGTCTGGTCCGCACTGGAGACCAATTGAGCTCGGTGAATCCACCGAAGAAAACCACCGGATAATCCTGAAGTTGTTTAGCATCAGCAAGTGCTTCATAGGCTTGAATGCCCGCGGGCAAAGCTTTGAGTTCGGGTCTATTGGCTTTTGATAGTTGAATGTATTCGTCGAGGGTTTTCTTTTGATAATTGGGAACGCTTAAAGAATTGTCGGCGACTTTTGAGAATTCGGCTCCTGAGAGCCAGGCCAAAGCCTTTTCGGCCGTCTTTTTTGCAGCATCTGCATAAAGAGCTTTCTGATCCAAATCATCGAGAGCCGTTTTCAGGCGATACATATCGTGAGGCTTAACCGATCCCTTTTTATCTTCTTCTTTCAGACTCTCTTCTGCGCTATCAACCGCTTCTTTCAAAAAGCTCGAAAGACTTTCCAAGAGCCTCTCAAATTCGCAGGCCATGAGATAGCCGTAGTAAATTTCTTTTGCTTGATAAAGAACTTCATTTCTTTTTGCTTGGGTTAGTTCTGTTTTGGCAGTCAACTGGCTCGTTGCTGCTTTTTCATAACTGCTCAGCATGCCAAAAGTGTAGAGAGGTTGCGCAAATTCAAGAGATCCACGCAAAAAGGGGCCCCATTTATTGAGATTGGTTTTGGAATTAAGGGCATCTCCCGTTTCTTCAAAAATAGGGGCTCCCAAAATACCCGCTGAGGCTTTGGGCCAAAAAGCAGCTTTAGCTCGATCTAACTGAGAGCGAGCTATTTCAATTTCCTGTGCGGTTTCCTGAACAAGACCGTGGTTCTGACTATTTTTCAGGAGTTCTTCAAGCGTCAACGTGGGGGCACTGGGCTGGGGATTTTCAGACTCAGCAGCTAGAAGGCGCTGCGTCGAGAATGAAAGCAGTAATAAACCGATAGAGATAAATAATTTCATAGGTCTACTCAATGGTTGCCCGCAATCGACTTTTAAACTGCCAAAAGCGTCTCAGCCAAAGTTTTCGGCGCTCAGCACGCATGTACTTAGGAGATTTACCTACTCACCTAAAAACGTACTCTTTAGAGTATTACCGAGAACTCAGTTCTTACAAAAAAATAACCTTTAAAAACAATATCTTAGATGAGGTCATGGGTTCGCAGATTATTTTGTGCGGAGATTACCACAGCTCCTCGCAGGCACAAAGAACGGTTCTTCGGATTTTGCGAGAAATATTGCAGGGCATCAAAAAAGAAAGAAAAACCCTCTACTTAGGTCTCGAGATACTTCGGGCGCAAGACAACATCCGAGCCCAACAAGTCACTCATTCGGAAATCTCCGAGAGTCAGTTCCTAGACGCAATTGCATTTCATCGCTGGGGCTTTAACTGGCAGAACTATGCTCCGTTGGTGGAGTTTGCTCGACAATGGAAGGTACCTCTTTTTGGGTTGAGTCCGGACCGGATGGGTTCACTGGAAAGTCGTGATGCCTTTGCCGCTCGGATGATCTCCCATTGGGCTCAGCAGGATCCGAATGCCGTTATTTTTTGTTTAATGGGAGATTTGCATCTCGCCCAGAATCATCTGCCTCGAGAAATTAAATTGGAACTAGAAACCAGACAGGTGTCGAAACGAATTCTTACCATTCATCAAAACTATGATGATCTTTATTGGAAATTGGTTCAGAAAAAAAGAGATCACCAAGCCGAAGTGTTGCAACTTGATAAAGATGTGTTTTGTATTTTGAATACTGCGCCTTGGATAAAACTGCAAAGTCACCTGAGTTCCATTGAAGAAAATCCAGGTGTGGAAGATTCTTTCGAGCCCTCCGATACTGCGCTTCAGCTGATCGAAGGAATCGCCTATTTTCTTGGCGTAAGAAAAAAAGAAATTGGAAATGGGGCCGACATAGATATTCGTGAATCTCCGGACTCACGCAGCTATTTCTCGTATTCCGAGAAAGTTTTCTATATTGGCTCGGCTAATCTGAATCACCTAGCCAAGTTGTCTTCCCAATATCTCCATTCAAAGCTGAGTGGTTTTGGCGGTGTCTTTGAAGATCCCCAGAGAGATTTTTACCCCTGGGTTTGGGTTGAAACGTTGGGCTATCTCGGCTCAAAAATCATTAATCCCAAAAGGAAGTGCCAAGGAATAATCGATTTTAAATCTGCTTCTGATCCAGCCATGAAAACAGCTTATCGACACATCAAGAGAGAGTTTTTGTTTCCAAGGAGAGGGTTAAAACAAAGTTCCCACTTTTGGCCAAGAAAGAAGTATACGGTTCAGGAGTTGATGATGTCTCAGCAGGTTGCCCTCCTTCTTGGAAAGCTACTTGGCCAAGCCATGTTTGAACTTATTCTGAAAAATAAAATATCTTTGTCCTTTCTGCGCGATCTTTTCAAGACTGCATTTGGCCCAGAAGCTGAATCACTCTATTTTGAGTGGTGCCAGAGAGTAGATTCCCATTCCTTAAGAAACTTCTCGTATCGAGAAAAGTTGTAAATTAAGACCCGGTGCGACAAGTCCTAAAAAGTGAATGGTATTCACTTTTTCCTTATCTTGACAGCCCCCGACCTCGGTGTAGGATTTGCCCCTTATGAACCTCGAAGAAAAGTTTCAAAAGCTCCATCAGTTTCACTCTCAGGCTGAATTGGCCGGTGGCGTGGAACGTATCCAACAACAACATGAAAAGGGAAAAATGACAGCGCGCGAGCGCCTTCAGTTTTTTCTTGATGAAGGAAGTTTCGTTGAGCTCGACAAATTTGTGACTCATCGTTGCTCCGACTTCGGCATGGAAGATAAGAAAATTTTGGGAGACGGAGTAGTAACTGGATATGGAACTGTTTCCGGGCGCCACGTTTATGTTTTCGCCCAAGATTTTACAGTTTTTGGAGGGTCTCTCTCCGCAACGCAAGCTCAAAAAATTTGCAAAATACTCGACTTAGCGATGAAGAATGGGCGTCCAGTGATTGGCCTTTGCGATTCTGGAGGCGCTCGAATTCAGGAAGGCGTGGAGTCTCTCGCTGGCTATGCAGAAATTTTTTATCGTAATACTTTGGCCTCTGGAGTGGTCCCTCAAATTTCCGTTATCATGGGCCCCTGTGCAGGCGGAGCTGTTTACAGTCCGGGACTTACCGATTTTATCTTCATGGTAAAAAAGTCCAGTTACATGTTTTTGACTGGGCCTGATGTGATCAAAACAGTAACCCACGAAGATGTAACGATGGAAGAATTGGGGGGAGCCGTTACCCACTCTACTAAAAGTGGTGTTTGCCACATGGCAAGTGACGACGAAAAGAGTTGCTTGCTCTTGGTGCGCGAACTTTTAAACTTTTTGCCATCAAACAATGTCGATGAAGTACCTAAGATTAAAACAACGGATCCAGTTCAGCGAACTGAACCAAAGCTTCGAACCCTAATTCCTGAAAATTCCAAACAGGCTTACGACATGAAAGAAGTAATCGAAGCCGTATTGGATGATAATTACTTCTTAGAAATCCAGAAGGATTTTGCAGCGAACTTGCTCATTGGGTTCGGTAGTTTGGGCGGAAAAAGCGTTGGTATTGTAGCTAATCAACCAGCCGTATTAGCGGGTTGTTTGGATGTGAATGCTTCTGACAAAGCAGCGCGGTTCGTGCGCTTCTGTGATGCTTTCAATATTCCCTTAATTACTTTTGTGGACGTTCCCGGTTTTCTTCCCGGAACTGAGCAAGAATATGGCGGCATTATCCGTCATGGAGCGAAATTGCTTTACGCTTATTCGGAAGCGACAGTACCGAAAATTACTGTCATTACCCGAAAAGCGTATGGTGGAGCTTATTGCGTGATGGCTTCCAAGCAGTTGCGCGCTGACATTAACTTCACATTCCCAACCGGGGAAATTGCGGTCATGGGACCCGAAGGTGCTGTCGCGATTGTTTTTAGGAACGAGTTGCAAAAGGCAAAGGATCCAGTCTCTGAAAAGAATCGATTGATTCAGGATTACTCGGATACTTTTGCGACGCCCTACAAAGCTGCGGAGATGGGCTTTGTGGATGAAATTATCTTTCCTGAGCAAACAAGATACAAGTTGGCTCAGGCTCTAGAAATGCTCAAAAATAAACGGGATCGAATGCCTCCCAAAAAACACGGGAATATTCCACTGTGAAACCAAAGAGAATCTTAGTTGCCAATCGAGGTGAAATAGCTTTGCGGGTGATGAGGGCCTGCCGTGAGATGGGGTATGTTCCTCTTGCGATTTACTCGAAAGCAGACAGAAGCTCTCTTCATGTGGCGAAATCAGATGGAGCGGTTTGTGTGGGAGAAGGTCCCTCCATTCATAGCTATTTAGATATTGATGCGGTTATCAAAGCGGCAAAAACACTCAAAGCAGATGCGATTCATCCGGGTTATGGATTCCTCTCTGAAAAAGCTGACTTTGCGAAAGCAGTTGCCCAAGCAGGACTAGTTTTTGTAGGTCCCTCAGCTGAGGCTATTTCGACCATGGGCGATAAAGTGATGGCCCGAAAGACCATGGAAAAGTTGGGTCACTTGCCTCTAGTTCCAGGTACTAAAGAAGGCTTAAGTGATGAGAATGAAGCTTTCAAAGCAGCAAAACAAATTGGTTTTCCCGTTATGATTAAAGCCCTCGCTGGCGGCGGGGGGCGCGGTATGCGTGTGGTGAACTCTGAAGATGAGTTTATCAATCTGTTTCGTAGAGCTTTTTCCGAAGCGCAAAAAGCTTTCGGAGATGGACGAGTTTATTTAGAAAAATATGTTACTTCTCCTCACCATATCGAGGTTCAGATTATTGCCGATACTCACGGCAATGCAGTTCATCTTTATGAGCGAGAGTGTTCTGTACAGAGACGTCACCAAAAAATTATCGAAGAGAGTCCAAGTCCATTTATTAGCGCAGACACAAGAAAGAAACTTTGTGAAGCTGCAGTAAAGGCTGTCAAAGACATCGGGTATGTCAATGCCGGCACTATCGAGATGTTAGTAGATGAGAATCAAAATTTCTATTTCATGGAGATGAATACTCGTCTCCAAGTGGAACATCCGGTTACCGAATGGATAACGGGAAGGGATCTTGTTAAAGAACAGCTGAGAGTAGCTTTTGGCGAAAAACTCTCGTTCCGCCAGGAAGACCTCAAACAAAATGGTCACGCCATTGAGTTTCGTATCTGTGCTGAGGATCCGGAGAAATTCTTACCTCAAGCTGGAAAAGTGACCGGAGTAAGTTTCCCTGGAGGAATGGGTGTTCGGGTTGATTCCCACTTATATCGAGGATACGAAATCCCAGTTTTTTATGATTCGATGGTTGCTAAATTAGCTGTTTGGGGAAGGGACAGAGCAGAAGCCATTGAGCGAAGCCGAGCAGCTTTGCTGGATACCGTGATTAATGGTGTAAAAACGAATATCCCGGTTCATTTACAAATTTTAAACAATCCTAAGTTTATTAGCGGAAATTACACGACCCGGTTAATCGGAGAAGACTTTAATTACGAGCCGAAAAAACCTAGTCCTGAAGATCTCAAAATGGCTCTGATATCTGCCGCGGTAGCTGCCTATAATCGTGAGTACCGAGGTCCGGACAGACGTCAATCAACGGAAACCTCTTTATGGAAAAAAGTAGGCCGCGAGGAGGGACTTCGGTAATGCTGTTCTATATTAATTATCAAGGCGAAGAATATAAAGTTAGGGTAGAGCAAAAAGATGGACAGTATTCCGTCTCTGTTGGCGGAGAACCCGAAGCTCCTGTTGAGATTTCATTCTATGGAAATGATTGCACGCTCCTTCACGAAAAAGGCGTGTTTCACGCTAATGTCGTTGGCGATAAGTCAGATTACACAGTGTGGATCCCGGAAGGAAACCTCTCGTTCTCTGTTGAGAGTGAATACCGAAGAATTGTGGGACTTCTCAGAGGACAGAATTTAAATACTGAAAATAATGTCTATTCTAAAATGCCCGGAAAGATCATGAAGATTACCGCAAAAGAAGGCGATAAGATTCAGAAAGGACAGGGCATCTTGGTCATGGAAGCCATGAAAATGGAAAATGAGATCAAAGCCCTTATTGATGGACAAATCAAAAGAATCTGCGTGAAAGAAGGTCAGGCCGTTGAGACGGGAACCCTCTTGGCTGAAATTGCTCCCGAAGAATAAACGCCCTATAAACGTTCATTAAAAGTTGGAAACGACCATTTTGCCACGACGGATCCGGCTGGCAACTTGCTAAGCTCGCCACCTCTACCACAAGGGAGGAGTCGTATTGTTACCGGAATAGAGTGGTGTAAATTCCACATATGTTCTAGGTTTTCTTGTGCCCCGACAACACGTTGAAAAGTAATCTCTGGATTGCGGGGATCAGAACAAGTTTCAATATAGATACCGGTGGTGGAATCTGGGAGATTTTTTAAATATTCATGTACTCCCTGTTGGGATTCTTTCCATTCCAGCCATCGAATACGGTAAACCTGATAGAAAACAGGAAGAGCAGACAGAAAAAATACGACCAGAGCCCATCTTCGTAGAGATAAGTCTTTAAGCAGTTGTACATCTAGGCAAAATACTAAAACCCAAATGGTAAAAAAACCGGGAAGGAGAAGCCATCCAGGCGAAAAAAAAGAATGTCCTAAATGAGGAGCCACCAATAGCCCCAGAAAAGGCAGAAATAAACAAAGACGCATGAGAAACCGATTATTAAAAAAGTTAATCCTCGGGTGACTCAAAACGAGAGCAAGGACTGGCAGGAGGAGTAGGCAGCCGAAGTAGAAAAGAGGTTTTACCAAGGTATCCCAAGAAAGGTGAGGCTTATATCCGGGATTAAAAGGGAGAAGTCCCAGCCTGAAAATAAGAAATGAAATCATTAAGCCAAAATGGGCCATGAGAAGGTATTTTTTTTGTCGAACAAGTCTCAAAGAATAGGCAATGGCCAGTAAAAATAGAGGTAAGAAAACACTCGATTCTTTGAAACCCAAGGCTAAGAAATAAACCAGCACTGAAAAGACAGAAGACCAAACAGAGTTTTTCGAGAAAAGATAACTTGCTAACATGAGAAGAAATATTTGCGGAGTGTTCATCATTCCTTCTCCTACCCAAACGACACTGGCAAAGTGGATACTCAAAGAGCACAACACGATCGTGATAAACAGTTCAGAAAATTTGGACTCTCCTGCCAGTGACTGAAGTGTTTTTCCTCCCAGGAGAGTTCCAGAAACTAAAAATCCCCAATGGGCGAGTGTCCAGAGCACCGAGTTAAAAGAAAACAACTGATATCCAACCCAAATGATATATTTGAATAAAGGTCTGAAAAACCAAACCTCTTCATGTTGCGGCGAGGTAAACCAAGTTGGTTTCCAGAGAAATGCCCAGTCACGCGGGAGAACAGTGACGGCGTTGCCCAGCATTAGCCAATCATCGTGCCTGAAATAGATAAAGGGACTCAGGGCAAAATAGAACAAAGTCATGAAGATCAAAGCGATTGCAGAACTAGAGGGGACCGATTTCATGGGGATTAACGAATTCTACCCTAACGAGTGAGGCAGCTGTTCCTGCCGCGCGTTAAAATTCTCTTATTTCGCCATCAATAATTTATATAAAAAAGTCGATAAGATTTAGGAAGTTTTAATACAGCCAAGGAGTAGGCGTGTATCAGGTTGCTCGAAGAGAATTTTTTAATCCTAGCATTTTCAGTCCTTATTTTCTTTTGCTCATTGTGCTTTTAGTGGGACTGGCCACTTACTTGGCGCACCAGTTACTTTTTGTTGGCTCCGGAATTTATTATCTCTATTTGTTGATGATTATTCAGGTCACTCCCTTTCTCATTCAGTTTGGAAAACAGAAATTTAACTTCATTGGATTTACTCTTTTTAACCATTTCTTTTGCTTTTCCGTTCCAAAATACAACCAAGTGAAAGACCTGTTACCCCACGGTGATATTTATCCGGAATCGGTATGGGCGATAAAAGAGCTGATCAATTGCTCTATCATTATGGCAGCTTGCTACTATGTATTCCGCACATTTGTTTTTTATTCATTTGTTGAGCGAGAAAAATACCAATTGCTCACGCTGTCTCGAGTCCAGCTGTTCGTGGTAGCTCTCTACGTGCTTGGTATGCCAGTAATCATTGATTACTTACCTTCCTGGGCTTTGATATTTCACTTTGCTGCGGTTGCGGCGGACATGGTTCTTCTGATGTGTGCTCACTCTCCAGAAAATGAGCGCATGAGTAAAATCCTAAGAATTGGTGTTTTTATTTCAGCGGTCCTCTATTTTATCAAGACGGGTATGTTAACAATGGTGGGTAACCTCGCAGGCTATCTTTTTATTGCCTCTTGTCTTCGACGTCAGTACCGAATTCTGTTTATCCCAGTCGTCCTGACGCTCTTGGGCTCAGCGATACAAGTTGTGAAAGCTCCGTATCGAAATGCAATTTTCTCTAATCCGACTCTCGGTTATGAGGATCGTCTGACAGTCCTTGGGGGTCTCTTATATTCTCACTATGTTGACGATGCTGAAGTAGCTGAAGAAGATGAAAACAACCCTGATGGACATGAGCGTCGAGACGTTGGTGATTCACTTCTTCATGGTTTCTCGCGATTAGGCGATGACTCACTCGAGCGAGTGATGACCTGGACGCCTTCTCTAGTTCCTTTTTGGGAGGGAAGTTCCTATGAGAGTATTCCTTATCTTTTTATTCCACGAGTCCTGTGGCACGACAAACCAAGTCGCCATATTTGGAATAAATTTGGAAGAACCTATGGAATTCTCAGCGAAGATGATGTCAGCACTTCAGTGGCTATTAATTATTTTGCCGAAGGCTACATGAACTTTGGGATTATGGGAATGTATGTAGTTGCGGTTATCATGGGATTTCTCATTGCGGGTACTGAAAGACTGTCCTATTACTTTTTGGGAGGTTATTTCTACTTTACCTTTATGGCGTTCCTCATGCCTGTAATGGCCTATGCATCTGATCTTGGTAGTGTGATTCAATCCATCATGATTGTTAGTGCCGTTTTATTTTTGTTTAGAAAGCAGTTTCAGAAGATGGCACTTAAAGACGATTACTCTTAAGAACGCTATATCTCATGCCCTTTTTCGCCATTTGTGAAAAATGCTCGTCTCTAATCTCCTTCGAGACAAAATAAAGCGCAACAAAATCTGTTCCATATTTTACGATAACAGTCTCATAACCATTTCTTTCAAGCGCGCTCAAGCCACCAAAGAGAGCATTATTTAAGAGCCTGAATTTTTGATCCCATCTTTGTAGTGCAATCGATATATCAGAGGTGTTCAACTCTTCCGGGTGGTAATTGTCCAGCAAATCTCCGAGCATGAAATCAAATGCATAAAAAATGCCCGGCTTTTTTTCATCTAAAAGATTTAGCTTGGTTCGTTTAAAGATCAAGTGGGGAAGTTCGTTTTGTGTGGATGCTTTTGAAAATAATAGTGGATTGGAGCGAAGGGGACTCTGAGCTATTTCGAGATTAGTCACACCGAGAAAGTCTAAGGCTTCTCTCTCAGCAAAAAACATGAGTGTTGCTAATTCAGAGGAACCAATCACTGTCTGAGGACTGGTCGTTTCTCTGAGGTGATAACCCAAACGAGAAAGAGTGTGGATGCGTTGATTCCCTCTTCCCGTTTTTTTGTTGTGAATCCCTGATAAGGACGTGTTTCGAGTGAAAAGGCTTTCTCCAAGTCTTCTGAAACTCCCTGAAGGAAAGTAAAGAATAGCCAAAAGAAATATGCCAAGAAGGGGAACTAAAAGACCCGAAGGTTTATTAGCATTAGAAAAAACTTCAGAAAAAGAGATGAGTCCTATTAGGAAACAGAAAAAGGAGAATGGAAAAAGATATCTGCCCCAAGCCGGGGGAAACCAGTCTCCACCCGACAGATAATAGGGGAGGGAGAAAAGAAATAGTAAAACTAATATTTGGATTGGTTTCTTGTGTTTTAGGTAATCGCCACCTCTTTTGTGTTTGATTAACGAGCACAAAACTAGGCAGAGAAAAAAAGCAGCTCCCCCAGCTACTAAGTCTAGGAATAAGTTTCGGATACCCAACAAAAAGAAAAAAAGATTTCCAATAGAGGATTTGTAGATAATCGGAACCGGGATAGCTCTGCCAAAATAAGAAATTCGCCAGATCGTTAAGCCTATTACCGGAAGCACCATAATCATCAGGCTGATAGAAACTTTTGGCGTCTTTAGCTTAGGCTTAGTGAAAAATAGCAGGAATAAAAAAAGTAAAACAGTAAACCACAGTCCCTCTAACCTAACCAGAGGGACGAGGGAAAGAAGAAAACATCCTAAATACCACCTTGGCTTTTCCTCTTGGTCAAAAACCAGAAAAAACAAACTCCATAGGATGAAGGCCGAGAAGAACAAAACCGTGAAGCCATTTCCTGTGTTTAATAATAAAGGTGGGTAGAGAAGTAGGAGAGGATAGGCCCAAACAGAAAACTTTTCCCCTCCAAAGCTTATTAAAAGGCGCCGGCCCCCCAAAATGCAAAACCAACCCGCTAAAAGTTCGATCACAAAATTAGTTTCAATGAGAGGAAGGCCGATCCTTTTTAGTAAGCCTAAGGAGAAAAAGGGTAAAAAATCTACAATGCCCTCTATTTTTTCAAGTCGATTAAAGGAAAAGTTTCCCGTTTCAGCCAAGTGTTGAGCGTGTCTTAAACTAATAAAAAGTTCATCCCAAGGTTGAAATAAAAGAAAAGCAGCTAGAGTCAAAGTCACAAACCCACCGAAGGCGCTCAGTCTTTTCCAAATGGTTTTACCAGTTTGTGTAAATTGAAGAGCTGACAAAAAACAAAAGGCAAAGCTTAGAAAGAGACCCAACTGAAAAAAAGTGGGAAGTCCCTTGATCAAAAAAGCCCCTCGAAAGAACGAATCAAAAAAACCGGGAATTTCCTGTGGGGCCTCAAAAAAGTGAACAGAGGAAAACACAGCTTAGTTTAGCATGCCTACGATATTCTTGTGGAATTCACGGGTGATGCAACGCGCAAAAACGGGGTTTATTGAGCTCTTATTTTGTACCGATAGGTAGCTATATGAGTCAGCTTACTAAACTATTGAGTTTTGCTGTTAAAAAGCGAGTGAGTGATATCCATTTTTCTTCAGAGGAACCCATTCGATTTCGAATGGATGGTGATTTAGTTGCGATTGATGCCAATCCCATTAATTCTGAAAACCTACAAAATTTGTTATTTGAACTCTTAACCCCAGAGGAACAATCAAAGCTATTCAAGGAAAAGAATCTCGATAAGAGTTACGCACTTCCTGGAGTCGGGCAGTTTCGAGTAAATATCTTTTTTAATCGTAAGGGAATAGCGGCCGTACTACGGTCGATTCCTGTTCAAATTCCTTCTTTTGACAGTTTGGGTTTGCCGGAAGTGATTCGAAAAGTTGCCGAAAAACCCAGGGGACTTATTCTTGTAACAGGTCCTACCGGTTCTGGGAAATCCACTACTCTGGCAGCTGTTATCGACTATATTAATTCCAGTTTTCCCTATCATATTTTGACAGTTGAGGATCCCGTTGAGTTTATTCATCCATCCAAAAAATCACTCATTAATCAACGAGACATTGGTCATTCTTGTCATAGTTTTCAGGATGCCCTGAAGTACGCACTCAGAGAAGATCCTGATGTTATTTTGATTGGTGAGCTAAGAGATTTAGAAACAATCTCTTTAGCTTTGACGGCTGCTGAAACGGGACATCTCGTTTTGGGAACTCTTCACACCCGTGGAGCCGCTGCTTCGATTGATCGCATGATTGACTCTTTTCCATCCGGACAACAATCCATGATTCGAGCTATGATCGCAGACTCATTACTCGCAGTAATAAGCCAGAGCTTGCTAAAGAAAGCTAATGGAAGTGGAAGAGTCGCTGCTTATGAAATCATGGTCGTTAATAATGCAATTTCGAATTTAATCCGCGAAGGTAAAGTGTTTCAAATGGAGGGGGTCATCCAAACAGGCAAGAAAGATGGAATGGTCCTGATGGAGCAGAGCTTGATGGCCTTAATTTCCCAGGGAGTTATAACAGCTGAAGAAGCTGCTCCTTATTTAAAAAATCCGCCACCAGTTACGAGCTCTTCGAATCTGAAGCCAACTTCTCCACCGGTCTCAAAACCCAAATTAACCCCTGTTGTTCCGCCATCCAAACCACAAGCGATTCAGCCAGCACCCGAGAATTTAGAAGCCAATTGGCAGATTCAAGATTCCGAATTGATCGATTTCAGTGTCCCATCGGAAGAAGGAACTCCAGCAAACGTGCTCGATCTTCCTTCGGATGAGGATGATTCCCTGTCTTCAGTTTCGGTTAAATTGACTGATGTCTCCCAGCCAGCTCCCAAGGTTGGAGTTACCCCACCCCCCCTCAAAAAGAAGGCCGGATAGCCCCAAAAGGCCTGGTTTCCTTACTGATTGACGCCCCCCTCCTAAATTGGTTCAATTCACCGATATGAATGATTCTAAAAAATTAGCGTCGTTAATTGACCACACCTTGTTGCGTAAAGATGCCACGGAACCAGAATTTGAAAAACTCTGTCAGGAAGCTATTCAGCAGGGTTTCAAAACGGTTTGTGTCGAGGCCCAGTGGCTCCCGTTTGTTACCCAAAAGCTGAAAGGTTCCTCAGTAATGCCGATCGCAGTGGTTTGCTTTCCGGAAGGGACAGCCTCTACAACTGAAAAAATCGAAAAAACACGCGCGGCAGTTAAAGCGGGCGCTCAAGAAATCGATATGGTTTTGAACCGTGATTTCTTGAAGGCACGAAAATACGGAGACGTTCTTCAAGATATTAGAGGAGTAGTGGAAGCCGCTGGAAAAGCCCCGGTAAAAGTCATTTTGGAAACGAGTGAACTAAACCACGAAGAAAAAGCTATCGCCTGTGCTCTTTCTAAAATCGCTGGAGCAGCCTTTGTTAAAACTTCTACTGGATTTTCAAAATCAGGGGCAACTGTTGAAGATATTCGTTTGATGCGTCAGGTGGTGGGGCCTGAAATGGGGGTAAAAGCTTCCGGGGGAGTCCGCTCTCAGGAAGACGCAATCAAAATGGTAGCGGCTGGAGCTTCACGTTTAGGAACTTCTGCTTCTGTTGCTATTGTTACCGGATCACAAGGACAAACTAGCTATTAGTTATGAATTCCAAGAAAGAATTTAAGCGTTTTATCTGCTTGGTCGCTGATGGTTTCGGAGTCGGCGAAGCGCCCGATGCTGTTCGGTATGGAGATCAAGGGTCCAACACATTGGGAAATACTGCTCGAAAAGTGGGAGGCCTCAAACTTCCTAATTTAGAGAAATTAGGTTTGGGATGCTTAGGTCATTTTGAGGGAATCCCATCTACTCCAAATCCTCTCGCTCTTGTTTCTCGGTTAGCTGAGAAAAGCGCCGGAAAAGATACTACTTCGGGGCATTGGGAGATCGCTGGAGTTGTGACTGATAAGCCATTTCCTCTTTTTGAAAATGGCTTTCCCACTGAGTTGGTGGATGAATTTGTCCGAGCTGCTCAGATTCCCGGAGTCTTAGGAAATCGCCATGCGAGCGGGACTGAAATTATAAAAACTTTGGGTGAGGAACATTTAAAGACTGGAAAGCCGATTCTCTACACTTCTGGAGACTCGGTATTTCAATTAGCAGCTCATGAAGACGCCTTTGGTTTAAAAAGACTTCATGAAATTTGTGAGATAGCGAGAAAAGTCACTCTTCCTTATCAAATAGGTCGAGTAATCGCCCGACCTTTCATTGGAGATAGTTCATTTACTTTTAAAAGAACAGAAAACCGGAGAGATTATTCTCTCACTCCAGGAACCAATTGTTTGGACGTCATTAAAAAGAGTGGAATCGAAGTAATTAGCGTTGGAAAAATAGACGATATCTTTGCGCATCGGGGAATTTCGTACGGAAATCATACTGGTAACAATCCAGATAGCTTAAAAGCCACTTTAGATTTTATTAAAAAAACAAAAGGGCAGAAGGCTTTTATTTTCGTAAATCTTGTAGATTTCGATATGCTCTTCGGGCACCGAAGGGATCCCTTGGGCTATGCCAAAGCCCTTGTTCACTTGGATGAGTTTTTACCGAAACTTCTTTCCGAACTTACAGAGGAAGATTGCTTAATGATTACCTCTGATCATGGATGCGATCCTACTTTTCGTGGAAGTGATCACACTCGAGAATTCGTTCCTCTCATCGCCTATTCCCCAAACTCTCAAGGGGCTCATTTGGCTGATCGCGGAACATTCGCAGACATTGGGGCCACTCTCTTGGAAGCTTTTCATTTGTCCAAGAACGAGGTCCCTGGAATCGGATATAGTTTCTTATGCGACCTTCAGAAATAATTTCCCAAAAAAAGAGGGGCAAAGAACACACTTCCGAAGAGCTTTGCCAATTTCTCGACTCTTTTTTAAAAGGAGACGTGACCGACTACCAAATGTCGGCATGGTTAATGGCAGTTTGTTTTAGAGGCATGACTGCTCAAGAGCGGACCGAGTGGACCCGGCTCATGTGGAAGTCCGGAGAATCATTTAAGCGGCTGGAACGAGAAACTTACTGGGTAGATAAGCATAGCACCGGCGGAGTGGGGGATAAGACGTCACTTATTTTGGTTCCTGTTGTTTCAGCTGCTGCTAAAAAACACTATGGGACGGGAAAGGTTAAACTTCCCATGGTTTCTGGCAGAGGTCTTGGTCACACCGGTGGAACTCTTGATAAACTCGAAGCTGTTCCTGGGTTTTCCCCAGTGAAAACTGTAGACGAGGCCCTCCAACTTTTAGATCGAAATGGTTTTTTTATGATTGGCCAGACCGAGGAAATCGCTCCAGCTGATCGTCGTATTTATGCCCTCCGAGATGCAACAGCCACTGTCGATAGTATTCCCCTCATCGTATCCAGTATTCTATGTAAAAAACTTGCTGAAAGCCTCGATGGAATTGTGTTTGATGTGAAGATGGGGAGTGGAGCTTTTATGAAAAGTTCCCAAGCCGCCAAGGAGCTAGCCGAAGCTTTGGTTTCTACGTCAAAAGTTCAAAAAGTTGATGCGGTTGCAGTCATTAGTCGAATGGACGAACCCAATGGAAAAGCGATCGGTAATTTTGTTGAGGTAGAAGAGTGTTGGGAGTTTTTAGAAGGAAAACAAGAAGAGGGACTTAAGCGTCTAGTAACTGAGTTGGGAGCTCGGATGCTTTGCTTGGCAGGGCGCAGGACCTTCTCTTTAGAGAAATGCCGTCAGCTCATTGAAGAAGAAAGCGCAAGCCCTCAAGCCCGAGAGCTGTTTCAAAAAATGTTCGAGAATCAAGGCGGAAAGTGGTCTGAGTTTGTGCGAGCAAGAGAGAGCCTCCCCGCGGGCTATGTTCAGTTTTCGTTACCTTCCGAAAACTCAGGATTTTTATCTCGTTGTGACGCTTTAATTCTAGGCGAGTGGGTCCAAAAAAGAGGCGGGGGCAGAAGAAAAGTTTCTGATAACGTGGATCATCGAGTGGGAGTAGTTTTAAGAAAAAAACAAGGAGATCCTGTTAAAAAAGGTGAATCGCTTGCAGAAGTAATCATTAAAAAAGAGGAAATGGAGTCAAATATTAAAGACGAGTTACTTTCGGCTTTTGAAGTGACTGCTGTTTCCCCTGAAAAAGAGTCGTTGATCGTGGAGGTGGTTGAGTGATGGAAAAATTGGAACAGGCAAAGAAAGTGATATTAGCCAAATTTGGGGAGATGCCCAAAACGGTGATTACTTTGGGAAGTGGTTTGGGGAGTTTGCTTGAAAAAATAGAGATTGAAAGCGAAATAGGATTTTCTGAGATCCCTCATTTTAAGTCTGCGACCGTCGCAGGCCATTCCGGAAAGCTAGTCGTTGGAAAATTAGGAGCCAAGCGAGTAGCCTGCCTTAAAGGCCGGCTTCATTACTATGAGGGGTATTCGATGGAAGAAGTCGTTTTTCCCTTTCGGACATTAGCTTGGTGTGGAGCCGAAACATTCTTGCTTACGAACGCTGCAGGAGGGATCCATCCAGACATGAAGCCTGGTGAGCTCATGCTCATTACCGATCACATAAACCTCATGGGCGATAATCCTCTGATCGGAACTAATCATGAAAAGCTCGGGACTCGATTTCCTGATATGAGCCAAGTTTATCAATCTGGCCTTCGAAATGTGATTTTAGAGATTGCCCACCGACAAGGATTAAAGCTACGGCAAGGAATCTATGCAGGAGTGTATGGCCCATCCTATGAAACACCTGCCGAGGTGAATATGTTAAGGAGGCTGGGCGCTGATGCTATCGGAATGTCCACCGTGCCCGAAGCGATTGCTCTCAACCACATGGGGAGAAAGATTGTTGCAGTCTCTTGTATTACCAACTTGGCCGCCGGAGTGGGGGAGGGATCCCTTAATCATGAAGAAGTATTAGCCGCAGCAAAGCTAATTCAAGAATCTTTTTCACTCTTAGTTAAGGAGTTTTGCAATGTCGTATCAAAATAAAGATTATCCGCTGAGACCCATAAAAGAGCTTGAGAAATCGCTAAAGAAGCCCGTCGAATTGGCTCATCAGGTGCGTAAGAATGCATACGCTCCTTACTCACAATATTTAGTTGGGTGCGTAATTGTCGATAGCAAAGGAAAAGTGTTCACAGGCTGCAATGTAGAGAATGCATCTTATCCAGCAGGTCTCTGCGCTGAAAGAACAGCGATTGTGAAGATGGTTTCTGAGGGTGGAAAAAAAATAAAAGAAATCGTTTTGGTTGGCTCTTCGTTAGAGCCAGTTTTTCCTTGTGGTATGTGCCTTCAAGTAATTCAGGAGTTCGGTGAAGGCTGTCGAGTCACTTCCATCGATCCGAAGGGGAAAGTATTTAGACAAGTTCCACTCAGTGCTCTTTTTCCTTTTGGCTTTACTCCGGATAAACTCCATCAATGACTTCTGAGAAAAAAAAAATAGATTCGGTAGTCTGGGGCGCCACCGTGATTACGATGGACGCTTCTCTGAACGTCATTTCGGATGCAGTCATCACCATTTCCAACGGGAAAATTCAGAGTATTTTTTCTCAAAAAGATTTTACTCCATCCAATAGGGTGGAAAGCATCGATGCAAGAGGTTGTTTGGTCATGCCGGGACTCATCAACGGACACACCCACGTGGGAATGACCCTGCTTCGTGGGATTGCCGATGATCTTCCGCTTCACGATTGGCTAAGAAAACATATTTTTCCTCTGGAAAGAAAGTTAGGAAATCAGGAATTTGTCAGTCTGGGAACAAGACTAGCTTGTTTAGAGATGATTCGTTCTGGCACTACGTTGTTTAATGACATGTATTATTTCGAAGAGGCGACTGCAAAAACAGCCAACGAAATGGGTGTTCGATCCATTTGTGGTCAAACTTATGTCGAAATTAGTGGGGTTGAAAAAGCAAGTGAGGTCTTCAAAAAGTTCGACAGTTTTTTTTCAGAAATCCAGAAATACAAATTAATAACGGGAGCGCTGGCTCCCCATTCCATTTATGGGCTCTCCGAAAAGCTCTGGATAGAAATGGTGGCCTACGCCCGACAACACGATCTGATGATTCATACTCATTTGTGTGAAACAAAGGAAGAAGTCGATCGAATTAAAGCAGAGCGTGGAGTTTCCCCCATTGAATGGTTTGATTCCATTGGATTATGGGAGAGAAAAACTGTTTGTGCTCACGCCATCGAACTAACTTCTGCCGATATTTCCTTTTTGGGAAAGCGAAAAGTTGGGATTGTCTACAATCCAGAAAGTAATCTGAAATTAGGAAATGGGATTTGTCCGGTAGTTGAGCTTCGTGCAGCGGGCGCGCCCATCTCTTTTGGAACCGATGGTACTGCGAGTAATAATAATTTAGATCTCTTTCGAGAAGTTGATTTTGGCACAAAGATTCAGGCTTTTAAGTATGGAGTGGGAAAGTTGCCAGCTCTTGAAAGCGTCAAAATGTTGACGATTGAAGGGGCGAAAGCACTTCACATGGATCATTTGGTCGGTTCCTTAGAGGAAGGAAAGTCTGCCGATTTGATTGTCTTGGATATCAGCGCACCTCACGCGGTACCACTCTATGATTGGTATTCCTATTTAGTTTACAGTGCTTCTCAATCCGATGTCCGAGACACCATGGTAGCGGGACAACTCCTGATGAAAAATCGTCAGATGCTTCGCTGCGATGAAAAAATGATTTTAGACGAGGCACTGCGTTGGGGAATTCAAATAAAAGAACTCAATACCTTGCTTCAGAATCGCGGATGAATTGATTATTTTCTTTAGTCGTGTGAAAATTAAAAGAAGATAGCCCAGCTATCTTCTTTCAAACACTTCGTTCAGGCCCTTAACTCTCAAGTTGAAATTTGATCGAAATCCTAAAGGAGAATCCATGTCTTCCTCAGCCCTGGATATCAAAAGCTTCATTGGCGAACTGCAAGATCTTGATCGGTATAAAAAGATTAACTGGGAGGGCACGCTCCAACAATATATTGAACTAGTTAAAGAGCGGCCCGAGATCTCCAGAAATGCCTTTCAGCGCCTTTATGACTGTATCAATCATTTCGGCTCTGAGGATTATGTAGAATTCAAAAAGAAAATTACGGCCTATAACTTCTTTAAAGACCCCATAGAAAATGGAAAAGACGCGGTTTTTGGAATTGATGTTCACCTCCAAAAATTAGTAAACGTACTGAAAGCGGCGGCGCAAGGTTACGGTACGGAAAAAAGAGTGATCTTACTTCACGGTCCTGTTGGTAGCGCGAAGAGTACGATTGCTCGAATGATAAAAAAAGGTGTGGAGTGGTACTCGCACACTGATGAAGGAGCAATGTATACCTTCAAGTTTCGAATTGAAAACGACGCACTCGCCCGAGAAATCTTGAATGGTCAAAAAGAGTTTTCAAGCCCGATGAATGAAGACCCTCTGAAGCTCATTCCGCAGGAGTATCGAAAAAAGATCTGTGAAGAGATCAATCGCGGTCGAAAAGACGGACACCGGGTAACAATCGATGGCGACTTATCGCCTCCGATGCAATTCATTTGTGATAAATTGATGCACCACTATGCGGGTGACTGGACCAAAGTGGTAGATCACGTGGTGATTACCAGACTGCTCCTGTCTGAACGAAATCGCATCGGGATTGGTACCTTCCAACCTAAAGATGAGAAAAACCAGGACTCCACGGAGCTTACAGGAGATATTAACTATCGGAAAATTGCGGAATATGGTTCCGATTCGGACCCCCGCGCGTTTAACTTCGATGGTGAGTTCAATGTTGCAAATCGTGGGGTTCTAGAATTCATCGAAGTACTTAAACTCGATGTTGCTTTCCTCTACGACCTCTTAGGGGCTTCTCAGGAACATAAAATCAAACCTAAGAAGTTTCCTCAAATGGATATTGATGAAGTAATCATTGGGCATACTAACGAACCCGAGTATCGAAAGCTCCAAAACAACGAATTTATGGAAGCTTTAAGAGATCGTACGGTGAAGATTGATATTCCCTACTGCACGAAGCTCGTGGAAGAAGTAAAAATTTACAAGAAGGACTTCAACCCAAGAAAAATTAAAGCCAGTATTGCACCCCACACACTGGAAATGGCGAGTATGTGGGCAGTGTTAACCCGATTAGAAGCTCCCAAGAAACACAACCTTTCCCTCTTACAGAAACTCAAATTATACAACGGAAAGACACTTCCCGGATTCACGGAAGACAACGTACGTGAACTCAGAAAAGAAAGCGTTCGAGAGGGTATGGAGGGCATTTCTCCTCGTTACATCCAAGATAAGATTTCCAATGCATTGGTGGGAACAAAAGATGGAGTCGTTGCAAGTATCAATCCGTTCATGGTTCTTAACGAACTGGAATCGGGCTTGAGAAGCCATTCGCTTATCTCATCTGAGGATAAAAGAAAGCACTTCCGAGAATTATTGGCGGTGGTCAGACAGGAGTATGAAGACGTCGTAAAAAGTGAAGTCCAGAGAGCCATATCAGCAGATGAAGAGGCTATGGCGAGACTCTGCGGAAACTATATCGACAACGTGAAAGCCTACACCCAAAGAGAGCGTGTGAAGAATAAATACACGGGTCAGGACGAGGAACCAGATGAAAGGCTCATGCGTTCTGTTGAGGAAAAAATCGATATTCCTGACAGCCGAAAAGATGATTTCAGAAGAGAAATCATGAACTACATAGGTGCATTGGCACTTGAGGGCCGTCAGTTCGATTACAAAACAAACGAAAGACTCCACAAGGCTCTTGAGTTGAAGCTTTTTGAAGACCAAAAGGACACGATCAAATTAACGAGTCTTGTCTCCAATGTGGTGGATGCGAATACCCAGGCAAAAATTGATATCGTCAAAACTCGTTTAATTAAGAACTACGGATACGATGAGGTCAGCGCAACCGATGTACTTAACTTTGTTGCCTCGATCTTTGCTCGTGGCGATGTGAAACGAAAGTAAACGTCCTAACCAAGGAACGGTTCGGTTCATGATAACTGGAATTAAAAGGGACCATCAGCGATTCAAGCAGATCGTTAAAGGCAAGATCAAGCAGAACCTGAAGAAGTATATGACCCAAGGAGAAATCATTGGGCGTCAGGGGAAGGACTATGTCAGGATACCGGTCCACCAAATCGATCTTCCTCACTTTCGATTTGGTCAACGTCAATCAGGCGGTGTGGGCTCTGGCGATGGCCAACCGGGTACGTCACTGGGCCAAGAGGGTGAACAAAACGGGCAAAAAGCTGGGAGCTCTGAAGGGGAACATACGTTAGATGTTGAAGTTACGCTTCAAGAACTTGCCGAAATGCTCGCTCAAGAATTAGAGCTGCCGCGCATTCAGCCGAAGGGTCAGGGGTCCCTCTCCTCACAGAAAAATAAATATACTGGGATTCACAATGTCGGTCCGAACAGTCTCCGTCACCTCAAACGAACCTACCGAGAAGCCTTGAAACGGCAGATCATTTCAGGACTCTACGATCCCAAAAACCCGGTCATTGTTCCTATCAAGAGAGATTTTCGGTTCCGCACTTGGAAAAATATTCAAAAGCCCCAAAACAATGCTCTGATTGTCTATATGATGGACGTCTCTGGAAGTATGGGGGATGAACAAAAAGAAATCGTAAGAACCGAGTCATTCTGGATCGATACTTGGATTAGAAGCAATTATAAAGACATTGATATTCGATACATTATTCACGATGCTGCTGCCCGTGAAGTAGACGAAAACACTTTCTACCACACTCGTGAGAGTGGCGGGACCCTCATCAGCTCGGCGTACAAGCTCTGCCTCGATTTAATCTCCAAGGAATACCCAATTGATGAATGGAACATCTACGTGTTTCACTTTAGTGATGGGGACAATTGGTCAGCCGAAGATACAAAACTCTGTGTAGATCTTTTAAAAGCGGATTTGGTACCGAAATGTAATTTATTCTGCTACGGGCAAGTTGAGAGTCGTTATGGTAGTGGCCAGTTCATTAAGGACCTCATGGAAAATTTCCAAGAGGAAGGTCGACTAGTAACTTCCAAAATTGAAAATAAAGAAGCTATTTACCGCTCTTTGAAAGAGTTTCTGGGAAAAGGCAAATGAGGCACCAATTACCACCAGAATTGCACAAGGCCCATCAGGAAATCCGTGAGATCGCGCGGGGATATGGTCTGAATACGTTCGATATCATTTTTGAATTGGTCGATTACGATGAGATCAATGAGGTTGCTGCACTCGGTGGCTATCCTACTCGCTACCCTCACTGGCGCTTTGGGATGGAGTATGACTATCTCAACAAGTCCTATACTTATGGTCTTCAAAAGATTTACGAATTGGTAATCAATAATGATCCTTGTTATGCGTATCTACAAAAGGGCAATCCAGTCGTAGACCAAAAGCTGGTCATGGCCCACGTTTATGGTCACTGTGACTTTTTCAAGAACAATATGTGGTTTTCACAGACCAACCGAAAAATGTTGGACGAAATGGCAAACCACGCAACTCGAATTCGTGAGTTTCAAGATCGCTTAGGCGTAGAAGTAGTAGAGAATTTTATTGATCAGTGTCTCTCAATCGATAATTTAATTGATCAGTACTCAGTATTTAAAACCGCCACAAACACGCAGAAGCCCAGCCTGTTGTTAGAGGAACGAGAATCAGAAACTCCGACCAGCGCCGGAAGATTCCAGAGCAAGGATTATTTAGAAAACTTTGTCAATCCTCGATCCTATATTGACGAACAAGAAAAGAAGATCAAAGAAGGGCAAGACAAGCTAAGAAGGTTTCCCCTCAAACCAGAGCGAGATGTGCTTGCCTTCCTCATTAACTTTGCTCCGCTTGAAGGGTGGCAACAGGAAATCTTGTCGATTGTAAGAGAAGAAGCCTATTATTTTGCTCCCCAAGCGGCAACGAAGATCATGAACGAAGGCTGGGCCAGTTACTGGCACTCAACGATCATGACTCAACATGTTCTCAAAGATTCTGAAGTGATTGATTATGCGGATCACCACAGCGGAACGGTCAGCAGTCGGCCCGGGCAGCTGAATCCCTACAAAATGGGGATCGAGCTTTTTAGGGATATAGAGGAGCGGTGGAATAAGGGTAAATTTGGAAAAGAATACGATGAGTGCGAGGATGCCGGCGTAAAAGAAAAGTGGGATAAACAGGTAGGTCTCGGACGCCAAAAGATTTTCGAGGTAAGAAGACTACATAACGATGTTACTTTCTTAGATAGCTTTTTAAATGAAGAGTTTTGCGTTCAACAAAAGCTATTCACCTACGGGTTTAATCGCAGAACTGGCCAGTATGAGATCGTTGATAGAGACTGGAGAAAAGTGAAAAACCAACTGTTGTTTTCACTCTCTAACTTTGGACAGCCCATCATTCTCGTTGAAGACGGAAATTTTCAAAATCGGGGCGAGCTGCTCCTCGTTCACCAACACGAGGGTTTAGATCTCGAATTCGACAAAGCGACTGAGACGATTAAAAACATCTTCTCACTTTGGGGAAGGCCCGTTCACCTGATGACCAAATATAACTCACAAGCAAAATTGTTGAGTTATGACGGTAAAGAAATTCACGAGAAAGATGCGTAAATAAGAACTGGAGTGCAATATGAATGCTTCTGAGACAAAAGAGAAAATGCCCAAAAGATTGATTTTGGGAGAAATGTCAGCCACAAAGTTTTCGATCATTTCTGATTGGCTCAAGAAAGACAATGTGGTGGTAGATTTTGCAAACGATGCTGAACTCCTCATCGAAAAAATTTCGGAGGAATCGTACCAGCTCTGCGTGGTCAATTGGTTATTAGGCGGAATAGGGCCTTTTGAACTAATCAGAAAAATTCGCTCCAGTTCTAAGAATCCCGACGTAAAAATCATGGTGGTTTCCAGGCAGGTCCAAAAGGTTAATATTCAAAATGCTATTTCAGCGGGAGCCCATGATTTTGTGGCAGAACCTTTTGAAAATGAAGTGGTGTTGAAGCGGATTCTTTATCACCTATCGCCCCAAAGCACGATGGACGCATCCGAATATGAGGATCGGGAAATCTCAAATAATGACGAATTGGAGCTTGTGAATCTATGCCTTGAAGTTTGTGAGAAATTAAGCAGAACGGAGAGGGGCCAGGAGCCGCACTCGCTCCATGAGGCAGTGAGTAAAATTGGCCAGGCTCTGGGTTCTAATCGCACTTCTCTTGTCATCGCTGATGTGGGAGAAACGTCAGGAGTCGTATTAGCCAGCAGTGATGATCCGAGCTTTCACAACTTTCCTATCTCCTTAGATAAGTACCCGGAAATCCAGCATGTAGTCTTTTCGGGAAAGGTGGTCCTCATCCCAGACGTCACTGCGAATACCCTGACTCATGAAATCAATAAAAAGGTTAAGTCGATTCCCATTGGTTCGTTATTGGTTTTTCCAGTTAGGTATCAAAATGAGGTCATTGGAGTACTGACCATACGTCGTCCAAAAGCCAGTGAAATGCCATCTTACGATAAATTACGGGTGTTACAGGCTCTTGCAAACCTGATGGCTGCCCAGTCAAATATTCAACTTTTACTCCGCAAGATTTATCGAGACCATCAACGGACTGGAACGGAATAAAAAGTTAGCAAAAAACGTCATTTAACCCCCTAGACGGATATGTTTCACATCGCTATGCTCATTAATCTATTCTTTGGGCTGTAGGAGGATTCAATGTCTGAATCACATGTTTCGGACAGTGTTATTGTCGGTTGGGAAAATCATCCATTTTACTCCGGCGTCCTGGGCGCCATGGAAAGAGCCGGCCGAGCTATCCAAATAGATCGAAACGTATTCAATCGTTTGTCTAAACCCAAAAGAGTTCTTTATGTCTCGGTTCCTGTTCGCATGGACGATGGAACGATTCAGGTTTTTGATGGATTTCGAGTCCAGCACAATACGACTTTGGGTCCTGCTAAAGGGGGAATCCGTTATCACATCGATGTTAATTTAGCGGAAACTTCTGCTTTGGCCATGCTCATGACTTTAAAAAACTCTCTCGTCGGGCTTCCATTAGGAGGCGCTAAGGGAGGAGTTCGTTGTGATCCTAATAAACTCTCTCGAAAAGAAAAGCAGGCTTTAACTCGAAGGTACACGACTGAAATATCGATGCTTCTGGGACCAGAGAAGGACATTCCCGCACCAGATATCGGGACCGATGCTCAGACTATGGCTTGGTTGATGGATACCTATAGCCAGCAAGTAGGGCATGCAGTGCCCGGGGTAGTGACTGGAAAACCCATCGAAATTGGGGGCTCCTTGGGACGGGTCGATGCGACCGGACGAGGCGTGGTTTATACGGTAATTGAAGCATCCAAAAGACTTCGTTTAGATTTAAACGACAAAACGCGCGTTGCGATTCAGGGATTTGGAAACGTTGGGTATCACTCCGCAAAGATTTTGTCTGATGTTGGATGTTCGATTGTAGCTGTCAGCGATGTTTCGGGCGGAATTTATAATACGAAGGGCGTCGCGATTGAAGAATTGCGCGCCTACATTGCCCAAAACAAAACGGTCAAAGGCTTTCCTGGGGGAGATTTCGTCAGCAATGATGAACTCCTCGAACTCGATGTCGATATTTTGATCCCCGCAGCGCTGAGTGGCCAAATCACTGAAAAAAATGCAGATAAGATCAAGTGTAAGATCCTAGCAGAAGGAGCAAATGGGCCTACCAGTCCAGAGGCGGACGCCATCCTTTTTGACAAAGGGGTGTTCACGGTCCCCGATATTTTGGCTAACTCTGGGGGAGTGATCGTTTCCTATTTTGAGTGGGTTCAAGGCTTGCAGAAGTTTTTCTGGAGCGAAAAAGATGTAAATAACAAGCTCTGGGAAATCATTTCGAACGCTTTTAATCGCGTCTATGATTTTCACTCTGGAAACAAGATGGACATGCGCCACTCAGCGATTGCTGTTTCGCTTGAGCGGCTTTCTAAAGCCATGCTCTATCGAGGCTTCTTTCCCTAATTAGAAAGCTTTCTTTAGGTCGATGACCTGTTCTCGTCCTGCTCCAGTCGACAAGAGATTGATTCTTGCCCCTGTTTGCGTTTCAATGAACTTCAAATAGTTTTTGAAATTCTGTGGAAGCTCATCATACTTTCGTATTTCTGTTAGGGGCTCTTGCCAGCCGGGAACTGTTTCGTAGATAGGTTTTACTCTATTTAAAGAATCTGTGTCCGCAGGCAAGGTATCAATTGTTTTTCCATCTAGTTCGTAGGCGGTACAGACTTTTAATTCAGAAATTCCAGAAAGCACATCCGACTTGGTGATAGCCAAGTTTTTAATCCCAGAAACTCTCAGGGCATATTTCACTGCCACTAGGTCCAACCATCCACAACGTCGTGGGCGTCCCGTGGTTGCTCCAAACTCATGGCCCGTTTCCCGAAGCCTATCTCCCATGGCATCCTTGAGTTCCGTGGGAAAAGGCCCTTCGCCCACTCGAGTTGAGTAGGCTTTAATGACTCCCACAAAAAGCGTATCGACTGGAACTCTGGCCCCAAGACCCAAAGCGGCTTGCGAGGGTAAAGTGTGTGATGAGGTGACGTACGGATAAGTACCGTAGTCCATATCTAGAAGAACCCCTTGCGCTCCTTCGTAAAGAATCTTCTTTCCCTCAGCAATCGAATCGGCCATCAGTCTCGAAACATCTTTCACAAAGGGTTTTAGTTTCTTGCCGATTTCTCGGTATTTGGATTGGAACTCTTCCATATTTACCGGAGGAACGCCGTAGTATTTTTCGAGAAGAAAATTCTTTTCTTCTAAATTAGCTTTCAAACGTTCTTCAAAGAGCTTTTCATGAAAGAGATCGGAAACGCGAAGCCCTCTTCGAGCTGCTCTATCTTCATAGGCGGGGCCAATGCCTCGTTTGGTCGTTCCAATTTTTCCCGCCTTTCGACTCTCTCTCGCAGCATCTAAGTGCTTATGGTAGTCGACGATCAAATGACATCTGTCTGAGAGCCAAATTCGATTTTCTAGGTCGGGTACTCCCGCTTGGCGCAAGACTTCTACTTCTTTGAGAAGGTTTTCAGGGTCGACTACAACGCCCGAGCCAATCGCACACGCTGTGTGAGGGTGAAGAATGCCGGAGGGAATCAGATGCAGAATGGTTTGCTTGCCTTCAACTACTAAAGTATGTCCGGCGTTATTTCCACCTTGAAAACGGGCGACGATTTCTGCAGAGGAGGAATAGTAATCAACAATTTTTCCTTTGCCTTCATCTCCCCATTGAACCCCGATGATAACTACTGCTTGTGGCATTTTACTTCCTTCTTTCCTTATAAATAAATGGGTCTCACCATGAGCATCCCTCGAATGGCTTGTAAACTTTCAATAGCCTTATCCGACGGTTCCGAATCGATATTGATGAGTGCTATCGCTTCTTTCTTTTTCGGATCTCGTCCCAAATGCATTCGAGCAATATTGATTCCCTGGCTGCCTAAGACAGTTCCCAGCGAACCTACGACACCAGGCTGATCGACGTTCCTTGTAAAAAGGAGATGCCCTTGAGGTATTGCATCGATATTAAAATGATCAATTTGAACAATTCGAGGCTCTTCTTTACCAAAAAGGGTACCTGCAACACTGACCTTCCTCTCTGCTTCAACTGAAAGCTCAATCAGGCTATTGTAATCGGGGCAGTCACCTTCAAAAGATTCCTCCACTCGAATCCCACGCTCTTTCAGAAGCTTTCGGGCATTTACAAAATTCACTGGAGTTGAAAGAAGCGGACTTAAAAATCCTTTCAAAACTGACAGGGTCAGTACTTCTCGATTGTATTGTGAAACAGTGCCCGCAAAATGAACTTTCAGCTTTTCAATTTTCTGCGGCGAGGCAACTTGTGCCAAAAAGCCTCCTAAGCGCTCGGCTAAGAGCAAGTAAGGCTTTAAAACACTGAGTTGATCCAAAGAAATACTGGGGACATTCACTGCGTTTTTTAAAACGCCTTCTCTGACATACAGAGCGATCTGCTCAGCAGACTCAAGTCCCACTTGGACTTGAGCTTCGTCTGTGCTGGCTCCCAAGTGCGGAGTCATAACGACGTCTTGTCGTTTCAAAAGGGGAGAATCAAGCGGCAAGGGCTCTGTTTCAAAAACATCGAGAGCCGCTCCAGCCAATATTCCCTCATCCAAAGCTTTCATCATAGCCGTTTCGTCGACAATTCCGCCTCTGGCACAATTGATAAGATAAGCTCCGCGCTTCAGCTTCTTGAATGCTTTTTCGTTTATCAAATGCTTGGTCGAGGGAATCAAAGGCACATGCACACTTAAGTAGTCCGAAACCTCTAAAAGCCCATCAAAACTTTTGAGATCAATTCCAAGTTTCGCTGCAGATTCGGCACTCACGTAAGGATCATAAGCACAGACTTTCATCTCAAGACCTTGGGCTCTGGAAGCCACGACTTTTCCAATATTGCCCAAACCTAATAGGCCGAGCGTTTTTCCTCGGAGTTCATTGCCCTGATAGAGTTTCTTTTCCCATTTACCGGCTCGAAGAGAAGCGTCCGCTTGAGGGACATTTCGAGTGATTGAGAAGAGAAGGGCTAAAGCATGTTCGGCAGTCGTGACAATGTTTCCGGTAGGGGCATTCATTACGATGACCCCTCTATCGGTAGCTACGGGAACGTCCACATTATCAAGTCCAATCCCTGCTCGAAGGACGATTTTCAAATGACTCGTTTGTTCTAAGAGATCTCTATCGACCTTGGTGCGAGAACGAACCACTAGAATGTCAGTATCTTTAATTTTTTCTTTAAGAGCGGACCGCTCAAGAGCAGAATGCACTTCTAATTCAATCTGGGATATTTTCTTAAGGGCTGCAATACCCTCTTCGGCAAGCCCATCTGCAATGAGAACTTTCACTCGTTTATCCATTTTGTCCACTTTCCAAGAAGGATTGGGCGGCCGCTCCGACTCCTTTTCCAAATTGAAGATCATGACCGAGCTTTTTCAAAGTAATTTCCAAGGCCCCTAAGACAGAAATCATATCGAGCTCATCAAACCAACCCAAATGAGCTACCCGGAAGATTTTTCCCTTGTACTGATCTTGTCCTCCCGCGATGGTGATTCCAAAATCGTCGCGCATGAGGGAGATAATTTTTTTGCCTTCTGGAATAGAAGGAGGCACCCAAACTGAAGTGACTGAATCCCCTGGGGTCTTTGCAAAAAGTTCGAGGCCCATCGCTTTGAGGCCTTTACGAGTCGCTTCTGCAAGTCTCTGATGGTGATTGAAAATCGCTGGCAGCCCCACAGTTTGCATATTCTTCAAAACGAGATCGAGTCCACAAATCAAACTGACTGCCGGTGTCCAAGCCGTTTCACCAGTGAGGGCAGCTTTATCTTCCGCTTTTAGACTGTAATAAAAGTGAGGGATGTTCGATCGCTTACGAGCCTCTTGAGCCTTTTGTGAAAGCGCTAGGAAAGCAAGGCCAGGGGGCAACATGAAAGCTTTTTGACTGCCACTCACCACGGCATCAAGACCCCAGCTATCCATGGGAAGATTACAAACTCCCAGCGCCGTGATGGCGTCTACTACGACCAGTGCATCGCTGTGTTTTTTTACGACTTCAGCAATTTCTTTTACTGGGTGAAATACCCCGGTAGAAGTTTCAGAAGCTTGAAAGAGAACTGCTTTTACCTGAGGGTGAGTTTTTAACAGTTTCTCAATTTCTTTGGGATCGGCAGCTTGTCCCCACTCAACTTTATAAACATGGGGAGTGAGACCAAAAGCTTGAGCAAGCTTTGTCCAACGCTCTCCAAATTTTCCGCCATCAATGACGATGACTTCATCTTTTTGGGCAAGGCAATTGACGATGGTGGCTTCCATCGCGCCACTGCCGGAAGCTGCAAACAAGTAAGTGGGCTGTGTCGTTTGAAAGACGAACTGAAGGCCTTTTCGAACCCGCTCTAAAATCGCAATAAACTCTTTAGTACGGTGATGAAGGGTGGGTTTGCTCATCTCCAGAAGGACAGCTTCGGGAACTGGGGTTGGACCAGGAGCAAAAATACGGAGTTTTTCAAATACTGGATGTTTCATAGTAATTTCGATTGGTTAGGTTTATGAGTCGGTGGAAAAGGCTATTGGAGGGGGGAGGGGACGTCAAGGAATAATAAAAACACAACAAAATCATATACTTATAAAATAAGTATTGATTTCAGAATGGGGTTCAGGCATTATAACGCATCTCGTCAATTTGATGTGCTCGCAGCAATTGGGTCAGGTCCGTTTAACAGTAACTTTTTTTGGGGGTGTTAATGTTAGAAAACGTAACTGGTTTAGAATCAAACAAAGTCATTGCTCTTAAATCGAAGAAGTCTCAAGAAATCTCACTAAAAGAGCTTTGTCAGGATGAAGATATCGCAACTTTGTTTCGCTTAGTTTGCGAATACGATCTTCGTAAAGAAGCTATCGCAGCTATTGAAAAGCGTCTGTTTAATATCAAAAGCATGTAAGTAAAATCCGTTTCCGTTCCTTGTCTCTTTTTATTTTTTGGAGGGGGCATGAAGAGATTCGTTTGGGTTTTAGTCATTACAAGCAGTCTTGGTTTTGGTGCTTCCAAGCCCCTTCCTTCTAAAAAGAGTAGAAACAAAAGAAAATCTCTCACCACAGCGCAGATCTACAAGCACGGCCCTTTTAGGGGCGGGGCTACGATTGCCGCGCCGTCCGCCACACTTTTTAATTAAGAGCTGTGTATCGCCAATAAAAACCCCCAGAGGCTCTAGGTGAAATCACCTGATCGTCCCTGGGGGATTTTTTTTAGGAGTTTACTTAAAAGTTCTTAAGCGGCTTCTCCCTCTTTCTGTTTCGTTGTACCGCCTTCGATACCCATCGGCTTCGTCATAGCGAAGAACTGGATATTGAGCTGGTAAACAGAATCAGTGGGGTTGTGAGTTTGGTTACTCGCAATTCCCAAGAGGAGTTCCTGAATCTGCCGTCTGACTTCAGCCACCTTATCCATGGGAAGGCTTAAGGTCATACTTTCAAAGTCCTGGGTTTCAGGCCCTTGAGTATAGAGCGACTGAGCCGCAAGTTCTGCCATTTGTTCGTAGTGAATTTTCTGGCTGAGAGCAGCTGTTTGAGAGTCGATTTCTGTCGTGTCGACTGCTTCCAGCATATCGCCCTTGCAAGCTACAAATTTTAGTTTCTGGAGAAGACCCAGCGATTCTTTGGCTTCTTCTTCAGAGATTGCTGGCACCAAGCTTTGAGCAATCGTAGCAGCATCGTTCTTTACGGCACCTTTCTTCACCATTTCTCGAATGGCTGAGTGATACCACTGATGGTAGTAGTCATAGAGCTCAGGAATGAGCGTTTTGACTTTAAAGAGTTCTCTCAAATACATGAGCTTTGCTTCGAATACTTTTTTGCGAGGCAAGTGCTCACATTGATTGTGCTCAACCATGTAGCGGAAGAATTCCGATTCGTGGTTGTCTAAGCGAAGGCCCTTTGCAAACTTTGCAATCGCATCAAAGCTTAAATTGCGTTTGCCATCCATCACCAACTTTAAATAGTTGGGTGAACCAAAGCCTGCAGCTTTTGAAAAGTTTCTAAAGGAGAATACCGGATCAGCTTCTTTGAGCTGGCGATAACGATCCTTCAAGAAGTCTCGATAGTCTGAAAAGTTATAGATGTTTGATGCGATAGTCACAGCTTCCCCCTTTTACAGGTTAAAAAGTTGATTGCCCCATTTGCTTGAGAGAGATTGCAACGCTTTTGCCAAAGTCAGGGGAGTGGATGCTTTTAGAAAACATTGTTATTTCAAGTGGTTACGGTATTGTTGACGGGTGGTATTCTCTTTTACACGCGACCACTGCGAGTGATGGAAAACTGACAGCATTCTCTAAGTTCTTGAAATCACTGTATCCAAACTGTATCGACTCTTTACAGAGGGGAAAATCACAGTGAACAGTTTTTCTTGGGAATCTTTTCTAGAGCAGTTGGGAGGCGAGAAACGCATTCATTACTCGCTCGAAAACCTTCTTGGAGCACTCAAAGAAGCGGGTCATCCTGAAAAAACTGTAAAGTCTTTGGTCATTGCAGGCACAAACGGCAAGGGCAGTACGACTCTCTTTATTAGCGAAGCGCTGAAAACCCATGGCGCTCGCGTGGCGACTTACCTTTCTCCCCATCTCCAACACTTAAGAGAACGATTTCAAGAGGGGCTTCGTCCCTGGTCAGCCGAGCGCCTAAGCGGACATGTGGAGCGCCTAGCTCCGCTCGCCCAGAAATGGAAGTTGAGCTACTTTGAGTTCCTGACCCTCATCTTCTTTTGGGATTCCGCTCAGACCCATCCGGATTTCAATATCTTAGAAGTGGGAATGGGCGGGCGCCTAGACGCCACCAATGTGACCGAGCCCAAAGGGGTGGTGTTAACCAATATCAGTTGGGACCATGCGGAGTACTTGGGAAATACCCTTGAGAAGATTCTTGTCGAGAAAATGGGGGTTCTTCGTTCTGGAGTGCCGGTGGTGAGTGGGCTTCAGGAGCCTACTTTAAGAGAAATTCTTCAAAAGGAATGTGAACGGGTTTCTTCTCCTTTGTACTTTACCGATTCTGTTCCCAGAAAAGTTCTTCGAAAAAATTGGGAGGGACAAGAAGTCCTCATTGATGGTCACAACTTTTTTCTCAAGAATCCCTCTGGGGGGGCTTTGGAAAATGCGGTTACCGCTTATTTATTTTTAAGAAAAGTTTTTCCCGAAATTCCGGTTTCAACACTTCAATTAGCTTTTCGCTCGATGGTGAATCCGGGCCGTTTGGAAATAGTGCAAGAAAACCCAAGAATTATTCTGTCGGGAGATCATAACGTAGCAGGGATGAAAACCTTAACCGACACTCTTCTGGAGCTGGGAGCTAAAAATCTTTATGTGCTGTGTGGGTTTGGTCCCGATAAAGAAGCTTCTCAAATGATTCAAGCTCTTTTGCCATTTTCAAAAGAATTATTACTCACTCGAGTGCCAAGAGCGCGAGGGGAGTACGATGAGAAATACCAAACACTTGCAAAGTATGAAGAGGATCCCGCGAAAGCTTTAAAAGAGTTGCTAAAGAAGCTGACTCCTCAAGACGCGTTACTCATAACCGGAAGTCTTTATCTTGTAGGTGATCTGAGAGGACTTTTTCGAACTATCGAGTCCGTCTAGAGCTTCTTCTAAAAGGCAAAGCTTCTTCGCCCGTGCTAGGCCTAGCTGCTATTCCTAACTGAGATTGTTTTAAAGGCTCAAGCGCTCCCAGAACAGCTTGTCTTGCGGATTGAGATAAGGACAAACTCACCAGAGATAGGAAAACCGCAACGATACTGGCAGCAGTTGCAAATTTCGTGATGAACAAGGTCTTAGGAGCTTGTTGCTGGGGTCGTAAAAATTCGTTCGTATCAAAATCAAGACTTGGTGGAGGAGCTTGAAGTTTTTTCGAGTTCTCTAAGATCAAAGCAACGGATTCAGAAAGTTGTTTAATCGCAGCCCATTGGTCTAAAGCAGGCTCGCTTGTGACTGGTGTTGCAACAGGTGCGGGTCCAGAAACTTCTGCTTTTTCTTCAGCAACAGCAACCGTTTCTACTTTTTTAGCACGTGGTTTTCTAGGCTTTCTGGGTTTCTTAACGGATTCTTCGGCAAGCACTTCTTCAGAAGCTTCCACAGTTTCTTTTTCTTCTTCTTCTTCTTCTGCAGGCGTCTCTTCGGCAATCACTTCGCTATCTGTCTCAGCCAGAAGCTCAGCTTCTTCTGATTCAGCTTGGTTAGAGTCTTCTATCGTCAAAGTCGTTTGAGTATTTTCAATCTCTGCTTCAGTTAGTTTCTTGCGACGACCCATAACCCACCCTTCAAAAAAGGCCCACTGGCCGGCCCTTACAAAAGCAACCTGTATGCCATCAGAATTCAAGGGTAATTCGGGCTGGGAGTGGCTTAAAACTGACAAAAATCGGCACTTTTAGCGCGGTTTTGCGGCTCTGAGTTCGGGGGCTAACACTACAACACGCCCCGTTTTTCTTGGTCTCTCTCAATCGAACGGAAAAGAGCTCCAAAATTGCCTTCACCAAATGAAAGGTGATTCTTTCGTTGAATGATCTCAAAAAAGATGGGTCCAATTAAATTTTGAGTGAAGATCTGAAGCAGGTAGCCTTCTTCATCACCATCAATCAAAATCCCGAGTTCTTGAATAGTGGAATGGTCTTCGGTGACGTTCGGAACTCGTTCAAAAACGGTTTTATAATAATCAGGTTCTACTTCGAGCATACTAACGTTAGAAGATTTTAATTCTCTGAGCGACCGAACAATATCTTGGGTTAAAAGGGCTACGTGCTGGATGCCAGCGCCTTTGTACTCTCTCAGATATTCATTGATTTGCGATTTTTCGTCGCTTGCTTCATTAATCGGAATACAAAAACTTCCATCTGGAGATCGGAGCGCATAGGAAGTGAGACCCGTTTTCTTTCCTTTGATGTCAAAATAACGAACTTCAGTGAAACCAAAAATATTCTTATAAAAACCCGCCCACTGTTCCATGGTTCCCGAAGGAACATTATTGGTTAAGTGATCGACGAGTGCAAACCCTTTGGTCTTGTAGGCCATTTCGCCTTTTATGACGGATTCAAAACCCATTTCGTCGTAGCATTTTCCATCTTTGTAGTGGTCGATAAAGTAGATGAGGCTATCGCCAATTCCGTAAATAGCGGGAATCGGGTGGCCAAGTTTGTCTTTGTAATCCCCTTCTGTACAAGCCCGAGCGCCTCGAGCAACAGCTTCTTTTAAAGCTTCTTTTGCATTTTTTACTCGCCAGCCCATCGAGCAGATAGAGGGGCCATGCATTTCCGAAAAGCGGGAAGCAAAACTACCCGGTTGAGAGTTGAGTAACCAATGAATGTCATGCTGTCGGTAGTAATCAACCTTGATTCGGGTGTTTTGTTTTAATTTTGCAAAACCCAAATTGATAAAAAGTTGTTCCAGAGTTTGGGGTTTGGAAGTCGCATATTCAATAAATTCGATTCCAGCGAGTCCAATCGGATTTGGATTTTTTGTTTCTGTAGGATGGGTCATTTGAGCCTCCCGTTTTTCCTATTATTGTGAGGCCAGATTCTAAAGATTGCCAGTACATATCGCAATAACTGACTACACTTTGGTCACTTCTTTTTTACGCTCAAACAATTCGAAACTAGAAGTGGTTCGACGCTTCAGGTAAAATCATAAGAAAAGGGAAATCCATGAGGAATGTTTTAATGCTTCTGGGATTGGTCTGCGTCTTTCTAGGAGCCAGTGCTCTGGCCGAGACAACTGCCCCAACCCCTGCAAATCCCCCGGCTGTTTCCGGAATGAATAAAGGAACCGTGAATACCGATTCGGGATCCTCCATTCCGGGCCCCTTAAAGCCCAGTGGCTATATTCAGGCCTTAGATCCAAGCTTTTTCGATGCGCCGGTAGATAATAAAAATACTCCACCTGGGCTTTCGCCCAAGGGAAGGGAGTTTGATGCGGATCCGGATTACAACTCTGAGCAGAGAGAAGAATGGCTCAGAAAGTGTGCCCCGTATAAAGATCAAGATTCTAAGCTTTTCAGGGAATGTTTTTTTAGAGAAAAAGATAAAATGCGTTTAGAGCTTCGGGAAAAATTTGATTCGGTGGAGAGACGGCAAGGCGGCAAGGGCAAATCTTTGCAGGATTTGATTCAATCCAATCCTTCCAGTGGCGGTTTTGATTGATCTTGGGTAGTCTACCCTTTTATGTCCATTAAACTATCTCACATAGCAATTGCATGCCCCCAAATTCATGAGGTCGCCGAGAAATTGCGCGCGATTTCTTTAGAAATCAAAAGCGAGCATGACGTACCGACGGAAAAAGTACGAGTGGCCATGCTGCCACTGCAGGTTTCTTCAGGGGTCTGCATTGAGTTACTCGAGCCCCAAACGAGCGATTCCCCCATCAGCAAATTTTTAGAAAAGAAGCCTCAGGGAGGCATTCATCATTTATCTTTTGAAGTAAATGGAATAGAAGATTGGGCCAAGAAACTTGAAAAAGCCGGGATGACGGTTCTTCCCCCAGGAATTCGAAAAGCAGCTCGGGGGAGAGCTCTTTTTATTCATCCTAAAAGTTTTGGTGGAGTTTTAGTTGAATTAGAAGAAATAGAGCACCCATGAACAATCGATTCGATCAAGTAAGTCCAGCCCCTCCTTTAACCACGAATTCGAAGATCATCATTTCGACGTGTGTAGCCTCCTATTTCCTGGACTTTTTTCTTACCAATCTTGGATTTCGACCGGGTGGGCTTTATCTCACGGATATTTTGGGCTTGGTTCCCGCGCGCATTATCAATGACCTATGGCTCTGGCAGTTTGTGACCTACATTTTCATGCATGGGACCCCCCTCCACCTTTTGCTCAACATGCTCATCTTGTGGTTTTTCGGATCTGAAATGGAACTGAAATTGGGAAAGAAGGGCTTCTTAGTTTACTTTTTTATCTGTGGGATTGGAGCTGGCGTATTTAATTTTCTGGTTAATACGATCTTTTTAGATGTTTCTCGTTCTTATACTCCGATCATTGGGGCAAGTGGGGCTATTTACGGAATCCTCGCTGCTTACGGAATCTTTTTTGGCGAAAGATACATGTTGGTGTTCTTTTTGTTTCCCATGAAAGCTCGTTATTTTGTCCTCCTGATGGCCGCTATCGAATTAATCACGGGAGTTCAATCAAGAGCCCAAGATAATGTAGCGCACTTCGCTCATTTAGGAGGAATGGGGATCGGAGCTCTCTATATTTATTTGAAATATTTGCGTCCTCGTGGCGGCAAGGGCGGTGGAAAAAATAAGGAAGCTGAACGAGAAAGGCTTCGTCGTCAATTTACTTTGATTGTGAATGAAAGTGGCGGTAACAAACCCGATTCTGACGGTCCTCGTTGGAACTGATTAATCTTTTTGGTTAGGGTTTTTTCCAGAAAAGTCGATGTAGTTGGAAGAGTAATCTTTTCCATTGATGCAGTACTTAACTACTTTTTTCAACTCTTCTTCTGTGACGAAAGTACCATGCATTCTCTGAAGGGGTACTGCAGGTCGAGTCATCAAGCAGTCTCCTCGCCCAATTAATTCTTCAGCTCCTGAGGTGTCTAACACAGTTCTCGAGTCGATACCTGAGGGAACTTTAAAGGCCAAACGGGAAGGAATATTTGCTTTGATTAAGCCAGTGATCACATCTGTTGAGGGACGCTGAGTTGCAATGACCAAGTGAATTCCCGCTGCTCGTGCTTTTTGAGCCAATCGGGTAATCGCGACTTCTACCAATTGACCTCCCGACATCATTACATCTGCCAATTCGTCGACGACAATCACAATGAAGGGCAATTTATCTTCTGGACGCTTTTGTTTTTCGTTATAGGAATCTAAATTCTTGGATCCCGTTGCGGCAATGAGACCATAGCGTCTTTCCATTTCCATCACGGCCCAGCTAAGGGCATTGTATGCCACTCCATTATCCGTGATTACATTGGTAATAAGATGGGGAAGACCATCAAAGACATTCAACTCTAACATTTTAGGATCAACGAGAATAAGTCGTAGTTGGTGAGGACTCATTCGGTAGAGGAAGCTCATGAGAAGTGAGTTGATAAATACTGATTTACCAGAACCCGTCTGACCAGCAACGAGCAAGTGAGGCATGCTTGCGAGATCTGCATAAACTGGTGTTCCATCCGTTGCTTTTCCCAGAACGACAGGAATTCGAATTTTCTTATCCTCAAATCCCTTTTCAGAAACGAGTTCTTTCAAAGTAATAGTTTCCGCTTGAGGTCTAGGCACTTCGATACCCACAACCGTTTTTCCGGGAATCGGTGCAACGATTCGAAGTTCTCTCGTTCCTAAGACAATGCCCAAGTCGTCTTGGAGAGAGGCAATCTTACTCAGTTTGACGCCGGCACTGGGTTTGAATTCATAAGTGGTGAGAACAGGTCCCTGGCTAACAGCTACGACTTCGCCGGTGATTTGGAACGACAAAAGATGTTCACAAAGCTTTTGGATGTTTTCTCGAAGTTCTCCTTTAGACATCTTCTTCGCGTTGCCCGAGTCACCTCTTAAAAGCCTGGGAGAAGGAAGGGAATAAGATCCTTTGAATGGAATTATTTCTTTGAAGGTGAAAATCTTTTCTCCGGCTTCCTCATTTTCTTCTGAAGAAGAAGCGGCAGCATTGTTTGGAATTTCATTTTCAGCAGCTTCGGTCGATTCTGGGTCAACTTCTGCAGCTTTCTTTCGGCTTTTTCTGGCAGGCTTCTTCGGTTTAGAAGTGGCTTCAACTGGTTTTGCAGCGACTTTAGGCTGAGCTTTTTCCTCTTCTTCACCCTCGATTTCCTCTTCAACCACTTCTTCTTTCTTGGCTTTCTTTTTGGAAGTTTCGTCTTCTGGAAAAACCTGTCTCCAAAAAGACAGTAGGGAAAGACCAGTGCTTAAGAGCAGAGTCACTAAAAAGCCGCCAACCACTAGGATCAAGGTGCCGGATGTATTTAAATAATTTTCTAAAAAGCCACCAATCGTTTTTCCAATCCATCCTCCTTGAAGAAGACTAGCTTCTGGTGAACTCGTCGAGAAGAAAAGGTGACTTGCAATTGAACCTAAAAAAGTTGCAAAGACTCCGCCTAAGAGCTGAATAGAAATAGTACGAACGGAAACTCCGCGAAAAGCACAAACCGCTGCGGCGATAGTCATTAAAACAACTGAATAACCAACGATTCCTAAAGTTCCTAAAAACAACTCAGAGAAGAGGGCTCCCACCAGACCACCCATATTATTAATGTGATCAAATCGGCCACTAAACAAATTAAAACTATCTAAAGGAAGGTACGAAGTAAGGGCGATAAACTCAAAAAGAGCGATAAGCGAGTAGATCGATCCTTTGATCTCCTGAGTTACTCGTTCGGTCTTTGGGCTTTCAGTGGTATCAGCTTGAAACAGCTTGTCCCAAAGCGCTTTAACGCTAAACATCTACTCCTCTTCTTTCTTCTGCCGCTCTCAAACGGCATACGTGAGATTTGCAAGCTAAGTGCCGAAAGGAGCTGGAATAAAGTCAATCATTTCAATGGGTAACAAGCCTTCAAAAGGGGGATTTCTCTACAAAAAGGACAGAAATTGTCACTGGTGTCTAACCCACTCCAGACTTATTAAACCTCTGATAGGGCTTGAGAAGGCGGTGATTCCGGACTTAAACTGTGATGAGTTTGGAGGAGATTGGTATGAAAAAAGTAGCCGTTGTTCTCTGTGGAAGTGGGTACCGGGATGGCAGTGAAATCCGAGAGGCCGTAGCCACGCTCTGGGCACTCAGTCAGGAACAGGCCAAGGTCCAGTGTTTTGCACCCGATGCTGCACAAACTGATGTCGTGAATTGCCTCACCGGAGAGACGGCCGCTTCAGAAAAACGAAATATGTTGGTCGAGTCCGCTCGTATTGCTCGCGGTGATGTGAAGCCACTTACTGAGTTAAACACTGCAGATTTTGATGCGCTCATTATTCCCGGAGGTTTTGGAGCCGCAAAAAATCTTTGTAATTTTGCATCCAAAGGAAGTCAGGGAACGGTTCGGCCAGAACTTGCAAATGTGATTCTGGAATTTTTTGAGAAAAAGAAACCAATTGGGGCGATTTGCATTGCTCCTGCAATTGTTGCTCTTGCACTTCGAGATAAGCACCTCAGTCTGACAGTCGGTGAGAATGGGGAAACTGCCCAAGAAATTGAGAAGTGTGGGCAATCTCACAAGGCAACTAAGGTAACCGACTGCTATGTCGATTCTCAAAACAAGGTTGTCACCACGGGAGCTTATATGTTCGGAAACGCAGCTCTTCATGATGTTTTCAGCGGAATTCAAAAATGTGTTCAAGGAGTTTTAAAACTGACCTGATGAATACTGAAAAACTACAAGAAAAAATTCGGCAGTTTGTTCAAGAGCGCGATTGGGAAAAATATCATGATCCCAAAAATCTTGTGATGGCTCTTGCAGGCGAAGTCGGAGAACTTCTGGAAATCTTTCAGTGGTTAACTTCCGAAGAATCAAATCAAGTTATGAAAGATCCCAAAACGGCAACACAAGTCCGACATGAGATTGCCGACATCTGTGTTTATCTGCTGAGGCTCTCTGATAAATTGCAGGTTCCTCTGGAAGCGGCCATTTTGGAAAAGCTCGCTCTCAATGAAAAAAAATATCCGACTCACTTATCAAAAGGAGTTGCGACTAAGTACACTGAGTTCAAAACAGACTGAATACAGAGACGAACTTTCTTACACCACAATCTTCACAATGATCGGTTTTCGTTTTGGTTTCAGCAGTTTTAAAGTCCGATTCTTTCAAAATAGGCCCTGTTAAATATTTAGATGGTACTAAGGTTTTGAAATACATATTATTTTCGTCATCGATGTCCACACTGCTCAAAACTTATTCATCTGATTAAGGTGTTTTCAGGTGTCATCTAGTTAGACAAATTTGAAAAAAAACCGAGCTGAATCAGAAACTTAAAAACCTCTCCAAAAAGTGGTCCTCCGCTTGCAAACTCAAGTCACTGATTCCAATCGCAAGTAACCAATAGGGCAGGGGTAAGCCCTAGCGAGGTTCGGGGTACGTAACTGGTTCAGGGGGTCTCTATGAGGTACGTTGGCACATTCGCGCGGTTAGCCGCGCTCTTAGTCGTTAGCCTTTCTTTAATTTCCTGTCAGAAGGCATTGGATTTGGAGAGCGGGCTTCCCCAAGCTTCCAAATATAATGTTTCGGAAACAACTCAATTCCCGGGTGTTGTCCTGGTATCGGCACCTAACGGCGGTCTCTGTACGGGAACAATCATCAGTCCCAAAGCAGTGCTGACCGCTGCTCACTGCACTTTACGAACGGGACGATACTCCGTTTACGGCAGTTTTGGTTCTTCGGTTTCAACCTATCGAAAAGTAAGTTACGGACCTGGCGAAATCGATGACCCTCAAGACATTGCCATTCTGATTTTCCCAGAAGGAACTTTTCAATCTCAGTACGTTATGAAGATCGCTGATTCCATTCACAGTGGTGAGACTGCAACCTTGGTCGGCTATGGTTGCAATAATATTGATACTCAAAGAGGTGCAGGGGTGAAGAGAGCTGGTACGAACCAAGTCGCAAGTGTGAACAACTACGTTGAATTCTTTACTCCCGTTACGTCTTCCAACTCACGTGGCATCATTGGTCCAGATAACCGAGCTGGTTCTTGCCCCGGAGACAGTGGGGGGCCAGCTCTGAAGCAAGTTAACGGTGTCTATCAAGTAGCAGCTGTTACACATGCTGGAGGTGTTTTGGGAAGTACCATCATCTCTCAGTATGTCGACATCTCAAACCGTTCCGACAACCGAGGCTTTATTGCTGAAGTTAACAGAAATGAAAACTTAGGAATTGAAGGCTTCTAGAGAGAGGCCTCAATGGCGGTCCAACAGACCGAAAAAACCCCGGTTACCCCCGAGCGGCCAGCCTTACCCAGCTGGCCGCACTGGCTTTTTACTTGCTATTGAGCAGTGAGATGAAACTTCTGTGTTTGGGTTTGCTCTGGGGATTTGGAATTTACGGTTTCGGTGCTGAGATCTTAGTTTTAGGAAAGAACAACAATCAAACGCTCACGATCGCAAACCTTTCCCGAGTCGCTGTTGGAAACTCAAAGATCATTAAGGTGAAAACGATTCCGCCTTCGACCATTCTGTTGACGGGACTTTCTCTTGGGAAGACATCCCTCCGAGTTTGGGATGAAAAAGAGAGGGAAAAAAGTTTTTTGGTGACGGTGGTTCCCCCAGAATCCCTAGACAGCAGCCCCTTCAATCTCAGGGGCCAAGTAGCGCGTGTTTCTCTCCAATTTCTTGAGATTAATGAAAGCATCAGCAGAAACTCTGGAGTCCAATGGCCTGAGTCTTTAACTTTTAGTGGTGCTGGGGTTATTCAAGGCTCCGCGGCTTCCGCTGGAATTAATTATTCACTTTCGTTTTCCACAGCCAGCGGGTTTCTCCAATTCCTACTAAAGGAGGGGTGGGCAAGAATTGTTGCTAGTCCTGAGCTTTATGTGCGCCTAGGGGAACAAGCTGTTTTTCATTCGGGAGGAGAGTTCCCAGTTACTACGGGATCAGATTCTTTTGGAAGATACCAACGAAAAGTAGACTGGAAAAAATATGGCCTAACTGCCAAAGTAAAGCCTGAAAGTCCCGATCAGATTCATTTTCAAACCGATATTCAGCTCGAAATTTCGGAACTCGATCACTCCTACCAAGTAGATAATATACCTTCGATTGTGGCTAGAAACTTTGTAACAAAGATGGATTCAATCGACGGAGAAACGGTCATCCTTTCGGGACTGGTGAGGCAGACTAATCAGGTGGAGGAGCAAAAAATTCCAATCTTAGGAGAGATACCAATTCTGGGTTCTTGGTTATTCACGAGGCATGGTTCAGGTCGAAAAGATACCGATCTTTTGATGGCTGTGACTATTGGAATGACATCTAAGGCAATTGAGAACGAAGCAAACGATAGATTTCAACAAAGGTTTCACTCTCGCGATGATTGAAAGAATTGAGCAACAATTAATTGGTCCTTCGAAGTCCTTAATGCCCTTTTTTTTAGATGAATCTGTTACAGATATTTTGATCAATGGAACGAAAAGCTGTTTTATCGAACGGGAAGGTAATCTCGAACAAATCAACCACCCTCTTCCTGATGACGCTGCTTTATTTCATTTCATTGAAAGATTAGTGGTACCCTGTGGAAGGCAAATCGATGCTTCAGCTCCCTATATCGATGGACGCTGTTTAGATGGAAGCCGTTTCAATATTGTGCTTGCGCCGCTCGCCGCTCCAGGTCCCCTTATTAGTATTCGAAAAAAAAAGCGCGCCGGATCTATCCCTCTCGATGCATTTGGTCCGGCACATCTCATCCATTGGATTCGAGGTCAGATTGGCTCAAGAAAGACATTTCTGATTAGCGGAGGAACTGGAACAGGCAAGACAACGCTCTTATCTTCTTTGCTGGCCGAAATGAATGCTGCGGAAAGAATCGTTTTAATCGAAGAAGTAATAGAAATAGATTCTCCTCATCCTCACTTAATTCATTTGGAAGCCAGAGCGCCCAGCCCGGAAGGGAAGGGGGGCGTCACTTTGCGGGCCTTGCTCAGCACCGCGCTTCGCATTCGTCCCGATCGGATAATCGTTGGAGAATGCCGGGGGCCAGAAGCGTTCGATATGCTTCAGGCCATGAACACCGGACACTCGGGATCTTTAGGAACGCTCCATGCGAATTCAGCGAGAGATACCCTAAGACGATTTGAGTCTTTGGCGCTTCTAGCGGGTCTCCAAATCCCCCTAAAAGTAATTCGAGAATGGGTGGCCTCACAAATATTTGGGGTGATCCATTTGGACCGAGTTCAGGGAAAGCGTTGTATTTCCGAAGTCTTAACGGTCTCAGGCCTAGAAGGGGAAGTCTATCGCATCACCCCCCATTACAAGAGCTCAGGCCTAAGCCATTGCAACTTATAGCCTTTTATGGCAGATTCCCTTTCTGATTTTTACTAGGAGTCGAATACTTATGAAGTCCGAAGGTCATCCAGAATATTATTCCACTACGATTCGTTGCGCTTGCGGTAACGAAATTGAAACTCGTGCCACAAAGAAAGACATCCGAGTAGAAATCTGCTCCAACTGCCATCCGCTTTTTACTGGTAAACAAAAACTAGTAGATGCTGAAGGCCGAGTTGAGCGATTTAAGAAAAAGTACGGCAACAAACGTACTTACTAACGGTCCAATCTTTTTTAAATGTTCCATAAACTAGACGAGGTTGAGCTCCACTTTGCTGATGTGGAGACTCGGTTGACTTCTCCTGCGGTAGTCAACAATACCCAGCTTTTTCAAAAACTTTCAAAAGAGCACGCGAATCTGCAGCCTCTTGTTGAGACTTATCGCCATTTCCGACAAGTCAAAAATAGATTCGAAGAAAACAAAGACATCATCGAGCAGGAATCTGGAGAGTTAAAAGATCTTGCTGCAGAGGAAAATAAGGATCTTGAAACTGAATTAAAGGGTTTGGAAAGAAAACTTAAAATCCTTCTACTTCCCAAAGATCCCAACGACGACAAGAACACCATGGTGGAAATTCGTCCGGCTGCGGGCGGAGATGAAGCGGGAATTTTCGCAGGCGATCTTTTTAAGATGTATTCAAAGTATGCTGAGAAACGAGGTTGGCAAGTTGAGCTGATGGAAGCAACCTCCAATGACGTC
The DNA here is from genome assembly GCA_945878405.1 of Bdellovibrio sp. ZAP7. GTDB lineage: Bacteria > Bdellovibrionota > FAC87 > UBA2466 > UBA2466 > RFNO01. The sequence continues at coordinate 131,043 of CAMCTJ010000008.1, forward strand.
GGAGGGTACAAAGAAATTATCCTCATGATTCGAGGAGATAAAGTTTATAGCGTTCTTAAGTTTGAAAGTGGAGTTCACCGAGTTCAACGGGTTCCCAAAACTGAAACCCAAGGACGAATTCATACCAGCACAGTGACTGTTGCCGTGCTTCCGGAAGCAGAAGATGTTGAAGTCGACATTAACCCCAATGATCTTCGAATTGATGTTTTTCGAAGTTCTGGTCCGGGGGGGCAGAGTGTTAACACCACAGACTCTGCTGTGAGAATTACCCATTTGCCTTCTGGTTTAGTGGTGGTTTGTCGGGATGAGAAAAGCCAACACAAGAATAAAGCGAAGGCATTAAAGGTTCTAAAAACGAGGCTTCTCGATATTGCTCAGCGGGAACAACATAATAAGATCGCTGCAGATCGTTTGAGCCAAGTAGGGACGGGCGATCGCAGCGAGAAAATCAGAACTTATAACTTTCCTCAAGGCCGGGTCACCGACCATCGCATTGGCGTCACTCTTCACAAAGTAAATGAGTTTGTGGGAGGCGATATCGATGAAATGCTGACTGCTTTGAGTGCCCACTACGAAGCCGAAGCTCTCAAGCAACATTCCGAATCCACATGATGCTTCGAGACTTTATAAGAGATGCTCGAGAGCGTCTCGAAAAGGCATGCCTTCATTTTTCTGATTCACAACAACATTCGGAGCAGATGGTTTTAAGGACTTTAAATTTAAGTTCTACCGAATTGTTTTTGAAAAAAGACGAAGTCGTGAGTCCCGCAGATTTAGAAAAACTACACGGGGTTCTGAAACGGCGATTATCCGGAGAGCCTTTGCAGTATATTTTAGGATTTGAATATTTTTACGAGTCCAAGTTTGAAGTAGGTCCTGGTTGTCTAATTCCTCGGAGAGAAACTGAACAGTTGGTCGATGAGATCCTAAGCTTCGAGCCTAACCATTCCCTCAAGGTTTCTGAACTAGGAGCAGGGACGGGAAATATTGGAATGAGCGCTGTTCTTAAACGACCAAATCTTGAGTGGCATGCATTTGAAATCAATCCTCAAAGTTCAGTGTTCACCAAAAAAAATAGGGCGGCTCTTTTAGCGAAAGAGGCGAAATATTTTTTACACGAGGAAGACTTCTTCGAAGGAGCTGTGCGCTTTTCTCCTTTCGACATCGTTGTTTCCAATCCGCCCTATATCTCTTTTGAAGAGTACGCGGAATTATCTCCTGAAGTGAAACAGGAGCCGTCCCTTGCATTGAAAGCGGGTGAAGATGGACTTGAGGTGATTCGAAAACTGGTGAGTCGAATTCCTACTCTTTTGCGACCGAGCGGGCTTTTTCTTTGTGAGATCGGGTCGAGCCAAGAAGATGCTGTGAAACAAGAGTTTCAGGAGGGACCTTGGGACCAC
>CAMCTJ010000009.1 GCA_945878405.1 Bdellovibrio sp. ZAP7
AGAATACCCGGAAAGACAACCAGGGATTCGGAAAACGTTGCGTTGCTGGCAAATCGGTTATCAAGAAGGAATGCCGGTTGCAGAATACTTTCCCCCCGATAATTGGCCCGAGTCGAAGCTTTGACCCAGCGATGAGTTCTGGGGTCATTATTTATAAAGGTAATCTTCTCGTAACTCTGAGCTAGCTCTGAATAATCGGGGATCAGAAAGTTTTTGGGAATTTGTGGCCAATCTCGTATGATACCGGTGTTCGATTCTGTGTCGACAATATCCCATTGTTTCGTGTAGGCAGCCTTTCCACCGGCAATAAATCCCGCGTTCCTGCAGGCCGAACGGATTTGAAAACAATCGGGGGAAAGGTCATCCGAGGATTGAATGGAGTTCCCTCGAGCAACGAGACTTAAACACGCAAATACAGCCAACGCACCATGGATAAAAGCATTCACTTTTCTAGAGTATCAGAAAACAGGAGGAAAAATTGTGAAGCTATTATGATTTTTTAACATATTGTCCAAAAAAGTGTCAGCCCGTATATAGAATAGTCTCCCTCGCTCCAGTAGGCCAAAAGCCTCTAACGCGGCTGTTTTGATAGATTTGTTAGCTATAATTTTAGTTACCGAGATTATGTCAAATTGAGAAATGCTGGTTTATGGCCACCGTTGGTTTTTCCGTGTTGTCATTTTTGACAACACTTGTTATTCTTCTTTTGTGAATCGACGCGAATATGACATCTCGGTCACCGTAAATGGAAGGCGAATCACCAAAGTGGTTATCGATCCACATTACGAGCTGAAACATAGTGACTCTGTTAGCGATAACGTTATTCTGAGTCTGGTAAAACTCTTGGACGGTGGAATATTCCCGTTGCAGGAGAAAACTGGAATGTTTGAGTACTATGTTACTGATGGACTTAAATTAGAGGAAAGGCTTTACAAGCTTGTTTGGCTTTTAGAAGACAATGAACTCTATATTGGCGTTGTAAATGCTTATAGGAGAAAAACACATGGCATTTCCAAGCGAAAAAGAACTTAAGAAAATGAGAAAAAAGCTAGATCGCGCACAAGGCTTTCTCATGCTTTCTCCAGATGCAGATGAACTAGCTAAATTTCGTTTCAAGATTTGTCAGGAGCTATTGAAATACTCTCAGAAGGAAAAGCTCAATACGGTGCAAATGGCTAAACTCCTTGGAATTCCAAAGTCGGACATGAGCCGGATCTTCAATCACCGCATTGACAGATTCAGTACTGACAAACTGGTTCGATTATTTGCCAAGATTAAGCCAGACTTTCAGCTAAAAGTCGCTTAACACTTAAGCTTCTTAAGCTCCCGTTTGATAGCCGTCCGGCTATACCCAAAATGTTCCACAAGTTTCTGCTCAGTCCAGCCCTCGCTAAATCGAAGTCGCGCCAGCTCGTTCGTATCTAGCCTGACCCTTTTCCATACCGCTGCATACTCATCTTCAACAGTAAGTGGTTCGCCCACTATGGAGTAGCCTCCACCAGATTGGTATATTCCGGGGACATCCTTAACACTTCATACCGGGCACATCGTTTACACTTTTAGGCATATCAAACTCAAAACCGGGGGAGACATATGCCTTGGATGGAGACGTGTGTTATGGACGAGAGAACTAAGTTCATTGGTCGTTTGCTTTCTGGCGAAAAGATGGCGGTACTGTGCAGGGAGTTTGGGATTTCGCGAGTGACTGGCCACAAGATTTGGAATCGTTATCAGCAAGACGGTAATAGGGGGCTTTACAATAAAACGCGAGCTCCAAATAAGCATCCCAATCAAACGCCTTACGAAATAGAACGGCTCATCATTCATTTAAAGAGCGAAAAACCAAGTTGGGGTACTCCCAAGATTCGCGAGATAATTCAAAGCAAGTATCCGAGTGTTAAAGCTCCTTCGACAAGTACTGTGCATAATATTTTAGAGCGTCATGATTTGGTGAAGAAACGTAGGCAACGAAGCAAATTCAAAGCTACAGCAAGTTATCTTTAAAATCCTACTGAACCCAATGATTTGTGGTGCACAGATTTTAAGGGGCAGTTTCGGATGAAAAACAAAGAGTACTGCTATCCACTTACTCTTTCTGATTTTGCAAGTCGCTATTTAATTCTTTGTGAATCTCTTAACTCAACGGCGGAAAGCCCTTGTTTTCCTATTTTCGAGCAAGCTTTTAAGGAATACGGGCTACCTGTTGCAATTAGTAGTGATAATGGATGTCCCTTCGCAAGTGGAATGTCTCTGTGGAATTTAACTAGGCTTTCGGTGTGGTGGATTCGGCTTGGGATAAAACTAGAGAGAATAGAACCGGGCAATCCACAGCAGAATGGCCGGCACGAAAGAATGCATCGTACTCTCAAACTGGAGGCGACTCACCCATCCAGAAATAATTTACTGCAACAGCAGGAAACATTCGATGCATTCAGGCAGCAATTTAATTTCGAAAGGCCGCATCAAGCTCTCGACATGAAATGTCCGGCTAAGATCTACAAGCAATCTCCTAGACCGTATCAGGGTCTACCAGACCTTGCTTACCCAGGAGCGGATAAAACCGTGATGATTTCCAACTGTGGGAAGATCAGCATCAGTCGAAATGCAAAAATCAGTATCAGCCGCGCATTCGCTAATCAACCCGTGGGTTTGATACAAGTAGACTCTGGAGTATGGCAGGTCGATTTTATGAGTTATACTCTTGGTTACTTTGACGAGGAGAGCCGAAAATTTTCTGCTAATGAAGATCCTTTCGGGCTCCGTTTAGATAGGGGAATTTAAAAACCTGTAAAGCATGTGCCTCTAAAAAAGTGTAAAGGATGATCCACTTTGTACATACCCTGCTTATAAGACAATGTGCTAGATATTATGGCTCTTCAGTTTATTCCCCTGGGCGAGTTTTGACATTACCAAAAAGACATATTACAAATAAGTAATGTGGATGGTGCTCGAAAGTAAAAGCGTAAGAAAGCAACTTGATAAATGCCCGAAAGAAATAGTTAAACAATATGAAGCGTGGAAGAAAGTGGTGGAGCTTTCGGGGCCACACGCATTACGAGCAATTCCTGGATTTAGAGATCATGCGCTTAAAGGAGAATGGTTAGGTGCGAGGAGTTCCTCTCTTAACGTCCAGTGGCGAGTGATTTATTTAATTGAGAATAGAACCATTCAAATCAAAGTATTGGAGTTAACAGCCCATGACTACCGGAAAAAAAGTTAAAAAAGTTTCGCAGGAAGGTTTTGTTCGTTCAAAACCAAGAGTACGCCTTACAACAGGAGAGATTCTGGCCATTTTACGCGAAAAGAATGAATTGACTCAAAATGAACTCGCCCAAAAAGCAGGTCTCACACAAGCCACTATTTCTAGCCTGGAAAGCAATCGAATTAGTTTGGGTGTAGAAAGAGCTAAAGCTTTGGCAAAAGTACTCCACGTACACCCAGCCGTTCTGCTTTTCCCCGACTGGGAGCATGAAGGAAGAGCAGCGTGAGCGTAAGTCAGGTGCTGATACTCAAAGTAGTCATTTAAAGGACTTAAGGAGAGCGTTTCCTTGGGATTGTTGACGGATAATTACGGTGTCTTGAATCGACTGGATTTGAGGATTAATAGCTGCATCGCTGAGCTCACCCCTTTTTCTTCTCGACGAAACCCATCTCATTTTTACCTAGAGGAACTCCCTAATTTTTCACGGCCCAAAATTAATCCGTGCGAAGTATCGTAAGGAGAAATACCCAAGGTGACTTTATCACCCACTAAAACACGGATATGAAATTTTCGGAGTCTGCCGGAGAGCTTTGCTCCAAGAACTCGGCCATCTGCGAGCGTTACGAAAAAACGGCTTCCTGAAAGAGCTTCAGAAACTATTCCATCTACTTTTACTAAATCTTCTTTGCTCATAGTTTTGAAATCCCATTTCGGGCCTCATTCGATGGAAATTCGACTGAGGCCCGAAAAAATTATAAAGAAAGTTTAATAAGACCGTCTGGGACGATCTTCTTTAGGACGCGCCTCATTTACTTTAATTTGTCGTCCGTCGACTTCACGACCATCAAGATTAGAAATCACAGTTTGCGCTTCTTCGGATGTAGACATCTCTACGAAGCCAAAGCCTTTTGACCGTCCAGTGTCTCTATCAATAATAAGCTGACAAGAAACAACAGAACCGTGCTGGCTGAAAAGATTCGTAATTGAATCTTCAGTAGAAGAGAAGGCAAGATTGCCAATATATAATTTAGTACCCACGAAAGACCTCCAACAGGTAAGTGGAGCCAAGAGAGAAAATCGGTGAGCACCTTGCCCAGAGGTCTTCTAATTCGACTGGGGCCAATCTAGCCCATTGTCCTGTGAATAGCTCTCTATTTCTTTTGCATCACAATTTCAGAATTTCTTCACAATTTCTCCTCAGGTTTTCCATAAGAGTTTGTGTGCTGTGCGTCGATACGTCCTTACGTGCTTAATAAACTAGGAGGAATTTAAATGCGTGGACTACTTCTGATTACTGGTTTGTCTGTCCTTGCTTTATCTGGATGTAAGACCCCCCAAAAAGCTTATTTCCAAGAAATCTATAAGCTAGGGGTGATTCCTTTTAGCAATCCCGTGTCTGAGCTGGGAACCGGAACCCCCCTGACCGGAAAACCCGGAAACGTCATTGCGATGGCTCCTCCTACGCGATGTTTTCCTGATGAATTCAAAGGAAAACCCACTGATTTGCGTTGGGCTTCAGACATTATTATCCCGCCCACCTATAAAAAAATGACATTTACCTTCGATGCAAATTTTAACTCCTTGATGGCAGTGGGAACTCCCGGAGTTCAATTCAATCTTACTGGGAACAAAGTGCAAACGGTTGAACTAGAAATTCGCGACGCTCAAATTGAAATGATAGACACCATTTCTTTGAAGGAGTTTTATGCAACAGGAATGAGTGAAAGCTGCAAAGATACTCTCATGAGTTATCCCTTTATTATGGAAGCCTTAAAAGTAAATTCAATGAGCTTTACTTTCTTTGACTCTTTTGGGGGTAAATTTAATCTGACCTCAGCTAATATTGGGGACGTCGCTTTCTTTGGAGGAGATGTCCAGTGGTACATTGAACAGGGCTCAAAACTGGTGGTTCTGACTCCCAAATACATCGGATACAAGCTTGCCCAATTACGCTCCGAAGATGAGGGCTCTGTTAATCTGACTTGTAGTGAAATCAAAAAAGGTGAATATGTTTGGTTAAATGGAATTCCTGACCAAAGCGATGGGAACCGACAGCTCAAACTACCTCGGGGATTTGGGCTTCGGCTAAGAAAACAAATCACCACGACTCATTAAAATTAGACTACCGAATTTCCCCGGATAGAGGTAAAGTCCCTGAAAATAAAGACTTTGCTTCTATCCAGGGGGAATCATGAAAAAATATCTCGTTGGCCTTGTGATTGGACTTCAAACTTTAAACGCCTGGGCCTTGCCTCTACCGACACCCAATCTGATTGAAAACTTGCTTGTGAACGGTCTTCCGAAAGACTTTACCAAAAATTACGACTTTGAAGGAATCATTGCTCTTTCCAACTGTTCAGGAAGCTTGGTTCGGTTTGTAGATTCTCGTGAAACAGATCTTGCGATGGTATTAACTAATGGCCATTGTTTAGAAGGCGGATTTCTTCAGCCCGGAGAAATCGTGGTTGATCAAAAAGCCTCTCGATCGATCACTATTCTTAACAAAAATGCTAACTCCCTTGGGCGAGTGGGCGCTACCAAGATTCTCTACGGAACCATGACCAAAACGGATATGGCTCTTTATCAACTTGAGAAAACATATGAGCAAATCACAACTGCTTTCAATGTACACCCCTTAACTTTGGCAGCCGATTATGCTGAGAAAAAAACCGATATTGAAATCTTATCGGGTTATTGGAAGCGAGGTTACTCCTGCCAGCATGACGGTCTTGTTCACCAAATTAAAGAAGGGGGTTGGGTCTGGGAAGATTCCATTCGCTATAGCCAACCAGGTTGTGAGACCATTCCAGGAACCTCTGGATCGCCCATTCTCGAAAAAGGAACCAAAGTAGTGATTGGGGTAAACAATACCGGCAACGAGAGCGGAGAAAAGTGCACAGAAAATAATCCGTGTGAAATTGATCCCAATGGCCAAGTGACCTATAAAAAGGGTTTAAATTACGGACAGCAAACAGCATGGATTTATGATTGCATGACTGCTGATCACCGAATCGATCTTACTTTGCCAAACTGTCGTTTACCTAAATAGTTTTAATAAACCAGGAACGGGGACCTCGTATTCGCGGAAGGGTTACGCCATCTTCTCGGCGTTTTCCTATGGCTATAACCATGGGAACCAGAGCGTCACCGGGAAGTTTTAAGATCTTTTTGACTCTTCGACTATCCATCCCTTCCATGGGGCAAGTATCAAAGCCAAAAGCCCGAACGGCTAACATAAAGTTTTCGCAAGCAAGAGCTGTAGTTTTGGTGGCCCAAATTTTCATGTCATGAGAACTCATGGGTTCTCTGGAAACGGGCTTCCAAAAACCTAAGATGAAAAAGCCTATGCACTTTAGTAATCCCAAAACTCCAAAACGTCCTTGGGTATACATCAAGGGAGCTATCTTACGGTAATAAAGCCAAGCTGCCTTTGGAATACGAGTGCCCTGCTTTTCGGCTTTTTCCAACTGTTCTTTCATATCTTCACAGTTTCGCTTCCAAGTTCGAGTCCTCGCAATACAGACTACTAATTCAGCTGCAGTTGCGGCTGCAGCCTGTGAGAAGCAAGCTTTGACGAGTTCTGATTTAGATTCAGGATTTCGCACCCAATAAAATTCCCAGGGTTGTAGGTTTGAGGAATTGGGGGCAAGCAAAGCAAGGTCCAAAGCTTTTTCGATAACCTCACCAGGAACCGGAGTTTTATCAAATAAACGGATGCTGCGTCTCGATTCGATGATATCGACAAGCGCCTTAATCGAGTCGTTAGATTGCATGGGACCTCATTTCTCAAAGACGGTTTAACAAAAACTTAAAAACAGCTTTGTGAGCTGGCTTAACAAGTGCCATGTAACTCCTCCCTCGAAGGTTATGAAACCTTACTCTGCTACTTAAGATAACTTTCTCCTGATTACGAACAATGCTGATACCAATATGTGCAGTAAACGGTTTGTTGACGAAAATCCCCACTCGCTCATCGGCACCCATGTCTTGCCATTGGAATCGTTCAAAATCCAACTTGGAAAAACCAAACGGGGACAAAACCCGTTCCTTCATTCTCAGCACAGTTAAAAAAGGAACGGGAATATCTCTGAGCATCCGGTGCACTAATTGTTCTGCCGTTTCATCAGCCGCCAATCCGGGAAGGACTCTGGCAAAGGCGTCTTCATAGTCTGCGAGGGTTAAAGTGTCTTTGATGGGGCTTCTTTCTGGAAGAGAAATCTCCTGAGCTCTCGAGAAGTCTTTAACCACGGGGGCACACCCTTTCTTTGAATTCTTCAGCAGCTTTGCTTATCACTTTAAATCTATTGGGGTCCATTTTTTTAAGTGAGCGAGCCATCATGCTGAGACGAGGATTCTTTAAAAAGAATGCCTCATGTTTTTTAATGAACCCCCAAAAAAGACCATCTGCGATGTCACACCAGGGGCCTTTTTTGAAGTCACTCATTTTCAAAAGATAATTGGAGCCACAAAAGTAGGGTTTAGTACTGAAGATTCCCCCATCAGAAAAAAGAGCCATTCCGTAGACATTGGGTCCCATCACCCAATCCGAGGAATCAACAAACATTTCCATAAACCATCGATGTGCCTCTCGGGGCTCCACTTCACAAAGAAGCATGAAATTTCCCAAAACCATCAGTCTCTCTATGTGGTGGGCATATCCTAACCGGACGCTCTTTTTTATTGCGGCATCCAAAGGAGGAAGGCCTGTTTCTCCCGTGTACCAAGCGGCGCTGAGGGTCCGTTTATGGTTCCAAAAATTATGAACATCTTCCTTCTCACTGAAGTTTTGATAAATTCCTCGAATAAACTCCCGCCATCCAATGATTTGTCTGACAAACCCTTCCAAAGAATTTAAGGGGATCTTCTTTTGTACATTGGTACTGGTTACCTTTCGAATAATTTCTTCAGGGGTAATCAATCCCAAATTCAGCACAGGTGTCAAAACCGAGTGGTATACAAAGTCAGATTCGGATGTCATCGCATCTTCATAGTCGCCAAAAAAAGCTAGCCGCTCTTCAATGAAACGATCGAACCATTCCAATGATTCCTTACGATTTGTGGGAAGCCAAAAGTGCTGTGATTCCCCCGGGTGATCCTTAAATAGTGAATCGGTCAGAGCCTGAACTGAACGAAGTTCAGGAGAGCCTTTGAGTTTAGAAACAGCAGGAATAGCCTTGGTGTTCCTCAGGGGCTTTCTGTTCTCTGTATCGAAACTCCATTTTCCTCCCAAGGGTTTCCCCTTTGCGTCCGTTAAGATCCCTAATCTTTTTCGTTGGGATTCGTAGAAGGTTTTCATGAAAGGTTTTTTGGTGGTTTGCAGATAGCTTTTGAATTGTTCGCGAGAGGTCAAGAACATAGGAGACTGCTTAATCTCAAGTCCTATTTTGTGAGCTCGACAAAACTCACCCATTCGGCTCTCCATGAATTTATCCTCAATCTCGTAGCATATGAGATGGGTGATCTTTTCTTTTTGAATAAAGTGTTTCAGTTTTTCTTCGTAAGATTGTCGTGAGTTTTTGGCATTTAATTCGAAGTAGTGAACGTCGCTGCCGAGATCCTTAAGTTCCTTGGCGTACCTGCGCATAGCAGTCAGGAAAAGAATTATCTTGTGCTTGTGGTACTTAAAATGTGTGCAAAGCTCATGGTCTTCCGCCATGAAAACTTTCTGAGGTGTAGTTTTTTTCTGGAGGTGTTCGGGAAAAAGCTGATTACCAAAAATGATCCAAGCAGTTTTCATGTTATTTCGCCATGTGCCTTTAAATCTTCAAGGCTTACAACCTCGAGAGCTGTGTAATGGGTTGCCAATAGATTAACTGGAGGAGCTACCCCGGCTTCCAGTGCCTGTTTCCAGCGGGAAGCACAAAGACACCAACAGTCTCCCTCTTTTAAACCGGGAAAATCAAATTCAAGTCGAGAAGTGATGAGATCGTTTCCTTGGCTCAGCGAAAAATCTAAGAACTCCTGAGTTACTCGGGAACAAATGACATGTCGTCCTTTGTCTGTATCGTCTGTTTTACAATACCCATCTCGAAAAAAACCAGTTCGATATCTGCCACAACATGGCTCGAGCGGCGTTCCCAGGACATTGATCGGTTCTGTTTTTAAATCCATGAATAGCACCCTCTTTGGCCCTCCATGCTAATTGAGTTCAACCCATTAGCAAAGGGAACTGGTAAAATAAAATGAGGAAGGGCTATGCTAAAAAAAGAGTGCTTTCATTTGTGCGAAGAGAAAGATCGGTGGTCTCCCGAACCGCTCGGCCTCTATTATCTTCTGACCCAAGAAAAGAACTCTAAATCTTCCCGTTGGAACATCAAAATAGGGGAAAGACAGAAGAGTGGTGCATTTCCCATGGCGGATGATGGCTGTGGCGTGTCGGCGGCGATTTCAGGTGGGCCTGGTCGTTATGTATTTAAGAATAAGGAACGGCAAATTGGTTTGCTTCAGTCCTGGGCTTGGAATCGAGAAGAGGGCGGCCAACTATTTATTGTAAGTCCTTTGAGAATGTTTCATTTAAGCTTCGATAGGCCTTCAGTAAAAGCTGCAATTTACCCTACTGTCTTGCAAGAAAATGAAGAGATGCAATTTCCTATTTTAGGATCTGAACATTTCATTTACATCGTTTCTGGGAAAGCAGAATGGAGTGATCGGGAGACAGAGCAGACAACCCTGTTGAAAATGGGGCAACTACTTCAAGTGTCCAGAACGGATCTCAAGCGGGAATATCTAAACTTGCGACTGAAAGGGAGTGGGAGGAAAACGACTCTCTTGTGGGTTGTTCTGCATTACTTACCGCAAGACAAGCGCGCGTAACTCAGTCATTTCTTCCATGGCAAATCGAACTCCTTCACGCCCCAAGCCACTATCTTTAATGCCACCGTAAGGCATGGCATCGGAGCGCCATGAAGGAACTTCGTTTACCACCACTCCTCCTACTTCTAACTCATCCCAAGCACGTAGAGCGTGAGAGAGATTCGAAGTGAAAATCCCAGCCTGTAGCCCAAAACGCGAACGATTAACACTCGTTAAAACATCTTCAAAATGTCTATAAGAACTCAAGAGAGCGACCGGCCCGAAAGCTTCTTCGCAAGAAATAGGAAGGTTGTCCGGTACGTTCTCTAAGAGAGTCGCTTCCAAAACAGATCTTTTTCGATTTCCCCCGCAGAGAAGAGTAGCTCCTTTTGTAACCGCTTCCTGAATCCAACTTTGTAATCGAATGGCATCACTTTCTGAAATAAGAGGTCCTAAATCTGTTGTTTCCTCTTTTGGATCTCCAGCTCTTAGTTTCTTCGTTCCTTCAATGAGACAAGTTTTGAACTCTTCATAAATGGTTTCCTGTACAAAAATTCTCTGGACGCTGATACAACTTTGTCCCGATTGATAAAAAGCGCCCACTAAAATGCGTTTAACAGCATCTTTTAAATCTGCCGACTGATCGACAATACAAGCGGCGTTTCCGCCCAGTTCGAGAACGACACGTTTTTTTCCAGCTCGGCCTTTAAGATCCCAACCAACTTCGGGAGAACCCGTAAAACTTAAAAGCTTCAATCGCTCATCCGTTGTAAAAAGATCAGCTCCTTCCCGAGGGCAGGGAAGGATAGAGAACGACCCTTTGGGAAGAGTTGTTTCCGCCAAAATTTCTCCCAACAGGAGACTTGTTAGGGGAGTTCGGCTCGCTGGTTTTAAAATAAACGGACACCCCACTGCAATGGCTGGAGCTATTTTGTGGGCTGTCAGATTTAAGGGGAAATTAAAAGGAGAAATAAAAGAGCAGGGACCAATTGGGAATCGTTTCCAAAATCCTTGGTAACCAACACCACGAGGAGTGGTAGAGAGTGACATTACTTCTCCATTGAGTTTTCCGACTTCTTCTAAGGCCAAGGTAAACGTATCGATTAATCTCCCGACTTCTCCCCGAGCATCTCGGATGGTTTTTCCTACCTCGAGGCAGAGAGCCTGAGCTAATTCGTCTTTTCGTTTTTCAAATTGCTGAATGCAAAAAGACAAAATGGCTTTTCGCTCGAAAAGTGGCTGTTTCCGTAAAAGGGGAGCCACCTCACAAGCTGCCGCAATGGCTTCTTCAATGTCTTGATTGGTTGCTAAAGCTACTTCAGTGAGTTTTTTGCCATCAAACTTATCTTCGACTGATAAAAACCGCTGACTCATCTTGGGGGAGTTAGCTAGAAAAAAGGGATACTGGGGTTTTAATGTTAAGAAAGATTCGTTCATGCTCCATACAGTATCATTTTCGACCTTTCTCATCCACGACTGACCCGCGTAACGCGGCGAGCAATGTCGTCAACGAAATATGAAGATTCTTACAAAATTCGCCGATAAGAAAGTAACCGTCAGAGAACTATGAAAATCGCGATATTTTACTCCCCTCAATCTCAAGGATTTTTGAATCACTTCATGCGATTCAGTGGATTTTTAAATGAGAATTCTGGGGTGGACTGTGTTTGGTTTGATCTTAGTCAAACCCCTCTTCGTTCAGATTATTCTTTGGGGAAGTTCGATAAATTCTTTCTTTTGGGTGAAAAAGCCAAACTTTCAAAAAAGGAAAACAAATATCTTTCTACCCATCGCCTTCCCTTAGAAAGTCTTCCCCTAGATTACGCTCTTAAAACGAAACCCAGATTTTTATCTCGTTGCGACGAGCGGTGGGTTTTTTGTCCCTCCGAAGAAAGTTCAGGGAATTGGAATAGAAATTTGTGGGAATCGAGCAATCTGTTTTGTCCGACACTATTTCTTTGCCAGGATCAGGGGGTCTTAGAACAAGGCGCTTCTCCCGGCCCAATGACTTTCTTTTCCCCTGTGGATCCTCAACTCCATCAAGACGCGATTGCAAACGCTGCTTGTGTTGTGAGTGCTTTTTGGGAGCCCTGCCTAGTGGCGCGCGCAGCTGGAAGGCCTGCGATTAAATTAAGTATTGAATCGAACAAAAATAATACTTGGGGTGTACCAGAGGTAGTGATTGGAGGAAGAAACGCGAAAGAAGTGTTTCAGGAATGTCGTCAAATCTACGAAGCTTATCCAAAAGCAAGTCGGGCGGTTCCTGAAAGACCGGCGTTCTCCTCAGTCGATCAGGAAGTACTTCACCTAACTTCCATCTCTGACTTTTCTTATCTGCCTTTTTATTTAGGAATGATTGAGAACATTCTTAGGAAAACTCAGAAAAAAATCAAACTCCACTTATTGGCACTTGATGAACAAGTAGCTCCATTTCTTGAGAGAACTTACCCCGGGCTAGTTCATGTGGTAGAGCTCAAAGAGGTCTGGACTACCCGTGAATTAAAAATTATCGAGCAACGGACAGTTGCCTTTAGGGCATTCTCGTCGAAGCCCAAGATCCTTGAGAAAGTACTAAGAGACTACCAAGGTCCGACGTTTCATTGCGATTCGGATGTTTATTTTTTCTCTGCCCCCGAAAAATTATTAGAAACTTTTACGTCGGGGCATACGATTTTATTTCCCCATTGGAATGATGTCTTTCCAGCTGGAAGAAACGATGGTTTGTACAATGCGGGAATGATTGGCGTGCGTCCCGGAGCGGAGAAGTTTTTAAAGTGGTGGGGAGAGCAGTGCTTGGCGAATTGCAGTTTTGACCCTCAAAATGGAGTGGTGGGAGATCAAGCCTATCTTGATTTTGCTCCCATTTTGTTTGAAGGGGTGAACGTCTACCGTAAAAAAGACCATAATATTGCTCGGTGGAACTTAAAAAATATCGGAGTCCATTTCAATCTGGATCGCTCTTGTTTAGAAGGACGAGATGGAAGAAAAGTTCAGACTTTCCACGCGGCCTTCATCGATTCCTTTGGGTATTTTGAATTCAAATATTGTTGGGACCAGCTAGTAACCTTTTTTTCCGATTTTTCTCAAAAGAGCGCCTCTCCAGCTTTTTTTAAAAACACTTTGGTGCAGCAACAAAGATATTGGCTGAGCTTGTCCCGCGGCCTCAAAGGACGTGAAATGGTGTACCGATTCCTACCGGTTTTAGGAGAGCAACCAGACGCCAAAGCCCCAACTTTTTGGATGCAGGGTTTGGGGGGCTTTTGTCTTAATAAATTCATGAAGTTACGAAAGGCCCTGTTTCACTATTTTCCCTTTTCGGCAAAAGAGCCAAGTTTATAGGATAAGTTGTTGTAATCGCTTAAAGTCCCGGTCTTTTGATTGCCTTTGATGGCCCTTCGTGTTACCTACCCTAACTATGTCTGAAAATAATTCCAAGGCCCCTAAAAAAGATAAACCTGCGCGTCCTAAGTTGCCGCCGTGGTCGTCTCGCAACGGTCTTTGGTCTTGGATTTTATTTGGGGTTGGTCTCATTTTACTGGTTTCCGTTTATTCAAAGCCCGATTTTGCTGCCAAAGAAATTCCCTACAGCGATTTTCGAGCAAAGATAAAAAATGGAGAAATTAAACGCGTATTGCTTTCTCCTGCTTTGGTAAAGGGTTTTTCAGCTGAAGCTACGACCCGTTCAAACCCCTGGGTGCAGGCACCCTCTGCTTTATTTGTTTCAATTCCTGTTGAAGATCCGAAACTCATTGAGTTGATGGAGAGTCACGGAGTTCGATATGAACAAGAAAATCTGGCAGTAAAGAATGTATTTCTTCACTGGGTTTTACCCTTTTTAGTTTTGTTGATTTTGTGGAGAATGGTATTTGCCCGCGCCTTTAAGATGGGCCCCGGCGCAGGGCTGATGAGCTTTGGAAAAAACCGAGCAAAGCTGGTGCCCGAGGACTCTAAAAAAGTACTTTTTGATGATGTGGCTGGTTGCGATGAAGCCAAAGATGAATTAGCTGAAATTATCGATTTTCTTAAGACGCCTCAAAAATTCAGATCCATCGGCGGAAAGATCCCCAAGGGCATTCTATTAGTCGGTCCCCCGGGAACTGGGAAAACCCTGCTGGCCAAAGCTGTGGCAGGTGAAGCAGCCGTTCCATTTTTTAGTTTAAGCGGTTCTGAATTTGTAGAGATGTTTGTGGGAGTGGGAGCTGCTCGGGTGCGAGATCTTTTTGGTCAGGCAATCGAAAAAAGCCCTTGTATCATTTTCATTGATGAGCTCGATGCCATTGGAAAAGTTCGTAGTTCTGTTTCTCCAATGGGCGGTCACGACGAGCGCGAACAGACTTTAAATCAATTGCTGGTTGAGATGGATGGATTTGATTCTCGTACAGGGGTCATTATCATGGCAGCAACCAATCGGCCGGAAACGCTAGATCCTGCTCTGACGCGAGCAGGCCGATTTGATAGACAGGTCGTTGTGGACCGACCCGATATTAAGGGAAGGGAAGCCATTTTGGCGATCCATTCTCGAAATGTGAAGTTGGCTGCTGACGTTGATTTGAAAGTGGTTGCTGCAAGAACACCGGGATTTGTTGGGGCCGATTTGGCCAACGTAGTTAACGAGGCCGCTTTACTAGCAGTTCGCAAAGACAAAACGACGGTCGATCTCTCTGATTTTGAAGATGCAGTGGATCGGGTCGTGGCTGGTCTTCAAAAGAAGACAAGGGTCATGAGCGTAATTGAGAAAAAAATCGTTGCTTATCATGAAATGGGTCACGCCCTAGTTGCTTCTTTTACAGAGGGAACGGACCCCGTGCACAAAGTATCAGTTATTCCAAGGGGCTTTGGAGCTTTGGGTTTTACGATGACCCTTCCGAAAGAAGATCGGTATCTCTTAACTCGGTCTGAGTTACTAGCGAGAATTGATATTCTCTACGGGGGGAGAGTAGCCGAAGAGTTGATCTTTAACGAAATTTCCACAGGCGCACAAGACGACATTCAAAAAGCCACCGACATCGCAAAGAGAATGGTCATGGAATATGGAATGAGTGACTGCGGCCAGCGAAGTTTCTCAACTGAAAGAGCTACTTTTATTCAGTCCCCCAATGGGTCATTATCTGCAGCAAGAGAGTACAGTGAGTCGGTAGCCGAACAAATCGACAGAGAAATTAGTACGATTTTGAGTAGTGCCTATCAAAGAGTGAAAACACTTTTAAGCTCAAAAAGTGAGCTCCTGGAGCACTTGTCAAAGATTCTGATGGAGAAAGAGGTCATCGAGGGAAAAGAACTTTCTCACTTGATGGCTGAGTACTCTCAAGAAACCAGTGTCGAGCCCGAGCCTGAGACTCGGATGATTCCGTCGTCAAGTGCTCCGGAAGTTTCTGGGTTCAATGAGAGACCAGCAGAGTTGTGATTTTATAAATTTAAGGAGGATAAAAATGTTAGACATGAATTGGAAATGGAAGTTGAAGGATAAAAGAACTCAAGGTCGTTACGTTGAAAAAGGATTGTTAGACAAAGCAAAAGCAGAAACTGATTTAAAAAATCTGCCTGATTTAACTGCCAGTGCTACTTGGGTCGAAATCGATATGGAAGACGTTCAAGTAGATGATGCGGCAGATGCTGAAACCTCTGATGATTCGGAAGGCACCCTTTGAAAAACGAAGGTGTTCCCATAGTCAAAGAAGGGATTCCTTTTTTGATGGTTTTTCTGGTCGGAGCTTTCGGGTTCTGGATCGGAGGCATTTGGCCACTGACTCTATTGTTTTTGTTTTTAACAGGGTTTAGTGCCTATTTCTTTCGAAATCCAGAAAGACTTCCGCCTATCGGTTCCTCTTTGGTAGCTTCTCCCGCCGATGGAAAAGTTATTTTTGTGGGGAGCGCGAAAGAACCAGAATTTCTTCAGGAAGAAATGCTCAAGGTTAGCATTTTTATGTCTCTCTTTGATGTTCATGTGAATCGCGTGCCCATCGATGGAACCGTTCGTGACATGAAATATCACAAGGGGCGGTTTTTAGCCGCGTCTGAAGATCGTGCGTCTGAAGAAAATGAGCGGAATGCCATGTTGATTGAAACCGCAAGAGGCCTGAAAATTGTACTGGTACAGGTAGCGGGTTTAGTTGCTCGAAGAATTATTTGTTACCCTTCCGTAGGAGCGTACATTTTGAAAGGGCAAAGAATGGGGCTCATTCGATTTGGATCTCGCTGCGATATGTTTTTCCCCAAGGGAACTCAAATTGTCGTTAAAAAGGGCGATAAGGTGGTTGGAGGGGAAACCATTTTAGCACAGCTGAAGGAGAGTTAAGGTGGGCCCTCAGAAGAATCGGCATTACATTCTTGTTCTTCCCAGTATGTTCACAACTGGAAACTTGTTTTGTGGTTTTTTTGCTATCATCAATTCTTTTTCACATCAGTTTGAAAGAGCTAGTTTTGCTATCTTATTGGCCGGTCTTTTTGATGTCTTAGACGGTCGAGTTGCCCGAATCACCAAAAGTCAGAGCAAATTTGGGATTGAATACGATTCAATTGCAGATGTGGTTTCTTTCGGCCTTGCCCCTGCAGTAATGACTTATGTCTGGGTGCTTGAACCTTTTGGTCGGTTGGGATGGGCCGGTTCATTCTTTTTTGCGGCTTGCGGGGCACTTCGACTAGCTCGATTCAATACGATTTCAGAGGAATTACCGAAAAGTTATTTTTTAGGACTTCCGATCCCTGCTGCTGCCAACATGGTTGCAGCAACTTTTCTAGCGCACAAAGAATTACAGTTTCCTTACATCGAAGCCGTTATGATGGTTTTGATGTTTGCTTTGGGCAGCCTCATGGTAAGCACTGTTCGATTTCGAAGCTTTAAGGATTTTGACCTGAGGCACCCTCGGAGTTTTATTTATCTTGTAGCGGTCGTTTGCGTATTTGTGGCTTTTGCCTGGAAGTACGAAGTGGCCTTAGCCGTTTTAATTGGTTTATATATCGCCTGGGGTCCTATTAGAGAAATGTTAAGCAAGGTGAAGGCTACGGCGCTTGGGAAAAAAGCCAATCAGACGAAGGAAGAGTTATGAAAGAATCGTACTTAGAATCCATTCGTTCTTTAGCTATCGTTGGTGCAACCGGGCTTGTGGGAACTGAGCTCTTAGAACTGTTAAATGAAAGAAAAATTCGAATACCAGACTTAAGACTTCTTGCTTCTGCTGAATCGGCGGGTGAGACAGTTAACTTGGGCGGTGATGAGCTTCGAGTAACAGAACTGAATGCCAATTCTTTTAGAGACGTCGAGGTAGCTTTTTTCTCAGTTCCCAATGAAATAACGGAAAAATATGTACCTCAAGCTGTAAAAGCAGGGGCATTAGTGGTTGATGATTCTTCCACCTATCGTCTTGAAAGTAATGTGCCTTTGGTAGTTCCAGAGGTAAATCCCCAGGTTTTGAGGACGTTTTTGGGACAGATTATTTCGACTCCCAATTGTACGGTTACTCCCTTAGTCATGGCGTTGAAACCACTGCTGGATGAGTTTGGTTTAAAAAGAATTGTTGTTTCTACCTATCAATCGGTCTCGGGGGCTGGGAGAGCAGCTTATGAAGAACTCTCAATTCAAACTGCAGCGCTTTTAAATGGCCAACACCAGGAGGCAGCTGTATTTCCCCATAGAATCGCCTTTAATTGTTTGCCACAGATCGGTTCGGAATTAGCGAACGGCAATACCACTGAAGAAGAAAAGATGGTTCGAGAAACACGAAAAATTCTCGAGATTCCTTCATTAGCGATTTCTGCTATGTGCGTTCGGGTTCCCACTTTCTTCGGTCATGGAATGAGCGTTAACGTTGAGTTCACAAAAGATTTTGCAAATGAAGGTGAGATCAGGGAACTGCTGAATGCTGCCCCTGGAGTGAAGGTCTTAGATAAGCCATCTCATCAAATTTATCCAACGTGCGTTGAGGCCTCTGGCAGTGATTACACTTTTGTCGGAAGAATCAAACGAGATCATTCTGTAAAGTCGGGACTAAACTTCTGGGTGATCACAGACAATATCCGAAAAGGTGCAGCCCTGAATGCACTTCAGATTATCGATACGCTCTTTAAGTATCGCCGAATGAGTTAATGGCTGATGAGTGTCGACAATATTTTGCTAAAAATTGAATATGACGGGACTGAGTTTTCAGGATGGCAACGCCAATCCCATGATCCTTCTATCCAGGCAGCGATTGAGGATATCCTAAGCAAGTTTACTGGTAGAAAAACAGTCCTCTATGGAGCGAGTCGAACCGATGCGGGAGTGCATGCAAAGGGCCAAATGGCGAACTTTGAAGCGGAACCCAAAATGGCGCCTGAGAAATGGGCGGCTTTTCTGAATGCAGGTTTGCCAAGATCTATTCGAATTATTCAATCCCAGTTGGTTCCAGAAAGATTTCATGCTCAGAAAATGGCCCAGTCAAAAATTTACGAATATCGATTGCTGCAAAGATCGTGTCCGAGTGCCTGGGATAGAACAGTGGGTTTTTATCCAACCAAGCTCAATTGGGATGCTATTAGAAAAGCGATGCCTCATTTTGTTGGGGAGAAAGATTTTAAAGCATTTCAAGGAGCAAGAGCATCCGTTTTAACTACCGTGAGGACAATTTATCGCTTTGAATTATTCGAGGAGTCAGAAGGGCTCTATCGTTTTGTCATTGAAGGAAGTGGATTTCTAAAACAAATGGTGAGAGCGATTATTGGGACTTTAATAGAAGTCGGCTCAGGAAAAAAAGCCCCTGAAGATATTCCCAGCATCATTGAAAGCTGCGATCGCCGGCAGGCAGGCTTTACCGCGGATGCAGCGGGTCTTTGTTTAGTTAAAGTTAACTACGCCTTTGTTCACTAAAAAAAATACCTGTTCCTGGGTACCTTTCGGTGGCATTCTGAAGCAGATGTGGAGGCCATTGAATAGACACTATCGCCAGCTTGGGTATTTGGCGCTGGCTTTTTTCATCCACGGATTTCTTCTCCTCATTGTTTTCCCGACAACCCACTGGATTCAACCGCTCTCAGCTCTGAAAGATCGCGCAATTGAGATCATCAGTCCGGAAGATTTAGCAAGCCTTCGAAAACCGGTCGTAAAGACTTCACAGTTAAAAGAAAAGCAGACTTCTGAGGAAACGGCTCGTTTTTCAGGTGAGTTTGAGCAACGGGTAGAGCAGGAAACCCAAAGTCCGGTAAAAGGGCTATTTCAAGAAGGGGATATTTTAAAATCCAAGGAAAGTCCTGAATTAGAAGGAGACGGTGAAGGTAGTAAAAGCGAAGGAAAATCCCTGAAAAGTTTTCTCACTTTTGGCCAAAGCCCCAATTCACTTCCGAAAGATATTCCTTATGGCAATCAAACCGTTTTGAACACGGATAAGGTTAGGTATGCCTCCTTCATTAACCGCATTGCTGATGAGATTTATCAGCCCTGGGTAGAAGCTGCTGAGAGAGCTTTGCATGAGTATGTTCTTGGGCACAGAAAAATGGAGCCTAATATTTACATCACCCGTTTGAAAGTAACACTCAATTCAGAGGGTTCTGTAACCGGCATTCAAGTGATGGATAGCTGTGGAGTTTCCGAATTAGACGAAGCCCCTAAAAAAGCTTTCTGGGAAAGTGAACCCTTTCCAAATCCTCCCAATCAGCTTTTTGAAAATGATGGATACGTACGATTGACCTATGAATTCCAGTTTGAGTGGAAGAACTCAGGTTTTAATATTATTCCTTGGAAAATTTAAATCCGCAGGACTTCTCTTGGAGCACGAGATTTCTGTCCTGGATATCTGCTGGCGTAATAGGAAAGAGTCTACAGATGCTGGGTCTATCCTCGTAAACTCCACACAGATGCGTTGACTCATCCCAGTGGGGGCATTGAAACAAAAGTTTGCAACTGGCTCCACAGGAAACGCAGCCACCGCTCAATTGGTATTTCCGATGAAGAGAGCGACAAAGAGGCGGTACCAAGCTCAGGCAGGCCCTTCTGAATTTTCCCCAAATAAGTTGTCTTCCCTTCGAAGAACCGAACCCTTCGCGCGAGAGGCAAACTTTGAAGAAAGGAGGGAAGCGTTCCATATTATAAACAGATCGTCGAAACCACCTGTGCTGCATGAGAAAATTTAGAATCGGATTATTACTATATTTCATGATTGTCCAAGATTAGGTATCGATTAATAAGTGCTCTCGTCGTAATTCTCCAATGACAATTTTCAAAAAAGAAACAAAAACAGCCGCGATAATCGGGCCCAAAAATATCCCTGTTGGGCCAAGAAGGTGAATGGCTCCAAATACGCTGACCAAAGCCAAAAAAGGATGCATCTGTGCATTTTCCTTCATCACCCAAGGGCGGACGACATTATCCGCCAGTGAAACCCCCAAGCCGCCCAAAAGCATAATGGTCGCCCCTACGGGATGATTTTTTCCCAAAAGATAGAAGGTGGCCCCAATCCAAATCGGGGCAGCCCCAACAAAGGGAATCATGCCGGCAATTAAAGTTAGGAGCGCAATGAAAATGGGATTAGGGAGTTGAGTAATGAAAAATAATAATCCCATCATCAGAGACTGAACGACAGCACTGGCAAAGAGTCCTAAGACGACGCCTCGACAGGATTTTTCAAATGTGTGGTACAACTCTTCAGATTTTTCTGGTTTGAGAGGGGATAAATTAGCTAGAAATCTTAAAAATCGGCTTCCATCAGTGAGAAAAAAGAAAGTCGATAAAATAGTAACTGCAACCGCTACTAAGAGAGCTGGCATGCTCGAAATAAAACCCCCAATGAGAGCGGATAACTTTTCAACCAAAAATGCGAGGAGAGATAAGGATTGCTCCTTCATAAATTCTCGGTTCACGGGAACCATATTTCCTACGAACGAGATCAGTTTTCGGATGAGTGGATTTTCAGCCAAATCTTCGACGGTCTGTCCATCCTTTAAGAGTTTCAATTGACTGACTAAAGCTAAAAGCCGGTAAGCTGCGGTGTAAAACAAAAGACCCACGGGCAATAGGATTCCCGCAGTGAAAAGACCCGTAACCAAAAAACTTGAAGTTTTTGGTGAAAAATATTTTCGAAAAAATAAATAAGTCGGATAGGCCAGGATAGCAGCCACGGCTCCTAGAAGAATAGGAAGAATAAAGGGAGCCATCATATACAGAAACAAAGATGTCAGAGCTAGGCCAAGCCCTAGTTGAATCAAGTTTCGCCATTTTGGGTTGGGATTCATAAACACGTAATATAACTGGATAGTGAGTACCTTGCAGCAGCTAAAAACGAGGAAGTCGGGTATTATTTCCCCTCATGAAGAAGCAAATTCTTTTGCAGTGCTTCCTCTGGTTGTTTTGCCAGTGTGAAGCAAGAGCAACAATCTCGAATGATGTCCCTCCCATCCTTCCCAATGCTGGATGGGTAGATCGCATTGAGGCTTATGGATGCTCCGCAAGGACCTTTCGAGCGTTTCAACCCCAGAGCCATGGAGACTTATTAGAAGCCCTGATGGTTTATGCCGATGCCGATTGTACGGGTCCCGAATGGCTATTATCTGAACGTGAAATTCTGGGACGTTCGTATCTTCAAAGTGAAGCGCGAGCTTTTGCACTGATAGCGAACGATAGGCCCCTGAGTTTATTAGGGCTGGCAGCTCAAGTCGATCCGTTTCAATCTATGAGAGAGGGAAGAAGGGCCTTCTCGGGTTCAAGCATCTACGGAGAACTCAATTTAAATACCCAGCTGGTTCAGGGGCAGGAATGGGGAGTGGTTGTTTCTGCAACTCCCGGTTTCGTGATGGCTCATGAGAACTCCTCTTCGATTAGTGGCGATTTTTACTTTCAGGAGGGATATCTAAAAGCGGGGTATCGACGGACCGAACTGGTTTTTGGGCGAGTCCCCGAACGGTTTGGTGAAGCCAAGAATGGAAATCTGATTTTGTCGGGGGCTCATCGTCCGATAAATATGTTGAAGCTGGCAGTGCGCCCTCATTGGATAAAACCAGTTTCCTTTTTTGGACCGGTAGCTTTTCAAACCTGGGTTGGAAATGATGGAAGTGAAGTGGGTCGCAAAGAGGCTCGATTGTGGGCTGTTCAGTTGGGGATGAGACCATTTACATTTTTTGAATGGGGCTTTTTGAATTTGATGCAGTTTGGAGGAACAGGATCACCCGGACTCGATTTTGGAGATTATTTTTCGATGTTAGGCGGGTCTCAAGATCCTCTTTTAAAAGAGAAACGACACCAAAGCTATGCAACTCATATGGCTTTTTGGGGGCCAAAGCAGACAGTAAAAATCTATAACCAATTGTTTTTTGGCTCTCTGGGACGTTTAGAAGAGTGGTTTTCTCGAGATGTGAGTTGGTTGATTGGAATTTGGTTTCCCAAACTGGGGAAGGGAGATGCACGTCTTGAAATTGTAAACACTCAAAATAGCGCTTATTCCGATTCTCGCTGGACCCAAGGATGGTCGAACTCAGAATCTCCTTTGGGGCACCCCTTGGGGAATTCTGCCCAGGGGATTTATTTAGATTTTAGTCTTCCGCAGTTGGAGAATTGGAGACCTCAAATTGGATTTTCATTTGAAAGTCGCAATCGCGATAAACTCTTGAGCATGGAGAATGAAATTCGTTGGAGTTCGAGCCTGACAGCAATCAAACGATTTCAAATCATGGATTTGAACCTACAGATAAAAGCGCAACGAATTGAAAATAGAAATTACTTAAAGCACGAGCCAGAGTTAGAAGCGGGGGCTTTTGCTTTTCTGCGGTATTCATTTTTGTAAAAAAAAACGGCACTGGTTTCCCAGTGCCGTTCAGCCTTCTGATAACTGAAACTATTAACGTTTCGAGAATTGGAAGCGTTTTCGAGCTCCCTTTTGTCCGTATTTCTTTCTTTCTTTCATACGAGGATCTCGAGTTAAAAGACCTTCTTTTTTCAGAACTGGGCGAAGGTTTTCGTCCAATTTGATAAGTGCACGGCTAATTCCGTGAGCTAGAGCTCCTGCTTGAGCAGCAATTCCGCCCCCGTGAACTGTTCCGTAAAGAGAAACCCCTTTTACTTTGTCAGTAAGGACTAAGGGTCTCAGAATTTGCATTCGAAGCACATCTCTTGGAAAGTATTGTTCCATCGATTGTTCGTTGATTTCGATCGAGCCGTCTCCTTTAGGAACCAAACGAACTCTTGCAATTGCAGTCTTTCGTCGGCCTGTCGCACGGATAAATTCAGTAGCCATTCGTTGTTATCTCCCCTCGGTGGTGTGAGCTAAAGTCACTGGCTGCGGTTTTTGTGCAGCATGTGGGTGTTCAGCACCTGCGTAGACATGCAGTTTTGAGAACCAATGGCGAGCCATATGACCACGGCTCTTTGGCATCATTCTCCAAACTGCTTTTTCAATAATTCGATTGGGATGCGATTCCAGCATTTCTTTTGCTGTAACCGTTTTTAGCCCGCCCGGAAAATTTGTGTGATGTTGATAAACTTTTTGATCCCACTTTTTGCCAGTCATTCTGACTTTTTCAGCATTGATAACAATGACGGAATCGCCCGTATCGTTATTTGGCGTATAGTTAGGATAGTGTTTTCCCATCAATAGCACGGCTACTTGAGTCGCTAATCGACCGAGAGTCTGCCCTGAAGCATCCACCAGTTTCCACTGCTTTCCACTTTCGCCATATTTAGCAAAATAGGTCTTTGCAATGAGGGGAGCTCGTTTAGGACCAGCTCCAGGCTTTTTTGTTTTTGCCTTTGATTCCAATGGTTTATCAGAGGCTGCCTTGGCGGTACGCTTTTCAGCTGCCGGCTTTTTTGGGTTTTCTTTGTCCTGAGGACCTGTTTTCTTAGTATTTGCCATAACCTACAACTCTTTCGTTGAACTGCAGAGGGATACTTCAGAAGCGATGGGATTGTCAAGAAATGGGAAAGAAAAGAGGGGGGTAAGGTCCGTTAATGGTTATTTAGCTGCTAATCACAGCAGTTTTTATGAATTTTAACCTCTTTGACCTTGCCCGCCTCGTCTAGGAGAAAAACCAATTGCCAAGTATCTAGCTTCTGATTCCAGCCCTCCTCAATCAAGTAGGTTGGGATGTTATGACTCCAAAAGTGACCTGAAAATTCTCCTAGGGACTCTTTAACTTGAGTAGAGGTTTTTCCAATAAACTGCTTTTTTTTGATTAAACTCACTGCCATTTTTGCTCGATTGTTTGCCTTTTCTTTTTTAAACTCCTCTGGTGAAAAATCTTTTTGGCCCCATCGATTTTCCGCTTCTGAAAGGCTCATAAAGTGTTGATTATTTAAGTATTTGGATTCTGTCGAATTCGCCGAGTTCGAAGTGAAAATTAAAATAACAACAGAAAAAAATACCAAATGAAAAAGTTGTTTTCTCACAAAGGTCCCCCTTTAGGTTTCAAAACAATCAAAGTGCCGTCTTTTAACGCAGCTAAAGCTTCGTTTTCGATTTGCTCATCTGTTAGAGTGCTATTTTTTTGTAGCTTTTCAGCCGCTAAAAGACCGGCTCTATTATTTGCGAGATCCATGGCTTTTTCAGCATTGTCGATGCCTTGGTTGCTTTCATGGGCATCCAAAAACTTTTTGGCCATTTCTGGGCCCAACTCTTTTGCAAGTAGTCCAGCCCAAACAAAATGTCTAAAAGCATCGCTTTCATCCGACTCATCATCTCTCTTGAATCGTTTTGTGGTTGCTGATTCCGCTTTCTGTTTAGCTAAAAATGCTTTTAGCGCTTCCGCGGGATATTTTGAAATAAGTTTTCTTTCTTCCGGGGTGAGTCCTGGATAATAGGCAACCTTTCCTAAAAGCTCAGCTACTGTAGATTTATTCTAGCAAAACTCGGGGCACCTTTGAGGACATGAGAAAGAACTAAGGTCGGTTTTAAAAACAGTACACTTTGGCAAACAATCCGAGTTTGTTTCTATTTTAGATTTATCAAACCAAGTCTGGCAGGTGTCTTTCGAAAAGGCGCTGTTTGAAAATAGGAAAAAGAGAAACAAAAGTGACATGAACTTCTCCTCATTGAGAAATAGTTATAAAACTAAGTTCCGGTCGTGCTAAAAACCGAATCGGGAGTAGGGAACTGCCCAACCCCCTGCTCACGTACATTCGTGAGCCTTTTTTTTGATACCATCCCCAAATATATTTTCCAGATCCAGGGGGAAGCCAAATTGGTCCCCAAAAAGGTAATCGAAAGTGACCGCCATGCGTGTGCCCTGAAAAACTGAGATCACAATCATTAAAAACCTCATCAAAAAATACAGGAGAGTGGAACATACACAAGCGAAGTTTACCCTGGGTAGAGCTGGAAGGGTTTCGTTTGGGTTTTCCAGACATTTCGTCATCGTAGCCAATCAAGTCGATGTCTTTTCTAATATGTTCCGTCTGATTAACTAAAAGATGAGCGTCGGAGTCCGACCAAAAAGCCCGTTCATTCTGGATTGGGTTCCAATTTTCCCAATTTCCCCTTACGACCCATGTACCGAGGGATGTTTTTAATGAATTAAAAAATTCTTTAACATGCGGAAGGGCCTTATTGTCATCAAAAGAGTCACCCGTTACTAGGATCAGGTCTGGTTTCTGCTCTTTAATTTCAGTAAAAATCTTTTGTTCCAGTCGGCCAATTCTTTTTAGGTGTAAATCGGTGAGATGGGCAATTTTTAAAGGGGACTCGATATCAAAACGTACTTTGTAGTCTGTTACTTCAAGCCACTGAGGTTCTAGAAACAAGGAATAGAAAATTATCGAAACAATCAAGGAAACAACAATCAATTTCAACCGCTTTTTCACTCGCTCATGCTAACTCACGGCTTGGTTTTTAGCTAATTTTCAAAAGCAAAACAGCTGGCCCAAAGCCTCCGATGCGTCGCGTCAGAAAAGAGGGGGGATTATCTAAAAAGGGCCTGGAAGGCCTTTTTGGCCTTCTCGGCTTCTGAAACGGCATCCAAGGAATCGATGGAAATTTCGCCTATTTTCAGAAACTCAAAGAAAGTGCAGCTGTTTTGAGTTGTTCTGTCTGAAACCCATTCGCTGTTAGGTTCTTTGCACTTGGAAGTAAGATTGTCGTCGTAGTGATGGCAATTTTTGCAGCTGTGGAGGTCGCTGCCACAATTTGGGCAAAGACGGTTCTTCTTTTGGACTTCAATCGATAAAGGTGACCGACAGTAGTAGCAGTGCCACATACTTTTTTTGCCCCCAAGAAGTTTTTAAAACCGTTTTGAAAATCCCGTTGGATTAATTATCACACTCTCGCAAAATTAATGGAAGAGACAAAAACCCTACTGACTGTGTCAAAGTAAAAAAATTAAAACACAGATAATCGATAGAGCAGTTGAGTTAGAGGCGTTAAATGCCTATGATATCGATACAATTTAGCAAGCACCACTACCTTAGGAGAAAGGCATCACATGAAAGCTTGGATCGCTAGCGAACAACAGCATCGAGTCGCCGTGATAGGAGGTGTTCGAACTCCTTTTGCAAAAGCCGGTACAGAACTCAAGGAATGTACTGCAGTGCACCTTGGAGTCACCGCACTCACAGAAACTTTAGCTCGAGTCGAAATGGACGGCACGGATGTGGATGAGGTTGTTTTTGGAAATGCCGGTACTCCCGCTGATGCGGCCAATATTTCTCGAGTCATTTCTCTTCGCTCGGGACTCAGCGAAAGCACCCCTGCCTACACAGTTCATCGAAATTGTGCTTCTGCGATGGAAGCAATTGCTCAGGGCTGTTTAAAAATCGGGTCTGGCTTAGCTGAGGTGATGGCTGTTGGTGGAACCGAAAGCATGAGCAATATGCCTCTTATTTTCGGCCCTGAAATGACAGAGCTTTTTGCTGCATTAAATTTTGCGAAATCGCCAGCGGATAAAATCAAAAAGCTCGCTGAGTTTCGCCCCCAATGGTTAAAGCCAGTTGTTGCTATCATGGAGGGCTTAACTGATCCGGTTTCAGGGTTAAATATGGGGCAAACAGCCGAAGTGTTGGCTCGCGATTTTAAAATATCTCGAAAAACTCAAGACGAATACGCTCTGAGAAGTCATTTGAGGACGGTAGCAGCTCAGAAAGAGGGAAAATTTCAAAAAGAGATAATCCCAATTGCTATCGAACCAGACTATCGAAAACATTTGGACAAGGATTTTGGTCCCAGAGAAAACCAAACCCTCGAGGCCCTTCAGAAGCTCAGACCATTTTTCGATAAAGAAAATGGCACAATCACGCCGGGAAACTCTTGTCCCATTACTGATGGGGCGGTTGCTCTGATGCTGATGAATGAAGCAAAAGCGAAAGCTGAGGGAAGAGAAATTCTGGGGACCATTACCGGATTTTCTTTCACTGGGTGTGAGCCCAAGCGAATGGGAATGGGCCCCATTTATTCAAGCTCCCATCTTTTAGATGGTTTAAAAATGGATCTTTCTCAAATCGATCTTGTGGAGCTGAATGAAGCTTTTGCAGCTCAAGTTCTCGCCAATCAAATGGCATTTGCTTCTGACAAATACTGCCAGGAAAAGCTGGGGCGCTCCAAAGCGCTGGGAACTTTGTCGGACGACAAGTTAAATGTAAACGGAGGAGCAATTGCCTTGGGGCATCCTGTTGGCTCCACCGGGGGAAGATTGGTTCTCACGTTATTACTAGAAATGCAGCGACGAGGTCTGAAAAGAGGATTAGCTACTCTGTGTATTGGTGGCGGTCAGGGAGCTGCTTTTGTCTTGGAGAGAAACTGAGGAGATTATGGAATTCACACGCGACAACTTTCAAAATGAAATTAAAACTTTTCGTGCTCAAATGAAACCGGATTTAGTCAGTATTGCTGAAAAATCACTGACGCTTGAAAAACGGGGGGCAGTTGGGATTATTTGGTTTGATCAGCACGAGGAAAAAGCTAATAAGCTCTCAAGTGCGAACATGGTTCGGTTCTTCGAACTTTTGTGTCAGGTTGAAGATGATGCCAATTTGAAAGCCTTGCTTGTGATCAGCAAAAAAGCCAGCATTTTCATTGCGGGTGCTGATATTGGAGAAATCAGAACTTTGGCTTCTGGGTCAACCTCTTCCGACTCACTCATGAAGTTACAATCTGTTTTTACGTATCTCGAACGAATGAAGATTCCCTCTGTTGCCGCGATTCACGGAGCCTCCATGGGAGGGGGAACTGAGCTCGCGTTGGCTTGCGACTACCGCATGGTAAGTGATTCTCCGCAGACCAAAATTGGACTTCCCGAAGTTTTGTTAGGACTGATTCCAGGGTGGGGAGGCACTCAGCGAATGCCCCGACTCATTGGGCTCGAGAAATCTTTGGACCTGATCTTAACTGGGAAGACAGTGGACGGGATAAGAGCTAAAAAAATGGGCTTGGTGGATAAAGTAGTTCCCCAAGAGTATCTTTTGGAAAAAGCTCTGGCCTATGCAAACGAACTCGCTGTATCAGGAAAAAAACGACAGTTTGGATCGCGTCCCTTAAAAGAAAAAGTGATCGGTAGTATTCCAGGGGGCGTTTGGTTTGTATGTGATCAGGCCAAGAAACAAGTGATGCAGAAAACGCACGGTAACTTTCCTGCCCCTTTAGCAGCGATTGATGTCATCCGGAAAAGTTACGGTGGTTCCATTGATGAAGGCTTAAAAATCGAAGCGGATGCTTTTATCAAATTAATGGTTACTCCCGAATCTCAAAACTTAATCCATGTTTTTTACCTCAATGAAGGCGTTAAAAAAGATAAAGGGGTTCAAGAAAAAATTACCCCAAAAGAAATCAAGCACGCTGGAGTGATTGGGGCGGGAGTGATGGGTGGAGGGATTGCCCAGTTGTTCGCAGGTAAGGGAGTGCGCGTTCGTATGAAAGATATTCATTGGGACGCCATCGCTAAGGGATATGAAGCGGCTCAGAAAATCTTTAAAAAGCTTGTCGACCGGCGAAGAATGAAGCCTTCAGACATGGATAACGCTATGGCTCGAATCGAAGGGTCAACAGATTTTGCAGGGTTTCGCCATCTGGATCTAGTGGTGGAAGCTGCGGTTGAGAACCTTGAAATCAAAAAGAATATTTTCAAAGAGTTGGATAGCAAGATGGATCCAGGTGCTATTTTGGCTACCAATACTTCTAGCTTGTCCGTCACCGAACTCGCATCCGTAACCAAACATCCCGAGCGTGTGGTTGGGATGCACTTTTTTAATCCGGTAGACAAGATGCCGTTGGTAGAAGTGATTTACGGTGAAAAATCTTCACCAGAAGCGATTGGCTCTATTGTGAGTTTCTCAAAAGCTTTAGGTAAAACCCCTATCGTTGTTAAAGATGCGCCCGGCTTTGTAGTGAACCGAATCCTTGGTCCTTATCTCAATGAGGCTGTTCACCTTTTAATGGAAGGTGTGCGGCCTACTGATATGGATCGAGTGATGGAAAAGTTTGGTATGCCGATGGGTCCTTGTGCTCTTCTCGACGAAGTGGGGCTAGATGTGGCCAGTAAAGTTTCCCATGTCCTCTATGGAGCTTTTGGGGAACGCATGAAATCACCTGAAGCTATGGCCGCTGTCGTGACCGAAAAACGACTAGGTAAAAAAGTGGGGCTGGGTATTTATCGTTATGAAAAAGGGGAACGCAAAGAAGACTTAAGCCTTCTTGAAGTATTTAAACCTAAGCAACGCGCTTCCGATCTCACCGATGAAGTCATCGTAAGGCGTTTGGTTTATCTCATGATCAATGAAGCTTCTCGATGTGTCGAAGAGAAATTGGTTCGCCAAGTGTCTGATATCGACGTTGGGATGATTTTTGGAACTGGATTTGCTCCTTTCCGCGGGGGCCTTCTGAAATACGCAGATACGGTTGGGGCAGAAGTCATCGTAAGTGATCTGGATATTTTTGCTCGTAAATACGGAGACCGATTCAAGCCTAGTAAGCTCATTCAGGAGTACTCGGTTAATCGTACCAAGTTTTATTCGTAAAAAACTGATTAGATGCCAATATCTTTTCGGTAATGGATCCCAGGCCAGTGAATGTGCGATAAGAGCTGGTAGGCTTTTTTTCGTGCTTCGGTTGGGGTGGCCTCGACTGCTCCTATTCCGAGAACTCGACCTCCATCGCAAATAAGTCCAGAACTTGAAGAAGCAACTCCGGCAAAAAACAAAATCGACTCCCTAGGAATAGACTCTAGCCCAGAAACTGGGGAGCCAGTTCGTGGAGATTCGGGATATCCTGGAGAGCAAGCAACCACATAGACCGATGTTTTCGAATCCCATTGGGGTTGTGAAATCTCCTCAAGCTTTCGTTCTGCAGTTGCTACTAACAGCGCTAGTAAAGAACTCTGAAGCCGCGGGAGGACACACTCAGTTTCCGGATCTCCAAAGCGAGTATTAAACTCCAAAACCGAAGGCTCTCCTTTGTCGTTAATCATCAGCCCTACAAATAAGATCCCACGGAAATCTAGCTGAGTTTCTTTTAAGGTCTTGAGGAAGGGGACGATGACTCTGTTTTCTAATTTTGTTTCTAGTTCTGCATTCATGTAAGGAGAGGGCGAGATGGCTCCCATTCCCCCTGTATTAGGGCCCAGGCCCCCATCAAAAACGCGTTTGTGATCAGTAGCTGATGCTAGGGGTATAAAACGGTTCCCATCACAAAATCCAATGTAACTGACTTCACGTCCGGGGCTAAAATCTTCAGCCAAAATCTGATGAGGACCAGTTCCGAACAGATTCTTTATCCAAACAGCTTCTCCAAATAACTGAACCTCTTCTTTTGATTCTGCGATGACGACGCCTTTTCCAGCCGCTAACCCATCTAGCTTAAGAACCCAAGGCCAATGATTTCTGGGAAAACTAATTAGGTCTTGAAAAGAACTAAAAACCTGGGAGGAAGCGGTAGGGATTCCAGCTCTGTTCATAAAATTTTTGGCAAATACTTTGCTGGTTTCCAAACGAGCCGCTTCCTGATCTGGGCCTACCACTCGAATTCCAGCGTCTCTCAACGCGTTTGCATAGCCTTGAGCAAGAAGGTTTTCGGGGCCGATGACTACAAGGTCGATGGAATGTTCTTTAGATTTTAAGATGAGGTTCGATAATGAATCAACTTTGCCGAAATCCTGAAATCCCTCGCGTTTGATTCCAGCATTCCCAGGATGAATCCAGATATTCCGACATTCCCCCTGGTTTCTCAGTTTCCAGCCGAGTGAATGTTCGCGGGCCCCAGAGCCCAAAATGAGCACGTTCATTGTAGGTTAAGGTAACCGGGCAATTAAAAATCCTGCAAGGATTTTATCGCTGGGATGTAGTTGGGGTGATAGGAAAGGATGGTTTGAAGTTCTCGGTAAGCATCCTCTTTTCGATTCTGGAGTTTATAAATCTTCGATTGAAGAAGGCGGGCTGCTGCCGATTTTGGCTCAGCCAAAAGCGCCGAAGAGAGGTCTTGCTGGGCTTCAGCAAGATTGGATAGACGTGTCCGCGCCTCAGCCCGAACAACGTAAGCAAAAGGACCAAATTCATTTAAATTTTCCCCTAAACGCACCAAAGAACGCCTAAGGTCTTCGGCTTTGGGCTCCGATCTCAGAAGCGTGCTCAATGCTAGTACTCGGGTCATCAAACTTCCTTTTTCAGCTAGGGTTTGAAGACGGGAATTTTCAATGGGACCATTGCCGTTAAGGAAGAATGAAATAAACACTTTGCCTAATTCCAATTCTTCGGGGCGTGCCTGAGCCATCACTTTTGAATAAGCGGATAAGTACTCCTGATAATCAATCTCCTCTTGATAAAATCCCCAGGGAGGAGGACTAAAATACTCAAATAACGGATCCCGAGTTAACATTTTTCGTAATGTAAGTCTTGCCTCATTTAAGTCTTTAGACCCTAATAAGAACATTGAATAGTAAACATAACTCAACCAGCGATCGGGCGAAGATTCGATAGCTAAACGAAAGGAAGCTCGAGCTTCATCGAGTTTTCCCAGTGCTACCTTGGCTCTGCCTTTATAAATATGAATTAGCCACAGGTCGGGAACTTCGACTTCGGCTAGTTGCAAATAGTCTAGAGCATGAGCGTATTTTTGTTGTTTGATGTAAGTTCTTCCGAGATTAAAGCGAGCAGCAGGGTCATTGGGATTTAATTGAAGCGCTTCTAAAAAGTGGGCTTCACCAAAATCGTCTTCTTCATTCGCTAAAAGCGAATAACCATACCAAAGATGTGCCTTTGCCTTGATCGAATTTCCCACTGAGCTCGTCAAAACTTTATCTAAATTACTTCTGGCTTGATCGAAGCTTTGATTTTCATGAATGAGAAGTGCCGCATAGGGAATGAGATAGTCCAAGTCCTGAGGATTTGTCTGATGGTATTTTGTGAGCTCTTCTAAAGCTTTGCCCGTTTCGTTTTTAGCAATCAAATCGTACACGTTTCGAATGAAGGGCGTTTCGGATGAGCTACCTAATTTAGTTGCAAGTGGCGAAGGGGCTGGAGTGTGGTGGCGTCGCGAGTTCATCTGTATAAAAAAACCAATTAACACCAAAAGGAAAATAGCCGTGAGAACGGGAGCTCGTCGGGGTGAGGTCTTTACCTGAGGCTTAAATGATTCTGGAGTGGTAGTTTTTTCCTGTTGGGCCCATCGGACTTGCGAGACTTCGCGCGCAGTGACCGGTTTTGCTTCGTGAATAATTTCTACGGGAGTCTGAGTGATTGAAGGCGTCGGCGTATAAGTAGACGGACTGGGGGTAAGCGTGAGCTCGGGATCTGAAATTTTTAGGGTCTTCGTGGTTTGAGGAATACTGGTTCTCGTCACTTCATCGAAATCATGATTCAGCAGAGTTTGTGCTGAGATCCACGGTTTTCCGGAAGCTGCAATTTCATCCTCGGAACTGAATCCGTTCTGTCGGAGTTGTTCGTAGAGCTCGGCTTGATTGTAAGGGCCCAAAATCTGTCGAGCCCGTGTTCGGACAAGCCAGTTTCGGTCAGATGTACCCATGGATTTCCTCGTTATTTCATTAAGATTATCGGCAATTTGAGGCGGAAACCTGAAGCGAAAGAAGGGGCTTTAGTGCCTGAAATGCCGCTCGGCGGTAAAATAGAGGGGGATTTCTAGCTCGCGACAAGCTTCGATAACTTCTTGATCTCGTTGGGATCCTCCCGGTTGTAGCACCGCTTTGATTCCAAGTCCTTTGAGCCGATCAATGCTATCTCGAAAGGGAAAAAAGGCATCGGAGGCAAGAATCGCTCCCTCCCATTTGCCTTGGGATTTCTCGAGCGCGATTTCAAGAGAGTCAATTCTACTCACTTGTCCTGCCCCAATGCCGAGTGTTTGTTTATTTTTAACTAAGACAATGGCATTGGACCGGACATGCTTGCAGACTTTCCAAGCTCCTTCCATTTCTTGAAGGTCGTTTTCTGAAAGGGTTGGTCCCGAAGTGACCAAGCGAAACTCCGGACGTTTTTCAAAGTGATCCCGTTCTTGAATGAGCCATCCGCCCATGGCAGCTCGGACCTCATGTCGATGAAAATGGGGCTCTGGCCATTGGATCAATCTTAGGTTTTTCTTCTTGCCAAGAATTTCTAGGGCCTCGGGTTCAAAACGAGGACTGATAATTACCTCTAAAAAAACCTCGGAAATCGAGCTGGCTGCTTTTTGGTCAATAGCTCGATTAGTTGCGACAATACCCCCAAAAGCACTTTTAGGATCGGCTTCCAATGCCCTCATAAATAAATCCGCAGAGGATTCTATTCCCCAAGCAACACCGCAGGGATTGCCGTGTTTAATGATTGCAAGAGCCCCTTCAGAAAAATCAGAAATGAGTTGTGAAGCTGCTTCGCTATCTAAAAGATTATTATAAGAGAGTTCTTTTCCCTGGAGCAGTTGCCATTCGTGAATCCCCGACCAGGCTGCCCGCTGGTGTGGGTTTTCGCCATAGCGCAAAGAGGTTTGTGAGTTCAAATCTATTTTTTGAGGAAAAGCTGACTTTTCCCATTCCGTGAAAATACCCCAATCGTATTGGCTTACTCGTAAAAAACTTTTTTTGGCCATTTCCTGCCTAAATGAAAGTTCCACTGCTTTATCTTGAGCAGCTGAGGATAAAAAAGTTGGGTAGTCCGAGGGATCTGAAAGTACTGTCACCCAGCGATGGTTTTTCGATGCAGCCCGAATAAGCGCGGGTCCCCCAATATCAATAAAAGGGGTCTGCTCATCCAAGCTTTTGCCCAGATGTTCATGAAAGGGGTAAAAATTAACTACGACGAGATCGAAGAGGGTTAGGTTGTGGGCCTTTACTTCATTCAAATCCTCAGAATGGTCTCGTCTAGCTAAAATTCCTCCAAAAATCGCCGGATTGAGAGTTTTGACCCGACCCCCCAGCATCTCTGGGGTCTGTGTCAGTTCCTCAACTGAAAAGATGGGTATACCCATCGATTGAATGCTTTTGGCGGTACCCCCCGTGGAATAAATATGGACTCCCCAATCATGGAGTTTGCGGCAAAGAGGCTCTAAACCTGACTTATCAGATACGCTTACTAGGGCATTCCGGATAGGGATGAGGGAGCTACTCACGGGGGAAGTAAACCAAACGAGTTCACTCGTCGTCAACGCTTTTGCCTTATGAATCAGGAACTGATAGTTTTCCCCCATACTTTCGGAGGATAGAGATGGCAGAATTCTATCAAAATATTTTAGAAGCGATTGGGAATACTCCCATTGTTAAATTAAACCAGGTGGCTCGCGGTGTTTCGGGAGAGCTTTACGCTAAGTGTGAGTTCATGAACCCCGGCGGATCGATTAAAGACCGAATTGGCTTTCACATGATTGAAGTCGCAGAGCGCGAGGGAAAAATAAAGCCCGGGGGCACTATTGTTGAAGCAACCTCTGGAAACACCGGGATGGGCTTGGCCATAGCTTCAGCGATACGAGGATACCGAACTGTTTTTGTAATGCCCGATAAAATGAGTGAGGAAAAGAGACAGAACCTCCGAGCTTTTGGGGCACGGGTGGTGATGACTCCAAGTGGTGTTGCTCCGGAATCCCCCTACTCACATTACAGTGTCGCCGAAAGAATTGCGAAAGAGACCCCGAATGCTTATTTCATGAATCAGTATGAAAATCTTAGCAATCGAGAAACCCACGTTCAAACAACGGGACCTGAGATTTGGAGACAAACAGAAGGCAAAATTGATGCAGTCGTATCTGGTATGGGAACCTGTGGGACGATTACGGGACTGGGTCAATTTTTCAAGTCGAAGAATCCAAATATTAAAATTGTCGGAGTGGATCCCAAAGGCTCGATCCTCAAAGATCTATTTGAGACGGGAAAAATGCCCGAAAGCTCGAGCTATAAAATTGAGGGCATTGGCGAAGACAAAGTGCCTGCGAATCTTGATTTCTCAGTAATCGATCATATCGTACGCGTAGAGGATAAAGAATCCATGCTCATGACTCGCGCTCTCTTAACCAAAGAAGGAATCTTTGCGGGAACTTCTTGTGGTGCAGCTGTGGTGGGGGCTCTCCGGTATATGGCGTCAGTGGCTAATCCTGGACGAGTCCTGGTGATTCTCCCTGACTCTGGAAATCGTTATTTGAGTAAAGTGTATAACGATGCTTGGATGATGGAAAACTCCTTCTTAGATAAGAAAGCAACAAACACAGTCGGTGATCTTATCCGTTTAATTCACAAAACTCCTCGAATTGTATCAGCGAGCAAGAGCGACACTGTGGAGAGTGTGGTGAAAATAATGCGAACTGAGGGAGTCTCTCAGATTCCAGTGATGGAAAAAAAAGAAATCATTGGTTTGGTTTCTGAGACAGATTTGTTAAGGCCTCTTTTTGCACACGAAATTAAACCCTCGGATCCTATTGCGCCCTTGGTGAAAAATGATTTTGCCTTGGTTGAAGATTCAGATCCTATTTCAAGATTGAACGAGTTGTTTTCTGCGGGAAAAGTGGTGATTGTTCCGGAAGCGGGATTGCCGAAGTTTGTTTTAACAAAAATTGATTTGATTAGTTTTCTCAGTTTGAGTGGAGCTGTCTAAATGGAAACACAAAACTTCAAATTTGAAACGGTGGCTGTTCATGCGGGAGTGGAACCCGATCCTTCCACTGGGGCCATCATGACTCCAATTTTTGCGACGAGTACTTATGTCCAGCCCACGCCTGGCCAGCATAAAGGCTATGACTATTCCCGGACGGCTAATCCGACGCGAACTGCTCTGGAAACTTCCATTGCGGCTCTTGAGGGGGCGCAACATTGCCTTGCTATGTCGTCAGGATGCACAGGTACAGATGTGCTTTGCCATTCGCTGAATGCGGGTGATCATGTGGTTTCGGTGGATGATGTTTATGGAGGAACCAGCCGGTTGTTTCGAACAGTCTGGAGTCGTCATGGAATCGAAACTACTTTTGCCGATTTAGCCAATCAGGATTTAAAAGACTTTGTCCGGCCCCAGACCAAAATGATCTGGATTGAAACACCCACGAACCCTCTTTTGAAGATTATCGATATTGAAAGAGTGGTAGCCCAGGCAAAGAAACTCAATCCCCGACCCCTAGTCGTCGTCGATAACACGTTTGCAAGCCCGTACTTTCAAAGACCCTTGGAACTCGGGGCTGATGTAGTCCTTCATTCCACAACAAAATATCTTAATGGCCATAGCGATGTAGTGGGAGGAGCGATCTGTTTTAATGGAAAAGAATTAAAGGAAAAACTGCATCATATCCAAAATTCGATCGGGGGGGTTCCCGGACCCTTTGACGCTTGGCTTGTGTTGAGAGGCATCAAGACTTTAGCATTACGCATGAAACGTCATGAAGAAAATGCAAAAGAAATTGCCGACATGCTGGAAAAGCATCCCAAGATTGAAAGAGTCCTTTATCCGGGATTAAAGTCGCATCCACAGCATGAAATTGCCAAACGCCAGATGGGGGGCTTTGGAGGGATGATTACTTTTTTCTTAAAGGGAAACCTGGAAACTGCCAGAGGGTTTTTGGAAAAGGTAAAACTTTTCTCTTTAGCTGAGAGCCTAGGCGGGGTTGAGAGCTTGATCGAACACCCGGCTATCATGACCCATGCCTCTATTCCGGCTGAGATGAGAGCTAAATTAGGAATCAGTGATACTCTCATTCGCATCTCGGTGGGAATTGAGAACGTAGAGGATCTAAAAAAGGATCTTTTGCAGGCTTTGGGCTAAGAGCTGTTTTTGGGTCTCAGAATCCAAAGAAAAGTTGCGGCGGTAACGGCTAAGAGTACTGAAATCATTTGAGAGTAACTCATCAGCCCGTTGAGAATAAATCCTCGGTAAACATCGCCTCTGAAAAACTCCACAAAGAAACGAAGAATGGAATAGCCTAATAAGGCTTTCAATCCGATGCTTCCGAAAAAAGTTCGGGTGAATAAGTTTTTCTGGCAAAAGATAAAAAGAAAAAAAGTTCCGATTGATTCATAAAGTTGGGTAGGGTGAACACTCTCTGTGCCATGAGCCACTGCCCAGGGAAGAGAACAGGTTTTGCCCCAGCAGCAGCCAGCCAAAAAACAACCTATCCGACCAATAGCGATGCTTAGTAAAGTAGAGGTCGCAATAAGGTCCAGTAAATTTAAAAACGCGAGTCTTTTGATACGACAATAGCAAAAAATAGCCGCTACACTTGAGAGCATTGCCCCATAAAAAGTGAAGCCCCCCTCCCAAACGGCAACGATTTTTGAGGGATGATTCCAATAAAAAGAGGGCTCTTCAAAAAACACATGAAACAAACGCCCGCCAAATATACTGGAGACCAAGATAAGCAAAAATAAACGCTCCACATGTTTGGTATCTATTCTCAGTTTTTGCGCGTTTTTTAGAGATAAAAAATAAGCAGTCGAAAAAGCGGTAGCCAAAAAAACACCAAAGCTTGGCACTCGAATCCGTTGCCCATTTATCATCCAATCAAACAGATACGGCTTCACGATTTCTCCGGAAGATAATAAAGAAGGTGCCCAAAGTGAGAAGGGTAATGGCAATAAACCAATCTCCGTGAGTTGCGTAAACAGTAGGGCTAGCACTTTCGGTAGTGGTTACAGTTCTCACAGAAGTTTCTGGCTGGTAAACGGCGCTCTTCGTACTCATCTGCCCTAAGTGACTCACAACAAAAGATGTCCCCGTATTCGTTACTCGCATCAAGGGAACTCGATGTTCGATAGCTCGAAAGGTGCTCAAAGCTCCATGCAGATGCGGTTCACTGGTCGGCCCAAACCAAGAATCATTTGTCAAATTGACCAGAGCATTCACTCCTTGGCTTCCAATTTTTCGCATAAACCCGGGAACGATCGCTTCATAGCAGATACTCACTCCCAACCGAGTTCCATCCGAAAGAGTAAAAATGTTTTGTGTCTTTCCTCGTTCAAAGTCTGAGACTTGCGGAAACCATTTATAAAGCGATGGAAACGTGTCTCCTAAGGGAAAATATTCCCCGAACGCGAGAAGGATATTCTTATGGTAGGTATCCACTCGAAGTGGGCTGACAGTGGGGTCAAATAAAAAGGCTGAGTTGTAATCGCGATAAACATGGTGGGGACTCGTGGAATAGGCACCGGTGATCAGAGGGATACGCAGGTTTTTGATAAACTCAATGACCTGGCTTTGTCGATAGCTAGGCCTATCCATTTCAACGGGAATAGCGGTTTCTGGCCAGAGGATGAGATCAGGCTTTTGATCAATGATCGATTTTGTTTGAGCTTGATAGGTATTCAAAACCTCATCCATTAACGAGACGACTCCCTGCCGGGCATGCAGTTTCTCCAGGCTCCCTATATTCGCCTGGACCAGAGCTACTTTTAGCTCTCGACCCATCTTGAATGAACGACTTTTG
The DNA here is from genome assembly GCA_945878405.1 of Bdellovibrio sp. ZAP7. Lineage (GTDB taxonomy): Bacteria > Bdellovibrionota > FAC87 > UBA2466 > UBA2466 > RFNO01. The sequence continues at coordinate 38,743 of CAMCTJ010000009.1, forward strand.
AGTGTCCAAGTGCTAAAGCCCACCATGATGAGGATGCAAGTACTGGGGATCGCTAATATCCAGAGTGCTCTCTCTCTGGTTTCCTTATCTGCCTTAAATAGCCAGCCCAAAGTGCTTCCCAAAGAATAAAGACCAAAAGTTAAAAAAGTTGCTCCCGTGATTTCGCAAATTTGAATGAGCCAAAGTTGTTGAAAAAGAGCATGACTAATAAACCAAGGAAAAAGTTTCGGAACAGCCCACTCACAAAGAGTGAAGAGAGCGGGAAGACCAAGCGCGTACCATAGGCCTTCAGTAAAAACACTTTGTCGTTTAACAAGGAAAGTCTTTTCTACCCAGTAACTACAGGAGGAAAAAATCGGAAAATTAAGAGCTCCAAAACCACAGAAGCCGAGGAACAAAAGAGCTGATATGCCCCAGGGTAAACCACCAAATTCATGAATCACAAAGGTGACCCAATAAAAACCACCCAACATAACAACAAAAGAAGTGAAAAAACCCCAAGCAAAAGCTTGTTTCAGGTTTCGGGAGGAGGACACCATTGAATTAAAAAAGAAGGGGAAAAAAAAGATGACGGGAACGATGCGAAATTCTTCAAATGCGAGAAAAACACTTAAACCAGAAAGAAGGCTTAAAAGCCAGGTCTTATGAAAAGTGGTGTTGAAGATTTTCAGCATAACGCTCAAAGAGTTTTGAAAGCTCTGTACTAGCCAACGGTACCACCATAGCCTTCATAAGTTTTGGTAAAGGAACTGAAAACTCTAATTCAAAATGCATTTTAAGCTTACATCCATCGAGAGTTGAGTCCACGCTCCACTCGCCCTTTAGTTGGGTCTCCGAAGTTGAAGAATGGGGATAAATACGAATGTTAGTATCAGATTCATCAAATCTCGTCGTAAACGATATGGTCAACTGTTTCCCTCCATAGCGCAGAGGCTCGAATTCCCAAAGATAAACGTGAGGGCCTTGTTGCTCGAAACGATGAAGTCCCGGAAAAAAAGGAGTAAGCGCTCCCTGATAATTTTTTAGGAAGGCCAGTACAGTGGGGGCGTCTTGAGAAAGGAAGAATTCCTTAGTGAAGCTAAAAGGAAAAGAAAAGGACATAGCTAATTATGCTTCAAACTGCTGGGATATGTCTTTTACTTTTTGGTCGAGGCTTTTATCCGCAATTAAGAGATTGCCATTATGCTCAATCACAACGAGATTTTCGGTACCAATGAGTGCCACCTTGATGCCGGAAGATACCTGGACTAAGCACCCGTGGGAATCAATGTGTTTAACATTCTCGCTTAAAAAGACATTGTCTGAAGGATTCTCCGTTTTCAGTTCAAACAAAGCACTCCAAGATCCGAGATCGCTCCACTTTAAATCACCGGCGGGTATCACGAAAACGTTACTGGCTTTTTCCATGACGGCGGTATCAATGGGGAGAGAGGGGAGAGAGTTAAAAACTGATTTTAGAGATTCCTCTGAATCACTCTCAAGAATGCGTTTCCAATTTTCGCCAACAAAGGATTCAAAAGCCGCTGCGATGGAACCTAGAGTCCAAATAAAAATACCGCTATTCCAGAAATAGCCGCCACGCTTGAGAAAGCCTTCTGCTGTTTTTTTATCCGGCTTTTCAGTGAATCGCTGCACCGGGAAAACTCCTGACAGAACTGGCTTGGCTCCTGCTTCTATATAACCGTAACCCGTGTGGGGTGCAGTGGGGATAATTCCTAGGGTCACCAGGCAGTCTCGAGAAGAAGCAAACGCTACTGCTTGTTTTAAAAGTTCAAGAAAATGAGCGGTATTTCCAATGGCGTGGTCTGCCGGAAAGACCATCATCGGTGTGCTGGGCGCATACCCCCTCTTCAATAAGTGTGCTGCCGACAGCATTAAGCAGGCTGCTGTATTTTTAGGAGTTGGCTCTAAAATCAAATTAGAAATATCGGGCAAGTGCTCTTGTAAAAGTGACTTTTGAGTTCCGCTAGATGAAATATAAATATCTTCCGTCTTACAAAGGGGACGAACCCGATCCACCGTTTGTTGGATGAGCGATTTATCGCCAGAGAATCGTAAATATTGTTTGGGGAGATTTTTTTGGCTCAGCGGCCAAAATCGAGTTCCGCTTCCACCCGCCATGATGAGCGCTATTGGAGAATTTAAATTTTTAACTTCGCCCATAGCGATCTTCCAAGCGGACAACATCCGATAATTGGGGAGTAGAAACTTCAAAAATACGAGTATCAGAAACCGCCGTTAAGCGGTGGAGAGTTTTGGGTGGAATATGAAATACATCCCCCGGTCGATAGAGTGTCTTGGTGAGCTCTCTTTCATTGGGACCAGTTTCAATCCAGCATTCACCCGATTCAACGAAGAGGGTTTCTTCTTTTTCTCGATGGTATTGGAGGCTCAGGGCTTCGCCTTTTTTTACAAAAAGGATTTTTCCAACATATTGGCCAGTCTTAGCCCAAAGAAGTTCGTAACCCCAGGGTTTATCGGTTTTATGGACGGGAGCTTTCTGATTTTCTGACAAGGAAATTTTTCACCTCTCCGCGTGCCTGCAAAGCTTCTCCCCCTTGTTTTGCCGATTCAAAAGAGGGGTAATAACCTAACCACACTCGGAACCACGTTTCTTTGTTTTCACCTAGGTTGATAGCTGAGAAATAGGCGTGAGGAAATCCTAAGCCTTTAAGGGTTTCCACTCGGTCTTTTGCTTGAGATTCATCCGAATAAGCCGCGACTTGAACCGAATAGGGGCCTGTCGCAAAGCTGTGGCGAATTTTTTCCTTTACAGAAGCAACGGTTCTTGAATTTTGAAGGTTTGAAAAATCTCCTTCGATCACTTCGTCCGAACCTCTATTCTTTTTAGAGATAACTTTTTTCGGAGCTGGTTGCTTTTCCGATTCGAAGAGGTCTTTGAGCTTTGGATTTTTTAGCAATTTAATCGTTTCTGGGTTTTCCAAATCTGATTCTAAATCGTTATGCACATCTAGAGATGCGGATTTCTTTGGTTTTAGTTCCAAGGGCTCAGAAGGCTTGAAGTGGTCTTCTTCAGTATCCAGTTTTATCGAGGATTCAGCAGTAGCTTGGTGTTCCGGGTTGGCATGGGCAGTTTCAGTTGAATGGGAAGACTCAACCGGATGGGCAATGGGGGGATTGGCAGATACGCTAGTACCCAAAGCAGGTTTATGCGAAATTTCTGAATGATTTTCTGTGGATGTGGGCGATCGATCGTGGCTTTCTGAATCAGCCACTTGGACATTTCCCTCAAATTTAGCCTGGGCCAGCCCTTTTCCAACCACGATCCCCACGGTGAACATTAGCAGGGAGACCATGATAAATAAGCTTAAAATGACCGCAATTTCCCGAGATTCGAAGCGAAGACCAGTGGGTTGTTTGTTCATTATATAAATGGTACGGCAATCTCGGATCGCGGTCAAATGACCGGACTTGACGGAACGCCCCGCGATTCTCTATCTTTCCCTTTCACCGTTTTGTGGTGGGTGTAGCTCAGTTGGTTAGAGCACCAGACTGTGACTCTGGGTGTCGCGGGTTCAATTCCCGTCACCCACCCCAAGAATCTTCTTTCTTAACGAAAAAACAACCAATATCCCCAGGGTCCAATAGCACCCCAGTAACGGTCATATTCGTAGGGATACCACTCGTAGTAACTCTTAATGAGTCCGAAAGAATCAAAATGAGTCGGATGCCCTGTGGGGCGAATGGGCGATTCAGTCAGAGATTTTTCTAAAAGCTTTCTTTTGAAAAGTCGCATTTCTTCCTGAGCATTTTGGATGTATGCGATTTCTTCAGCACTCATCACTCGAGTGACACTTTTTAGATTTTCAGCGCTCGCTGGGTTGAGAGCGGGATTCCCATCCATTCGAATGGAGGCGATATCATAAAGCTTATCGGCAAATACAAATTCCAAATTCAAGCAACCCTGCAAAATAAATCTTCCCACTCTTTTCAACGAAGGGAAGTTAAGAAATTGGACGTTTCTTTCTTGAATCGCTAAGCGCGCACTGACGGTTTCCAATACTGGAAACTCAGCTACTTTAAGATCAGAACCAGAAAGATAAATATCTCGAGCTTGCTCAAGTTTAGGAAACGCGATGGCTTCTAAGCCATTGGATTCGATATTAATAAGACCTGCTCGCTTCAATCGAGGAAAAGTAAGTTCATTAACACCATCGACAAAAATAGCCAGGCTCTGTCGAACCTCGCAAACATCTTTCATCCGTTCGACATCACGATTGTTTTCTAATCTTGCCCACTCAATACTGCGGCAAGGTTGTTCGTTAGCCACAGATATGGCGGAAAAAACACTTAAAAAAAGAATAAATAAACTAGATTGAAAACGCATAAGCCCTCCACTAATGCGTTGCAGTATATCCGAATTGAAGGCGAACTCAACATAATATTTAATCAAAAAAATCTTGTAGTTATCGGGGTTTAAGGTTCAAATCAGGGAATGGGTAAATCCTCAAAGCTTTGTTTGAACGTTCTTTGGGGGCTTGTTTTTGTGCCCTCTCTTCCCACCGCCCTGTTTGCAAATGATGCACAGCTGACGGTTCGTAGCGAACGACCTCTTCAAGCAGAATCTGAGGCGGCTGCGTTAGAACCCTTTGAAACACCTATCTCTGGATTTTTTATCAGAAATCATCATGACGTTCCGGTTGTCGACCCCGAAAAACATGTCATTAGGATTCAAGGATTAGTTGAAAACCCAATCAGCTTAACCATTGCTGATCTTTCGGCCTTACCTCAAAAAAGTTTCTATGCAGTTTTGGAATGCTCGGGAAACAAACGAAGTTTTCAGTTGCCAGCTGCTGGAGGAATTCAATGGGAACAAGGAGCTGCAGGGAATGCTGAATGGACGGGAGTAGCTTTAAGAGAGCTGCTCGAAAAAGCAAAGCCTCAAAAAAATGCACGGTTTATCACTGTGAGAGGCGCTGACAAACCGGCCCTTCCTTCCACTCCTGAATTTATTAGGAGTATTCCGATTGAAAAAGCGTATGAGCCAGACTCTTTGCTGGCATTAAAAATGAACCGGGAACCTCTTCCGCTTCTGCACGGTGGGCCGGTTCGGTTAGTGCTTCCGCGTTGGTATGGGCAAAACTGGATTAAGTGGGTTACCGAAATCAATCTAACTGCTGAGGAAGATCAAGGTTTTTACATGAAGAAGGCATATCGAATGCCTAAGAAACAACTGAAAGTCGGAGAAGAATGGAATTCCGAAACGGGAAATCCTATTCAAGAGTTGTTGGTGCAGTCTCTGATTGTTGCCCCTCGATCCGAAGAACGAGTTGCAGTTGGAAACTACGAAGTTAAAGGTAAAGCCTTTTCAGGTTTCGGAACTGTCGTTCAAGTCGAGCTTTCATGGGACCAGGGAAAAACGTGGCATCCCGCCCGATTGAGCTCAGTGAATCCCAAAGGCGGGTGGCAGGAATTTGATTTGGTAATTCCGGTTAAAAAAAAGGGTCTGTTTCGTTTACTTTCCAGGGCAAAGGATAGCCAAGGAAATATCCAGCCGTTGAAACATAACTGGAATCCCTCGGGCTATTTAAGAAATGCAGTCGATGGGGTTTCATTTATGGCAGTAGAGCCCAAAATTGCCGAAGGGTATTCCATTTATAAAAATCGGTGTCTCATGTGTCACTCAGAGGGATTGATTCTGAGCCAACCCCTAAAGGAAATCGGATGGAAAAAGTTAATAGGAAAGATGAAGTCATTTGGAGCTCAGATCACCGAAACTGAGGAGCCCTTTCTTTTGGCATTTTTAAACTCAATAAAACCTAGGGCCAAAGAAGTTGAACAGCGCGTCTCTTATGAAACGGAATCTAGAAAATATCGAATCGATGCAAACGGAACAACCAAAGATACACGAAATCTCTATGAGTTAAATTGTAGGAGTTGCCATGGAGTGAACGGGGAAGGGAAGATAGGCCCCAGATTAAGAGGCCGACTCATTCCGAAATATCAATTTCTCACGACAGTTTCTCAAGGTAAAAACTCAATGCCGGCTTTTGGGGAACAGTTAAAACAGCAAGAGATTGAATGGATCTGGGCTTTTCTTCAAAGACCCGAAGATTAGCAAAAAGACTTCTTAACAGCCTTTGACTCAGGCTCAAAGCCCCATTACTTTTACAAAGATGGACCACCGTTTTGATCCGCATCTACCGTTAGATAAGGCCCGGAGTTTACCGAGTGAATGGTACGTTAACCAAAAAGCATTCGAAGCAGAACTCGCTCATGTTTTTCGAAAAGAGTGGATATGGGTTGGCCGTGCAGAGGAACTTTCAAAGCACGGAACTTGGATGACGGCACAGGTGGGTAAAGAGTCTGTTGTAGTGACTCGTGATTTCGAGGGAAATCTTCACGCCTTTTCGAACGTGTGTCGCCATCGAGCAGCTAAAGTCTGTCGGGCTCCTCGCGGTGAGGGCTCTCGACTTCGTTGTCAGTACCATGGTTGGACCTACGACCTAGAGGGCCGCCTAAAGACAAATCCCGAATTTGAGGGAGTGAACAACTTTACTAAAGAGGAGAATCCTCTACCTCGATTTTACGTAAAAGAATTTGGACCTTGGCTTTTTGTTTCATTAAGTGAAAAACCAAGTTCTTTTGAAGAGCAATGGGAACCTTTCCAGAAAGAATCGGCATCGTTTCAAATAGAAAAAATGAAGTTTGTGAAGAGAGTTGAATATCCGCTTCAGTGTAATTGGAAAGTGTTCATCGATAATTATTTAGACGGCGGCTACCACATCAATACTCTGCACCCAGCTCTAGCCGGAGTGATTCCGTACTCTGACTATCGTTCCGAACTGTTTTCAAGGTCTAGTCTTCAGACTGCGCCGCTCAAGCCAAAAACGGGGGATGGAGTTTCGCAGGTTCGAAAGGGGACGGCTCAGTACTGGTGGCTCTATCCGAATCTGATGATCAATCTCTACGAGGGAGTCATGGATGTAAATGTGGTGATTCCCGAAGCTGTTGATCGTTGCCGAGTGATCTTTGATTTCTATTTTGAGGATGTCTCTCAGGAGAACTCGTCTTTTATTGACGAGAGTTTAAAGGTTGCGCATCAGGTTCAACTGGAGGATCAAGAAATTTGTCAAGAAGTCCAAAAGGGTCTTGAAAGCGCTTATTATCAATCAGGGCCATTTAGTTTATTGCGTGAACAAACTGCCTATCACTTTCATCAACTGATATCTAAAAGGATGACTTTATGAAATGGTTTATTGTTTGCCTTCTCCTCTGCTTCCCCCTTTTTGGAACTGAATCAAAAACAAATTGGTTTTTGCAAATGGAAACGGGACCTGTTTGGCAAACTCGCAATGATTGTCGAATCCCTGGAGACTCCGGGACTTTGTTTTCACTTAAAGATTTTGGGAATGGTCCCTATTTATCAGGAAGAATCTATGCGGGTTATCGTTGGACAGAAAAGAGCGAAGTTCGCCTTTTGTTTGCACCTCTGAGCCTTAAAGGATCGCAAGTCCTGAATAGTAATATTTCATTTCAAGGCCAAACCTTTTCTGCGGGAGCAGCAACCGAGAGCCTTTTTCGATTCAACTCTTATCGGCTTACCTACCGATATAAAATTGTTGATGATGAGACTTGGAAAGTATGGCTTGGGTTTACTGCGAAGGTTCGAGATGCTGAAATTTCGCTCACTCAAGGCGCTACGAGTTCGAGAAAATCAGATCTGGGGTTTGTACCCCTTTTGCATTTTCGCGCAAGTGTTCGGTTGTCTCCTTATTTGACTCTAGATGTAGATGGAGATGCTCTAGCTGCCCCTCAAGGAAGAGCTGAGGACGTCGTGGTAAGAGTGGTTTATCAGCTAGGTCCATCTTGGCAGGCAAATATTGGCTATCGGCTATTGGAGGGGGGAGCGGATAATTCGAAGGTGTACACTTTTACTTTCTTGCATTACGCGGTCGCTGGATTACAGATTGATTTTTAAACCGGAAGCCCAGGGGCCATACTCTGCAACAACTGTTAAGTCAGTAAGGTTGTAGGTATCGACAAATATTTTGTGGTTTAAATCAACCCATGCATGGCTTTCCAAGGGAGTTAAGCTGATTCCGATTCTCAGAATGGCTGGATGCCCATGAAGATTTAAAACATACCAAGCAACGACAGCTTGATCTAAGCACTTGGCGGCTAAAGGAACCTTTTCCAAACCGCGCGCTAATCTTTGTTCCAAAATCTCTGGAGTTTTGTGAAAAAGTTTATATCGGCGCAAAAACTGGCCCAGAGCTCTGAAATATTTGGTGGTTCGTTCCAAACCTAAGAATTTGGTGGATAAAAAAGATAAAGTGTAAAGCAGGGAGTAGGTCATTGGGGTAATTCCCTTTGGAGTTGCAAATAATGGTTAAAGGTTCGTTTCCACACCAGGTAACTCATCAGTCTGGCCAATTTAATTTCCGAATTAGTAGACACCCCAAATAACATCGATTCAAATGACTGATTAATGGCTTTGCGATCGATCCATCCCGAAAACTCTCTGCTTGCTTCCTCAATAAGTCCGCGCAAAAAGGCCTCATTGGTTTTTAGAAACGAAAAAAAGTAGCCATCAAAGGAAAATTCATCTCTTTTTCTATTTCTCACTGTTTCCGGGGTAATCCCCTTCATGGCTTCCCTGAGGAGATTTTTGTAAGGGCGTGAAAAGTCGTGAATCAGTCCATAAGGGGTCTCGTTATAAACAAAATCAATCATTCGAGAGTCGCAAAAAGGATGAATATATTGCACCCCCAGTGACTCGAGGTAAGGTTGGATTACATATTGGGGGGCCACCAAGTAATTAAGATTTGAATGAGGAAGGTCTGGTTCAAAGAAACGGTTTTCCAGAACCTCTGCAGCTTGAATTCGGTGGAACAGGGAATTCGCCGATAATGCACGGCCATCCTCAAGAAACCAAGAAATTCGATCTGCTTTGGTTATCTCAGGGGCTAGTTCATCAATTTTTAAGGGATTGATTCTTAATGTGCGAGTGAGATCCAATCCACGAATCAATAGGGTTCGAGGTAAGCGCGAAACAAGAAACTGAACCGTAAAATTGGTTGCCGGTCGATTCAGTGCCTTCGCCAACTCACGCACTAATGGCAGTGTCGCAAGAACACCCTTCTTACGTGCAAGTATTCGGACGATTTGATTGCTTCTCATCAGCAGCTGATCACAACCAAAACCGGTGAATAAAAGCCCGCCAGGTTTTATAAAGTTACGGCAAATCGGTCCAAAAAGAGTACCCTGCCAAAAAAAATCGACGGGTTCATTTTGATAGGGGCCTATATCATCTAATTGAGGAGTGGGGATTTCAGATGAGTCGAATACCCGTAAATCAATGTGCTTGTCTCGAGCTACCACCCGGGCGCAGTCCTCACTGAAAGCATGAGAGGGGTGTTTGCGATAGGCATACATTAAGCCTTCAATGGGGGAGGGTGAAAGCACAGAAAGATAAGATGCCACAAACGAAGAATCCAAACCTCCCGAGAGTTCTGCCGAGACCTGATTTCCCTTGGAAAGATGCCAGTTCAATATCGTCTTGAGGGTGTCTCTGAGGCGTTCAGAGATTTCTTCACCGGGAATCTGACTTTCTTTTAGTCGGTAGGGTTCTTGAGGGAGCATTTCAATTTTAGGTTCGGAGTGGGCAGCCAGATGAACCAAGGAAGCTGGTTGTATCCGGAAGACATTTTTTAAGGGCGTTAGGGGAGAGGCAAATTGCGAAGAGGGGAGGTCCAGAATAAAGTTAGCAGTGTATTCGTCGGAAAAAACAGTGTGTCGCTCAGCTAACATCCTCAATTGATCCGAAACCCCTTTTTGTGAAAAAAACAGTGTATGGGGGGAAAAAACACTGCGAAAGATCTCAATCTTATTATCGTCCATCCACACACAAGAGCACTGTCCATTGATATTAGGCCATGTCTGTTTTGAGTCCTTTCTCAGACTTTCAAAAAGGGTGGGTAGAGCCTGGGGGTCATTTGGCCCCATAAAACTTTTACCGAAAAGGGTAAAAACATCGCCCAGGACAAGAAGAGTTGATTGCCCAACTGACATCCGACGACAAAACTGAGAGACAGAGACTAGCTTTGGGGATGATTTCTCTAAGCTCAGAAAAGTGGGACTAGTTAAGGGATAAGAAAGAGTGCTCATAGCGTCAGGAGTGGTCAAAGAGGAATTTTCTTTATGAGCTTTTTCTTCATTAGTTCATCAATCATTTCTAGAAAGTCCTGCTGAAGGACGGTCTCCGATACTTCAAATTCCTTTTGGGCCAGAGCGATAGATTGTAAGAAATCGTGTTCCAAAAGAAGCTGTAGAAAAAAGCCAGCCGATTCATTCAAGCCAAAAAAATCTCCAGTTTGTTTGGAGAAAAGCACCAGCCTTCCCTCCATTTCAGTGAGAGAAAGGTTCTCAGCAAGGCAAATTTTAAAATTAGGTTTTGAATCCATCGATCATCTAAATAAAAAGGAAGGCTTCGAATGAAGCCTTCCTTTATTACAGCTTAGCTGCATAACTTCTTAAAGGAATCCAACAGTGGTGAAGTCAGACTTTACATTTTTGCTGCCTTTGATGAGCATTACGGATCCGAGCTTTACCACCACAGGTTTTTGATATTTTTTCATGAGGTCTCCTAGTTCCTTAAAGCTAGTCTACCGAAGTAGCTTTCGCAATGTTTCGGCAAAAAACTTTTTATTTTGCAATCTTATGTCTCCCTTTTTAGCTAAATCCGGCCCATGAAACCTGGTCTCAAACTTGCTCATGAGACGGAGGGTGGGGGGACGGAGGGTTCAAAGTGGCAAAAAAATTACAGGCTTTAGTGGTCAGTTTCTCAAGAAGTGGGGCAACTAAAAAAGTAGCCGATTTGGTGGCTGACACACTTGGGGCGGAAAAAATCGAAGAAATCAGTGAAATGCAGCACCGAACCGGACCCCTGGGGTATCTGCGTTCGGCTTGGGAAGCCCTAGTGGGAATTGCACCAAATATCAATTCGCCTTCAAACGACCCTTCACAGTTCGATGTGGTTGTCTTAGCGTCTCCCGTTTGGGTTGCTCGAATGGCCAGTCCGATGCGTACCTATCTGTTAAAAATGGAATCCAAATTACCTCGAGTAGCTTTTCTCGTCACAGAAGGGGGCTCGGGAGGCCACCGAGTTTTGTTCCAGATGCGCGATTTAGTCCGGAAAATGCCTCTTGCGGAATTGGTGTTAACAGAAGACGAGTTAAAACAGGGAGGGCATCTTCAGAAGGTTAAAGCCTTTTGCCAAAGAGTGGTTACACAATACGAAAAGGAAGTGGCGCCGTTGGCAGTAAGTGTGAAGAAATCAATGCCCTAAACCGGAAGGGAAGATCTATGGAGAATTTGACTGTTGCAGATTTAATGACCGAAGAAGTGGTGTATGCGAGAGAAAATGATTCTCTCGACGTCGCCTACGATTCAATGGAAGAAAACAAGATCCGCCATCTTCCTGTGGTGGATTCAGAGCGTAATGTGGTGGGTGTTCTCTCACAGAGAGATATGGTAGCTGCGGCTTTGTTTTCGAAGGAGAGCCTGCCTTTTTCTCAAGTGCGAGATTATTTACGGAATACTACAGTTGCTGAAGTGATGTCCCGGGGAATTGAAACAACTGATCCTGAGGAAACCCTCCGAGAAGCAGGCCTTAAACTTCTTGAGAATAAATTTGGGTGTTTGCCCGTTGTTGAAGGGCAAAAGCTCATAGGAATTCTTACCGAGTCTGATTTTGTTCGTTATTTATCACAGATGGAGCAATCAGCCGGGCAAGGGCTGAGGGGTCATCTTAAGACGGGTTAAATCAAACCCTTTTTCTTTAAGTCGAGTTAAGATCCCCTGGTAGATGTCTTCTTTCATGATAGGCGTTCTGCTCAGGATCCAAAGGTATTTTTGACGAGGTTCAGAGACAACAGCGAATCTATATTCCTCATCTAGATCAATAATCCAGTAATTTCCCCAAAAAAGGAAAAACTTTACCTCGAGTTTCGAGTTGGTTTTGTTATCGACTACCCGAGCAATACCTTCTGCTTTTTTTAAAGGGCCATCAAAGCTGTCCTTACGGCATTCGTTCAATACGGCAATGTTGCCGTCGGCTCTCTGCGAGTAGGTCGCTTTTGTAGCAACACATCCCCGTTGGAAAAACATTGGATAACTTGCAATTTCATACCAGGCCCCGAGGTACTGATTGAGATCGACATAGGGGACGGTATCCAATGAAAAGGCAGGTCTGACAGCCAGAGCTAAAATACCGACTATCAAAAATTTCTTAAGCCTGAAGGTCATGGTTAAAACTTGGCTACGAGAGCTGTCGAAAACACAGTATCGAGTTGCTTCTTACCTACCCCGGCAGGCGTGTTTCGATATAAAAACAAGTAACCCGTTTTAAGCGAAAAAATGTCGCTCAGTTTTGTTCCCAAACTCACTTCACTGTTTAACTGCCAATCTGCGGAGCGAGTGAGATTGGGGAGATATTCCACGTAAGCTTTGCTTGAAAGAACAGACGTCCAATTTGCAGTCCATTCAGTGTAGGCTCTTAAAAAATGGCTCGTGAGCTCAAGAGTGGGATTGAGTTGATTTTCTTTTGTTATGCGATACCCCAACTCAGAAAAAAGCGTATGGACATCTCCCGAGAGCCAAGTGTATTTGGAACCCACATCACCCGTATGGCGGTAATCTAGATTTGCAAAAATATTACTGTCGATTTGATATCCCAAATAAGCCGATAATGTAGTCGAAAGGCTTCTTTCATATCGGGCCCCTAGAGCCCAGTTTCTAGCCGTCTCAGTACCAGAAGTTTTCCCAAGTAAGTATCTCGCTTTTGTCTTGATAGCATCTTGGGGCCAAAGGTATTGAGTCGCCTGTGAAAGACTATAGGTTTGGTTATCAGCATTTCCTGATGAAATAACGGCGCTTGCCTCAGATTCGTGTCCCCAACCGAGCTTGGTCTCGCCGGCAAAAGAGGTAGAAGTTATTGAAACTAAAAGAATAAACAATAAGGTTTTCATGAGCGGATCAATTATTAGCTTTGCCAACAATTGTCATCAAAAATCGAGTATAAGAGGCCTGTGAAAAACGGTTTTATTCTCTTCTTGTCAGTGTTGTTTTTTTCAGGGGTACTCTTTGCCCAAGATGCTGCTGATTTGGAAATTTCAGGTCGGTACTCTGGCATTCTCCACAACGAAAAGCTCAAGCGGGACCAGTTGGTTCAATTAGATATTTTAGTGAGCAATGAGGGCGATGATGAGAGAGAAACGGACCGTTTTGAATTCATGGCGTTTTTAAAGCTTCAGTTCGGAGATAGGAACTCTTCCGAATACATGACGTATCATTTTGACAACATCAAATTTAACCCTAGCGACAAAACTCTTCCGCTGGTTCATCCAGACCAGGAAATCAGTGTCGTTTTAACTCTATCAGAGGCTGGAAAGTTTACCGGTACTTTTCGCTCCAATTATGGAGGAAATGTAGGAGAAATTGTTTTAAGCAAAAGCGGGGAGATATCTCCGAAGTATCCTGTGATTGAGCCGGTTGCAGGAAAGTACGAAGGCGTGTGTGCTGATGGCACTAGTCATCGGCTCCAGATGGTCTCGTTTCGAAATACTGATGACACCACAAAAATTGGCAACCCATTTTCCTCCTATCGATTACATGCTAACTGGGCCAGCAAAGACGATCCTCTCTGCATTGACTCTGCTGAATACTGCACCGTAGGAGTTTTTGATAAAGGGACCTACAACTTTTTTGATAATGACTTAGTTCTCATGGGCCCTCGGCAAACTGTAAAGTGTCAAATGACCTTGGGGGGAGTGAAGTGTCGGGATTGTGACTTTAAGAGAATCCAAAACGACCAGGATCTTTCTTTAAAGGCTGAAAAAGACATCGTGAAGGCTTTTCCCAACCAGCCCCCTATTCGAAATGCCCAAGTGAATGAGGTGGGAGGAATTTATCGTGGTTACGTCTATCATGAGTATCTCGGAACCTATCAGCGAGCAGAAATTAACATTCAAACCTTTCACGAGAGCGTCGAAGAAAAATCAAACGAGGAAATCAGCATGTCGGCCGTGGCCCAATTATTTTTTGGAGATTTTGAGCAGAGAGAAGCGGTCAGCTATCGATTTGCTACACGAGTATACCCTATTCATAAGGAGCCTTTCAGATTTAGCTTCCAGCGGCCTCAGGCCGACTTAGATGCTGTCATTCACGTGGAAGAAATCGGCGGGGGCATCGTTCGGGGAGTTTGGTATTCTCTTCTTTTCGGGCGCGTGGGGCAGTTTGAGATGAGAAAAGAGGGAGAAGTCGAACTTCCGGAAAACGCGAAGGCAATGAACGCCTTAGCGGGATTTTACAAAGGCCCTCAGTGGGATATCAATTTAGTCGTCGAATTGGGGCAAACTCCTTTCAATAGTGATAACCCTTTCCATCCTCTCACATTCTCTGGTTGGACTGTGTTTAGAAGCTTAGGATTTCGGGTTTCTATCTTAGATGGAAGTTATGATTTCTATACTGGCAAAGTTGGTTTAATTTTGTCAGATGGTTCCGATATCGTCGGAGTTCGGAATCAGAGCGGGGAGTTTCATCTGAAGAAAGTGAATCATTTATTTGGAACGCCACTCAAGAGTTTTGATCTAGATAAATATGAATTTGTATCTCCTGACCATCCCTTTTAATATTCTTTCATGAAAAATGAATGGTCAGTTATTGATTGTCACTATCGGTTTTCTCGGTTCGCGGCAGCTTTTCTTCAAGTAAAAAACGGTCGAGCGGTTTTAATTGAAAATAATACTAATCACGCAATTCCCCACTTGCTGGAGGCCTTAAGAAGCAGGGGAGCCAATGAAAAAGCGGTTGATTATTTATTGGTGACTCACGCCCATTTAGATCACGCTGGGGCTACAGCCGCTTTGGCTGGACGTTTTCCCCAGGCTGTTGTTTTAGCTCATCCCAAAGCAGCCAAGACACTGACCGAGCCAGAGCGCTTAATTTCGAGTGCAAAGAAAGTATATGGAGAAGAAAAGTTTTTTGCTCTTTATGGCGAGATCAAACCTTTACCTAAGGATCGTGTTCGTGAAATCGTAGACGGCGAGAGAATCCTATGGGAAGGCGTTTCGTTTCGATTTTTCTATACGAAAGGACACGCTTCTCACCATTTCTGTATTTTAGATGAAAACACCCAAAGTGTTTTTACTGGCGATGCGTTTGGATTATGTTATCCAGCGCTTGCGGGTACAACGCCGTTTCATATCCCCTCGACTAGTCCGGTTGATTTTGATTATGAGGAAGCTCTTCAAGCAATTGATCAAATAGAGGCGACAAAAGCTGAGACTGCCTATCTGACTCACTTTGGCCCGGTCATGGGGATTTCCGAACGCGCCAAATTGCTCAAGAGGCACCTGCTTTTTCATCAAAATTTGATTGTGGAGTGTGATCAAAAGAAAGTTCCAGATGGTGAATTGGAATCAACTATTTTAATGAAACTGTCGCAGTACTTTGATCGTGAATTGAGTGCTTGTGAGATCCCGATAACAGCAGAAGTTCGATCACTTTTAAAAATGGATTTGGAACTTAATGCGGCCGGTCTTGCCGTAGCATGTTTGAGGAAGAGAAAACAAAGGCCATGATGCTAAAAACTTGGATTTTGTTTGCACTAACGAGTGCCGCCGCAAGCTGTTCCAGCTTAGAAGTTTCTTTTCTTGAGATTAGAAATTCAAAAGGTGAAGTCATTCAACTGGAGCCTGATTTTCCGTATGCGCACGTAGTGATTTCTTTGGAGGGAAGAGTACTTCACTCCCACCCGAGAACTGGAGTTGTCTGGACTGATTTGAGTGACGTGAATCAGTTTGGGACCGTCAAAGAA
Source organism: Bdellovibrio sp. ZAP7 (assembly GCA_945878405.1). Lineage (GTDB taxonomy): Bacteria > Bdellovibrionota > FAC87 > UBA2466 > UBA2466 > RFNO01. Next base: position 54,584 of record CAMCTJ010000009.1, read on the forward strand.
ACCATGTCCGTTGATTCCAAAGAAGGCATGGCTCAGGAGATTGAGCAGTGGATTGGTCGACCGTACGATTCGCATTTTTCTTGGGGAAATGATGCATTCTACTGTTCTGAATTGGTAGCAAAGGTCCTCGGAATACCCCCAGAACCCATGCATTTTGATCCCGATCTTTGGCCACCAAAATTTTTGGAGCTGGAGGGGGAACCAGGAATTTCACCGGGAAAAATTTATAGAAAAATTTCAGGACAGGACTTTTCTTTTTAAAGAGAGCCTGTATTATTGACCCCTCATAAGGAGACAACGAATGGGTGCTTTTACTCGAAGACAAGACATTGATCGCCGCCGAAGAAGACGTGGCAAGATTCAACAACTTAAAGCTAAAATTGCCAAAGCTAAAGATGGCAAGGATATCGCTAAGTTAGTGGAGAAGATTAAGAAAATTTCTCCTCAATATCCAATCCAGAAGTAATTTTAGAGCTGACTAGTAAAATCAAGCTGGTCAGCTTCTATTTCTCGTTCATCCCACCCAAGTTCTTCAGCCAAGATAGAGTGAACTTTTGGAAAGGCTTCTTTCGCGGCTTTCTTATCTAGTAATGCCAATCGGGTTCGCCTAAATAAAATATCCGAAGAGCGACAAACATATTCATTTCTCACGCTATAAATGACCTCTGCGAGAAGCATGGGGTGTTTGGGGTGAAGTCGTTCTTTAAATTCATCTTGGGCTAATTGAATTACTTGAGGAGAACGATCCCCATAGGCTCGGACAAGGTGCTCGGCTGTTTTCTGATCGAACCCGCTTTTGATCCATTGCTGGGATAAACCGGGTTCAAATGAATCTGCGCCAGAAAGCTTCACTCTATCGGTAATGCAAGGGCCTAAAGGTTTAGGGAATCGCTTCACTAACTTATCAACTGTGTCTTTTGCCATTGTTCGATAGGTGGTCCACTTACCTCCAAACACGCTCAGCAACCCTGAAGAGCTCTCATCAAAAGAATGATCACGAGAAAGGGCCGCTGTCCCTTTATGAGAGGTTTCATCGACTAGGGGACGAAGCCCAGACCAGGACGATTCAATTTGGGAATTGTCCAAGGACCCTTCAAAATATCGGTGGTACTCTTGTTGAATGAATGAAACTTCCTGGGCAGTCGGTTTAGGATCTGGACTTACCTGAGCTGGATTATCAGTTGTGCCTATCAATAGGTGTCCTAGCCAAGGAAGAACAAAAAGAACACGTTTGTCTTGGGTTTTAGGAATCAGCACTCCCACTTTTGGCTGAGGAGAGGGAAGAGGAGTTACTAAATGGGCTCCAGAGCTTACTCGAAGCAGTGATTTACAGTCAGGAAAATCCATTTTTCTCAAATTGTCGGTGTAAGGACCGGTAGCGTTCACAACGAAAGAAGCCTGAGTGGTCCAAACGTCCCCCTTGAGCGAATCTTGAAGTTGAACTCCCGTAATTCTTCCTGCCGATTTAATAAAACCAGTCACTCGAGTGTAGTTTGAAATGACTGCTCCACGATTTATTGCGGTAAGTAAGATGCTAAGACCCATCCGAGAATCATCAAACTGACCATCGTAATAAATCACACCACCCTTAAGTCCGCTCTTTTTTAAAAAAGGACATAACTCCAAGGCTTCGTGATGAGATACAAACCGACTTCTATGGACTAGGTTTTTACCGGCAAGCCAATCGTACATTCGAAGTCCGGCATTGTAATAGGCAGCTTCCCATCTTCGGTACATGGGAATTAAAAGAGGGAGCCAAGTCACCAGATGCGGGGCTATTTGACTTAAAACCTTTCTTTCCTGGAGCGCTTCTCGAACTAAGCGAAACTGACTGCGATCGAGATGCATAACCGCTTGCTCTAAATAGCGGACCCCACCGTGGACAAGTTTAGTACTTCGGCTAGAGGTGCCACAAGTGAAGTCCCCTTGTTCCACCAAAGCAACTTTAAGGCCTCGGGTTTGAGCATCCAAAGCTATCCCCGCACCAGTTGAGCCGCCTCCAATAACCAGAAGGTCAAAAGATTCATTCTTGAGGCATTTTATTGCTAGATCACGTTGCATTAGGATAATTGTTAATTCAATGAATGAAGATCACAAGCTTTTATTAGAAGCCCTTGATTTAGCAAGTCAGAGAAAGGGCTATACTTCTCCAAACCCCGCTGTCGGGGCTATCGTGATAAAAGAGGGCAAGGTTTTGGGACGAGGATTTCATTGGGGAACAGGTTCGCCCCATGCTGAAGTGGAAGCCCTTAAAAATCTAGGAAATGAAGCTACGGGTGCAACGCTTTATGTAACTTTAGAGCCTTGCTGTCACTTTGGGAAAACTCCTCCCTGTACAGATCTTTTGAAATCGAAAAAGTTGGAAAGAGTGGTCTATGGTTTTATTGATCCTAATCCCATTGTGGCAGGAAAGGGGGGAGAGATTCTTACTCAATCGGGAATAAAAGCAAAGTACTTGCCGCTCTCAGAGATAGAAAATTTTTATCAGAATTATGCTTGGTGGACCAAAACTCGTAAGACTTGGTTAACGGGGAAACTCGCAGTGTCTAAAGATGGCAACGTGTGTTCTTCAAATGGAAGTCCTGTAAAAATTACGGGGGAACTTGCGAACGAACTCACTCACTTTCGCAGAAATCAGGCAGATGTCATCGTAACTAGCGTCGCGACTTTAAAAGCAGATGATCCCCGTCTTGATGTCCGTTGTGGTTCCAACGTTATCAGGAAGCCCGTATGGGTCTTAGACAAGCAGCTCTCATTTTCGATGGAGTGTCAGCTGATGAAAACAGCCCTCTCTATCACACTAGTGCATGGGAAATCCGCTTCTGGAGTCAAAAAAGAGAAATTAAAAAGTGTTGGGATAGAATGTGTAGAGATATCAGAAGTTGATAGTGAGTTACTTTTATCGGAGCTGGCCGTTCGGTTGGGTGAACGTGGATATCATGAAGCATGGTGTGAGTTTGGGCCTCGGTTGTTTTCTGCCTTTACGAAAAATAGGCTTTTTAATGAGCTCATTCTTTATCAATCTACACAAGTCGAAATCTGTAATGGAAGAAGGGCATTTGAGGAGGAGAGAGGGTGGGTTTTGGACGATTATCGAATAGCCTCTGAAGAGAGACTAGGGGCTGATGTGAAAGAAAGTTGGGTCTTAAAATGAAATTTGTTTCAGTTCTTTGGGCAACTATTGCGATTGCGGCGTGCACGAATCAAGTGAAGCGCGGTACCCCTTTTGAGAAGGTGAGGTCGGTATCGGAGGGAAACTCATGTTTTTCTCCAGATGAGGCATGCGATGAAAAATTGATTGAATTTATACGCTCAGCTCAACAATCCTTGGATATTGCGGTCTTTGATATCACCCACCCTCAGATTGTTCATGAGATTTTGGTGTCAGCAAGAAGAATACCGGTAAGAATTCTGGTTGATAAACGACAAAGCAGGGAACCGCATTCGCTCGTTTCTACTTTGATTAGAGCGGGAGCTCACGTTAGGGTGGGGCATCAGAGAGGTATCATGCACCATAAGTTTATCGTGTTAGATCATCGAGCCGTTGAAACCGGTTCGTTTAATTTTACGAATAGCGCTAGCTTTAAAAATCAAGAAAACCAGGTTTACTTGAATGATCCAAGTCTCGTAGAGCGGTTTAGAAAAACATTTGAAAAAATGTGGAATGATGGCCGTGATCTCTGAGTTGAAAAAAGTTTCATTACTTGCATTGCCGATGGTTGTGACCCAGCTTCTTTGGATGACCATGCCTATCGTGGATAACATGATGGTTGGGCATTTAGGATCAGAGGCTTTGGCCGGGATGGCGATAGCAACTACTTACTATTGGCTTCTTCAATTGGTCTGTTTAGGCATCTTAAGTTCCATCAATCCCTTGGTGTCTCATGCGTTTGGGCGTTCGCAAGTTCATGAGTTTCGAAAGATCGTGCATTCCGGGTTAGCGTTGGCAGGTGTTTTGGCAATCGCTATGGGGGGGATGGTCCTGTCAGGAAATTGGGTTTTGTTGTGGTTAGGTCAGAAACCCGAATTAGTGGGTATTGCTGAGCGGTATCTTCAGGCCATTTTTTGGGGCGTTCCGTTTCACCTGGCATTTATTATTTTCCGTCAGTTTTGTGATTCAGTCGAGGATCCTACCCCAACCATTGTTTTGGTTGTTATCGGTGCCAGTCTGAATGCGTTTCTCGACTATGCTCTGATCTACGGTAAATGGGGTTTTCCTGCTTTGGGGGTTGCTGGGGCTGGTTTTGCTACCGCGTTCACTCAAGGACTTTTGTGTATCGGCTTAGTGAGCTATTTAAGTTTTTCAAAGAAGTATCGTTATCTAAAGCTCTGGGAAAAATCAGAAATCAGCCGGGACCGAATTCGAGAAATTGTTAAAATAGGTCTTCCTTCGAGTGGAGCGATGCTTTCTGAAATGATCTACTTCAGTGGAAGTACACTCATTATGGGTTTGTTGGGAACAGTGGCGGTTGCATCACATCAGATCGCTCTGAATGTAGCATCAGCAACCTTTATGGTTCCTCTGGGAGTTTCCTTCGCGGTTTCAGTGCGAGTAGGGGGATTTGCCGGTCGGGGAGACTGGACGGGCGTTCAAAGAGCTGGAAAAGTAGGGCTTTTTCTAGCTTTAGGGTTGGCAATTTTCAATGCTTCTTTTCTGCTGTTTTTCCCAGAGCAGATTGTAAAGTTGTACAATTCGGATCCAGAGATCAAGGGGTTGGCAGAAAAATTAGTACGCATCGCCGGAGTTTTTCAGATTTTCGATGGGCTTCAGGTAGTGGGTATTTATATTCTCAGAGGATTAAAAGATACTCGTATCCCATTTATCAATACATTGATTTCCTTTGGCGTCCTAGGAATGGGAATCAGTATAGGACTGGCTTTTGGTCTGAAACAAGGACCCGTGGGGTTTTGGGTTGGGATGATCTTTGCTTTAGCCGTAGCTGCAGGGCTTCATCAACTAAGATTTAGAAAAGTTATCGCAAACGCGCTTTACCTTGAGAAAACAGAGTCCAAGCAGTGAGTTTATAAAGCAATCGAGCTCCGACATTTGCATCCCATTCGCTTTTTCCGGAGGGGTCGGGGGCCACTTCATTCAAATCGAATCCAATAATTTTTCTTTTGGAAAGGGCCAGAGCTTTAATCAAATAAATAGCCTCATTAAATTCAAGGCCGCCGGGAACAGGTGTCCCCGTATGCGGGCAAAGTTTGGGGTCGAATCCATCAATATCAAAAGAAATCCAAACCACGGGAGGCAGCTCTTTAATGATTTCATCGCAAATTGACTTCCAGGGAGCCCCTTCGAACTTCCGGGTTTGCAAATGTGAATCAGTAAAGACTTTCACTCGATTTTTTTCACTTTCACAAAAGTCGATCTCTTCTTCACAGAAATCACGAATGCCGACTTGAACCAGTCTTGCGACCTGTGGAATGTTTTGGAGAACATTTCGCATGATCGAAGCATGCGACCAAGTAAATCCCTCGTAAGCCTTTCGGGTATCGCTATGTGCATCAAAATGCAGAATGCCAAACTGAGGAAAAAATTCAGCTGCTGCTTGAAGTGCCCCAAAGGGAACTGAATGATCTCCCCCAACAATTGCTGGTATTTTTTTCGAACTAAAAATAGCGAGAGTTTCTTTTCTTACCCAGTCATTTAGAAGAGCCCCAAGAGCATTCACTTCCTTCAACTGAGATTGAAGTTCTGGAGATTCAGAAAGATCTCCTCCGCATTCAATAATGGGAAGAGCCTTCTCCTTACCGGCCTTATTCCAACGGAGTACTTCAGGAGATTCTTTGAGGTAATAAAGACCACACTCATAAGGTCGGTGGACATCCACGTCAAAGAGATCAACTTGACGACTCGCTTCCAAAATGGAACGCGGCCCCAATGACGTACCTGAGCCGTAAGAAGTAGTTACTTCCCAGGGGACAGGCAAATAGATCAAGCTACTTTCGGATTGGCGAAAAGGGAGTCCAAAGATGCCAGAATCTTTTGACGCGGCAGAGTTGGGATCAAAAATTGAAATCATAGTATAATGGAGATTCTTTCTCATCTAGGAGACAAAACGTCAATGAGACGTTAACCCGTGTCTTCGCAACTCCCATTTATCTATGAACTTTTCGATTGAAGTTAAGAACGTCTCAAAAAAATATACTATCGGAAAGCTCGCCCATTCTCCGTATGCCACTCTCCGAGAAACCCTCGCTTCACGTACAGCAGATTTAGGCCGTTGGCTAAGCGGAAAAGCACCAAACGGTTGCCCCGAAGAGGTTCTTTGGGCTCTCAAGGATGTTTCTTTTTCAGCCAAGCCCGGCGAGGTCATCGGAATCGTGGGAAAGAATGGAGCTGGCAAATCAACCTTATTAAAAATTTTAAGTCGGATTACTGAACCCACCCAGGGAACCATTCGGGTTAAGGGAAAACTCGCCAGTCTTTTAGAAGTAGGAACCGGCTTTCATCCTGAACTCACTGGGCGAGAAAATATCTTTTTGAATGGGGCGCTTCTAGGGATGAAACGCGAAGAGATCAAAAGAAAGTTTGATCAGATCGTATCCTTTTCTCAGATAGAGAAATTTATCGATACTCCTGTGAAGCGTTATTCCAGTGGAATGTATGTGCGCTTAGCCTTTTCGGTCGCTGCCCATTTAGATCCGGAAATTCTCGTCTTGGATGAGGTTTTAGCGGTTGGGGATCTCGCTTTTCAGAAAAAATGTACAAGTGTGATGAGAGATGTCGCAAATCAGGACAGGACAGTCTTGTTTGTGAGTCATAATTTGCAACTCATCCGCAGTTTATGTTCGCGGGTTGTGCTACTTGATCACGGGCAAGTGATTCAGGATGGACCCACAGAGGTAGTTCTTCCGGAATTCGTAAAACTTTTACAATCTAATGGCGAAGTCCTTGGAAATGGGCTCAGGAGTCGAGGGCTTGGGGAAAATCAAGTTGCTCGAATTGAAAGAGTTCAGTTTTTAAATCAATCCGGCGCCCCTTGTTGGACTTTTGATTCACGCGAGTCTGCGGTTTTGGAAGTTGACTACACTGCTTTTCAATCCTTCGAAGGATTAAGTCTGTGGTTGATAATCAGAAATCCACTTTCTGGGGACGTAGTTACCAGCATCAAGGAAAAGATTACTGAAAAAATAATTGAAGTTGGCCAGAAGAAAAAAATTAGAATGGAGTTTCCAAAAATGGCTCTGGGGCCTTTCGATTATGCGGTCGAGGTAACCTTAACGAATTCAGAAGGGGACCAATTCTATGACCATTTGGGCAAGGAATCAGATCTGCCGCTTTTGAGCGTTACTTCAATCGAAAAAGATCCCCATAAGCGACAAGGGTATTTTGCAATGCCGGTTTCAATTCGGGAGGCGGCCTAAATGAGTACAGCTCAGGTTTCCGATGAAATCTTAATTGAGAGCCGAGCTTCTCTTCGGCAATCTTTAAGATTGAGAGAGTTGTGGAGTTATCGGGAACTTATTTATTTTCTGAGCCTCCGCGATATTAAAGTCAGGTACAAACAAGCTGTTTTTGGAGTGGCTTGGGTGATTGCTCAACCTTTATTTACAGTTCTCACCTACACCTTTCTTTTTGGAAAAGTTGCAAAAATGGCCTCTGACGGTCTTCCTTATTCGGTATTTGTTTTCTCAGCTCTCGTCCCGTGGACCTATTTCACTTCAGCTATCAATAAGGGAAGTATGAGCCTAGTAGGGAGTGGCGCTTTGTTTAGCAAAGTATATTTTCCACGCCTAGTGATTCCGCTGGCAGCCGTCATGTCGGGACTTCTCGATTATGCCATTTCCTTTTTATGCATGGTTTTGGTGCTTGCTTATTATGGTATTTATCCCCAGTGGGAGTGGATCTTAGGGGTTCCGGCAGTAACGCTCTGGATTTTTATTTTGTCCTCAGGAGTGAGTTTTTGGCTGGGAGCCCTCAACGTCAAATATCGAGACGTCGGCCATATTATTCCATTCATTGTTCAAATTTGGATGTTTACGACACCTATTCTGTATTCCATTTCAGTTATTCCTGAAAGATTTCAGATGTGGGTAAGATTAAATCCCATGTTTGGACTTATTGAGGCCTACCGTTCCGTAATATTTTCTCGAGACATAGACTGGTTGAGTGTGAATGTTTCTTTAGCACTGACCCTTGTGGTGTTCTTGAGTGGAACAGTCTATTTTGCAAAAACAGAACGAAGCTTTGCCGATATTATTTAAAGTATTCTTCCCTAGTGGCTGCTGTCTTCTTTATCTTTCAGTAACGCACCCCTCCAAAAACCTCTCTTTACTTTTAAGCCCAGAGAGTCAAAAGTAACCAGTCTCTTTATAAGGAAAAACATGACCGGTATTCTTACTCAGTTCTTAGATTTGATGCTTCATTTGGACGTTCATTTAAGCACAACCATCTCCGAATATGGGCTGTGGACTTACCTCATTTTATTTCTGATTGTCTTTTGTGAGACCGGGTTAGTGATAACCCCATTTCTGCCAGGGGATTCTCTCTTGTTTGCTGCCGGAGCCTTTGCGGGAAAAGGTTCGTTGGAGTTAAGGTTTTTAATCCCGTTACTTTGTATTGCAGGGATTTTAGGGGACGCGCTCAATTATGCGATCGGCCGTTACGTGGGTCCGAAGATATTGACGGGCGACCGCTGGTTTTTGAAGCGAGAATATTTGACCAAGACCCAAGCCTTTTATGAACGCTACGGCGGAAAGACCATCATCATTGCGCGATTTGTTCCCATTATTCGAACTTTTGCCCCTTTCCTGGCTGGCGTGGGAAAAATGAATTATTCCCGATTCGGTCTTTTTAATATTTCAGGGGCAATCCTGTGGGTGGTTCTTTTCTCCTTTGCGGGTTTTTGGTTTGGAAACATTCCAGTAGTTCAAAAAAACTTCACTCTCGTAATTTTGGCTATTATTATCGTCTCCGTTTTACCTGCGGTGATTGAGGCTTTAAGAGCCAGGAAGACACCTGCGAAACACTTGGTGTAGTTGTTTATGAAATCTAAGCTCATCATCATCGATGGGAGCTCTTATTTTTTTAGGGCTTTTTTCGCAATCCAAAACCTTTCAAATTCGAAAGGGTTCCCCACAAATGCGATTTATGGTTTTACCAATATGTTACTTAGGGTATTGGACGTTGAAAAACCCGCTCACCTCGTAATTGCCTTCGATACCCCCAAACCTTCTTTTAGAAAAAAACTCTACCCAGAATACAAAGCCAATCGTGAGAAACCACCGGAAGATCTCGTCAAACAGATTCCGGAAATCATGAAGGTAGTGGATGCTTTTCAAATTAAGCGAATGCAGCTCGAAGGAGCCGAAGCTGATGATGTGATTGCGACTTTGACCGAGAGAGCAGTTCAGGCGGGGTATGAAGTCGATATCATTACAGGGGACAAAGACCTCATGCAGTTAGTAACTGACAAGGTCACTTTGTACGACACCATGAAAGATAAAAGGGTCGGTCCCGAGGGAGTCGTTGAAAAGTTTGGAGTGAAACCAGAGCAAGTAGTCGATTTCTTGGCGCTCATGGGAGATGCCTCTGACAATATTCCAGGGGTAACTGGAATTGGTGAAAAAACTGCAGCACAATTAATTTCAGAGTTTGGCTCCTTAGAAAAATTATTTGAAAATCTGGATAAGATAAAACAGGAAAAAAGACGCGAGACTCTGAAAGCAGAAAAAAAGATCGCGTTTCTCAGTCAGGAGTTGGCCCGCGTTAAGAGAGATTTGGATATTGAATGGTCGTGGGATGAATGCCGGTATGTGGGTCCCCATTTGGAGAGCCTCAAGAAGCTTTTTGAGGAATTCGAATTTCATCAGCTCATGAAGCGGTTTAATTTCCAAAGGCAGGAAAAAGGGTTTGAGAATACCCAATATCAAACTGTGAGCGGTCTTGAGACGCTGAAAAAGGTATGCGATCTGATTCGCAAAGCAGATATTCTATCTCTGGACACTGAAACGACGTCTCTCAGTATTCATAGCGCTGAACTTGTTGGGATTTCCCTTTGTGTGAAAGCAGGCGAGGCTTTTTATATTCCGATTGGCCATACCCTACCGGGGGGCCACGATCTGTTGGAGGGCCAGCTCTCATCAGAACTTGTCAGAAAATATCTGAAGCCCCTTTTGGAACATCCTGAAATTCCTAAAGTTGGCCAAAATTTGAAATATGACTTACAGATACTTTTAAACTGGGGAGTCCATCTCGAGGGGATTGTCGCAGATACGCTCTTAGAGAGTTACCTTATTAATCCTGAGGAACCGCACGGTCTAGATGCCTTGGCTCTGAAATATTTGGGTCATCAGACAATTACTTATGAAGAGGTGACTGGAAAAGGAAAAAGCCAGATCAGTTTCTCTGAGGTTTCTGTCGAAAAGGCGACGAAATACTCTGGGGAAGATTCCGATGTTGCTTACCGTTTACATGAAACGCTTTTGAGTGAGGTAGATAAGATGGGGGGGAGAGAGCTTTTTGAAGAGATTGAAGTCCCTCTTGTTCCTGTTCTGGCTCAAATGGAATACGCCGGTGTTAAAGTCGACCGAACTAAATTGGAAAAAATGGAAGAAAATCTATCCGAAGACCAAGCGACAGTAGAAGACAAGGTCTTTGAGTTAGCTGGAGAAGCCTTTAATATCGGGTCTCCAAAACAGCTGTCTCGAATTCTTTTTGAGAAATTAAAGTTACCCATTATCAGAAAAACAAAAACGGGTATATCGACCGATGAAAATGTTCTGGTTGAGTTGTCGAGCCATCATGCGATTTGCGAGTGGATTCTCAAGTATCGAGAGTTGAGCAAGCTCAAATCTACATACGTAGAAGGCCTCATCCAACAGATTCACCCAAAAACGGGGCGAGTGCACACAAGCTTTAATCAGACCATTACGGCAACGGGCAGACTTTCTAGCTCGAACCCAAACTTACAGAATATTCCCACTACAGATGATCCGCGCTATGACATTCGTTCCGTTTTCATAGCAGAGGAGGGGTATGAACTGTTTTCTGGGGATTATAGCCAGGTGGAATTGCGTCTCTTAGCGGACATGAGTCAGGACGCCGAGCTTTTGCGAGCTTTTGAACACGATGAAGATGTGCATTCCTACACAGGAAGATTAATTTTTGGAGTCGACGAGGTATCCTCTGAACAAAGACGGATAGCGAAAACTATTAACTTTGGAGTCGTTTACGGGCAGACCCCTTACGGCTTGTCTCAAACCTTAAAAATATCGCCCTCGGAAGCTAAGGATTTCATCGATAAGTATTTCCGAAGATATTCTGGAGTTAAAGAGTATCTCCAATCACTTATACAGAAAGCTCACCAAGATGGTTTTGTAACGACCCAGTTGGGACGTCGAAGATATCTTCCTGAAATAAACTCCGCGAATCGTATGAGGAGAGAAATGGCTGAGCGAGCCGCCATCAATACTCCGATTCAAGGAAGTGCGGCCGATATGATCAAGACGGCGATGGTGAGAATCCACAGACTGTTACAAGTACAAAAACTAAAAACAAAAATGATCTTACAAGTGCATGACGAATTAGTTTTTGAAGTTCCTACAGAAGAGAAAAAACAGGCAGAGAAATTGATTTTGTCAGAAATGGAAAGTGCCATGAAGTTGAGAGTTCCCCTGAAAGTTGATGCAGCTTGGGGAAAAACATGGCGAGACTGCAGTTAGATCTAACTTGTCATTAAAAGATCAAGCGAAAAGATTTTTCTTTTTTTTTCCCTCCAAAAGATCAGTCGAGTCAATTACCTAACGCGGGATCGCGATCAAAACGTCGAAAATGGACTAAAAACAGCTGGCGGTCGCATTGACAGTAAATGTATGGCACATGCTATATTTTACATTACGGTAGGCACAGCACCGGAAGAGCAGTTAACAATTCCAAATCGGTAATTAAACGAAGCGTTGCAAACAGGGGTAATCCCTGAAGGGCACGCGTGTATCTTGGAGGTACTATTATGAGAATTCCTCGTCGATTCACCAAAGAAAACAGCAGTCCTTTTAAGGGAATTGAATTTGAAGCTCGAATCTCTGAGATTCGCGAGCCGAATGGAAAAGTAATTTTTTCCCAAAAAAATGTAATGGTCCCCAAACACTGGTCGCAAGTGGCTACAGATATTTTGGCGCAAAAATATTTTCGAAGAGCCGGGGTTCCCCAAACAGATTCTGGTGAGTTAGGGGGAGAAATTGATGCAAGACAGGTTTTTCATCGTCTAGCGGGTTGTTGGACAGATTGGGGAAATCGGTTTGGCTATTTTACGAATGAACGAGATGCCAAGGCATTCTATGATGAAGTGAGTTTTATGTTGGCCAATCAGATGGCCGCTCCTAACAGCCCTCAGTGGTTCAATACGGGTTTGTACTATGCTTATGGCATTACCGGGCCTTCCCAAGGCCACTTTTATGTTGATCCGAAAACTAAAAAGCTTAAAGAGTCAGAAAACGCTTATGAACATCCACAACCACATGCTTGCTTCATTCAAAGTGTTTCAGATGATTTGGTAAATGAAAATGGGGTCATGAATCTATGGACTCGTGAGGCACGATTATTTAAGTACGGCTCTGGGACCGGGACGAACTTTAGCAACCTTCGATCAGAGGGAGAAAAGTTGTCTGGAGGAGGTAGGTCTTCTGGCTTGATGTCATTTCTGAAAATCGGAGATAGAGCTGCTGGAGCCATTAAGAGTGGAGGAACCACAAGAAGAGCTGCAAAAATGGTCTGTCTGGATCTCGACCATCCCGAAGTAGAATCTTTTATTGATTGGAAGGCGGAAGAAGAGCAAAAAGTGTCGGCACTTGCTGCTGGCAGCCGCTTACATCGAAAGCTGTTAAAAGCCTTGCTCGAGCATTGTTTCGATGAAACTGGCCGCCCCCATGTTGATTTAAAAGAGAACAAAAACTTAAGAAAAAGTCTCCAGGCTTGTAGAAATGGTTTCATTCCTGAAAACACCATTCAAAAAGTTCTTCAACTCGCTTCTCAAGGAATTCGACAATATGAATTTCCAGAATTGGATACGGGTTGGGAAAGTGAAGCCTATGCTACTGTGAGTGGTCAGAATTCAAATAATTCTGTGCGGATCCCCAACGGGTTTTTTGATGCTTTAGAGAGCGGAAGAAATTGGAGTTTAAAATTTAGAACCACAGGAGTTGTTGCCAAAGAAGTCTCCAGTGAATCTCTTTGGAATAAAATCGCTACAGCTGCCTGGGCGTGTGCAGATCCCGGTCTTCAGTTTGATACCACCATTAACGAATGGCACACCTGTCCGGAGGGAGGAAGAATCAATGCCTCCAACCCGTGTTCGGAGTATATGTTTCTGGACGATACTGCCTGTAATTTAGCTAGTCTGAATTTAATGAAGTTTTATGATGCCAAGACAGGAACATTTCTCATTGAAGACTTTACTCATGCGGTTCGCCTATGGACGACCGTTTTAGAAATCAGCGTCTTGATGGCTCAGTTTCCCAGTAAAGAAATCGCCAAGAAAAGTTTTCAATACCGAACTCTTGGGCTTGGATACGCAAATCTTGGGGCCCTTTTAATGTCGATGGGAATTCCCTACGGCAGTCCAAAAGCAAAAGCCATTTGTGCTGCTATTACTGCGATCCTAACTGGGGAAAGCTACGGAACCTCAGCTGAAATGGCGAAAGAACAGGGGGCCTTTGAGAAGTTTTTGGAAAATCGCGATTCGATGTTGCGTGTAATAAGAAACCACCGAAGAGCAACTCGCGATGATAATTCTGATCCTTTTGAAAATCTAACGGTGTGTCCCGAGAAAATAGACTCCTCTCTGTGTCCAAGAGATCTTTTGGAGACCGCGAGACTGGCGTGGGATCGAGCTTTGGAGTTGGGAGAACAGTATGGTTATCGCAATGCTCAAGTTTCAGTCATTGCGCCGACGGGAACTATCGGGCTCATTATGGATTGCGATACTACGGGCATTGAACCCGATTTCTCAATTGTGAAATTCAAGAAACTGTCCGGGGGAGGGTATTTCCGAATTATCAATCAATCGGTTCCTCTGGCGTTGAAGGGAATGGGCTATTCGGAAAGTCAGGTCCGGGACATTATCGACTATGCACTAGGCCGAGGTGATTTTGAAAAATGTCCAGAAATCTGTCGATCATTTTTTGAAAAAAAGGGTGTGCCAGCAACGAGCATTGCGGAAATAGAGAAAAATCTGAAGACTGCATTTGATATTCGTTTTGTGATCACCCCTTGGGTACTAGGGGAAGAAGTGTGCCTAAAAGTATTGGAAGTCAGTCAGGAGGATTTGGCTAAACCTGATTTTAGTCTCCTAGCACATTTAGGTTTCACAAATCTTCAAATCGAAAAGGCAAATGAGTTCCTCTTTGGAACCATGACTCTGGAAGGTGCTCCACACTTGAAAGAAGAAGACTATCCTGTCTTCGACTGTGCAAATAAATGTGGAAAAAAGGGTGTTCGGTTTTTGCCCTATCAGGCACATATCGAAATGATGGCCTCTGCGCAGCCATTTATCAGCGGAGCTATCAGCAAAACCATCAACATGACAGCCGAAGCGACGATTGAAGATGTGAAAGACGCTTACTCGAGCTCTTGGAAAAAGATGTTGAAGGCGATTGCGCTCTACCGGGATGGGTCGAAGCTCAGTCAACCTCTTTCAGCTTCACTCTTTGAAACGGCTGAAGACTTAGATGACCCGATAGAAGCGGAAACTCTAAAAACAGACATTGTTGCCTTTGCCGATAGATTGGTCCGAAAATCCTTGCGGCGTGAGCTGCCCAACCGAAGGATGGGCTACACGGTTAAATCTACCATTGGAGGGCAAAGAGTTTATCTTCGCACTGGAGAGTACGAAGATGGAACACTTGGCGAGATATTTATAGATATCTATAAAGAGGGAGCTGCTTATCGGGCTCTCATGAATGCCTTTGCAATCTCTGTCTCTTTGGGATTGCAATATGGTGTCCCTCTTGAAGAGTTCGTGAATAAATTTCACATGTTCAGGTTTGAGCCGAATGGGCATGTTGCCGATCATGATAACGTGAAATTCTGCTCATCGATCATTGATTTTATTTTCCGAGATCTCGCGCTCAACTATTTAGGCCGAACGGACATGGTTCACGTTCCACCTAAGGAACCGATTTCTCCCTTGGGATCATTGGGAGCGATGGCATCAATGCCCGCAAGTGTTCCGATACATGCTGAGGAGAAATCAGATTTCGCATTGTCGTCACGAGAGTTTGAAGATGATCTGGCTCTGTCCTCCAGGCTGGCAAAGACAAAGGGTTACGAAGGTGATCCCTGCTCAGAATGTGGTCACTTTACTTTGGTCCGAGGGGGTACGTGCTTACGGTGTGTAAGTTGTGGCGCCACCTCGGGGTGCAGCTAAAGATTAATTTCGAACGATCTGTACGATCAGTTCCGAGAGACTAGGGTAGTCATCGCCAGGGTTCACACAAGCGGAGTCTTCTACTTTTGGAAGATGGGCAACAAAGGTATCTCCGGATTGGGTTCCGCCAATATATCGCGTAGCTTTTCCTGGCTCTTGAATTCTAAAGACGAAGTTTAAGTCTAAAATTCTGACTGGGGAAGAGCGTTGAGCGATCGTCTGGGTTAAGTTCCCCTTCCAAGTCATGGAGCTTTTGCGCTCGAGTTCCAATTCATTCCTTTGTGCCCATTCAAAAATGTTACCGTTGCTCTGGTCGGAACCCCCCCAGCCAAATTCGACAAAGACTCTCGTGCCGTAGTCGACTGGCCCTGACTTAAACTCGAATTCTAATTCAGTCTCAGCATTTGAAAAATTTGAACAGCTATGAATAATAGTTCTGCCATTCATTTTTAGGTTCTCGATGAATAGGGTTTCCTCGGGATAATTTCCCGCTAAAAGGGAAGCCGAAATAACAGCAAAAAGAGCCAGGGCAGGTTTCATAAAATCTCCTAATACAGCGGGAGTACCTCAAAAGAAGCGTTGCGTCAACAAGGGGGGACTAGTCTTTTTTCATAATAAAAAGGTAATTAAATCCGCGTAGAAAGTAGTTTCCGTCGACTGCAGCTTTATGCCAGGAGGTGTTTTTAAGGCTCTTGTTGTGGCGAACCACACAAACGATATCAACCGTCTTAAATTTCTTTTGAAGCATTTGGTACAACTCAAACCCAATCGGACTAAAAGACTTTCCTTTTTTGTAACTGTCAGAAACGTACAAGGCCATCATTCTCCGGCTTTTCAAGACACGAAAGATTTCGTCAATAACCAACCTCATAGCATCCGTATAAAGCGAGGTGCGAGAATCAAGTTCACCAATGCAGCGTGGATCTCCGGAATACTTCACATGAGTCGAGTAGGGAGGATCAATAAAAACAAAATCGACTGAATTGTTCTTCAAAGGAATTTTTCGAGCATCTGCGGGACGAATGTCTGGCCGAGTAGGTGCTAAATCAAAGCCAAGACCTTCTCGGTTGAGGTCCTTACAAACATCCAACGTGGTACCGCTCCCACACATGGGATCTAAAATGGTATCCCCTTCTCGAGTGTATCTTTGGAGCAAATTCCAAATGACATACGAGGGGGTCGCCCCGATGTAGTTTTTATCTCCCTGCATCTCTGATCCGTAATGCTGGGAGGGATAGTCCCAAAGAGTCGTTGTTTGTAACGTCACTTTCGGTTTCGTCGTGAAACTTCTTCTTTCTTTTGAAGGATTGCTCATCAGGGGCGAGACCTTAGCAAAATTTTTGATTGAGATCGAGTCCCTAGTATCCAAGCCATCGGATTACTTGAGGATAGCCCCAAAAAGCGAGCGATAAAAAGAGCAGAGAGATCAGAAAAAACGAGATATATCCCACTACTAAGTAGAGGCCGTCCTCTTCCAAAACTCCTAGTGAAAGAGCTGCGACAGTGAAAGCTGGGGGGGCATTGGTTCCTGGAGGAAGAGGAAGAAGCAGGAGAAAACCACAACAGCAAATCAGAAAAAAACTGAATCGTTTATTGCCAGGATGCCTAGAAAAAAAACGCCCTCTTGGTTTAACCCATTTTGAAAAATGCCTTGCTAGGGGTTTTGCCTTCGAAAAAACTTTAAGTGCTAATTCAGAGGGAAGCTCCTTATCAGCCATTTTGGGCGGAAGCCAAAATGATTTCCCCAGAAACATTCGAAGGCCGGCAAAAAAAATCACTACTCCAAAGGGAATACTTAATCCAGGAAGGGGAAGAGGCAATAAGAAGGGAAGTGAGAGAAGAAAAGTAATGATGGCTTGATCTTCAGGGGCAGTTTCCGCAAAAAGCTGACGCAAAGTAAAACTGGGAGAGGAGCGACAAATATTAAGCAGGCGTTCTAGCTCATCTTCAAGATGCATGACTCAGATTATAACAAATGCTAGAGTTTGTTTTGGAAAGAGCATGAAGATATTCACCTACACGACGCTTATTAGAGAACATCACTTAGATGGCTTTGGTCATGTCAACAACGCCACTTATTTACAGCTTTTTGAAGAAGCGCGATGGGAAGTGATTACCCAAGGCGGATACAGCTGGGAAGATGTCCAAAAAGAACGACGAGGGCCTGTCATCCTTGACCTTTCTGTTCAGTTCATGAAAGAGCTTAGGGTTCGAGAGAAAATCCGAATTGAGACTAGTTGCACTTCTTATGAGCGAGTGGTTGCGGAACTAGAACAAAAAATCTGGAATGAAGCCAACGAGCTTTGCACTGTGGGGCGTTTCAAGTTTGCGCTTTTTGATCTCGAAAAAAGAAAGCTTCTTAAACCCACTGAACGTTGGCTAAAAGCGCTGGGGCTGTAGAAGGGCAAACTGTCCAAAAGTTCGACATCCAATAAATCAACGTAAAAACAATAGCTTAGCGCCTAAAGGGAGAGGTTCCTTTAGCAGAGTGTCTAAAAGTTAGGCAGATTGTGAATCTATTTGTGCCTGTAGACTTATGGCATACGGCCTGCACTGGAGTGCTCCGCTCACAATTCACGGGTTTGTTAAACAAAGATTTTTCGCTTGGGGGTAAATGTGAAATCTCTAAAACTGATTACCATATTCAGTGTTTGTTTGTTGTTGAAAGCGGCGCAAGTATTCGCTGAGGACGCAAGTGCGCCGGTGCCTGCTGTTCCTGCTGCAGCTCAGGTCGACGTAAATAAAACTGTGAAAATCACAGAAGGTCCGGTCGTAACCACGGCAAACGGAGTTCGAGTTGAGACCAGAACCATAGAAACTCAGCCGCTTAATTCAGAAAAATCAGTTCCTCACACTCGTCATTTTGAAGGTTCGAGTGAAACAAAAATTGAAAACAACATAACGATTGATGGGCGCTCTCCCGCCTATGGCGCTATTCCGGTTGCTGCAGCACCCGCAGTGCTCTCTACCGTGGCTACTGCAAGCGACGTGCTTAGTTCTCGACCCTTAAGTATTACTCCGGTTGCTGGCGCAACAGCTTTTCAAGGAGCTTGGTACAACCATATTTCTAATCGAGGAACCGTTGGACTTATCTTAGATATTCCTATCTTTTCTATCTTGTCGATAGAGGCGGAAGCTCAGTATGGTCGATTTAATTTAAGCTATTCCAATTACTCTCATAATTTTAGTCAGTACACAGGTGGAGCGAATGCCAAAGTAACTTTAGGAAATGGGCTTTTCCAACCTTATTTAGCTGCTGGAATGATGGCGGTTTATTACCAGGGCATGGCTAATACTGGTTATACAAATAACATTGCCAATCAAATGGTGGGAGCTGGCCAAGTCGTTGCCGGTATTGATTTAAATCTTCTAGGTGGAGTGGCAGTTGGTGCTCGGGGAGAACTTTTGCACCCGATGACTAATTTGCCGCCGGTGAATGGTGGGACGGGCTCCCAAGATGCTGCAGCTATGAATTCCAACTTCTACCGAATTCTGGGAACAGTAAAAGTCAGTTTCTAATAGTGGTCAGGTCAAATCAATCTGTAATGGGGAAGGGGCCGAATGAGACGTGCCTTCTCGGGCTCTTTCCCCAACCCCCGCTTCCGTCAACAAAACAGCCCAACTACTTTTAGGATAAGACAATGCGGATTCCTCGGGCATAAACACGGTAAGTGATTTCTTTGCTCGGGTTAGCGCAACGTAGAGAATTCTCTTTGATTCTTCCCCATCTTTGAGTCTTCTTTCATCTAACAAGCTCTGGTAGCTGCTCGAAAAAACCTTTTTATCATGCTCCCAATAGCGAATCCCTGGGGGTAGACCGGCTTTTAAGAGGAGCCCAGGGCTATCTTGAGGAAGCTGTCTTACCGTATCAACGAGAAAAACGTGATCAAATTCAAGGCCTTTCGAGGCGTGGACAGTCATGAGTTGAATGCCGCCATCATGGTCAGACAAGGAATTAGTTTCTTGAAAGAGAAAATCTGAATCCTGAAACGAGTCTAGCAAAAGTTGAATATCAAAAAGATGTAGCCCCGGTTGAGATAAAGGCATTAATAAAGCATCAAAAGCATCTAGGTTTTTGGGAAATGTTTTTGTTTCAAAGAATAACACTTCTAAACACTCGGTAACCTCGGTTTGACCAGAATCCAAAAGCTTTAGTAGCCAAACGAGATCTTGCGGCGGATCTCGCCGTATTAAGTTAATCAAGGGCTCTGGTTTTCCTGATTCGTTCTTTAAGCGTTTTTGGGAAAGGATTAAAACCTGTTCATAACTCCAGTTTAGGTAAATCGATCTCAAGAAAGTAACTAAATGACCATCTTGTGTCGGATCAGACAGGAATTTAAGAAAAGAAATAATTTCAAGTGCGCTCATTTGCTTCGATAAATTATCAGTTTTTTGGCATTGATGGGCCCAACCACGTTTGGCAAAAGCCTCGCTAAAATCTGTAATCCTGTCTGAGTTTCGAAAAAGTAGCGTAATCGTTCCTGGGCGAATGTCCAAGCTGAGAGCCTGCTCAATCTGGGAACAAACACTCTCTACTTCTTTTTGGTAAATTTCCTGCCGTTGAGTTTTTTCGGTGGGGCCGAAAAAACGAACAGAAAACGAATGCAAAGCTGACTCCTGTGAAGAGGGCAAAGAGAGTCCCGGAATCATAGGACTCCAGGAAAAAGATTGCTCGGAGAAAAGGTTGCTACTGATAGCATTAAACTCTTTGAGGAGCGCCTGCTCAGATCGGAAGTTGTGACTGAGTTCTATTTTCTGTCCGCCACGACAGCTCATCAGCCGACTTACTTCATCAAATAAAGCTGGTTCCGCCTGCCGGAAACCATAGATGGATTGCTTGGGATCTCCTACGATAAAGAGTTTGTTTAAGTTATCCCCCAACAAAAGAGTTAAAATCTGCCACTGAAGAGGACTCGTGTCTTGAAATTCATCTACCAAAATCTGCTGGAAATCCTCCGAAAGCCGAGTGCGAGCTATCATTGATTCCTTAAGAATCCGTAATGCCAGGTGTTCTAAATCATCAAACGAATAATGTCCTTGTTTGTGAAAGTAAGAAGCTAGCGATTCGCAAAAGCCTTTGAGTTCTGTTCCCAGTAACAAAATAACCTTAGCTCCAATGTCTTTGGCTCCCGCATCTTGCGCCAACTGAATGCAGTCAAAAAACAAGAAGCGATTTCGGAAGACTGTCTCGGTCATTTCCTTGAGTTCACGATGATTAAAATGATCCAAAAGCTTGTTTAGCGATTCTGGAGAGATTTGTGCCAGCCAGTCATTGTAATGTTTTAAAAAGGCAGAGGAAAAAGCAAAGCTGTCTATGATTTTTGTGACAGGCGGGAAGTCCAGTTCAGAGCCATACTGATTCAGGATGGAATAACAAAGGCTGTGAAGGGTTCCAATAGTCCTGCTGTTTTCTACTTCTTCTTGCCATTGAGAATCTAGTTGCTCCTCCAGTAATCTTTCATTGATGCGTTCCCGTAGTTGTTCAGCAGCTTCCTTGGTGAAAGTAACAGTTAAAATGTTTCTCGGAGAGAAGCCTGCTTTCAGTAAGTTGAGATACCGCTCGACCATGGTGGAGGTTTTACCGCTTCCAGCAGATGCCATCACGGACACTGGCTGATTCAGGAGGGTAGCTGCCAGTTTTTGATCGGAAGTCATCGCATTAGGCATAGCCTACTCCTTCTCGACAAAAACCGATGGATTCGCAAAAACGACAAGCTTCTGACGAAGGTTTCGGTGCAAAGTTGCCCGCTCGAATATTCGTGGCGTGAGTCTGCATAGCTTCTTTTCCGGACTGAATTAAGGAATCAAGCTTCTCTGAGGACATCGTATGACCACGAGTGAGCGATTTTTTGGCTTCTGATGAAATCATTTCCTCGCGAGCTAAGCCTCTTTTGATCTCTCCTTTTTTGAGATCGTAAAAAAGCATGGCCGCAGGCGAAATACCTAAAGTCTCTTCAGCTCCCAACCAATAAAGCAAAGCTTGAAAGTTATATCCCTTAGCCAGATGATCGGGCGTGAAATCAACGTTACCCGTTTTGTAATCCAATACGAGAAGCGACCGGTTGGAAAGAAGATCTATCCTGTCGATTTTTCCAACCAGAGGAATGCCCTCAACGGCGATTCGGAATTCTTTTTCAACCGCTAAAGTCGAACGGCTTCCAAACACAGTGTTGAGCGAAGTTTCCATTTCAAGAATTCTAGGAATTATCTTGTCAAAAGCTTTTAAGAAGAAAAGAGAAAGGTTTTTCTGGGTTAATAGTTGCGGCAGAGTTTTGTTAAGAATCTCCATAAACGTAGTCCGTAAAAGTTCTTCGCTGACTGTTGATTGAGTAGGAGGCGCGAAGAGGGTCTCAAGAGTTAGGTGAACCGACTGACCCAAATGAAGTGCAAACTCGCTCATCGGCATTGGGACCTGATGGAGTTTGAGCCTTCTGTAGAGATACTTGGAGGGACACTCCGAATAAGTTTCAAGTTGTGTGGCAGATAAGGTTGGTACCGGGAGCGGTGCCTGGTAGGAATGGGCAGATGGAGTCACACTATGAGGAGTTGGTTTTGAGGGGATAATTTTAAAACCTTCTAAATGCTCAAGGGGCAAGGAGCTAAAGACTCGCTCGTTTAAAAAGCTGGCCTTCTCTTTCAGAATATTTAAACGGCCACGAAGTGTTTCGCTCCAGCGTGGCAGCTGAAACCCGGCAAAAAACAAGGTCTCTAACTCAGACTCTGAAAAAAGATTGTCGTTTGTTGGGGGTTCCAAAAGACTTTCGTCAGCGAAGCAAAATTCGGTTGTGTTTTCAAACTGGGGAAGAGCACAAAACGGTGTGAGAAGAACTTGGTTCGAGGATTGAGTTAAGGTCGGGACCCGTTCCAGAGCTTGGCCGGCCAGGGCTTCTAAAGTTTCCGAACTTAAAATGTTCTGAGAGGTCAGTCTTTTCTGGTACTCGTCGTACGACTCTCCTTCGAAAGGGGGATTGGCCAAAAGAACCGAATTGAGATGTGTTTTTTCAGCTGAGTCGAATGAACTAGAGCTTCGAAGTTCGCGAAGCATATTCGACCAATAGGAACTTGTCAGAGGCGCCCTAGGCAACCAATCGGTGACTAAAAGCCCGCGGCTGGCAAGACGGCTTCGGAGGAAGACCTTGCTTTGAGCGCTCCCACTGAAGCTAATCAAAATTTTTTCATCTGGACTTTTTCGGGCAAAATCGGCCACCTGGGTACAAAGGGATTCCAAAGTTGCTACTCTGGTTCCTAAAGTAACTTGAGGTTGTGACCTGGAAAAAGCACGGCCCAACTCAAAAAAAGAACGCAATCGAATATTGGGAAATTGGGAAACGACAGTTCTTGTAAGCTCCTGAAACAAGTAACTCGAAGGTTCGCACGTAATAAAATCAACTGGTGATAGTTGAGGCTTTTCAGATTTATCTGATTTTAAGGTTTCAATGAGTGACCAGACCTGGCTCATGAAGTCTTCCGAAAGCGAGCCAGTCAAATAAAACAAAAAGCATTCTCGAAGAGCACGATTTTTTTGAGTGTTGGGTAATTGAGAAAAACAATACGTGACTTGCTCCCGATTAAGCACCAGTGAACGCCTCAGTAATTCAATCGTGGGGAGCCATTGTTCTGGAGGCAATTGAGTTTTGGTAAAAGAGCGTGCGATCGCTAATCGATCAATATTAAGCGAGTTTGGGCGAGCCTGATTAACCCAACTTTCAAATGATAAAGAAGTCGCACTTGCAGAGGGATTTAACCTTTCAAAAAGAGCGAGCTCAGAGGGGGATTCAAAACAAGTTTGGATTGGCACAGCATCGAATTACCAGTAAATCAGAAAGGGAGAAAGAGTTGATTTTGCCTAAAAATAGCGCAATGGGTCGAGGGATTTATGGATGAGAAATTGTTTGTAGGGATTGCCCGGGTCAGTTTGTTTTTTAGACAGTCTCGAAGTCTGAAAGATAAAAGAAGTGTCCTTCAAAGCCTCAAGCAGAAGCTTCGGAATGAGGGGTGGAGCCTAGTAGAGGTGGGGCATAAAGACGATTGTAAGAGAGCTTTCTTGGGATTTAGTTATGTCGCTTCGAGTGCGCATGCCCTGGAGATCGCATTTGATAAGGCATCTGGTTTCTTACTGGGAAATTTTGAAGTGGTCGGGAAAACCAGAGAAATACTGGAATTTGAGGCAGATCTCTCGTTTGATGATACAACTCTGACTCGGAGCATTCTTGGGGATGTGGATGATTAGGCTAGATACCGATATAATCTAAATATTCGGTTTCTAATCCCAAGGAGAAATTCATGAGTGTCGTCATCGTGACGGGTTCATCCGGTCTCATCGGAAGCGAAACAGTTCGTTTTTTTCATGATAAAGGCCACGATATTATTGGAATAGATAATGATTTAAGACAGTATTTTTTTGGGAAAGATGCGTCGACTCACTGGAACACTCTAAAATTAAAAAAGGAATTGAAACGCTTTATCCACGAGACAATCGATATTCGCGATCAAGAAGGAATTTTCAATCTCTTCAAGAAATTAGGAAAGGCGATTACTGCGGTAGTGCATACTGCGGCCCAACCCAGTCATGATTGGGCGGCTCGAGAGCCATTTACTGACTTTACGGTCAATGCGAATGGCACATTGACTCTTCTTGAAGCAACTCGACAGTTCTGTCCAGAAGCCACTTTTATTTTCACTTCTACCAATAAAGTCTATGGCGACACCCCCAATCGTTTGCCTCTGGTTGAACAACCGACTCGTTGGGAAATCAATCACAATCATGAGTATTTCAAGCATGGCATCGATGAAACGATGAGCATTGATGCTTCAAAACACAGCTTGTTTGGGGCAAGTAAAGTAGCTGCAGATGTTCTCGTGCAAGAATATGGGCGTTATTTTGGAATGAAGACTGGAGTTTTTAGAGGCGGGTGTTTAACAGGGCCCGCTCATTCGGGTGCCGAGCTTCACGGGTTTTTGGCTTACCTGGTGAAATGTAATCTACAGGAAATTCCCTACCGCATCTTTGGATACAAGGGAAAGCAGGTTCGAGACAATATCCACTCTTATGATTTGGTAAATGCTTTTTGGCATTTTAGTCAAAATCCAAAGAGCGGCTCGGTTTACAATATGGGTGGCTCTCGACACAGCAATTGTTCCGTTCTGGAAGCGATTCATTCACTTCAGGAAATGACCGGGAAAGAAATGAAGTACGAAGTGTTGGACCAGGCCCGTTCAGGAGATCACATTTGGTGGATTAGCGATGTGCGAAGATTTCAAAAAGACTTTCCCCATTGGGCGTTTCGATATGATCTCAAATCCATTCTAAGCGAAATTATCGAAGCCTCATCGACTCGACTCAAGAGCGCTGCTTAATTTATTAATTCATCTCCGAGTTCTTTCAGAGCATGAATGTCGCTCATGAGAGTCGCTTTGCGTTCAATTCGTATCATGGGAACTTTAATGGCTGATTGAAAAGCCTCTGCCCATTTTTGCTGGACCAAACGCAATTCCTCAAAATGCTTTTGCAGAGCAGAGAACCAGGTGAGCGCCTCTTTTTCCAAGCCAGTGGGTGACTGAGATTGAAAATCTGGTTCGAGGCGGTTGAGAACCAAACGTTCGAGGGCAATTTTTTCATTTTGAAGCGTCTTGTGAAATTCTACTGACTCTAAAAAGCGAGCTTCGCTTGCCTGAGTAACCAATACGAAAGCAGAGGAGGGATTTCGGAAAAGTTCCATCACGGCCAAGTGACGGCTTCTAAAACCTGCCTGCATCCCCTCGAGATCGCCCAAAACCGCTGCTAAATTATCCAAAAATTCACTTCCTAAAATGGATTGGAGAGCCTTCATGGCCATTTGGGTCCCTCGTTGAAATAAAACAAGGCCCCCCTTTTTTTGAAACCATTTCAGCACTGAGGTGTCCATAAAATTAGCTAATCTTTGGGGGGCCTGGAGTAGGTCGAGTGCATTTTGAGTGGGGGGAGTGTCGACGATGATTTTGTCATATTCATCACTAGAAACAAATTCTAGAAGCCGTTCCATAGCAGCGTATTCGTGACTGCCACCCAACGATTCCACCATTGTTCGATAAAGACGGTTTTCAAGAATTTTCTTTTTTTGCTCAGGAGAACGCGCGAAGCGTTCAATCACTTTATCAAAGTAATGTTCGCTATCCAGCATGGAAGCTGTCAGTTGTAGTTCTGGATATTCAGGGGCCGTTACCTTTTTAACTGAATTTTCAAAGTCCTTAAATCCCAACGCCTGAGCAAGTCTTCTTGCAGGATCAACAGTGAGCACAAGAGTTCGATAGCCACGTAATCCCAGACTTACTCCTAAGGCAGCTGCCAAAGTAGTTTTGCCAACGCCGCCGGGACCCCCGATCAAGATGATTTTTTTATCGGCAAGATCCCAATTCATGAATGCTCCAAAGCCTCTGAGATAGCTTCAACAGTTGTAATCCACTCCGGACAACTCAAGCGGGGGAGTTTGCGAATTTCAAGTCCCGCTTGACCAAGTACGGCGACGGCATCTGATTCTTGTTCGAGTAAAGTGGTGTAATGGTTATAAAGTTCTTTGGCATTTCCAGATAAGGTACTTTCGGCCATCTCTTTTTGGGGAGGGGTTCCAGGAAAATTTGGTAGGCATTGATTTAAAAAGAGGGGACTGAAGTTAAACTCTCCCAAAGACAAAAGTTTCTTTTTTAGTTCCAATGTTTCGGTAACTGATAATTCTTCGGGAATTGAGAGAAGCTGAATAAGCGTTGAAGGGCTCAGCATCATTTCACAGATGCGTTCAATTTCCCGGTGAACCAAACCCATTCTGAAAAGTTTTCTTAAACCGAGGGGAGACGAAAAAAAAGAGAGAGCGTGACCGCTAGCTGGGAGATCAACCAAAACCACAGCGTCAGGGTTCTTGCCGGCAAGGTCCCAGATTTTCCCCGCAATAATCGCCTCAGTGAGTCCGGGGGCTGCCGAAATGAATGTGTTAACGACTTTATTATCAAGAACTAAGTCGACGACTTTTTCAAATTTTAGGATCTGTAGGGCATATTCTCGAAAACAATCCATTCCATTCAACAGAAGATGAGGAATTCCAAGCGCCTGATAGGGAAGAGGGCGAGCCTGTTGGTCAAAGGGGTTCCAACTAACGAGAATTGCGGGTTTGCCATGACGTTGGGCTAACAAAGCAGTGGCAGATGCTATGGCACTCTTTCCAACACCGCCTTTTCCTGTGAAAAAAACGACTTTCTTGGAGAGAATTTCTTCTGAATAAGAGGACTTCACGTTTCGAATTTTCTAGCCTAATCGTCAAAATGGGAAGTGATAATTTGAGCCACTCGTTTTGAGAAAAGAAGCCCAGCGTGTCCCATGTTTTCCAGTTCGATAAAACGAACTCCTGGCCATTGGGGGGTTTGGCGAGGAAGTAGCATTACATCTAATTTCCCGGCCACCGAGACAACACGGGTCTTTGCGGGGGGAGGAAGCTCATTAAGTTCTTTGAGCAGAGGGCTCTTTGGATGGAGATCGCGAATATGGGGCAGGACCGAATATTTCGACCAATCGGTCCCTCGATGAGGTGTTCCCAGGGTTATCAGATTTTTTGCAACGCCATCTCCCCCAAGCTTTTGAAGATAGTATCGGGCTACGATCCCCCCCATGGAGTGCGCTACAATATCAATCTGATCCGTCTCGTATTCCTCCCGGAGTCGCTCAACCTCCGTTTTTACTCTCTCGGCAAGACGACTGATTCCATAAACACTCGTAAGCAGGTCTAGTTCTCGAAAATGGTGCCAGCCCTTGAGGGCCAATTTCTGTTTTAAATAGAAGAAAGCGCTTTTGTTATGAAATATGCCATGGATGAGCAGTATCGGACGTCGATGACTTTCCGTTTTGGTCCAGAGAACCGGAAGAGCGGGGAGTGAGTTTCCGAGAACCGCTAGCGGATAGAGTTCGTACGCGAGAATAGAAGCGCCGACTTCGCGCGTTATGCCCCAGGCCAACTGGCCTGGATTGGTGAGTTCCCGGATGAGTTTCATAGATGCCTGACAACTGTCTCGAAGCTTCATCCAAGAAGCAAGATGCACCACAGAATATTCAACCGATTTAGAGGCTTAGGACTATCGACTTTTACAAACTTCAGTGGCATTCTTACTTGACACAGAAAGATACTAAAACGATAACTTCTGTGAATTTTCACCTGAGAATCGACTTAACGGAGTGTAAGACCCATGCCAGGACCCTCATTTCCAGAAGCACCAGAAGGAATTAGTCGAAGAAGTTTTATCACCTGGCTGAGTGTAGGGTGGTTAGGCTTTGGAGCCGCTCTGGGAGCTGGTCTTACCGCAGTTGGACGCTTATTTTTTCCAAATGTAACTTTTGAGCCTCCTCAACAATTCAAAGCTGGTTTTCCCGCGGAATATGCCGCAGGAAAAGTAGATGAACGTTTTAAGAAAAAGTACGGGGTTTGGTTGGTGAGAAACGAGCGAGGGATTTATGCCCTCTCGACAGTGTGTACCCATTTAGGATGCACTCCCAACTGGCTGGATGGGGAACAAAAATTTAAATGCCCTTGCCATGGGAGCGGGTTTTACGCAACCGGCATCAATTTCGAAGGCCCTGCTCCTCGCCCCTTAGAGAGATACAAGATTGGGTTGGCGGAAGATGGGCAAGTTTTCGTCGATAAAATGGCAAAGTTTAAATACGAAATGGGACAGTGGAATGACTCAAATTCATTCTTAGAGCTAGTTTAACGAGGTTGCAAATGGGTAAGCCGACAATTTTTGAAACTATTAAAGAATCGCAAGCGTGGAAGTCAATTTTCCGTCATGGAGCGCCATCAGCAAATGCTCGCAATCGAGTGTTAGTGGTGCTGATGAACGTATTCCTTCACTTGCATCCCATCCGAATGAAGAAATCGGGCGTTCGGATGAGCTTTACTTGGTGCATGGGGGGGATTACTTTCTTCCTCTTCCTGGTGGAAACTATCACTGGCGTTTTGCTCATGTTTTATTATCGCCCCACCGCTGAGTATGCCTATTACGATATTATCGCTCTTCGAGAGCACGTACCCATTGGAATTATGCGAGAAATTCACCGTTGGGGAGCCCACAGCATGGTGATTGCGGTTTGGCTACATATGTTCCGTGTATTTTTAACCGGCTCTTATAAGCCACCCCGTGAATTCAATTGGGGCATCGGAGTGGTTTTGTTGGTTCTGACTTTGTTGTTAAGCTTTACGGGATACCTACTTCCTTGGGATCAGTTAGCTATTTGGGCTATCACCGTGGGTTCGAATATGGCTCGCGCTACGCCTTTCGCTGGAAATGAGGGCCCTGGAGCAGCCTTACTGAATTCTCTTCTAGGGTTTGAAGCGATTAACGCCGGAAGTGACGCGCGATTTGCACTGTTAGCGGGCAGGTTAGTGGGAGAGGCGACCTTGCTTCGATTCTATGTTTTACACTGCATTTTCATTCCGCTGGTGGCGAGCATTTTAATGGCAGTTCACTTTTGGCGCGTTAGAAAAGATGGGGGCATTTCAGGACCTCTATAAGGAACAACTATGAGTTTCATCACTGACTTTATTAACTTTCTCTGTCGGCCGGCCATCCTTTTTACTTTGTCTTGTGTGGCCTTTTATTTAGTTCTTTTCCCATTTCGAGAAAAGTTTGCCAAAAAGTCAGCTTTGTACACCATCCTTGTTTCAATGGCCGTTTTTATCTTGGTGAGTATGTTGAATCCCACGTTCAGAGACGTGGTAACTAAGGCGGATAACGTTCCGATTGTGTTGATGCTATTTCTATTGGCATTCTTTTGTTGGCTTCCGCTTAATAAAGCAGTCAAGAATGACAAACTCATCGCCGAAGGAAAAGACGTTGAGAACAAACAAGAAGCCAAAGAGCTTGTCTTTACTTGGCCGGACCTGATTTTTAGCGAATTTATTTGCGCCATTATCGTTTGGTCGGCTCTTTTGATTTGGGCAATTACGATTCGAGCTCCGTTGGAAGAGCCAGCGAACCCAGTGGAAACTCCAAACCCCTCCAAAGCACCGTGGTACTTCTTGGGGTTACAGGAAATGCTGGTTTATTTCGACCCTTGGTTGGCTGGTGTGGTGTTTCCAACCCTCATCGTCGTTGGCCTGATAGTTCTGCCGTATATCGATGTGAATCCCAAGGGCAATGGATATTACTGTTTCAAGGAAAGAAAGTTTGCGATTACGACCTACTTATTTGGTTTCTTAATTCTGTGGATCGTTCTCATCGTTTTGGGAACTTTCTTGCGAGGTCCTAACTGGAACTTCTACGGTCCTTATGAAGTGTGGGACTTGCACAAACTAGAAGCTTTAAGAAACGTAAACCTATCTGAGTACATCTTCCGGTATGCAGGATTAAATGGTGGAAAACTACCTGATTTCTGGCTGTTTCGAGAGCTTGTCGGGATTGTCTTAGTGATTGGTTATATGGTCGCCGGGCCCATCCTTTTAGCAAAAACAGTTATGAAGGGATTCCTAGAAAAAATGGGCAAACCTCGTTTTTACATCATGGTAACCATTTTGCTTTTGATGGCGTCATTGCCTATCAAGATGATTTTAAGATGGACAATAAACTTGAAGTACATCGTGGCAATACCCGAGTACTTCTTTAACATTTAACCAGATTAGGAGTCATTGCTATGGCTTCCAAAAACGCTTCGCCGGACGATAAGTTTTACAAAAGCCAGACACTTCTCAAAGCTTTTGGGATCTCAAGTGTCATCATGTTGGTATTTACTTTATGGATGATTCTCGATGACTTCGGCCGCGAGTGGAAGAAATACCAACTAGAATTTTTTAATTATAGAAAAAATAAAATTGAGAAACAAATTGAGGAAGCAAAGCAAGGTCTGGATGAAGGCAAAGTAAAAGAAACACAAGCTCGCCTAACGGAGCTAGAAGCGAGCTCAAAAGATAAAGCCGGACAGTTAAAGACGCTTCAAAAAGAACTGATCAAATTAAAAACAGCGCGGATCAACAAAGTAGATAAGTATCAGGCTGCCAAAGGGATCTATGACGTCCGCAAATATGAATACGAAAATGTTTACGGTCATAAAGTAGCTCATGGTGAAAAGATAGAAGAGGGAACTCGACTCTCCAAAAAGGAACAGGATGCTCGCGAAAAACTAAATAAAGAGTGGGATAAAGTTAAAGGGCTATCCGATAGTGCGAATGCCGCTCAAATTGCTGAAGATGCAAAAACTGCTGAAATTGCCCAAATAAACTTGGAAAAAGATGCGGCAGAAAAAGAGCTGAAGAAACTACAAGCCAACGTAGACCGTTTAGTCGCTGCGAAAAGTAATTCCGAAATCACCATCAGCAAATTATTGCGAAGTGCTCCTATTTTGGATTTGGCAAATCCCGTATTTAAAGTCCAACAGACCGTTATCCCAACGATTCGTGATGACGTGTTTTTTGCCCAAGTCCAAAAGGTCGATCGATGCACAACTTGTCATTTAGCGATCGATACTCCTGGTTTCGAAGATGCGCCACAGCCCTATCGAACCCATCCGAATTTAGATCTCATGTTAGGGGCGACTTCTCCGCACCCCACAGAAAAAGTTGGCTGCACTGTCTGTCACTCAGGACGTGGGGCCTCGGTCGACTTTGTGCGATCAGCGCACACTCCACGTAACGAAGAACAAAAGAAAGAGTGGCAAAAGAAATATGGTTGGCATGAGATGCATCATGTGATCGAAAAAATGATCCCTCTGCAATATGTGGAAGGCCAATGCCGTGTTTGCCACAAACAAACCGAATATGTACCGGCAGCTCAAAAGCTGAACAAGTCAGTGCAGTTAGCTAGGAACGCAGGTTGTTATGGTTGTCATCGAATTGAAGGCTGGGACCATATTCGTAAGCCTGCTCCTTCACTTAAAAAAGTAAAAGGTAAATTGAATCATGATTGGATTGTTCGATGGGTGAGAAATCCTAAATCCTTTAATGATCATGCGCGAATGCCCGCTCAGTTTCATCAGGGTAACACCGAAAGTGCCGAGTACACGGGCTACCAAGAAGCTGAGTTGTTTGCTATTGCGGACTATATCTTATCTCTTTCTGAAGACTACAAGCCAAGTTACACAGCACCTGCAGGGGGAAATGCAGAACGAGGAAGAAATCTATTCTACGCAGTCGGATGTTTAGGCTGTCACGGAATGGATGAGTTCCCCGAAGGAAGAAGGCGTTTTGGAGCGGCTCCCGATCTTTCAACCATTGGAAGTAAAGTCAATCGAGAGTGGCTCGGACAATGGCTAAAAAATCCGAGGCACTACTGGAAAGACACCGCAATGCCAGCTCTCCGATTGAGCGATACTGAGATCTCAGATCTTTCAGCCTACCTGCTCAGCAAAAAGAATACTCAGTTTGAAAAATTAGAAGCGGGAGAGCCAGATTTTGAAGTTCAGAAAAAAGTTTTGAGCCTCTATTTAATGAGAGATCCCAAGATGGCTCCTGCAACCACTGAGAAAGTGCATCAGTTTGTTGAGGGGCTGTCTAAGAAAGAAGTCATAGAAAGATTGGGAGTGAACGCAATTACTCGTTACGGTTGCTATGGCTGTCATGAAATCAAAGGAATGGAGACGATGCCAGGAAGCGGTGTCGAACTCAGCGAGCATGGAAGTAAACTCGTAAATAAATTTGATTTTGGTTACTTAGACATCGAAAAATCAGTAGCTTCATGGCTTCATCAGAAATTCCAAGCTACTCGCTCTTTCGATAAGGGAGTGGTGAAGGAATACCTGGATCTCCTCCGAATGCCGAACTACTACTTCGATGAAGGCGAGAGAAATCAGTTAGTGACCTTTATTCTGGGTCTAACGGCTCAAAAAATTGGTCCTCCCTCTGCCAAAATACTCGATGCGAAAGAAGCCGAAATAGAGGAAGGCTCACGAGTGATTCATCAGTACAATTGCCAGGGCTGTCATATGGTTGAGCAGATGTATCGACCATTACCAGAAGGGCATCCGGATTTTGAAAAACATGAGAAAGAGAAGTGGGAGCTCGAAGGCAGGATCCTCACTTATTTCTCTGAAGATGAATCGAAAGGCCCACCTCCGTTGAGCTCGGAAGGCAGCCGAGTGCGTTCAGAGTGGGTCCACAACTTCTTGAGTAATCCAAGTTGGAAACTTCGAAGAGGAATCCAAGTGCGTATGCCGTCGTACAATATGAAAAATGATGAGCAGAATCGGGTAGTGACTCATTGGGCTCGACAAGGAAACCTTGAGTTTCCCAACGCGCCTCTTGAGGCTCCTGAAATCAGCGGGCAAAGATTGGAAGCTGCCAAAGCGCTTTGGAATAAGCTTCAGTGTGGAAATTGCCACACCGTTGGCCAATACAATCTGACTCAAGACGATTTAGAAGGCGGAAGTAAGGGGTACGCGCCAGATATTACGCGCTCCTATGGACGTCTCAATAAGGACTGGATTGTTAAGCTTCTAAAAAATCCACAATCCATGGTGCCCGGAACTCGAATGCCTGGATTTTGGCCTGAGGGAACTAGCCCAGCTCCAGAAGTATTGGGCGGCGATTCTGAAAAGCAGATAGATGCGTTGGCCGATTATGTTCTCTTACTTGGCTACCAAAAGGGTGGTGGAAAACCTGTCACTATGCCAGGCGATCTGAACCGACTCGAGCCTGTTATCAGTCCTGCTCCGAAAGCGGAAGTGTCCCAAGAGCCTGCTAAGGAGAATGAGAATGCCGAGAAAGATGCTTAAACTGTCAGCAATCGCTTTGCTGGCTTTGGTTTTAGCTTCCTGTGGGAGTAAGCAATTTACCCAAGGCAAATATGACGATTTAAGTGAAGATCGTCTTTTGGATGACAAATTCAACGAAAGTGACATGCGCCAAATCGCTGAGACGATGGTTGATTCCTTGATTAAGAGTCGTCTAGTTGCTGAAAATCCAAGGCCGCCAGTCGTTCTAGTTACTTTGGTAAGAAACAGAGCTGCGGAAAACATCGATATGAAATCCATGACGGACAAGATCCGGACAGCTTTGATCAAAAGTGGAAAATTCCGATTTACCGAAAAAGAGAGTCGTGAAGAGATTGCGGGAGAGACAGAATATCAAAATGAAAGTGGCTATGTTGATGCTTCGACTGCCCGGAAAAAAGGTCGACAAATTGGAGCTCAGTATTTTCTCACCGGCGAAATAACGGATCGGGTGCAAGAAGTAGGAAATAAGAAATACGTCTACTACAAGGCAACTTTCAATCTCGTAAATATCGACACTGGAATTATCGATTGGACTGACGAGAAAGAAATTCGGAAGTTCTATAAAAAACGAGGAGTCGGGTTCTAATCGACTGACCGAATGCCATTAGAGAATCAATTTGAGCCACAAAAAAGAGAGAAATCACTCTACCAGCAGTGGCTAGAGTGGGGCGTTTTCACACCCTCTGCTGATTCCAAGAAGAAGCCGTACACCATCGTTTTGCCTCCCCCCAATGTCACCGGGGTGCTCCACATGGGGCATGCTCTGACAGGAACACTAGAAGATATCTTGATTCGAAGAAAAAGAATGCAGGGCTTCAATGTTCTTTGGTTGCCTGGTACGGATCACGCCGGAATTGCCACTCAGATGGTAGTTGAACGCCATCTTCAAGCTGAGTCGAAAACAAGTCGTCATACTTTAGGTCGGGAAAAGTTTTTGGAGAAAGTCTGGGAATGGAAAGATAAATCCCAGGGAACCATTATCAGCCAGCTTAAAACTCTGGGCTGCAGTTTGGATTGGACCCGTTTGGCATTTACTTTAGATGAGAAAGTATCCGTTGCTGTCCGAGAGTGCTTTGTTCGGCTTTACAATGACGGGCTGATTTATCGAGATGAGGCGATTATCCAATGGTGTCCGCGTTGTCGAACCGCTCTTTCCGATTTGGAAGTTAAGTTCAAAGAAGTTAAAGGCCGTTTTTGGAAAATAAAATATTTCTTGGAGGGATCCCAAACAGAATTTCTCAGCGTGGCCACGACTCGACCTGAAACCCTCCTAGGAGATTTGGCCGTTGCCGTTCACCCCGGCGATGCTCGTTATCAAAAATGGATCGGGAAAAAAGTAAGGTTACCTTTGGTCCATCGTTTCATTCCCGTTATTTCAGATGAGTACGTGGATCCCGAGTTTGGAACTGGTGCGCTGAAGATAACGCCAGGCCATGACGTTAACGACTATGTTGTGGGAAAACGACACGGGCTTGGAGTGTTAACTATTTTTGATGATGACGCTCGAGTGAATGATAAAGGCGGGGCCTACTGTGGTCTGAGTCGGGAAAAAGCTCGAGACCAAATCGTTGAGGATTTAAAGAAAGCTGATCTCTGGATTGAAGAAGAAGAACGTCCTCACAACGTGGGTCATTGCGATCGTTGCTCCACTGTTGTGGAACCCAAAGTGAGTGCCCAGTGGTTCGTGAAAGCAGAAGTGTTGGCGAAACCAGCTATTGAAGCAGTTCAAACTAAAAAAATTCGGATCCTTCCCGAAGAATGGGAAAAAGTTTATTTCGAGTGGATGAATAATATCCGCCCTTGGTGTATCAGCCGCCAATTGTGGTGGGGACATCGCATTCCGGTCTGGTATTGCAAAGATTGTAACAAAATGACAGTTGCAGTTAAGACCCCTTCTCACTGTCAACACTGTAAGAGCGAAAAAATTTCGCAAGAAGAAGATGTTCTAGATACGTGGTTTAGCTCTGGTTTGTGGCCGTTCTCTACTTTGGGATGGCCTCAGGAAACAGCAGACTTCAAAACATTCTATCCAAACGATGTATTGGAAACTGGTTTTGATATTCTGTTTTTCTGGGTAGCTCGAATGATCATGTTGGGTATGAGAATGACAGGAGAAATTCCTTTTCATACGGTCTACCTCCATCCCATGGTGAGAGATGAACACGGACAGAAAATGTCAAAGACAAAGGGGAATGTTGTAGATCCCTTAGAAATTATCGATCGAATGGGAGCTGACTCACTTCGCTTCTTTCTTGCCTGGAATGCATTCCATGGCCGAGATCTCCGTGTTTCTGATGAAGGGGTTGAGGGGTGCCGCAATTTTGCTACGAAGCTGTGGAACGTATCAAAGTTTGTTCTCATGCATTTTGGCCATCTAAAGCAAAGCCAGCAGGATAAAAGTAATTTAACGAATCAGTGGATTTTATCTCGCTTGAACGAAACCAAGAAACAAGTTGCAGACAGTCTTGAAACCTATCGGTTTTTTGAAGCAGCCCAATCCCTTTATCACTTTTTGTGGAGCGAATACTGTGACTGGTTCATTGAGTTTGCCAAAGAAAAAAATGAGTTGGAATCTCGAAAGGCCATGGGAGATTCAACTGCATTGGATGTTTTGGAAGAGGTATTAAGGCTTCTTCACCCCTTCATGCCTTTTGTGACGGAAGCTATTTGGCAAGAGTTGCCGTATCGTAGTTCCCCAGAAAAGAGCATCTCCTGGGCCCAGTACCCAGAATATCACAAAGACAGTGTCTTCACGCAAACTGAGGAGCAAGTACAAAGAGTCATTGAGGTGATTGAAAAGACCCGAACACTTCGCGGGACTCATAAGATTGCCGGTAGTCAGGAAATTGGATTGTCTCTTTGGGGTGAGGAAAAAATATTGCAGGCCCTGAAACCCTTTCAGGATAAAATTCAAAAATTAGCACGAGCCGATAAGATCGATTGGGTAACCAGTCGCCCATCCTCTCAGGAAAATCTCGAAATTGTTTTAAAAGACTGTTCCGTATTTATGAGCAAGTCCTATCTAGGGGATTTAAGTCAGGAAATTGAAAAACAGAAAAAGCAGCTCCAAGACAAGAAAGAAGCTTTAGCCAGAGCTGAATCAAAACTCACAAACGAGAAATTCATG
The DNA here is from genome assembly GCA_945878405.1 of Bdellovibrio sp. ZAP7. Classification (GTDB taxonomy): domain Bacteria; phylum Bdellovibrionota; class FAC87; order UBA2466; family UBA2466; genus RFNO01. The sequence goes on from CAMCTJ010000009.1 coordinate 90,801, forward strand.
GGAGGAGCACCGGAGGCGGTAAAAGCTGGTGTTCGAAAACAGGCTGAAGATCTCAAGGCAGAGGTTGCGGGCATCGAGAGATATCTTCGAGAAATTGGCGGTACATGATTCACGGTCTAGGCTTTCTGATGAGGCGCTCTCTTTTTCCGAAAGGGGGCAGTCTTTTGACTCTGGCTTTGTGGATTTCAGTCAGTGGCGTGGCATTGGGAGTGGCTATGCTCATGCTGGTCTTATCCGTTATGTCCGGTTTCTTGGACTTTCTGCAGACCCGGTACACGGAGATTACTTCACCGATTGTCGTGATACCAAAGGCAGAAGTGGGGGGACAGTCGACTTTTAAAAAAACACTAGAATCGATTCCAGGTATCAAAGCAGTATCCCCATTTCACCTCAGTCAATCGATGTTGATCAAAAATGGAGTGGGGGGAGTCACTTTAGAGGGAGTCACTCTTGAGGATTCGAAAAAAGTTACGCCCTGGGAAAAAATTTGGATCGATAAACCTAATTTAGATCCCACAATCCCCAACTGGATTTGGATCGGTAAGGGGCTTGCCACTAAACTAAACATAAAAAAAGGGGATACCGTCCAATTGATGGTCAGCGGCGATCAAATGCGGACCGAGCCTTTTGTGGTTACCGGAATTACTAAGTTTGGAATTTACGAACATGATCTGAGGTATTCCTACATCGATTTAAAAAAACTAGAAGAGTTGTTCTATCGGCGTCCCCTAGAGCCTTTATACAAGGTTGCTCTCACAGGAATCAGCATCGATGAAGGGGTTCAAAAACTAAAAGAGCAACTGGGAGAACTGGCTACTGTCCGCAAGTGGAGTGATATCAATCAAAATATTTTTCGGGCTGTCCAGCATCAGAAAATAATGTTGTTTTGGGTTTTGGATATTGTCATTGCCCTGGCCGGAATGAATGTAATCAATCTCCTCATGATGAGCACCTATCAGAGAAAAAGAGATGTTGCGATATTGAGAGCTATGGGGATGCGGTTTAAATCTATTGTACTGTTCTTTGTTGGCCAAGGTACAGTCGTGGGGATAATTGGGATTGGTGTCGGAGTCCTTTTGGGGCTGGTTTTATGTGAGGTCGTCGAGCGTTTTCAGCCTGCCATTCTCAGTGAGGCCATTTACAATGTGAATAAGCTGCCGTTGAAAGTGCAAGCAAGCGATGTGAGCTTAATTTGTGTTATGGCTCTTTTGTTATGCATCGTTTTTAGTGTGATCCCAGCTCTCAAGGCAGCTTTGAGTCAACCCGTACAGGCGCTTCGTTATGAGTAAACTTATTCAAACCCAAAATCTAAAAAAAGGTTTTAAACGGCAGTCTGCACAAGAACTTCCTATTTTGGCGGGGGTTAATTTTTCCTTAGACCCCGGTGAGCGAGTTGCGATCTTGGGAAAAAGCGGGGCTGGAAAAAGTACTTTTTTGCATTTGCTCGGCACTTTAGAGGAGCCTTCAGAGGGAAAAGTGTTTTATCGAGGGAAAGATCTCTTCGCTTTAAAGGAAACTGATCTCGCATTTTTTAGAAATCAAAAAGTGGGTTTTGTCTTTCAGTTTCATTACCTCATGTTGGAATTTACGGCGCTTGAAAATGCTATGATGCCAGGCCTCATTGGCGGATTAGGAAAAAAAGAGAGCCGACTAAGAGCGGAAGAGCTCTTGGACGAAGTGGGGTTAAGAGATCGTCTAGATCATAAGCCAGGTCAGTTATCCGGCGGAGAACAACAGCGAGTGGCTATTGCTCGAGCTCTTTTAATGCGCCCAGAACTTCTCCTCACCGATGAGATGACAGGTAACTTAGATGCCGAAACTGGCCAGCAGGTGATGGAGCTGATTGGAAGACTTCACCAGAAGTATCATATGGGGATCGTCTCGGTCACCCATGATGAAAATCTTGCAAATCTTTACCCCACCCAGTACCGACTCGTTCAGGGAAGGCTTTTGTCTTAAATTCCAGTAAGTTATCTCCCTTTTAGCCACCTACTAAAAAGGGGCTAAAATCGTTTACAATTCCTTCCTCATAGGGTTATCATCGCTCTCTACTGAAAGTTAATAAATACAGGGACTTAGTGCTTCATTGGAGAAACAACCTGAACTGTCTCACTCTCACGCTCGCGGGGGTGATCTTGCTTTGGTTTCCCGCAACTCTTAAAGCGGAAAGCCCAAAATCTATTTCCGGTATCGAAATTCGGGGAAATCGGAAAATTGAGAAAGCAGCTATCTTAAGTCGAATCCATTCGAAAGCGGGTTCAGCCGTTAATAAGGAATTAGTGCGGCAGGATATTCGTTCTATTTTTGGATTGGGCTATTTTGAAGAGATACAAGTCGATGAAGAGAGCAGTCCCTCGGGAGTAAAACTGATCTTCGTCGTTCGAGAAAAGCCAATCGTCAGCAAAGTGAGCTTTGAAGGTTTGGAGGCTCTAGAACTTGAAGACACTAAAGACCTAGTTTCCATCAAAGAATTTGAAGTTCTCGATATTGGCAAAATTAACCAGTCGGTCGAAAAGCTCATTCAAAAATACGAAGAAAAAGGATTTTATTTAGCTGACATTCGGTACGAAATTGATCGAGACGCCAAAAAGAATGAAGCTGCCGTAGTATTCAAGGTTCAAGAAAACGATAAGATTCAAGTTAAGAATATAAACATCATTGGCAACTCCCTGATTCCCGACTCTGAGCTCAAAGGCATCATGCAAACCCAAGAAGGAGGGCCTTTCTCATGGCTTTCCGGGTCTGGGGCTTATCGGGAAAACGTATTCGAGCGCGATGTAGCTATGTTGGGCTTCTACTATGGAACCAAGGGCTACGTCAGAGCTCGATTTGGGAAACCAGAAGTCAGCGTTAGCCCAGATAAAAAGTGGGTCTACATCACCTTCTTTGTTGAAGAGGGAAAACAGTACCGAGTGGGTAAAGTAGATTTCCAGGGAGAACTTCTTTATGGCAGGGAAGAGCTAGAAGAAGAGTTGAGTCTAAAACAAGGGGAGATTTTTGATACCGACGCACTCAGAAGAGAAACCCTAAAGTACACTGAAAAATATTCTGATCTGGGATATGCGTTTGCGAACGTCATTCCGCAGCCCGTGATTAACGATGACACTCGAGTTGTTGATATTACGTTTGAAATTGATCGTGGTGAAAGAGTTTATATTGGAGAGATCACGGTTACTGGCAACACCAGGACTAAAGACAAAGTCCTTCGTCGAGAGCTTTTGATCCATGAAGGGGAACTCTTTAACGGGACTAAAAAGCGCGAAAGCAAAGAAAACGTAACTCGTTTGGGCTTCTTTGATTCAGTGGAGTTTCATCAATCCACTTCGAAGAATGCACCGAATGTTGTCGACTTGGAAATTCGCGTTAAAGAGAGATCCACCGGGCAACTCGTGGTGGGGGCCGGATATTCTACGGGTCCTGCGGGTTTTCTGTTTAATGCACAATTATCCCAAAATAATTTCCTAGGGAATGGTCAGGTTGCAGCTCTATCGGCCCAGCTACAAACAGGGAACGGCCGCTCCGAATACAACCTAAGCTTTCAAGAGCCCTATGTCGGGCATTCGCTTTGGAGCTTAGGCGGTTCGCTCTATCAGTTGCGCCGGGATGTGATTTATCTGATTGGTAATCGCTCCTATTCAGAAATTAAAACGGGGGCAGACATTAAGTTGGGGCATCCTATTCGCGAATTCACCAATCTTTTTCTCACCTACCGTTTCGAGCATTCCTATGTGAATGACATTATTGACACCAATATTTTTAAGCCCGACGATCTCAATGGAAACTTGAGCAGTGTGACCGCTAACGTGGTTTTCGACAAACGAGATGATCGGTTTGATCCTCGAAAAGGTTGGTATTGGACGGCATCTACTGAATTAGCAGGTCTGGGCTTTGATAGAAAGTTTCTGCGTTCATCGGCCACGATGAGATTTTATCACCCCATTATTTGGGATTTTATTTTCCGGCTGAACATGACCGGTGCCAACATTTCACCTACGACGGATACGCCCGTTCCGGTTAATGAGCTTTATATTTTGGGAGGTCTGTTTTCACTCAGAGGGTATCCACCAATGAGCGTGGGTCCAAAAGCAACATTGGCCACAACAGTTCCTCCTTTGTCTCAGGAAGCGGCTGATCAAAATCTCCAAGGAAAAGACATCGTGGTAGGAGGAAAAAACCAAGCTTTCCTAAATGCAGAAATTGAATTTCCCATTCTCAAAGAAGCTCGTGTTCGAGGTGTGATCTTCTTCGATGCAGGAAACTCATTTAATGATCTGAGGGTGACCAACCCCCAAATTTTGGCGAATTATGGCTATGGGATACGGTGGTTTACACCGATTGGTCCCTTGCGTTTTGAGTTTGGTCATCCTATTGTAAACGGTGGGTCACCACAGTTTATTTTTACAATTGGACCCGCTTTTTAAAAACAAACAGTGAGGCAAAAATGAAACTCCGTCTAATCATCGTGGCATCTGTATTTAGTTTTTTAACTCTGGCTTCTGAAGGTGGTTTTAAACTCGGTTTTGTGGATCTTCAAAAGACTTTGCAAGGGGTAGAAGCTGGTAAAACTGCGAAGAGCACTCTTGAAAAAGAAGTAACTGCAAAGAGAACTGGTTTAGAAAAACAACAACAACAGCTTCAAAAAGAAGCTGAAGAGTTTGAAAAGAAATCTGGCTTAATGAATGAAGGGGCGAAAACTCAAAAGCAACAGGAGCTTCAAAAGAAATTTGCTGAGCTTCAAAAAACCGCTGCAGAATCCCAGATGGAGCTGCAAAAACGTGAACGTGAACTAACCAAGCCTATTATCGATGAAATCCGATCAGTTGTAGAAGCTTTGGGAAGAGAAAAAGGTTTAACCTTGGTCTTGGAAAAAAATGAAGGTGCTGTCCTCTATGCTCAATCAGGAGAGGATCTGACAGACTCAGTAATTGAACGATTTAATTCTCGTTCAAAATCTAAAAAGAAGTAATTAGAACAGCCATAGACTTAAAAGCAAAATAGAGACGGCTGCTCCAAGCTTAATTAGCCAGGGAATATGGTTGGGTTCAAGAATTTCCGGGGCTTTGGGCGAAAGAGCGGCCGTTTTTCTTGTCTGAACAACCGCTGAGTGAACGCTTTCTGTCCAACGGGAATTATGAAGTTTGGCATTCAGGTCTAATTCGGTGGTCTTTTCATCTTGAAACATAAATCCTCGCGTTACCATCAACAAATTGGGGTGTGATTACTGGCTCTGGTAGTTTAGTACCTGGCTGTTTGACTGATTTCCCATGCGAACGCTAATACACCCTCGAATCCTTCCTGCGGCGTTTCCGTAAGAAGGAATAAAGCTTGTGGCGCAAGTTGATCCCACAATAACTTGGATGAGTTGTTGCCCGAGCGTTTGATTAGTTCCCGGAGCTCCCGTGGGGTAACCCTGCCAAGAAAACGGAGAGTAATAAGGGACGCTGATCGAACCCGTAAGTACTAGCGAGCTCACCTGGCCATTGTAAAAAGTTCCTGAGCTTTGGCCCGATTGAGCTCCACTGGGGGAAGTAATGCAGGCACTAGGAATCGTATTGTTTTGATAGAGCCGCGAAAGCTCCGATAAATTGATGGAGCCACTCGCGATAATATTATTGTTTTGGTAAGTGTAACCCACAGTGCTGGTAATTGCCGGAGCTAAGACGATAGAGCTCATCTGATTTGACCAGTTATATCCCATGTTTTGAGTAGAAGTGAGCCGACCTTCAAAGGGAAGCGAAGAAAGCGCCGTTCCACCATTGATTCTCGGACAGTTTCCCACGACCGGATTGATACCAGGAGCTGGGTTGGGGTTTGCGATGCCATCATCTTTTTTTCCGCAACCAAATCCGATCAGAATGAGCGCGGAGACAGAGAGAACCGCAGCACTTTTCATCAACTTCATGATTAGTTCCCTTCCGTTAATACAGCAATGTTCGTGTAATTCACTTGGAAAGTACCCAGCGTCTTAACTTGAGTGTTCGTGCTTGATGAAGTCATGTAGTTTCGGCAGGTCGTCACTTCATTAGCTAAGAAAGTCTGATACTCAGCTGTTGTGGAAAAACATCTTTCGATCGGCAACTCAAAGGTCTGACCGAACCAGTTATATCTACAAACTTTGGGCAAGCACTGAGTTTCTTGAGCTTGTCGAACTCGATAGAGGAAAACCGAATTAAGCGTATTGCCGTTGGTGACCGTCTTAAGGCCCGCAATTCTTACCGTTAATAGGTTGTCCGAAAAGATAATGTCTAAGGAGGAAGAAGTATTGGACCCTGTCCCGCTGACAGAATTCATATCAGTCCACCAAAAACCTCTGTGATCTTCAAAGGCGAGTCTCAGGGTTCCTGAAGGAGTCGTGCTGTTAGTTACTTTGAGCTGTACTTTAGCGTCGCCAACAACCGGTTTCACAACGGTTCCAGCTATGTCTGATAAACCAGTATAGTTAATATTATCTGTAAGCGATAAAGCAACGGCCCCTGTTAAATCAGGCAAACCAGAGGTTACGGGATCGGTGTCGTCAGGAAGGGAGTCAGTATTACCGCTACCGCCATCATCGCCAACGACTGGAACAGTCCCTGTAGTTGTAGATTTAGTTGCTCCGCAAGACACTAAGAATAAAACGCATAGGCCAGCAGAGATTAAGGGAAATAAAAAGTTTCGTAAGGTCAGCTTCCGCATACACACCACGCCCGCAAAGAGATTCAGTTGAAAGACGGGATTATCCCGACTTTCGCCCAGGCCGAATGTGCAAGCAGAGTACCAACCCCGAATCTAGCCGTAGTTGGCCCCAAACGTTCCTTTGGATGTCCACGCTTCGAATGGGACCTAAGAAGTATCCACGTGTTGCGATGCAAAGAAGCGACTTAATTTAAGGGATTTAATACTTTAAAGGGTTGTCAAAGGGCTGTCTAAGTTCTGATCAGTTTTCCTAGCAAAATTGGGGCAAGGGTTTTTGGGGGCTGGAAAACCCTGTTTATTCGCTGGCCTAGGTCTAGTTAGCCATGTTATTCTTAAAGACAGTTTCGGAGGAAAAAAATCATGTCTTATATCGTCACCCAAAACTGTGTTGATTGTAAATATACCGATTGCGTAGCCGTTTGCCCGGTAGATGCCTTTCATGAAGGCGAAAGAATGGTTTATATCAATCCGGATACCTGTGTGAATTGCGATGCTTGCGTTCCCGCTTGTCCGATTGAAGCCATTTATTCAGAAGAAAACTTACCTGCTAAATTTCAGGCTTATACTCAGATCAATATTGATGGCTGTGTGAGTAATCCAGTTATCAATCAGAAAAAAGATCCAATGCCTGGAGCTAAGAGCTTAGAAGAGCTTAAAGTAATGAATGCTCAAGGATATGTTCCACCGAACTTTCCCTAAATTCTAGGTAACGTCAGTCAGACGTAGAATTTATTGACATGAAGACCCTCTGAATACAGAGGGTCTTTTTATTTTCTTTCCGGCAGTTTTCTGAGGCTCTGGCCTGAGCATCCTTTGTGAATACGCCAAGGCAGAGTTCCTGGCCTTTAAAATGCAGCCTTTAAAAGATGTTTTTCTCATTGGGTGCTTTAGATTTTATGAAAAGCTTTTGCTTTAAAAAAATCTGCTTTAAGGGCGCTGCCCTCATTCTGTTGGCCTTCGGGTCAGCTTCGTCTTTTGGCGAGCAAGGAAATCTGACCAATCAAGCTTTTATCAATCAATTTGGTCAATTCGGACAGTTCGGTCAGTTTGGAACTGGAGCTCAGCCGATCAAGGGATTTAGTAAACTGCTAAAACAGGGCAATCAAACTCTCGGACAACTCGTAACAGGCGAACAACTTACTTTATTAGTAGATGGAAATGGAAACTTAGTCGATCAAAGAGGTCGTCGGGTTGCTGCCAGAGATCCCGATATTGCACGTCAATTTCAAACGTTTGCACTTCTCAATCGAGACCAACTTCAAGGAAATCAGAGAAACGCGGTCGACCGGTTTCTTTTGGCTTCTGGAGGAGTGAGCGATGGCAGAATGACCATCGATTTGGCTTCTTTTAGTTTAAGACCTCGAGGAGCGGGAGCAGCCGGGGAAGAAAAATCAGATCTGCCCCCAGGAGTGAATCGAATCAAAGCAGGATTAGCAGCTCTTAACTTTTTTCTCAATTCCATTCAGAATCGGTGTTTGATTCGGATTTTTGAAAACCAGGTAGACTTTGCCAGTGGAACTTTGAGCATGGATTTCTCTTCTTTTCGAGATCAAGATGGTAACCAATGCTTGAACGGTTTAACCCTTTCTCTCATGGAAACCGCGGATGAAAAAGATCGGTGTAACGGCGGGAAACTCCGGATTAACGAGCTTATTAATACAATGATGCAGCCAAATATTTACGCTGCTGCACAGGGCTTTAGTGGATTAAATCGAAATCAGGTTTCACAAGTACTGGGAATGAACGAGGACAAGCTTGCCACTTTTGGCAATAAACTCATCGTGGGAACGAGAGTTGAAGATGGAACTAAGCAATCAGATGTGGTTGGTGGACCCCAGCGAGTTTTAGAAAGGCAGAACGCTTTCAATGTTCCTGGCCGTTTTTGCTATCGCAGTCTTGATTTTAAAGACGTCCATGAAGGTGGCGCTGGAAGCGATTCAAGAAGCGTAGAAGAGAGTGGGATTTTATTTGCTCACGAAGCAGAAGAGTGGCTTTGCATGGGATCGAATGGCTTTTTGGTAACATTTCTTTTTAATGCCGACGGTACTTTGTTAGAAGAAGCCCCAGCCTCCATTGCGTCGTCTTACCGGAATTTAAGACCGGCAGTTCGAAATGGAGCTTCTTGTTTAGATTGTCATAACAAAGGCTTTTTAGGGGGAAGACCTGGAAAGTACGAAGAGCAAAAACAAAAAATGCGCTTGCTCAATCAACCGACTGCCGTGCGGGGGCCTGATGGGCGAAACTTAACTCATGGGGACTTTTTCACGACGAATCAGCCCTATTTTGCTCAGGCACAGCAAGACAGTAACGTTTTTGTCTCGGCTCAAATTCAATCCGGTTCTTACCTGCCGGATCCGGATAAAAATGGAGATCCCATTCCATTGATTCCTGAATCCATGGAGGCTTTAAGAAACCCGGTAACCGAAGCGATTATGGCCAGAGAACTCGGGGTTTCTCCCTTAATTGCGAGAAGTATCATGGGCGGGAGAAAATCTATTCCTCGTTTAGACTTTGAAAGTCGCTTCTGCGAGTACAAAGCGACGGCGGGAGAAATTGGAAAAGCTGCGATCGACCAAGCGAGAAAACAAAGTGCTAGTCCCAGAGCTTCAGGGGGCGCACCAGCTGCGCATCAAGGCAGTCGCTCACGCAAGTTTCGATAATAATCAAACAGCTCCAAATCAAACGGGTTAAGTGAATTCACTAACTCGGAATTTCTAAATTCAGCTTGGCACTGATAGCAAACTCCGACTTCCTTTACTCTTCGAACCAGAAAAAAATCAATGAGAGTCACAATCAAAAGTGAAACTCCATAAGTGAAATAGGCGAGGGCGACCCCCACAACCACTAGGAGAATTCCAAGTCTCTGATTGAAATCTTTACGTCGATAAAGATGAGCAGCCCCGCAAATAGGGCATTGATCTATGCGTTTCTGATTTAAAAGTGCTTCAGTGGAGTGCTCCAGAACGGGCTTTTGGCAACTTTCGCACACCACGGTCCCTAAAGGCCATGAAAGGACCCGCTTTTGTTTGTTTTTGCACTGAGGACAGGAAAGCTTGAGTTCCATCAGAGGGGAAGTCCAAAATAAAAAGCCAAGTAGAGACTTAAGATTTCCCCCACCAAACAAGCAACCACCACGACATAGAGAATTCCTGTGGCAGATTGGGTAGAGCGGATCTTTACCGTTTTCCAAACGAAGAAGCTGAGGATCAGAGCTCCTAAAACGCCCCACACGTACCGCATCAACACAAAGACGCCTGGCATTTTTAAAAGGTAGCGATAGATTTCGGTTTCATTCATGCCCACCAGGAGATGAGAAATTTGATAAGTTGAGAAAAGGAAACGCAGAACCAGCAAGAAGATCATCATGAGAGTGATTCGTTTTAGCTCGTCAATCGAAAGGGTTGGTTGAGTGAGGTACCAGTGCCCTAACATCATGGCAGCCATTGAGAAGCCCAAAACACCGGATGCCAAAATCGCATTGATAGCCAATGGGGCCTGCTCGCCTCCTAGTGTGATCTGGCTAATATCCATGGTTAAGCATCCAAAAAAAGAAATCGTCCCCAGAAAAAAAGAAGCGGCACTCAGCTTATTTGAGACTCCCGTGAACAAACTAAAAAGTGTCGCGCACAAAATAAACAGGGAAAACCAAAGCGTTGAATCGGAATTGAGGTGAGTGCGGCCCAGAAACCAGTAAGCAAAAAACAAAATGACTGAAAGACCCATGCCGTGGATGCGAAAATAAGCAGGACCGACGTCCTTTTGTCTCAAGAAGCCAAAGCTTGTGAATACTCCCCCGCATAAATAGAAGAGGACCAGAAAGATAAGATGTTTGAGAGACATGCACGAGTTCTGACAAGCCCATATGAAATTGTCAAATGGTAGCTAAATAGTTAGACTTATTTAGGAAAAAATATGAAGGCTTTAGCTAATATTAATGGTCAAATTTTAGATCCTCAGAGAGCGCAAGTCTCTGTTTTCGATCGGGGCTTCTTATTCGGAGATGGGGTTTATGAAACCGGTCGATCTTATGATCGCGTGTTTCTTTTCTTAGAAGAGCATATCCAAAGACTTCGAAAATCTGCCGGTCGCTTAGGAATTCCGGTGCCGTGGACTGATAAGTTTTTAGAAGATCAATTAAAAGCCACTGCGAAGGCTTTTGGGAAAGACAATGTTTATTTTCGAGTGATTATTACGCGAGGGGAAGTTTCCCAGGTCGGCTTAGATATTGCGACTGAAAACCCCACGCTCGTGATTTTGGTTCAGGATCTTTCTGAAGGCCTTAGCCGGCTTCGGTCGGAGGGATATTATCTACTGACCTCTTCGGTGAGAAGAAATTCCAGTCAGTCACAAGATCCTAATATTAAAAGCAGTAATTATCTAAACAGCATCCTAGCTCTCAAAGATGTTAAAGAGCGGGGAGCCATGGACGCTGTGTTACTTAATGTCGATGGATTTGTTACAGAGGGAACGACTTTCAGTATTTTCTCAGTGAGTCCAGAGGGAAAACTGAGAACCCCAGCGCTTTCAGTGGGGATTTTGGATGGGATTACAAGAAGGCATATTCTTAAAGCAAGTCAGGGGCTATGTAATGCTGAGGAAGGGGCTTATTCGTTAGAAGAATTTCAAAATGCGAAAGAAGTCTTTATAGCAAGCAGTGTTCGAGAGATATGTCCGGTTTACCAGTGGGATGAAAAAAAATATCAAGCCCCAGGGCCCCTCACCCTAAAACTGTATGAGGCCTATAGAAAAGGTGTTGAAAACTCGGTCAAGAACTCCCCCCATCGCTACTAACTTAAACTGCAAAAGTCTGCAGGCACTCTTCAAGGGTTTGGGTGCGTTTCAATTCCTCAAACCAGGGAAGAGGTCTTTCCATCATCGCTAATTTGACCCATTGTTTGATTCTGCGAACGATGTATTCAGGTTTATCCGTATGAAGCTGGCTCAAAGTGACGAACCGCTCAATGAACGGGCGCCAATCACTTGGCGAATCCGGGGCTTTGCCCTGCTGTGGTGAATGAGTTTTAAGTTGTAAAAAACGAGAAATGCTCGTTGCAAGATGTGGGTTTCCAACTGCCCCTCTTCCGATCATGTAATGCTCACACCCTGTTGTTTCGTAACACTTCAGAAAATCTTGAAAGTTCCAGATATCCCCGTTTGCTACCACCGGCAGGAAATTTAATTCTCGAACCCTTCGAATATGATTCCAAAAAACAGGCTTTGCATATCCTTGCATGCGGGTCCGAGCATGAATGGTTACCCAAGAGGCTCCCGCTCGAGCGACTGCTTCTACATTTTCAAAAATATCCTCGGGATCACTCCAGCCAAGACGAAGCTTTGCGGAAACAGGGATCTCTTTGGGGACTGCCTTTCGTACTTCTGAGACGATCTCAAAAAGCCGTTTCGGAAATTTAAGCAGAGTTGCTCCGCCATCATGGCGGTTTACAGTTGGGGCAGGGCAACCAAAGTTTAAATCAATGCCCTTAGCCCCTAAACTAACCGATCGAAAAGCAGATTCCGCAAGTCGTTGGGCATTTCCTCCCAGGAGCTGAACAAGGACCGGGGTACCGGAAGAAGTTAGGCTTTTATTTCCAAGCTCTGGGATATGTCGGTGAAACACTGAAACGGGCGGAGTCTGATCAGTGACTCGCAAAAATTCGGTGACGCAGAAGAGAAACGAACCCTTTTCCGTGAGAAGGGCGCGCATGGGAGCGTCCGTCACTCCTTCCATTGGGGCTAAGATGACTCCCGGTTGGCCTATTTGGAGTAGGGGGGATAAAGACAACTTAAACTCCCATCTGGTCCAATTTTTTATAGAGGTCTTGAAGAAGAGATTTTCTTCCGGACTCTTCTGACGGGCGACCGCCGATGTGTTCCGTGTAAAGGTTGTCTGGCACATCTAAAAGAAAGCGCGAGGTGACTGCATTTTCAAAACGCCCCTGTTTTTTTCTCTTGCGGCAACGAGTGAAAATTAAACGTTCCTTGGCCCGCGTGACCCCCACATAGAAAAGCCTTCTCTCTTCGCTAATATCTGATCCCAGGCGCTTGTGAGGAATTAAGTCCTCTTCAATTCCCATAAAATAGACCACTGGAAACTCGAGCCCTTTGCACGCATGGAGGGTCATTAGTTGAATCTCGTTTTTGCTCTCCTCATCTGGAGCGTCCCGAAGATCCATTCTTTCAAGAAAGTCAGTGAGGCCTTGGAGGGAGCGATCTCTGTCCAGATATTTTCCTAAAATGTCAGCAAAGAGCTCGAGATGCTTCCAACGTTTTTGTGCTGTCAGGGCATTAGGAGATGTTTTCTCCAAATGCGCTAGATAGTGAATCTGTTTTAAAAATGAGAGGAGGCCCTGAGCTGGAGTCTGACCTAAGGAAAATAAAAGACTTTGGGGAAGAGCCTTCAGTTGGCTCAAAAGGGAGTTAAGAGATTGGCCCGCTTTGGAATCAATTCCAGCGAGAGTCCATTTTTCCGAAGCTTCAAAAAAATTACAGCCCCTAGCTTCTGAGAACTGGGTGAGGAGGTCGATGGTTTTATCGCCTATTCCACGACTGGGGACATTGAGAATGCGTCGAAAAGGAACTTCTTGGGGCCTTACAGCACACTTGAGATAAGCAATAACGTCGCGAATTTCTCGTCTGTCAAAAAAAGCAGTGCCACCAGAAAGAGAATAGGGATGGCCCATTCGACGAAGCTCGGCTTCAATCAAAGCCCCTTGATTATTGGATCTGAAGAGTACGGCTATGTCTTTTGCTTGCCACCCACGAGTCAATTGAAGCGAAATATCAGTTGCAACGCCTTCGGCTTCTTCATTTTCAGAAGGGAAAACGAGAACCTCTGGAAGCTGAGCTGTTTCCTCTCGGGTGGGAACCAGCTGCTTGGTATGGCGATCTGAGTTCCTTTTGATGATTTCATTGGCTATCTTTAAAATCGCTGGTCTTGAACGATAGTTGCGCTCAAGCCTGACGACTTTGCAGTCATCATAAAATTTGGGGAAGTCTAAAATGTTTTTAATGCAGGCGCCCCGCCAACCATAGATAGACTGATCGTCATCGCCTACAACGGTCAGGTTATGATGGGTTTGAGTGAGAGCCCGTACCAATCGCATCTGTGTCGCATTGGTATCCTGAAATTCATCCACCATGACTTGTTGATATTGTTCCAGCAACTGATCTCGGATGGGTCCTGGGGTTTCTAAAAGTTCCAAAGGCTTTAAGAGCAGATCGTCAAAATCAACCACTGCTAATTGTCTTAGTTTCTTTTCATAGCGAGGAATTAACCACTCAACAGCCTCTTCGTACTCGTCATCTTTGTTTCGCTCAGTACGACGTTCCTCACGAAAGCGACTTAGCGTTGAAATCAGTCTATCGGCATCGTACGCCGTTTTGTCACCCAAATGAAAAGACATCAGCTGTTCTTTCAGTAAACTACCTGCGTCTGAAGGATCAATCACCCCAAACTGCTTCGGAAGGCCGATCGCTTTGTGATGAATTTTCAGAAGCTGCAATCCAAAGGAGTGGAAAGTTCCGGCCCAAACCCCTTTTGCTTGCTTTCCCAATTTGGAGCTCACTCGTTGTTTGAGTTCCCGAGCTGCTTTATTGGTAAACGTAAGAACACACATTTTTTCCGGAGCAACGATCTTTTCTTCAACCAAACGGCCAGTTCTTGAAACCAACACCGTTGTCTTCCCAGAGCCAGCTCCAGCGAGAATCAATAACGGCCCATAATTATGGAGAGCCGCTTCTTTCTGTTCCGGATTTAAATGAGTTAACCAATGAGAAGACATGTTTTTTTAAAAAGAATAAGGGGGTAACTCAGCCGGTGAAAACCTTTCAAGAGGAAGGCCGCGCAAATCTTTTTCCGAAACGGTAGGTGAACCATTCAAGAGGGGCCAAGAAATCGATAAAGCAGGATCGTTCCAAATCAAAGTTTTTTCATCTTCCGGATAATAGAGCTCAGAAGCTTTATAAGAGACTATTGCGAGATCACTCAGAACTAAGAAACCGTGAGCAAATCCTTTAGGGATCCAAAGCTGGTGAAGATTTTTGTCGGATAAATTAAAACCCAGATGCTGTCCAAAAGTCGGTGAGCCCACACGAATATCGACTACGACATCATAAACTTCTCCCTGAAGGACGGTAATCAGTTTCCCTTGAGCTCTTGGAATTTGAAAGTGGAGGCCTCGGAGAACCCCTTTTTTTGAATGAGAAACATTATCTTGAGCCCAAGTGTTCTCAGGAATGCCCAGCGTTTGGTAACGATCGGATTGCCAAGACTCAATAAAGAACCCACGTTCATCACGGAACGTACTAGGTTTTATAAGTAAAAGGCCTGGAAGTGCAGTTGAACTTGTTTCCACATTTTATCGATTTTCTTCGAGGACATTACATCGAAGAGCAATCGTTCCACCGAAGGTATCGTTTACATGATTTAAAATAAAATAAGCGCGATTAGCGCGTTCCACTTCAAATAGTTTGGGAAGTAAAAAATCTATTTTTTCAGCTTCGAAGCTAGAGTTTTTATCGAACTGGAGCTCAAAACGGTAATGATTTTTGTATTTTACTGGGTGATAGTAGTCATCACTCTGGACTGAGCGCTGGTGCAGAGAGGTTTCAGACCAAGAATCCTTTACCCCTTTTTGAAAAATAGCTAAATCGCCATCGAGTTGCTCAAGAGTGGCAAATTCTCGACCTCGATCGATAGTTCCATTTAAAGTCGCATTGACCAACCAGTTTTTTCCCACGGGTTGTCGTTGAGCTGTGCACTGAATCTTATACGGTTTGGCTAGGGCAGCTACGCTGAATAAACTCGCTAAAAGAATAGAACGAATCATGTGTGGACCCCCTTTTGAGCCCCACAGAAGTACCGCCCCTGTTAGGGGTAGTCAATCGGGGTTTTGATTAGAATAACAGAGGGGGCAACAAACTGTAACCACCTGAAATAATGAGTTAAACACGGTTGTTTTAGCCGGCTAATCTTATCTCGCCACGAATAATTTCCGAAAGAGCCCGAAGGGCATCGAGTGCTGTAAAAATTCCCACTACTTCTCCGGCATTGTTTTGGACTACGACGGAGCCATATTTATTTTCGGCCATGTGTCGGGCAACCTCTTCAAGTGGGGTGTCTGGTCTTGTAGAGTAAGTCATTGGCATCATCACGCCATCCACTCGTAATTCAGCCGAGCCCTGAAAGTTCCTTGCTACCGCGATGTCTCTTTCCGTTAACACACCCACGAGCTTCTTTCCTTCAAGTACTGGCAAGTGTCGAATCTGATGCTCTTGCATGATGTCCATTGCTTTTTTCAAGCTCTGTTCAACGCCAATCGTTCTAGGGAGGGAACTCATAAAATTTCGAACGGTCCACTGGTCTTTCATTTTTCTTACTCCTTGCATAAATGTCCTGTGAATTAAGAACTGCAGAAGTGATGCCAGGGAGATGGAAAAGACGACTCCAATGGAATAGAATATCGGGTGAGAGGAAAGAACGATGAAAAATCAAATTAGTTATTTGGGGTTGATTTTATTGGTGGTGACGGTTGCGCATGCTAAGGAACGCCCTGAAGTAAAAGGGTCCATGCAACAGATGTTTAATTCACTTTTGAATCTGCAACCTTTTCTTGCAAGCCCTGAAAAATTCAGCAATCCCAAAAACAGTGAGATTATCCGCAAAGACTTAAATCGGTTAGCTACTTTTAAACACGTTTTTCCAAAAGAAATGAAAAATGAAGAGCCTGGAATTTTTGCGATTTCAAGAATGTTCCACGAAACCATCGAAGACGCCAGAGAGAGATTTAAAAAAGGAAATTACGATTACAGCCGTCACCGATTAAGAACGGCAACTGCTTTTTGTTTCAGTTGTCACTCTCGAGTGCCATCAGAAAAGAATTTTGAAGACTTACAAAAAAGGGTTGAAGCATCTCAATTAACTACTTTTGAAAAAGCAGATGTGTTTGCAGCGACTCGGCAGTTTGATAAAGCCCTAAAAGCCTATACGGATCTTCTGACCGTTGTTCCTAAAACAAGCATGGATGTTGTCGAATATACTCGTTCACTCCGTAGAGCGTTAAGTATTACGGTAAGGGTTAAACAAAACCCCAAAGAGACGCTCGAGTTGATTGATAGTGTGACCCAAAGAAAAGACTTGCCGGAGTTCATCCTAAGGCTTGCCCAGCAATGGCGGAAGGATGCGCAGTATTGGATGGATGATAAACTAACTGATAAAAAAATGCCGCCAGAAGAACTCGTCGATAAAGCAAAAAAACTGATTGAACGCGCGGAAAAGCTTCAATCATTTCCTGCGGATGAAAATGGAGATATCAGTTACTTAAGAGCTTCTAACTATTTACACGAAGCTTTGGATGAATCTCCCCAAAGCAAGTCAAGGACCGAGGCCCTTTACTTGTTAGGGGTGGCTTATTCGGCATTACAAGATCCTACCCTTTGGGATCTCGATAGACTTTATTTTGAAAGTTGCATTCGAGAAGCGCCCCATACGGATTTTGCAAAAAAATGTTATCAGCGCTATTCGGAGAAAGTTTACATGGGTTATACGGGAAGTGCCGGTACTTTCATCCCTGATGATGAACAAAGACGATTGGAAGAATTGAGAAAGCTGTCGGATAACCAGGCTAAATCAGGTTAGCCGGACCTCTCTTCTCGGACGGATTTCTTTTTCAAGCTTTTGCTGGTTTTTTGATAACTGAGAGAGGGTGGAAAGTTCTAATCCGACTCGTTCCAGAAGGTCGTCGAAAGAGACAAAGCCTACCAGGTGATTTTTGTCGTCAACGATCGGCATGCGTCTGACTTGTGCTTCTCTCATTGTCTTCACTAATTCATCAAGAGAAGCTGTGTGCCGGGCGGTAACAGGGTTAGGACTCATGATGTCCCTAACACTCACTTTTTTGACATCAACTCCTTCTGCAATGACTTCTACGACAATATCTCTATCCGTTAAAAGCCCAATGGGGGACAGCGCACCCCCAGTAGCCGATTCCACAACGACGACACTGCCGACATGGTAATCCCGCATAAGTTTGGCTGCCTCTTCCACTGCTGCATTAGCTGATATCACTGCTACTTCTGAGCGATACAGACATGAATTGGCCATGTTTTCCTCCCAATAGCTAAAAACTTTTGCAAATGAAGAGCCAGCGTGCGTTTTGTCTCCTCAGTGGCACGGATGCTGCTTTATGTCCAGGCGGAGGAAAATTATGAACCTAGAAACACAAAGAAAAGTTGGCATTTTAGAAGGTGATCTTGCAATGCGAAAGCTCTTGCAGGATCTTCTCAACAAAGAGGGCTATGGCGTAGCCGTTTTTTCTAGTCCGGAAGAACTAGAGAACGCCGATCCTACTATGGATGCAATGGTTGCCTCGGTTACCATGCTTGCTGGGGATGGACCGTTAAGTCTTGAAGGAATTAAAAAAAACCGACCCGAGATGGCAATCGTATTGATTCCGACGGCTCACGAAGTGGAGAAAGCAAGAGAGCTAGTAGGAAAAGGAGCTTTCAGTTTGGTGAGTAGGCCCTTCCAACCTTGGGAACTCTTACACAGAATTCGCAGAGCTTGCGAGTTATCGGAAGTAAGACGACAAAATCAATGGCTTCGAAGAAAAGAAATTAAAGAAGCGAATGGTGAAGTCCGAAGCATCATCGAAGACGAACCTACTCTTGATGAGTTGGAGAAGAGGTACATTGAGATTGTTCTTAAAAAAACAGGGGGCAGAAAGGATAAGGCTTCCAAACTGCTAGGAATCAACCGAAGAACCCTTTACCGAAAAGAACGGGAATATGGTTGGGTAGCTACCTATCCCAATCAACCTTTGAGCCGCGTGGCTCACTAATCGGACTTAGTTAGTCGAAATAGAAAGGGCCCGGGTGTTTCCACCCAGGCCCTTTTTCTACGAACCTCGAACTATTCTAGATCAACGAGCTTGTTGATAGCCTGTCCGTTCAGAGATCGGACATGAAGCATGTACACGCCATTCTTCACATTATCATTTAGCTCAACTGTCTTTAAGAAACGGACTTTCTCAGGAGAGCAAGAGATGTCTGCTTTTCGTTCCAGTACTGGCTGAACGATGATGACATCGTTAGCTACATTTACTTTGATTTCTTGGAAGTCAGAGCATCTATCGCCAAAGCTTCCAGCGATAGCCAGCATGTGCTTGCCTGTTTCTTCATCTTTAACCACGTAAGCATCGCTTACAGGTGCGTAGGTGAAGTCATCTGGACCAGCGCTGGTGCCGACATTGACAGGAAGTTCGGCCAAAGCCTTACCCGTCTGAGAATCGACTACTTTGTAATTTCCTGAAGGAATAATCCCCACATCGACGATTTCAGAGAAAGGAACCAACATTTGCAAGCAAACTCCGCTATACAGGTAAGCTTGCTGTTGGACTGTAATGGTCTTATTTTCTGCATCAACTTTCAACGCGTGAGGACCCACTTTGTAGCAAGTGTTTTTAAAGGTTCCTGCAACAGCAATTTGAATGCGATCGTTGTCATCGAACCCAAGTGGGATATAGGCCTTTGTGAGGGCCGTTTCGACGGTTTTAGGGGCGTTTGGGCTTGGGTTAGCAATTGCTAATCCACAGACCGCCAAGAAACTGAGAGCGGTTAATTTAAGGTTCATTTTTCTTCTCCTATTTTCTGAGAGGTTGCCTCTCACTTTCTTTGTATGCCTGTTTATAGCGGATTTCAACTAAACACCAAAATACATTTTAGCCGAATGAAGTTGACCGTTTTTGTCACCCGAGAGAAACTTAGAAAGTTGGTTTTTTTAAAAAGGAGAAACGAATGTTACAAAAATTGTCACTCATACTTTTCTTATTGGTTTCACCCATCTATGCAGCTTCCCTTGTGGAGTTCTCTGGAAGTCCAACAGAACTTAAAGATTCGGGGAAGAGCATGACTGATACGGGAAGAATCGTGAAAGTATTTCCGGGCGCCACGGTTACTAAGGGTAAAGACAAAATGGAATTGAAAATGACCGGAGCTGGAATCAGGTGGAAGACAGTCGCAATCATGGACATCAATGTCTATGCAGCTGCTCATTATCTTGATTCCGCTGCTGTTATGAACAAACAAAATCCCATTGAGAGTGTTGCAAACTCAAAAGCTAAAGTGATGCACATGACTTTTTTTAGGTCGCTTACTTCAAAAGAAATTGGGGATGCTTTAAAAGCTGCACTCGAAAAAAACGGGGTGGATCTTAATGCTCCTCACATGAAAAACTTCTTTGGACAGTTTGAGTTTTCTATGTCACCAGGGGATTCAATGACTCTTATTGGAACTAAACTTCCCAATGGAGAAGAAGAGTTAGTCCTCGAAGCTCCGGGAAAAGTCATCAAGGGGCAGGGGAAAAATCTAGCGACTGATGTTTGGAAAGGATACTTAGGAACTCCAGTCGATAAAGGATTAGAAGATCTCAAAAATAAATTAGTTGGAAATTAAGATGGGGCATACCTCTTGCTCTGAGATGTGAGTAAGACAGGAGAAAAGCTCAGAGAGCGGTTCTCTTGAAGCAGAAAGCCGTGCAAAAGAAGATCGTCCGATTTTGTTTTGCACGGCTCTCCTGTCGCAACATCCTTAGTAAGAGGTAAATCCATGAATCTAAAACGCACCAGTCTCATACTGCTCATCATCGGCTTTTTTGTAGCGGGACTCACCCCGCTTTCATATGCATCTGATCAGGGCGAAGCGCGCCCCCATCCAGAGATCAAAAAAGGAACCATCTTTGAGATGGCGAAGCAGTCGGGTAAGTTTACGATTCTGTTGAAGGCTTTAGAAATTACTGGCCTTACAGAAGAGTTACAGAAAGAAGGGTCAATCACAGTGCTTGCTCCTACGGACGACGCTTTCAGACGTATGTCCGAGGGGGAACGAGAAGATCTGTTAAATGACAAAGAGTATCTGAAAGATCTCATTCTTATGCATGTGATCGACGGCGCAGTTAAATTGAAAGATGCTGTGGCTCGAGAAAAGATCATTTCCAAAGAAGGGGATGAGCTGTTTTTCTACACAGATGCTGCAGGAACTTTTGTGAACGATTCAAAAGTGATCATGGCAGACGTTGAAGCTACCAATGGAGTCGTGCACGTGATTGATACCGTGCTGTTTCCTTGGAAGTGAGTTGACGTAGACTAAATCTAGTAAAATAAAAACCCCCGTGCGGTTCGAGACCGAGCGGGGGTTTTTTTGTTTCTGTGAACAGATTATTGCTTAGTCATCTTAAAGAGCATTCGCATTTCGCCAATACCCAACTGTTGACCTGAAGTAGCGTCTGCAGCTGCTGCAACGCAAGCTGTCTTACTATCAGCTAAACTCGTCTCCTGAACGAATTTGATGATCATGTGTGTTGTATCGATCTTCGATACGGTAATGGTGTTCTTTGCTTTAGTTCGACAAGAAAGCCAAGAACTTCCATTAGCGTCCCGCACTTGAACCCCTCGGAAATCGTCCTCGTATTGAGTGAAAGTCACAATATCCGTCGAGAGGTAAGTTGCTTTTTCCGTCAGCGCCATATTCATCGGGCGTCCAGGGCCGTCATTAAGAAGGAAATCAGCAGGAGTGGTTGCGCTCCAATCCGTTCTGATTTGTCGAAGACATGCGGTTGCTGGAGCACTTTGCGCGTTTTGCCAGAAATAGTTGGCATAGCACTGAAGCTGTTGAAGTTCTTTGCCCGCATTTCCCCCAGTAACTAAGCTGGAACAGGGAGAGCCTTGTGATAAGAGAGTCTCAGGCATGACGGGTCCGTTATGAGCGGTATCGTCAACGACATTGAAAGCTCCCCAAGTTCCACCGCAAGTAAGAGTCGTTGGGCTACCGACACTAGGAGTATAAGGAACTGAGCAAGTGTTACCATTTAGCGTCTTGCCATCAAAAGTAACTTGCGAGTTTGTACAATTAGATGAGGCACCCCAATTCAAATGAGACCAATCATCTGGTTGGACGGGCGAGCCAGAGGAATCTGTGCAGCCCCCCCCTAAACTCAGCGAGTAATGGCCAGCCCCATCTAGGCACTTGTAAGCTGTCTGTCCTCCACTGCTTACTGAAAAGCAATTCATCAGCGGCCAAGAGGAAGTGGCTTGGTTGTCTTTCCAACCCCCAGTGATGGTGTGAGTTACAGAGGAATTATCTACGTAGGAGGGGGAATAAGCGAAAGGTTGGTGAAGCATGGAAGTGTCGCTACTAAAATCGATATGACCATAAGCTTTTGCCTGAGCTTCGTCGAAACCAAGAGTTCCCTGGGTACCGTTTCCGCAGGCTTTGAAAGTATCTTCGGACATCCAAATGCTCAAAACGAACGCATCGTCAGTTCCTGTAGTTCCATTACAGGTTCCGCCTGATGCAAAAGTGCTCGCATCCGCAGCTGTTTGGCAGGTTGAATCGGGAGTGAATTTTTTGCCCACAGTTCTTTTGATGTAGATGCTTTCTCCTGTTTGAGGACCATGGCAGTCAGGGGTTCCGGGAGCACAAGGACCGATATAGCCAGGGGGCAAAGCGAAATCGACTGCTCCTATGGACCAAAGACCTGTTGGATCAAAAGCTTCAGCTGCTGTGACGGAAGCCCCAGTGGTCGAAACGCCGACTGAGGTCGCATCTACTGTAATTTGACCACCAGAGACACTAACTGTGCCGACATCTTTTGATTCGCTGAAGGCAACCGTATCTACCTTCTGGGAACCGCCTCCAAAGCTCTTCTCATTGGAGTTTTCATATAAAAATGTACCAAGAACTCCATTTCCAGAATCGAGAACGCTACAAGTTAAGCCAGATCCAGAAACGGAACTTAAATCTACGCTAAAAGTACCATCGCCTCCAACAGATCCAGAGACAACTGTAGGTGGATTATCGGCTGTGGAACAGGAGACAGAGCTCGCAGTTCCGGTTTGTAATTCAAAGTCTCGAGCCAAACTTCTTAGGCGAGAAGATAAGGTGCCGCTAAAGGAGACTGCACTTCCACCGCCTCCTCCAGCACTTGATGAACATCCATTAAGGAAAGTGGTTGCACTCACTAGCATCGCTATTGTTGATAACTTAACTGTTTTTCTCAGAAACATGCGGTAAGTCTCCTGAACATGTGAAGGTTTCATTGTCTATCGGAGGGAGTGATGGGAAAACTTAAGCTTCACACCGCGTTGAATTGTGAAGTTTTGTTTGCCGCGAGAAGACTAGGTTAGGCAGTCGTGGTACTAGAGCCTGCGAGTGTGAGATACGGAGTCATGTACTTGTCGTAGAAATCCTGCCGATAGTCTCGATAAGAAGTGATTCCACCGATCGCGTGATAAAAGCGAATAAAGTACCAAGCATAGTCCAGTTGATACGGTTGGAATCCCGCCCGCGCTCCATTTGGATAAAGGTGGTGATTGTTATGCCATTCACCTGTGACCAGCCCCGGCCATAATTGATTGATGGAAAGATCATTACGATTGAAATCAATTCCCTCTTTTCGTTTATCTTTGCCTCCGCCATGGCCATCGTAGTTAAACGTACGAATGCCGAACGCCCAAACTGCGCAGGAAGCAAAAATCGCAAACGCCAACGGTGCGCCCCCCAGAAGATAAAAAGCTGCAAACCAAAAGCCCCAATTACAAGCGAATTCCAAAACGGTGAAGAAAGGATTGCAAATGGAACCCCATTTTAAATACTCCTGGTAGGAATTGCAGCGCAGTCCCGTGTGGTTCATCATAGCAGTCACTTTTAAATATTCGGCTTCGGTCAGATCTTTTCGAATGGGTTGATGGATAGCATCTGCCAAGAAACAATAGAGCCAGCCTCCGTGAACATTATAAGGATCGCCTGGTTTCTCAGAAATCTGGTGGTGCACATAATGAGATACGACATAAATTTCATCTGGAATGATTTTTACAACTGCGTACTTCACAAAAAAACGAGCAAAGGCATTTCGAAATTTATAGGCACGATGGGTTGAATACCGGTGATACCAAATAGTGCCATGAGTGCCCAAGATGACCATGCTGTAAATAAAGCCCACAAAAAACAGCGGCCAGGAAAAATACTTTGCGAAAAAAACGAAAAACGGAATGACCAACGAAAATGTGCTGGCCCATCCAAAAAAAGTTAGCCAGTTTTTTCTGTTAGAGAACGGATTAAATCTGAACCAAAACTCACGGATGAGTTCGCCCGTGGTCGGTTTATAAAAAACGCCCTGTTGCTCGTAACCATAACGGGGCGGCTCTAGGACGCGATTAAGAAATGTCGTTGGTTGCATCTGTCTCAGTACTATCCCACTGAAATGGGGAATTGCCCAGAAAACAATGGAATAGCGGCCGATTTTAAGGAAAGCCGCTGTTCTTTAGGGAATCCGCGAGCTATTCTACGCCCCAATCGTGGCAATTTTACTGACAGCAAAGGAAATCCAGCATTCGTTTGGGGTGCGCCCACTCTTTAAAGGCCTTAATTTCGTTATTGAAAGTAAGGATCGCGCGGGGCTCATCGGACCCAATGGAGCTGGGAAATCGACTCTTTTAAAGATTCTTTCCGGAAAAATAACCCAAGAAGACGGCGAGCTCTCTTTAAAAAAGGGACTTAAAGTTGGGTTTCTCGAACAGACCCCTAGTCTTGATTTAAATTCTACGATTGAAGAGACTATTTTGTCCGGCTCCGAGGATCCTTTCTCGAGCGAAGCGCATGCTCTGGCATTGGAATGGATGGGGAAACTTGGACTGGATTCCCAAGGCTACTCGGCAGAAACGCCTCTCAACCAGCTCTCTGGTGGCTGGCAAAAGAAAGTAGCGTTAGCACGAGAATTGATAAAAGAGCCCGAGCTTCTTTTACTTGATGAACCCACTAACCATTTGGATATTGAAAGCATCTTATGGCTTGAAGAGCTCATTCAAAGAGCTCCTTTTGCCGTAGTAGTAATTACGCACGATCGCGTTTTTTTGCAAAATATCACCAATCGTATTTTTGAATTGAACCCTGTATATCCCCAAGGTGTTCTTGCGGTGAGCGGCGATTATGCAACTTACCTTGAGCTTCGTGAATCTCAACTAACCCAGCAAAAAACCGAGGAAGTGACGCTCAAGAATAAATTACGGCGAGAAACCGAGTGGCTGAAAAGGGGTGCAAAAGCCCGCACGACTAAGCAACAGGCGCGAATCCAGCGTGCCCACGAACTCATGGATGATGTCGAAGAACTTGAATTCAGAAATAGAAAAAGAGAGGTCTCTTTAGATTTTCAGTCAGCTCAGAAACAACCCAACCGACTCATTGAAGCCCGAAACATCTCCAAATCGTTCGCAGGAAAATCTCTCGTTACAGATTTCAGTCTATTTATTGGGCCCGGAAGCCGGGTGGGGCTTTTGGGGAGAAATGGCTGTGGAAAATCGACGTTGATTCGCTGTCTCTTAGGGGAAGAGACTATCGACAGCGGGGCGATCCTAAGAGCCGAAAACCTTTCAGTAGCTTATTTCGAACAAAAAAGAGAATCGTTAGACTTAAGTCTCAGTGTTCAAAAGACCCTCTGTCCCGGAGGCGATAGCGTTATTTATCGGGGGCGGCCCATTCATATTCGAAGTTATTTGGACCGCTTTCTTTTTTCACGGGAGCAAATTGAATTACCAGTAGGTAAGTTATCCGGCGGCGAACAGTCTCGACTATTGCTTGCTCGGTTGATGTTGAAAGAAGCAAAAGTCTTGGTATTGGATGAACCAACCAATGATCTGGATATTGAAACCCTGGACGTTTTGGAAGGTTGCCTCACAGATTTTGAAGGGGCCGTGATACTTGTTACTCATGATCGGTATTTTTTAGATCAAGTGGCAAACCAGATCATTGCCTTTCCGGATGTCCAGCAGGTGCAGAGACGCTTGGAAAAGTTCGCAGATCTTTCCCAATGGGAAGCTTGGCACAGCCAGCATCTTGCTTCGCTTAAAGCAACAACTCCCAAAGCCCCTAAGACTGAAGGCGCCAATCCTAAAAAACGAAAATTAAGTTACAACGAAACTCGTGAGCTTTCCTCGATGGAAGATACGATTCAAAAAGCCGAAGCTAAAATAGCAGAAATTGAAAAAGAACTAACGAATCCTCAAATCCAATCACAGTCACTTAAATTGACGGAGCTTTATCAGAAACTCCATGATGCCCAGGAAGCACTCGAGAAACTCTACGCTCGATGGGCTGAGTTAGAAGCTATTACGAATCAAGTATGAGCAGGCTTGGAGTCTGCCAGCACTTCCCAGACTGTTTCCTTTTTGTTTCCGGCTTGGAGACGAAGCCAAAGGGGCTTGAGTTCTGATTTAAAACTAAAAAAACCTGACCGAGCTTTTCCGGTGAGCTCCTTGTCATAATCTCTTCGTAAATATCTCCGTTTTACTGATAGCGATTCCCCGCCTGTTTCAAAAGTCTCCCAATGATCTTTTAAATAGCCCTGCCAGGGTTTCATTAACACGATTTCTTTGAGTTGGTGTCGTTGGGCCCATTCTTGAACTCTGTCAAAAAGAATTCCCTCAGAAAATAATTCAACTGGGGATGAAAAAAATACAGAAGTTCGTGCGAGAGTATCCTTAAGCGCCATCTGATTATACTGGTGCACTCGGTTGCTTCTTTCTCCGGGAAATAAAATGAGCTTAGGATCTAGAATAGCGACGGTTGAGGGACGGAAATTACCCCAATCAAGGGTTTCGACTGAAAAATCTTCGGAGTGAAGGATAAAGCCAGTCTTTGCTGGTGTGGGACGGAAGGGGACAAACCGTTCGTTGGCTAACTGAATCGAAGCAGGTGAATGAGAAACGGGTGAAGGGTTTTCATTTAATATCCCATCAGGAAAAAATCGACCCTCCGTAAAAGTGTAAATGTTTTTCGCGGTAGCAATGTAGTGTTTACCAGGAGTGTGAAGTCCTGCGACCCACCTCCAAGAGAGAGTGTTTGAAGCTGAGTCAAAATCGCAGAGCTCTTCTTCGAAAAGATGAGCTCCCAGTTCCCACGGAAGCGCTAAAGTGAAAATCCAAATCGAAGCAAACCACATTCTTGCGTGATTGTGTAGATAACCCGTTTCTTGAAGTTCTTTTCGCCAGTAATCAAAACATTCAATGCCGGTTTTTCCGGAGAGTGCTTCAGCATATCGAGGAAAATCCCGCCGTTTTTCCGCCTTAATAGTTTGTTGATATTCATGCCAAATGTTTGAACGGAGTTCGAGCCACGACTTCCAGTAACTTCTCCAGAGGACTTCTTGGGAAAACTTCTCTGAAGCTTCCAAGGAGTGAAGATGAGAAACTGCTTGAAGCACTTCTTTTTCTGAAATGAGACGCCTCTGGATAGCCGCCGAAAGAAGGCTCACATTTTCCCTTGAGCTGGGGCCCCTATCGTAGTTTCGTTCCAGTGCGTACTGACGAGCCGTTTGAGGGGCAAAGCATTCTAATTGTTCCAGCGCCTCTTTTCGTGTGTTGGGCAAAGTCATTATCCGAAGCCCACTAGTTGTCGACTGACTTGATCTAGTTTTTCCGCGATAGCATCATCATGGGCTTGAGGATTCGGTGAGGAAAGGGGCCATCCTCCCTTCTTTGCTTTTCGGTTTCGATAAATGCCGGTTTGGCTAAAAAAAGCTCCACTCTGAGAACTTACCTCTGGAGCAAGGAGTGCGTAGAGAGTTGTTTGAGCCCCTTCCCACGGTTCAATCATCCCACCCATTCGAAAAAGTGGACGAAGGAGTTTGTTTTGAATCCATAAGGGCATGGTCTGATGAATTAAGTTTGTTCGTACCCAGCCGGGATGAACACTCGCAGTAGTGACACCCGTACCGGCCAGTCGCTTAGCTAATTGTCTTGCGTGGAGGAGATTTGCCAGTTTTGATTGCCCATAGGCAACCCAGCCATCGTATTTTCTTTTCTCAAAATTTAAGTCTTCGAAATCAATGTACCCCTCGCGCCCCATGGCTTTGTCATGAAAACAGCTCGAAACACAAACCACTCGTGAGGGAACACTTTTTTTAAGAAGGGGAAGGAGGAGTTCCGTAAGGAGGTAGTGCCCTAAATGATTTGTTCCCAATTGCATCTCAAAACCATCTTTGGTTCTTTGAAAAGGAGTGTTCATTACGCCCGCATTATTTACTAGGCCATGAAGGGCTGAATGGTTTTCCAGAAACCTTTTAGCAAAAGACCGAACGGAGCTTAAATCGGCTAAATCCAGTTCTGAAACTTCAATTTCTCCTCGAAGTCCCCGAGATTTAAGTTCTTTGGCTTTTAGTTCCCCTTCATCGATTCTACGACAAGCAAGCACAACCTGAGCGCCCTGTTTCGCTAATTGCTTAACTGTTACAAGTCCGATTCCTGAGTTTCCACCGGTCACAATGTAGGTTTGTCCCGATAAATCTAAATTAAATAGTTCAGGGGGGCAGAGAAGCGGTTTTGACATAACAATCTCCAGCAGGCCGAGACTCTCAATTCGGATGAATATAAGTCTAGGAATTTATTTCGTTTTGTAAGATAATAGCACAGAAAGTATATTATTAACGTAGTACAACTAAGGGAGTGCAACTATGTCTGCTATATCATTAACCGTGCAGCAGTACTCGACTGTATACAATATGCTGTCGTTTGCTGTCGCTTCTATGCTGGGTTCGTTTGCATTTTTCGTCATGGGACGAAATATTGTCGGCCCGAAATATCGTCTCGCACTGGTAGTATCTTCGCTTGTCGTTCTCATAGCGGGATATCACTATTGGCGCATCATGGGGAGCTGGACAGCTGCCTACGCCCTAAAAGATGGTGCGTACGTGCCTACAGGTGAAGCATTCAACGATGCTTACCGTTATGTGGATTGGCTCTTAACGGTTCCTTTGCTCCTAACTGAACTCGTTCTTGTAATGAAATTGAAAAAAGAATCGGGTGGAGTTTTAGGTAAGCTCATCATCGCCGCAGTAGCTATGATTGCTCTTGGTTATCCAGGAGAAATCGCTAACGCTGAAACAGAATCAGGTGCTCGTCTGATGTGGGCCGTGCTTAGCACGATTCCCTTCATTTACATCCTCTATGTTCTCTGGGTGAGACTGGGAGATGCTATTGGAGACCATCCAGCCAAAGTGCAAGTGCTGCTTAAAAACACTCGCTACTTGATCCTATTAACTTGGGGCTTCTATCCCATCGTTTATGCAATGGGGAGCTATGGTTGGCTCGGAGGCGCAGGTTCCATTGTAGCGGTTCAAGTAGGTTACAGCATCGCAGACGTCACAGCAAAAGCACTTTATGGTGTGATGATCTTTGCTATTGCTTATGCAAAGAGCGAAGCTGATGGCTCATTGCCAGCTTAATTAAGCTAGCAGTTCGTTCCGGAAGGTTAGAGATTTGCGAGTAATTTCATCTCGAGAAGAGTTTCAATGGCTCTTACTGGTTGTGATGGGTTACTTGCTTTCTCTCCTTCCGGAATCTTTTTTGTGGATAGGGTGTCTCAGTTGTATTCTCGTCCTCGGAGTTCCTCACGGCGCTTTAGATATCTACCTCATTTGGTCGGAATCAAAACGTAATCTCAGTAAATCCTTAGCCGCTTTGGGGAGATATATCGCACTGGTAGTCGTTGCCCTTCTTATTTGGAGGGGTTCCTCTGAGGTATTTTGGTTTCTCTTCTTTTTATCCGCTATCTATCATTTTGGGTCCTCAGATGAGCATCCAGAGGTTGTCGCTACTGTTATTTCAAACTCCTTCAATCGCTTTCTGTGGCATTTTAGTAGGGGCTTAGTTTTAGTATTTGCACCGGCTGCTTTTCATCCAGAAAAAATTATAAATTACTTGAGACAAGCTACTTCAAATGAATTTGCTCATGCATTTGGAGCGGTGGCGCCGTTTCTTTTCGGCTATGGGCTTCTGTTTTACTTGGCGGGCTCTGCATTATGCTTCAGAAGAGTCAAAGGGAGAGCTTACCGAATGCTTCTAACGAAGCACCTCATTTCTTTATTACTCTTGGTCATTTTGTTTTGGGTGAGTGACCCACTGGTTGGTTTCTGTCTTTATTTTTGCTGTCACCACTCGCTGACCCATTGTTTTAGAGTGGTTAGCCTAAGCAAAATAAAGAAATCATCATTGGCCCTGTTGGGTGCTCTCTTTACTGTTCCTGTGATTCCCGTTTGGGGGGGGCTCAGCACAAGAATGGCTGGCGGTTTAGTTCCCGAAGGGGTTGTCAGTGCATGTTTCGTTGTGATTGCAGCTCTAACGTTTCCGCACTTGTTAGTTGTTCAGAAATGGCACCTAAAACTTAGGCGGCCGATCCCAAAATTATCAGAGCACACAAAGCAAGAACACACGCTGCCGGGACTGACTTTTTAAGAGGGTCGTGAACCTTCACGTGCATGGCCAGAGCTCCAAGCATCAGAACTGAGACAACGGCAGCTGGATAAACCGCAATCCCAGGAACGAATAAGCCGAAAAGAAGAGTGACTCCGGAAATGACCTTCAGCCCCCCAACCACGTAACAAAACCATTCGGGAAGTCCGTAAGCAGCAAATTCTTGCTTCATGCTTTGGGCAGCTCCGCCGCGGTAAGCAGTTGCCTTATTAAATCGAATGAGCCAAACGTTTAGAAGACCTAACCCTACAATGAGCTGTGCGATTTGAGTTATTATCGTCATGTTGAAGTTCCTCGGTGATTTTGGTTCTTAAGATTATTATAGTAAGGCAACTCGTAATGGAAAAGAGAATCTCTTGACTATTTTTCTAGCTTTAAACCTAGTGTCAGCGTCTTTATTTTTGTTTTACGGGCTTCATTGTTTGTCTTCACAGAAAATGGTCGCCGAATTCAATCGATATGAACTAGCGGAATATCGCCGATTAACCGGAACTCTGGAAGTGGCGGGTGCTCTGGGACAGATCGTGGGTATTTGGATCTCGCCAGTGGGGCTTTTGGCTTCGGGCGGTCTCGCATTGCTGATGATCTGTGGCGTCTGGGCTCGATGGCGCATTGAAGATCCCTGGACCGCCTTTATCCCTGCTGTTTCGTTGGGAGTGATAAACGGCTTTTTGTTTTTGGGGATGCTTCAAAAGATCGGTTTTTAAAAAATCTGGCACGGGAATCGCACTTTCTCGCCGCATGTTAGAGCCCTTGGTTGAAGCTGTGATCAGTGCCATCCCGAATGCAGTTGTGATTTTCAGTCCCAACGGAACTGTCCTTGCTTCTAATTCAAAAGCTTTAGAACTCTTTGGTTTTGATTCCTTAGAAGATAAAAGCGTAGACGATTTAGCCAGGACTTGTACGCAGGAGGATGGAACTCCGATTTCTTCCTCTACCTTTGTCTCACCACTGGCCAATGAACCTCGCAAATTCATGATTCATTCGAAGAAAACGGGAAAATGGATCCTGGTCTGTGCTTCTCCGGTGGGGTCGCAGTCCGTGCAGCTAGGTAAAAACAATGTCGGGGCGATTACGGTTTATAGTGAGAAAACAGAAATTATCAAGAATCTTGGAAAGCTCAATCGGGAACTGCAGCAAAAAACTAAATACCAGTTAGATGTTCAAGACCATCTTCTAGAGGCCATCAAAATTCGGGACGACTTTATCTCGATGGCCTCTCATGAGCTAAAAACTCCGATTACTTCGATGAAATTTCAGGTTGAGATTGTGAAGCGCAAGCACCAAAGTGGCCAACTGACGCGGCCTCAACTCGATAAATTATTTTCCACATGGGGGGAACAACTGGAAAGGCTGAATTCACTCATCGATGGGATGCTGGATGTTGCAGCTCTGAGTGAAGGCCAAGTAAAAAGCGAAGCGTGCGAAATGGATTTGGGCGAAGCAATTAGATCCCAAGTCGACCGATTTTATACTGAGCAGATAAGTTTTATTGAAAAGAAAGAGGTCACCGGTTTCTGGGATGTGCGGAAAATAGACCAAATCGTTTCAAACTTACTCAGCAACGCTATCAAGTATGGCCATCAAAAACCCATCGAAGTCACTCTTTCGCATGAGGGCATTTGGGCTATTATTGAAGTGACCGATCACGGAGAAGGAATTGATCCAGAGAACTTCGAAAAAATATTCCGGCGCTTTGAACGGGTTCAAAGCGGGATCTCTGTTGGGGGAATCGGCCTGGGACTCTATATCGTGAAACAAGTTGTTGAAAAC
This sequence comes from Bdellovibrio sp. ZAP7, assembly GCA_945878405.1. GTDB lineage: Bacteria > Bdellovibrionota > FAC87 > UBA2466 > UBA2466 > RFNO01. Next base: position 122,543 of record CAMCTJ010000009.1, read on the forward strand.
AATGGGGGCAGTATTAGCGTGAAGTCCAAAAAAGGAGAAGGCTCCACCTTTACCGTGAAGATTCCTCTGCACTATGAAAACCATTCTGTTAATTGAGGATGATCTGGAGATCCAACATTCTCTTGCTGAGTTGCTTAAAATGGAAAACTACCAAGTGATTGTTGCTTCTAACGGAGCGATAGCAAAAACACTTTTGTTACAAGGGTGTACTCCCGACTTGATTTTATTAGATTTACTGATGCCGGTGATGTCGGGAGAAGAGTTTCTTCAGGATGTAGAAATTCGCACAAAGTTGGAGTTGATTCCCGTAGTGGTACTGACCGCAGGACTAGTCCGCCAGCTGCCCAAAAGACTCGTCAGAGCTATCATTCCAAAGCCGCCGAACATCTCAGAGATGTTGATGACCTTGGGGCATATTCTGAATGGGTGACCCACAATCTCTCACTGGAAGTACTCATGAGGAAGCAGAGAAAGCTTTGGGGGAAGCTCTCGGAGTTATTAAAGACAAAGTACCCCAGGTAACAATTGTGGTTGAAGATAAGCCCGCGCTTCAAGAAGGCGAAATGAAGTTCATTGCCGACGTACTGACCGATGCAAAATGGAAGGAAAACGCCAGTCTTTCTCAATTTTTGAAGGACAATCCAGCTATATTCTGTGCGTATTCACAAACACCCGAAGGGGATTTTAAACGGACTTGTATCAATGTAACTGAGCTCGCATCAAAAATAATGGACCGTGTTGCTGCTGGTGATTTGAGTGGAATCACTCAAGCTGTCTCAGAGGTAAAAGATACAGCCATTTACGAGGAAATAATCGATTTTGAGCAATATGAAAAC
>CAMCTJ010000010.1 GCA_945878405.1 Bdellovibrio sp. ZAP7
CAGCGAATCATTGAGCTCGAGGGAAAGACGTCCTCAGGTGTACCGTTTAAACGCAGCGTTTCTCTCTGTCCAAGCCAAATCAACCCGCGTGCAGATGCTGAAGCTCTTTTATCCCTGGGAGTTAAAAAGTAGAGATTATGAAGAGGTTGATTCTTTTATTTATTTTGTTGGGCCTCATTCAGGTTCTCCCGGCGGCAGCAGAGCCGGACATGTCTGTTGAGCAAATTGAAAGAGCCATTCTTTGGGTGAAGCCCAGTATGGAAAATAAACGTATCTCACTCTACGCCAAGGCCATTTCCAAAGCGTCAAAGCAGTTTCGTATCGATCCCGTTACATTAATCGCTATTGCGCATCAGGAGTCTTCCTTTCGTGAGAACCTTCCCATGGGAAAAGCAGGCGAATTAGGAATGCTTCAAATTCGAAGGAATTGGATAAAAAACCCAAAATTCCTAAAAGCATTTAAAAAGGTGCGAGAACAAGACCTTAAAAATCCGGAAAAGGCCTTTTCCTATGCGGCATGGATATTAAGAGATTTAAGAAAATCAAATCGATCGGGAAAACTGCCTTTTTGGACTTACTACAATGCTCGAAAATTTGAGAACCGACTGAGGTACTATCTGAGAGTGAAGAGACACCTCACTGCGATTGAGGTAAAGAAAGAAAGATTTAGAATGATTGCTACTTCAAAGATGATTAAAGCCACGCAAAGAAGTATCAGCGAGACTCCACTCGTCCCAGTAGCGGTTCCGTCTGTTCAGCCTCGTGAGATTTTAAACCATATCAACTGGCATGAGAAAGCACTCCAGCTTTTTCAGGAACAAGAAAGCTAAGACAGAAACGGGTTAGTTCGCTTTTCTTTCCCAATCAGCGTAGAAGGTCCATGCCCTGGAAATACGCAAATATCATCATTCAGAACAAGGAGTCGCTTTTTGATTGAGGTGATAAGTTGATCAAAGTTTCCACCCCAAAGATCGGTTCGTCCGATACTTCCTTCAAAAAGCGAATCGCCCGAGAAAAGAGTTTCCTCCCCGCTAGTCAGTTTAAAGCAAACACCCCCGGGACTATGCCCTGGTGTGTATATCACTTGAATTTCGTGCTCCCCGAAACGGAGCCTTTCTTCATCCTGAAGAAACTTTTCAATTGGGGGAGCGGGCTCAAATTCCATCCCGAACATTTTGCCCTGTACCGGAAGCATTTCATAAATAGACTGGTCTCCTGGATGCAAACACACAGCGGCCGACGTGTGGGCTTTAACATCCTTCGTGCCCCCAATATGATCAAAGTGAGCGTGGGTATGCAGCAGGTACTTAACGGTAACACCCATCTGGCTTAGATGCTGGATGATTTTCTGTGGTTCGTCTCCCGGATCAATAATCACCGCTTCAAGAGTTTTCTCACAAGCTAAGATAGTACAGTTGCATTGGAGTGGGCCAACAGTGAAGGTCTTTTGAATCATGGGCATCCCCTAGGTGATAACAAGAAAATACTTCCTCGCCGTGCATTTTGTCGAGGATTCAAGCGCACCAGAAGTGCTTCGAGCGGTCCCGGTTTAAAAATGCCACGAATGGGAAAACCCTTCTCAAATTCTGGGTTTGCTTTGTATTTATCACTCCTCACTGCGAGTACCGAACGGCATCCGGTATCAGCGCTGTAACGAGAGAGTTCTTGAGAGAAAGGCACAGCTGCAAATGGACGCAAGGAGAAAGCCTTTGGTTCTAGCACCACTGAATCTTCATAAGAGTAAACAGTCTCAATTTCCTCGTGATCATTAAAGAACCGAACTAACGAAATGACATTGTTTTGGGGAACGGAAAAGCTTGCAAGCGGCAAAAGTGTAAAGTTAATTACACAAAAATAAGCGACTCTCCAAAAACTCCTTTTTTCAAAAATCCAAAACTGTGCAAGAGGTGTCAGGAGGATCAAAAACAGAACCAACACCGGTACCATAAACCGCTCTTCTTTGTGTGGGATCAACGAGTGAGCGACAACAAAGACTAAAAAGAAAACGAGCACTGGTATGAGGGAACGATAGTTTTTTTTCCAATGAAATCCTTTGTAGCGTCCAATAAAAGCGGGGGGAAGTGAAAGGCCGAGAAACAAAAGAATGAAAGTGTAAAAAGGAGTCGTGCCATAGCCAGAAGCATAGTGGATGTTGTAATCAACATAAGACAGTAGAGAGCGGTGAAATCCACCGGTCAGGGCGAAATCCATTAACCCCGTGAGAAAAAAACACAAAATGCCGGAGCCTAAAAAAACTAGCCATGCTCGATGGGTTCTTCTCCAGAAAAAAAGCAGCGGGAGTGCAAGGACACAGATTCCAGATTGGAACCTAAAAAGAGAAGCGAGAGCGATGGCTAGCACAGAAAGAGCCACCCAGCTATGTCGGCCCTCCTCAAAAAATCGATAAGCAAAAAAGGCCCCGAGGGTGACAAAAGCACCACTCATGTTTTCGATGAGGGGCCGGCTGTAAAGCAAGGGAAGTATGAAATAAAAAGAAGTGAAAACCAGTGCGATGGTTTTCTCGCGATCCGTTTTAAAAAAAAGAGGAGCACAAAAGGTGTGAGCACAAAAAACGAGAGCTCCCAAGATCATCAAAACAAAACGAAGTTGCGAAAGGGGCTGAGAGAGCCCCAAAGTAAGCCCCCATTTGCTGAGAGCAAGAAGAAATAAAGATTGAAAAGGAAGCCGAATTCCCGAAGTGTCGGCGTTTCCTTGAAAAGTAAGGTTCTGTGCTGGGATAAATCGGGCAAACCCTTCCGAATAATCATCGAGTGCAATGATTCCCTGATTGAAATAACCCACGCTGAGAGTCAGGAGAAGACCAAGACCCCAGATCAAACGATGTCGACCGTTCCCGGATTTCACCCATGCCCTCCCATGAGAAAGGGCTGGCCATTATCAACAGGCTTTTGAAATCCCTGTTTTCCAAAAAATTCCAAAGCCAGATCTCGAAGTTCATCGACATCATTCGTCTGAAAAATACTTCCTCTAAAGGCAGAACTATAGGGGTACCCAGCTGCATACCAACCCATAAACTTCTTCAGAGACAGAAAAGCGCGATCCCGATCTTTCTTTTCAATAGCGAGCTGGAAATGTTCGTGAATCAATTGAACGAGATCATAGGTAGAGGTGCGTTCCGTTTCTAAAATATCCTGAAAGATCCAAGGGTTTTTTAGAGCCCCTCGTCCAATCATGACAGCGTGTGAATACCCTTCTTCTATTCGCTTTTTTGCTTGAGAAGCGGTGATGATGTCACCGTTTCCAATAATGGGTATGGGGCTTGAAATAGCTACTTCTCTGATAAGTTCCCAGTCTGCTAGGCCTGAATAGCCTTGTGCCCTTGTTCTACCGTGAATGGCCACCCAACTTACTCCACACTGAGCGGCAACTTTTACTACTTCTTTAACGTTTCGGTTTTGGTCATCCCAACCCGTTCTGACTTTGATCGTAAGAGGGATCCGAAGGTTTGACTTGAGTGTGCTTAAAAGTTCTCCCATTTTAGATGGAGTTTTAAGCCAGGCAGATCCGCTTCCATCGCACACCACTTTTTTTACCGGGCAACCAAAATTGATATCGACAAAGTCAGCGCCTTCTTCCTGAACAATTTTTGCTGCCTCGACCATCGTTGAGATGTGAGAGCCGAAGATTTGAATTCCAACGGGCCGTTCTCGTTCATCAAATTGCATCATTGAGCGGGTGCGAGCCCCACCTCGAACTAATCCCTCTGCAGAAAGAAGCTCGGAAATAACCACCTGACTTCCCATTTTTCTCATGAGCAGGCGAAAAACCGTGTCGGTAATTCCTGCCATGGGCGCCAGGACAAAACGGACATCTCCAAAGCGTTCTTTAAAAGTTTGAATTGGGGTAAGCACGGGGGGAGACTACACCAAACTGTGGCCAGAGATCCACACCTAAAAGAGCAGCAAAAACAATTATTTACAGACTCTTTCGATCGTAGTCGTCAATCGAGTATTTCCAAACCGGAAGACCGCAGTACCTGTCTCCTTCCGGACAATAAGGAGTAATCCCAGCTCGTAAACGTAAGTAGCAGGGAGCACGCAAGTGTTCCGCTAGGATGGGCGCTACTTCTTTAACTTGTTGAATCTCATCGATGGTCGCTCGGAAAATTTCCTCTTGGGCGTTGTAACAGCTTCGCATTTTCCACTTGTGTTGATAGGCCTGTAAGTCACCACTGGAAACCATTCGAATGGAAGTGCTATTGGGAAGGAGGTAAAAGGCCGACTCGGCACTTTCTCCCATCTCGATCAATTGTGAAACTGCGGCAAACGAATCAACCATCGACTGATTATAACTTTCCAAAGCCTCCTCAGATTGAGTGATCCCATAAGGAGTTATAAAGTCAGGCTTGCCCGTGAAGTGGGTGGCCATTAGGGGCCGACTCGACATTACCATTCGGTGTCTTTGATCTTGTGAATCCGCAGTGTGGCTGATCTTCTTTTTAAAAGTAAAATGAACGTGATGAAAAATCTGAGAAAGCCTATCAAATGTTCCGGCATTGAGGGCATCTGCGAGCAGGGGATTCATTTTGGGGTCTAAGAGCAACTCAAGAGCTTTAGCATTTCCCAGTTCTTTCTCAGTTTTTCCAATTGCTGTTCTCAAAGCGTCTGCCAATACTTTTTCAGCGCCCTGAGTAAATTGAACAAGTTTGGAAGTTCTTTTTCCCAGATCTTGATCAAATTCCTGGATAAATTCTGAGGCGCTTTCCACAGAAAACTTTCCCTGCTGATCACGCATCAAAGAAAATTCCAGTGTCTGCTCTAAAGGAACCGGGTCTTGAATTTCCTTTTCAAAAAGAGGATCCGTGGCTTTGACGGCTTCCAACATTTTGTGAACAACCACCTTTTGTTCTTCGGGAGTTTCAAACTCCTGACACAATCTCCAATATCTTAGGAGGGTCAGCGCGCTTACTGTGTGATACAGGTAAGCGGTGGTGCCAACTCCCAGCGCGTATCGGGCGACTTCATAGAGGCGCTTTTCTACTTGGGGATCCCACTTGTCTGAATATTTTTTTCGGGACTTAAATCGCTCATAATAATCTGAGCGAATCGGCGGTCGTAAAACTTCAATCAACTTCTCGTACGTTGCCATTTGATTTTGAATGGCCGTTTCATAGAGTCGTTGGCCTTTTTCGGAGAGAGGGGGGATGACAAAGCTTGAGGGCTTTACTCTCACATACCGCTGACTGACTTGTTCAGAATTATAAAAAGGATGGCTGTGAAGAAAACTCCAAATGAATTGCCGAGAAACTCCGCTCAGTGCAAAAACAAAATGAGCATGCTGTCTGGTGGTTAAATGACCTGCTTCTAGCGTTGAAGATGCAATTTTATCTCTGAGAGCAATCGCCTTATCATCTTTAGAAATATCCTGTGGGTAGATGACTCCCTTGCCTGAATAACAGGTACGGGCCGATGCCACAGATAGTTCATAAGGATTTTGAACCGTTCCCACCAACTCGACTTTGATATTATTAAAGGTGCTTAGAGTTTCCATTAGGCATTCTCTTCTTCTTGAATTTGTTCTTTTGGATGAGTTTTCTGGTACGCAGTTCTGAGTCGTTCCACATCTACTTGAGTATACTTTTGAGTAGTAACTAACGATTGATGTCCCAGTAATTCCTGAATTTCTCGCAAACCCGCGCCTCTTGAGAGCAAGTGAGTGGCACAGGAGTGGCGTAGGGTGTGCGGGGTAACTTTTGCCCCTAGGGGCCCCAAAATCTCAATTGCAAATTCCCGTAGGTTTCTCTGAATGCTGCGTACGGAGAGGGCTTCCCCTTCTTTGTTGAGAAAAAGAGGAGTCTGAGACCCCCGCTTTTGATGCGTTGGCATCGAATCGATATAGTTCAAAAGAGCTTGTTGACAGTGCCGACCGATCGGAACAACGCGTTCCTTATTTCCTTTTCCAAGAACTAAAATGGTTCCTGCGCGAAAATCGATTTTTTCATGAGTTAATGAAGCAAGCTCTGAAACTCTGATTCCGGTTGAGTAAAGAAGCTCAGCAATTCCTCGAATTCTTTTTTCTCGTAACGTATCAGAGGAAATCCCTTCAATCAGTTTGATCACGTCTTCTGGTTTTAAAACAAAGGGCAACCGTTCCCCTTGCTTAGGAAGAGAGATGAGCTTAGCAATATTGGTTTCTAAGATCCCTTCACGGTGCAGGTATTTAAGAAAACCTTTAATGACCGAAAGCCTTCTCCCTACGGTCGCTCTTGAATATTTTTTCATCTCTTCGCCCAAATATTCTCGAAGCAATTTAAAATCAGAAAAACAGTCAAGGCTGAAAGAGCCCACTGCGTGATCAAAAAGAAACTTGAACCAACTTCTTAGATCTATTTCGTAGTTTAGAATGGTGTAGTGACTGGCGCTTTTTTCGGACTTGAGGTGTTCCAAATACCCTTGCAAAAGCTGATTTACTTTGGGTTCCGCCATGCGCTTGATATTTCACAACGATAAAGCCCTTGGCAACGAAGTATTTTTATAACGACTAATGCGGGGCGCAAAATTCGAGTTCTTAGCCGAATCAGGATACAATTAATTTCATGGCGACCCGAAATTTGATTTTAATTTTGAGCTTATGCCTTTTTCCCAGGCTGACGTGGGCAGGAGCAAAGCTGGGCGGGGGTTTGAAGCCTGCCGAGGTCGAAAATATTGTTCAAAAAGTAGGGTTTGGATCCGTTAGCCGACTCATGAGATCGGCTGAGACTTATCCGATTTGGGCAGGGATCAAAGTGGGGCTGGAGCTTCCCATTACTCCTGCTGGTGGAATTGGAGATTATGGAGATGGAAAAGGAACCATCGGGGGCGTCCTTTTGGGGCCTCGACTTTATCTGTGCAAGGGATTGGCGGATGGGTTTGAGATAACCTTTAATTTTTTTAAACCGCAGATGCTCAACACCCCGGGAACTTTTGGAGCGATCCTTAAATATAATTTTGTAACAGAAGAGCAAAACTGGGCGACCTCCTCTATTTACGTTGGCTATACCAGCGTTTCTTCCTTTAATTCCTCGAAATCGTCAGAATTAAATCCGGTGATTGCTTACAATGGAACGGATATCGAGTTTGGTGCTTATGCCAGTAAAGACTACGTCAAACTAAAACCCTATGCAGGTCTAGGAGTCTTATTAGCAAACGGAGAAATTGATCCAGAGTTGGTGGTAACCCAAGCATCTGCTTGGCAGGGAACAATTCATTTATTTGTGGGTTCCGAATTTGAATGGCCAATGAATTTTACAGCCCAACTCGACTTTATGAATTTGGCTATGATGGGATCACTAGCCTTCACCTTTAAGTTCTAATGCTTTAATTTTTCAATCAAAGAAGACGTTGAAAATCCGGAGGCGAGGGGAAGACATTTCACTTTTCCACCATTTTTTTCAACAACGGCTCTTTCGGGTAAATCTTCTGGCTTATAATCTCCCCCCTTCACGTGTAACGAAGGTTTAATAAGTTCCAAAATTTGATTGGGAGTATCTTCGTCAAATATAACTACGTAATCAACCGCCTCAAGGGCTGCTAATTGTCTGGCTCGGATCAACTCCTTATTAATCGGTCTTGAAGGCCCCTTAAGTTTTTGAACGGAGTGGTCGCTGTTCACCGCACAGATGAGGACATCTCCGAGTTCTCTCGCCTTCTCAAGGTACTGCAAATGTCCCCAATGAAGAATATCAAAGCAACCATTCGTAGAAACAATCGTTTTTCCTGATCTCTTTAAGTCCTGACACACAGACCGCAGTTGGTCTTGCTGGATTACTTTACTTTGAATACTTCGCATAAGTTTAAAGACTAACTTAAGTACAGATTACTTCCTGAGAGGGCATCCACTAAGTTCCTCTCATTCTTTCTGAACATAAGAAGCAGAGAAGGAAAAATCGGGGCATAAAAAGCAAAGCTCCAAAGAATTCGCATGAGTTTTCGCAGACCATAATTTTCGTCTTTTTGGTTTCCGTAGGAAATTCGAATTCCCCAAACCCACATTCCAAAGGTCATGTTAAAAATTCCCAAACTGACTGCCAAATAGCCGAGCCAAATAGCTGCAAACTCAAGAATAGCAAAACGAAAGAATAGCGGATCTGAAAAGCCCTTGAATACTCCCGAAGATAAACCCGTTTCAAAACCAGAAAAGATATTTGAAGTAATCACAAGAGCAATCACCCAGAGGGTTTGAACAAAAACCTGATCTAAAAACAAAGAGGCCGCTCTTTTAACTAAAGAAACTGAAGGCAGTGGAGGAGGTGCCATGGTTTCTGTAGGTTCAGGGCTAATGAAGGAAGTTAATTCTTGCTTTGGAATGGGGGGGGGCACCGGAGTAGGAGTAGCAGAAGGAGTTGCAACTCGTCGTGGAGTGTGAACATCTGCTTTGGGCTTCGGAGACACCACAGGTTCAGTTACAGCTTTTTTTTGCAGCGGACTTTCAAGACCCAATCCATGAGTGATTGGTCGTACGCCTTCTAGTTTTTTCTCTTGTTCATCTTCTAGAAGCTCGCCTAAAAAAGCTTGAAAATCTTTGATCGTTTCCAAATTCATGCCCCAATCATAGCTTTGACCAGGGAGGTGCGCAATGCCTTAGTCAGCCAGGAGTGCGCTCAACTTTTGAACTTCTCTTAACTGATATTCCAGGCCTGAGTCCTCAGCAACAAAGACTAACTTTTGGTCGGGGGTGATTGAATAGAGTTTTGGTTGGCCTTGGATGAGCTTAACTAATTTTTCGGCACTAGCAGGGGTAGTTGGCGCGAATTGCAATGAAGTTCGTTTGGGACCGCAGCTCATTTTAAGGACATGAAGACGTTTCAAGTGTAACTTCAAAGCCATTAACCCCAGAAGATTTACTACTTCCTTTGGAGGAGTGCCAAACCGATCACGAATTTCACTTTCAATTTCTGAAAGAGCCTCTTCCGATTCAATCGAGGACAAACGTCTATAGAGGACCACTCGTTCTCCAATGTCGGGCAAATAACTTTCCGGGAAGTACGCTGCCAGTTTCAAAGTAATTTCGGGCTCGATTTGTAAGCGCTTCTCTTGGCCTCTCAACTCTCGAATCGCTTCGTCTAGGAGATCCATGTAGAGGTCAATCCCAATTGAAGTCAGGTGCCCGGACTGTTCTTTTCCCAAAAGGTTTCCAGAGCCCCGGATATCCATGTCATGGCTGGCAATATGAAAACCGCTTCCGAGCTCTGTGTAACGTTGAATTACCTGGAGCCTTTGTTTTGCATCCTCGGTCATTTGATTCTCATTATCGACAAGTAAATAGCAGTACGCCCGTTTATCTGAACGACCCACTCGACCACGAAGTTGATACAATTGGGCTAGTCCCAGGTTTTGGGCTTTGTCGATGATAATGGTATTTGCCTTTGGAATATCCAGCCCCGACTCGATAATGGCCGTGGTCAGCAGAAGATGGAATTCTCCCCGATAAAAGCTGAGCATTTTCTTTTCGAGTTCGTCCCCGTCCATCTGACCGTGGACGACTTCGAAAGTAAGCTTAGGGAAAATACGCTTTAGTTCTTCTCCAACTTTATGAATCGTTTCAATGCGATTATGTAAAAAGAAGATTTGCCCATCTCGCGCAAGCTCATTGGAAATAGCATCTCTGATTACTTCTTCAGTGCGCCGACAAACGAAAGTGCGCACGGAAAGGCGATCTGGAGGGGGAGTGGTAATAATCGAAATATCTTTGATTCCCGTCATTGCCATATTCAATGTTCTAGGAATCGGAGTTGCTGTCATAGTCAATAAATGAACGGACTCTGACATGCGCTTCAGTTTCTCTTTGTGGGAAACCCCAAACCGATGTTCTTCGTCGATAACAATTAAACCTAAATCTTTAAAAATAACATCCGCAGACAAAAGGCGATGAGTGCCAATGATGACGTCTATCTTCTTTTGAGCCAAATCTGAGAGAGCTTCTTTGCTTTGTTTGGAGGTTCTCAACCTTGAAACCATCTCGATTCGAGCGCCCGTGTTTTTGAAGCGATTTTTGAAGTTTTCAAAATGCTGAAATGCCAAAACGGTTGTGGGGACCAAAACCGCAACTTGTTTGCCGCCAAAGACAGCTCTCGCAGTCGCTCGCATGGCAACTTCCGTTTTTCCGTAACCCACATCTCCACAAAGCAAGCGATCCATGGGATGAGTTTTAGAAAGATCAACATTTACCTCCTCAATCGTTTTGAGTTGGTCTGGCGTTTCATCAAATGGAAACTCCATTTCGAATTGATGGTAATCGGTGCCTTCTGCTGAGAATGGATTAACTGGAATGAGTTTTCTGCGAGCCTGAATATTCAAAAGCTCTGCAGCAAGTTCTGCAATGGCCCTTTCAGCCTTGGCTTTAGTCTTGGTCCACTGCTCAGTACCCAATTTATCGAGCGCTACGTCGTTGCCTTCGCTGCCTTGGTACTTTTGAAGAATGCTCAGCCGATAGATGGGAATGTAAAGCTTGTCTCCATCTCGATACTCCAAAAGCACATAATCATTGGGGACGCCTAGAAAATCCATGGACTTGAGACCCAAGTACCGGCCAATCCCAAAGTCTCTGTGAACGATATAATCACCGGTTTTGATGTCTCGAAAACCCGCCAGTAGTTTTTCCGGAGATACTTTCGGAGCCGTGCTTTGTCTCGAGGCCCGCTTTTTGTGACCAAAAATCTCATCTTCGCTCAGCAAAACAAGCTTTGTATCAGGATAAACCTGGCTTTCAGTGATAAAGCCAACCCACAAATTGAGGAGTTGAAAGTCAGTTTTCTGAAATTGTTCGGCGGGTACAAGACTTTCATCTTGAAGCTTTGTAGGGAGTCCGTAGGGCTCAAAAAGAAGACTCATTCGGTCAGCATGATTTTTGGTGTGACAGACAATTTGAATTCGATACCCCTCGTCCATCCAGGCTTTAAAGCGTTGAGAAATCGACTCCAATAAAGCCAGCTGAGTCTTGGATTTGATGTTCGTGCGTTCTTTAGAAAAATCGATTTTCGAATGGTTTGCCAGGAGTTCCTGATCGCCGTGATGATGCGAAAAATCCTCGAACGAAAAAAAAGGCTTCTGGGTGAGGAGTTCCGAAAGAGCTTTTTCATCCAAAAACAGACTTTCTATGGGTGCGATGGGCAAATGATTTTCTTCAAAAAGCTTCGCATGGTTTAGCAGCCGAGGAATTTCCAGTTCCTTTGCATCTTCAATCAGAGCTTTTTTTCCGTGCCACACAAATAAGGTGTCGGAGGGAAAGAACTCAGTGATGGGGCTAGAGCCATTCGAAAGCAGCGGGAATAAAAATGAGAAATCCGAAGGTAGTATTCCATTAGACAAAGTTTCTAATACTTCATCTCTTTTTTGTTTTGGTACTCCCAAACCATCCATGCGTTCTTTGATTCTTAGGGCAGCTTTTTCAAACTCGATCCCCCGAGGAATGAGGCTTAACCCCACCGGAACGCACTCAATTTTATCGATGCCTTCCAGGGACAGTTGGGTTTGAGGATCAAAAAAACGAATTTCCTCGATGAAGTCGCCAAAGAATTCAAGTCTCACGGGCTTCGAATAAAGAGGGCTAAAAATGTCAACCGTACCTCCCCTTACCGAGAAAACTCCTGGATCTGAGACTGCAGGCTGACTTTGATAACCGGCTTCAAGGAGATTGTGGACTAACGTATCTCGGTCCACTTCAGCTTCTTTTTGGAGGGAAAGCGTGCCCTTAAGAAACGCTTCCGGAGTAACATTTTTTTGAAGGAGGGCATGCAGAGTAGTGATGAAAACACGTTTTTCAGGGTTGTTCAGCGCATGAAAAAGAGATGTGTTTCGCTCACAAAGAGTTTCGGGATTGGGAAGAAGCCCTCGATAAAAATCAAAATCTAGAGGAGGTAGGTAGTGAATCTTTTTTTTGAGGCCGGCCCCCCCTAAAAAGTTCAAATTATCGATTACATTTCGAGCCTCTGAGTGAGTTCGAAACACAGCCAAGATAGGTTGTTTGGTTCTTTCGTGTAGAGCACTGAGAGTCCATGCTTGAGAAAGACTATCTAAGCCACAGAAATGCAGCCCCAACGGCGGAAGGGCGGCAGAATCCGAGATCCAGCTTTCCCAGCCCTTACCATTCATCTTTAAGTTCTCGGTTCATCAGATCGGCCACTACTTGTTTTGGATTCTTTCCAGCATAAAGAATTTGATGGATTTGTTCCAAAATGGGCATTTCAATTTTCAGTTTCTGTGAAAGTGAATAGGCAGACTTTGCGGTGTAATACCCCTCAGCAACTCCTCCAACGGATTTTAGAGCTTCATTAACGGTTTTCCCCTGGCCAAGGGCTACGCCAAAATTTCGATTCCGGCTGAGCGGTCCTGTGCAAGTCAAAATAAGATCGCCCATACCGGCCAAACCAAAAAAGGTCATGGGATTTGCATTTAAAACCTTTCCCAGACGCATGATTTCAATCAGTCCACGATTGATCAAAGCAGCTTGGGTATTGTATCCCAAACCCAGACCGCTCACGATACCTGAGGCGATGGCGATAATGTTTTTTAAAGCTCCTGCTAATTCCACCCCCACTACGTCTTCTGAGGTATAAGTTCGAAAGTAGGGCACCATCATCATTTGCTGGATCTTCTCAGCTTCTTCTCTGTGGACCGAAGCTAAAGTAACGGCGGTGGGTTGTTTCTGAGCAGTCTCCAAAGCAAAACTCGGTCCTGACAAAATGGAGTAGGTAACTGTTCCCTGAATTTCCTGAAAGATTTCGCTAACTCTCTGATTCGTACCGATTTCGATTCCCTTTGCAGTATTCACGATGTGCTTATTTTTTAAAAGACTAGCGCAAGGGGCGAAAACTTCTCGAATGGCCTGTGTTGGAAGAGCATTCACCACGAGGTCACAGTGACTTAAACAAGATTTAAGATCTTGAGAAGCGGTTAGCTTTTTTGAAAGTCGAATTCCCTTTAAGTAATGAGAGTTTTCATTTCGTTCATTGATGGATTTGGAAACTTCGGGATCTCTACCCCAAATCACGGTCGTTTGGCCTGCTTCTGCAAAGATATTTGCAACCGCAGTTCCCCAGGATCCTTGACCCACGACACACACAGATTTCATTTGAATTAATTTAGATGAGAAGCTCTCTCAAGTCGATCGTTAAGTGCTTTTCCAAGTCCTTGGTCGGGAAATCGGTAGGCAATGATCGAATCAAGAGAGGCTTCATCAAGTCTTCGCAAGGCACTATAAAAACCGGAGGCAGCTTCTTCCAAATTTCCTTCGGGCGATAGTATTTCATAAGCTTGAAACGCCTCTTTGTTTGTAGACCGATTCAAGGTAAGCAAACCCAGTTTTCCATTGGGAAGGGGATCTTTTTCTTCAAGAATAATAAGACGCGTTCTGGGTGCATAGTGCTGGGGAAGCATTCCAGGGGCAATTGACTGAGCTGACTTTCCTACTTGAGCCACAGGGCCGATTACTTTTTCAATTTCTTCAACCGCGAGACCTCCCAACCGCAAGATGCAGGGGGTTTCATCAAGAAAACTGATAATAGTGGATTCCACGCCCACCTGACAGGGGCCCCCATCAAAAACCAACGGAGCCCCAGCTCCAAAACTTTGTTCGACATGAAGAGCAGTTGTTGGACTGATTCGCCCGAAAGGGTTGGCACTGGGAGCCGCTAGCGGAAAACCACACTCTTCAATAATCGCTAGCGGTGCGGGATGATTAGGGACCCGAAGGGCCACACTTTGCATTCCCCCAGTAGTAAGTTCCGGAACCCGATCATTCTTAGGGAGAACCAGAGTTAGGGGACCTGGCCAAAAAGCTTTTGCTAATTTTTCAGCTTTGTCTGGAAAAGATGTGACCAGGCTTTTTGCTTGTTCGATATTTAAGACGTGAACAATGAGGGGGTGGTCCACAGGGCGTTCTTTAAGAGCGAAAATTTTTGCAACCGCTTTTGCGTCTAACGCATTGGCTGCGAGGCCATAAACGGTCTCGGTGGGAACAGCTACTAGTTGCCCTTGTTTTAGTTGAGTTACGGCATCGGTAAGGTTTTTAGTAATCATCTCCAAGCGCTTTTACTTAAATTCTTTAGAAAAAGCGACTTGCAAAAACAAAAGGAACAGGTTGCCATAGATCCCAATGCGGCATCCCGGACTCTATTACGATTCAAAGTTTTTGATGGATTCAGACGAAAAAAAGGTTTTGGATTACCTTTCCGAGCTTCATCCGATTTGGGAAAATCGATATTCAAAACACCGACCGCCGCCCCAAGGGGAATCCCAGCGCCAGTTACTGAGACCTGTTTATTGGCTCGGGAATTGGCAATTTGCCTGTTTGGATTATTACCGGCCCCCCAAAGGAACCGCTTTTAGGTGTGTGCGCGCTGAACCCTATCCTGAAGTTTTACAAAGGCTTGTAAATAAGATGGAAAAGATAACTTTTCAGCAGTTTCGCCCCAAAGAAATTCCCAAGGGATGGAAACTGAATACTTGTTTAGTGAATTTTTACGGCAGTCACTTGGAAAATGGAAAGCTCGTTGATGTAGCGCGAGTGGGAGAGCATAAAGATTTTGAACCAGGGCCTGTAGCTTCTCTTTCTTTGGGAGAAAGGGCGTTTTTTCAGTTTGTGGATAGCCGAGGAAGAGGAATGCCCAGCCGAGTTGTTTTCCAACAATGGCTTGAAAATGGATCACTTCAGATTTTTGGCGGAGAGCGTTATAAAGACCGGTTATTTCATCGTGTCCAAAGGGTTGAAAAGAAACAAGGAATCCAGCTTCCTATAAAGGTGGAAAACTTTCAGACGCGACGAGTAAATTTTACGTTCCGATTTGTTCCTGATGAACACATTCTTCCTCTCAAAAAATTTCCGAAGGATCTCTTAGAAGATCTCCTTCCCTACGCGAAAGAGCTTGCTCAACACTCTGAGTTCTTTTCCTCAGAAATAAAAAATATTTGATTCCCTTTTCTTGACTTTAAGTATGCCCCACCATTAACTTTTGCGAGATTTGTAATTTCAAATAGTTATATCCTTTTTGTGAGGGCATCTTGGAGACGGGATACATCAGTGCGTTTTGGTTCATCGTGGTCGCAGCTATCACAGTGCCTCTAATGTTAGGGGTCGGCGCTCTTCTTAGACCTAAATCCATTCCCACCCGACGGGGAACTCAAGCCTACGAATGCGGTGAAGATCCCATAGGAAGTGCTTGGGTCAAGTTCAACATTCGTTTTTACGTGGTTGCCATTATCTTTATTATTTTTGATGTGGAAGTCGCGGCTGTTTTACCCGTGGCAACTCAGTTTAAGGAAGCTGTTTTGAGTGGCAGTGCCGGCTTTGTGTTTGCAGAAATATTTTTGTTTGTAGCTCTCTTAGTCTTGGGCCTGATCTATTGTTGGGTTCGAGGTGATTTGGAGTGGGTAAAAGGCGTGACTCAAAACGCCCCCAGAAAATAAATGCCAGTGAACTCTGCACTTTTTGCTCAATCATTAACTCAGTGGACTCAAGGCACTTGGTTTGCCTCTGTTCCTATCTGGGTTTGGGCTTTGGTTTCTGCTCTTATCATTATTTATATGTTGGCCCTGCCTTTTGGGGGCATTGCTACTTACGTAGAGAGAAAAATTGCGGCTGATCTTCAAGATCGCATTGGTCCAAACCGTGTGGGTCCTTTGGGAATTTTTCAATTCGCAGCAGACGCTATAAAAATGATTTCAAAAGAAGATTACGTTCCACCCGGGGGAGATCGTTTTCTCTTTAATATCGCCCCTGTTCTCGTGGTGGTGGGTTCTTGCGCTGGTTTTGTGGCTTTGCCATTGGGTCAGTATCTCGTTGCTGGGGACATCAACATCGGGGTTTTTTATATCATGGCTATCACCACTATTATTGCCCCCGGAATTTTATTGGGTTCTTGGGCCTCGGAAAACAAGTGGTCTCTCTTGGGCGGGTTACGTTCGGCTGCTCAAATTGTGAGTTACGAAATTCCAGTCGCCCTTTCAATTGTCCCCATCATCTTGATTAGTGGCAGTCTTCAAATTGGTGAGATTGTAAAACAACAAGGCTGGCATGATCATTTTTGGAATGTTTTCCACAACCCGTTCACTTTCATTTCTTTCTTTATTTTATTTGTAGGGGGGCTTGCAGAAACAAATCGTATTCCCTTCGACCTTCCAGAAGCTGAGTCTGAACTCGTCTCCGGATTTAATACGGAATTTTCAGGGATGCGTTTTGGGCTCTACGCGCTCGGCGAATTCGTAGACGTTTTTGTGATGTGTGCGCTTGTTACCTCTCTTTACTTGGGAGGATGGCAAATTCCCTTTTTAGAGCTCGATAAATTCTGGGTGACGCTACCATCAGGTTTAATTGCGCTCATTCACGTTTCCTTCTTCTTGGGAAAAACTTTCTTGCTCGTTTTTGTGGTGATGTGGCTTCGATGGACTTTACCCCGATTGCGAGTGGATCAGTTGATGGGTCTTTGTTGGAAGGGAATGGTACCGGTTGCCCTATTCAATATTTTAGGAACGGCTATTTGGATGTGGGCTTTCAAGGGCCAATCAATGCTCCAAGTAGTTTCGGGACTTTTCTCCGGTGGAGGCGGTTCCCATTAAAGTGGAAGTGATGTCATGACCAATGGAATGAAATGGATACTTCTCATCGCAGAACTTCTGACGGTGGGGTCTGCTCTTATTGTAGCTATTAATCCCAACATCCTTTATTCAGCAGTTTTTCTGCTCTTTTCCTTTTTGGGCATCGCGGTGATGTATCTTTTTGCCGGAGCTGATTTTCTAGCAGGGGTACAAGTGGTGGTTTATGTTGGCGGCGTTACCATTTTGATTCTGTTCGCCATCATGTTGACCCAGTGGCTTTATCGCTTAAAGCTGAAAGATATTGGAAGCAAGTTTGTGGTTCCTGGAGTTGTTTTAGCTTTGGGACTAGTTCCCTTTCTGCATCGAGGCTTAACTCAGCTTGGAAAAATGGTTCAGGCTGCGCCTCCCGAAAAAATGGCAGAGTTTGCAGCTTCTCCTAAGACGGCCATGATTGGAAAAGCTCTTCTAACTAACTATGTACTGCCGTTTGAAGCCGTGACGATTTTATTACTGGGCGCTTTAGTAGGCGCCGTTTGGTTAGCGAGACCCAAAGCATGAACTTACTTGATTTTTCAAACAGCATTGAAGGTTATCTTTTAGTCAGTTCCATTCTTTTAACGTTGGGAATTTTTTCGGTTCTTACTCGAAAAAATGCCATTGGAATTCTTTTGGGAGTTGAACTGATTCTCAATGCGGCCGGAATCAATTTTGTGGCCTTCAGTAAATTTCACTCAGCTGCCATTGATGGTCAGATGGTGACCTTATTTATTATTTTAATCGCAGCCGCCGAAGCAGCAGTGGCTTTGGCTATTATTTTAAGATTTTATCGTTTGAAACAGACCATTGATGCTGATGAAGCATCGCTGCTTCGAAATTAGAGGAGATTATGGCTCAGTCTTGTCTTTGGATAGTAGCTTTACCGCTGACAGCGTTTGTGATTCAGGCGCTCGTTGGAAAGAGGCTCCCTCGCCAGGGGGATTGGGTTTCTGTGCTTGCGATTCTGGGTTCTTTCGCCCTTGCTACTCCGATTTTCCTAAAGCTCTTGGCTACCGGAGCTGTCCATGAAACTTTGCAGTTCAATTGGATGGTGATGCCTGGAGTGGACGCAGTTTCAAATAGTCCCATTCTAAACAAAGCAGTGACGCTGACTGTAGGGGTTTTAGTAAATAACCTGACGGCCATCATGTTGTTCATGGTTACACTGTGCGCTTCTCTTATTCATATTTTCTCCACGGGTTACATGCACGGAGAGAGCCGTTATCACCTCTTCTTTGCCTACATCTCTCTTTTTTCGGCGGGAATGTTGGGCCTTGTGATCTCCGATAATCTCCTGACGCTCTTCATGTGTTGGGAAGTGATGGGGCTTTGCTCCTATCTTCTGATTGGTTTTTATTACCAAAAACTTTCTGCTAACAACGCTAGCCTAAAAGCTTTCATGACCACTCGAGTAGGGGACGTGATGTTCTTCTTGGGAATTTGTGGTCTTTATTATGTCTTTGGCACAAGCAACTTAAGTCAGATCTATGAAGGAATTAAAACTGGAGTAGGCAGCGACGTCACTCTGCTAGGGATTCCAGCTCTCGCGTTCATTGGTTTCATGCTCATGATGGGAACCATTGGTAAGTCCGCACAGTTTCCTTTGCAGGTTTGGTTACCCGATGCGATGGAAGGCCCCACTCCGGTATCAGCCCTTATTCACGCTGCCACGATGGTGGCCGCAGGGGTTTTCTTGCTGGTGAGAACTTATCCTGTTCTTGAAGCTGCGAAAGTTGTGTTGCCAGTTATCGCAACGGTCGGGGCACTCACTGCTTTTCTGGCTGCTTGCATTGCTCTGGTTCAAGTCGATATCAAAAAAGTGCTCGCTTATTCCACGATTTCACAATTGGGTTTCATGGTTTTAGGAATGGGAGTTGGATCTTTTGCTCCAGGCTTCATGCACGTGATTACGCATGCTTGTTTTAAAGCCTGTCTCTTCTTGGCTTCAGGCTCAGTGATTCACTCCGTTCATACGCAAGACATGCGCGAAATGGGCGGACTCAGATCGAAAATGCCCATTACTTTCCTAACGATGTTTATTGCAACACTTGCGATTGCCGGCGTACCTGGTTTTAGCGGCTTTGTGAGTAAAGACAGAATCCTGGGTGACGCTTTAGCTTATGGGATGACCCACCCTAGTCAGATGTGGATTCCAGTTTTGGGATTCATCACTGCGGGTTTAACGGCGTTTTATATGTTCCGCCTCATCTTCATGACCTTCTTTGGACACGCGCGAGATGAACACAAGCATCACCATGCCCATGAATCTCCTATCACGATGACTTTCCCGTTGATGGTCTTGGCCGCTCTGTCGTTTGCTATCGTCTTTGCAGGACCTACGGGAATTCACTCCGTGGATGCTAATTTATTACCCATTCACTGGTTTGATCACGCACTGGATCATGTGAAAACAGAAATGGGCGTTCAAGGTTTGCATGCCAGTGAAGAAGTTGAGCACCATGCTCACAGCCTTGCCATGATTGTTTCCTTGGTAGTGGCCGGTCTGGGTATTTTCCTTTCGGCACTGACCTATTTAAAGAAGGTCATTTCAGCTGCGGCTTTTGAAAAGGCTCTCAAGCCAGTTCACACGCTTTTGTGGAACAAATATTACTTTGATGATCTCTATATCAAGGTCGTCATCCAGAAGTTGTTTTTACCACTTACTGTATTGATGGCGAAATTTGACGACAAAGTCGTGGATCACATTTTTGTGGATGGCTGGGCCAAGGTTGCGATGGTCTTAAAATCTGTCATTGCGAAATTTGATGATGTGGTTGTCGATAAATTGGCTGTTGATGGCTCTGGAACGGTTGTCTCCGCAGGGGGATGGGTTTTGCGCCAATTTCAGACCGGTAAAGTTCAGCAGTATTTGATTCTAACTTTCATTGTTTTTGGAATGTTACTTTTTTATATGACGAGGTGAGATAAACGCGTATGGCTCAATTACCTATTCTTAGTTTAATGACCTTCATTCCCTTATTGGGAATGTTTGTGATTTTGGCTCTTCCAAAAGGCAAGCCGAACATGGTTCGCTGGGCATCAGTGATCTTCACTGGAATTCCCCTTCTCCTGGGCATTTGGCTTTACTTCAACTTTGATAGAACTACAGCAGCAGTTCAGTTTGTTGAACGAGTTTCCTGGATTAAGGCATTCAACATTGAATACTACATGGGTATTGATGGATTAAGCGTGCCGATGGTTCTTTTAACGGTTCTTTTGTCCTTCCTCTGTGTGTTTGCTTCTTGGGGAATCGAAAAGGGCGTCAAAGGTTACTACGCCATGTTCTTATTTTTAGAAGCGGGGATGATGGGAGTTTTCTGTGCTCTGGATTTCTTTCTTTTCTTCATTTTCTGGGAAGTGATGCTTCTTCCTATGTATTTCCTGATTGGTATTTGGGGAGGAAAAGACAAAGTCTACGCAGCTATTAAGTTTTTCCTTTATACGCTGGCGGGTTCTGTGTTGATGCTTCTTGCGATGCTCGCAATGTACTACTACTCCGAGCCGCACACTTTTGATCTTTTAGCGCTTGCTCAAAACCATACACAGTTTTTGAACAAGACAGTGACTTTGTTTGGAGCTCAATACGCTCTAGACAAAATTCTGTGGATTGGTCTCTTTATCGGTTTTGCTATCAAGGTTCCGATTTGGCCTTTCCATACCTGGTTGCCATGGGCGCACGTGGAAGCACCGACTGCAGTTTCTGTGATTCTGGCGGGTGTTCTATTGAAAATGGGAACTTACGGACTACTTCGTATGAATTATCCCATTTTTCCTGAAGCGACCCTTTGGGCTTCAACCGCCATGATGATTCTTGGGGTGATCAACATTATCTACGGCGCCTTCTGTGCTATGGCTCAAAAGGATTTGAAAAAGCTGGTTGCTTACTCTTCAGTTTCTCATATGGGTTATGTCATCATGGGAATGGCTAGCTTTACCACAGCAGGGGTAAACGGAGCTGTAATGCAGATGTTTAATCACGGCACATCTACTGCGATGCTCTTTCTTTTGGTCGGTGTTGCTTATGACCGAGTCCATCACCGGTGGATTATCAAACCCGATGGTTCCAAAGGATTTGGAGGAATTGCTTCCGTTGTTCCTGTCTATACCGGAATGATGGCAATTGCTTTGTTTGCTTCTTTAGGACTTCCTGGCTTGTCCGGGTTCATCAGCGAAGCCCTCGTTTTTCTGGGAACTTTCTCAAATCCAAAATACCAAAGTTATGTAGTGGTGGGTTCACTAGGGATTTTGTTGGGAGCGGCTTATTTGCTGTGGATGTTCATGAGAGTGTTCTTAGGTCCTTTAAATGAAGAGCACAAAGATATGACCGATATGAACTGGAGAGAGAAACTGACGTTGTTACCTCTTTGTGTGTTGGTCATCGTTTTGGGGGTTTATCCCATGCCAGTGCTTAATCTCATGGGGCCAACTCTCGCAAAGCTATTAAGCGCATTGGGGGTAGCATAACGTGACTCCGGAAATGCTGGTTAGTTTAAAGGCGTTTGCTCCCGAGCTCACTCTCGTGGGCTTTCTCTCTCTGTTGTTTTTGCTCGATGGGTTTGTACCCAAACTTCGAGAGAACCGGTTTCCCCTTATCTGGGTGATTGTTTCCTGCTTT
Source organism: Bdellovibrio sp. ZAP7 (assembly GCA_945878405.1). Lineage (GTDB taxonomy): Bacteria > Bdellovibrionota > FAC87 > UBA2466 > UBA2466 > RFNO01. Next base: position 21,181 of record CAMCTJ010000010.1, read on the forward strand.
GCTGCTGGAGTTGCAACGGCTGTTGGAAAAGGCCTTTCGGGAGATTTCTTTTCAGGGTTGGTTACCGAAACTGGGTTGGTCGCTTTTTTTCGTTACTTCTTCTTCTTTGCTTGTGGAGTGACTGCCTATGTGACTTTGGGGTCCAAAGAAATCGAGGAGCGGGGCCGCTCGGAATTTTCTTTACTCATCCTTTGCATGACTTTTGGAATGAGCCTCATGGTTTTGGCGAATCATTTCCTCATGCTCTATATCGGAATTGAAACCGTCTCTATTATTTCCTTTGTCCTAGCCGGGTTCAATCGAGAAAGTTCTCGTTCAAACGAAGCTTCATTTAAATATTTAGTTTATGGGGCTGTTTCCTCGGGTCTTATGATCTACGGAATCAGTTTAGTTTATGGGTACACAGGCGCTCTCAGTTACCCTGCGATTGCCGAAGCTTTGATCAAAAATAATGGCACCCATCCCTTTGTTTTCTACCTAGCTTTGGTGATGATCTACGCGGGATTTGCCTACAAAATTTCCTCTTTTCCCTTTCACTTTTGGACCCCTGACGTTTACGAGGGTTCCCCAACTCCTGTGGCAACTTTCTTTTCCGTCGGGCCTAAAGCGGCTGGATTTGGTGCTCTCCTACACTTTGTTTTAACCGCTCTCTCACAAAAGCAAGAGGGTGGGGTGTTTACTCCGATCGCAGGCATTCAGTTAGCTCCTGTAATGGCTTTGATTTCTGCAGCCACGATGGTCGTTGGAAACTTGAGTGCAATTGCTCAAACCAACGTGAAAAGAATGCTAGCTTTTTCCAGTATTGCTCACGTGGGCTATGTGCTCATGGGGTTTGTTGTCATGACGCCAGCTGCTTTCTCCTCCATTATTTTTTATCTCATTGCTTACTGTGCAATGAATCTGGGCGCTTTTTGGATCGTAGGAATTGTAACCGACGAGAAAAAAGGGTCCGAACTCAGTGATTTCAAGGGAATGGGCTGGAGAACACCCGTGATGGGGGTTTGCATGGCCATCTTCCTGTTTTCTCTCACTGGAATTCCTCTCTTTTCGGGCTTTATTGGTAAGTTTCTTATCTTTGGAAATCTTATCCAGAGCCAATCCTATCTTTGGTTAGCTCTTTTAGGAGTTTTGAACAGCGTCGTATCTCTCTATTACTACACCAAAATTCTTAGAGCGATGTGGTTAGAAAAGCCAGAGAGTTCAGATTCAGCAGAGCTCCGACTTCCCTTGTCCCAATTAGTTGGCTTATTGGGATTAGCACTTCCAACAGTAATTTTAGGATTATTCTTTTCACCTGTTTTGGAAATGGCTCAGCGTTGGATCACTCAGTAAATGGAAACTTTACTCCCATTAGCTATTCTTCTGATTGTTTCTCTTCTTCTTTGCGCAAGCATTTTAATTGTTACTCAATTATTGGGGCCAAAAAATCCCGTCCCTTCCCGATTAGAATCCTACGAATGTGGGATAAAGCCTGAGAGTGGACCCCATGTTCCCTTTAAAAGTAGCTTTTATTTGATAGCGGTCTTATTTCTCCTTTTTGACGTAGAAGCCGCTTTCTTTCTGCCTTGGGCTCTTGTTTATAAAGAATCTTTGGCAGAGGGCCCCGCACTTCTTTGGGCACTCCTCGTTTACTTGGGGCTAATGGCAGTGGGCCTTTTTTATATTTTGCAAAAGAAGATACTGAGACTGAATTAGTATGACGGTACTTGATTTCATTATTGCTGGGCTCAAAGCCATCGTAATTTTAGTGGCTGTGATCCAGGTGGTTCCTGTCATGATTTATGTCGAGCGCAAAGTAGCAGCTTTGATTCAAGATAGACCAGGGCCAAACCGAGTGGGCCCCTTTGGGTTATTACAACCTGTTGCCGACGCTTTGAAGTTTCTTTTAAAAGAAGATCCCATTCCCCTTTATACCCATCGACTTCTTTACACTTTAGCTCCGTTTCTTTCTTTGATTCCTGCTTGTTTGGTGATTGCTGCACTTCCCATTGCAGATAAGGCCATTTTGTTTGGAAAAGAAATCACGATTCAGATATCGGATCTCGACGTTTCTTTAATTTACGTGCTCGCTATTGGGTCCTTGGGAGTTTATGGAATTTTGTTTGGAGGATGGGCCTCCAATAATAAGTATTCCCTCATTGGGGCTTTAAGATCCGCATCCCAAATGGTCAGTTATGAATTGCCCCTTGGTCTCGCCGCTGTGGGGGCAGTAATGGTTTTTGGGACTTTTTCTTTGAGAGAAATGGTTCTGCAACAAGAAGGAACGCTATTAGGTGTTCTTCCGAATTGGGGAATTTTCTATCAGCCTATTGGATTTCTTATTTTTCTCGTGGCCTCATTCGCCGAGACAAACCGACTCCCTTTCGATCTCCCTGAGTCAGAAGCCGAGTTAGTGGCTGGCTTTCATACGGAATATGGAAGTATGAAGTTTGCGACTTTCTTCATGGCCGAATACATGAATTTGGCAACGATGTCGGGCTTGATGACGGTTATTTACTTTGGGGGATGGCACTTGCCTTGGGTGACCGATGCTCAACTGTTGGAACTTCTTGGCTCACAGAATCTCCTCTGTTTGATTCAAGTGGGCACCTATATTTTCAAAGTTTCTGTTTTCATGTTTTTGTATGTACTTATTCGTTGGACCTTACCTCGATTTCGTTTCGATCAGCTCTTAACTCTCTCCTGGGGAAGTCTTATTCCAATAGGGCTACTGAATATCGTCGTGAGCGCTATCCTCATGTATGTCTTGGGGGGGAAATAATGAAAGAAGCGGTTTTTACTTTTTTCTCATTATTCACGCTTCTGACAGCAGCTGGTGTGGTGCTCTCCCGAAACGTGATCTATAGCGCTTTTAACTTGGTGCTGTGTTTTTTTGGGCTAGCTACTCTGTATCTTTTGTGGGGAGCTACCTTCATTTCCATGGTTCAAATCCTGATTTATGCAGGCGCTATTGTTGTTTTGTTTGTATTTGTGGTGATGCTTCTTAACTTTGAGAAGCCGAATGAGCGCAAGACCCGACTTCCCATAATTCTTTTGTCCAGCGCTGGAGTTTGGACCTTTGCCCTCATTCTCCTTCGCGTTCTTTCAAAGAGCGTGGGCGAGATTCCAGTTTTGGAAACAACGGCTCGGGCTTCGGTCCGAACGGTTTCTAAATTGTTGTTCTCTCAGTATTTATGGCCATTCGAGGTCTTAACTGTTTTTCTCTTGGCTCTGATCGTGGGTATTTTTGTATTGGCTCGGCCGGAAGGGGAGGAAGTGAAATGATTCTCGCAGAAAAGCTCACTTCCATGGCCTATTGGAGTCACTTCGTTAGCATCGCTTTGTTTGCTTTAGGGTTACTGGGATTTCTCACTCGAAGAAATGCGCTGATCGTTCTCATGAGTTTGGAACTGATGCTCAATGCCGTGAATTTACTTCTAGTTCAAATTGCAATGCGCACTGGAACTTCTGAAGGGATTGTCCTGGTGGTTTTTGTAATCACGGTAGCTGCGGCTGAGGTGGCTGTTGGATTGGGAATCATCTTAAATCTTTACCGAATGAAAAAAACAGTAGATTTGGGTTCGTTTAGGAATTTATCGGGTTAACTATGCAGAGCATTTTCCTATTAATGATGGTCGCACCCTTGTTGGGCAGTATTGCTAATGGTCTTGTTCTCCGTTCGAGTGAAGCAAAGCGAGCAGGGACGTTAGCCACTGTTGCAGTGTTTGTCTCATTTTTCTGCGCACTCATTCTATTTTCTCAAGTTGCCTCAGGAGCTGGGGAGCCCATAGAAATGTCCTGGCCGTGGATTCAAATTGGAAATTTAAACATCGAATGGGGTTTTCGATTTGATCGCCTAACATCCGTGATGAGCTTAGTGATTACCGGTGTGGGTAGCTTGATTCATCTTTACTCGATCGGGTACATGTCGCATGAAAAAGGCAGTTACCGCTATTTTGCGTATTTAAACCTGTTCGTTTTTCTCATGTTGGTCTTGGTGAGCGCAGGCAACTTAGCTGCCCTCTTTGTGGGATGGGAAGGAGTAGGGCTTTGTTCTTATTTACTCATTGGTTATTGGTTTGAAGATCCCGAAAAGGCAAAAGCAGGGATGAAGGCATTTCTTGTTAATAGAATCGGAGACGCCGGATTCTTAATGGGAATGTTTTTTTGTTATCAGCTTTTTGGAACGTTAGATTTCCAGAAAATTAACGCCGCTATTGATGCTCAATCAGGTTTCAATATTCAGCTCATGAACATTGCTGCTTTCTTTTTGTTCGTTGGTGCTACGGGAAAGTCGGCTCAAGTTCCACTCTATGTTTGGCTGCCCGATGCTATGGCGGGTCCGACTCCGGTTTCTGCTTTGATCCACGCAGCGACCATGGTTACTTCGGGCATTTATTTAATTGCTCGGTTGGAGCCCCTTTTTGTAATGACTACCGACACCAACACGGTGATCGCATTCACCGGCTTGGGAACTGCGCTCTTAGCCGCCTTCATAGCGACTAGCCAAAGAGATATTAAAAAAGTTTTGGCTTATTCTACCGTAAGCCAGTTGGGACTAATGGTGTTGGCCTTGGGGTGTCGGGCCTATGTGGCTGCCTTATTTCATCTCGTGACTCACGCGTTTTTCAAAGCACTTTTGTTTTTGGGATCGGGGAGTGTCATTCATGCTCTTGAAGGGGAACAAGATATCAGCAAAATGGGCGGACTTCGAAAGAGTCTTCCTGTTACCTCGCTGACTTTTTTAGCGGGTACCGTGGCGATTGCAGGCATTCCCCCTCTCGCTGGGTTCTTTAGTAAAGATACGATTCTCCATGCGGCTCTGGTTGCAGATTTTCGACTTTGGATTGGCGGAGCAGTCGTAGCCACTCTGACAGCTTTTTATATGTTTCGACTTTATAGTCTGACCTTCTTGGGGACCTATCGAGGCAAAGCCCATCCCCACGAGAGCCCCTGGGTGATGACTTTGCCTTTGGTGATTTTAGCAGTTGCCAGTGTGTTTGCTGGATTTCTGGGAGTCCCGCACGAATTTCATTGGATCCCAAACTTCTTTGAAGAATACCTTAAGCCGGTGATCCCACCTTATGAGTTCGAGGGTACCCTCGCTATTTCCTCTCACCAGGCAATGTTAATCACAACGGGTTTGGCCTTTTTGTCGAGTGCATTGGCCCTAGTTATTTTTTCGAGAGCGAAATCAACGGAAACCAAGATTTCGTTATTTCGTCCCTTTCAGATGGTGTTTGAAAATCGTTTTTGGGTAGACGAGCTCTATGGTGCTTTGTTTGTGAGACCCTTCCAGGCGATATCTAAGTTTTTTGCGGCGATCGTGGATCCGAAAGTTATCGACGGCGGAATTCTTTTGATGTCTCGAGCGGCAAAACGTCTCGGGGGAGTAGTCGTTCTCGTCCAGACCGGAAATGTTCAGTGGTACCTGTTCCTGATGATGATTGGGGTTGTCGGGGGACTGTTTTTACTTCTCCGAGGGAGAGTGATCTAATGATGTCGGCGATTTTAGTGAGTCTCTGTGTGTTGCCAATCATTGGAGCTTCTCTCATTTTCTTGGGCCCCGAGAAATTGGCTAGAAAAACCGCTTTAGCGGTCAGTCTTCTTTGCCTTGCCTTGAGTATTCCGCTCTACTTTGGTTTTGATGGGACACAATCTCAGATCTTCCAAGGTGTTGTTTCCATTCCTTGGGTACCTGCTTTGGGAATTAAATTCGCTTTGGGAATAGATGGACTCAGCTTTCCGTTAGTCCTTTTGACTCAGCTGATGTTACCCATTGCGATTTTGGCTAGCTGGCATGAGGAAAGAAATCCGAAGGCGTTTATGGCCTGCTTCCTGGTTTTGAGTTCCTTTATGACAGGAACTTTCCTGGCGACCGATCTTTTTCTATTCTATGTTTTCTGGGAAGCGATGCTCATTCCCATGATTTTGTTAATTGGAGTGTGGGGAAGCCAAGAAAGAATTTACGCTGCTTTAAAGTTTTTTCTTTTCACTTTCGCTGGGAGCCTGCTGATGCTTTTGGCTGTGGTAACCCTTTTCGTTTCCTACAAGACACAGACAGGAGTCATGACTGCAGATATTTCCGAGCTGACTAAAGTCGTGCTTTCTAAAGAGCCGATTCTTTTTGGTCTGAATATCCAGGATCTTGTTTTTTGGGGGTTTACCTTAGCGTTTTTAGTGAAGGTACCTTTATTTCCTTTGCACACTTGGTTGCCGGATGCCCACGTCCAAGCGCCCACTGGCGGCAGTATTCTTCTGGCTGCTGTTCTTCTGAAAATGGGAACTTACGGGCTTCTCAGGTTTTCTATTCCCTTTGGGTCTGAGAGTTTTTCTCGGTTTGCACCTTTGATTGCTGTCCTGAGCCTTGTGGGGATTTTGTACGGGGCATTTGTAGCTTTTCAACAACAGGACATGAAAAAGTTGGTTGCTTACTCCTCTGTGAGTCACTTGGGCCTAGTCGTACTCGGCATTTGCACTCAGAATCTCGAGGGACTAACGGGTTCGGTTATCCAAAATATCAACCACGGTCTGAGCACTGGGGCTTTATTTTTCATGGTTGGTTTTCTGTATGACCAAAGGCACTCCCGTCTTTTTTCTGATTACGGTGGTTTAGCAGCTTTGATTCCCTGGTATTCCTTCTTTTTAGTGTTGGTAGCTTGTTCCAGCATGGCGGTTCCCGGGCTTAATGGGTTTGTAGGGGAAATGCTCATTTTATTGGGTACGTTTGAAGCGAATCCCTGGTGGGCAGGCATCGGAGTTTTGGGAGTTGTTTTTGGAGCCCTCTATACTTTGACTCTTCTTAAGAAAACACTCTTTGGTCCGGTCACTGCTAACGAAAATCGTTCTTTGAAAGACCTGAGCTGGAGAGAGACAGTTCCTCTCATCATCCTAGCTCTTTTTATGTTGTGGATAGGTTTGGCCCCGGGGTTTTTAATCAACAAAATGAAGCCGACCCTTGAAAACTATTGGAAGAAGCCCCAGTCGGCTTATGCAATGAGTGGGAATCCAAAATGATTATCAATGAGTTTTTAGTTCCCGTATCCCCCGTTTTGAGTCTGATGCTTGCGGCTGTGGTTCTGATTGTTTTGGAAACCGTTTTTAAAGGAGAGAGAGGGCAGGCAGGAAAATTGTTGGTAGCACTGGGCGGACCTCTTCTTTCTATCTTATTTGTTTCACTTTTAGTTCCCGTTGCGAATGCAGGTTCTTTGGCGACTGATAATTCTCAACTGCCCTCGTGGCTGATGGAGTTTAAAAATTCTTATCAGCTAGACCGACTCAGCGGAGCTCTCTTCCTCGCAATAGGTTTTTTCATGCTGCTTACTCTTGTATTTGTTGAGTCGTTTTTAACGGGGTTGAAGGAAAAAACAGAAGTATTCGCGCTGCTTTTATTTGCCGGGTCGGGAATGATGCTTTTGGTATCGGCTGGAAATCTATTAATGCTCTTCATGGCCCTGGAACTGATGTCTTTGCCCACTTACATTCTCGTGGGGCTAAGAAAAAATGATCTGCGATCTTCAGAGGCGGCTTTAAAATATTTCCTTTATGGCTCTTTCGCGACTGTCTTGCTGGTCTTTGCGATCGCTCTGCTCTATGGCCAATTTGGAACACTTCAACTAAATGCGATTTCAGGGCTATTTAAATCCCAAGTACCTACGGGGGTTGCTACCCTCGCGGCTTTTGGACTTCTTTTAGCGGCTATCGGGTTTAAAGTGGGAATGGCTCCTTATCATCTTTGGGTTCCAGATGCTTACCAGGGTGCACCCACTCCGGTAACTGGCTTTATGGGGAGTGCCATTAAACTCGCGGGTTTTGGTTTAGCTATTCGGGTCTTTGGACAAACCCTTCTTCCTCTGGTTCAGGAGTGGGCTACCCCCCTTTCTTATTTTTCAGTTTTTACGATCTTTGTGGGTAACTTGGCAGCACTTCGCCAAACAGATCTTAAGAGGCTCTTTGCTTATTCAAGCATTTCCCACGCAGGATATCTTTTTCTGGGGGTCATCTCTTTAGGAGGAAGCCCCCAAGCTCTCGAAGCTCTTCAATACTACCTTTGGGTTTATGGCCTTTTGTTCTTGGGGACTTTTGGATTGTTGTCTTTGGTTGAAATGCATAAAAAGAATTTGGAATTTGACCGCTTGAACGGTCTTGGATTTCAAAGGCCAGTTTTGGGTTTTTGTTTCCTCTTGTTTTTGTTGTCTGCGGCGGGCATTCCCCCGACAGCTGGATTCTTTTCGAAATATTTTATTTTGATTCAAGCCTTTCAGTCGGGCCAGCGCCTCTCGGTGGTCTTAGCTGCTATGAGTAGCTTGATTGGCGTGTTTTATTATTTGAGAGTAATTTCCCACCTGTATATGAAATCAGCAGGAACTGCCGAAGCCAGTGTTCCTCGAGCACCGAAAGCAGCTTTCTTGGGAATCTTACTTTGTGGTTTAGCAATGATCTATTTTTCTTTCGTTCCGGTTTTCTTTTAATTTGCAATCCAGGGCCTTTCAAAAAAACGGAATCTCTTCGAGTTTCATTCTTATTACTCCGTAAAACAACGGCACAGAGTCTGCAACCACCTGTGTTCAGAAAAGGAGTGAAATATGAATACACGACTGTCCTTGTGGCGACCTGAAAGATCCATCTCATTTAGAGATCTTAACAACCTTCAGAGACGATTTGACCGATTGTGGGAAGATGTCTTTACCCCTGTCTCCAGCGAGGCAGAAACAAGTGTGGATTACGTTCCCCCCTGTGATGTTGAAGAAACCGAGTCTCACTACGTAGTGAGCCTGGATGTCCCAGGAATGAGCAAAGAGAATCTGCATGTCGAAGTGACAGGAGAAAACCTGGTCATTACTGGAAGTCGAAAAGAAGAACGAATGACAAGAAAGGGCGAGCCCCACATTTCCGAGCGGTATCAAGGAAGATTTTATCGAAGCATGAGTTTTCCTGGCCTCTCAGAGGATTCTAAAATTGAAGCAGTTTACAGAAATGGAGTGCTTCGGGTCGCAATTCCTAAGGCTCCTGAGGCAAAAAAGAAAACGATACCCATTGCGGATGAAAAAAGCAGTTTTTGGTCAAAACTGCTGGGTCAAGTAGAAGAAAAAAAGGCGGAAAAAGCTGCTTAAGGAGAACTCAATGAAACAAATTACTATTGCAATGGGATTGTCTTTGCTCGCGCAGGCCGCCTTCGCCATGGATGGCAGCGTGGAAATTCTTGGTCGTGGAACTGTAGAGAAGGCTCCGGAGTTTGTAGAAATGCAAGTTCGAGTGACTTCTCTGTGTTATGAAAAACCTGTTCTTGCTCAAGAAGAAAACGCCAAGCTTTCAACTAAGATTATAGAAGTGATGAAAGCCTATGTCCGAACAGAAAAAGATAAACTCTTAGCAAGCGGAGGCCATACGGTTCGACAAACTGAATATACTGCTGATGATGATGGTCAATCTAAGATTTTTTGTGAGCAAAAGTGGCGAACAAGCAATGTGCTCACCTTACAGACAGAGGACATGGTTTCAGCATCAAAAATCCAAGAGAAAATTCTAGAAACAATAGTTGAAGAAGAGGGAATGAATGCGGGAGAGAAGCAACAAACCTATGCTGAGTTAGAACGGCCCGCCTTTGCTGTTTACCAGGAGACCTACTCTGCAATGAAAAAAGAAGCGCAGGCCAAAGCCTGGGGGGATGCTTTTGGACAGTTCAAAGGGTTTCTCGAACAATGTAAGCTTCAAAACACGAAGTTGGCCAAGATCAGCGAGCCTGAATACTTTGGCTTAGCTAAATCGGCCCCACTCAGTGAAGAAATAGGAACTCCGATTATTCCTGATTCAATTTCGGTCAGTGCTAATTGGAAGTTTGTTTGGACTTTTGATCCAACGCCCTGCTTTCGTTAAAGGCGGTGTTTCAAACTGAACTTTTCCTGAGGGCTCATTCGATAAAGAGCCCTCAGGTTCTTTAAAAACTCCGAAAATGTTTCAGAAGAATTAAAATGGTGACGGTGTTTAACAATAAATTCTCGAGCTAGTTGATTGGCAGACTGATAGCGCTCCTGCTCCTGGACAGTTAATTGATCGGAAAGAGAAAAGCCTTCAAAGAGCTTGCTATAAACCGATTCAAAATTTTTTATTAAGAGATGAAACATCAGAAATTTGTCTATTTCGCCATGAAACTCTAGTTCTAATTGACTGACCTGACGGTCTTTTTCGGCGTGGAATACAAAGTATCGAAAATGGCTGATTTCCTCAGCGGCGACCGAGAAAGCCTGATTCTGCTCTAGGTTCCAAGATGAAGAAACATCCAAATTGAGTGTGTTTAGAGCTGATTGGACTTCAGAATTAAACGCGATTGCCACTTCAACTTCTGTGTTTTCAGGTGAGGGCGGTCGAATCAGAAGGACGCCTTGTTGTCTTAGACTTGTATGGCTTGAGATAAATTCGGTTGCGCTGAGTTTAATATCAATTTCATAGATTGAACCTAAGGCCGCATCGATTTTTGAAATGAGAGACTTCAACGAGGCTCCAGCGATTATTGTTTGACCGATTTAGAATGAGCAACAGGCTGTATTCCCTGTTCATTTAAAATTTTTCTCAGCCGGTCGCTCCCGGTTACCATCCAACGATCATAAATTCGTAAGATGTCCTTATTCGATTGTAGTCCGCTTCGCTCACTCATTTCTCCCAATACATTTGAAAAGGGTTGAAACTTTCCGGACAATTCTTGGTACACGCCCTTACTTTGTGTGTTGTTTTCAAGCAGTGAGAGCGTCTCATAGGCTGTACCACCCATCCCAAAGTAGTATTCAACGTCCACTAATTTAGATTGGAGGCTTTCGCCAAAGTAACCAGAAATCACTAAACAGAGGTCACCAATTCTTTGAAGAATGGCCATTTGTTGTTCTTTCGGGGACTGGGTGTACTGAACGTACAAATCAAAAAGCAGAGTATCTTCGTAGTTTCCCGAGGGATTAACTTTAAAAAAATTCTCAGACGAGATGGTTTTGACGAGCAATTCGACTAAGTACTCAAAGCTAGAGGGTTGGGCAGAAATGCCATGATTTTGCATCGTGAGTTTAAGCTCTGAAGCAAAAAACTCCCTAGCATCAGCAACGGTAGCAGGTTTTAACCGATCCATCAGACCTCCCTCAGTTAGGAAGTTTGAGTTCTCACGGCTGTCCTACAAGATGCGTTATTCGTCGTGTACTTATCTTATTTTAGCATTATCTCAACGAACTCAGCAAGTTATCGGATTTTTTGACGGGCTGCATGAGGGTTTTTTTCGGGAGAGCCGTAAGAAATTGAAATTCTTGTAAAAATAGGTCACCTTACTGACTGGATTTTTGACATGAACCTGTCCAAATTCTTTCCTAAAATTCGCGTAAGCCTTGTGGGGCTTGTGTTTTCGGCCGTCACATTTGGATGGGTTTCTACCAGCCCACAACTCACGGAGCTCCTCTTTCAGTTAGATTTGGGAGAACGACTTGCGGGAACCACTGAACAGAGTCATTACCCAGAAGCTGCAAAGAAACTCAGACGCGTAGGACAACTCTTTGATGCAAATTTGGAGGCCATACTCTCTTGTTCCCCGAGTTTAGTTCTCTGGGACGGGTCCTCTTTTAACCCCTTGGTGGAGTCTCGTTTAATTTCATTAGGTATCCCCACCGTTAAAATTTCTTTAGATAGCGTGGAAGACCTACTTCGCAGTTCTAGTTTTCTCGTGCAAAAGTACAAAGCTGGAAAAAAATCAGGCGATTTGATTCGAGCTGAGATCGAATGGGATGGCCTGAAAAAAAAGAAACGGAACTTTTCATTTCTGGCATTGGCTTGGGGAGATCCTCCGATAGTTTTTGGTAAAAATACTTTCTTGTTTAGCTTATTAGAAGGACTGGGAGGAACTGGGATTTTGCCCAAGCTCTGGAACCGCAATTACTTGAAAGTATCGGAAGAATGGATGATGGCTCAAAACCCCGATCAGGTTATTTACCTGAAACATGATGAAGCCAGCGCTTCTTTCATGACAAAACAATGTGAAAAGTGGTGGCCCAGACGTGAAGTCAAGTGCGTCGGAATTTCGGCAGAAAAGTTTGCGCGGGCTAGTTTAACCCCACTGCTCTTTCTTTCTGACTTACAATCTGTTTTGGGGCCCACGCAATGAACCGGAAAACCTTAATTGTGGCTGCTCTCTTCTTGTTAGTGGTAGCGGCTGTTCCCTGGCTTGGAGCCGAGCCTATTTCCTTTTTAGAAATGAGTAATCCCACTTCTCTGAGTTACCGTATTTTTTGGGAACTAAGAATACCGAGACTCCTAGTGACGCTCTCGCTGGGAGGGGTTTTGGCTTCCGTTGGCAGCACCTACCAGAGCCTTTTTAGAAATCCTCTTTGTGAACCCTATATTTTGGGGATTTCTTCAGCTGTTTTATTGGGAGTGGTAATCGCAGAGACTTTCTTTCAACAAAAAGTGGGGACACCTCTGAGTTTCCTTTTTGGTTTTGGATTGGCACTTATGCTGATTCTCCTTTTGATGATTTTTACTTCAAGCACAAAATTTTCTTCGGATAGAGTAATTTTGTTCGGTATGGGAGCTAATTTTGTTTTGTCCGCCCTTCTTTTTCTTTTGCTTTCATTTCAAACCCAAAGCGTTGGGGGAGGAACGCTCAAATGGTTTTTTGGGTTTCTTCCATGGGTAGAAACCAGCAAGGCAGTTTGGTTTGGCTTCGGTAGTTTACTTTTTTTGATCTTGCTCATGGTTTTCTCTCGGCCAATTGATGCTTTGAGACTGGGGGATTCGGTCGCAAGAACCTTGGGAGTCTCGCCACTTGTTTCGAGAAATAGTTACTTAGTTTTTACTTCGCTGGTTGTCGCTATTACTGTTTCGGTTTCGGGCACTATCGGGTTTGTTGGGTTAGTGGTTCCTCAGGTTTGTCGAATTATATTCCGTCCTTCCTCCATGCGCTCTTTGCTTCTCCAATCATTTCTCCTAGGAGCTCTGTTTCTCTCAGTAGCTGATGGAATTTCTCGAAGCATCATTCCGCCCTTTGAGTTTCCAGTGGGAGTGATTACGACTCTCCTCGGAGGCCCTTTGTTTTTGATTACGCTGTGGAAAAAATCATGAAGGCTCCGGGAATTAAAATAAAAAATCTTATGGTTGGCTTCTCTGAGCACTTGCCCATCAATCAAATAAAGTGGGAGCTCGACATTAACCCCGGCGAACTAGTTGGAATTATTGGACCCAATGGGAGTGGGAAAACCAGTTTCTTACGAGCGCTGATGGGGGATGAGACCTTTTTATCGGGGGAAATTTTGATAGGAGGCGAGAGCGAATCGGTTCAGTCATGGAGTAGCAAGAAAATTTCCCAGCACTTTTCTTACTTGCCCCAGGAATCGTTTTTTGATTCCTTTCAGGAAACGGAAGCGTATCTGAGACTTGCTTTTTTACCTCGTCTCGGGTTGTTAGGTCGAATGTCGCAAGAAAACAGCGCTCAGCTCGATTCTTTCGCGCGCGATTTCGAATTGAGTTCCTATTTGAAAAAAAGACTTCAGGATTTAAGCTCCGGTGAGCGACAAAGGGTTTTTCTGGGAAGAGTGCTTTTACAGCCGTCGCAGATGGTTCTTTTAGATGAACCCACTAATCATCTAGATCCCAATGTCGTCGAAAAAACGTGGGTGTTTTTAAAGAACCAGAAGAATAAAAAGACGGTATTAGTAGCTACTCACGACCTCTCTCAAGTTGAGCGGCATTGTGACCGAGTCATCGTTCTTTCAGGAAGAGAGATGCTTTTTTCAGGGACGGTATCTGAATACCAGACGCGAGAAATCAAGCGCTTGGTATTTCCTTTTACTTACTAGCAGCAGTATTGATGAGGTCTTGTGGGGTCATTTCAAGTTCATTGGTTGGAATCGTGCTGACTTTCTCACTTGATAAATCACGTCGTGATTTTTCAGCTAGGTTTAATTTTACCCCATTGATGGGACCATTAATTTGATTCGCTAAAATTCTATTGGACTCGTCTGCGATGTGACCAATCGTTGCTTTCGAAAAGTCTTTATAAGACTGGGCAGATTTTTTTAGCATTTCATTATAGGCCTCAATTTGGTCTTTAGGTGTTTCGTAGATGGTTTTTTCATTACCATTTTCGCTAATCACAACAGGACTAGCTACTTCTTCTTGGGTGAGATTTGCGTCTGCTGGTTTTGCAATGCTGGAAGCATCCTTTTGGAGATTATCTACAAGTTCAATACTAGCTCTGATTCTCCATTGATCAACCTGTTCAGAATTGGGATCGCCGCTGGTAATTTGACCGTCCTTAACCTGAGGATTCACGGTACTAACAGATTCGGACATCATCTGACGACAGAGCTGGACTCGTTGCTCTAAGTCCATGTTCCGGGTTGTCTCATTCAGAGGACCTTGATCTCTGAGTTTTTCGTCTGTTTCCTCCGAGTTTTGCTGGCTCATGATAACGTTACAATCAGTTAGGTTAACGCCCCCGGGGATTTCGATACCCTCTGCATTTCGTCGTAACCCTCCAAGAAGACCTACTAAATTGTTTCGGTAAGCCATCGTTAAACTTCCGGCCATTGCTCTCAAGGAGTCTAGGTTTGGCATCGTTTCTTTGGGTTCATCTTTATCTACTGCTTGAACCATTAAATCTCCGGCAGCATCTTTTCCAACTTTATCGAGCTCCTGCTTTACCTCTTCTTTGAGTTCAAATTTGGTGAGGGCTTTTCGATTTAGGCGTCCTTGTTCATCCTTAATCGATTGTCCTGATTTTGCTTGGACATCCCAGATCGCCCATTGATTCTCGCTTTTGTTTTCTCGCATTCCTGCGTAGAGCGAAGCGATTTTTCCTTCTAAAACTGATTTCTCATCGCCAAAACCGTGCTGGGAGACATAAGGGTCTAACCATTTTTTGCAAGTTTCCGCATCTAACCATTCTTCACAAACATCCCAAGTATAACTGTGATAAGTCGTGGTGCTGCCGAAAGGGTTTCCATCATTTTTGTTTACGTCTTGTCCTTTGCCTGAAGCAGAGCGAGTTTGAGCGACTCGAATATTAGGATTGTCCATGACCCGATTGATCTTCTCAGCTAAAGATTTGTTCGGATTTTGGGAGCTGGGAGAGCTGCTCATCAGACCGAACCCACCAATAATGGTGGCTCCGATCACAAGAGCAGTTACCGAATTGAGTTTACTCCCGTTAGCCATTCTTTCCCCTTGCAGCTAAGTAAAGCAAGAGGCAGACCACGTTCTAAGTATTCAATCTTACTGTGGGTGGGACATCAGAAAGTTTCGGGTTTTGAGGTGTATTCCAAAAGTATTCAAAAAAAAGATAATCATTCCAGGGCATTTAGGTTGTCTAAGAATAAGACAGTGTTAAAGGGCCTATTGTATACAATTCGGTCGATTTCTTGATTAAGTCTCGTCCTTAGCGTAACCTCTCTTAACTAATTTAGAGGAGACTTTTATGAGCGATAACAAAAATCAAGTTTTGGCACAGTTGGATAAAATTTTAGAAGCTGAGTTATCAGGGGTTGTTCGCTACCTCCATTATAGCTTTATGATTTTTGGACCTAATCGCATTCCCATAACCGGTTGGTTTCGAAGCCATGCAAATGAAGGCATCACCCACGCTGTTTCTATTGGCGAAAAAATAACTGCTTTGGGCGGTCACCCCTCCGTGAAGGTGAAGCCTGTTCCCGAGACTAACAAGCACAATGTGCTGGATATTTTGGAAGAGTCTCTTGAGTTTGAAAGAGAAGGGCTCCGGCTGTATCACGACTTATTGGGAATGGTCGGCAACGATGTCGCTTTAGAGGAAATGGTTCGCGGATTCATTCTGGATGAGACCACCCATATTGAGGAAGTTGAAAAAATGATTCGCGGCTCTAAGTGATGCCGCATGGCGGCTAGCCAATTATCCAGCGGGCCGGTACTCCCTTAGCCCATGCTTTCAACGAGTCATCCGGGTGCTTTGACCCCATTAATGCAGCAATATTTGGGGATCAAAAAAGACTATCCGGACTCGGTTGTTTTTTTTAGGCTGGGCGATTTTTACGAAATGTTTTTTGAAGATGCGGTGACCGCTGCACCCCTCTTGGAAGTCCAGCTTACTTCTCGTGATAAATCTTCGGAAAACCCCATTCCGATGTGCGGGATTCCCTATCATGCCGCCAGTAATTACATTCAAAAATTAATCCAAAAGGGCCTTAAAGTAGCTATTTGTGAGCAAACCGAGGTTCCGGTTTTAGGAAAAGCAGGAAAGACTATCATTAAAAGAGAAGTCGCCCGTGTTGTGACCCCAGCTCTAGTTGGGGATCCGGATCTTGTTTCTGATACGAATCAAAATCTTCTTTTAACGATTCATTCTCTAACTGACAGTGAATTTGAACTAGCCATTTTGGATCTGTTGGGTGGAGAGCTTCGACTCGGTCACGTTTCAGACTTGGAAGGCCTTTTTGATTGGGTCCTGAGATTAAATCCAAAAGAATTTCTTATTCATGAATCTCAACGAGATTCTGAATGGTTCTCGGCGCTAAAAACGCGATTCGCAAAAATTACGACCACTTTTCGATCGGGTATTTTTACCAGCGGCGCTTTGGCTGCTTCTAGAGCCTATCTTCGAGAAACCATTAAACGAGAAACCCCATTCTCTTTTTTAGAGCCCACCTCACTCGAAGAGTGTGATCGTTTGTCTTTGGATGCTACAGCGCTGGGTGCCCTTGAAGTCATTCACTCTCACTCAGCATCCGGTGAAAGCAGCAGTCTTCTCTCCGTGCTGGATTGTTGTGTGACGCCCATGGGCCGTCGAAATTTGAGAGATTGGCTCAGTCGTCCTCTTTTGCATATTTCTGCCATTGTTCAGCGACATGAGTCGGTTGAGTTTTTAGTTAATACCCCGACTCTTTTTGAATCTTTAAGAAAAGAGTTAACAGAAATCAGAGATTTGGAGCGCCTGACTTCCAAGACGGTTCTCGGATTATCAATGCCCCGAGATTTGGTGGCCATTCGAGAAAACCTAAAACATTTGCCGTCGATAAAAGCTGCTTTAAGAAAGTCCCAAGCGCCTCTGTTGAGAGAGTTTGAGACCCAGCTGAATTCCCTCCCAGAACTGGTTCAGTTGCTTGAGGAGAGCCTAAAAGACGAGGTTCCTGCAACCCTCCGAGATGGAAATATTTTTAAGGATTCTTATCGATCAGAAATCAAAGAATTGAGATCACTTTCCCAAAATGCAAAAAGCATGATCGCAGCTATTGAAACGAGAGAAAGAGAATCAACTGGAATTTCGAGTCTTAAGATCAAATTTAGCAAAGTTTTTGGATACACTTTCGAAGTCACTGCATCCCATCTAAAAAAGGTGCCCGAACATTTTATAAGAAAACAAACCATCGCTAATGGTGAGCGATTTATTACAGAGGAATTAAAAAAGTTTGAAGAAAAAGTGATGACTGCGGAAGTCCGCTTGAAGGCAATTGAAGAAGAGCTTTTCCTGGAGCTGCGAGGAAAAGTAGCCGAGCAAAGTTCAGCTCTCATGAAAAATGCAAAAATTTTAGGGGCTCTCGATTGTCTTCTCAGTTTTGCCAAAGTCTCGCGTGAAAGAGGTTACCAGCGTCCCACGCTTCACACAGGCTGGGACTTATCGATAAAAGCAGGGCGGCACCCTGTGGTTGAGACGAAAGTCGAAAGAGGAAAGTTTATTCCCAATGATATTGTTTTTGAGGAAGATACATGCCGCACACTTTTAATTACTGGCCCAAATATGGCGGGGAAATCTACTATCATGCGCCAGGTAGCTTTGATCTCTATTATGGCTCAGGCCGGTTGTTTTGTTCCTGCTAGCCGAGCGCAATTGCCGATTTTAGATGCTATTTTCACCCGAGTCGGAAGTTCAGATGACCTTGCAAGAGGGCAATCTACTTTTATGGTGGAGATGAGCGAAGTAGCTCGGATTTTAGAAAGGGCTACTTCGAAAAGTCTTTTGGTTGTTGATGAAATCGGCCGGGGGACAAGTACTTATGACGGTTTGTCACTTGCCTGGGCTCTTTTAGAAAATATTCATACTCACTTGCGAGCTAAAACTCTCTTTGCAACACATTTTCACGAATTAACGGCACTGGAAAAAAATCATCCGTCTTTGCGAAATGCGAATGTGCTTGTGAAAAAGTTAGAACAAGAAGTTATTTTTCTGCATCAGTTAGAATTCGGGTGTTGTAATCGCAGCTACGGGATAGAAGTCGCTCGTTTGGCGGGCCTTCCAGCTCCGATTTTGGAAAGAGCAGCCGAACTTTTAGAGTCGTTAGAAAATGAGAAGCGAAGTGTTAAATCTTTTAAGTCAATTTTTGGAAAAAAACACATTTCAAAATCCCCGGAAAGTGGCTCCCTGATTGAATCCTAACAAAATCCTAAAAAGTGCATTGACAAGGATAAGGGCCATAAATAAAACCTTCAAATTGCGATTTTAGTCCATAAGAAGTAGCTTGCGTACTCCCTGTAAAACAATCCACAACCTGTGGATTTCTATAGGCCTTCCAGCTCTCCTAAAGGAAAAAAGTGTATCGACGCTTGGTTTCCCGTATCAAATAAGGTATGAAACTTCCTCATAAAAATGGCTTATGCAGAGCTCAAAACGAAGGAAGAGTGAGCTTGAACAACCCCTATAAATCTTTCCACAGCTCCTGTGAAGAATTCAGGAAACAGATCCATATTGTCTTGGTGCGTCCAGAGTATGGGGGCAACATCGGTTCTACCGCTCGGGCCATAGAAAACATGGGTGTTTTGGGCAGTTTTCATATCGTGGCTAATAAAGACCAATTGGAATGGTCGGAAGTAAGAAAAATGGCCAAGCACGCATTCTCAAGAGTTGTAGAGGCACAGTTTTTTGAAACTCTCTCTGATGCGCTCGTTATCGGGCCCGATCGAAAAAAATTGGTTTTGGGAGCCTCTGCTCGGGTGGGATCTGCAAGTCGCCCCCATCCCCTAAAGGTCAGACCAGCTCTTGAGAAAGCTGTTCGTAAGGTAAAATCGGGGGAGATAACTGACTTATTCTTGGTTTTTGGTCCAGAAAGCGATGGACTTAGCAATGAGGACATTGAGCTCTGTGATTGGCTGGTGACCATCCCCAGTCATCCTCGGTATCGATCATTGAACTTGGCCCAATCCGTTTTGGTTTTTGCTCACGAGATAAACGAAAATCTTCAAGAACCCTGGAGTGAATTTAAATCCGATAAGCCAAATCAAAAGGAAAAATTGGTACAACATTTACTTAAGCTGGCAGAAGACAGTGGTTTTATTTTGCCGGGTGACCCTCTTAAAATGCGTCCGCGGCTGGAGGAAATATTTGGACAGATTCCCCATCACATCCCGCAAGCTTCTACTTTGCATGGACTCATCGACCAGGTCAGTCGGAGTATGAAAAAAGGTGAGCCTGATATTAAAGGAAGGTATAAGTATTTTTTAGAGGGTTCCTCAGGAGGTAAAGATGGAATCGAACCAAAATGAAAATAGAGAAAATGAAAATCCCGTAAATACGGAAACTGACAATGAAGCTCTGCTTGAAGCTAAAAAGCAGGCCGAGGATGCCAAAAAAGAAGTTCTTTATGTGAAGGCTGAGTTCGAAAACTATCGAAAACGAATTCTCAAAGAACAAGAACAGGCGATTAAATTTGCAAATAAGAATCTGATTTCAGAGCTGGTTGGGATCATTGATTATTTTGATAGAGCAATCCAGCATTCAAAGGTTTTAAAGGCCAAAGAAGATTCAGAGATCTCTAATTTCGTGAGTGGCGTTGAAATGAGCCAACATGAGTTTGTTCAACTTTTGACTCGATTCGGAGTAGAATTTGTTGGAAAAGTTGGCGAATCATTTGATCCTGAAAAACATGAAGCTGTGGGAAGCCGTGAAGTAGAAAAAACCCAAGTGGATACTGTTTTAGAGGTTTTTCAAAGAGGCAGTCTCTTGAATGGTCGATTGATTAAGCCAGCCAAAGTAGTGGTCGGTAAAGAAAAGACTAATTAAAAAGCAGCTGAACGGTATGGCAAAACGGGATTATTACGAAGTTTTAGGGGTAAGTCGAAATGCTTCAGAAGAGGAGCTTAAGAAGGCTTATCGCAAAGTAGCCATTCAGTACCATCCTGATAAAAATCCGGGAAACAAAGAGGCGGAAGAAAAATTCAAAGAAGCTAACGAGGCTTATCAAATCCTGGGCGATCCGAAGCGCAAAGCCGCGTACGATCAGTTTGGCCATGCTGGTTTAGGAGGCCAAGGTTTTGGGTTTGATCCCGGTTTTGGGGCGGGTTCTTTTTCTGATATTTTCGATAATATTTTTGGGGATATGTTCGGTGGGGGAGGACGGGCGGCTTCGGGAATCGATCTGCGTTACACCTTAGATATTGAGTTTGAAGAAGCTGCAAAGGGAATCGAGAAAAAAATTACCTTCGAGAAGGAATTTTCCTGCGAAACCTGCAGTGGATCAGGAGCCAAGCCCGGAACAAAACCAAAAACATGCGGGACTTGCCGAGGCTCTGGACAGGTTCGTCTCAATCAGGGCTTCTTTACTTTGGCCAGAACCTGTAGTTCTTGCTCGGGGACAGGTGTCATCATTGAGGAACGCTGCAAATCTTGTAAAGGGAAGGGCAAAGTAAAAAAGCCTCACAGCGTTGTTGTGAATATTCCAGCGGGGATTGATAGCGAGCAACGACTGCGGCTACGCGGCGAGGGAGAAAGCACTGGCCCATCAGGACTTGTAGGTGATTTGTACGTGCTGATTCGAGTCAAAGAGCATCCTTTATTCAAAAGAGAGGATGAGCATGTTATTTTAGATATGCCGATTACTTTTACGCAGGCAGTTTTAGGATCGGATGTCGAAGTCCCAACACTTCACGGTTCTGTTGAGATAACGATTCCCTCAGGAACACAGCCCGGTGAAACCTTGAGACTAAAAGGCAAAGGGATTAAGCGGTTGAATGGGTCGGGCTATGGCGATCAGTATGTTCGACTTCATATTGAAGTTCCCAAGAATCTGACGAGTCGGCAAAAGGAACTTTTAAAAGAATTCGATAAAGAGGGGCGTTCGGAATCCTATCCAGGTGTTACGAACTTCCTCGAGCGATTCAAAGAGGTTTTTAAGTGAAACTAAACCTAACCAAGCTAGTCATCGGATTTTGTTTGGTGGGATGTGCAGTTAAGCCGGCAAAGCCAGAAATCAGTGGTTTAAAAGGAGAGACAGCTGTCTCTGTCTTTATTGAGCCAGAAACAAAATCACTTTTTATTCAAGCCGAAAAAGATCTTCAAAATCGAAATTACAGTTCGGCTCTTTCTAAATTTCAAACAGTTCGGAGCCGTTGGCCAAGAAGCAAAGCTGCAGAACTCTCTCAGTACCGAATTGCTTCTCTTTTTTATACAAAAGGGGAATATTCGAAAGCGGGATTGGAGTTCGAAAGTTTCATAAAAAAATACCCTCTCTCAAACTTTTCATTTGATGCTCACTATAATCTAGGAGCTTGTCAGTATCAGCTAGGACAACACGACAAATCTCAATTGACTCTGAATAGACTCAAAAAAGATGAAATTCGAAGACAGGGAAATAAAAGAGCGATCACTTTTTATCAACTCCAAGCGCTGAATGCTAATGTCCAATCGGATGATCGAGGAGCGGTTCTGGCGTATTCAAATCAGCTTGCTTTAATTTCCGATGAAGTCGGTAAATCCATTTTGGAAGAAAAAATTGAGAAATACCTACAAAAGATATCGAATGAAAGTCAGCTTCAGGACATTGTTGCCAATGGACCGGAATTATTTAGCAGAAATCGAGCTGCTAAAAGATTAAGTGCTTTGACTGCAAAAGATTCTCCCAATGAGTACGAAGAACTGGCTAAGGTTCGGCCGACCGAAGTTTCTGTTCCCCCAATGGATCTGGGAATGGGAACCAAAGGATCTCGCAACAATATTGGGGTAATTCTTCCCTTGAAGGGCCGTTTAGCCCCCTATGGGAAAAAAGCTCTGGAAGGTATCTTGCTGGCTTCCAAGATGTTCCAATCTGCCTCTGGAGAAGGATTTAATGTTTTTGTTGAAGACTCAGGCTCTAGCCCCACCATGGCTCAGGCTGCATTGGAAACTTTAGTCCAAGATAAAAATGTCATCGCTGTGATAGGTCCCTTAAATTTTAAGGAAGGTTTGGCAGTTGCAGAGAAGGCTCAAAGCCTAGGAGTCGTAAATATTTCTCTGGCCTCCAAAGCAGGGGTTTCAAGTCAGGGACCTTACATTTTTCAGAATGCTCTGACTCCTAAAGTTCAATTGGAGAACTTAGTTCGCTTTTCTGTAGCAGATAGAGGATTCCAACGATTTGCTATTTTAAGTCCATCGAACGCTTTTGGACGAGATATGACGAATGAGTTTTGGGATCAAATCGAGAGTCGGGGGGGGAAGGTAGTTGCTGTTGATTTTTATGATCCCACCGAAACCGATTTTCAGGATTCGATTAAGTCATTGGTGGGTTTGAAAGACCCCAGATTTAGACGAAACGAATGGACTGCTCTCCAGGATTATTCAAAGGAGACAAAGGCCAAGACAGGAAAAGAACCAAAACTTAAACTAAAACCCATTACCGATTTTGATGCCATTTTCCTTCCAGACTCACCGAAAACAGTTGCGTCGATTGCTGCAAGTCTTGCTTATTTAGATGTCGGAGATATGCCACTCTTGGGAATTACAGAATGGAATTCTGATCAATTATATAAACGGGGCGGACGATTTGTTGAAAAAGCAGTTTTTCCTGGCGTCATGAATCCTGTGACTCGAAGCTCCGCGCAAAGAGATTTCATGCGAAATTATCAAGAAGCTTTTGGTACTCAGGCGGACCTTTTGGCTGCACAAGGCTTTGAGGCCATGGAAATTATTTCGAAGGGTTTACAGAAAAGCCAATCGAGTAATCGAGCTGATTTAGCAAAGCAAATCAACGCAATCCAAAACCTCGAAGCTCCCATCGGAATAACGAGTTTCGATGAAAATCGAATAGCCCAGCGAAGCATTCCTTTGTACATGCTGGATAAGTTTGGAAACTTTGTGGAGCAATAAACCCACTGACGCATGTAGGTTATTGCAGGTTTTTACAAACTGTTAGAATAAGATTCATCTTTAGTAACTTTCCTTATTTAAACGTTTTACACAACAAGTAGGCAGTTTTTGGAATTCGGGGCTATCCGAAGGAGTGCGATATGACTTTAAAAAAAAATGAATTAAAAAAGTTTGCGATGGCTCTCAAAGAAGAAAAAGCCCGAATTCTTAATCAGCTTGATAAGACAAAAAAGCATGATCTTACTTTGCAGACTGAGGATTTACCCGACGAAGTGGATCTAGCCTCTTCTGAACTAAATCAAAGCATGAGCTTACGTATTCGAGATCGTGAGCGTGAATTGGTTCTCCGAATCGAAGAAGCACTGGGCAAAATCGAAGACGGAACGTTTGGTTTATGTGAAATGTGTGAAGAGCCAATCGATATTAAACGACTAGAAGCCCAACCCGTTGCTGAGATGTGTATCCGTTGCAAGGAACAAGAAGAAATCCAAAGAAAAATCTACGCTTAGCATCTAACACGCCTTGAAATCCCTATTGTTTCAAGGCCTTCTCCAAGTCCCCGATTTCTGAAAAAAAAAAACCAAAAAGCCACTCAAGACTTCCTACAAGTTCTCCGATCAGTTCACTAGTAAAACCAGGTGTTTTAGGTAGAAGCTAACGGGGGATCCATCTATGCCAAACGATTTCTCAGAGAATGAAGAAATCTCAATACCCGACCAACTGCCCTTACTTCCCGTAAGAGACGTCATTGTCTATCCGTACATGATATTGCCGTTGTTTGTTGGGAGAGACGCATCGATTCGTGCTGTTAACGAAGCGCTCTCAAAAGATCGCCTTATTTTCTTAGCTGCACAAAAGGAAATAGCTGACGAAAATCCAACTCCGGACAATATCTATCCGGTGGGTACTATTGCCATGATTATGCGCATGCGAAAGCTGCCAGATGGTCGTGTCAAAATCCTGGTACAAGGTTTGATGAAGGGGACAGCAGTTGATTACACCCAAGAAAAACCCTTCTTTGTAGCTAAGGTTAAACAAATTAAGGAAAAAGCAGCCTCCAGAGAGCAAGTTGAAGTTGAAGCCGTGATGAGAACGGTAAAAGAACAGCTCGAAAAGGTTATCTCCATGGGGCGTGTTCTTTCTCCAGATATCCTGATGGTAGTTGAAGACATCGCGGATGCCGGCCGACTCGCTGATCTCGTTGCTTCAAACTTGGGATTGAAAGTCGCTGACGCTCAAGAGCTTCTGGAAGTTTTTGATCCTGTCGATCGCCTGAAGAAAGTAAACGAGATCCTCATAAAGGAACTTGAAATTCTGGCAATGCAGGCGAGAATCCGTTCGCAGGCTCGCGATGAAATGACCAAGAGTCAAAGAGAATACTTCTTGCGAGAGCAAATTCGAGCAATCAAAACCGAGTTGGGCGATAACGAATCAAAATCGGAAGAGATTACTGAGCTTCGGGCAAAAATTGAAGCCGCAAATATGCCTGAGGAAGTATATCAGGAAGCGATTAAGCAAGCAGGTCGTCTTGAGAGAATGCATCAAGACGCGAGCGAAGCCACAATCGTTAGGACTTATCTTGATTGGCTTGTAGATATACCGTGGAGCAAAATATCCCAAGACAATCTCGATTTAAACATCGCTCAGAAAGTTTTGGATGAAGATCATTTTGGTCTGAAGAAAATCAAAGAGCGAATTCTTGAGTTTCTAGCGGTACGGAAACTGAAGCCAGGTGGAAAAGGACCAATCTTGTGTTTCCTCGGACCTCCAGGAGTAGGAAAGACGAGCCTTGGAAAATCAATCGCGAAGGCGATGGGCAGAAGGTTCGTGCGCATTTCCCTCGGTGGAGTCCGTGACGAAGCGGATATTCGCGGACATCGCAGAACCTATGTCGGGGCGATGCCGGGAAGAATTATTCAGGGCTTAAAGCAAGCTGGTTCAAATAATCCCATCTTCATGCTCGACGAAATCGACAAGTTGGGTGCAGATTTCCGAGGCGATCCAGCAGCTGCTTTACTTGAAGTTCTAGATCCAGAGCAAAATTTTAGTTTTAGAGATCACTATCTCAATTTGCCCTTTGATCTGTCGAACGTCATGTTCATTGCAACAGCGAATATGATCGACACGGTCCCAGCAGCGCTGAGAGATCGTATGGAGGTCATAACTCTTGCTGGGTACAGTGAAGAAGAAAAATTGAGTATTGCAAAGCGGTTCCTTATCGGTAAGCAGACTGAGGAAAACGGTTTGACTCCGAGTCAATTAGAGTTCGAGGACGAGGCCATCGAGAGAGTGGTTGAACAGTATACTCAGGAATCGGGCTTGAGAAATCTCGAGCGAAACATTGCAGCAATATGTCGAAAAGTTGCGAAACGGTTCGCAACTGAGGAAGTTAAAGGCGACAAAGTTGTTGTGAATGGAAATTCGATTCCAAAGTATTTGGGACCACCCCGAAATCTGAAGGAAGAAGAACGAGAACGAGACGAAGTAGGTGTCGTTACGGGATTGGCCTGGACCCAGTTCGGTGGAGATATCTTAAACATCGAAGTGACCATGATGAAGAAGATGGGAGGCGGTGTAATCCTAACGGGTTCACTTGGGGATGTAATGAAAGAGTCAGCTCACACAGCTCTGAGTTATATCCGTAGCAAGGCCCCCATGTACGGCATCGATGAGAAGGTGTTTAGTCGCTATGAAATTCACGTTCACGTTCCGCAAGGAGCCATTCCAAAAGATGGACCTTCGGCTGGGGTAACGTTAGCTACGGCAATCTTAAGTCTTCTGACAGGAAACCCTGTGAGAAAAGACGTGGCGATGACCGGTGAGGTCACTCTGAGAGGAAAAGTGCTTCCGATCGGAGGAGTGAAAGAAAAAACTCTTGCTGCCTTAAGACACGGAATAAAAGAGATCATCATTCCTTATCGCAATCATAAAGATTTGGATGATGTTCCAAAAGAGCTCAGAAAACGTTGTAAATTCCAGTTGGCCAAAGAAGTGAACGAGGTTTTTGCTGAAGCTTTGGTTCACGATCCTCTGGAATGGGGTAAGCAGTTAAGAGAGCAACGTGAAAACGCTGAGAAAGGCTCTGCAGGAACTTCTGGTCGATCAGGCAAAGGCGTTGAAAAAGCGGCTTAAAAGGACCTGTCGTACAAAAAAATAAAACGGTAATAAAATCAGTCACTTGTTTCGAGGGAACACCACCCCGAAACAAGTGATTTTTTTTTCAGACAAGGGCAATAATTGTCCATTGCACCTTTTTTCCATAGGAGTAGATTAGAAAAAGGATGACCTATTCACGAATCATTCCATTCTTTGCAGCCGTTTTTCATTTTACGGTAGCTGCGGCACTCGCTTCTCCTAACCTGGAGGCTTGGACTGGAGCGGTGACTGGAAATGAATCGGTGAGTGTCCTAGTTAAAATGGATAAGCCGCTCAACTTGTCTGAGTTAAAAGGACTTTCTCAAGAGCCCCAGCAGAGAAGTCTGCAGATTGCTCAAGCTTTGGAAGTTCATTTAAATAAAGAAGTTGAGAAGCAAGCCCCTTGGTTGAAAAAAGGGCCCGCAGAAGGAGTGGAGGAAGTAACTCCCCTTTGGCTAGTCGGAGCTGTTCGAGTGCGAGCAAAACCGGGTGCTATTGAAAAATTACTTATCGTCAAAGGGGCCTCTTCCATGACGATTGAGAAATCCAAACCTATTCATAACCTTTTTGATAGCTACGTTACTCGTCGATCAGCGGATATTCAGGAAAGAGTGGAGCCTGAGGAAATCGGTTGGGGAGTGAGAAAAATCGGTGCTCCCGAAGCTTGGAAGTTAGGAGCGGAAGGCGAAGGCGTAGTGGTTGCGGTTTTAGATAGTGGCGTGAATGTAAATCACCCCGATCTTCAAGGAAACGTTTGGACAAATGTCGGTGAAACTGGATTAGATGCCAATGGCTACGATCGATCCACCAATGGCGTTGATGATGATCAGAATGGATATATAGATGATGTTCACGGTTGGAATTTTGAAGAGAACTCACCGGACATCTCAGACTACTTAGGACATGGTACTCAGGCAGCCGGAATCATTGCTGGGCAAGGAGCTGGAGGAACTCACACTGGGGTAGCCCCCAAAAGTAAAGTCATGGCTCTCAGGTCGTGTTGCATGCTTGGTGGAGAAGTGGCTGAGTCGGCCATTTGGGAATCGGTTCAATATGCCATGAAGCAGGGAGCTCGGGTTGTGAGCATGTCAGTAAGTCTCAAGCATTGGGGCAAACCGAATTACCTCCATTGGAGACGAGCATCCGAAGTTTTAAATACTGCTGGGATCATTCACGTAAATTCTGCTGGCAATCGAGGGCATGGAAATGAGCCCTACAATATCGGTGCACCGGGGTCGAACCCACCTGCTTGGTTGCACCCGCTTCAGTCTCAAGAGGGAGCTGGGCTGTCTTCCATGATCACCGTGGGAGCAGTAGACTTTGAAGATCACTTACGGCCTTATTCGAGTGTTGGCCCTGTGACTTGGGAACAAGTCTCCGGCTACCAAGATTTCCCTTACCAGAAGGGACAAAAGAGGGGGCTAATCAAGCCTGACTTGTGTGCTCCCAGCGAGACTCCCAGCTTATCGATGGATGGTCTAAATTACACTCTTTCCTTTGGAGGCACTTCATCTTCCACTCCGCACGTTGCAGGAGCGGTTGCTTTACTTTTATCTCAGAATCCCAAACTCACAGTGGCTCAAGTGACCGAAAGTCTTCAAATGTCAGCTGTACCAATCGATGGGGAATTCACCAATCGTTGCGGAGCTGGACGATTGGATATTCTTGCGGCCGTCGAATACGCTCGTCGTAGCTTTAAATAAAGTCCATCCAAAAACTTCTTTAACCCGGGCCTTGTAAAGACACTCTCTGCAGGCCTCCAAGGTACTTCCGGTTGTTAAAACATCATCAACAATACAAACGCGCTCTGGTGCCGGTCGCTTCGCATTCCATTCGAAAGCTCCGACTAAATTGTTTTTCCGATCTTCACGAGAGAGGGTGCTTTGAGCTTTCGTTTCTCCTTTCTTAAGTAATGCTCTTGTTTCAACTTTCAAATTGAGCTTTTTTCCCAGTTCAGTTGCTAGCCACTCAGATTGATTAAATCCGCGCTCAAAAAACCTCAGGGGAGACAGAGGGACGGGAATGAGCACCGTTTTGGTATCCAAAGCTAGAGGAAGAGAGCTGGGAAGTAAGGTACGAAGCAATTTCACTCTTTCAAAGTGGCGCTGGTACTTAATCGAGTGAAGAAGAAGCTTTGCGGAATCAGTAAACAGATAGCTAGAAGCAAGCCAGGGATGTTCATTTTGTGGCTCTGTTTTTAACCACCCAGAACACTGGGAACAAAGACTGATGCTCATCACAGGATTACCGCAAAGGGGGCATTGGGGTTCAAACACAAAGCAAAAGGCCTTTTCCAGAACTGTGAAATTCAAATTAGACTCTCTGGTGAGCGAAGAGCCCAAGCCTCTTCTAAATCCGTCTTGGAAATGATGTCTCTTTTATCTAAGAGTGCGGTAGTCAATGAAACTCGAAGAATATTCTCGATTCTTCTGAAGCTTGCTCGGCTCTTTGTCTCCCATTTTGAAAGGAGCTGAGAGGACGGCAAATCCAAATGAGCCTTGAGTCTCAACCACCCTCCCCCCGAAAGACCGAGCTCTCTTAGCTTTTTACGGGTGGCCTCAATTAACTGGCGAGTCTCAGAGGAGGTGTTAGTTGATTCTTGTTTCTGATTCCAAGAGGTTTCCATCCATAGGTAAAGTGGGAACCGGTCTAAAATGGGGCCAGAGATTTTCTTTCGATAACTTCTAATGGCTTCCGAAGAGCAGGAACAACGTTCGTGATTTGAGTTCGAATAACCGCAAGGACAAGGATTCATAGCAGCAATTAGGGAGAATCTAGCTGGCAAGAGAATGCTTTTCGAAACTCGATGGAGATGAATTTCTCCGCTTTGGAGAGGTTCTCTTAAACCTTCGATGGCATCACGACGAAACTCCGGTAGTTCATCTAAAAAAAGAAGACCCCGATGTGCCAAGGACAACTCTCCCGGCATTACTTGACTGCTACCTCCTCCTAGAAAAGCAGCAGAGGAAATCGAATGGTGGGGCGATCGAAACGGAGCAATCCGATTACCCTCCCGCTGTTCTCCGAAAAAGCTATACACTCGACTCACTTCAACTAGTTCCTCATCATTTAAACTTGGCAACAGAGAGGCTGCCGAATGGGAGAGAAGCGTTTTGCCGGACCCTGGTGGCCCTTCCAAAAGAAGGGGGTGGCAACCAGCTAAAGCAATTGTCAGAACTCGTTTTGCATATTCCTGCCCGACCACCTGCTCGATAAAAGGGAACAAAGGCTGATTTTTCGGGGGGTGGTGTTGGTTCGCTTGGGGCACGCTCAAGATTGGTTCATCATAAAAACAAAAGCGTATCGCCTCCTTCAAATCCCTACAGTGAAAGACCTTATCGCTCCTGAACAAGCCGGATTCGAGCTGGTTATCACAGGGGACTAAAATTTTTTCAATCGTAGGATGTTTGAGCAGAGCTTCCAGCAGGGGAATAAAATGTGATACGGGTCTTAACTCTCCAGACAAAGTCAGCTCTCCCAAAAAGGCGCATTTTTCAATTTTTTTTGGAGGAAAAAATCCATCTGCGGAAAGGACATTCATAGCAATTGCAAAATCAAAATGACTTCCTGTTTTTTTTGTCTCGGCGGGTGAGAGATGAATCAGGATCTTTTTTGACGGAGTATCAAATCCGAGATGATTGAGACTCGCCTTTACTCTCTCGCGACTTTCTTGAACTACCGTTCCGGGAAGACCCGTGATGTGAATCTGGGGAAGAGAGTTTTGTCTCGAAGCTTCAAGAACTACGAGTTGACCATCGAAACCATCAAGACAAGAGCTAAAAGTTTTACTAATCATCATCGACAGACAATGCAGAAAAAGGACCACCGCAGTGGAGCTCAGAAAACCCTTGGTAGCAAAAGGGCGAGATTATAAATCGAATGGTCGGTCCAGAAAAAAAACCTAGAACAGATTGAAAACTTCGATAGCCCCAAAGACTAAGAAGAGTAATTGAATTGCTTTAAGCAGAGGGGGAGCACAGGCTTCGGCCAATCCAGTAAAAACGGGTGAAATGAGGGGAGCTGCAGTCGCAAGGTCGCCATAGGGAGTGGTTATCAAGAGTGCCAGGAGGAGTGTCATGGGCAGTAATCGATGAATGAGTGTTGAAAAAACAAATAAGCAAATCAGGGATCCGGTAACCAGGATCAGAAGAGCTATGGTTTGGCCCAAATAGGTGGCCGTTAAAGTCCAAGATAGCCCTGCCTGAATATCCACGGAAGAAATGAGATTGAAAAGTGCTGAGTTTCCTAAGATTGCCGTGATGTCACGGTAGAGGTCCCATCGGTAGTAAATGGCACCTGCCAACGGAAGTAAAAGGTAGATGAGTTTCCTAGCTAGGGCGTCAGAAGAGGCGTAGCGATTTTGACCCACGAGGATTAAGAGAAGGAAAGGGGTCAGAAAAACTGCAAAAGGTTTAGTAATCGCCAAAAGGGCCAGACAGATTCCCGAAATTAACCACCGATCATCATTTCCAGATCGCAAAACTAGCACCGTTAATAAGCAACTTAAGGATAACGAGGAACCAAAACTAAGCTCATAGGAAGTCAGCCAAACAATTACCAGGATGCAGGTGTTTACTGCGACATCTGGGAGGGCTAGAGAGTTTACAAATAAATTGAGTTCCCAAAGAAATAAGACCAAAAAAAGATTCGATAAAATTAAAATTAAAACTTCAGCTCTTATGCCCGTGTAGCTCTGAATAAGGCGACCGATCCAAATAAATGGATCTTTACTGGGAGTGTTGGCTCCCATGATTTGTGTGGCTTCAGACGACTGAGCAACTCGTCCTAAAAAATTTTCCCAAAGGACCGAAGTATTATGTGGCTGGTCAGATAATGTAAAATGAATAGCACCTAAAGCAACAACCAGAATAAAAAAGCGGTGCGTAATTAAACTGAGTGAGACTCTCCACATGGGGATAACTATATTTCACTCAACTGGGATTTGACGAGAGCTAAAGCGACCAGGCATGCAGTTTCGGCACGAAGCCGATTTGGGCCAAGTCCAAGTGAGAATGTCGTGAGTTCCGTAAACTGGTTCCGTTCCGCTTCACTCCACCCACCCTCCGGACCAATTAAGATATCAGCGGGAGAGGAGAGCTTGAGATCGTGTTTTGTTTTTCGAAATGCTTCATCGCAGACTACCAAAGAATGATTCAACTTTCTTTCCTTGAGCCAGGTTCCCAGGGAAATGGGAGCGAAAATTTTGGGAAACCAAAGTTCCTGAGATTGTTTGCACGCCTCAACTACAATCTTCTGCCAGCGTTCTTCATTCCAAGAGTCGGGATGAAGCGAATGATCAGTTATCAGAGGCTGGAAAGAAGCGATTCCTAATTCCGTGCATTTTCTAAAAATCAGTTCAAGGGCGGCGGGTTTTGTAAGGCCAAAAGCTATTTGAACTTGAGAGCCTTCCCCTCGAGATTCGATGGATTTAACTTCAATCATCGTTCTTTTTGGATTTGCTTCCAGGATGATTCCTTCGCCTAAGATCCCTTTTCCATTAATCACGGAGACGCTATTACCCACTCGCAAGCGCAGCACTCGAACACAGTGAGCTGATTGCTCGAAATCCAGAGTGAGTGGATTTCCAACATTGGGAATTTCAGGTGATAAAAAACGAGGATTGTTTGACATTGCGATTGGTCATTACTCGGTTTCTGCCCGATTGTTTTGCTTCATAAAGTGCTTTGTCCGCCCCATTGATAAGGGCATCAGAACTTTCGCCAGACTCTGGGAATTCACAAAGCCCCACGCTGATCGTAAGATATCCTGCTCGCTGTTGGCCCTGGAAAGAATGATTTTCCACAGCGGAACGAAGTCTTTCACAGATTTCCACACCTGAAGCCAGTTTCGTTTCTGGCATCATAATAATGAACTCTTCGCCACCGTAGCGAGCCAGAGAATCGCTCTTTCTTAGATTTCCAAGAAAAAGCTGGGCAATCTTTTTGAGCGCTTCGTCTCCTAGGACATGGCCTTCCGTATCGTTAAAATGTTTAAAATGGTCTACATCAATCATAGCGATAACCATCGAATGCTTGTATCGAGAGGAACGATCAATTTCCTCAAGAAGCTTCTTAGAGAAGGCTCTCCGATTCATGACTTTCGTCAGGGGATCGGTCATTGCCAACTCAGAAAGTTTCTCATTGGCTAATTTAAGTTCTAAGGTACGTTTTTCTACCAAGCTCTCTAAGTTTTTATTAACAGCTTCTAATTCGCGAATGAGTCTTTGGTTTTGACTCAGTAAATCATAATGGTCGACGGCTTGTTGAAGCGTGATGAGAAGTTCCTGATTTTCCCAGGGCTTTGTAATGTAGCGAAAAATTTCAGCTCGATTAATCGCCTCTAAGATTTCGCCGGTTTCTGTGTGGGCAGTTAAAATGACCCTGGTCGTCAGAGGGTTTTTCTTGGCTACCTGAGCCAAAAGCTCAGTCCCCTTCATGTCGGGCATTCGCTGATCAGAGACTACTACTGCAAAATCTTTGTCTTCGATGGCTTTCAGCGCGGCTTGGCTGCTGGAAACCGTAGTGCATTCAAATTTGGTTTGAAGCGTGCGCTCGAGTGCTTTTAAATTTTCGAGTTCATCGTCAACAATCAGAATACGGGCTAGGCGTGGAGCGTTCACGGGTTCTTATTCCCTTTAAATACAGAAGATAGGGGTTCCAAACCCAGGAAGGCCGTTCTGTGTTTGGAACTTAAGCCCCATCTTCCAAAAAGATAAGAATGCAACGGGGATACCAATTGGTAAAGGCGCAGCTTTGCATAAATTATAAAAAAAATGGCTATTTTTAGATCAAAACGTGATGACAAATTTCCGCTCTGGTACACTAGAGGGTCATGAGATCTATCTTTTTAGGGCTGCTTTCAACCGCATTTATTTGGGATTCGCTGGTTTTGGCTTCAGGATCAGAAACACGTATTCAGCCAGATTCGGTGGCTATTCGAGAACGCCTCTCTCACGTTGTAGACCAAGTCCTTCCTCCAAAAAAAGTTAAAGACTTGAAGTATGGAGTGATTGTTGGCTCGGTTGGAAGCGGAGAGGTTTTATTTGAAAAGGGCGCCGATAACCTAGTTATTCCAGCGTCTGTCAGTAAAATTTTTACGAGTTATTCTGCTCTTAAAAAATTAAAGCCAAACTTTGTTTTTAAAACTGCGCTCTACTACAGCGGGATGGTTAAAGAAGGAAAGCTTTCGGGAGACCTCTATGTTAAAGGAGGCGGAGATCCGAGTCTCGTCTCTGAGCGCATGTGGATGTTGGTTAATGAGTTTCGTCGTAAAGGTATCAAACAAGTCATGGGGAAGATCATCATCGACTCTTCCTATTTTGATGCCGAGAAAAACCCAGATAGCCGCCCCAAGTATCTAAAGGATCAGGCCTATAACGCTCCCGTTGGCGCTTTTTCTTTCAACTTCAACACAACCACTGTTTTTGTGAATCCAGGAGATGCGCCTGGAATGCCACCAAAGGTTTATACCGATCCTGAAAACTCCTATATAGACGTAGTGAATCAGGCTACGACAGGAAATCCCGATAGCAATAATACTATTCAAGTAAGTCGAACTGATTATGTAAAAGGGGATATTGGCGATACGGTTCTTTTACGAGGTTCCATCCCGATTGACGCAAAAGAAATGCGGTTCTTTCGTAACATCGTTAATCCCGCTCTTTATGCGGGGCACATGTTAGAAACTTTTCTAGAGCAGCGTGGAATTCGAGTGGATGGAAACGTTGAAGAGGGATCAGTCCCCTCAAATGCGAAACTCATTTTAGAATTTGAATCCCAACCCCTCTGGCAAATTGTTTGGGGACTCAATAAATTCAGTAACAATTTTGTTGCGGATCAGCTCATGAAAAAGTTAGGGGCCGAGATGTGGGGGGCTCCTGGGACACTTCAAAAGGGCCTGGCTACGGTACAAGATGTTCTAGAAGACATGGGCATTTCTAAGAACGCTTACAATATCGCCGATGGCAGTGGACTAACACGTGCTACGCAGGTTACTCCCCGTCAGATATTAAAAGTTCTCATTGCGGCTCATCGGGATTTTGGTATTTATCCAGAGTTTTTATCGAGTCTTGGGGTTGCCGGAGAAGATGGAACCCTCAGAAACCGTTTACCGAGTTCTTCCGGTCTGGGCGTACTCAGAGGAAAAACCGGATCGTTAGATGGAGTAGCAAGTCTCGCAGGTTATGTACCTTCTCGAGATGGCGAGCTCCTGGCCTTCGCAATCATTTTGAATGATCCCAAAGTCCAATATGGGCGAATGACCGGCTGGGTAGATCAAATAGCAAGGGCAATTCGAGATATCACTCGAAAATAATCAATCTTTAAGTGAGGTTTTTCTGTGCGTTCAGGATTAGACGAATTTCTGAGTGAAAAGTGGAAGAAGTATAAGTCGGGACGGTGGGGAGTTCTTTGTAATCAAGCTTCTGTCGATAAGCACCTGGTTCACATTCGAGATATATTAAAAGAAAAAAAAGGGATCTCCTTGGGGGCATTTCTCGGCCCACAACACGGAATTCGTGGTGAAAAACAGGATAACATGAAAGAGTCCTCGGATTTTTTTGATCCTGAACTCAAGGTTCCAGTCTTTAGTCTCTATTCTCATACTCGTGTTCCCACTGCTGAGATGATGCAAGCTTTCGATGTTTTAATTGTAGATCTGCAAGATATTGGCACTCGCATTTATACGTTCATGTATACGATGGAAAATTGCATGTGGGAGGCCAAAAAGCTTGGGAAAAAAGTGGTTGTTTTAGATCGGCCGAACCCTATTGGGGGAGTCAATATCGAGGGAAATGTTCTCGATATGAACTATCGTTCCTTTGTCGGTCAGCTCCCTATTTGTACTAGACATGGAATGACCATGGGTGAGCTCGCCGTTCTTTTTAACGAAGCTTTTGAGATTGGGTGTGATTTGGAGGTTATCACTCTTAAAGGATGGAAGAGAAAACATCTAGCCTGTGATTGGGACAGAGACTGGGTTCCCCCTTCGCCCAATATTCCTGTTTGGGATTCCGCGCTTACCTTTCCAGGCACGGTTCATTTTGAGGGAACCAATATTTCAGAAGGACGAGGAACGACAAAGCCCTTTGAGTGGATAGGGGCTCCCTTTGTGGACGCAGATAAGTTAGCGAAAGAAATGAATCAAAAAAAGCTGAAGGGATTTTATTTTAGGCCAATTTATTTTCAGCCCACCTTCCAAAAGCATCAGGAGCAGGTTTGTGGTGGGGTTCAAATTCACATGGGTCATCTCAGTAAATTAAATGCTTTTGAAATGGGCGTTCACCTGATAGCGGCTTTCTGGAAGCTCTATCCAGAAAAATGCGAATGGAAAAAACCTCCCTACGAATATGTCGAAGACAAGCTTCCGATTGATGTCATTGCCGGTACCGATGCTTTTCGTCTTGCTGTTGAATCAGGTTCCGTTAAATCCTTTTTGGAGAGGTCGGAAGAGGAATTAGAGATGTTTAGAAAAATGAGAAAGAACTACCTTCTTTATGCTTAGGAGAAAGAAGTCCCAGGGCTTTACTTTAATCGGAGCCTTAGCGGCAGCACTCGTTTTATCTATTTTGGCCACCTTTATCGGGAAAAATCTCTTTTACCTCATCAAATCTCGGATGCGATCCGAGGCCAAAGTATCCATAGTGGACAATGAAAGTACTTTTACTGAGTTGATAGCTGCCAAAATATTTACGATGGCCAATTCTAATGCCTGCAGTATTGCAAACTTTGCGAGTACATTTAATACAAATCCCCCCACCTTTCCCGGGGGACTTGTTACAGTTAGGATCGAAAGTCCAACTTTAGTGGATTTCGGCCTCAGTGGTACTCCACCGAGTTTTCAAGCCGATTTGAAAACAGCTATTGCCTCGTGTGCAACTAAACCAATACTGCCTTTAAAGAAAGTAGACAACACGTGGACCGGAACCTTTCTGTTCTGTGCTAAGGTAAATAACCCAGTCGTTAGGAGAGATCGTAAAGATCAAACCGGATTTTTAAACTCACCAGCTGCTTTTGCCGAGATTCGAATCGACTTGTCGAGTGAAGAAGTTTCCCAGGTGGATAAAGTGCTGGGGGATGCTCTACCCTGTAATACTTGGGTCCCGCCAGCAAGTGGTTCAGCTGATCCTGACACCCGCCAAATGAAACTGAGCTATCGTATTTTTTGGAAAAGAAGCAATGGCAATTCGGATCTCGATTATTTTAGTAAAATAGATACCAAAATTATTAATGTTTCCGAATTGCGGACAAATTAAACAGAATGGTTATTAGGAAAAATAATTCTGCATTTACCTTAGTAGAAATGATGGTGGCCACCGCCATTACTTCTTTGATCGCTTTAGCTTCAATAACCCTTCAAAATGCTGAATACGAAGCAAAAGCCACCAATGATCGTTTGAACAATGCGACTCTGATGGGACGAGAATTTCTCGATCAACGAGGAAAAGTATTAATGGCTGCATGGGATGATTCCGCTTCCGGCAAAACTATCAACTTTTATGACTTTACAGATACCCCCCTAGCAACCGGGGACCTGACTGCTAACGATTTTTATTCGTCGGATCAGATACAGCCCCCAACTCCAACTCAACAAATTCCGGGAACGAGCATCACTAGTTACCGTTCTATTCTAGTACCTTCCGAGGGCTGTTTTGGAAGCTTTATCGAAGTCTTAACGACCGAATGTGTTCTGCCTCCACAATCACTGGCTACCGTTGATTGGTCAACCCTGAGCGCATCAGATTTAGATGATTTAAGAGCGTGCGCTCCGCAACCGGATCCTAACAGCAGTGAAAAAGATGCTCCTTGTCCCACAGGGAAAATTCCTCGGATTAAAGTTGTTCGGGCTGGAACACTCAAAAGTAATAATACGAAGTTTAAGACGACGATGCTTTTTCCCGTGGGTGATAACACGGGAGCCGATGGAAATCCCCTAGGAGCTGCTTTGTGTATGAGTAATAATGGCACTAAAACAAACTATCGAGATATCAATTTGAAGGTTCTGACTTTGGTTCGAACCGCTAAAAATAAAATTAAGTTAATTCGTCAGGAAGCGAACTATCCAAGGCCTAAAACAATAGTCCCCAGCAGATCCCTGAAGCCGGCACCGACGGGTTGCGATCGTTGTGCCTCGGGAAGGGCAAAATGTCCTTAAGAAGATTGGAGCCCCGGTGAAAAGTGAACAACAAAAACCCTGGCAGTGGCTAACAGATCTTTTTAGGTCTGAAGAGCGAGGAGTTTCCGAGCGTCAAATCGGACTTGAGGTTGAAAGAATAGCCATCTGGAAGGACGGTTCTCCGTTTCGTTACCAAACGGATCCAAAAACGGGTAAACCTGGGGCGGGACAGCTTCTTAAAAAGTTACACGAGGTTTATGGTTGGAAATTAGTGGATAGTGCACTTTCGGAACCGATAGGGTTAGAAACACCGCATGGGAAAATTTCACTTGAGCCGGGGAGTCAACTCGAGTGTGCCGTTTATCCGCAAAAGAATCTAGTCGAGGTTGCCCGTCACTTGGAAGAGTATGACGGGCAGGTCGATAAGGTCATTCAATCTTGGGACGGTTTGGTTTTCTTGGGGTTAGCAGTAAATCCGATTCATCGCCTCGATGAGATCGATGTCATTCCCTCTCCTCGCTATCACATCATGACCGATGTTCTTGGAAGGACTGGCCGATATGGAACTACCATGATGAGAAGGACCAGTTCCGTTCAAATCAATTTGGATTACACCAGCGAATCTGAAGCCATCGAAATGCTCAGAGTTTCGCTCCTGGTTGCACCGATCTCAACGGCATTATTTGCTAATTCGCCCCTGTTGGAGCGGAAACCCACGGGATTTCTATCCACTCGAGCAGAAATTTGGAGGCACACGGATCCTGCTCGAACAGGTCTTATGAAAGAAGCTTTCGAAATGGGTTTTAATTTTGACCGGTATTCGGCCTATCTGTGGAAAATGCCATTGATGTTTGTTCAGGATAACAAGGGTGATTATGTAAATGCCCAGGGCTGTTGTTTAGAAGATATTGCGAGTGGAAAGCTCCCTGGTATTGAAGTGACTCCCACGAATATGCGTTGGGCTATCCAACAGCTGTTTACCGAAGCTCGATTGAAGCCAGGCTATGTGGAGGTCCGATCGGTAGATGGCCAACTTCCCGCTTATCGCCTTGCCTCAGCTGCATTTTGGATGGGGCTTCTGTACGATCCTCAAGCCCGAAAGCTTGCCTTTGAGCTCTTAGGAAAATTGAGTTCGGCAGATAGAGAAGAATTATGGAATGAGACCAGTCGAAAGGCGCTCAAAACGGAATTTAAGGGCCTTAAAATTCGAGAGATTGCTGAGAAGTTGGTTCAAGCAAGTTTAGAAGGCTTGAAAAAAAGAGGGTTTGGGGAAGAAGTATATCTAGCTCCCCTTATTGAAAATGTTAACCGGGGTTCTTGTCCCGCCGATCGCATAATGGAAAATTTGCAAACTCGTTGGCAGGGAAATGTTTTGGAAATATTGAAAGGTGAATCATGATTGAAATCTATCTGGCTGAGCGTTGTCCTTTTTGTGTAAAGGTCCGAATGTACATGGAACAAAAAGGGATATCCTATATCTTAAAACCAGTCCTACTCGGCTCTGCTCCATCGGAAGTAAAAGATGAACTGAAACGCTTAGGGGGTAAAGCCCAAGTTCCCTTTTTAGTTGATCCAGAGCGAAATATAAAAATGTATGAAAGCGATGACATTATTGCTTACGTCGAAGAACATTACGCTCGATAGCATCTAGCACATCAGTCGCTAGGTTTTTTCCGGTTAATTTTTCAAAGGATAAAAATCCAGTTGGTGAAGTAACGTTGATTTCAGAAACTTTAGAACCGATCAGATCGACTCCAGCAAATAAGATCCCCGTTTTTTTCAAAAACCGAGCGACTCTATCTGCGACTGAAAGTTGAGCTCTCGAGAGGGGGCGGTTTTCGGCGGAACCTCCTTGGGCTAAATTAGCAATAAACCCTCCTTTAGGAGGAACGCGAACAAATTGACCTTTGAGCTTTCCATCAATGATCAGAAGGCGCCTATCTTCTTGAAGAACCTCCTCTAAAAAGGGTTGAACAACTACCCCTTCCCATTTCTCCGGTTGCTTCAGTCCATTATCAATAAAATCTTGGCGTTTAACTTGAGAAATGTTTCTGCCCCCATGGCCCAGGAACGGCTTAGAGATAATCAAGGGCGTTTTGAGATTCTGTACAAAAGCCGCCGCACTCGGCCCACTCCCTAGATGAGTTGGGATGAGATCTCCCTTTTTTAGAAACCCTTCTGCAAAGCCCTCGAGCGGCAGTAGCTTTTCATGGTAGCGAACCAAGAGAGAGGGTTTATTGACGAAGAAAACTTTCTTTTCAACTAAAGCTAAAATCCAACAGAGTCTTACATAATCTTCGTTAAAAGGGGGATCCTTTCGAATAAAACCAACATGAAAGTTCTCAGCTGGCAGAACCTCAATTTCTCCCAGATTGGGAATTCCCTCAGGGCGAAAAGAGAGGAAAGGACGAGCTCTTAACATGACCCTTCCGTTTACATACTCCACTTCGGATTCCGTTAACCAATAAGCACGATGCCCACGTTTAACCGCTTCTCTCAGAAGCGCTAGAGATGAGTCTGACTCCGGGCGCAGGTTATCAATAGGGTCTGCTACAAAAAAAATTCGAAGTTTCATTTCGCTTCTGCTCCTCCCTCATCTCGAGGATCAAACACGGCTTCTAAATTTCCCGACTTATCTTTGAACACTGCTTGAACTAAAGCCGTTCTATCGGTTGCGACTACAGAGTGCCCGATTTTTCTTAGCGCTTCCACGGTTTCTTCGTCAAAACCGCTTTCAACGCTCAATTCATCAGGAGTCCATTGGTGATGAATCCTGGGCTTAAAAAGAGCCGCTCGCAGTCCTTCCTCTGGATGTTCCAACACATTAATGAGGACTTGAAATACGTGCGAGGTAATTCGCGAACCACCCGCAGCACCCACTGCGAGGATGTTGCGATTGTTTTCAAGAACTAACGTGGGGCTCATGCTGGAGGCCGGCCTTTTTAGGGGCTCAATGGCATTAGCTTCACCTCCCACCAATCCAAAAAGATTGGGAGTTCCTAACTGAATACTAAAATCGTCCA
The DNA here is from genome assembly GCA_945878405.1 of Bdellovibrio sp. ZAP7. Classification (GTDB taxonomy): domain Bacteria; phylum Bdellovibrionota; class FAC87; order UBA2466; family UBA2466; genus RFNO01. The sequence continues at coordinate 61,477 of CAMCTJ010000010.1, forward strand.
TTTCGTCATTGAGAAAAATTCCGGTTCCGGGTACTGCGATTCGACTTCCAAAGTGATCATTAATCGTCAAAGTCATAGAAGCCCCGTTACCTTCATTGTCCAAAATGCTTAAGTGGGTCGTGTGTCGATCTCGTAATTTGGAGACATCCAGTGGGGTGATTTGGGTTGCCGGCGTTGCTCGTTCGAGATCAATCGATTTTCGCCGAGCGACTCCATAAGACGTTTCCAAAATCGGCTTTAAGTTCAACTTGGTGAAATCGGGATCTCCAATGATCTGAGACCGGTCGGCATAGGCCCGTTTCATAATCTCAGCCAGCAAATGGAGTTTCTGCACTCGGTCGGTTGGTGTGGGGGGGGCCGCAGTCAACATCTGCAGCATCTCAATAGTTAAAACACCTCCAGCACTCGGGGGGGGAGCTAATAGAAGCTGTCTTTTTCCCCAAGTGAATGTGAGGGGTTTTCGAATTTTGGGTCGGTAAGATGCTAAATCTGAGATTGAGAGAATACCACCCAGACTTCTTATGTATTCTACGATTTGATTTGCGGTTTGCCCCGTTTTAAATTCAATCTGTGGATTAAGAGAAACCCTTTCTAAGGTTTCTGCTAAATCGGCTTGAATCAAAATATCACCGCGGCCAAGGGGACGATCATCTCGTGACAGAAGATTCTTTACGTAACTTTGTTGAAATAAAAGTTTGCGTTGCTCTCGAATGGCCTTTGCCAGAGAGGGATAGATGGGAAATCCATTTCGGGCCAAACGGATGGCAGGTTGCAGGACGCTCTTCCAGGAAAGTTTTCCCCAGCGTTGATGAATGAAGTAGAGCCCTGGAACAAAACCTGGAGTAGCGACAGATAAAACGCCATAGCGGCTTAAATCCGGTTGAGGTTTACCAGTAGTATCCAGATACATATCTCTTTTTGCCCGTCCGGGGGCTGTTTCTCTAAAATCTACAAAAACCTGCTGGGGTTTTTTTCCTGCCAAGGATAATAAAAGAAAACCACCTCCCCCCAATCCCAGCGACTGAGGTCGTTCCACCGCGAGTGCGAAAGCAGTCGCTACAGCAACATCCACGATATTGCCACCCAGTTCTTTTATTTCTTTCCCTGCTCTCGAGGAAAAGGTTCCCCCCGAAGCAACAGCGAACTGACTTCCTACAGCTTGGCAACACTCAGGTTGGCGTTCCCAATCGGTAAAGTTGATATGAGGGTAGGGAGATGAGGAACAAGAGACGAGAGTTAAGATGAGAAAAAACAAAAGAAAATGTCTCATGGTGGGCTCAACCTTATCGAGACCTAAGTCTGGGGTCAAAGAAAGAAATTTGATACAATCGGAGTCCGATGAAAATCGCCCTTGCTCAAATTCAATCCAGTGAATTTCTGGATAGTAACTTGAAAAAAATGAAGAGCTTTGTTCAAAAAGCAAAAGAACAAGGTGCGCGGCTTGTGGTATTTCCCGAGATGGCTTACTTCACTGCCAAAAGAGAAGGGGTTGAAAAAATTATTTCGCGGTATCCCGAACTAAGCGAAATGTTTCAATCGTGGGCTAAGGAATTTGAGTTGGGGCTCATTCCCGGAACCTTGAGAGAGCCAGTCGTTGGAGAGCCGAAAAAGTTTTTTAATACTCTCCTGATGATCGGTTCCGATGGTCAGGTGCTCGCAAAGTATCGGAAAATTTTTCGTTTCAAGGCAAATCTTCCGCACCATAGTTATGACGAAAGTCGCTTTTGTGAAGCGGGTCATCAAATTGTTACTTGCGAATTCGAAGGTTGGACCTTGGGATTTGCGATTTGTTATGACCTTCGATTCCCTGAGCTGTTTAGAAGTCTCCGGAACAGGGGCGCTCGAGCCATTATTATTCCTTCAGCTTTTACCGTTCCGACGGGGGAGGCTCATTGGGAAGTTTTGCTGAGATCTCGAGCGATTGAAAATCAATCCTATGTGATTGCCCCGGATCAGACCTCAATTTCAGGGGAGGGTCTCTCCCAATTTGGACACTCCTTGGCGATTGACCCATGGGGACAAATCCTGAGTTGCCATAAAACGGAAGAAGGCATCAGTGTGATTGAGCTCTCACGTGAGCGAATCGAATCCGTTGAATCCCAAATCGCCTTATGGCAGAGCCGAAATGAGGTTCTCTTTCCGATAGCCTAACCCCGTGTTACCATTAGATTATTGAGGTGAATCATGACGTCTTTACTTTGGACCTTGGTCTTTCTATCCGGCATGGCCTTTTTCAGTTTTCAGATCTGGGGTCGAATGAAGGTGCTTTTAAAAGCACGCCGAGATGATGGTCGTGATTACAGCCAGAAAACTTGGATCCCCCGACTCAAAAACACTCTTATTTACGGTTTCGGGCAATTCAAATTTCTAAAAGGCGATCAACCCGCAGGGATTCTTCACATCTTTATCTTCTGGGGCTTCATCACACTTGGTTTGCAAGTGATGACGATGTTTATTCGGGGCTGGATGCCCGACTTTATTTTGCCCGGTCTGCATGCAGATCAGTTGGGTAAGTTCTATGCCTTAACGAAAGATATTTTTCAGGTCTTAGTTCTCATTAGTGTGGTTATCTTTTTAGTTCGATGGGGCATTACAAAACCTCGAAGACTCTATGGTATTTTGCCTGCTGAACAAAAATTAAATTCCCAATCTCATTGGGAACCTTTTCTTATTCTGAGTTTCATTGGTGGCATCATGCTCTCAAGCTTCGTGTACGATGCCAGCCGGGCGATCTTGAGTTGGAATCTTCCGGAAACCCAAGCCGAGATGGCCTGGTCTCCTTTTACACACGTTTTTGTGAGCTTGATTGGTTTGCAAAACACCGAACGAGCTTCTCTTTTATTGGAACTGGGGTGGTGGATCCATAATGGAATCATTATTATCTTTATGAACTTACTTCCTCGCTCGAAGCATTTTCATATCATTACGGGCATGGCTAACGTTTTCTTTGGCCGGATAGAGGCACGAGGAAGATTGCCTAAAAAAGATTACGCGGCTGATGGAGCGATTTTTGGCCGATCTCAAATAAATCAATTTTCGTGGAAGCAAGTTCTAGATATGTACACGTGCACTGAGTGTGGCCGATGTTCTTCAGTTTGTCCGGCAGCTGCAACGGGTAAATCTTTGGCTCCTCGGCAATTCCTACTGAATCTTCGAGATACGCTCTATGAAAATCAATCCAAGATTAATTCAGGACAAACAGAATTCGATACCGTTGTGGGAGAGGGTAAGTCAGTCATTGATGATGTGATTTGGTCGTGTGTGACTTGTCGTGCTTGTGAGGAAGCCTGTCCTGTGAATATTGAGTATGTCGACAAAATCGTGGATATTCGGCAGCACTTGGTGCAAGAAGCCTCACGATTCCCAGGCGAACTAAATCGCACTTTTCAAGGGCTTGAGAGAAACTCTAACCCCTGGGGAATCAGTTCAGCCGAAAGATTTGCATGGGCTGAGGGACTCAATGTTCCGACGATTTCAGAGAATCAACAAGCGGAATACCTCTACTATGTTGGGTGCGGGGGATGCTTTGATAATAACCATAAAAAATCCGCCCAAGCGCTAACCAAGATACTAAAAGAATCGAATGTAAGTTATGCAGTGTTGGGAAGCGAGGAAACGTGTAATGGCGAAACAGCACGAAGACTCGGTAATGAGTATTTATTTCAATCAATGGCCGAAACTCTGACGCAAAAGATCAACAGCTATGGTGTCAAAAAAATCATTACCAATTGTCCGCATTGTTTTAACACCATGAAAAATGATTACCCGGAAATGGGTGGGAACTGGGAAGTGCATAATGCTTCCGATTTCGTAAATGAGTTAGTTTCTGATGGAAAATTAAAACTGAAAAAAGATTCAGACAAAAAAGTGGTCTACCACGACTCTTGTTACAATGCGCGTTTCAATGACGTGGTGGAGCAACCCCGACAACTCATCCAGCAGGCAACCGGTAGCGCCCCTGTAGAGATGGATCTTAATAAGAAGGGAGCTATGTGCTGCGGAGCTGGGGGGGGCCGAATGTGGTTGGAAGAGCAAAAAGACCAAAGAGTAAACATTGCTCGGACAGAACAAGCTTTGGATAAGAAACCTGAGGTGATAGGCACCTCATGCCCCTTTTGTCGGGTGATGCTCAGTAGCGGCGTAAACGAAAAAGGATTAGGAGAGCAGGTTCAGGTCATGGATGTCATGGAAATCGTCGCTCAAAATATTGCCGACTCGGTGGGTTAGGGCTAGACTACCCAAATGAAATCAAGTGAAATTCGAGAGAAGTTTCTTAAGTATTTTGAGGTCCATGGCCACGAGCGAGTTAAGAGCTCGAGCTTAATCCCAGCTGCTGATCCTACCTTGCTTTTTACCAATGCAGGCATGGTCCAATTTAAAGATGTTTTTCTGGGAGTATCCAAGCCAGGCTATACCCGCGCTACTACTGCTCAAAAATGTGTGCGGGCTGGTGGAAAACATAATGATTTAGAAAACGTTGGTTTCACTCCGCGGCACCATACCTTTTTTGAAATGATGGGAAATTTTTCTTTTGGTGATTATTTCAAAAAAGAGGCGATTGATTTTGCCTGGAAGTTTTTGACTCAGGAATTAAAGATCCCCAAAGAACGCTTAAGAATAACTGTTTTTCAGGATGATGACGAAGCGCTTGAACTCTGGAAACAGCAAGGGGTTCGGCCGGACTGGATTGAAAAGCTGGGGGAAAAAGATAATTTTTGGGCGATGGGAGATACAGGTCCTTGTGGCCCGTGTACAGAAATTCACTACGATTGGGGCGATGAGTATGGCTCGGCACCTTCCCCGGGAAAAGATGAGGGCGGAAAACGGTTCTTAGAAATTTGGAACCTGGTTTTCATGCAATACAATCGAGATTCATCGGGAAAATTAGAGCCTCTTCCAAAGCCAAGCGTCGATACGGGAGCTGGCTTGGAGAGACTCTCAGCAGTCATGCAAGGCGTTTACAGCAACTACGACAACGATCTTTTTCAGCCGATCATTCAAAAAATAGCCCATCAAGTGGGAATTCAATACCGCGCAAATCCCGAGACTGATGTAGCCATGCGAGTGATTGCGGACCACTTACGATCGAGTACGTTTCTGATTGGCGATGGGGTGATTCCCAGCAATGAAGGAAGAGGCTATGTCCTAAGACGAATTTTGAGAAGAGCTATCCGCTATGGAAAAAAATTAGGACAAGAAAAGCCTTTTATCTTTACCTGTGTGATTTCCGTCATTGATTCCTTGGGAAGTTTTTATCCTGAGATTCAAAAAAACAAGAACCTGATTGAGACTTTAATTCGTGAGGAAGAAGAACGATTTCACGAAACTCTTCATCGGGGTTTGGGAGTGCTCGAAGAGGCTCTCAAATCTCCTCAAGTTAAAAAGAACCAGGTTCTTCCCGGCGAGACCGCCTTTCTTCTTTACGATTCCTATGGTTTCCCGCTCGATTTGGTTGAGGTTATTTGTAAAGAGCATCATCTCAGCGTGGATAAAAAGAGCTTTGATGATCTCATGGAAAAACAACGGCTCCAAAGCGGAAAAGAGAAAGCGACAGACAAGGTTTTATTGGAAAACCTCTTTAAAGCCATAGAGAAAGTAAGCGAATCCACCTCCTTCGTGGGATACAAAACGCTAAGTGCTGAAGGCAAACCCCTCTGCTTGTGTGATGCGGAAGGCAGAGAGGTCAATGAGCTGAGAGGCGAAGGGTATGCCGTTTTTGACCAAACTCCCTTCTATGCTGAATCAGGGGGACAAGTGGGAGATAAGGGTTTTGTCCTTTCTCAGGGGCTAAAAGCAAAAGTTTACTCAACCTTTAAAGTTGCAAAGCAAACAGTTCTTCATCTGAGTGTCGACGAGGGTAGTTTAAAAAATGGCGTAAAGGTTCAGCTCAGCGTTGATCCCGTTTTGCGTCGGCTTACTATGAGAAACCATACCGCTACCCATCTTCTTCATGCAGCTTTGAGAAAAGAACTAGGAGAAAGAGTGAAGCAAGCGGGTTCTTTAGTGGATCCGGATAGGCTACGGTTTGATTTTACCTATCCCAAGGCTCTTCAGGCTGAGGAACTAAAGAAAACCGAGTCTCGGGTAAATGAACAAGTTTTCAAAAATAGTAAAGTGACCGTTTCGGAAATGTCTTATGATGAGGCTATAAAAAAAGGCGCTCTGGCTTTTTTTGATGAGAAATACGGAGATCAGGTAAGAGTTGTTCGGGTTGGTGACGAAACCTCTGCTTTCAGCGTAGAACTTTGCGGGGGCACTCACTTGTCTGATATTTCCGAAATTGGTTATTTCAAAATCCTAAGTGAAAGTTCGGTGGCGAGTGGAGTTCGAAGAATTGAGGCAGTCACCTCGGTAAAGGCTTTTGAGTATCTAAGCTCCCGTGAACTTCTTCTTTGCGAAATAGAGTCAAAACTGGGAATGAAAGAAAGTGCTGCCGTTGAAAAAGTTGAAGGCCTTATTTCCCAAGTTAAAGGACTTCAAAAGGAAAATGAACAGCTCAAAATTAAAGTTGTACAAAGTGGAAAATCTGGAAAAACGGAATCTCCCGCTGCATTAGAAATAAAAGGAATTAAGGTGGTTTCTGAGCAGGTCGACGAGTCCGATCCTAAAATCTTGAGAGCTTTGGTGGATCAGTTTCGAGATAAAGGGAAAGAGAAGACTTTGGTGCTTCTCCTGGGAACAGGCGGAGGGAAAGTGTCTCTTTGTGTGGGTCTGACCAAGGACTTAGTTGGAAAACTAGATGCTGGAAAAATTGTTCAACTTTTAGCACCGGAAATTGGGGGGAAGGGTGGGGGAAGGCCCGACTTCGCTCAGGCTGGCGGTAATAATCCAGCTGGGATTCCCAACACCGTCTCAAAATTAAAAAGTTGGCTTGAGTCCGAGTTCTAAAATGTCATGGATACTTTAGATAAATATCTAATTCGTGAACTGGTTATTTACTTTGTGCTGGTTCTCATTGGAATTTCTGCGCTTGCAGTGGGAATAGATTTTTTATCGAAATTTTGGAGTTCTGGAATCCCCTTCGGTCGAGCTATGGAAATTTATCTTTATAAGATTCCGAAAGCGACCCAACAGTTTGTTCCGGTTGCAGCTCTGATGGCAACTCTGCTCGTTTTATCAACCATGGCTCGTTCAAATGAGATTTTAGCTCTTTATGCAAGTGGAGTGAGTCCTGTGCGAATTGTCTCTACTTTTGTAGCTGCGATTGCAACTCTCAGTACGATTACTTTTCTTGTATTTGATCCTCTCCTGCCGTTATTTGAACAAAAAAGAAATCAACTGGAAGCAGGAAAAACGGGTGCTGAGGCTGCGAAATTCCAAGCAGATGGTAGTCGTTATGGGTTTTGGTATCGGTCGAATGATCTGATTTATCATGTGGGAACTTTCAATCCCAAAACAAATACGCTCCAGGATTTAGACCTGTATTTTTTGGGTCCGGATTTTCAGATCCTAAAAAAGATTCGTGCAAAAGAAGCTAGGTTTGAAAGCGGAGATTGGAGATTGGTGGATGCGGTGATGGTTGAGTACCCTTTGGATAACCCCTTTCCCAGAAGCGAGAGTTTTACCGAACTGAAAAATATTATTCATGAAAATCCAGGGGATTATCAGACGGTAGAAGTTGAAGAGACAACGATGCGCTTGAGGGAGCTTCGAAAATTCATTGAAAGAAGCCATCGTTATGGAGTCGACATGACGCTCCAGCGGGTGTCTTACCACGAACGTGTAGCTCATGTGTTTTCTCCTTTGATATTCGTCTTGTTGGGCCTCTCTTTTTCACTCAGTCCCTTTAAAAACCAGTCTCCGGCCAAAGGAGTCGCACTGAGTTTTCTTCTGGTTTTTGTTTATTTAATTATGTCCAAAATGAGCTTGTCGGTGGGGCGAGGGGGCAGAATACCCCCTATGGTTGCGGCCTGGCTCCCAAATATGTTATTTCTCGGGCTGGCAGGAGTTAAATTAGTAAAAAAGTAACGATGCTTGAAATACTCAAATATCCAGATCCCCGCTTAAAAGAAATTGCTGAACCGGTGAGCGATTTCGGCCAAAGTCTTCACTTACTTTTAGATGAGATGGCTAAAACCATGTATGCAGCTGATGGGATTGGTCTTGCCGCCCCCCAGGTAGGAGAGGGTCTTAGGCTCTTTGTTATCGATTTAGGCCCTGGGGAGAATAGAAAAGCAAAGCTTCATGAATTCATCAACCCAGTATTAAGTTTGGGGGAAGGAAGTATCGCTTTTGAAGAAGGCTGTCTGAGTGTTCCTGGGGTCACAGAAGAAGTAAAACGGCACGAGAAAATTACCGTTCGCTATCAAGATCGGAATGGAAAAAGATTGGAAATGACAGCTGAAGGGCTTCTGGCGGTTGCGATTCAACACGAGAATGACCATTTGGATGGAGTCCTTTTTGTGGAAAAGCTCTCGCCCCTTAAGCGTCGGCTTCTTAAAAAGAAACTACAGAAAGCAGTCACCCTCTAATCCATGCTGAAATACATCTACATGGGGACTCCACAGATTGCGGCTAGGATCCTTGAAAAACTTTGTGATCATGAAATGCCACCAGCCCTCGTTGTTACTCAAATAGCGAAACCAAAAGGGCGCGGTTACAAAGTGACTCCTTCTGAAGTTGAGCAGTATGCGCGTACTCAGGATCTCAATGTTTTGGAAACGTTAGACGTTAATGCACCAGGTACCGTAGATGTTTTAAAAACGTTTCACGCAGACTTGATTATCGTCGTAGCCTTTGGACAAATTTTACGAGAAGGCATTCTCAAAATGCCCAAACATGGATGTTTCAATCTTCACGCTTCTTTACTTCCGAAGTACCGAGGAGCCGCTCCCGTTCAACGAGCCATTATGGAGGGCGAGAAAGAAACGGGTGTTACGGTTCAGCGAATGGTAAAAAAACTCGATGCGGGTGATGTTTTTTTACAGGAAAAAGTTGAGATCTTGCCTGGGGAAACTTCCGGTGAGTTATTGGTCCGATTAGCTGAAGTGGGTGGAGACTTACTTTTCAAGGCCCTTAAAAAAATCGAGGCAGGGGAAGTTCAATATATTCCTCAAGAAGAAAGCCTCGCCAGTTATGCCAAAAAAATAGAAAAAGCCGAATCGAACCTGAACTGGACACTGCCCGCTTCGAGGCTCTTTAACACGGTTCGGGCTCTGCAACCCTGGCCAGTGGCCCAAATGGATTTTCAGGGGGAAACTCTCAGGATTTTCGGGGCTGCCGTTGTGCCGGGAAGGGCCGAGGCTGCTTTGGGGTCATTCCAAACTGACCGACAAACGTTTATTCATGTCCAGTGCGGGGATGGCCAGGCTCTTTCCCTCTTGGAAGTCCAACAAGAAGGGCGAAAACGCCTAAATATAGCTGATTTTCTAAAAGGTTATCGTTGGCCTTCCATTGACTGAAATCCCTCTCTAGATGATGATGGGAACCCATGAGTCCTAAACAATTGGGTTCGCAGCAGTTTCAGATAGCCCCTTCTTTATTAGCTAGTGATCTGTCTTGCCTCAAAGAAGAGGTAATAGCCCTTGAAAAAGCGGGGGCCGACGTTCTTCATTTTGACATAATGGATGGTCATTTCGTGCCCAATATCACTTTTGGCCCGACTGTCCTTGAAAGTGTTCGTAAACATACCCAGTTGCCGTTTGATGCACACTTAATGATTTCAGATGCGGACCAGTATTTAGATGAGTTTGCTCGTGTGGGTTGCAATTGGCTCTCAGTTCACGTGGAAGCTTGTCCCCACATTCAAAGAACTCTAACCCGAATTCGTGATTTGGGAATGAAAGCGGGAGTTGCGATAAATCCGGGCACTTCTCTTTTTAGTTTAGAGAGTGTGGTTAAACACTGTGATTTTATTTTAGTGATGAGTGTTAATCCGGGATTTGGCGGACAAAAATTTATAGCTCCGATGATTGATAGAGTAAGAGAACTCAAAAAGAACTTGAGTGGAACCAACGTAAAAATTCAGATGGATGGTGGCATTAAGTTAGAGAACATTGCTGAAGTTGCTGGAGCAGGGGTAGACATTGCAGTAGTGGGAACCGGCCTCTTTTCATCAAAAGACTATTCGTCACAAATTTCAAAACTCAGAAGTGCAGCGGGGAATCGTTAGGCTATGGTTCAGTTGAATGGAAACAGCTTAACTGTCGAATCTTTTCACCAGATTGTTTTGGGCTTTGAACCCGTTGCTTTATCCGAAGAGGCAAAGAAAAACATTCGAGATGCTCGGAGTATTGTCGATACCGCTATCAAAAAGGGAGACCGAGTTTACAGCATTAATACTGGCTTTGGTTATCTCAGCAAAGTAACGGTTCCCAATGAGAAGTTGAAAGAGCTTCAGGTAAATTTAATTCGAAGTCACGCATCGGGAATTGGTGAAGTACATACCGAAACGGAAAGCAGAGCCATTCTTTTGCTCAGAACTAATGTCTTGGCAAAGGGATTTAGTGGGGTTCGATTAGAGTTAGTAGAGCTCTTAGTTGAAATGTTGAATCGAAAAGTTCATCCAGTGATTCCTACAAAAGGTTCTGTGGGAGCAAGTGGGGATCTCGCTCCTCTGGCACATTTGGCTGCAGTAGTTCTTGGAGAAGGCGAAGCTTATTTTGAAGGTAAGCGCATGAGCGGAAAAGCAGCTCTTGAAAAAGCAGGAATCAAGGCAATAGAGCTTGCGCCTAAAGAAGGATTATCTCTCATTAATGGCACCCAGCAAATGACTGCACTGGGGGTACTTACTTTAAAAAAAGCAGAAGAGCTTGCGGATCTTGCAGATCTGATTGCGTCTGCAAGTCTAGATGGAGTTTTGGGAACAGAAAAAGCATTTGCAGCTTGGGTTCATGAAACGCGGCCCTATCAGGGACAGAAACGAAGCGCAGAACTTGTCCGACGATTTATGGAGGGAAGTGAAATCGCAAAAAGCCATGAGGGTTGCGACAGAGTTCAAGATCCGTACTCATTCCGGTGTGCTCCTCAAGTTCATGGAGCCATCAGAGAACTTCTGAGATTTGTCCGAGAAACTCTGAGCGTTGAGCTGAACGCCGCGACTGATAATCCTTTGGTAAATTCTAAAACTGGTGAATTGATTTCCCAGGGGAATTTTCACGGACAACCGGTTGCCTTTGGTTTGGATATATTAGGTATGGCGCTCTCTGAGTTGTCGAGTCTTTCAGAGCGTCGAACTGCAAAGTTGATTGATCCTCAATTTAGTTCGCTCCCAGCATTTTTAGTGAAAGACGAGGGAGTGAATAGTGGATTTATGATTCCGCATGTTGCCGCTGCTGCACTGGTCTCTGAAAACAAACTTTTGAGTCATCCTGCTTCGACCGATTCTATTCCTACTTCAAATGAAAAAGAGGATCACGTCAGCATGGGGCCCCTGGCGGCGAGAAAAGCTAAAACAGCGCTTCAAAATACCACTTATGTTCTTGCCATCGAAGCCTTAGCGGCGTGCCAAGCACTAGACTTTAGAAAACCCCTGAAGCCAGGCCAAGGCCCTGCCTTTTTACACCGTGAAATAAGAAAGCAAGTTGCAACACTCGAAGTGGATCGATACTTCCATTCAGATATCGAGACTGCTTTTAAACTTTTAGACTCCGGCGAACTTTATCAAAGAGGAAATCAAGAGGGACTGTGGCGGTAAAAATTTCACATCACAACATCAGAGCATTCCGCGGAACTGAACTCCATACAAAAGGCTGGCAACAAGAAGCCGCTCTTCGCATGTTGATGAACAATTTGGATCCCGATGTTGCGGAAAATCCCGATGAACTTATTGTTTATGGAGGATCTGGAAAAGCAGCTAGAAACTGGGATTGCTTTGATGCGATTGTTCGATCACTTCAAGAGTTAGAAAATGACGAAACGCTCTTAATCCAGTCCGGTAAACCAGTGGGTGTCTTTAAGAGCCATCCAGACGCTCCTCGGGTTCTTTTAGCAAACTCTCTTTTGGTGCCCCAGTGGGCCAACTGGGAAAAGTTTCGTGAGCTGGAAGCCCAGGGGCTCATGATGTTTGGTCAGATGACGGCAGGGAGTTGGATCTACATTGGAACCCAGGGAATCGTACAAGGGACTTACGAAACCTTTGCGGCAGCAGCCAATAAACATTTTGGTGGGGACCTGACCGGACGATGGGTATTGTCAGCCGGAATGGGGGGCATGGGGGGAGCTCAACCTCTGGCTGCTACCATGAATGGGGCTTGCTTTCTGGGTATCGACATCGATGTCACTCGAATCAAAAGAAGAATGGAAACAGGATACTTGGATCGGATGGAGACAGATCTTTCAAAAGCTCTGCAAGACATTCAAGTGGCCCTAAAAGAAAAGAAGGCGATTTCGATTGGGCTTGTGGGGAACGCTGCCGAACTGATTCCTAAAATAGCAAAGGGAAATTTTTTGCCTGATATGGTGACGGATCAAACTTCAGCTCACGATCCTCTCATGGGGTATTACCCTGTTGGGCTAACGATGGCCGAGGCAGTCGAGCTCAGAAACAAAAATCCAAGAGAATATATCCAGCGCTCAGAGAAATCTATTGCAGCTCATGTGGAAGGCCTTTTGGAGTTTCTAAAAAAAGGAATCCCTACTTTTGATTACGGAAACAATATTCGAGCCATTGCGAAATCACAGGGCGTCTCTGATGCCTTTAAAATTCCTGGCTTTGTTCCCGAGTATATCCGTCCACTTTTCTGTGAGGGGTTGGGGCCGTTCCGATGGGTTGCCTTGAGTGGTGATCCGCAAGATATTTATGTTACGGATAAAGTATTGATGGAACTCTTTCCACATAAAAAAGAACTCCATCGATGGCTTACTCTAGCCAAAGAAAAAATTCACTTTCAAGGATTGCCCGCAAGAATCTGTTGGTTGGGATATCAAGAAAGAGAAAAAGCTGGATTAGCCTTTAACCAACTCGTTCGAGAGAAAAAAGTGAAAGCCCCCATTGTGATTGGTCGCGATCATCTGGATTGCGGAAGTGTTGCTTCCCCCAACCGAGAAACTGAAGCCATGAAAGACGGAAGCGATGCGGTCGCCGATTGGCCAATTCTCAATGCGCTGATTAATTCAGTCAACGGAGCAACGTGGGTTTCTGTTCACCATGGTGGTGGCGTTGGGATAGGGTATTCGATTCACTCTGGAATGGTCGTGCTTGCAGATGGAAGTGCCGAAGCAGATAAACGACTTCAACGAGTACTCGCCTCGGATCCGGGAATGGGAGTCATTAGACACGCCGATGCTGGATACGAAAAGGCAAAACAAGTTGCGAAAGAACGCCACGTTCAAATACCGATGCTAAAAACATGAGAACTGATCACCTAGTCCTTTACCACAATATCGACCAAGTCTTGACTCTCTCAGGAGTAGCGAAAAAAGAGGGCCGAAACACAACTGAATCGGACTTGGGGCTGATTGAAAATGCCAATATCGTCGTTAATGGCGAGACGAACGAAATCGAGTGGATCGGGCCTTCTCAGGCAATGCCCCTTGAGTACGGAGAAATTGTAAACGCCTATGCAGGTTCGGAAGAGCTTTGGATTCCGGAGCTTGTGGAGTGTCATACCCACTTAGTTCATGCAGGCGACAGATCTCACGATTACGCGCTTCGAGTTAAAGGAAAGACTTATCAAGAGATTGCACAAGAAGGCGGAGGGATTTCTACCACCCTAAAAGCCACAAGAGAAACTCCGTTGATGAACATGGTAACCAATGCGCAAGCGGAGCTGGAGCGCTTTCAAAAGTACGGGGTGGGAACCATTGAAGTGAAAAGTGGATACGGTCTGACTCTAGAAAGTGAATGCCGAATGTTAGAGGCCGTTAGAGCTCTTCAAGAAACGTCGGGAGTAAATCTCGTCCCAACTTTTTTGCCAGCCCACATGACTCCGCCTGAATTTAAAGGCCGTACCGATGAGTATGTGGAAGTGATTTGTCGCGAGTGGATCCCTGAGGTATCTCGATTGAAACTGGCTCGATTTTTCGATGTTTTTATTGAAGAAGGATTTTTTAACTTAGCCCAGACAAAGAAGCTCCTGGAGTCTGCTTTAGCTTCAGGGTTCAGTCTAAAACTTCACGCCGATCAATTTACTGATTTGGGAGGAGTCGACCTAGGAGTGAAATTAGGCGCGACGAGCATCGATCACTTAGAACAAATTTCCGAAAAAGGGATTAGTGCCTTGGCAAACTCAAAGACGGTAGGAGTGCTTTGCCCGGGGGCCTCGCTCTTTACGGGGACAGCTTACGCTCCGGCGCGAAGGCTTCTTGATGCGGGGGCTAGAATAGCGATTTCAACCGATTTTAATCCAGGTACATGCCCAAGCCGAAATCTACCGCTTATGACGACTATTGCCTGCAGCCAAATGCAAATGACTGTTCCAGAAAGCTTGGCAGCCATTACCTATAATGCCGCTGCAGCTCTGGGTCTTGAAAACGAATTAGGCACACTCGAAAAAGGAAAGCAGTTTCGAGTGTGCCACTTAAGCAAAACTTCGTATGAATCTTTGCCCTACTGTTTTGGTGAGTTTAATGAGTGAGGGCTTTGATACAGAAATTCGCTGAGTCATTAAACGAATTCAGATCGACCCAAGCCCCATCTTTTAAATAGTAGCTTTCCCCCTTAGCCGCTTTTGATTTCACAGTAACTCGGCTCGAGCTACCCAAAAGTACAGGGACGTTTGAAGTTCTATCAAAGGCATGTCCCCCTTGAGACAGCTTTACTGCAACATAAAACTTTTGACCGCTCTCTAAACTCACAGGCATATCAAGATCAACTGTATGGAATCC
>CAMCTJ010000011.1 GCA_945878405.1 Bdellovibrio sp. ZAP7
AAGGTGTGGAAATGGTCATGCCTGGCGATAACGTCGCTGTGGAAGTTGAACTTATTACTCCTGTGGCCATGGAAAAAGAAGTCCGCTTCGCAATTCGCGAAGGGGGCCGTACCGTGGGCGCCGGAGTTGTTACTGAAATTCTGGAGTAAAAAATGCAGACCATTTTCAATATGGAATGTCAGGAGTGCAAACGTCGTAACTACACGAGCACCAAAAATAAAAGCAAACATAGTGAACGTGTAGAGTTAGCAAAATACTGCAAACACTGTCGACGACACACCAAACACAAAGAAGTTAAGGCTTAATTACGAGGGAACGGCCGAACGGCCGTTCCCTTTAATGCTTATAGGGCGCTAGCTCTAATTGGTAGAGCGGCGGATTCCAAATCCGTAGGTTCTCGGTTCGAGCCCGAGGCGCCCTGCTTTTTTTCAGACGATTTCACCTAACCCTTCGGATTAATTGCACCTTTCGTTTTTCAAGACTGTTTCTCCAATTCGCGCTTAAAAAAATAAGGGATCTCTGCTCATTTACTTGAAATTTGTGAATTTTTACGGCACAACTGTGCGTTACTTATGGACAGCCGAAAAACAATTGTAGGACTTTATTTAACCGCTGGTGCACTCGTTTGGTTTCTCGTTCGAACTTTTGTGCAGTGGTTAACTTTTACTTTTTATCAAGTCAGAAAACTTCCTGGAATGGAAGTTGCGCGCGAAATTCTTCCAGTCGCTGGCGCACTGATCACATTCTTAATTTTACTTCGCAATCAAAAAGTAAATGAGACGATGGATGGCGTGATTGCAGAATTGAAAAAAGTTACGTGGCCTAATGTGCAAGACGTAAAAAAGTCTACAGTCGTTGTGATGGTTTGTATTTTATTGGCCAGTGGCCTTCTCGCAATTTTCGATTTGGTATTCGGAAAAGTTGTGGGCTTTTTACTGAGTTAAAAGAGAGGTAATCGTGTCAGGTGATGAAAATCAAAAACCTCAGGAAGTGTTAGCTTCAGAAACAGAATCGACTTCTGGAACTGATGCTGCTGAATCCACAGAGACAGGTTCACAAGAACTTCAGTGGTATGTAGTGCACACTTACAGTGGCTTTGAACAAAAAGCGAAGCTAGCTCTTCAGGAAAGAATCCGACAACACAAAATGGAAGATTCTTTTTCTGATATTTTAATTCCGTCCGAAAACGTAATTGAATTGGTTCGTGGCGAAAAGAAAACCACTAGCCGGAAATTTTTTCCAGGATACATGCTCGTTAAGATGAAACTTAACGACAATACTTGGCACTTGGTTAAGAACACATCCAAGATCACAGGATTTGTGGGAAATGCTACAAAGCCACCCGCAGTTCCCGAAGAAGAAGTATTACGCATCACCAATCAAATGGAACAAGGCACACTCAAACCGAGACCGAAAGTTGAGTTTGAAGAAGGCGAAAGCGTACGCGTTATCGACGGCCCATTTGTTAATTTCAATGGTGTTGTGGAAGAAGTAAAACCTGATAAAGGCAAACTAAGAGTTTTGGTCAGTATTTTTGGTCGATCTACTCCAGTGGAATTGGACTTTGTCCAAGTGGAGAAGAACTAAGTTTAAAAAACCGAAGGGTGTTAGATGAAAAAGCTCACTGCATTAGTTAAATTACAAATTCCCGGGGGAAAAGCGAATCCTTCTCCTCCAGTGGGTCCTGCTCTGGGGCAACATGGTGTGAACATCATGGATTTTTGCAAGCAGTTCAATGCAAAGACCCAAAACGCAAACGGAATGATTATTCCGGTTGTGATCAGCATTTACCAGGATCGTTCGTTTACTTTTATCACGAAGACTCCACCTGTAGCTGTTCTCCTCAAGAAAGCAGCTAACATTGTTCAAGGGTCAGGCGTTCCCAACAAAACAAAAGTTGGAAAAGTCACCATGAAACAAGTGGAAGAAATCGCAAAAACAAAATTACCTGATTTGAATTGTGTTGATTTGGATTCAGCCGTTCGTCAGGTCACAGGAACAGCTCGAAGCATGGGCTTAGATGTAGTTGGTTAGGAGATTAAAATGCCAAAAGAAGGAAAACTTTACAAAGTAAATGCGGCAAAAGTAGATCGCACAAAAAAATACTCAGTGGCTGACGCTCTAGCTTTGATTGAAACTTTTCAAGCTCGAAAGTTTGATGAGTCAGTTGAGCTAGTCGTAAGACTTGGCGTCGATCCCAAACAATCCGATCAGCAAGTACGAGGCGCAACTGTGCTTCCCAATGGAATTGGAAAAACCATTAAAGTGGCTTGTTTTGTCAGAGGCGATGCTGAAAAAGAAGCTCGCGAAGCAGGTGCTGATTTTGTTGGAAATGATGACCTCATTGAAAAGATTGAAAAGGGCTGGCTTGAGTTTGATCGCTTGTTGACCACTCCGGAATCCTTAAAAGACCTTACAAAGGTAGCAAAGGTTCTCGGGCCAAAGGGTCTTATGCCAAATAAAAAAACTGGTACAGTGAGCGCTGAAATCGGCAAAGCCGTAAAAGAGCAAAAACTGGGAAAAGTTGAATATAAGGTAGAAAAAGCCGGGATTCTACACACTGTTATTGGAAAAAAATCTTTTGGAAGCCAAAAGTTGAAAGAAAATTTTGCCGTTCTTTATGAGAATATTTTGAAGGCAAAACCTGCAACTTCTAAGGGTGTATATATCCGAAAAATCGCCTTGGCCCCTACAATGGGTCCGAGTGTGATTGTGGATCCAGCTTCTGCGGAATCATTGGCACGAGGATTGTAAGAAACCCATTGACACCCCAGAAAAACAAGTATTTAAATTACGGCTCACAATTGGGCTAATTATAGAAGTGCTGAGGAGTTTTCCTTGAACCGTACGGAAAAAGAGCAATTTGTTACAGATTTGACCAAAGGGATCGATGGTGCACAAGCCATCGCTCTAATGTCCTTTAGTAAGCTCACAGTGGATCAGATGACTCAATTTAGAATGAGTCTCAGAAAACAACACGTTCGAGTAAAGGTGTTGAAAAACACTTTAGCTCGCAAAGTTTTCTCTACCACTCCTTATGCGAGTGTCTCTGATCATTTAGAAGGCCCTACCCTTCTTGCTTACAGTAATAACGATCCTGTCGTGGCAGCAAAAGCCATCATGGAATGGGTCGGAAAAGAAAATTTTGATATTAAAGTTAAAACCGGGGCAGCTCTCGGACAAGTAATGTCCAATGAGCAAATCAAAGCTCTCTCAAAACTACCAGGAAAGAACGAACTCTTCGTGGGATTCCTGTGGGCTTTGAAATCGCCCCCAACCAAGTTTCTGTATGCCCTTCAAGACACGCCGCGTAAGCTGGGTTACGCGCTAGTGGCTTTGAGGGATAAAAAGCAGAAAGCGTCTTAAAGAGACTTTTGTATTAAATAGGAGGAGTCACAATGGCAGTCAGTGAAGAACAAGTTTTTGAATTTTTTGATAACGCGAATTTACTTCAAGTTTCAGAATTCATTAAGAAATTTGAAACACGTTACGGAGTTAGCGCAGCTGCTCCCGTCGCTGTAGGCGTTCCAGCCGCAGGCGGAGCTGCAGCAGGAGCTGCTCCAGCTGAAGAAAAAACCGCTTTTGATGTTGTTCTAGTTGATGGTGGAGCTCAAAAAGTAAACGTGATTAAAGAAATCCGTGGTTTCACTACACTTGGCTTGAAAGAAGCTAAAGATCTAGTAGAAGGCGCGCCTAAAACATTAAAAGAAGGCGTCACCAAAAAAGAAGCTGAAGAGATCAAGAAGAAGTTAGAAGCTGTTGGTGCAAAAATCGAGTTGAAGTAAAAGTTCGCTTTTGCTCAGACTCTTTTTTTTCAGTCGGTCAGTCAACTTTCCTAGACCCGTATGCGGGGAGGTCGTGGTATGAGTACAGCTTCAACTTTTTTTGGTAAGAAACGTTTCCGTAGAGAGTTTGGAAAATTTCCTCAATTAATCGATATTCCCGATTTAATTGAAGTCCAAAAGCGTTCCTACGACCTGTTTTTACAGGCCGAAACGGATTCCCATAAACGCGAAGCAACTGGATTGGAAGGCGTTTTTAAATCTGTCTTCCCTATCAGTGACTTTAACAATACCTCAAGCCTGAACTACGACTGCTACGTTCTCGAAACTCCTAAGTACGATATCGATGAATGCAGAAGTCGCGGGATGAGTTTTGCAGCACCTTTAAAGGTTACTGTACGACTCGAAGTCTATGAAGTCGATGAACAGACCGGCACTCGCAACATTAAAGACGTTAAAGAACAGGAAGTTTATTTAGGTGAAATTCCCTTGATGACGAATCGAGGGAGTTTCATCATTAACGGTACTGAAAGAGTGGTAGTCAGCCAGCTGCACCGCTCTCCTGGTGTCTTTTTCGATCACGACAAGGGACTTTCTCACTCCAGTGGTAAGCTTCTTTACTCAGCTCGAATCATTCCTTATCGTGGTTCGTGGCTTGATTTCGAATTCGATCACAAAGACGTTATTTACGTCCGCATCGACCGCAGAAGAAAACTTCACGTTTCTGTCCTTTTAAAAGCACTTGGATACAGCGTTGAAGAACTCCTTCACTATTTCTACGATCAAGAAACGGTATACCTTGGAAAAGGGGACCGTTATTTCATTTCTTTCGATCCAAAACTTTACGCAGGTCAGAGAGCTGTTCAAGATTGGGTAGATGAAAACGGTAAAGTTGTCGTAGAGAAGAATAAAAAGTTTACTTCTTCCGTCCTTAAAAAGATCGAAGAACAAAAAATCAAGAAATTCCCGATCAATCGCGAGAATCTCGTTGGCAAAGTTTGTTCTCAAGACGTCATCGATTTGGAAACCGGAGAAGTTTTGCTTGAGTGCAACGAAGAAGTCTCCGAAGAAAAATTAGACCTTCTTTTGGCTAAAAAGATTACTGAGTTCAAGGTTATTTACTCTGACCGAGTGAATGTCGGAACCTATTTCCGAGACACTTTAATCCAAGACAAAGTAAACTCACGAGACGAAGCAATTATTGAAATTTATCGAAGGCTCCGTCCGGGCGATCCTCCAACACTGGAAACCGCTAGAACTCTCTTTGATGGATTGTTCTTTGATGCTACTAAGTACGACCTTTCACGAGTGGGCCGCTTAAAAATCAACCACAAGTTTGGTTTCAAGACCGCCATTGAGACTACCACGTTGACCAAAGAAGACATCATGGCCACCGTGAAGTACTTAATTGACCTAAAGAACGGCAAAGGAACCATCGATGATATCGATCATCTTGGAAACCGCCGCGTCCGTGCAGTGGGTGAATTATTGGAAAATCAGTTCCGAGTCGGCTTGGTACGCATGGAACGAGCCATTCGTGAACGCATGAGTTTGCAAGATGTTGAGACTTTGATGCCACATGATCTCATCAATGCAAAACCCGTTTCTGCTGTTGTAAAGGAATTCTTCGGAAGCTCCCAGTTGTCACAATTCATGGATCAAACGAATCCTCTCTCCGAAGTGACCCATAAACGACGTCTATCAGCTCTTGGACCCGGTGGTTTGACTCGTGAGCGAGCAGGCTTCGAAGTCCGCGACGTTCACGCAACTCACTACGGTCGTATCTGCCCAATCGAGACTCCAGAAGGTCCGAACATTGGTTTGATTTCGTCACTATCCACTTATGGACGAGTGAACGAATACGGATTCATCGAAACACCGTATCGTCAGCTAAAAGATGGAAAAGTAACTGAAGCAGTGACTTTCTATTCTGCCTTAGAAGAAGAAAACCATACGATTGCATCCGCTAAAGTACCTTTGAGCAGCAATAAGATCGCCCCTGACTTTGTTTCCGCTAGAAAACAAGGGGAAGTGGTTTTAGTGCGAAAAGAAGATGTGGACTTAATGGACGTGGCCCCAAATCAACTTGTATCGATTGCGGCCTCCCTAGTTCCTTTTCTTGAAAACGATGATGCTAACAGAGCTCTGATGGGCGCAAACATGCAGCGCCAAGCTGTTCCGCTCTTAAAAGCCTCTGCTCCTTTAGTTGGCACCGGCATGGAACGTTTGGTTGCTCGTGATTCGGGCGTGATGGTCACTGCAAAGCATTCTGGAATTGTTGACTTTGTTGATGCTAGCCGAATTGTTATTCGTATTGATGATAAAGAAGCAACAACCGGTTCGGGCGTCGATATTTACAACTTAGTCAAATATCGTCGTTCAAACCAAAACACCTGTATCAATCAAAAACCCATTGTTAACGTCGGCGAAAGAGTTGAGAAAGGCGATGTTTTAGCTGATGGTCCGTCAACTGACATGGGCGATCTCGCTCTTGGACAGAACATCGTCGTGGCCTTCATGCCTTGGGGTGGATACAACTTCGAAGACTCCATTCTTCTAAGTGAAGAGCTGTTAGTGAAAGACACCTTTACTTCGATTCATATCGAAGAGTTTGAGTGTGTTGCTCGTGATACGAAGCTTGGAAAAGAAGAAGTCACTCGCGATATTCCAAACGTCAGTGAAGAACAATTAATGAACTTGGATAGCTCGGGTATCGTTCGAATTGGGGCTGAAGTTAAGCCCGGAGATATCCTCGTTGGTAAGATTACACCTAAAGGGGAAACACAGTTAAGCCCCGAAGAAAAACTTCTCAGAGCTATTTTCGGTGAAAAAGCGGGAGATGTTAAAGACACCTCTCTGCGAGTTTCTCCAGGTATCGTAGGAACGGTCATTGGTGCTCAAGTCTTCTCCCGTGAAGGGGCTGACAAAGACGAACGAACAGCTAGCATGATCGAGGACGAGGAAAATCGTCTGCGAAAAGATGAAGCAACGGAAGTTCGTATTATCCAGGAAGCCGCTCGTAATAAGATTGCGAAGGTAGTTGTCGGAAAGACCACTACCTCCAAGCTTTTAGACTCTAGCGGTGAAAATCAGCTGCTTCAAAAAGGTGACGTCATCACTGAAGAAGTATTGTCGAAAATCAATTACGATCTTCTTAAACACGTTCCTCTTGCAGCTGAAGTCGAAGCACAGGTTGCTCATGTACTGGGTGCTGTTGATGCCCAAATTCAGGGAATCAGAGCTGTCTTTGACGAAAAAGTCATTAAGTTGAAAAAAGGCGATGAACTTCCTCCGGGAGTCATCAAGATGGTTAAGGTTTATGTAGCCATTAAGAGAAAAATCGCTGTGGGTGACAAAATGGCTGGCCGCCACGGAAACAAAGGAGTTGTGTCCAGAGTGTTGCCTGTCGAAGATATGCCCTACACTGAAGACGGAACTCCGGTTCAAATCGTTTTGAATCCTTTAGGTGTTCCCTCTCGTATGAACGTGGGACAAATTCTGGAGTCACACCTTGGTAGAGCTGCTTATGGCTTAGGGGTAAGAATCCAAGAACTCCTGGATAAATGGAGCGAGACAGAACTTAAGGCTCTTTTGAAGCGATTCTTCTCTCAGAAAAATCTGCAGGGCGAGATCGATGCTATGGATGCAGGTACTCTGCGAACTGTAGCGAGCCGAATGAAAACTGGTGCCTTCACAGCAACTCCTGTGTTTGATAGCGCAACCGAAGAAGAAATCAGTGGTTGCTTGAAAGCTGTTGGACTTCCAGAAAATGGACAGCAGATTCTGTTCGACGGACGCAGTGGCGAACCGTTCAAACACGATGTGACTGTTGGTACCATGTACGTTTTGAAGCTCCATCACTTGGTCGATGAGAAGATTCACGCTCGAAGCATTGGACCCTACAGCTTGGTTACCCAGCAACCTCTGGGTGGTAAAGCTCAATTCGGGGGACAGAGACTTGGAGAAATGGAAGTTTGGGCATTGGAAGCTTACGGAGCAGCTTACTGCTTACAAGAGCTTCTGACTGTTAAATCGGACGACGTCGCTGGCCGAACTCGCATGTTCGAAGCCATCGTAAAAGGTGAGAATGTTCTTGAGCCGGGCTTGCCCGAATCATTTAACGTTCTTGTAAAAGAGCTTCAAAGCTTGGCACTCGATGTCGAATTAGTTGAGGATGTAAACGTATGAAAGACCTCTTAAATTTCTTTGATAAACCCAAAGATCCGCTTTCCTTTAAGGCAGTAAAAATCGCCTTGGCTAGCCCTGAAAAGATCAGATCCTGGTCTTACGGGGAAGTAAAAAAGCCCGAAACGATTAACTACCGTACCTTTAAGCCTGAGCGAGATGGTCTTTTCTGCGCTAAGATCTTCGGACCAGTAAAAGATTACGAATGTATCTGCGGTAAATATAAAAGAATGAAATACCGCGGGGTAGTTTGTGAGAAGTGCGGAGTTGAAGTTATTCAGTCGAAAGTTCGACGTGAACGCCTTGGTCACATTGAACTAGCAACTCCAGTAGCACATATTTGGTTCTTACGAAGTCTTCCCAGCCGAATCGGCGCGGTTTTGGACATCACTCTAAAAAACCTAGAGAGAGTTCTTTATTGCGAAGCCCATGTGGTGATGGATCCGGGAAAAACTCCCCTTAAAAAATTCGAAGTCCTTAACGAAGACGAGCACAATCAAGCTCGCAAACTTTACAAAAGCGACTTCAAATCGGGCATTGGTTCCGATGCGGTGAGAGAACTCCTGAGAGAAGTTGATGGCCCCACTTTAGCAAAAGAGCTCAGAGCTCAATTGGCCAAAACCACTAGCGAAACAGGTCAAAAAGCTCTCGCGAAAAGATTGAAAGTCATCGAGGCTTTCAACCAATCCAATAACAAATTTGACTGGATGATGCTGGAAGTAATTCCGGTTATTCCACCTGATCTGCGTCCTCTGGTTCCTCTCGATGGGGGCCGATTCGCAACATCCGATCTGAACGATTTGTATCGTCGAGTGATTAACCGAAACAATCGCTTGAAACGATTACAAGAACTCAATGCACCTGAGATCATCATTCGAAACGAAAAAAGAATGCTTCAGGAAGCTGTCGATGCTCTTTTTGATAATGGTCGACGAGGAAGAACATTCACAGGCCCCAACAAGCGTCCACTGCGCTCTTTAAGTGACATGTTAAAGGGTAAACAAGGCCGGTTCCGTCAGAACTTGCTCGGAAAGCGCGTGGATTACTCTGGCCGTTCGGTGATCGTCGTAGGGCCTGAATTGAAGCTCCACCAATGCGGTCTTCCCAAGAAGATGGCTTTGGAACTTTTCAAACCATTTATTTTCAACAAGCTCGAACAACGTGGCTTTGTCACGACTATTAAGAGTGCAAAGAAAATGGTTGAGCGTGAAAAAGAAGAAGTCTGGGATATTCTAGAAGAAGTAGTGAAGGAACATCCTGTTCTTCTTAACCGTGCTCCAACACTTCACCGATTAGGTATCCAAGCTTTTGAACCTGTCCTCATTGAAGGAAAAGCTATTCAGCTTCATCCCCTAGTTTGCGCAACTTTTAACGCAGACTTTGACGGTGACCAAATGGCGGTTCACGTTCCTTTGTCCGTAGAAGCTCAGCTCGAAGCTCGGGTTTTGATGATGTCCTCAAACAACATCCTCTCCCCTGCTTATGGGAAACCCATTATTGATCCGACCCAAGATATCGTGTTGGGTATCTATTACATGACCCAACTCCGTCTGGGAGGAAAAGGCGAAGGAAAAACTTTCTCTGGTCCCGCAGAAGCTATCTACGCTCACCACGTGGGAGAAGCGGATTTGCATTCCAGAATTAATTGCCGAATCAGTGGAAAACGAGTTGAGACCACACCTGGTCGCTTGATTCTGCGTGAAATCGTTCCTACGGAAATTCCTTTTGAGGATTACAACCGTGTTATGGACAAGAAAGCACTCTCAGCTCTTGTAGATGCTACTTATCGAGCCGCAGGCAGCAAGCGCACGGTTATCCTTGCAGACAAACTTCGTTCTTTAGGCTTCGAATACGCAACCAAGGGTGGTGTCAGTATCTGTATGTCTGACATGAAAATCCCTGCTAAAAAAGCAGAGCTCTTGGATGAAGCTTACAAAGAAGTTCAAGAAATTCA
The DNA here is from genome assembly GCA_945878405.1 of Bdellovibrio sp. ZAP7. Lineage (GTDB taxonomy): Bacteria > Bdellovibrionota > FAC87 > UBA2466 > UBA2466 > RFNO01. The sequence continues at coordinate 9,922 of CAMCTJ010000011.1, forward strand.
AAATCAGTATACTGAGGGTCTGATCACGGATGGAGAGCGATACAATAAAGTCGTCGACATTTGGGCTCAGATTACCGACCAAATCTCTGAAGAATTGATGTCCGAACTTTCAGTGGATTGGGTCTTTGATGCCAAGTTGAACAAGAAAGTTGCCGTACCTTCCTTGAATCCTATCTACATGATGGCTGATTCAGGCGCTCGAGGTAGCGTGGCTCAGATTAAGCAGTTAGCTGGTATGCGCGGTCTTATGGCTCGTCCTTCAGGCGAAATCATTGAGACTCCGATTACGGCAAACTTCCGAGAAGGACTGGATCCGCTTCAGTACTTCATTTCGACTCACGGAGCTCGAAAAGGATTGGCTGATACCGCTCTCAAAACAGCTCATTCGGGTTACTTAACACGCCGACTGGTCGACGTTGCTCAGGACTTAGTGGTCAGTGAAGTTGATTGTAAGACCACTCAAGGTATTGAAATCAGCGCTCTAGTTGAAGGTGGAGAAATCATCGAAGGAATTGGCGACCGAATCTTGGGTCGTACGGCCCTAGAAGACATTACTGATCCATACTCTGGAAAGGTTTTGGTAAAGGCAAATCAGCAAATCGATGAAAACTTGGTTGAGCAGATCAGCGAAGCTGGCATCGAGAAGGTTGTCATTCGCTCTGGCCTCACTTGTAAAACTATCACAGGTATTTGTTGCTTGTGTTACGGCCGTGACTTGGCTCGAGGACACTTGGTGAACATTGGTGAAGCTGTGGGTATTATCGCCGCTCAGTCGATCGGCGAACCAGGTACTCAGCTAACCATGAGAACTTTCCACGTGGGTGGTGCTGCAAGTAGACGTGCTGAACAAAGCTCCTTGGAAGTACGGCATGAAGGTACGATTAAATTAGTACGCGCCAACATTGTAAAAGATAGAGCTGGAACTTTCACAGTCATGAACCGCAACTCCGAATTGGCAGTTGTCGACGAAACGGGTCGTGAGCGTGAGCGTTATCAAATCGTTTACGGTGCGAAATTAAACGTTACCGATGGTGCAAAAGTTAAGAAGGGTCAAAGCGTCGCAACTTGGGATCCTTACACTGTTCCCGTTCTTTCTGAAGCAGGCGGTAAAGTTCAGTTCGTAGACATTCAAGAAGGTCTATCGATTTCTGAACAAGTGGATGAAGTGACCGGTCTTTCTCGAAGAGCCATTATTGACTCTCGCGACACCGATCTCAGACCACGCTTGTTAGTGCTTGGAAGCTCGGATGAAACCAAAGCTACCTACATGCTCCCAGTGGGCGCTAACTTGGTAGTCTTTGATGGAGACGAGATTTTCCCTGGAGACGTTGTAGCTAAAATTCCACGAGAAACAACGAAAACCAAAGACATCACCGGGGGTCTTCCCCGTGTGGCGGAACTCTTTGAAGCTCGAAAGCCAAAAGAAATTGCGGCTATCAGTGATGTCGACGGGGTGGTTTCCTTCGGTAAGGATAGCAAAGGTAAGCGTAAGCTCATCGTTACACCTGAACATGGTGAACCACATGAGTATCTGATCCAAAAAGGTAAGCACATCAGTGTACGAGAAGGCGATCATGTTCGAGCTGGTGAAGCCCTGATGGATGGCGCTGCAAATCCTCATGACATCTTGAGAATTCTTGGGGAAACAGCACTTTCGAAATACTTAGTGGACGAAATCCAAGAAGTTTATCGACTCCAAGGGGTACGCATCAACGACAAGCACATCGAATTGATTGTGCGACAAATGTTGAAGCGTGTGAAAGTTTCTGATCCTGGTGAAACTGACTTCCTCCATGGTGAAAACGTCGAGAAATGGCAGTTTGAGTTGGAAAATGAACGGGTCACCAAACTCGGTAAAAAGACAGCTGTTGCTGAACCGTTGTTGTTGGGTATCACCAAGGCATCCTTGAGTACCAACAGCTTTATTTCAGCAGCTTCGTTCCAAGAAACAACTAAAGTTCTTACAGAAGCAGCTATCCAAGGAAAAATGGATACTCTCAGAGGACTCAAAGAAAACGTTATTATGGGACGACTCATTCCAGCTGGAACAGGGTTGGATGAATACCGTAAATCAAGACTCGTTGTTCACCAAACAGAAGCCCAAATGGCTGAAGCCGCTCCAATGGCAGTGGGACAACAGACTGCTGAAGCAGCCGCTACTTCTTCGGAAGCTAAGCTGTAGCAGGACCCAAACAGAATGACTCGGTGGGTACTACGACAGTAGTCCCTTCCCAGCTCAACTCACAAGCCCTCAACTGATGAAACTGAGGCCTTATAGGCCTTCTCAAGTAATCCGTATCGTAAAGACTATCGCCGACCAAGGGTAGACCTTGAGCCGCCATATGAACTCGCACCTGGTGGGTTACTCCCGTTGAACAGGTAATCTCCCAAAGGCTCATTCCCTTCTGTTCCCGTTTGAGCTGCGCGGTGGTCACCGCTTCTTGAACCGGCGGACGAACTTTTTCTTGGTTTTGAACACTCACCATAAGCCTTGGGTCGCTCGATGAGTGAGCAATAGGCAGGTCGATTTTCAAAGTGTTTGAAGTCACTTCTCCAAAACACCAAGCCAGGTATTTTTTCTGCACTGCTTTTGCCTGGAAACGCCCCCGCCAATGCAAAAAGGATTCATAAGTCTTACAAACAACCAGAAGACCGCTTGTTCCTGTATCTAGTCGATGCGGAGTGATAGTAGGCTGAACGGATGGGAAGTCTCTCCACATCTCAGTATTCTGAGCAAAGGCCCATTGTGTGGGGGTGTTTTTATCAAGAAGAGAGAGAGGATGGCTGGGCATTCCTGAAGGCTTATCAACTATCCACTCCCCTTTTCCCTCCGAAACCACTAAAAGTTTCAAGTCGGGATTCCCCTTCCTAAGCCCAGTAATGTGTTCTTGAAGCGAATAGCATTGCAGCTGATTACCTTTGACCCGGTCACCTTTGCGGACCTTCTTTCCCTCCACCGTGACCCAACCAGCATCCAAGGCTTCTTCAATGTGCCGAGAACTCAACTCGGGAAAGAGCTTTTGAAGCTGTTTATCTACCCGCTCAAGGGGAAAACCAGAGTCCATAACATAAGGCTACCTTAATTTCCTTCCCTTCGATAGAGAGCCTTGGCAAAGTATCTGACATGAAAGCAGCGATGCATCCTCCCCGAGAGTGGGCTCATTTCATTCATCAGATCCGAGCTTTTTTTGATTCTCGAGGATTTTTAGAAGTTTTTACTCCGTCTTTGGTTGAAGCCGGAGCTTTTGAAAATGCTCTGGACCCCTTGAAAGTAACTACAGGAACTGAATCAGCGGAACTCCACACTTCTCCTGAGATGGAAATGAAAGCTCTCCTTTCAAGCCATCCAGAACCTATTTTCCAGATCTGTAAATGTTTCAGAGATGACCCTGATACGTCGATTCATTTTAAAGAGTTTACGATGCTAGAGTTTTATCGACCGCATTGCACTTACGAAGACACTCGCCGCGACATGAAAGAGCTCCTGGAAACTCTGACTCAAGAATCTTTGGCTTTCGAAGAAAAATCCATTGATCAACTTTTTCGTGAAAAAACCGGGATCTTATTAGAACGAGTAAAATCCCCAGCAGAGTTTCTACAAAAGGCTCAAGAAATTGGCGTTTCCAGTTTGTCTGCCTCTGATACTTGGGAAGATATTTTTTTTAGAATCATGATTGAAAAAATTGAACCCTCACTGCCAGTGGAGAGACCGGTCATTGTTTACGATTACCCTGCGAGCGTTTCCACTTTATCACAACCCAAAGGAGATTTTTGGGGCGAACGCTTTGAAATATTTTGGAAGGGCATGGAACTCTGTAATGGCGCTACGGAACTTCTCTCGGAAGAACTTCTCAAAAAACGCTACGCGTTTGAATCAGCGGAGAGAAAAAAACTCGGAAAGGCCCCGCACCCTTTTCCCAATCGGTTGTCTCAGGCCCTTAAGACCCTTCCCCCTTGCTCGGGAGTAGCTGTGGGACTCGACCGATTATTTTGGGCTCTAAAACCTTGAGTTTTTCAAAAAGCTCTTCCGGGGATGCGGCTGTAATGTTGAGATGGCCAACCTTTCTGTTTAATCGAGGTTTTTTTCCATAAAGGTGTACAAAGACCCCGGTCACTCTTGAGTCACTCTCTGTTAATTCGGGGACATCTCCAATGAAATTCAACATAGCCGTGGGGGCCGTAACTTTTGTGTCCCCCAAAGGCTTTTCTAGCCCCGCTCGTAAATGATTTTCAAATTGACTAGTCTTAGCTCCATTCAAAGTCCAATGCCCTGTATTATGAACTCGGCTCGCCATTTCATTAACGAGGAGTTTTTCTCCGCACTGAAACAGTTCCAAGGCCATCACCCCCACATAGTCTAGGAGCTCTCCTGTTTTTCGCGCATAGGCCTCTGCCGTCTCCTGTAGCGCAGATGCTAAAAGGGGAGCTGGAGCTAGGGTACGCCTCAAAATTCCATTAACGTGTAGATTTTCCACGAGTGGGTAGAACCTCATTTCACCTTGCCGATTTCGACAGGCTACCAAAGAGAGTTCCCTCTCAAAGTTTACAAATTTTTCATAAATCAGAGGAACAGATCCTAATTCATCCCAGGCGTTTTTTATGTCCTCACGATCTCGGATAACCTTCTGTCCCTTGCCATCATATCCTTCACGACAGGTCTTGAGGATCCCCGGGGTTCCAATTCCGAGAACTGAGCGCTCCAATTCGCTTGGGTCATTTATCCGGGAAAACTCAGCAGTGGGGATACCGTGTTTCTTAAAAAAGCTTTTCTGCGTGTATCTATCTGCAACAAGTTCTAAAACCTCTAAGCTCGGAAATAAGCGATTTGAAAATCCCTCTAGTGCGCTTTTCAAATCGGGAATTGAAATATTTTCCCACTCATAAGTCAGACGATCACAGGAGGAAATAAATTCTCGGAGCGCTTCTGTATCTCTAAAGTTTCTCTTTGTGACGGGACAGAGCCCATCAACGGTGTTATCCCCGGGAGGAGCAAACACTTTCACTTCACACTCAAGCTTGGGGCTTGCAAGAATTAACATTCTGGCTAGTTGCCCGCCGCCCAAGATTCCGATTTTCATCTCTTCTTTATCTTTCGGGGATAGGCCAGAGCTAATACCCTTTTTGTTTGCCGTTTTCTGAAGTCTATCAGAGCCTTTTTTATTTTTGAGTTCTCAAGACCAAGAATCGCTGCAGCTAACAAAGCTGCATTAACAGCACCCGGTTCTCCAATGGCTAACGTTCCAACAGGAATTCCTTTGGGCATCTGATTTATCGATAATAAGGAATCAAGTCCCTTAAGCGTGCTCGTTTCAACAGGAACGCCCAGAACAGGTACACACGTTTTACAGGCTAACATACCCGGTAAATGCGCAGCCCCCCCTGCGCCCGCAATGACTACTTTTATACCCTTGGATTCTAGTTCTTCCGCATACTGAAAAAGAAGGTCCGGTGTTCGGTGGGCGGAAACAACGTGAACATCGTGCGGAACCCCTAACTCATCCAACATTTTGGATGACGCCTTTAAAGTCTTCCAATCGGAATCGGAGCCCATCACAATGGCTACTTGAGATTTCATTGCGTGATTTTTTAACACGGGGGTCCCTCTTGATACAATTGGTAAAACTTATCAAAAAGTCCTTGTTGTTTTCTCAACTCAGGGATACTCCCCTGCTCCTTCAATATTCCTTTCTCTAGAACAATAACTTGATCACAACTCTCAATCGTGGAAAGCCGATGCGCAATAATCAGCGCGGTCCGGCCCTTGATGAGCTCGCGAATCGCAACCATCAACCGAGCCTCACTGGCATTGTCGAGACTGGCAGTGGCTTCATCCATCACCAATACTTCAGGATCTAAAACGAGCATTCGAGCAAAAGAGAGTAGCTGTTTTTCTCCCAAGGATAGGTTATGGCCCCCTTCATCAATGACCAGATCAAGCCCCCCTCTTTTTTCGATAAAATCCCAAACCTGAGCCTTTTTGCACTGCTCAATCAGATAGAGATCAGAGAGTTCTGCATTTGCGAGCATGAGATTGTCACGAACCGAACCCTCAAATAAATAAACATCTTGCGGGATGAACCCCACATGTTTTCTGAGCGTTGAGCGCGGCCATTGCTCAAGGGGAATTTCACCCAAAAAAATTGTTCCATGGGTCGGGTCATAAAACCGCAGCAATAGGCGCGCTATCGTGGATTTACCACTGCCAGTAGCTCCGACGATCGCCATCGTTTTACCTGGTAACAACTCAAAAGAAATACAGTCTAAGGCCTTCTCCTCTCGCGTTTGGTAAGTGAAGCTTACGTTCTGAAACTTGAGTCCACAGGGACGACTGATTTGAGGTACCTTTCCCAAGGAATCTTTTTCGATGGGCTCATCAAAAACTCGAGCGACTCGTTCGGCCGATACTAGAGCTGATAAAACGACATTATACTTTTCAACTAAATCACGAATCGGCTGAAACAGATTTCGAATATAAGCTAAGAAAGCGACCATAATTCCAACTTTAACTTTTCCTTGAATAACCCAGACCCCTCCTACTCCCAGCAAAGTCGCCATTGCAATTCCGTTCAGCAGATTCGCCCATGGCTGAACTTGAGCATAAGCGTGAATAGATTTCATGAGGGCTTCTTGGTGGTGCCCTACTATTCCCTCGAAAGACCTCTTTCTAGCCTCTTGGGCCCCCAGTCGATGAATAGTGGCCATTGCAGAAACGTTCTCTCCCAAAAAACTGTTTATTTCTGAAAGTCTTGCGCGCGCTTCTCGATACGCCTCAGAAAGTTTTTCTCCGAAATAAGCAATTGCCCAAACGACACACGGAAACGTCAAAAGTATCAGCCCAGCTAATTTCAAATCTAAAATCAACATGGCAACTATGGTTCCGATAATTACCATCACATCAAGCGCCAAAACTGACATCGATGCCGTAAAGAGCTCGCTTAAAGATCTGACGTCATTTATTACTCGGGTGATGAGGCGCCCACTGGAATGCTCATCAAAATAAGCCATGGGAAAACGAGTGATTCGTTCAAACACTCTCAGCCGTAGCCGCTGCGTAATCAAAAGGCCTGTAGTCTGTATGGTAACAGCCTGTAACATTTCGCTGATAGCCTTAAATAAGATCACCAGAAAAAATCCCACACAGATTTTTGTTAACAAGTTTACGTTGGCTGGGGTTGCAACCACAGCATCAGCTGCTCTCCCGATCAAAATCGGACCGATCAAATCAAAACTTGTGGTCACCACAATCAGCAACACTCCGCCCATTAAACGGAAGCGAAACTCTTTAAGATGAGGCCATAATTTCCGGATTACCTCGAAATGAACCTTCGGCTTCATAATAGGATCTCTCCGGTTTCCAGACGTTCACGCTCCACCTCGCGCTCACTTTCTCTCCAAAGCGATCGATACAAATGGCAATTACGAATGAGAGTTGAATGTTTCCCTCTAGAAATAATTTTCCCCGACTCCATAACCCAAATCTCATCCATTCTGGGCATAACTGATAAGCGATGCGAAGAAAAAAGGATTGAAAGCTTGGGGTAAGCTTCAAAAAATCGTTCAATGATTTGTTGCTCACATTCCACATCAACAGCCGAAAAACAATCATCGAGTAATAATAGCTCTGGCTGTCTTAAGAGAGCTCTTGCCAAAGCCAGGCGCTGTCTCTGCCCGCCGGATAAAGTTACTCCCTTTTCACCTATAAAGGTTTCCAAACTCCCTTTGAGGGCCTCAACTTCTTCCCAAATCCCAGCAACTTTTAAGGCCTGTTCCATCTGTCCAGAACTAAGCTCTCTTTTTAATCCCATTCCAAGATTCGTGGCCACTGACTCGCCAAAGAGCGTGACCTGTTGTTCAACGCTGCCGACTCGATTTCTTAGCTCATTCAAACCAATCGTTCGAATATCCTTATCCCTCAGAAAAACCGTGCCTGGAGGGGGCTCGTACAATCTTAAGAGCAAGTTGAATAAAGTGGTTTTTCCACTCCCCACAGGTCCCACTAAACCGATTTTTTTCCCGGTGGGAATCTCTAGTCCGTTGAGAGCAAGTGAAAAACCAGATTCCTTCTCCTGCATAAACCCAAACTGAAGATCTCTAATTTCCAGCTCTGCTTCTAGTGAACTGCTGGTAATCGCTGGATAAGTATCTTCCACAGAATTTTCTTGGAGTACTTGCTCGATCCGTCGCTCAGCTGCTTTTGCTTCCCGAGTCATGGTCACAGACCAGCCGATAGCCTCCATGGGCCAAGATAGCTGGACAACGAATCTCTGAAAAGCAATGAAGGTTCCGACTGAAATAGCTCCGGCTATGACATCTTTTCCCCCGAAAAATAGGATGAAGAACGTTCCCATTTGGGTCAGAAAACTAAGGCTTGGAGAAAATACCGATTCGTATTTTGCAAGCCGTTGTCCCTCATTCACAAATTCTGCGCTCAGCTGTCTAAACTTACGGTCAGAATGGTTTTCAAGCACAAGCGCTTTTATCAGGCGAATCCCAGAGAAAGTTTCCTGCGCATAAGCACTCATCTGAGAGAGTCGTGATTGCATTTTCTCAAAAAAGAAATCAACTTTATTACCTATCTTGGCAGTAAGAAGCGGGACGAGTGGATAAAAAGCAAATGTTAAAAGAGTGAGCTTCCACGACAGCCAGAGCATCGCGGGGACAAGCATCAGGAACATAATGACAGCATCTAGAGCCACCAAAATTCCTGGCCCGAGCGCCATTCGAATGGATTCGATATCATTCGTGGCTCGGGACATGAGATCCCCCGTCCGATATCGGTGGTACCGCATCAAAGGAATCTTTTGGAGATGTTCATAAAGCTCTTTGCGTAAGTCGGAGGCAACGTAATTAGCCGTACCAATCAGATAAACTCGCCACCAATAACGCCCAATAGACTGCAGAACCATCACCACTAAATAGGCCACAGCTGCGATGATGACCGCCCGGATTGCGCCAGGCACAAGCGCATCCATTGCCATTTTTACGAGCAAAGGTTGAACAATATTTAAAAAGTCCACGAAAAGGAGCCAAAAGAATCCCTTTAAGTAGGGGCTCTTATATTTAAAAAGAAACCGACTAAACGGATAATCTTTAATCTTCTTTTTCAGGCCTAAGAACCCGAAACTATTATTTTTTTCCGGACTGTTACTTTGACTTTCCACACTAAAGTTCCATACTATTTATTAAACCCGCCAATGTGGGAGGAGATTAAGAATGAACCTAAATCAGTTCACTGTGAAAGCGCAAGAAGCAGTTGTGGATGCTCAAAGCCTAGCAGTTAAAAAAAGCCACCAAACAGTCGACCCCGAAGACCTCCTTTTTTCTTTATTAAATCAGGAAGACAGTTTGGTCTCCGAGGTCCTATCCAAAATTCAGTCCAAACTCCCTGCGCTATTACTCAAAGAAGCAGAGCAGGAAATTAACAAAAAGCCACAAGTTCATGGAAATGTGCAGACCTACTTGTCCCCTGCTCTGAATAAGGTTTTGGTTCAGTCAGAAGAAGAATCCAAAAGTCTTCGAGACGATTTCATCAGCACGGAACACCTCTTTTTGGCCCTGTTTTCGTTAAAAGAGGGGCCTGTAGCAACGTTGTTGAGTAAAAATCGAATCAACAAACAAACTTTCCTGGATGGTCTGAAAAAAGTAAGAGGAAGCCAGAGGGTGACTGATCAAAACCCCGAGGAAAAGTATAACGCACTTGAAAAATACTGCCGCGACTTAACTCAAGCTGCATCCAATGGACGTTTAGACCCCGTCATCGGCCGAGACAGTGAAATCAGAAGAGTCATTCAAGTTTTGTCCCGAAGAACTAAGAATAATCCCGTTCTGATTGGTGAGCCGGGGGTTGGAAAAACAGCTATTGTGGAAGGCTTAGCTCAAAGAATCGTTGCTGGAGATATCCCAGAGAGCCTGAAAGGAAAACGCCTTTTATCACTCGATATTGGCGCACTCATTGCCGGAGCTAAATTCCGTGGCGAATTTGAGGACCGTTTAAAAGCGGTTTTAAAGGAAGTTGCTTCAGCTCAAGGAAATATCATTCTCTTTATTGATGAACTTCACACAGTTGTGGGCGCCGGAAAAGCCGAGGGAAGCATGGATGCATCCAATATGTTAAAACCCCAGCTCGCCCGCGGTGAGTTGCGCTGTGTGGGTGCGACCACCCTGGATGAGTATCGCCAATACATCGAAAAGGATTCTGCTTTAGAAAGACGTTTCCAACAAGTCTATGTGGGTGAGCCCTCAGTAGAAAATACGGTTTCTATTCTACGCGGCTTAAAAGAGAAATATGAAGTCCATCATGGAATTCGGATAACTGATAACGCCATCGTCGCGGCTGCGAAACTTTCGGATCGGTACATCACTAATCGGCAGCTTCCCGATAAGGCGATTGATCTGATCGATGAAGCCGCTTCTAAATTAAGAATTGAAATCGATAGTCTTCCTACGGAAATCGACGAGGTTGAAAGAAAAGTAGTTCAACTCGGCGTAGAAAGAGAAGCTCTCAAGAAAGAGACCTCAGCGAAGTCTGAGGAGCGCAGGAAAGAGATCGAATCTGACATTCAAGAGTTCAGTGCTTCCATCGCAAAAATGAAGAAGCAGTGGAACGCCGAGAAGGAATTAATCTCTCAAGCTTCTCAACTCAAGGAGCAGTTGGAAAACACACGCCTTCAAGCTGAAAAAGCTGAAAGGGAAGGAAATCTCGGGAAAGCTGCTGAACTCAAATACGGTGTTTTGGGCGATCTTCAAAAACGCCTGGAAAAGACAACTGAAGAGCTAAATCAGATGAGCCGAGAAAAAAGAATGCTCAAAGAAGAAGTCGACGAGGAAGACATCGCCGAAGTTGTTGCAAAATGGACAGGCATTCCCATTTCCAAAATGCTTGAAAGCGAAAAAGAAAAAATTCTTCGCATGGAGCAAGAGCTTAAGAAAAGAGTCGTTGGCCAAGAAGAAGCAGTGAAAGCTGTTTGTAATGCCGTTCGACGCAGTTTTGCAGGTCTGCACGATCCTAAAAAACCGATTGGAAGTTTCTTATTTCTGGGGCCCACTGGGGTTGGAAAGACGGAAACAGCAAAGGCTCTGGCCGAATTCTTGTTTGACGATGAGAACAACATGATTCGAATCGATATGACCGAGTTCATGGAAAAGCATTCCGTCTCTCGTTTAGTCGGTGCCCCCCCCGGCTATGTCGGTTATGAAGAAGGCGGGGTATTAACCGAAGCGGTTCGAAGACGTCCCTACTCTGTAATTCTCTTTGACGAAGTGGAAAAGGCACATCCCGATGTGTTTAATATTCTCTTGCAAGTGCTAGATGATGGAATTTTAACTTCTGGCCAAGGCACCCAAGTTAATTTTAAAAACACGATGATTATTCTGACTTCAAACTTAGGGAGCCAACATTTGCTCGAAACTTCCAAACCTGAGAAAGCAAAAGAGCTCGTCATGGGAGAAGTCCGAAAGCACTTTAGGCCAGAACTTCTGAATCGTTTGGATGATTTGATAGTCTTTCACCACCTAGAAAGAGCTCAGTTAACGCAGATCGTCGACATTCAACTTGATCAGGTAAAAAAGTTGCTTGAGGCTAAAAATCTAAGTATGGTTGTGGACCGTAAGGCCAAGGAATTATTGGCCGAAAGAGGCTACGATCCCGTGTACGGTGCTCGCCCCCTAAAACGATTGATTACGGATTTAATACTAAATCCCTTATCGATGCGTCTATTAGAGGGAGAATTCCATCCGGGAGATATGATTGAAATAGGTGTTGATTCAAAAGGGGAACTCGAGTTTCTTCGAAAATCCGGATCGGGTGCAAAAAAAGCAGCTTCCAAATAAGGAGACCACTTCATGTCTGAAGAAAAACCAAAAATGCCATTAAAGGGTTTAGCTCTTTATGTTGCCCTAGGAATTGTAGCAGCCCTAACCAGCGTCGGTGTTTATGCCGGGGTCCAATATCTTTATCAGGTTGCTGACTCCAAAAAAGAAGAAGTTCAGGCCCCTCTCGACAATCCGGCGTTGGCAGAGACGCGTTCAGAAACAAGCAATCACGATGCTGGAACTACGGCTCTGAAGAAAACATCAGAGAGTTTTCGATCGGTGGCAAAAAAGGTTGGGCCTGCCGTGGTGAATATCAAAGCAACCCGTGGGGTAAAAAAACAGAAAATGCCACGCCCCCGAAATCGGCGCCCAGCGCCAGGACCTGGGCCGGGGCCAGAAGACGAAGAGAGTCCATTTCCAAGAGATCCTTTTTGGGATTTTTTCGAGAGATTTGGAGCGCCTCACATGATGCCTGAACCAGGGCCGCAGACCAGCTTGGGCTCTGGAATTATCATTGATAAAAATGGAACTGTTGTGACCAATAATCATGTGATCGATGGTGGAACCGAAATCATGGTTCGAATCGGTAGTGATAACACGGAAATGAAAGCAAAGATTATTGGCACGGATCCTAAAACTGATTTGGCAGTTTTGAAAATTGAAGGCGCAAAGGATCTTCCTTATGCCGCTTGGGGGGATTCTGATTCTGCGGAAGTGGGAGATTGGGCAATTGCTATTGGAAGTCCTTTTGCCTTGGATCAATCTGTCACCGTGGGAATCATCAGTGCTAAAGGTCGAAATCAGGTTGGACTTGGAAACGACTTCAGGGCTGACATGATTCAAACAGATGCAGCAATCAATCCTGGAAATTCAGGAGGCCCACTGTGTGATATTGACGGCAATATCATTGGAGTTAATACGGCTATCTACAGCCGCAGTGGTGGCTACATGGGAATTGGGTTTGCTATTCCAGCGAACCTTGCAAAAGACATCGTGAACCGTCTTCTTAAAGAAGGAAAGATTGTTCGAGGATGGCTCGGAGTTTACATCCAACCTCTTGATCCTGAATTGGCAAAGGAACTAGGACTCAAACAAGGCGTCGGAATCCACGAAGTCATTGAGGGCAGTCCCGCTGCAACTGCGGGTCTTCAGGCAGGAGATGTCGTATTGGAAGTGGATGGAAAAACGGTAAAAGAAGTCACCGAACTTCAGAGACGAATTGGAGATTTCAAACCTGGTCAAACAGTAAAATTAAAAGTGATGGATTATGCGGATAAAAAATCTCGTTCCATCACGGTTAAAGTGGGAACTCTTCCGGAAGATCAAGGAGCGGGCCCCGAGGAACGTTCTGAGAGTGAACAAGAACCCGATAGGATTGGATTGATCTTGGGTACAAAAGGAAAAGACGTCGTAATTAAGGGGATGGAACCCGGTTCGCTTTCAGAATCAATGTTGGGCCTTGAGGTAGGAGACATCATTGTGCGAGTGAATCGCCAGAACATCACTTCAATCTCGGCCTATAAAAAGGCTTTAAAAAACGCCAAACATGTTTACTTGGAAGTGAAACGAAAAGGTCGCAATCTGTTTTTCCAGTTTGCTCTACCTGAATAAGATCACGTTAGCGTGCTCTAACGAAGAGGGGGTATCGGTCGTGAGTTCAATTGTTGCGGTGGGTTCTCTTGCTTTTGATAGCATCGAAACACCTTTTGGAAGCGTCGGAAAGATTTTGGGAGGCTCGGCCAATCACTTCTCCCTCAGTGCAAGTTATTTCAGTCCTGTGAAATGCATTAGTGTAGTGGGAGAAGACTATCCCAAGGAACATTTGGATTATCTCAAATCAAAAAACATTGATTTGAGCGGAGTCAGTGTTTCGAAAGGAAAGACCTTCCACTGGTCTGGCCGCTACGGTTATGACCTACATGAAGCAACCACTTTAGATACCCAACTGAATGTCTTCGAACATTTTTCACCTGAGGTTCCCTCAAGCTATCAGGACAGTCCCTTTTTGTTTCTTGGAAATATTCTGCCCTCTCTACAAGAGAAAGTGCTTAAGAACCTTCCCAAGACACGGTTTATCGCTTTGGACACTATGAATTTTTGGATTCAAAGCCAGAAGGAAGCCTTGATTCAGGTTCTAAATAAAGTTCACTGTTTAATTATTAACGAAGCAGAACTACGCCAATTAACACAGTCTCACAACGTGGTGAAAGCAGCTGAAATAGTCCGCAGCTGGGGCCCTCACCTTGTAGTAGTTAAGCGAGGGGAGTACGGAGCGCTTCTTTTTAATCAAACGGAAACTTTTAGTCTTCCTGGATTACCGCTTAGTGAGGTTAAGGATCCCACAGGTGCTGGCGATTCATTTGCGGGTGGTTTTCTAGGATATTTGGCCTCCTGCGGACAAACCTCGCCGGATAAAAAAACATTAAGACAAGCGGTGGTCTACGGTAGCGTGATGGCCTCGTTTATTGTGGAAGATTTTGGCTGCAATCAACTTCTGCGGCTTTCAAAAGACCAAATAGACAAACGTTTTCAACACTTTAGAGAACTGACCTCCTTTAATTAACTTCGGTGGGTCGAAGCTTGACGGGGTCTACGATTCCCATTAAAAGGCCTTCTTTAACGTGTCATTAAAAACTGTATTATCGCAATTAGTTAGTAAGAAAAATTTGGCAAGGATCGGGTCCATGGCAAAATCAAAAGTAAAAAAGCCTGCAAAAAAGAAAAAAGCTGCGCCAGCTAAAAAGCCTGCTGCTCCAAAAATGAAGGCAAAGGCGCCCATCGTAAAGACGGCCGCAAAAGTAAAAAAGCCAGTTGCTGAACCCAAGAAAAAAACTCAAGAAAAAAAGGAAACAAAGGGTCAGGTCACAGCCCCTTCCTCCAAAAAACAAGGTTCCTCGATGGCCAAGGAAACAAAAGCTACAGCGGCTCCCAAACGCCCTATTCTAGGACCCATCGAACCTGGTCGTTTAGGTCAAAAACGCAATTGCCTTGAGTGCGGTACGAAATTCTATGACTTTGAGCGCCTTCCTATTACTTGCCCTAAATGCTACTCGGAGTTTGAACCACAAGATTTTGAACCCAAAATCAATTTGAAGTCAGATTCAAAGAAAGCTCGTGCAGTTGAAAAGGAAGAAGAACCTGAAAGAGAATTAGTAGTCAGTGAGTCTTCAGAATTTGAAAGTCTAGAAGATTTAAACGACGACGATTCGGCTGTTGTGGGAATTGGCCCCGATAAAGACAGTGACGAAAGTTTTGATTAGGGCTTTTTAATAAGATCGGTTTTACGCTTCCCTGCGCTGGACTCTTTTCTAAAATTTCGTTGATTCGCTCGCTCTTGATAATCCATCATGAGCTTAATAAACAAAACAGTTATTGCTCCAGTGACAATGAAGAACCACTGAACCGGCGTGATACTTTCGAAAAACGATACAAGCCACTTCTGATTGTTTCCCATCTTAGGGTCCATTTTTTAATTTTAGCTTAAAAGGAATTTGGGGTTCAGAGTCCCCTCTCACACCCAGAATTGCCCCCGTGACGAGGATGGCTCCCATAAACCACCAAACCATTTTTTTATTGTACCATTTCTCTTCAGGGCCCGTAGAAAAAGAAGATGGGTTTGGGAAGGCAGAATCCTCACTTCGTAGAGGCCAATCGCTAAGTCCCGTTTGAGAGTTAAAATGATACTTTCCAATCTCTTTGGAATCCTCTGAAAGAATCAGCAGGTCCTTAGCCTTATCGAATTCCGATGGAATCAGATTCTCAATTCGAACTTGATCTCTTATAGGTGCCCATACTTTACCTTTTTCATCTTGGATTACCCCTCCACATTTAATCACTCGCTCAAATACCTTTCCCTCACTTCCTCGTCTTATTACCAAATAGTTTCCCGGAAATATTTCTTTCCCCTGGGTAGCAATTCGAAATCCATTAATCCAACTGGGATAGGCTAGCTCAAACAACTCATCAATCTGACGCAATTCACAGTTGTTTTTCGGATTGATTTGCACTTTTTTTAGACACTCACTCTCAAATACGTCTTTTAATGGCTCATCCATGAGGCGGTGGAAATCAATTTCTCGCAAAGGATGTACTTCAGCTGCCTCCCGACAAAGACGTCCAAATTCCTTCATCTTTCGCTTTCTCCAAAACCATCCTGCTTGAACCAGCCGAGACAGCTGTATTTCGGGTCCAAAAGTGCCTCTCGGAAGTTGCGAACTACGCCGGTTGATTTCTTGAATCAGCGCCTGGGCCTCACTGTCAGCAGTCATGGTTAGAGTTCTATCGCTAAAGGACTTTTGGGAAAGTTTCTGGTTGAGTTTGATTAATTCTTTCCTGACTTTTGCTAGCCGAAAGGTCTCCATTGGAATCATAGAGGACGGCTGCGTTTTCATTACCCGTCGTCCCAGCTTATTTTCGATCTCATCGGTGAGTTGTCTCTCTATTTTTGCGTGCTGGTAAAGAGAGCCATTGTGTTTTGTTTTTATCCATAAAAGCCCCACAGGGCCTGTATTTTTATCGGGTAGAGGAACAGCCAAAACAAGAGACTGCGCCCAACATAAGAGGACCGTTAGTTTTTTATGAGTGAGTAGAAAGGTTCTCATTGCTACCCCTCCTCCAAAACTTGAATTGGACGTGGTTGTTTGGGGTTGGTTCTTTGCTTTTTAGATGGAGTTCGCGATTCGTCTTGAGGGTTTCTGAGAACTACTTCGACCCAACCCTCTTCAGAAAAAGATTCGATCTGATGAATGTCCCCAGGAGTCAGTGCAACGAGCACTTCTTGGTGGTTCTCTTTTCTGCTTAAAGCCAGCACTCTCTTATCTTCTAGAAAAACCGTTGATTCTATTCCCCGTTCTGATTTTTTCCTAACTAGGTCAACCCGATCCCCTATTTCCAGAGGCAAACGGGACTGTGTTTTTATTAAAAATGCACGGAATCCCTTGGGGACCTTACGAGAGAAACTAAGCTCGCTGCTTTGCTGGAGCTGGGTTTTTAAAATGAGTGCGCCTGAAGGAATTTCAGCTAGTACCCGTTTTCCAATCACTTCATCGAGCTCTTGATCAGTGAAAGTAAGGTAACTGGATTCACCGCTGGAACTATCTACTCCAACTGTTAGGTCATGAACGGTTAATACAATGCCCGGCTTAAGATCACGTTTTGCTGCAAGCTTCCTAACCTCATTGCGCGGAGAAGCTCTCAATAGGTGATGCAATTCGACACTCATGACCAAAAGACAGACTCCGAAAAGCCACAATCTCGACAGAAGCGGTCTTTGCAACCATATTTTTTTTACCCTTTTTAGCGGTTCCATAATCTTTTACCGTTGTAGACAATCCTTTGCTTTTGAATATTTTGGACTGCCTCTTTGTAAGGACTTAAATAAGTCTCAAAGCCGGCTTTCATGAGCGCGATAACTAAGAGCAAAATGAGAATTA
Source organism: Bdellovibrio sp. ZAP7 (assembly GCA_945878405.1). Taxonomy (GTDB): domain Bacteria; phylum Bdellovibrionota; class FAC87; order UBA2466; family UBA2466; genus RFNO01. The sequence continues at coordinate 27,165 of CAMCTJ010000011.1, forward strand.
TCTCAATTAAGAGCATTCCCCGTTGATCTGGTTTTACTTTGCCCATAACCGGTAATCCCATTTGGTGGGAGCTTCGTTAACGAGTGAAACTGACACGCTTAAACTTCTCCCGCCGGGCTCAAACAAACGGCTTTTCGCTTCTGACAGGTGGGTTACGGTTAATCCGTTAACCTCACTACATGCCGGACAATGATTTTGCTTCAACGACAGTCCTGGGGCCCGTTTTAAATGAAGGTTTGGGGTGGTTAGACCCAGTTCCCTTTCCGCTATCGAAGTTCCCCTTGCCCAACTTTTTTTTGCTTTAAACCCGGATATTAGATTTAACCCGCGGATACTGGCCCTTAATGCCTTTGCCAGCTTCCCACAGCCGATAGCCGTAGGTGGTACCAAACTACAGGCGAGACTTTGATGGTACTTTTGATGAAGATTAGTGATTTCTTTTCGATCTCTCTCTAGTTCCTGCACTAAATTCAGATCACTCTGTCCTAAGCGAATTGCAGTATTATCCAAGACAATTTGAGTTCTCTGCCAGTCAAGTTCTCGATAGTATAATTCGGCCACCCAAGCCGCCCCAAAAATCATGGGCGTTGTAATTGCTAAGAAAAAGGAAATAAACATCTTTTAATAATCTCCTGATGGTGTTTTCTTTTGCCCCGAAACTCAAAAGAAATAAATTGTTCATAACGTAGCCGTCGTTCCGTTAGTCCCCCAGGAAGCTTTCCCACGTTCAGCCAACGAAGGTCCTTTGGATCCCTAATTCTCCTAAACTCCCTTTGCGATTCCCTGTCGATTTGTCTCCCAAGAACACCTCCAAGGGCTAAATCGAGAAAGCTCTGAGTCTCCCTATCGATTTCCTTTCCACTCTCACCCAAAGCCTTAGCCCGAGCCTCTGTACAAGTGATGTGAATCAAGAGTACCTGGAAGATCTCACGTCTAAATGCCTCCAAAAGAAAAAACATCATTAAGACAAATGGCATCAAAAGCATCACCGCTTCTATTAAAAAAAAACCACGAATGTTTCTTTTTATTCGGACCATGAACTTCGGGATTTTTTCTTAGTTGTTTGGGCCCCTTCCATAAAGTCATCGAGGGCTCTGCCTTGAATCATAGGCTGTTGGACGTCAGTAAAATCGAACTTCTTTTTTCCTTGAAGAGAATGTGCAACGTTAGCGTAAAGCTCTTTGATGTTAGCACCCACCACACTCACGATGGCGATGGAACTAATCGTAATAAGACAAACCAAGACAAGGTATTCCACCAATCCCTGTCCCTTCTGATTTATTTTTGGCATTGAATCCCTCCTAGAGAAACTTTTTGCTAAGAGTGAGCCAACTATTTTCAGCTAAAAAAGAAACAACTAGGAGAATGGGGAGTTCAAAAACAGGACTGACAGTTCACAACTTGGGTTAGAAACTAGAAGAGACGATCAAAAGCACGACTGCTCTGCAAAAACTCAGTTAAATAGTAACGGGAAAACTGATCAACTGTGATTGGCTTTTCTAAGAAGTGCCAAGTAACTTCATCAAAACTTGAAAATCGTGCTTCTAAAACGCCAGAAAAAACAGTGCTTATTCGCGAAGATGTATCTAAAGAAGGCTTTTCACATTTGATTTGGATAGATCCTGAACGGCTTGAGCTGATCACCAATCGGACTGAGTTTCGTTCGAGAAAAAAATTATCAGGTCTATCGGCCATCTCACCCCAGGAAATACATAAGGATGGTTCTTTCATTCGGGAATTGAAAAGTTTTGAGAGACTCAACCACTGAGTTCTCACTTCTCTCATAAATAAGGTGGTGCTGACTGCCAGGACTTCTTCGCGAGTACGAGAAATATCTAGGTTGGGAAGTTTGCCAGCTAGAATCAATCCTTCTTGCTCGGCCAGATTTTCAATCCATTTGATACTACTATCGCTAATCATACTGCTCCCCCACCTTTAAGCCGTGGTCCTAATGCTCCTAACCCAAAGAGTTAGGTGGTCGCCTTGATTACTGCTTTAGGCTTCCTATTCTGAGATAGGCCTGCACACCGCAATAAGGGAAGGCTCCCGATGAATCTATTTGTAGGTCAGAGCCATTTCGTGACTCACGCACCCGACAGGGGAGCCCTTACATTATCGCAGATTCTCAAAACGCATCCAACCCCTTCTTTCGAAGGGGTTGGACAGTGATAAATATCTGATTTTATTAAGCTTCTACTGTTTTATGCATGCTGGTAACAGGAACTTCTTTTGCACTAGGAGCAACCACAGTTTTTCGCTCTACGCCTTCTAGCTTAGAAGTGAGCTCGCGAACTTGATTTTCAAGCTGTCGAATCACATCCATCTGATTGGCTTCCGTTCCTTTTGCTAAAAATGCGCTAAAGGATCCGTCGCCAGTTTGGATGATATGTCGAAGTGTAGAAATCGGTACCGGAGTTTCGGAACGTTTCTGTTTTTCAAAAATAATCTGAGTCAAAGTGGATGCCGTAATATCTTTTTGATTTCGGTTGTCCACAACAGTGACTTCTTCACTTTGCTGAATCATTTCAGCAATTTCGTCTAACGTTACATAGCAGCTAGCATCCGTATCATAAAGTTTTCTGTTCTGATAACGTTTAATAATTTTGGCCTTCTCCATTATTTTTACCCCCAACCTGAAAGGTTATATTTAAAGTTTTTTAACAAGGGCTCCATACGTCATTCAGCGACCTTCCGCATCCAACCCCCAAAGAGATAAACTGTCAAGAAATGACGCGGTCTGCCCAACCCCTCATCACCATGAGGAATATTAAAAACCAGCTAACTGCTCTTGATGATGTATGAGTATTTTTTTCCGAGGAGTCGAGACTGTCAACACTAATTCTGCGGCAGGGCAAAAACTTACAGGAACAAAGATACTGAAGCGGGCAATCAGGAAAAAAAGTCTATTATTATCAGTCCCTTATTTAGCAAAGCTGATCAGCAAGAAGACTTCTCAAATCTAAGTTGGAATCTTGTTTCAAACGCTCTTTTTGAGCCTCGAATTCAATTAAAGTGGGAATCGTTGGCTGGGGTTTCTCAGAAACCAAGTTTTTCAATTCATTTTCTTCCTGGCTGACAGGAAATTGAGAAAAGGTAGTCAGTTTTTCATCCACTAACTTTTTTGTTTGTTCGTAGAGCAGCCGAATGGAACGTAGCTGCATAGACAACTGCTGTGCTTGGTTTTCTTTTTCTAATTCCCAGTCTTTCTTCCATTGCTCCAAAAGCTGAGTGTCAGGTTGGCTAGTTGCTGCAAGAAATTCACTTTTATTTAAATAAATCCAAATAGCGGCGCCAATAACAGCTATATCAAAAACCACCTGAAAAAAAATGAACAATCCCATGCTATATCCCTCGTAATTAAATCTTTTGTTTAAATGCAGATTCTGGGTTCAGAATTCTGGCAGTGATAAAAATGAGAACTTCATTTTGATCGATAGAAGTTTGCTGACTCGAAAACAGAGCCCCCAATAACGGAAGGTTTCTTAAAAAAGGCACTCCCGTATTGGAATCTTGCTCTTGGCCCGAGAAAACCCCCCCAAGAACAGCTGTATCCCCATTCTGAAGAATGATTTGGGTTTGAATAGAACGTGTATCTTTCGTTAGGGTAGTAAGGCTATTTTGAGGAATTTCCTGCAGCAGACTGGTTTGCAGGGCAATCGAGCCATCGTTAGAAACAATCGGGGTAACATTAAGAGAAAGATTTGCAGTTTGAGTTAATCCGGTAGTCACAGTTCCTACGCCAGCAGCTTGCTGTGGCACATCGGTTGTTTTACCTTGAACAATTGACCCCTGTTGTCCCTGTTGGACGGTAATTGTGGGGTTGGCCAAAACCTTCACCTTTCTATCAGTTTCACCCAAAATCAAGCGAGCCTGAAGGGCTGCAAATTTGGGAGCTGATAAATTAATGGTTCCTCCCGTAGGAAGAGCTTCAAATCCCGGTCCAGGAATGCTTGCTTGAGCAGAACCAAAATTAATTCCCGACGTTTGGCCAGCTAAATTTAAAAGCCCCAACCCAAGTGATTGGGTATACCCTTTTTTTACTTCAACGAACTTAGCAGAAATGGAAACAGCAGGAGGCTGCGTATCTAAGACAGCGAAAAGTTTTTGAAGGCGAGCAACAACGGATTCAACATCCCGAATAATAATGGTGTTTGTTCTCTCATCCGTATCTAATTTTCCTCTCTTAGAAAGAAAGGGCTGAGCTCGAGGAGCTAGTGCGGAGGATTTTGCGTAGCTAACCGGAATAAGAACCGTTTTAAGGGGTTCCAGTTCCTCTTGTTGTTCTAACTGAACTTGCTCGGCTTTGAGATTATCTAAACTTGCAACTCGAACGAGATTTCCCTTGCGAACGAAGCCCAATTTCTTCATCTGGAGAATAATGTGCAAGGCCTGATCCCAGGGAACGTTTTGAAGGCTTAAGGAACCAATATTGCCTTTTACATCATCTCCCAAAACGACATTGTAGCCAGAGGACCGGACAACTAATTTAATGGCTTCAGCAACATCGGTATTTTTAAGCTCAAGTTTTTCAATCGGCTCTCCCCGATATCCTCGGCCAGAATCAAAGGCCTCTTCACCGAAAGAGGTCGCAGGAAGTTCGGACGCTATCAAGCGCTCAGGCTTGGACTTTGTTTGGTTTTCAAATTCCAAAACAAGTTTATCGCCAGTGTGAATTGCCTTAGGAAGAACGAACTCGCGCATTTGAACGATTAACTGGGTAGAGGGAATCTTCTTTTTTGCTGTCTGTTTCAAACTGTACTTCACAATAGGTGATTTAAACTCTTTAGTGTCGTACTCGCGTCTGAGCTTTTTAGGAGTACTGGTCTTTTCAAAAACGTAGGTTATCTGCTTCGCAGTTCTTTTAGGTGTTATCCGATATTTTAAAGGGCCTGTAGCTTGCAAAACTATCTTATGGGCCTTTTCTTCAGTGAACAAATCAACTGTTACCAGCTCGTTGTTTTTGTTGACTGACTTTTTTGCTTTTGGAATCGGAGCTCTGACCAACATTTTAGGGGTTGTCTTCTTCGGAGCAACCTTCACTGGCTCAACTTTCTCTGGGTTCTTTATGGGAATATCCGCTTTCATCTGCGGCAACGGATCGATAAGCCCTTCTGGTATGCCCAACTGAGTTTTTGCATCTCGTTGAGCAGGGTTTTCTAGGAGCCCCTCTAGTTCACTGAGTAAATCGTTGGCGTCATCCTGACTTGCGGGTTTACGCTTATTTCCTCTTCCAGCGCCCTCAAAATCAAACTGCGGCACCACCAGTTCGGGGGCAGACTCTTTCTTGCGAGCTGAATCGGAAAAACCAAGTGAAGATGAAAGATAAAACATGAGGACTAACCAATGCCATTTGTGATTCATAAACGCCCCTCTTTATTTGTCGCTTAACGTATCGTCCATGGGAATAGACAGTACTTTTTCTGTGAGTCCTTGATGTCCCAAATAATTCGTAACTTTCTCAGTGAGAATAACTTCCTTGTCCAAAATCCGACTTATCGTAGCGTGAGCACGTCCCAACTCGTCTCCTTCTTTCAAAATGTAGGTATTTCCCTTGGGGTCAGAGATTAGGATCTGACTGGATTCGGCATTTTTTAAGACTGCTTTCAGTTCAAATTGCTCGACTTGATAACGAAACAAATCACTTTCAGCGGATGCCGGATCTCGAAGATTCAATCTCGGAATCTGAAAGGGATCCCTTTTTCCAATGGGTGAGTAAACGGAACTAGCCTCACTAGCAAAAGAAAGAGTGCTGGATTTCATCATCCATACACCTAAAATTAAAATTCCTTTAATCCTCATGTATCACTTAATCGATAAGCTCGTAACTTAACGCTCGTATCTGCGCTGGGTGTTTCTTTGCCCTGGCTTGCCGTTCCACGCTGCGCGGTTATTCGTATCTCATCAAATGCTACCACCCGTTTTAACTTGGAAATCTGATCTAGAAACACGAGTGTGGGTACAAACCCCCCTCTTAAACTCAAATCAATGGTGGCGCTTTTGAAATACCCCTGATCATGTTCTCCTGATTGGGGTCTAAATCCAGCAATCTCGATTCCTGAACTCTGAGCCAGCAAGTTAAACTTCTTTAATAGAACGTTGAATTCGAAAGATCTCGGAATAGATTCCAAAACAGACTCAAGTTGCAAGCTCTGTTCTCGAAAGCTTTGCTTTACGGCAGGAATATTATCAGCGAATTTTTTAATTTTGGTTAATTCGGATTTGAGACTGGAAACTTCACGATCCATGTTGGCTATTTCCTCAGACATAGATTGTGCTTGTCCACTGTTAAACTCGGAGAAGGAATACGCTCCATAGATCGCGCCTCCGATGAGAATAAGAACTGCGCTCATCACTTTATTTCTCAAAATTACTTTCATGATCATCTCTGGGTTTTGGAAGCTGTTTCTCTTTGTTCTTTTTTAAAGCTTTTGAAAGCTTTGGGAAAAGCCGTGAACGAAAAATTTTTAATATCTTCTTTACCGGCTGATTTCTCTCCCGAAACTTCTTTGAGCTCTACATTTTGAAAATAAATCGAGTTACCGAGCTTCTCTGCAAAGTCTGTGACATCATCGCTTGAATAGGATGATCCAGAAAATTGAAGAGAGGGTTCGGGCTCAGCAGCCAAAGTAATTTGATGTAACCAGGCTCCTGAAGGTAGGCTCTGGCCGATGGCATCTAACGTATTTACGGGTCCGCTTCGGGACGATAAGAGCTCGTTTACTGCTGCAAGTCTCTGCGCGAGAAGCGAACTTTGCTTCTCAAAGTTGTCCAGCTCTGCTTTGTAAGAATTATATTTAGAAATATCCTGTCTTAGGTTGTTTTGTTCATCAGACAGTTGGGCTTTGGTGGCTTCATGCTTTTGTAGGGTTCGTTCTTTGAATTGTTCCACAAAAAGATGCGGTAAAAGAGCAAATGCGATGGCCCCTAGAAGTAACAAGATTCCCCCAATATCCGTCTTTTCAATCTTTAATTGGTTGAGCAATGGCAAGCCTTTGAAAGGCTTCCCTTTTGAGGTAGCTCTTCTCTGCTCAGGATTTTTTCCCAAATCAATACGTATCATTTAGTGATCCCCTGACTTTCTCAAAGACAGCCCAGTCGCTACCGCTCCGAGATAGGCAATTTCTTGTATCGCAATTTGATTCACTTGGTGTCCTGTACCCACAATGTGTTTTAGGGGATTTAACAAGTAGACGGGAGCTGGCATTTTTTCTTTTAAAACCTCATTTAATCCCAGCAAATTTACTCCCCCGCCGCAGGTAAAGATCGCATCAACGGAACGGTCATTGGCCTGGCTCAAAAAAAAATCAATTGATTTCGAAATTTCATCTGAAATTAAATGACTGTATTCAATCAAAAGGGGCCGAATACTGGGATCCGATGCTTTTTCTATCTTTAGTCTTTCCGCATCTTCTAAATTCACACCAAATTTTTCCATGATAATTTCGGTACACTGAGTGCCGCAATGCTGGATATCTCGACTAAAGGTGGTCTGGTGCCCTTCAATCACTGAAATTTTTGTAGATCCTGCACCAAAATCAATCAGAACCGCAGTAGTGCACCCTTGTTCTTTAAGCCACGAGTGATAATTAAACTCAAAAGAATTGCCTAAAGCGAAAGCTTGGGTATCTACGATCACCGGATTCAACCCAGCTTCTTTCACCAATGATTTGAGAGAATTTACGAAATCTTTTTTAGCCGCCACCAAAAGGACATCCATTTTGGGTTCCTGCGCCAGGGTTTGCGTGTTAGGCCCCAAAATCGCAAAATCTAGATTTACTTCATCGGTATTAAATGGAATGTATTGCTCAGCTTCCCAGTACAGCTGTTCATCTAGTTCCTCTTCTGTCATCATCGGAACGCTGATTCTTTTACTGATGATCGAACGCCCAAATGCACTAACAGAGACATTTTTTGAGCTGAAATTGCCAACGGAGAAAAGTTTTTTGAGTGCTTGAACCAGCGCATTTCGATCTTTTATTTCGCCCTCAATCGAGATGGTATCCCAGTTCAGGGGAATTCTATTGTAAGCCAATAGCCGAGGTGATTTTTCTGAACTGATTTCAACGGCCTTAATCCCAGAAATACCAATATCTAGGCCGACCAATTGTTTTTTCAAAAGTGAGTCCAGAAAACGCATGTTTCCTCTTTTTGAAACCAAGCTAATTGTATGTAACTTAAGAGCTAGAATCCCTTGATGGGGTACAGATGTGCTTTTCTTAATTATACCCAGAAATTGCTTGTCGTCCTAGGTGAGTTTATAGGGGGATGGAAGGTTCTTCGGGATGGACTTCAAAATGTTCGACAATGAGCGTATTAGCCATAACATCACCGAGTCGAACTCCCGTTTCTAGAGTAAAAATGAGATAAATTTCTAATAAAACAAAGGGTAGTGCTGCAAGAAGCACAAACGCCCAAACTACCGGAATAGTTGCACAAAGAATGGTCAATACTAAGGGCAAATTTCGCATACAGGAACTTGGCGCAGAGCAAGCTATTCCCGTTCCTTCATCTAAAGTTCTTAACCCAATGATCCTCTTGCCGACGCTTTGCCCTTCACTAAACGAATCTTGAACCGCCGCGTAACAAGCCCCCAGCAAGGGACCAAGAGGTCCCCAAATGGTCTTACCAACAAAAAAAACAACCATAACAAGAACTAAATCAATGCCCTTCGCAATGCAGCGCTGGAATGGAGTAGAACAAATTGGACCTAAAAAGATGGGAGTTCGCCTGGAAATAACCGTTCGAGCCATAATTTTCCTCAATGCTTCCCCTATTTCTTGACTCTAGTGTACTCGGATCTTAAAAAAATAACTCAAATTTCCCATAAAGGGGCAACACGAGGAGTTACAATGGCCAGCGGTTTAAACAAAGTTTTATTAATTGGGCGCTTAGGAAAAGATCCTGAAGTGCGCTACACAACCACCGGCGGTTCGGTCGCTACTTTCAGTATCGCCACCAACGAGAACTGGACCGATAAAAACGGACAGAAACAAGAAAGAACCGAATGGCATCGAATCGTAGCCTGGGGAAAACTTGGGGAAATCTGTGGCCAATACTTATCCAAAGGTCGAGAAGCTTTTGTTGAAGGCCGACTACAAACTCGCGAGTGGACCGATAAAGAAGGTCACAAGCGATACACCACAGAAATCGTAGCCGCCAATGTTCAGTTCTTGGGAGGAGCCAGTGAAAAATCAGCTCCCACTAATGACTTTGCAGCCCCCAGTTTTGAAACTCCTTCCATGGAAGCTCAAGCAGGTGGCGGAATGATGGATGATGAGGTTCCTTTTTAAGGTCCTTTTCTAAATCAGCTCACAAACGAGAGTATCAGCAACAAGCCGACCCTTATCGGTTAAACGAAGGGTCGGCTTTTGCATTTCCAAAAAACCTGCCTTTTCAAGAAATGGAAGCTTTGAGCTTTTAGTCAGATCAAGGCCATACTTTTTAAAAAACCGATCGATATCAATTCCGGAGTTTCGTCGAAGCTCCAGAAAAAGTGCTTCTAACTGAGTTTGTTCCTGCGAGTTAATATTCCAGGCAACCGATTCAAACTTCTCCTGTTTTAGGTACTGGGCATAGTCGGCTAATTGCTTGCGGTGTTGAAAAACCCCATCCCAGAAAAATCGGCTTGCCGCCGAAGGTCCAAGCCCCAAGAAGTCACCGCCGGTCCAATAAAGTAAATTGTGGGAACATTCAAATCCTGGGCGGGCATAATTTGAAATCTCATACTGTTCGTATTCGCGGGCCTTTAATTCGAGGCGAGCCGTTTCGTAGAGATCGGCAGAATCATCGTCGTTCGGTAATTTCTTAAAGAGAACGTGCCCTGGCTTCAAAGTAAGATTGTAGTTGCTGATATGGGTTGGACCCAGTCCAACCGCCCACTCAATATCCTTTTTAATTTGCTCAGGAGTCTGTTCCGGGATCCCGATAATCAGGTCCAAATTAAAATTTAAAAAGCCAGCTTTCTTTAAAATGCCGGCAGCCTCAGTGATTTTTTCGGCAGATCCCAGTCGCTCGAGTGCTTTCAGATATTCAGGTTGAAAGCTTTGCGCGCCCATACTGATACGATTAATGGGTGTTTGAGCTTTCCATTCCTCCACTAAACTCTCGGTGATTGTCTCGGGATTTGCCTCGAGCGTAATTTCAATCGAAGGGGCCCAAGGGAACTCCTGAGCCAACACTTCAAAAAGAGTTTTGAGATACCGGGCAGGAAGAAGCGATGGGGTTCCTCCCCCGATAAAAATACTCGTGACGGGTTGCTGCAAACGCTTCTGAGTCTTTAGCCACTTCGCCGCGCTTCTAGCTTCACGCACCAAGCTATCAACAAAAGGAGCAAAGTCACCGGAGCTATATTTAGTAAAGGAATAAAAGTCACAATAGGAACACTTGTGAACACAAAACGGAACATGCAGATAAATACCAAACTGGTTTGTCAACGAGTCGGGTCTGGGGTTTAATGTAATTTCCTGAAAGGACCTTACCATGATCGAAAGATACACACTTAAAAATGGAATACCAGTTTTTGTAGTAGAAAACCATGCGGCACCGGTGGTGAGTGTTCAGGCCTGGATTGGTCGAGGCAGCGCCTATGAAACTGATAAAGTGGCAGGAATTTCTCACTTTTTGGAACATTCCCTGTTCAAAGGAACCAAAAAGAGAAAGGTTGGAGAAATCGCCCTCGAAGTCGAAAGCTGCGGAGGCGAGATCAATGCTTTTACCTCATTTGAAGAGACGGTTTATTACACAACCCTCGGCAGCCGTTACTTTGAAAAAGGCCTCGATATCATTTGCGACGCCATTCAAAACCCCACTTTCGATCCAGAGGAAATGCTGAGAGAGCAAGAAGTGATTCTTGAAGAGATCAAACGTTCGCAAGATTCCCCTTACCGAACAGTTTCTCATAATTTATGGAAAACCTTTTTCCCGGGAAGTCCCTATGGCAGACCTGTTTTGGGTTTTGATTCGACAGTAAAAAAAATCGACCATAAGGTTTTAAAACAGTATTTCGAACAAAACTACCATGCTGGATCTATCAGTCTTTTCTTAGTTGGGGATATCAACACAAAAGAAGCTCTGGCACTGGCCCAAAAGAAACTTGGGAAAATTAAGAAAAAAAAGAACAGTACGATACCAAAAGTTCCTAATTATTTTTCAGCAAAAAAACCTCAGGTAGTGGCAGCAGAAAGAGACATCAAAGAATGCGCTATTCAAATTGCTTGGCCCGCCCCTGCCCTTTCTGATTCTCAAATTCCCCCTCTAGATGTTTTGTGCACCACACTTGGCCAAGGCGAAAGCGGGCTTCTCTACCAACATTTGGTAAAAGACATGAAGCTTGCTCTCGACGTCAACATGGGACTTGTCGCCACCGCAAGATGTGGAATGGCGGCCATCGGACTTCAAGTCACTCCTGAAAATTTTGAACCAGCACTGAAAGAATTGAAGTCCTACCTGCACCATCTTTCCACAAGAGGACTTTCAGAGACGGATATTGAGCGCGTGAAGTCTGCCTTAGAAGCTGAAGTCATTGCAGGAAAAGAAACCGTTGAAGGCTACGCAAGAAGGCTTGGGTATTATTTTATTCAGTTTGGAGATCCAAACTCTGAACAAAAATATCTGGATTCGGTCATGGCGGTTCATCCGTCGGAGTGTGATTCATCACTGAAAAAAATATTATCGGAAAAACCCGTTCTGAGTGTCGTACATCCTGTGGGTTACAAACTCGACACTAAAGCCATTACGGATATATTAAATTCGAATCCTAAGAAAACGGCACCCGCAAAACAAAAATCACCAGAAATCGGTTTAATCAAAAAGAGCTCCGTTCGGTTTGTTGAGAAATGGATGAACCATTTGCCCGTTGTTTCCGTGAAGATAATTTTTCCGGGAGGGTCAAGAGAAGAATCCAAAGAAAAGCTTGGCGTAGGAAATCTCCTTCAAAGAGTTTGGACAAGTGGAACCCGCCACTATCACTCAAAGCAAATCGCTTACGTTTTAGACTCACTGGGAGCTTCCATCAGTGCCTACGTAGGACGACATACGATGGGATTGAGTTTAGAGTTTTTGTCGAAACAATGGCCCTCAGTAAAGCCGCTCTTAACAGACATTCTCTTAAACCCTACTTTTCCTGAAGATGAATTTGAAATAGAGAAAAACATCCTTTTACAGGATATTCGCTCGGAGCGGGATATGCCCGCCCAGGTCTGCCAACTCAATTTCGCCAAAGCTCTCTATGGGGGCCATCCCTATGGACGTTCTGGACTAGGCACTCTTGAAACGGTTGGCTCGTTGACCACTCAAGACTTAAGAAAATTCTACGATAGTTATATCCATCAAGCAGGCGTAGTTGTCTCAACTGTTGGGTCTTTTGATAAAAGCCGATGGGAAACTGAGATCTCTGAAATCATACACCGCTTACCTTCGGGAGGGGCCAAACTAGTTCAACCCGATCGGCTAGTTCCTTCGAGAGAGCTATCGGTTGTTTGCGAGACTAAACAACCCCTTCATCAGTCACAGATACTCGTTGGATTTTTAGGACCCGATCTTAAAAACGAAGATCGATTTGCATTGAAACTGCTTCACTCTTGCCTTGCAGGACAAGGGGGACGCTTGTTCCTTGAATTGCGAGATCGGCAGAGTTTGGCCTATTCGGTTGCGCCACTCCAATCTGACAATCTGGAAACCGGCATGTTTGGAGTTTACATTGGCTGCTCTCCAGAAAAGCTGCCGGTGGCAATTCATGGAATTAGAAAAGAACTCGAACGGACCGTGGAAAATGCGATGTCTCAAAAGGAACTTTCTCGAGCAAAGCAATACTTGCTCGGAAGAATCGCTCTCGACATGCAACGCTTTTCTTCTCAAGCCATGATGTTTGGCCTAGATGAAATGTATGGTCTGGGCTTTGATTTCAGCCTCAAACTTGCTGATAAAATAAAATCGGTTTCGGCAGAAGATATTCGAAGAATCGCTGAAAAATACCTGATTTTAGATAAAGCAGTTCTCTCGATTGTGCATAATCAGGAGATGGAAGAGGCTTTCATTCGTCACGCTTGGGAGGGTAAAAACTCGATTCTTTCTCAGCCTAAGGTCCGACAGAGTTTTTGATAACCCTTTAAACAGGGTGATAAAAAATAGACGAAAAACATAATCCTTCTGTTGTAAAATCAAATACTTACAGTGGCACCCTGCTTGCAGTATTCTGCGAGTATAGAGGTACTAAAAGCCATGATTCGAAGTCTTTTGATAGGTCTCGGCATCGTGTTTCTGATCTCCGCTCCTCAGGGATTTTCAGAGCCCGCCCCCAAAGAACCTACTAATAAATTGCTTCATATGTATGAGCTTTTCTACCTGCCCTTTACTATCGAGTTTAAACAAGGCCGAACTTACAACGATATTTTTCCACTCGTTGCGGATAAAAAAGGGGAATTTACGCGACTGATCACCCCTGAACAGTTAAAAGCACTCGATCACGAATTTACTTCCGAACGAAAAAGCTGGCAAAAATCTTCTTTGTTTCTCAGTACGCCCTTGGAAGCCAATGAGTCCCAACAAATTACTCAGCGCTTGTTTTCTCATCGCATTTCATTAAAAAGAACGGCCTGGGATCAAGTTTCAGTAGCCGATCAAATCAAAGTGAAAGCCCTCCTGGATGGAAAACCAGAAATGGTAAAAAAAGCTGTGACTCAATACCAGTTTCTGAGAAGCCTCATGAAAGGCGCAGATGAAGACAAATTTAACTTTTTTATTATTGGTCCTTCTTGGTGTGAAAGCTCAAAAGAGTATCGCTACCTATTGGAATACTACTCAAAAAAGTTTCCTCAAAACCAATTAGTCCTTCATTCCGTGGTGGTTGATGACCCCCAAGAACAAATTTTTGGTTCTCAACTACTTAAGGATCTTTTTCCTTTTCCAGAAAACTATTCTCACGATAGCGTTCCGCGTTTTCTGGCCTTCCAAAAAGACCGGGGACAACTGAAGGTTTGGGAAGAAGGCGACGCTCTCGTCGAGCTTAAAAATCGATTTTTTGCCCAACACCGAGGTTTTCTAGACTCCTCTCTCCCCATCATGAGAAAAGTTTCCCTACCAAATAAGTTTTTGGCCACCACCGGCCCATAAAGCGTCTTTGCAATTGACCCATCCCTCCTGCCTCAGCAAAATAGGCTACCATGAAGCGACTTTTCGTTTTTTCTATTTTCATTCTGGGAACCTTTGTTCTTGGCCTTTGGATATTTTTACGGCTTTCTCTTCCCAGCCTTAAGACTTTTCATGCTCAGGCTAAGATTAAGGAACCCGTTCAAGTAGAGTGGGACGGTGCGAGGGTTCCCGTCATTCAATCAGCTGACATTCAAGATGCTTACTTTGTTCAGGGATATATCACAGCCCGAGATCGTTTCTTCCAAATGGAGTTAGCCCGGCGGAAGATGTCTGGAACATTAGCTGAACTTTTTGGCCCCAAAGCGCTTGCATCCGATTTAAACGCTAGAAACTGGAATTATAAAAAGGTAGCTGCTGTTTCATTTCAGAAAATGGATTCACAGAAGCGAGAATCTCTTATTTCTTATGCAAACGGAGTCAATGCTTTCCTAAAAAATGATAGACGTCCCTGGGAGTTTTGGCTTCTGGGTTTAAGCCCTGCTCCTTGGACCCCTGAAGATAGCTTTTTAGTTGTTCTCAGCATGTACGATAGCTTGAGCCGTCATAAGGAGTCCGATGAGAGAGCCTTATCCGCGCTCCAGAAAAAACTTTCTAGTTCTCTTGTATCTTTTCTCACTCCTGACCGGGGTTTTCTTGATGCCCCAATCGTAAAAGACCCAGCCTCTTTTCACCCTCTTCCGACCCCTAAGATGCATGAATTTCGGGTAGAAGAAAAACAAGCCTCTCAAGAAAATCTGAGTCCAGATTTTGAACCAGGAAGCAATGCCTGGGTCGTGAGTGGCAGATTAACGAACTCTGGGAAGCCACTCTTAGCGAGTGATCCCCATCTAGATTTACGAGTGCCCAATCTCTGGTATCGATTAGGGCTAAAAACTCCTGCGCATTTTGTCTATGGAGTGACGATTCCGGGGCTTCCCGGGATCGTCATCGGCCGCAATGGTGCGGTGGCTTGGGCATTTACCAATAGTGCAGTCGATAACGTGGACCAAGTGGTTCTTTCCAGGAACTCCCCCGATCTTGTTGAGAGAGAAGAGAAAATATTTATCAAGGGAGAAAAGAATCCCCACGTTGCTCATTTCAAAGATAGTCCCTGGGGTCCCATCCTTGAAGAGGAACCAGAACATTTCATTGCAGTTCAGTGGACTGCGCTCGATCCGGACAACTTAAAAAATCTGGACCTGATGGCAATCAATCATGCCCGAGACGCATCAGAGCTCACCGAGGCTTTTGGAAAATGGGCTGGTCCTCCTCAGAATGCCGTGTTTGCTACGAAATCCGGCGATATAGGTTGGACCATTGCTGGCAGTTTACCGAAGCGTATTGGATTTGATGGAAAGTCGAGAGCAGTCCGTTCGCGATCTGTTTACTGGGATGGATACATTCCCCGAAAAGAGTTTCCCGTCGTTTTGAATCCCCCACAGGGTTTTATTGTGAGCGCGAACCAGCGAACCGTTCCGGTGCAAGGCCCGCTTGCTAAGTTTGGAAACCATTGGCCCAATCCGGCAAGAGCAAAAAGAATCGAAGACCTGTTAACTGAGGATAAAAAATGGCAACCAAATGATTTTCTAAAAGTTCAAACGGACAACCTTTCCCTCACTCATCTTTGGTATCGTGACGAACTTCTTAAATGTGATTTTGATGATCTCACGAAAGAAAATACTCGTTGGCTTAAAACTGCGCACCAACTGGTGAAAGACTGGAATGGAAAAGTAGAACCCAATTCGTCTGCTTACCCTCTCCTTAAGTCTTTCAGAAATACACTTTTTAAAAACTTGGTAGGCCCTATTGCTAAGACCATTTCGAAAGCCGAAGAAGAAGCGATTTTAAAGTACCTAGCACAGGACCCTCTTGTGACTCAGCTTATTAAAACTCAACCAAAGAATTTTCTCTCTTCGGATTATTCTTCTTTCTGTGATTTGCTTTTAAAGACGCTGGCCGAGTCCGCCCAGTCCTTAGCTTCAGCTCCCGAAAAACTTAACTTAGTTCACTGGGGGGAACTCAATCAAAGTGATATTCAACATCCCTTTGCAAGACTTCTTCCCAAAGCTCTTCGGCCCCTCTTAAGTATGCCCATGAAACCCTTGCCGGGCGACTCTCTGGTGCCGAATGTGCTGATGCCCCAGAACGGAGCTTCTATGCGGCTCATTTTGGATTTTTCCAATGAGTCCCAATCCTTGTTTTCCCACCCGGGCGGACAGTCGGGCCATCCTCTTTCGAAACATTTTTCTGATCTTTTTGAACCCTGGCTTCAGGGACAAGCAGTTCCGTTTGAGCCCCAGTCTATTAGCTTTAGAGAAACATTTGCTCCAAAGGCTAGCGATGGACAGTCGAATTGAAAAACTGAAGCAGTTCGGCATCTACTTGGGCACTTCCAGCTGGAAGTACCCCGGTTGGAAAGGACTGATTTATCATGAGCAATATAAGAGTGAGAAGGCCTTTAAAGAAGATTCTCTGAAAGAATACTCGCATGCCTTTTCGGCAGTAGGTGTGGACCATACCTACTATGCTTTTCCTTCCCAACAACAACTGACAACCTACCAAAAAGAAACTCCGCCTGATTTCAAATTTATCTTTAAAGCTCCCGAACAAGCGACCGTTTATCGTTACCCCCGACTGCCTCGTTACGGAAAAGTTGCAGGAACAGCTAATGAGCATTTTTTAGATCCTTATTTTCTCGAAGACTCATTTCTTAATCCCCTGAAAACTCTTGAGAAGAAGGCAGGAGCTATTGTGTTTGAGTTTTCTAAGTTTAGAACCGGGATGATTGAAAGTGGCTCAGAGTTTGTGAGACGTCTGGCCACTTTTTTGAGTGCAGTGAGAAAAAAAACGGACATTCCTCTCGCAATTGAAATCCGAAATAAAAATTGGCTTGTGGGGGATTACTTTAAGGTCTTGAAAGATAATGAAGTGGCTCATGTCTTTAATAGCTGGACGGAAATGCCAGAGGTGGGAGAACAATGGAATCTCACTCTTCCTTTTGATCTCCCCTTTTCTATTGTCCGGCTACTTTTGAAACCGGGAACCGCCTATCAGACCGCAGTAGATACCTTCTCTCCTTACGATAAGCTTCATTTGGAGTTAACTCAAACGAGACAAGCCACTGCGAATCTCATTCGGGCCTCAATGAAGAAAACAAAGCTGGCCTACGTGCTCGTCAATAATCGATTTGAAGGCTGTGCTCCCAAGACCATTGAAGGGATTTTAGATCTTCTCGAAATTAAAGAGTAAGACCCTCGCGCGGGTTAAACGGATTTTTTTCAATTAAAGCAGCAGCTTTCTTATATTCTTCTGGCACTTCTTTTGGGACTTTGATGAGGATCTCAACAAACTGGTCTCCTCGGCTACTGGATTTAGCAGAGTGAATTCCCTTGCCCGACATTTTTAATCTCTGACCACTTGAAATTCCGGCAGGAATTTTTAAGTGAACCATGCCGTCTATGGTGGGAACTTCCACCTCAGAACCTTTAATGGCTTCAGCAAAGGTTACCGGCAATCTTAGAATGACATTGTTTCCTTCTCGTCTGAAAAAGGGATGCTCCGAAACCCGAAGAGTCAAAATTAAATCTCCCGCGGGCCCCCCTGAGACTCCAGTATCTCCTTGTCCCGTGAGTTTGATTTTACTGCCCTCATCGACTCCGGCTGGGATTTTGACTGTTAATCGTCTTCCATCAGTGAACTGCACTAAGCGTTCCCCACCTTTGACAGCTTCCATGAAGGAAATTTGCAAATTGCTTTCTCGGTCGTGTCCTTTAGTAGGGTAGTAAGATTTCTTGAACCCACCGCCTCCGAAAATCTCCTCAAAGAGATCTCCCAAACCAAATTGATCAAAACCTTCAGGACCCGCATAGCCTGCCCCTGCTCCCGCTCCCGCTCGGGCCCGGGCAAACGGATTGGCTCCCATCGCACGCATTTGATCATATTGAGCGCGCTTCTTTTCATCCTTTAAAACTTCGTAAGCGAGATTGATCTCTTTAAACTTTTGCTCGGCAGCTTTATCACCCGGGTTAACGTCCGGATGGTATTTCTTAGCAAGCTTGAGGTAAGCCTTCCTTATTTCCCCTTCTGTGGCTTCTTTCTTAATTCCTAAAATTTCGTAGAGGTCTTTATCCATGGGTTATGAACTTTCTTCAGCGTTATCGTATAATATTAGGTTCAAATTCACCAAGGGCAACCTCATGTTATTTTTTAGACATAAATACAAGCAGTTACCAGTCATTTTAACAACCCTTTTCTCGCTCGCGGTAGCTCAAGCGGAAGAAGGACCCCGACACCGCTCAGGAACAAAACCCAAAGAGAAGAACCCGCTAAAGGAGACACTCCTCGACCAAGCTCATTTACCCAACACGGGTTCAAATACTCCTGTCTCAAACAAGAAAAAATCGAACACACCCGGAAAGCTTGGGACAGGACTCCCCTGTGAAGCCCAGCATTCAGTTGAAACGTATGTGCAGATGACTTCAACGTATGAACCTCAAGCAGACTCGATGGGCGGAGTATATTTTTTATCGGATCTTCGGGAAAGCCCTCAGGTGTTTTACCTCGCTCAGGCAAATCAATGGCCCAATCAAATTACTTTTTTTGCTGAAGGCGTGGTCAATTACCAATTGAGCCCTCGAGAAAGTCACATTCTCTTTTCCACCCAGAATGGCGGGAACGAACAGTACCAGATTTCTCTTCTTAACTTAAAAACACGTCAAATGGAGCATTTAATTGGAAGTGCAACAGAGAGAGTGGAAAGTTATTTTTGGGGTCCCCGCGAGGATTGGGTCGTTTTTACTTCCAATAGAAGAAACGGTGTCGATTTTGATCTTTATCGAATCGATTTAGCTAGTCGGAAAGAAACCCTGCTCTCTGAACTTCAGGGACTGAATCAAATTACCGATGTTTCACCCGATGGTCAGCTCATCGCTATCCATCAGTACCGCTCAATTACTGACAGTGACGTGATGGTCTTTGACCAGGCTAAAGGAAAAGTGACCAACCTAACCATGGGACTGGGGAAATCGTCGAATCGAAATGGTCAATTTTCTGCAAACTCTAAATCGATTTATGTTCTGTCTGATTTTAAATCGGATAAAGCACAACTCATACTCCTGCCCGTTGCCGATCCCGCTCAAGCTCAGGTTCTCACTCGAGAAAAGGGCGAAGTAGAAGCGATAAGGTTGGACAAAACTCGAAAACACTTAATCTATGTGACTAACCTGAATGGGTATGGAGTTTTTACAGGCACTGAAGTTTTATCCACGGGACTTTTTCACAAGCCGTTTTTAGTCCCTCAAGAAAAAAATGCAGTCTTAAGTTCACCCAGCTTCTCAAAACCGAACCAGGAACTCGAGTTCTTTTTTGCTCGTACTTCTTCGGTGGATCCTTCAGGTATTTGGCAATGGAAGTCCGGAAGAAAAGTACCCTGGACTCAATCTAACAAAGGGCTGATTGACTCGAAATGTTTTTCAGATAGCCAATTGATCAAGTATCCCTCCTTTGATGGCCTTGAGATTCCAGCTTACCTCTTTCTTCCCAAAACCTTCGCAACCGATAAAAGACCCATTCCTTTTGTGATCTACAGTCATGGAGGTCCCGAAGCACAATATCGCCCTACCTTCAGTAAGATTTTTCAATATTTTCTTCAACGGGGCTTTGGAATTTTGGCTCCTAATATTCGAGGAAGCTCTGGCTACGGCAAAGTTTATGTAGGACTGGATAATTACAAAAAGCGGATGGACAGCATCAAGGATGTTTTAGAGGGTGCTAAGTGGCTTATCAAGAATGGTTATACCCTTCCCGATAAATTGGGGATTTTTGGGGGAAGTTATGGGGGCTTTGTTGTGCTTCGAAGTATTCAAGAAGGAAGTGATTTGTTCGCCGCGGCTTCTGAATCGGTTGGCATCACAGACTTTGTGACTTTCTTGAAAAACACAAAACCTTATCGACGGGCTCTGAGAGAAGTCGAGTATGGCCCACTTTCTGATGAGGACTTTCTGAAATCTGTTTCACCAATGACTTACCTTAATAAGATAAAGACGCCGCTTCTTATTTTCCACGGAGCTAACGACCCTCGAGTTCCCGTTAATGAAACTGAACAATTAGTTCAAACTCTCCAAGATAAAAAGATTCCCGTAGAGTTTAAAATCTTCGCAGATGAAGGCCACGGTAATACTAAGTTAAGAAACATTTTAGAACAGGCCCGAATGATGGTTTACTTTTTTGAAAAACATTTTGGCGAGCAAAATAAAAAGGGATCTTCCTAACGGAAGATCCCTTACTTAATTCTTACTGAAGCTTTAGTTAAAATCGATTTGTTGTTTCGAGTTGTTATCTAGGTTGTGTCTCAAGCTGTTTAATCTAAATTGTGCTTTCAAAGTTGCTTATTCTTAAGTTGTTTTTGTGTCAGCTTCTGTCTTCTAGTAACTGCACCGGCTGTGCCAAACGAAACTCACTAGAAATGAGGCGGAATTTAAAATCGGCTCAATTCAATTTTGACTAGAATACAGACACCCCCTATCCACCCCCAACACAACACAATAAAATCAATTAGTTAGACAGTCAGAAAAAGTGACAATGGGTTTTAGGCGAGTTGTATACAGCTTAAACGAAATTAACCTTCGATTTCCCAAACGGCTTGAAGTCCAAAAGTGTGAAAGCCCACAGGCGTTGCCATGAAAGCTCCCGAATATCGAGCACGAAGCGATAAACTGCTGGTTTCCCCGATAGAAAACTTGTAACCGACCCCCGCTAATCCCCAAATACCAGAAACATCAGAGGCCGAAGCAACACTGTTGGACGAGACCACACTGTCTGCATTGTCTATCCCAATTCCCATGGAGTACTGAAAGCCTCCTAAAACATAAAAGGCACTACTGATGGGGATTTCGCCAGTCACTGCCATATCTAAAAATCCAAAACTCAGCAGCTTGTCAGTCCCATTCACTCCTGAATGAACGGTGTAATCCACTTCTGTTCTCAGACGAAAGGTAGGATCTAAAACAAACGAAAGGGTTGCTCCTCCCATGAATCCATAACCCGATACAGAATCTTCTGGAGTTTCAACGGACATGAAATCTAAATGACCACCTCCAAAAAATCCGTAACTAAAAGTGGGTTGTCTTCCCAATAAAATCCCTTCATCGCTGGGAACTGGAATGGTTTTTCGTTTCTTTTTTGCTTTTCTGACTTTGATGATTTTTCGCTCGGCTTCTTCTTCTGACTCCTCGCCTTCACTGACCTCTTTTTTCGCAAGTGATTTGGATTCGATCCACCCTTGAACCACTCCTTCTTCAAGTTCCACTTCTACTTGAACGTACTTTCCTTTTTCTTCTCCGGTGAGGGTCACAAGACTCTTGGCAGGAAGAAGACCTAAGCTTTCGGAATCGGCATAAGGATCTTTTCTGAGTTCGGTCTCTTTCCGAGTAGAGCTCACATCACTGGGTGAGGCTTCAGAAAGTCCTAACGTTGAAAATACTAACGCTACCAGAACTAGCGTCGCACCCAAGTAGCTATGAGCTCGACGTGTCTTGTGTGCGGGAACATGTCTATGGGTTCTACTGTTTGAAGAATAAAATCCTTTTTTAAACATTGTACGTCCTGGGTGAAAGTCACGGGTGAACATGAAATATAGAGTATGGTTTTTAGTTGGTTATGTAAAAACCGAGGCAAGCAATCTAGCATCCCCTGCCTTGGTGGATCTAATACGAGTGTATCATAATCTCTAATCTCTTGGGGCAATCTTCTAAGCAGGTTGTGGTCTACTTTATCTGCAAAGAACACCGCTTTTGATTCGTGTTCTTCAGTCCGTTGAATTCGGGCAGACTCGATAGCACTTTGTGACGCGTCAATTCCCCACGCTTTTTCCACGGACGCCAAATAAGCATACGTTAGATTTCCATCCCCACAATAAAGCTCTAGTACTTTTTTAGCTTTCTTTTCCCGCATGATCTGAGCGACTCGAGATCTTAAAACTTCATTTTGTCCCGAATGAATTTGAGCAAAACCAGAGAAACTATGGGCCACGTTATCGAAGCGATGAACTTTTCCATCTCTTCCCAGATACAATTCAATCTTAGTGACTTCATTGGAAGTACCTAGGTTTTCAGAACGAATCTTTTGAATCTCCTCGTTAATCCCAGGAGCTGCTACTTTACATTCTTCAATATCGACCAGTTCATGAGTTTTCTTTTTGAAAAACCCAACTGTTTTCCCGAGCTGTCTGACTTGAATTCGGTTTCGATAAAAAAGATTTTGCTCTGCTTTCTGAATCGGCAGTAACTCTACTGGGCGTAATTCCCCTCGTTCCAAAATATGTTTTACGATTTCTTCCTTAGCAGCAAGCTGGGCTTGGTAATCCCACTGAAGCCAATCGCAGCCACCGCATTTTTGAAAGTATTTACAGACAGGTTCAATGCGTTTCCCTGTGGGCTCCACCAATTCAACGATTTCAGCGTCTCGGTACTTCTTTCTTTCTTCTTTGGTTTTAACTTTGACTTTATCGCCCACCAAAGCCCCAGGAACAAAATAGATATTACCCTCTAAATCGTATCCGACCCCTTGGCCCTCTAGGCCCATTCGAGTAATTTCAATTTGTGTTTCGATCATTTTTTCACCTTTAGTTCTTCAATTAACCACTGAACCAATCCTTTTGATTCGGGGACTTTGATTCGATCTTCTTCCGTAGCTGAGGGATAAAGCTTTACTCCCCAACTCTGCAATTTTTCGAGACTGTCTTTGAGGGCTGGATGATTCCAAAGCTGTTCATTCATGGCAGGGACCATCAGCACCAAACCAGAAGAACCCAACTGATTTGCAATCACAAGATCGACCACATTCTGAGAAAGTGCCAAAGCACTTTTAGAAAGAGTATGCAAAGTTGCGGGACAAACTAAAACCGCATCAAAAACTTCTAAATACTCAACTCGAGGCCCCGCTGTTAAAACGGGCTTCTCAAGAGTGGCCCATTCAATACTTAAAGGAGTGATGAATTTTCGAGCTTCGGGACTCAAGAAAGCTCGAACCTCTGCTCCCTGGCGCCTGATTTCTCGTGCAATTTTAACGGCTTCAGTGGCTCCAATCCCGCCTGAAATAGCGAAAGCTATTTTTCTACCTTTAAGGGCGCTGCTCAAACGCTTTACTGCGAGGTCCTTCGAGAGCGTTTTTTTCAGTTTTATCAGTTTTTTAGCCACGGCGGCATTCTTAAAGGTTTTTGAAACATTTCTCAACTAGCAAAAAATGTCCCTCCTTTTAAGCACAAAAGCCCCCCTTTTTTCGACAAGAGCCTTGTGGCACCCCCTCCCATTGTGCTAAAACCCCGGTCTCACAATTAACGCCCGAAGGAGTACGCAATGGGAGAAATTGTTCTATACGCGAAGAAAAGCTGCGTTCAATGCAAGAAAGCAATCGCCTTTTTGAATAAAAAAGGGGTCAAGTACCAGCTAAAAGATATCGTTCATGAACCACCCCCACGAAGCCTTTTGGAAAAAGTGATTAAGGCTGAAAATATTTACGCTAGCCTCAATCAAAGAAGCACTACTTATAAAGACAACTCCCTTGGAAAGCGAAGAACTACGAAGAATGAAGCTATTCGCTTGATGCTGAAAGATCCTAATCTTATTAAACGACCTTTAATCATCAGAGATAATCGCGCTTATCAGGGATTTGACGAAAAATCCTTGATCGACTTCGTGAACAACTCTCCGGCAAACCTTTCGATTCCAGTCGTATTGCCTGAAGTTGCTCCAGAAGCAGCTCACTAAGTTTGTTTGGAACGGGGGCTTTCTTTAAGCCCCCTGTTTCCTGTGTCCAGCCTGTATACACCTGTCTCTTTTAAGCTAAAAAATCTCACCAGGTACCCCTTGAAATGATTGAGTTTTTCATGGGCATACGCATTGCATTTTCTCCCAGTACAGGGTTAATCAATGCCGTCAGAGAAAAAGACATCGAAGTATTTCATCAAGACTAGCACCGAAGGGGCTGAGCCAAGCCTTGTTCTCTTTGATGAACGAGGAAACCCCTCTTCGGAAAACCGTCTTCTGGGCGAAAACACAGAAATCCTGCTTTCTATTTTTAACGGTCTTCCCAAGGCGGTCCACCGAAGCTCTGGAGGACTGATTCTCGTCCAACCTTCCCAACTCGTGCTTACAGATTCAAGTGAAGGAATAATGGATGTTCGAATTAAAGTTTTATTTAAAGAACTAGAAAGAAACTCCCAGCATCAAATCGTTTCGAAAAAAATTATCACTAGTTCAAAAACGGTTCCTCTCTCAGAGATTAAAGAAGGATTTACGTACGACAATATTCGTTTTCAGAATTTTGTTCTCGATATGGGGCTTGGGATCATCCCTGTTCATGTTTTATCATTTTATCCAGATTCCCAGGGGCACCTCTGGGCGCTTTTCGTTCGCCATGATGAGCTGGAAAAATCTCTTGTGGGTTTCGAATCTCGAAATATTTCTATTTATGAAGTGCCTCAAAATCTTTTACGTTCGATTGAGTCTTTATCCCATGGTGAAAAAGATTTTCAGTGGGCCAAAGGCCATGTTCGAAAACTGGTCGAACGAGGCGAAACCATTATCCCTGAATTACTTTTGATTGGAAGCTCAGTTGAAGTGCCGACGGGTCTTTCCTTTACGGGTCTAGAACACCATCTTTTAAGCTGTATCGAAAAGAAACTTTTAACTCCAGACGTCTCTTACTTTATTCCCAGTACGGAAACGCATGAGCAAAGTTCCCTCGTTCTGCTCGATGAGAACCGCGATTAATTAATCTCTCTCTAGCACACAGAAACGAGGACTCTGAGCCGAATCTACTCGAACAAAGAGTTTATTCCCTTCAGCATTAGTGCGGACTAAGTAAGAAAGCTGGTTTGCTTGAGGAAACTGCAATCCTCCCTCTCTGACCGTCTCCACAGTTTCATCAGAAAGTTTCAAATCAAAAGCTGCTTTTCGACCGTTTTCTACTTCACACTGCCCCGACCACACCCCTGCGCGGATATTGTCGAGTCTGGGCTGAACGCCCGTTCGAAACTGTTTTTCAAAGTCTGATTGGGGCTCTTCCACTAAACGGCTGACGGGAGTCAGGCCTCTTCCTAGGTTTCTATTCCTGAAATCATCAAAGCTGCTAGGAATGAATCCGCTTCCATTTAAAAGGGGATTAAATCGGGGATCATTTCCGGGTGAAAAGATCGGGTTAAACTGATCTCTAAAGAGTCCGTTATTAAAGTTTCTAAAATTACGATTAAAGTTATTAAAGCCGCAGCGGCCACCGTGAATATTCGGCCCACAGAAGTTGCGAGGACCAAAATTACGAGGCATGCACCCGATGCAAGGAGGTCGTCTAAACATGCGAGGGAAAGGTCTGCGTCTGAAAGGCCCAAAGAGCATTCGACGAATCGGTCCCCTTCTAAAGAAAAGCCCAGCTTCAGCAGGTTTCTCAAAAACCCCCAGCATCACTAAGGATAAGCCAATAATGAACAAGTGGCGCATAGACACTCCAACACGAATTAATTTCATTGTCGGAGAGTCTCATTTGCAAAAGGGATTCCAGGTTAAAAGACTGATCTCTCAGAGTGATCGCTGCGAGAGGAGAGCCTCACAGAACACAGTGACAGTATTTGCTTAGACGAATCGGTGCCAGTTCGACAGGGAGTCTACACCCCAGAATACAGGGAGCTTTCTTTCGTTACCCGCGAAGAGATTCGATTTCTTCCACTTCCTTAGGCACTGCGCTCGTGAGAACCTGATGGCCTTTTTCTGTAATCAGGATATCGTCTTCGATGCGAACGCCGATGCCTTTAAGCTTCGCAGGCGCTTTGGAATCAGCTCCAAAATAAAGCCCGGGCTCTATGGTAAAGACCATGCCGGCCTTTAGTTTTCTTGAGTTGGAATAAGTTTCCTCATAGTACCGTCCCAAATCGTGCACATCCATTCCGAGCCAATGGCCAGTGCCGTGTGGGTAGTAAGGCCTGTAGGCTTCGCTCTTAATGAGGCTGGCTGTGGTCCCCTTTAAGACTTTCAAGCGCTTTAATTCTTCCGTTAGGACCTCAACTGCGTGGCTATGGATTTCTTTCAACGTTCGGCCAGGTCGTGCCATCGCGACACATTCTTTTTGAGCCAAAAGTACTGATTGATAAACTTCTCTTTGCTCCGGACTAAATCGATTGCCTACCGGGAAACACCGAGTGATATCGGCTGTGTAATATTCAAACTCAGCTCCGGCATCGATGAGGATCAAATCCTTCTCGGTCATTTTGCGATCGTTATTCACGTAGTGAAGCACGCAGGCGTTTTCGCCAGAGGCTACAATAGACCCATAGCCCAGTCTTCCCGCACCCGCTGCTCGAAAACTGTGAAAGAGAGCCGCTTCCAGCTCAAATTCATACATACCAGGCTTGCAATACCGCATGGCCTCGGTGTGTGCCTGAGCGGTGATATTGGCAGCGACTTGAAGGCAGGTAATTTCCGAAGACGTCTTAATCAGCCGCATTTCTCCGAGCACTTCACTGGGATCACAAATTGTCCAAAGTGATCGCCCCGTTCGGCCTAGTTTTTTCGCGGCTCGGGCCATGAGAAAAAACATGCGCTGATCTTGGAGGGGATTGACTCCCACTCGGTAGTAGAGCCTGTCAGCTTTCTGAAGCGCTTCAATCACCGCTTCATCAAAGACGTTACTGTCTTTGGAAGAAAGCGCAGTATCGGCTCCCAGTTTTTCCCGAGCGCCTTCGAGGCCCAGCATTCGGCCTTCCCAGAGTTCTTTTACTTTATCCCGGGGCTCAACAAAGAGAGTGAAAGGCTTTTTACTTTGCGGATCAAAAATGCAAGCGCTCTCAGGCTCTTCAAGGCCCGTCAGATAAAAAAAGTTACTGTCCTGACGGTAAGCATGGTGAACATCGTTGTTACGAATGAGGTGGGGCGCCGAAAACAAAACTGCAACGCCTCCTTTGATATGCGATAAAAAAGTAGTTCTTCTTTGGTGACGTTCTTTTAGGGAGATGGGTTCTTTTGATTTCATAGTTTTTTCTTTAGAGCTAAGTTTAAAAGTTCAGTAACACATTTTTCGTAAGCTAATCCCGAAGCCTGCCACATTTTGGGGTACATGCTAATTGGTGTAAAGCCCGGTAGGGTGTTTACTTCGTTTAAGTAAATTTCCTCGGTTTGGTTTTCCAAAAAGAAATCCACTCGAGCAAGGCCCTCACAGTCCATGACTTGAAAAACCTTTAAAGCAACTTCCTGAAAGCGTTTCATGAGTTCGGGGCTTAAGTCAGCGGGCACTTTCGTTTTTGCCCCTTCGGCTAAGAGGTACTTTGCTTCATAGGAGTACCAACCAATTTCTGCATTGGGGATAATTTCACCGGGAATCGCCACTTGCGCTTTATCCCTGCTTCCCAAAACCGCACACTCAATTTCTCTTCCGGAAATACCTTCTTCAACCAGAACTTTCGTATCGTATTTAAAAGCATTGGTGACGGCAGCGTGAAGAAGGGCTGGCTGAGTCACTTTGGCCACTCCCACAGAAGACCCCATCCGAGAGGGTTTTACAAAGAGGGGATATTTTAATTGGGAAATCGCTTTTGAAAGCGTGTTGAGATCCGAAAGAGACTTTAGTTCTACAAACGGAGCTACTTTCACGCCTGCGCGCTCACATAAGTGCTTGGTGGTGGCTTTATCCATGCAGTTTGCAGAGCTTGCACAGCCTGAGCCCACGTAAGGAACGCCCATAAGATCTAGGAGGCCTTGAAGCGTGCCGTCTTCGCCAAAAGGACCGTGGAGAATGGGAAAGACGACATCAAAGCTTAAGGTTTGGCCTTCGCAGAGGAGCTGGCCTTTTCCATTTGCAGATAGAAACGGAATGAGGGCTACTTCGGGACGGTTTTCGTTTAGCTTGATTTTATCAGCTCGAAATTCACCCGTAAAAAAACTGTCTTCTTCTTCTAAATACCAAACGCCTTTACGAGAAATCCCCACAATGAGAGGCGTGAAGAATTTTCTGTCAAAAGCATCAAGAAGGCATTTGGCAGAAATAAGGGAAATTTCGTGTTCTTCGGATTTCCCCCCGCACAAAAGTAAAACGGTCTTTGTCATTGAACCACCCATTCTGCTGTTTTCCCATTTATCCTTCGAGTACTCAGGCCCATTTGGCGGAAGCGCACTTGCCGCTCGAGATCTTGAATCACCACTCGGCCGACATTGATGCCGTAGAGCTCGTTGATGTTATTAATACCGCCGGGACAAAAAACATTCACTTCGAGTAGTTTATTGCCCACAATATCAATGCCAACAAAGTAAAGACCATCGGAATTGAGTTTAGGACGAATGGCTTCAATGATTTTCAAATCACTCGCAGTCAATTTTGCTTTCTTTCTTCGCCCGCCAATATGCATATTGCTTCGGATTTCGCCTTTCGGAGAAACACGAAGATAGATGGCTGGCTGATCGCCCACAAAAATCGGGTAGCCATTGAGAAGAAGAATGCGTTTATCCCCTTTTTTCACGGCGGGAAGATATTCTTGGGCCATGACGTAGCCGTTCTTACTCACACTGGAAATGATTTGATTGATGTTGATGTCTTTTAAGTTTTTTACAAAAAAGACATCTTGGCCGCCAAAACCTGAGAGCGGCTTAATGATGGCGGGGCCTTTCAGGGCCTTTAAAAACGATTTAATTTTTACCGTACTTCGAGTGATGAGCGTTTTGGCTCGAATTTCAGAAGGAAACGAAGAGAGGTACATTTTGCTGGCGGCTTTGGTGAGCCCGCCTGGGTCATTCACAACCATCACACCGTGGAGTTTCAAAAGCCGGCCAAATTCAATCGCTGGGTTTTTCCCTTTTTCTTTTTCTGTTTCTGTTTCGTTGGGGTTGTATCTTAAGAAGACGACGTCGAAGTCGCTCAAGCACACTTCTTTTTTGGGAGCGAGGCCTGTTTGCATCGCTCGTAGAAAATCGAGTCGGTGAAAAAACTCGAGGCCTTCAAAAGAAACTCCGGTTGCGTGCACGCGCATGTCGTCGGTGCAGGAAAAACTATTGACGGTGGTGTAGACCACTTCGTGCCCACGGCGGTGGGCTTCAAAAGCTAAATGGGTAGTCGTGTACGTTGGTATCTGGGAAAACAGAGAACGTACGACAAAACAAATCTTCATCGAAGAGGGCCTTTTATAAAATTAAAAACTGCCTTAACTTGCATGAGCTTTTACGAGAGTGGCAAGCAGGTTTTTAGCTTTTAAATCGAGCTCGAGAAACTCAAGTCCGACTCCGGAATTTTCTCCTGTCGGGTGGGTGTTGGCAACCCGGGCAAGAGGAATAGAAAGCACATGGTCGGCATCGGTTTGAAGGGAAAGGCTGACGGAATCCCCGCATTTAAGCTGGGAAACCACCTCTTGACCCAGCGCAACAAAGCAGCCGCCGGCACTGAGAACCGTTACCCGGCCCGGAAAGCTTTGGCCCGACTCAGACGACAAAGCCCCCGAAAAATCGACCCGAACGCGCTGGTAGCGGCGCTTTTCACGAAAAAGATGGGGCTGTTTATTCACCCGGGCATCAAACGGTAATTGAAGAAGAAGCTGGGTGCCTTCTTGAGGCGATTTAAGGCATTGTAAGGTACCCGAGTGGGCTTCGGCTATGACTGAAGCTACGGTGAGGCCCAAAACGCTTAAGTTGGAAGCTTGCAGGTTTTCAAAAGCGGTCGGCTGGAGGGGAAGACCCTCCCCTGTCTCTTCTTTCGAAGAGCCCTCAAGACTGAAACTCAACTGCAGGCCTTGATTCACTACTTGGAGATTCACACCCACTTGGCTTCCCACCTCACTTTGAGAAGAAGCAAAGTCGAGGCAATTTACAACGGCTTGCTCAACAGCTACAGCATCGACGAGCCCGAAGACGGAAGATTCCACTCGCACGTCGAGTGAAATGTTCTTCTTTTGAAAATCGTTTTCTCGTAAATGAATGCAATCAAAAACAAGCTGAGAAAGATCTGTAAGAGAGCAGTCGGCTCGAACCCCAGAGGAAAAATAGCGGATGTTTCGACTTAAAAAGACCGCCCGCTCGATTGAGCTTTTGGTTTTCTCAAAAGAGGTTTCAGAATTTTCTAAGTCCCCGAGGGCGGAAGCAAGAAGCGTGATAAGTTCTTGAGAAGCCAGCGTGGAAAAATGGCGAAGGCTTCTCTCGGATTCAAAGGACTGAGTCAAAATCGTATGTAACGTGGAAAGCTTTTTCAATCGGGCACTCCTTCAAACTCTTATCGGGTAAAAAGGGGCCCTGATTGATGGGTTTAATACCCAACCCCGCGCAGCGTGTAACAAACTAGAGAAGCTGAAATCCTGCGTGAAGTGGTAAGCTAAATACATGGTTACGGCTGCTTTGATCATTCTCTGTATTTACTTATTGGTTTGGGTTTTGATGGTTTTAACCCTGCCCTTTCTTCCTTTTTTTACGATTACCGAGTGTGCCAACTCCAGTTTGAGTAAAAACAAAAAAACTTTGTGGATTATCGGGCTCTTGTTGTTTTGGCCCCTCAGCTCGATTCTCTTTGGATTTTTGATTTCAAAGAAAAACTTCACTAGGCAGTTTTCTTTTGTCTTTGTTTTGATGCTCGTTCCCGGCTTGATTTTGGGAATAGCAAACTGGAAATATTTGTCGATTTTTATCTCCGGCCTAAAAAACCAGAATGAGCTAGCACAGTCGGGGGGAGGAGATTCTCCTAAGAACACACAGGACAAACTGGCTCAAAGTTTGGCTTTGCTGGAATGCTCTACAGTGGCCTTAAGTCCTGGAAAGTTAGATGAGGATATTGAAAAGTTAAGTACGGCTATCAAGGCAGTGCCGGATGATTTTGCAGCAGCCAGATGCTATTTGTTACGTGCGGAGAAATTCGGTGAAACAGGCAATGCATCGGCTGCCAAACAGGACCATGATCAGGTGAGAAAATTGGCAGAAGGCCAACTCGCTCAGTCTCCGGGAGATGGAGACGCCATGCTGATCTTAAGTGAATTGTCGGAGGCATTGAATCAGGTTCCGGAAGCCATCAAATACCTAGAGCAAGCCATCAATAGTGATCCTAAGAAATTCAGTCTTCAGAAGTTTAGACTCGAACAACTAAAAAGTAAGTCTGGCTCCTGAATGAGTTCAAAATAGGGTCACGCCACTTGGGCGGGAGAACCTCACCCCTTAAAAGCACCATCATTCTAAGCACTTACCGACAGAATTGAAACTCTACCCTTTTCTTTACGGGGGCCGGATTGTTTGTTAGTCCCTTAACCCACTGTGCTCACATCGTTTTTTACATTTTTAAAAGCGAGCCTCATCGCAGGCCTCTACGGAGGGACTGCCCTCACCTGGCGCTTAAAAGAATTGGGAAGAGCCGACTTAAAACCCAAAGGCGATGGGAAAATATACGCTCACTGGCACGGAGACGAACTCCTGATGTTACGGCTCGGACAGTTTTCGGGAATGGCAGTGATGGCGAGTAGAAGTAAAGACGGCGAGCTGATGAAGTGGGTTTTAAAAATTTTAGGATTTAGAGTCGTGAGGGGCTCCAGCAGCAAAGGCGGCGCTGGCGGACTCAAAGGCCTCCTCGATTTTGTCGCAAAAACAGACGCGCATACTTCGCTCGCAGTGGATGGACCGAGAGGCCCGATTTACGAAGTAAAGCCTGGGATTTTAGCGCTCGCCCAAAAAACCGGAAAACCCATTGTGCCCGTAGTAGGGGCAGCCGGCTGGCGATTTGTATTTAAAAAAGCTTGGAACCAGTGTTACCTTCCATTACCGTTTTCAAGTTGTGTTGCTATTTACGGAGAGCCGATTTGGATTTCTCCCACCGCAACCGATGCGGAACTGGAAAAAGCGAAAGAGGATTTAAAAAATTCTTTGATTTCGCTGAAAGGACAAGCCGAAGAAAAATTCCACCGAACTTTTCTTCCCGCTGTCAGACAATCACATCTTCACGGGGCGTAGCGCAGCTGGCTAGCGCGCTTGGTTCGGGACCAAGAGGTCGTGGGTTCGAATCCCGCCGCCCCGACCATTCAATTTTAAGTTATTGATATCTTTAGGTTATTTACTCGTTCGGTTTTTCTATCACCACTTATCACCAGTCTCGGTCAGATTTTCTTCTTCCCGCCACTGTTTTGCTGCCACTTCGGTGAGAGCTGAAGCACTTCTTTGCGCGTAGACCAGAGTCGATCTCAAATCTGAGTTTCCAAGAAGCTGTTGAGCGACTGCTAAGTCGCCGCCTTCTTCGTTGTACACTCTTCGACACCCACCGTGTCTCATGATGTGAGTGCCTCGGTAAGAAAATCCAAGCTTCTTAAAAGCTCTGTCATAGGCCGATTGGATTTCTCGGTACTCCAAGTGCTGTCCTTCCCATTGAAAGATAAGGCCAGAACTTTTTTCCGTTTGAATCTGAAGACGGTACAAAATCTTTGTACCGCTTTGATGGCTTTCTTAAACGAGGTCCTGCAACTATTTGGTCAAGAACCGAAGACTAAGCTCAGCTTTTGGTCAGAGTAGTTCGGAGACTAGAGATGTTCTAGCTCTTGAGTTAATTCTCACCAACGAAACACGAATTTTTCACTGTGACCACTTAATGTTGGATGGACCATCAACCTGGATGTCGTTTACTTGACTGAACAGTTCACTTTAGCCCCAACGGTGTTTAACTTAGTATCGTTATTGCCGTCAGAGACCTCTTCTTCGGATTTAACCAGAGCTCCTTTTTCATCAAACACCTGTCGTTTAATAAGATATTGGTGGCACTGCGGAAGAACAGGATTCTCTTTGTTGCATTCGTCCACAAGAAGGCAGCCTTGTTTTTCCTGATCGAGCTCTAGTTCTGAGTTATAACAGCAGTAGTCAGGAACCCATTCTCGATGTTCGGTATCAGCCTTTATATATTTGCCGTTTACGTAGCGGTAAGACTCATTTGAACCAATTAAACCTGCGTGTCCCCCATTTGAATGGGTCAAGAGCAGCTTTTTTTCCTTATCGATCTCCGGAAACCCTCCGTCCGGAAAAGTCGGTTCCTCAAAAAACTGTCGCTTTTGCGGATCAAAAAGGTACACGAAGTAAGAATGATTGGTAGCTCCCGAAGCCTCTGCGTTCCAGATCCTAAGATCTGGGTACCCGTCGAAGTTGAAGTCTTCGACTAATCTGACGAAATAAAAGGGTCCAGAGCCGTAGGTACAGGTTTTAGGAGAAATCGTTTGCTGAGGCACAATCTGTTCAGGAAGATAAAAATCGACATAATTAAGACAGTGGAGTTCTTCGCTGCCCACAGAATAGCTTTGTCGTAACACAATCTTGCCAATGGCTCCTAACGTTACCGATTTATCAACTTCCTGCGGGCGACCAGAATCATTTAGTAAATCTATCCTTCTGCGGTACTCAAATTCTAAACACGCTACTTGAGCGCTTTTTTCGAGATTTTCTCTTCCGCACTTTGCCCGTCTCGAACGGATCCAAGACACCTGATCCTCTTTGAGTTTAGGCTCTTTTTTTACGCGTGAGAGGAACTTTTTATTTAGTTCCTGATCCAGGGCCATCAAGATTGAGCTATTGCAGATAAGTGTCTCAGATCTTGTCTGAGCCTTCTTGCAATTAAAGCTGGGCCGGTCTTGGGGCAAGGCGCTCCAAGAGAACATAAGAATTAAAGCAAGTATTAAATTTCGCATGTGGTATTTTACCTTATTCCGCTACGAGATATCGCACAAAAAACCTACGCCTGTTCTCTTTGGGTATGTATCTTCGTTCGTTGTAACCACGCGGGAAAACGCCACCGGCTTCTGATTGATTGTCGTTTTCTGAGTTTGAACGATCGAGCTCAACTCAGCTTTGCAAGCCACCAGGAACAAAACGTTAACAGTGAGTCCTACCGCAGTTCTTTTGAGTCCCACCATTACCCCCCTGATGTAGCGAATACTTGATTAGACTAACAAATAATTGTTAAAGAAATATGAACATTTGGTTTATTTTTGTAATCCCTCAGTTTTTGTCCACCCCGAAACATCCGGAGCGTGAGAAGAGCGTGAGGATGGATACGAACAGATACGAAACTTGCTTAAGAACGCTTAGGGGAAACGAACTAGTTTCCAAATGAAATGAAACCCTTAGGTTGATTTTATTGTTGTTTTTAAAAATCGAGGAGCGTTTTCGAATCCCGCCGCCCCGACCATTTTTGACAATAAGCAAACCAAAAACCTCTCCATCCCGGCCAAAGCCGACAGACGAATTTACCTGGTAGTAGATTTGTCCTTGAAACAACTGTTACTTCACCCTCACTCAAAGAGGAGCCTTTTACTTTCACAGTATTTCTATGGTGAACGTATCCATCCCGTTCTAAAGCGGCGTTCCGCTCCAATTGCTTCTGGTTTTCGTTACCCAATGGAGAGGCCGTTCTTATTTCACCCCAGCGCCTGTCGTCTTTCGGCCATCGGATTATTGAACTAACACGCTTTTTACCTGGTACTAAATTGTGGATCTCCTGAACTTCGGTAGGCATTCGTGTGCGCTGCCAACCAGGGAAATTCCTATTTTCAGGGTGAGTGCGACAACCTAGATGTTTGTGATCCTTAAGCACTCCCAATTAGCTAGCCATCTTTACGCAGCTCTTTTTTTCTCCCGCACCACCCGATACTCAATTTCATAACCCAATGCAGCCAACAACTTAATCATTTGGTCGATTGTTTTAGATTGATTTCCGGGATCCAATAATCGGTATAACTGAGTTGGAGAGGTCCGAAGACGTCTAGCTAGTTCGCGACGGGTTATTTCATTTCCCTTTAGTCTATCAAGTGCATCCAAAGTCAATCGATGAAGAAGAAGCTTATTTAAATATTCCGGATCTCGATTGTAATCTAAAAAAGCATCTAAAGGGACCGCTCCTTCCTTACCCGATTCAAGTTTGTAACTAATCCACTCACTTCCTAGTTCCTTATCAACAAACACTTCTTTAACTTTATCTTTTGCAGTTGGAACTAATTCGGTTTTAGAAAACGGAAGCGAAAAGCTTCCCCTGGGTGTCACAATTTCGAAACTTTTTTTGTGATTATTACAATTCACGCTTTTAATTTTCATAATAGCCCTTC
>CAMCTJ010000012.1 GCA_945878405.1 Bdellovibrio sp. ZAP7
TTGAAGCATTTTGATGTTTTTTACGCGGTGGGTCTAAGCGATAAATCCTTGGAGAATCGCAAATAAAACAGTGCTCGCAACGGTAATCCACAAAACGACTCCCATGAGAAAGGGCTTAAATCCCACACTCTTGAGAGTTTGTGATGTCAAATTGGCTCCAATCAAAAATAATGTCAGCACCAAGAGTCGTTTTGCCACCATTTCAACCCAATCCCCGATGGGATTAAGAGCCGGCACGTAAGTCATTACCGTTGCAGCAATTAAAAAGCCCAAGATGAACCAGGGCTTCTTTATTTTTCCAGAAGGCTCCTGACGAGATCGAGTAAATCCGATGAGTAGAGTTAAGGGAACTATCCAAAGTGCTCGAGCAAGTTTCACAGTAGTGCCGACTTTTAGGGCAGTTTCACCGTACTGCAACGTGGAGCCTACAACTGAGCTTGTGTCATGAATAGCCAAAGCGCTCCAGAGGCCAAACTGATTTTGATCTAAACTAAAGAAATGGCCAATCGGCGGAAAAATCAGAAGCCCGAGCGCGTTTAAACAAAATACTGTCGCCAAAGCGATGCTGACTTCTTGATTTTTGGGACGAATAGCTGATGCAACTGCGGCAATTGCACTGCCTCCGCAAATAGCAGTTCCGGAAGTGATTAAAAGAGAAGTGTCTCTTTCCACTTTGAGTAGTTTTCCGAGGAGAGAGCCAACTAAGAAAGTGAGAGTAATGCCTGTCACCGTGTACCCTAGGCCTTCCATGCCTGTTTGAGCCACCGTTTGCAAATTCATCCCGCATCCCATTCCAACAATAGCGATAGCAAGAAACCGAGAGGTGAGTTTCTGAGTGCGCGACAAAAACGGGTTTCCAAAGGTCAAAGCGATCACCATGCCCAATAATAAAGCTCCCCAAGAGGGGAACTGGGGCCAAAAACACAGGCAAGCCCCCAAGATGATCAGT
Organism: Bdellovibrio sp. ZAP7; assembly: GCA_945878405.1. GTDB lineage: Bacteria > Bdellovibrionota > FAC87 > UBA2466 > UBA2466 > RFNO01. The sequence goes on from CAMCTJ010000012.1 coordinate 950, forward strand.
CCCTTTGATAAATCTTTCATTCCCTTAAGTTAAATCGACTAGTTTTATTTGTCACTCGTCCATGGGAAAATATCCCACATGGAAAAACTAGCTTTAATTTTGGCAGCTTTCAATTGGGGCGCGATTTGCTTTGTCTCCGTAGTTCACTATCCCTTATTCGCAGATGTCCACCGAGATTTTTTTGTGAGCTATCACCGCAAACACGTCACCCGAACGACTTTGCTTTTAGGAACGACTCTTAGTCTTGAGATGGTGTTGCAACTTTTTTTGTTTTCGGTAGGACCAAAAGATCTCTCGCACTATCTCATTTTGTCTTTTCTGGGTGCCGGCTGGATAATTACTTTTTTGGTAAGTGTTCCCCAGCATCGAAAGTTGGAACAGGGCTTTTCACAACAGGCCCATCAGATTTTGTTGCTTTCCAATTGGGGACGAGTGGCGTGCTGGGGAGTTGCAACGATATTGCTTGCCTGACCGAGCAACTGCAAACATTCCTCGTCATCGACCTGAGGAAACTCTTTATAAAATTCTCCGACAGAAAAAAATAGGGGCGGCGTGGCTAGAGAGATGATTTCATCAGCCACTCCTGCCAAAAGCTCCAGTGAATCCCTCGCCGCAACGGGAACTGCGACAATCAGCTCTTTTGGCTTTTGACTTCGAATGTATTTGGCCGCAGCCAGAACGGTCGCTCCAGTCGCAATTCCATCATCGGTGAGAATGACTGTCCGGTTTTGAAGTCTTCCTACCGCGGTGAAATCTCTAAATTTTCTTTGGCGTTCTTCAATTTCTTTTCTCTGTCGCTTGATCTCTTCTTTTACAGACCTGGGGTTTTCTTCTCTGGTCCTTACCCCTCCTTCTGTTAAGACCGGATCTTGATCGTGACAAATCGCACCGATCGCAAGCTCTGAAGAAAGGGGATGTCTCAATTTTCGAGAAAAAACGAGCCCCATTTCGGCGCCCAGCTCTTTTGCCAATGGTATTCCCGTTACCACTCCTCCCCTTGGGATAGCAGCCACGATGGGATTTGAAAAAACTCGACCCCGCAAGCGCTTAGCCAACTGCTCTGCTGCACTCTTTCTTGATTCAAAGGGTAGCCGAGGGGACTTCAGGTTTTCATTAAGCCAATGACAGGCAAGCCTTGCGACTTCTTCTAATTTTCCTGGTTCTTCAAATAAATGAGTAGCGCCTGGAACAATCTCCATCTTTTTTTTGCAATTGAGTTTATCGAGAGCCTGACGATTCAGTCGCAAGACCACTTCATCGAGTCCACCAACAATCAGGAGTGTCGGCTGCCTTACTTGAGACAAGTAGTCCTTGGCCAAATCGGGACGTCCCCCTCGAGAAATAACGGCACTGAAGCGTTGGGGCCACTGGGCCGCTGCTATCAGCGCAGCTCCAGCTCCCGTGCTAGCACCAAAAAGTGCCATCGGAAGCTCCGAAAGATCCTTCTGATTTCTCACCCAAAGGGCCACTTCCATCACGCGAGTAGCAAGAAGTTCGCAATCAAAAACCTTCTCTCGATCTTCGGCCTCATCTTCCGTCAATAAGTCCACTAGCAACGTCGCATAATTATCATTCTGTAAGATATTTGCGACCATTTGATTACGAGGGCTCTTTCGACTGCTGCCACTTCCATGGACAAACAAAATGATCGCTTCAGACAGAGGCGGGCGGGTGAAATTGCCGAACACTTTTTTTCCATCGGTCAAAGTGATTTCGAACGTTCTTGTTTCTTTCACAGGTGAAAATGCAAAAGGCAATCACTCTAGAAACAGCCCTTTTTTACCTCATCTCCGATGAGTTCTTTGAGCATTTCTACATTGCCTTCCTCTTGCCCCTTAATTTGCCTCCAAAAACTTTCAATCTTTGGGTGGCCTTTAGAGTTTGAGATGTACTGGTCATATCTCCAGAGTCCATCGAGCCGCTTACTCAATTCATGGATGAGATCATGATCATGATCAGTACAACCAGCAGACTTCCCAATATCTTTCATTTCTTTTTCAGCTGTCATTGCCATGTTTTCCTCCTGTTTAACTACCCAGAGGAGCAAAACATGTGCCGCTGGTGTTACTTTTAAGGATTACGCAAGTAGAGGGAATATTCTTTTTGCCAAGGGAGGTCGACCAAGACTTGCCGGTACATTTTTTCCCGTCTCTTTTAACGAGGAGGAAAACCCCGCCTTAGCGATCATGGAGTGCGGCAACTACTACTGCTTCGGAATGACTCGCAGATAAAACCGCTTTTTAGCTTGAGCTTCTTCTTTTTCTCCATCGTTCCAGACGTGGATATAGGCATAATCTACACAGCTTCCATCTGGACGATTTACTTCATCACAGGCTCCACTCACAGACAACGGGATCAACGCAGTATCGTTTTCATTTCGAAGAACATATTCCAGAGGCTCATCACTTTCGTTCTTCCAGTGAATCGCTCCTTGAATGGGTCCTTGTCGCAACTGAACTTTTACAATGACGGGATATTTAAATTGATAAGTTTCACTCCCTTTTAGCTGAACCCGCAGCTGAAAATCCTTGGAGTCCTGTGAAGCAAGTCTGACAGGAATCGGCTGCGCTCTTGAGCCAAATCCTGTTGAGTCAATTTCTTGTTGTCCGTGGATAAGTTTGAATTCTGCGGGAGCTAAACCTTCCAAACTAAAATTTCTCCCCTTGAGAGCTTCCTCGATGATCTCTTTGAATTCTCCGGGACGTCTTAAGGGAAGATTTCCCAATTCATCTGCAAAAAGAAGATGAGAAAACCAGTCATAAGCCGTAAGTTCTGGATGGTTTCGAGTTAACCTCATCGCTTCCAAGGTTAAATCCGTAACTTTTTTAAGTCCTACGAGGCCATGAGTATCCATCACTTTTTGTAAAATATCGTGAAGAGTTCCTCCGTAGGCCTCTCCATCATCGTGAGACTCATTTGTCAGATTAAACCCTGTACGATTAAGAATTCTGAGTTGCTCTGAGCCAACAAATGGTTTTGCATTCGTTACGTCCCGAATTACTAAATCTGCGACAAAATCAGCGATTCCCTCGCTTAATCCTCCGGTATCAGCAAGATTTAATTGGTCGCCCATCAATCTATCCATGAGCCCGTGACCCAGTTCGTGCCAAATGGTGGTGTTATCTCGAGCCATATTGTGAGTTTGGCTCGAATAAGTAGTGAAATTGATCGTGTCGTCTGTGTAGTAGGCGTTATCTCTCATCGAAATATCGGTATCATACAGATAAGCATGAAATGGCCGAGTGGACAGTTCCGGATCGGTAAAGCCCATAGGACGAAGAGACTCAAAAAGCTGTGTCACTGCCCAATAGACTTGAACTTCGTCAAAACCATCGTTGATATAATCCACCACAGAATGATCAGGAAGTCTGCGAGCAGCTCGGGTGTATGCATCGTTCATCGAAGTCAGGGGACGCCCCAACACACCAGACTCAGGAATCATCTCCATCATTTCAGAGTCTTGATCAATCACTACCCAGTTAGGCCGAAACTGCGAAGACCGCTTTAAGTCAAAATCAATTCCTGACAGCTTCAGCACTGAAGGATGAAAATTCACGGTTGCGTATTTGCCTTCGAGAATCATTCCGTTTTTAAACGAGTTGGGCACCAGCGGGAGTCTTTCATAAATTTGGGAGGCCTGATTTTTGACGTAAGACATCGCCCAAAACCCTTCTTTTCTTCCCTCTTCAGTGAGCCCTTTGATGGGATCAAACATGCTTTCGAGATACTTCATTTCGTTTTGGAGAACTTCGTAGGGGTTGGTTCCCGCTTCACGAACTTCAGTTTTCAGAAATTTAAGTTCGCTGGCAACTCGACCAGTGAGATCGAGTGGTACCTTCTCGTATTCTTCCCAAAGAGGATAAACCAAAGCGGGCACACTCGTGTACTGATCAGCAAAGGGAAAAGGCTCATAGCGCGATTCGAGAATCCGTCTTTCATTAATAACAATAGCTATTCGGTGATAGCCCCTTCTTGCTTTCACTCTCACACTTCGCACCAGTTGCCGATTCGCCCATTCATCTTTCCAACGAATATCTCGAATCTCAGTGTCGTCTGACTTTTGAATTGCTCTTTTTACGAGCTGGATGGTGGACCGAGAATCTAACGCCGGACGTTTAGCCCACAATCGGATAGTGCCCTCAGGAATGGGCTCGTCGACATGGGCTTCCACTTGAATTGTCTCTTGATTATCGAGACGACTCCAAATACGAATCAACTGGCCACGCACGGGAAAATCACCAGACTTTTGGCCAAACATGACAAACCGACTGGTAGCGAGGGGCCGATCTTCCAGCAGAGAGAAGTCTTCTTGTTTCAGATTCAGACCTGTTTTTTGATTCACCAAAGAAAGCACATGAGCAAAGTCAGAGTTTTTATCTTCCTGACCCGTCCAGCGAGCGGTCTTAATTTGCGCCAATGATAGGGAGGAAACAATCAAAGACAAGGCGAGGAGGGCATTTTTTCTCATATTCATTCCTAATCGTTTTTAGTTTCAAGTCTGACATTAAAAAAACAAAAGCTTGCCGGAAAGTCGGACACCTTCGAGCCCTGGGAATAGGCAATCACGATATGTTCACTGACCCCATCTCGATAAAGTCGGGTTGCACGAGTCACCCTAGAGTTTGGGTACTGAAAGTTATTTACGAGAGAGCCCTCTTCATAAAACACAGGATTCCACTGTTCATTCTTTAACCAAAGCTGGATTTGCGGATCTTTATCCAGATCTTGCAGAGTGTAGGTGTCGTATTTCTCAGTTTGCTGGTTGAACCAAGTATGCGACTGGCTATAACGACCAAAACTTTGTTCTCTGCTCTCTAGGCGTTTGAATTGAAAAAAGGCAGGCCAAAGACGAGTGGGATCTGCCTGATGAACACAACGACCCAGCCAAGTCCCTATTAACTTTTCTGCTTGAGGTGTCTGCGAGGCACGGAAAATAGCCTCCATATCACTATAGTCTAGAGCTTGACCCCAGCTGGAAAGGGTCACAATGACTACCAGAAAAAACTTGATAACTCTCAATGACTCACCACTTTAAGAAGAATTTAGCTAACTCTACGAATTAATCAATCCCGATTCTTAAGCTATTCTTCCCAAGTGTATTGTTCGGACATACAGCGGATTTCCCCGGAGGCGTTCTTGGGTTGTCCGTAATCGTTGAAAAGGTTCATACATTGAAAAGCTACTTCAACATAAGTCCCTTGAACTTTGGGTCGCACCTGGCATTGAGTCGAATTGCCTCGACCATTGGAGCTTTGGTTACGGTAAGAATTAAGCCGCTGGTCCCCGCCGGCTTTCAAAAAGATACTGCCCCCGCTACTTCTTCCAGCGCCGACGATTTGATGTTGGCTATTTTGGGGATTGAGCCCGGACAAAACCAGTCGCAATTCCGAGTCACTTTCAGAATCTTGAAAATTCACTTCCAAGACTCCCAAACCGTTCTGTGAGGAATTAAATTGGCATCGAGTTAAACTACGAGACGAAAACCCGCGCTCCATCCAATCTAGCTTAAAATATCCCCCAGGGGAGACGTTGGTTGGGTTTCCATTGGCATCAAATTCACCACTGCCAGAAAAGACCCCACACCCGGCTAAGAAGGCTGAGCAAGCAACTGTTAAAAGAAGCGCTGTAAGACGCATTGAAATCCCCCCCAATTAGAGTTTCAGACTTGCCCTAGAATACGGATTTGCTGCGCCGTGTCTAGACTGCAATTTTTGTCACTCTTGGGCGTCCAAACTCAACGCTGGGAGATTTTATAAGTAATTGTTTTTATTTGCCTTTAAGTCTTCGCTCTATAATCTCTTCAAAAGATTGAACGGGGTAAGCTCCCTTGAGAGAGACTCCGGCAACAATAAATCCGGGAGTTCCAGAAATATCGAACGCTTTAGCTTCTGCTTTATCTTCTTCGATTCGTTTTTGAACTTTTGGACTTTTTAAGTCTTTTTTCAATCTCTCCATATCGGCGCCCACTTTTTTGGCGATATCAGCCAAAAGTTTTTCGCCGCCAGATTGAAGTTCTTGTTGGTTCTTAAAAACTTCGTCATGGAACTTGTAAGCTTTTGCAGGCTCCTGAATGGCAATGGCTTCGAAATATTCAGCAGCTGGTTGTGCCATCGAATGAAATGGAAGCGGGAGATGCTTGAATATAAAAGCTACTTTCTTGCCATATTTTTTTCTGACTTCTTCAATCGTGCTGGCTCCTCGGGAGCAGTAAGGACATTGAAAATCTGAATAAGCAACAATGATAATGGGAGCCGAGAGACTTCCCAGAACTGCTCTATCCGCAGAGACTTTGGGTTTTTTAGGATTTTTAAATTCGCTCTCGCGTTGATCGGCTTCAGCTTTTTGCTGCATCATTTGTAAAAACTGAGCATCTTGTTGGGATAGACCCTGCTCCGCAAATAGGGGGGCTTGAACTAGAAGCGCTAGAAAAATAAATTTAATCATGGTTGAGGCATCCTCGTGGTTAGTGATTTAGATGCCAAAGAATATCAGGTGGGAACGGGCGTTACAAGCTCGGGGCTATTTTCAAAATGCTTTTTTAATTTCAAAAAGTGTTTCTCGTATCCATGATAAACAATGATTGCGATCAAAAGCGTCGTTAAGACCGAAGCGACATGAAAAAGAACTTGCGTGAAAAAACCACTCCCCCAACGGAGCTGTGAAAACAACCAATGGATCACAGGCACATGAAAGAGATACATCCCAAAGCTGTATTTTCCACAGACCTGCAAGAACCTGTTTCCAAAAACGGAATTCAAAACTGAAATTTCTTTTTTACATGAACAACCAATGAGTGCAGTAGCTAGGAGGGCATTTGCAGAGAACCCTAACGTCCGCATCAACGGACTATCCAATCCGACATCCCAAGCAAAGACGCATCCGACAACACCCAGCATGAGATAAAACATTTTCTTGAAAAACTCAGGTCGTAAGGCGTCTAATCGACAGGCAAGCCACGCTCCCGCGGCAAGGCTATCAACCCTACACAAAAGAAGAACATAATTCTTAATCGGAGAGGCTCCCAGCCAGAAAAGCCCCACCCGACTTGCGAAACCGACCAAAAAGAAAGCTACAGCTATCTTAGGCAGGTTTTCTTTTTTAAAGATCCAAACGACAAGCGGCCACAAAAGATAAAACTGCTCTTCGACTGCTAGAGACCAAGTAATATCTAAGACTGGGGATTGGAAGTGTCCTAATCTCCCAATGAGAATATTCGATAAAAACGTCCAGTAAGTAAACCCAAAGGAAACAACCTGTGGAAAAACATAAAAGGCTAAGAACAAAAACAGGTAATAGAGGGGAAAGATACGAAGGATTCGCCGCATGTAAAAATTAAGAAAGAAACCAGGAGAATCTTTGGTCTGGATCAAAATTCGCGTAATCAAAAAGCCGGACAAAACAAAGAACAGATCAACTCCTGCCCATCCTGAAAGAGCAGCTCCATGCAAGATTTTATCTGCGAGTTTTTGCACGGGAATTAAAGAAGAATGAAAGAGAACAACAGCTAAAACCGCACCCCCTCTAACTCCATCTAATAAGGGATCGTGTGCCGGGTGAGATTGGTTCATGAATTTCAATTTTACCACACCACTACTCCTCGAACAGTTGTGTATTCTTTAGGCGTTCCAGGCTGAAGGGGTGGCCAAGTCATTGATATTCCATGTATTCTAAGGGCGATATTTTCAAGCGTTGCTTGTTTTCTGGTCAGGTTCCACAGAACAAGTCTATCCCGCAGGCCCGTATTCTCTTGGCTTCACCCTTGCAGTTCTTATCCTCAACAACGTGAAAGCAACTATAAGTATGGCAACTTTGAAAAACATTTTAAGCCTAAGCTCACTCGCTCTTTTAGTCTCCGCATGCGGAGCGAAAAGTCAGCTCGGGTACAACTATGGTAATCAAAATCAAGCGAATGGTTATTCGCAAGTGATGGCTGCAGGAACTTTTGCGGGTTCTCTACCCCAGCTTTCTTCGGTAGTTCAGAGCCCCAATGTGAATCAAACTGTTCCTATTCAATCACCAGCCAACGCCAGTCAAAATGTTGCACCGATTTTGAATCAAACTTCGCAAGACTTTGGATACCTCAATGATTGTTATCGAAGCATCATGGCTCAAGCGAATGGATACTTTCAGTCTGGAGTGGGAGCAAACGACATTTTTCTGGGAGCCGGACAACGGCTGGTTCAGTGCTACAACGACACGGTTAAGCTACGTACTGAGCAACAAAAAGCACTACAAGCTTACCAAACCTACATTTACCAACAGAACTACATCAATCAGATGTTTGCGGCTTATCAAATGATGAACCAGCAAAATGCAAATGCGGCTAAATTCACTATCGCTCGCCCACCAGGAGTACGATAACGATGAACACTTTTTTTAAATTAGCAATGACACTCAGTTGTTTAACTCTGATTTCTTGTGCGAAGAGTACAATGCCAAAGATGATGGCTAACTCGAGCTCGCCTGATACTCAAAGTCCTCTATTAGGTGCTATGAGCTCTGCCAGACAAAGAGGCGTCACAAATATTTATTCCGGTCCGACGGGGAGTCCAACAAGCAACAACGCATATGCTCCAGGTACAGCGTCAGGTTTTCCTAGCGCTGTGCCTGGGCAGAATCTGTTTGGTCTGACAAACCAAACCTCAGCAACAGATCCCCAGGAATGCGTGAACACCTATAATCGTTATCCACGTTTCTCGGGAAATTTTGATACTGCTCTCGCGGAACTAGCAACTTGTCTCAACCGAGTCATGATCAGCCAAAATCCTACTTTGTTCCAACAGTATCAAACGATCCAGCAAAACTAAGGTTATGGGTATTAACCTGCGATTTCGCGCGGGTTCGGGGTTCTCCACACTTTATTTGCAGGAACTTCGGTGTACGCAGCATCTCCTAAAGCGCCATTGACGTGCCTGATTTTTTTAAGGTGCAGGTATTCTCTTTCATCTCTTCCCGAGTAATCCCATGGAAAGTAAGGCACCACTCCACTTGGGTTTTTGATACAGCACAAAGCCTCGCCTCGGCCATAACAAACCGGATCTTTTACTCCTCGATTAAAAGTAATGAAGTATTCGGCATCTCCTTTAGCTTGCTGAAAGGCTTGATGGCCTGCGGGGATTTCCCCACAAAGCAATTTGAAAGTATCTAAAGGGGAAACGGGAAGTCCTAGTGCAAAGCGACCACTAGCATATTGCCCTGCCATCGTCGGAGCTCCAGAAAGTTGCTGGCGAAGTTCCTTTAAAAGTCCCGAAAAAGATTGAGGCAGTTCAAACATCGGAACCACTTTCAATTTTTCTTCAGACGGTGCCGAAGATACTCGAGCTTTATCTTTAACAAATCTCAAAAGATCGTATTTCGAGAGCGAAGGATTATACGCTTTTAATATGGCAACAATTCCAGCAAACAAAGCAGCTGCATTGGACGTTCCTGATGAAATAGTTCCATTGGAGAAGCTAGCTTCCGATCGTTCCATCAAGAAATCTGGCTTTTCGTCCCCTCTCATATTGGGACCAGAAGCAGAATAAGCGTTGATGTCTCCAATCGTTAACACAGTTGGATTATCGGCAGGAACCATCAATTCATAACCCGGAGTTGCATCTAAGAGTTGAACAGGATCAACTGGCTTTGACTGATCCTGCATTTTGATTGGGTCTCGCTGGGGAATCACAACAATTCGGACATGGTCATTGCCAGTAAAAGCTCCTGACTTCGCTCTTAATTCCAAAGTGTAATCGCCGTCCTTTCGTGCAAAAGTATAGTTGATTCTTTCTCTTGCTAAGAAAGTCTCGCCAGATTCCAACTTATCTTTTTGCAAAACCTGTTTCAGATCAGCCTTAGCAACTTGGTTACCTTCTGGATCGTAAAGAAACATATCGATGTCTTTTTCCGTTCCTTGAGTTTCAGAGTCCCACCCTCCGGTGTAACTCAGGATGATCTGGGCTGGATTGTCATCAACATGGCTCTTAATTCGTAGACGTGAGCGAGTTCCATAATAGAGCAGCCCTTCTTCATCCATCACGACATTGGCATTGAATACTCGACCGCCATAGTTTCCAGCTGCATTCACCCAGAGAATTCCCTGAGCCGTTGCTTCATTAACGATTTGGTTGATAAACCCACCGCCATCAAAGTTTCCACAGCACTCTCGATTCTGGCTGTAGAGAACGATATCGACTCGATTTTCAATAGCGTAGCGAACAGCTCTTCTAAAATTTGTAATTCCGTTTCCATTGAGAAGGTAAAACTGAGGTCCTTCTTCTTTTCCACCAGACAAAGCCCAGGCGATTTCGGCCATCTGAAGCCCGTGTTCAGTCTGACCCATATTTTCGTGGTAGGCCGGATTTCCTAAGTTATATTTTTTGATGAATTCTGGATCATATTTTTCAATGAGGACCGCAGATGAAGGGAGTTGTCCAGAGCCCGCTTGGTAACCCAAAAAACCATTATCAATAACAGCGATTTTTACTTGAGAAATTCTATCGGTCGGAAACCGATTCACTCCATAAAAAGCGCGCATCTTGTCGCCATCGACGAGTTTTACAGCGGCGACCGCTTGAAGTCCCAATCCCAACGCAATTACAAATAATAGTTTTTTCATGTTTCTTCCCTTCCCCATAAAAAAAGGCACCCGCGGGTTTTAACCCGACAAGTGCCTTCTTTAATTTATCAGACTGACGAGAGGCTGTTTCTTACCAGTACCAGCCACCCCAGCAACCACGTCCCCAGCCCCAGCCGTAACCGAAGCCATATCCGTAGCCGCCATAACCGAAGCCGTATCCGCCCCAGCCCCAGCCGTATCCGCCCCAGCCATAGCCCCACCATCGGCCCCACCATGCTTGGGTGGAAGCTTCGTTATCGAGCTCGCTTGTGGAAGTTACGATATCCATTTCGCCGACTTTATTGGCATCGACTGCAATGGTTGATGCATAAGCATTCATCGTGGCTTCGTCCATGCTTCGAGCTTTCACTCGAGCATCCAAAGAATTAACACGATAAACGTGAACCTTCTTTGCATCTTGGTCCACTTTCACGAGAACAGCTGCAGGAGCCTGCGCTAATTCGTGAGCTTCGTTGTCGATTTGATCCGCGTGAACATTGTTCACAACAGCCATTGCCAATACAGCAAACGCTGCCAAAGATTTACTTAGTTTCATATGAAACACCTCCATCAGGGCTAACGCATAGCAATATTCGAAAAGATTTTCAAGTAGTTTAGTAATTCTGAGGAAGTCGAAAAGTGCCCAATTTTGTCATGGCTTTTTTAGGGGGGCTAAAGGGCTTTAAATACAAGGCTATTTTTCCATCGAAATAGCATCGACGTGGGTTTTCCGGATCGACTGTAGGAAGATTTCCTAAAAGAAAAACTTTGGTTTTTATTGGAGCTAAGGAAGTCTGATGATTTCGGAGGACCTTTATTATAGACTGCCCTGAAGGAGATTTGCGATGAGAGTAGCTATTACTGGAGCGACAGGATTTATCGGAAAATATCTAATAGAGGCTTTGTTGAAAGACGGCGCAACCCCCGTTGTTTTGACCCGAAATGTTCAGAGCGCCCAAAAGTCTTTAGGGTCGGGGATTGAGGCCCACGCCTGGAATCCTGAATCAGAATTAGCTCCTCAAAAAGTTTTGGAATCAGTTGATGCAGTTATTCATTTAGCCGGTGAAGGTATCGCCAATAAAAGATGGTCTGAAAAGCAAAAGAAAAAGATTTTGGACTCCAGAGTATTAGGCACTCGAAATCTTGTCTCCGCTTTAAATTCACTCAAGGGAAAAAAACCAAAAACTCTCATTAGCGCATCGGCAATCGGCTTTTATGGAAACCGTGGCAGCGACGTACTGAATGAAAAGTCTCTTCCTGGAAACGGTTTTTTGTCAGACGTTTGCCTTGCCTGGGAAGAGGAAGCTCACAAAGTAGATTCTTCGATAAGGTTAGTAACTCCCCGAATTGGGATTGTTTTGGGACGTGAAGGAGGGGCATTGGCGAAGCTGCTTCCTCTCTTTAAATTGGGAGGTGGTGGCCCGGTGGGAACTGGAAACCAATACATGAGTTGGATCCATGTCCGAGACGTTGCGGGACTTCTCGTTTTTGCTTTGAAGAATGAATCGATTCGGGGACCCATGAATGCTGTTGCCCCCGCCCCAGTCACAAATGCCGAATTTTCAAAGGCCCTGGGAAAAGCGGTCCATCGCCCAGCCTTTATGCCGGCTCCGGCATTTGCCATTAAATTAGCGATGGGGGAACTATCGGTACTAGTTCTTCATAGTCAGCGAGTATTACCAGAGACAGCCCAGCAAAACGGTTACCCGTTTCAGTTTGCTGACGTCCAAACGGCTCTGAATGACCTAGCCAAAAAAAAATCTCCTCTTAAGATGTCAGTGGCTACCGCAACCGGTGGATAATGAATGAATCATTAAAAATTTTTTACGACGGGGCTTGCTACCTTTGTTCTGCAGAGATTGATCATTATCGAAAACTCAATTGCAAGAATCTTGAATTTGTAAATATTGCCGATCCCCATTTCAGCGCCGAAAAAGAGGGGCTGGATCCCTATGCGGTACAACTTGAAATGCATGTCAAAACCTCTGATGGGAAATTAATTAAAGGGGTAGATTCGTTTATTGAAATTTGGAAGCACCTGCCAAGGTATCAATGGCTTGTTCCCATCTGTGATAACAAAATAACCAAGCCCTTTTTACGCGGTGGCTATTTTGTATTTGCGAGAATGATAAGGCCCTACCTTCCCAAAAAGAAAGTCCAGTGTGAGACAGGAAGTTGCCCGGTGGAAAAAAGATAACCCATGGATAAAGTCTATAAATTTTATACGGAAGATCTGGCGGTTAGAGCATCGTTTGTTAACTCAACGGCTATTTGTCAGGAAGTGGTAAGGCGACAAGGCACAGATCCCCTAGCCACTATAGCGATGGGCCGATTGCTCACGGGAACTATCCTCATGGCAAGCCAGCTCTGGGAAAATCAATCGCTCTCTGTTCGCCTCGAGGGAGATGGGCCCTTAGGCCATCTCTATGCTGAGTGTTCTTTCGAAGGAAATACTCGCTGTTATGTTTCCAATCCACAAATAGCTGCAGGATCTCTTCCGCCAGAAAAATTGAATCTCAAATCTGCCATTGGAGAAGGCATCCTGGTGGTCAGTCGCAATCTTCCTTTTCAAAAACAACCCCAGTCGGGAATTGTTCCGATTGTGAGTGGAGAAATTTCCCAAGACTTGGCTTTTTACCTGCAGCAGTCTCATCAAATCCCATCCGTGGTTTCGCTTACTGTTACTCTAGATGAGCGAGGACAAATCAAGCTAGCAGGCGGAGTTCTTTTGGAGCTGATTCCCGGCGCCCCCGATTCCATAATCAACATTTTAGAGGAAAGAGCGAGAGAGACTATCCCTCTCTCACGCCAGCTCTTGGAAGAAGCTTCTCCTGAGACCATCGTCCAAGGCTACGTCCACCAAAGTCGTCTTAAATCGGTGGAACACTCACACCCGATAAAATTTACCTGCCGGTGTAATCAGGAAAGAGTGGAGAAAACACTATCGCTGATGGGGAAAGCGACCCTTAGTGAAATGATCCTCAAAGGTGAAGAGGTTAAGGCCAAATGTGAGTTCTGCGGCCAACATTACAGTGTGGGGGTAGAACGACTCAGAGAGATTCTTCATTTAAAAGAAGACTGAGAAGATTTTTTGTGGCGTAAAAAGCTCGAGCTGGAAAGTTTTCTCCCGTAATGGGACACAAACTTCTCTGTTTTCCATCCCCCACGGGACGCAATTGAACCAAGCCTGCAGATGAGCCCAAGTTAATCAAGTCTCTTATTTCACCTGAACAAATCGTGTGCCTTACATCTTCCCAAAATTGCTTTATCTCAGCGGTAATTTTATTGTCGGTGAGGTTAATGGAAATAATTTTCCGAGTCTGAACAATCTCTTCAGAGGGAGAGTCATAAGCAACGATGAGCAACCGACCTAGCTTTCTCCAAAAAATGGAGTTCTCAAATTCTTCCTCAAGGATCTGCTGAGGATTCAATTGAGTGATCTTTAATGTCTCTTTGGGAAACCATCTACCTTCTTTGAACGACACCTCGGTCGTCTTGAGTTCAAAATCAGCTCCATCAGGACTGGCCTCGCTGCTTATCTTAAGGCCGGCAACTTTTTCAATCGTTTGGCCCACCCATCCCTTATTTTTTTTTTCGCCAAATCTGATAGGAATTTGATGCTTCCGCGCCAGATCATACAAATTGCGCCCGGGGAGATCCTCTTGGAGACGCTCAAGAACCTCGGCGCATCGCGGCTTTAGCCATTCACTTGTATCAACCATAGCCCTCTTTTAGCATACCTATCCATTTAAGAAAGAATCGTTTTCAGCCGTTACGATCGAGAGAGGAAAATAGTCCATGAAATTTGATAAACTCGCCCAAAACCCGAATATTAAAAAACTTATTAGGGAATGTGACAAAGGGGATATCCTTTTTTCGGAAGGAAGCTCCGCCAATACCGTTTTATTGATACTCTCAGGATCTCTTCAGCTCACCCGAAAAAAGAATGGGCAAGTCTCTCTTCTGACGCTCGTGGGACCTGGGGAATTCATTGGTGAAAAAGCCCTTCTCCAAGAGCAATCATTTCCCCGAGCGGCCACGGCTACGGCTCTTGCTCCTACAACGCTCCTTGAACTTGGGTCCGTTCATTTTTCCCAACTCGAATCAGAAGCGCCTTCTATTTATAATTTGCTCTTAAAAAAGGCCTTCAAATCGCTTATTTCACGAAATGAGCGCTCAGAGTCTCTCAACCAGATTTTAAAAAGTTATGATGCTCAAAAAAGATTTTTATTATTCGTGCATTTTCTAGCTACTCAGGGAGAAAATACCTCCCAGGGAAAAGTCTTCTTTCTGGATGAGGAAACCACAGCATCACAAATTAATTGTTCGCGTGAGGAGATCCAGGAATGGGTCCAGGTCCTAGTGAATTTAAAACTTATCTGCACTCGAAATGATGGGAGATTTTCAACCCCCGACGAAAACGTTTTTTTAACTATGGAGCCATCTACCTTAGCGGTTTCTAAAGCCGCCTAAGTTATTATGCACCACCTTTTTTTACTCATTTTTGTTCCGTTGGTTGCTTTCGGAGAGCAAGACCTGTTTCAAAGATACGAAGCTCTTCATGCATCCACACTGCAACGATTGGTCACTTTGGAAAACAAAATAGATGGCTTATCAGATGAGTTTAGAACACTTTTAAAAGACAGGAAGCGATCCTACGAGGTTTCCTTTAAAGGAAAGGGAAAACTTCTTGATTCCCCCACGCTGACTATCGCTATCATCACCGAGCGCAAACGACTAGAAAGGGAAGAGGCGTTCCTTGAAGACCTAAGAAAGAGTCCGCTCCTAGCAAAACAGTTAGAAAAAAAACTAGCTTCGAATCTTTTAGCATTAGAAACCACAAATATTGTCATCACTTTTGTTGAGTTTCTGGATGAGTATAACCGGGGAGAAAAGCAGATTCCGGGGGCTAAAGACCCTGAAGTAATGAAGGTTCTTGCCGGAACCTTAACCGCTCTGTCGTATTCAAAGTCTAACAAGGAAAAAATGGCCCTAGCGGACCCTGCTGTTGTTCAGCTTGTTCCTTCCGACTCGCAAAACACTTTGAGAATGGTCGATTCGGGCCTCGGAAAAATGAGTGAAGATACTTTGTTTTTTATTCCTGAGGGAGTATCCAAAAAAGACCAAAACAAGCTTGAGTATCAGCGTCTTAAAAAAACCAAGAAATTAGTCGAAATGGTCGAACAGCTGGCGAAGATAATCTCAGTAGCCAACAAATCTCTCAGTGACGAATACCAGTATCACGTTCTTGTCTTGAATCAGAAAATGAAACAAGAAAGAGAAGTCACGAGCAAAACCAAACCTTAATTTTACTTTTTACGATTTCTGAAGTGTTTGAACAAGACTCGACCGTCTTGGTCGATAAATTGAACGGTTGATTTATCGGGAGTTAATTCGATATGAGTGAACCCTTCGATGCTGGCTGAAAAAAGTGTTGATTTACCTTTTCCAACTGGACGTGTTTCCGCTGCTGCCCCACTTATAATAAATTCGGGTTTATATTCTTTTTTTATGTATTCCAAATCATGATCATGTCCAGCCAAATAGAAATGCGCCTTCTCTTTAATCAGGGGAAGCAGATTCTCTTTTAGCTTCTCACTATCCCCGTGTCCCCCATGAGAAAAAATAGGACGATGGCCCACTACGATTTTCCATCGCGCGCGTGACAGGGCCAATGCCTCCTCAAGCCACAATGCTTGTTCCTTATCAAATCGCTCGGCATCGATCACAAAAAAGTCGGCGAAACACTGAGTGAATCTGTAATATCTTCCAGGAAATTTCCATTTTGGATTTACTTTTGAATACTCCCACTGAGCCTCGATGTTTCCAAAATAGTCATGATTGCCCAAGGTTGGGTAAAAGGGCACTCCAATGTCTTTATAAGGCAATTCAAATTTCTGTTTCCACTGGGGATCAGTAGGAGAATCCACCCCATTGGGATAAATATTATCCCCCAAAAGAGCCACAAAATCGCACGTGCCCTGTCGACAGAAGTTGACCATGGAGCTAGCCACTCGATTCTGAGTCGCATTTCCCATCCCGGCGTCACCAAAAGCGAGAAAGGCGATCTTTTCAGACGTGCACTGAGCATAGGTAACCGTATGAACCAAAAGGATCGTTAGAATTAATCCAACTAGGTGATTTTTACCGATTAACAATTTTTACCCCCTGCCCCGAAACCAGATTGGTATCAAGAGTTTATGCCTCAGTCCATCGTTTTAATTTATTGCTGCATGTGGCCAACATCAAAAGAAATTGGCAGTTCAGTTTTTTAGCCCAATTTACCGATAAAAGTCCTGAACGGGTTCAATTTTAGGAACAGGAACAACTATGCGATTATCCCTCAAATACAAGTTATTGGGCGTCTTTCTGTTGGTTGTGGTGAGCGGTATATCCACTTTCTTCTTTTTTACTCGAAAAACATTTTTACAAGACAAAAAGCTCTTTGTGTTGGACTGGAGTTTAACGACATTAAAGGCTAGTACGAGCGAAATTAAATTGGAATTAAAGGGCCGCTTAGATGAATTGCAAGTCATGTTACCTCGACTCTTCTCCGCTCCCGAGTCTACAGGGGTCAGTGATCCCAAAATAATGCAAGGCTTGTCTAATCGCTCCAGTCAGGAGGTTTTAGCGGTGACTTTTTACCAAGCCACCGGTGGAAATTACTCACCCATCCGAAGACACACCAATAAGAACCTTCTCGAGAGTTTGGGACTAAAGGCGGAGGCACTCAAGCACTTAGATCAGGTAAGGCCACTCAGCTCAACGGATTTAGCCAATCAATCACAATTGGTTTTAATTAACCGATCCGTAAGATTAGAAGGAACAACACCCACAAAACAGCTTCCCGTCTTAACTCTCATTTTCAATGGGAACATGGTGAGTGATCCCTCCTCAGATACTGCTATTGCTGTAGATATGACTCAAGACTTTTTACAAAAGACACTCAAGCAATCCGAGTTGGCGACCTTGTTTTTAGTGACTAAGAAAGGCGATCTCGTTAGCCACCCTGATGACGATCAACTTCTCACCTTTTCGGGAAAACCCTTTGATCACCCAGTTCTGAAACGGATTCAAACAACTTCACTTCCCAGAGAGGCTCTTGAAATCGAACTCAATAAAGAAGCTTACCTTGCCAACTTAGCCAATACCGGGATCGGAGACGTTTATTTAGTTTCTCAAATCAAACAAGCGGATGCCTTTCGAGCTCTGAGTATTTTGACTAGGCAATCTTTTGAAATTGGTCTTCTGATTATTTCACTAGCACTTATCGCTAGCGTTATATTTTCTGCGAAATTGACGGAAAACATTAAAAAGCTTGAGAGTGCAGCAAGAGAAATTGGAACAGGAAATTTTGATTTGAAAATGAAGATAAGTTCGGGAGATGAAGTCGAGAAAGTAGCAACAGCTTTTGAATGGATGACCGGAAAGATCGTAAGCTTGCTCAAAGAAACTGCAGAGAAAGCTCGAATGGAAGAGGAGCTGGCAACAGCAAGCCTCATTCAAAATACCATTCTCACCCCACCTCAACTTCAAATTGATGCAACCGAAGTCGTCCCCTTCTACAAATCAGCTTCGGAGTGCGGTGGTGACCTTTGGGATGCTTTTGTGAAAAACAATAAGCTTACTGTTCTTCTAGGGGATGCTACAGGGCACGGTGCCCCTGCCGCGATCGTAACCGCGGTAGTAAAAAGCTGTGTCGCTACCTTAACTGAATTTCACACCGGTACCGCACTGACCCCAACAGAAATGCTCACGCGAATTAACGAAATCGTTTACCGGTCCTGTAAGGGCCAGCTCCTCATGACAATGAGCGTGGCACAACTAGACTTGGATTCGGGGGTTCTCACCCTCGCTAACGCCGGTCATGAAGCTCCTTTTCATGTTAGGCCCACGAAAACTTTAACTCCTGAGGGCAAGCCTGCTAAACCGAAAACAGATGCACTTTTTGTGCGCGGTGAACGCCTAGGCTTTCAGGCGAACTCAGTCTATGACAGTCTGACGGTCCAATTGGAGCCGGGAGACACGGTTCTCGTTTATTCTGATGGCATTTCAGAGGCCAATAATCAGGAGGGAAAGATTTGGGGCGAACGCGCTCTGAAAAACACCTTTGCAGCATTGGCACACGAATCTCTGGAAACCATTAAAAGTTCACTCGTCAAGGCTCTTGATGATTTTTCACAAGGGGCCACACAAAAAGACGATATTACTTTCGTTCTTTTTGGATGGAAAAAAACACAGGAAAGAACAACTTCGAAGGCAGCATGAACTCCTCACACAAAAAATTAAGTCGATCCGTTCCGGAAATAAAGACGGGACTCTTCTCCAAACAAGAAGGGGCTGAGGCGATTATAAGTAATATTCGCCATGTTCACTCTTCTCTTTTGGGAAAAAATGATCCCTGCTGGAAAATGACCGACTCAAAATTGAGGAATGCCGTTGGTTCTTATCCTTGGGAAATCTCGCAGCTAAATGAGTTCACCCTCACCCACAGTAAAAAGCGCTCAGACTGCGTTGAACTTATTGCCTCAACAACTCAGTTTGGGAGTAAGTCTCAAAATAGAGAGCGCTTGACACTCGTCATGGAAGAACTTCTATCGAATGCCTTTTACCACGCCTACAAAAACCAAGCGAAGCATGACAAGTATGAGCGTCTTTCGCCCGTCTCTCTGGAACCTGGAGAAGAAATAAGAGTCTCTTTTGGAGAGAACTCAAACGGTTTGCACCTGGCAGTTGAAGATCAGGGGGGAACCCTCAGTTTTGAGGATTTCAAAAACTGCTTTTCCCGTTGTTTTCACCACACGAAGAAAGACATCACCTTTGATAAAAAACACTCTGGAGCGGGATTAGGATTGTATCTTCTCTATGAAGTGACCACCCACTTAAATATTTTTGTTGAACAAGGGAAAAAGACGCGGTTTTCAATTTGGCTTTCAAACACGAACCAATTCGATCCGGATTCGTTCTCATTTAATTTTTTTGGGGAGTAAAAGATGCATAATGATAAATTCAAAGTCGAGAAGGTAGTTGTAAACGGTAAAGAGGAAATTCGGTTAACTGGGGTGATTGATGAAGATACGGATTTCGGGACTCTTGAAAAGAGTTCGGGGCCCCTCTATTTAAATCTTTCAGGAATAACCGGAATCAACTCGTTGGGAATAAGGGGATGGGTAAATTTCTGGAAAGCCCATACAGATAAGCCGGTATTTTATGTTGAGTGTCCGCCAGTTATTGTTCGGCAGATGAGTATGATTCCCAGCTTTTGTGGACACGGAAATGTTGTTTCTGTCTATGCACCCTATATTTGTAATAACTGCGAAGCAGAACAACTTGTTCTCGTCGGATCAGATGAACTTGCCTCAAATCCGCCGAAAGTCACCGAATCCTTTTCCTGTACCAAATGCAACTCTGGCGAGATGGAGTTGGATGGAAGTCCAAGGCAATATTTTGCATTTAAGAAATAACCATTATGGGTAATCCGGCCGTACAAATTGTAGCTCCACTGGAAGCGTGGCTTGAAGACTTTAGAAGCACTCTCGAAGTGTTTCTTGACGCTTATTGTGTCGTGGACATTGCCGGAAAAGTGGTCGACTTCAATTTAGCGTTCACCGAGCTGGTGGGCGAGTCTCACAGAAAAATACTAAAAATAGGTAATTTCTCAGATCTTGTTCGCCTCAACTCTGATGTCAACCCGTGTATTAACGTCATGATTTCAGAAAAGGCCTTACGACTGGATGAGGTCTTGGGAAGCACTAAAGCTTATCCTGACCTTAAGTTAATCATCGGAGCGGTCCCGGTTTTTTCAAAGAGCAGAGAAGTCGTGGGTGCCCTGATCACCCTGCGAAATGTGACTGCCGAGGCAGTTCTTCTTTCTAAATACGATGAAAAGAAAAAGGACTCAGTAACGGATGGACTGACTACCCTTTACAATAAAGTATACATGGAAGAGACCATCACAAAATCCATCAAGAACTCGCTAAGAGATACAAGACCCTTAACTTTGGTCATGTGTGACATCGACCATTTTAAGAAAGTTAACGACAATCATGGACATCAAGCCGGTGACTATGTTCTTAAACTTGTAGCTAGCACTTTAAAGAACATGATGCGAGAGACCGATTTTGCAGGTCGCTTCGGCGGCGAAGAATTTGTAGTTCTCCTAACTAATTGTGGTGAACAAGGGGCCGAAATATTTGCTGAGCGCTTTAGGAAAGGCATCGAATCCAGCTTGTTCATTTTTGAAGGAAAAAGAATTCCGGTTACTTTGAGTCAAGGAACAGCAACGCTCAATATGGCATGGCAAGATGGCCTCAATCCAGATACTTTACTGACCGAACTCATTCATCAAGCCGATACCGCTCTTTATCAAGCCAAGAATGCAGGTAGAAATCGGGTTGTCCAATTTAAAAAGCCTTAAGTTCCAATACCTGATCCGCTATTTCAAACACCTGGGTAATTTCAGCCTTATCCTTACCACTTTCACGTCTTTGAATACGAGCTACTAAGTTCTGAAACTCACTTTCTTTTTCGTTTATCTCTCTTAACTGGGAAGAATCCATCAAGGGTTCCAAATCTCTGGTCTTGAGTGCCTGGGGCTTTGATTCATGGCCAACCGATTTGGTGGATTTATCGGCTAACGAGATATGCGTTTTAACTCCCCCGTTTGCTGGGGAGTGGCCCATAGGAGAAAAAAATGCGCTGGTAGTTAACTTTATTACCCCGGTATTTTTTTCTAATTTGAGATTGAGGAAAGGATCATTGAGCCGAATCAACTTCTGAACACTTCCCTTACCGAAAGTGGTGGGGCTTCCCACGAGAAGGGCTCTTTGATGATCCTTTAGAGCAGCTGCAAGCACTTCCCCTGCGCTGGCTGTTTCCTCATCAACCCAGACGATCAATGGACCCTTATAAATAGGACTTGTAGTCCAGTCCGCTTTCAAAGTACGTAGTTCTTCTCGATCCTTAATCCCCACGACTTCTTTGGGTCCCAAGAAAAAACCGGCCATGGTGATTGCTTCTTCTAAATAGCCGCCTGGATTGCCTCTCAAGTCAAGAATTAAGACATCCAATTTGTCCTCTTCTTGAAGAGATTCAATTTGGTTTTTTAAATCCTCGGCACTACTTCTTTCGCTTTTATCTTCTGAACCCAACCCACTTCGCCCGTAAAAACTAGGGACCGAAACGAGTGCAATCTGTTTATCGCCAGCTTTTTTTATTTGTACTGTTGCAACTTTTTTATCTTCAAATACCCGGGTCGTTCGCTTGAGTGTTTTTACCGCGCGTTCATTTTTACTTTCGATAGTTAGTTTAAGTTCAGTCGCATCATCTCCTTTTAAAAGTTGAGCTGATTGTCGGAAGCTGAGTTGAGCTAAACTTTTCCCATCCACTTCGAGAATTTCATCACCCGATTTAATCCCAGCCAAATCGGCTGGAGACTGAGCGATGACTTCCGTAATTTCTAGTCCTATGGGAGATTTTTCAACTGTGATCCCAACACCGGCAGATTTTCCGGACAGCTCTTCATAAAAATCGCTGAACTCACTTTCTGAAAAATAGGTGGAGTACGGGTCCAGAGCGCCTAACATCGATTTTGCCAAAACCGTTTGAGGCTCTAACTCTTCGGGAAATAGAATCTCTCTGGCATCGTAAGGAACGCTTTCTAGAAAGGCCTTTTGTCTGAGCGCAAGCTCCTGAGGGTCGGAGGCAAAAGAGGGGTACTTAGCAGGAGAGGCTTTGCGAACCGATTTTGATTTTGAAACGATCTGAGAATCCAAACGTTTCTTGGCGGCAGTGAGAGTTTGATTAAACCAATTTTTGAAAACCCCACAATCTTTTTTCTGAACTAAGGCACTCCAGCGTTTTGATACTGTTTTGCTGAGGGCTTGCACTTCAGATTCTAAAAATAAAACGTAGTTGGGATCTAGCTTTTCGGAAAAGAGGACCGCTACCCTTTTAGCAAACTCAGGATCATTCAGTGAGCTTTGGGTGAATCCGTGATTGTTACGGCTCCAAGAAAAGATCTGAAGGACATCGGAGCAACTTGGGGAATCTAAAGAAACCCTCTCTTTTTTCTGTCCTACTCCCTTGCCGCAAATAAGAACGCCCAAACCAAGAAAAAACGAAACGAGGAGAATACGCCTATAAAACAACCCTGTGCCCCCTGTGTTTTTACAGAATACTTTCAACCCGAAATTTAACGCAATGTATCATATTGAGACAGGCTTTTGTAGTGACATTTTAGGCACTTGGCTAAGTCCCCTGAATGACTGATCGAATATCTGACGAAAAGCAAAATTTCTAGCTTATGGAAAATACAGGGTTTTCCGATAAGAAAAGGACGAATTGTAGAAAGGTTAGACGGGTTTTTGCTTGTGCTTTCAAGCACTTAGGTCATGTACCGTTTTGACCTGGGGCTCAGGAGTTGCTACACTAAGAATATAGAACGTTGCGTCATAACAACTTAAAGAACCAAACAACTGGTAAGGAGTAACAACTATGTTGAAGCAATTCCTAAAAGACGAGCAAGGACAGACAACGGTCGAATACCTATTGATCATTGCCGTAGTGGTAGTGGTGATCAGTGTGCTCGGTAAGCAAATGCAACAGAGAATTGGTCAGCTCACAAACCAAATCTTTGATCAAATCGGTGGAACCGTTAATGGAATCATGAAAGGTGCGGCTCGATAAAAAGTGCCGCTCCCGCAAGGAGAATGATGAACGTTAGGGGCATCCTTAAGAAAACTCGTGGGCAAAGCACCGTCGAGTACATTCTTCTGGTTGCCTTTGGTGCCATCTTATCCGCGCAATTGGTGAGTTTCTTTAATGGTGTTTTTAATGAGGGCTTGCAAGAGCTTGAAAAAAACATCGAAATTGAAACTCGCACGGGTGAGAAATTTACCCGCTGATGTCTGTTCATAGGGCTCGTCTGGCTTCCTAAGTAACGTAAGGGGGACGTATGGCCGGAGCTTTGGAAATAGGATTGTGGTGCTTGCTTTTTGTGGCAAGTGTCACCGATCTACTTTGGGGCAAAATCTTTAATGCTCTTACCTTTCCCTTTTTAGTGGTGGGGTTGGGGCTACGTTACTTTTCTTTCGGATGGGAAGATCTGAGCATTGGTCTTCTCGCAGTCGGTACGGCAGTACTTGTTTTTTTTCCCCTTTATTACGCACACATCATGGCAGCTGGCGATGTGAAACTCCTCATGGCCGCCGGAGCCTGGCTCAATCCTTCACAAACTTTGAAATTAGCCGCTCTTACGATTGTTATTGGAGCCCTGGCAGGAATCCTTATTCGTTTATTTAGAAATGGTCTCAAAGATTTGTTTCGCTCAAAACTCACTCGAATCCCATTTGCGCCAGCTTTTCTATGTGCTTTTTCAGTTTTAAAAATAGCGGAGACTCGTGGATGGACACTCCATTAAAAAATAAAAGAGGGCAAACAGTAGTTGAATTTCTACTTTTGACTCTTGCTGCGGCGGCGACCGCCTTCTTTGTCCTTCCAGAATTTGGAACATTCACCGTTAAAACCATCGAAGACATTCGATCGAAGTTGGGGAGCGTGGCAAAAGATGGGGAACTTTCTGAAACTGAAAAGCAACCTGGACAAAGAGGACATCCCTCAAATCCGGAGAGGTTCAAAGCTTTGCATTTTTAGAGGAGAGAATGAAATTTCTAAATAGACTTAAAAACAGAAAAGGACAAACCGCTGTGGAATTCATGATGATTTCACTCGTGGTATTTTTCTTTTTGATCTTTTTTTTAAGTCTCTCCTTTGTTCTGGTTCTCAGTCAGTACATGGATTACGCCACTTTCATGGCAGCCAGAACTTATAAGGCAGCTCATGGTGATCGAGGAAGCCAAGTTTCAAAGGCTCAAGAGGTTTTTGAAGCCTACATTGAGCCCTTTCGCGTGAGTGGACTCATCAGAAATGTTTCTAGTTTGCAATTTACGAAGATTAATACGGGAGATCGAGCAAATCTCTCTGAAGGGATCCGGGTTAATTATGATTTGAATTTGTTTTATCTCCCTCCCCTATTTGCGAAAAACAAAGTCGATAGCGTAATTTCACTAACCAGTGAAAGTTTTTTGGGAAGAGATCCTAATTTTGATGAATGCATCGGCTTCTTTAAAGAATTTACCAGCAGGCTAGGTATAGATGTCCGTGATCTCGTTAGTCGAATGGAGGACAACGGATGTTAAATTACATCAAAAATCGAAGAGGACAGGCAGTCGTTGAAATGGCTATTTCACTGCCGTTTCTGATTTGGCTCATTTATTACACTATCAATGCTTATTATTCCATGCGGACAGCTCAAGTGGGCCAAAAGTATGCCGCAATGAATCTATATCAACGCACCGATTACAGAGCTAATTTTGTAGTCGATAAGGTGGCAGACCCTAATGGACGCCTAGCATCTCGCAATTTTCTTGCGGTGCAATATCAAAATCCTACCGAACGAAATACTCCCAAAAGAAAAATCGTAAAAGGGCCGATCAGTATAGAGACAACTGTCGGGATTTGCCGCGAACCGAGGTGTGATTAAATGAATCGAACTATTCTACTTGCTGTTCTGGCTTTGGCCATTGCTATCGCTTTGGTCATTGGCTACACGAGCATGAGACAGTCCGAAATTACTCGTGGCTTCGGAGAAATGGTCGAAGTCGTAGTCGCCAAAGAAAACATCCCCGAGTATGGGCTCATCCGCGCAGAACAACTAACCACAGCAACTATCAATAAAAAATTTGTCCAGCCTCAAACCATCCCTCCCAGTTTAATGGCAGAAGTTTTAGGTCGTTCGAGTTATGTGAATATCTACCCGGGAGAGCAAATCACTTTAACTAAGCTCATCCAGCAAGAAGGAAAACCTGTTCTGGATAAGCAACTCGAGAAGGAAAACCGGGCCGTTACCATTCAAATTTCCCCTCACACGGGTGTTGGAAAACTCATTCGTCCAGGGAATCGTGTTGATATTATGGTAGCTGCTAAATATGAAAAAGATCAGCCAGGCGGTGCAGGTCCCAGAGGTTATGTTGAAGTAAAAACAGTTTTCCAAAACGTTTTGGTTCTTGCGACTGGAAAAGCGGTCGTGCACAGTGTTCCCACTCGAGTTAACCGAGCTGTTCTGAGTAGCCTTGAGGCTGAATTTGAAGCCCAAAGAAGAAAAGATCTGTATCAAACGGGAATAGATCCTTCAACAACCGCTCGCCCCGACGACAATTACAACACCATTACAGTTCAATTACCTCTTGCAGAAGCGGAAAAGCTCATCCTGATTCAAAATGGCTTTGGGGATCAAGCCCTGTACTTAACTCTGAGAAACTCAGCTGAAGAAACAATTGTTCCCCTTCAAACAACTCTTTTAGAACAAGTAATTGGCAAAGAAAGTGCTTTGGGTGACAGCAAAGTGAAGTTGCCTGCTCTACCAAAATACGAACCCAGATTTTATGACTATCGGGGAGGTCAGCCGTATCCCCAATGATCGACGGATAACTAGTTATGGAAAAAAGAGCAACAATTTTATCAATCGGTTTATCGTTTCTGGCGATGTATCTTGTCTGGCAATACATCTCTGGAGAAGATGAGCGCCTTAAGAGCGAATATCAAGTGACTGAAAATATCGTAGTGGCGAAGCGTGATATTCTTCAGTATGAAACCATTCGCCCTACGGACATTACCCTTCTCACCGTTCCCGCCAAGTTTCTTCCCCCTGGCCGCATTGGAAATCAAGAAGATGTGTATGACTCAGTTGCTGCAATCCCCATCAACAAGGGTGAGTTCATCCTAGACAATAAGATCATCTCAAAAAATATTTACTCGGGGTTAGACACTCAAATCACCAGAGGAAAAAGAGCCATCTCCGTTCCCGTAAACATTAGAAGTTCGGTAGGTTACCAATTGCGCCCAGGAAACAGGGTCGATTTGGCTGCAGTATTTGAATATGACGTAGAGCAGTTCGGGAAGATTAAAAGAGTCAATGAGGTAAAAGTTTTCTTGCAGGATCTTCTCGTGCTTGCGTCGGGAAGAACGATTCAGACCGAAGCCCCTAAAGCAGTTGATCAGCAAATCATCAGTCAATTAATGAGCGATAAGAATCCAGAGATTCCCAAAAACAAAACGGAACTCCGTGAAACCCTTAATTACGCAAAAACAGATGCAAACTATGCGACGGTAACTTTAGAGGTCACTCCCGAACAATCACAAACGATCGCCTTTGTAATGAGCACTTATGGAGCAACACTCACACTTTTAATGAGAAATGCAGATGACAGAACCATCACATCCAAAAGAAACCAAACACTGGAAGACGTGATGGGACCAGACTCGTTTTTTGTTCGAGGCCCAAAACCACCATCCGCACAGAAGCCTCCAACGGTTAAATTTAATGATTTCCAAGGTGGGAGTCTTGTTCCAGTGACTGAGTAGTGGAACTGTTTTTTAGGAAGGAAGTAGTCATGAAAGCTGTTATTCTAGCGATCCTACTGTTTGTTCCTGTGTTGGCTCTGAGCGTAGAGGATGAGATAGAAAAAACAACTACTGATGAAGCCGTCATCGTAAAGGGCAAGGAAAAAACCCTCACTCTGCCTATGGGAGCTTCCCGCATTTTACAATTTCCATTTGCAGTGGGTCCGGTCAACTTGGGCGATGAGACGATTCTCAAATACGAGCGCTATAAAGAAAAAGGAGTTCCGGAAATCACAAAGCTGATGTTAACCCCCAAGGCTCCAGGAACTACGGATTTAACCATTCATGATACCAGCGGAGTGCCACGCATATCCTATTCAGTTCGTGTTACTCGGGAAGACTTGGGACAAGTCATGTCCCAGCTCGAAGACCTTCTCGGAGACATTGAAGGATTAAAAATCAGAGCGGTGGGTGGAACAGTTGTCTTGGATGGAGAAATTGTACTTCCAAAAGACATGGTTCGAATCAATCGCGTGGTGGAGGCATTAAAAGAACGAGATACTAAGAAAGGCTCGGTTCCCGTTAAGAACCTCGCAACTATTAGCAAGCTCACCATGACCATTCTTGCGGAAAGAATTGAACGGGAAATCGGCTCTCCTGAAATCACAGTAAAAGTTATCAATAATAACCTATTTCTCGAAGGAACAGCTGCCGACGACACCGAAGGCGACAGAGCGAAAGAAATTGCTCGCACTTATATGCCTGAAGTAGTGGTTTACAAAGCTAAGGGAGATGCGGATGTTCGAGAAAAGGCAGAGGGCGGAGAGTCTGGTGTACCCACCATTTATGATTTTTTGAAAACACGAAGAAGAGCCTCTCCTCCTCCGGCACCTGACATCAAAATTACCGTCAACTTTGTTGAGCTCAGTAACGAATATGACAAAGCCTTTAATTTTAATTGGCGACCTTTGGGAGAGGACCAAAGTGCAGTGAAATTTGACAGTGCTGCAGGGGAAATCACCTCCACTCTCATAGCTACCGTGAGTGGTCTTCTTCCTAAGCTCAGTTCTCAAAAGACCCACCAACATGCAAGAGTTCTGAAACAACAGCAGCTAATTGTTAAAGACAAATCCGATCAACCTGGAACCATTGATAGTTCGGTCGATATTTACTCAAGCGTCCTAAATGCGAATGGAGTCGCCTCGCTGACTCAAGTTCCCGTACAAAACTCCCTCAAGATCAAAGCTGCCACGATAGATGGCTCGGATAGTATCGATTTGGGGGTTCAGCTTTCTTTGGGATCCGTTATCGGCAATAACCAAGGACAGCCCATCGTTGCTAGAAACTCCCTCGCAACCACAATTAATGTCAAAAATGGAGATTCTGCAGCTATTGGAGGGTTTGCGATTGATGAAGCTCTTGCCGGCTATAACAGAGCCCCTACTGCCGCAGGCGCTTCTGTCGGGGGCGGTTTTGGTCAGAACCAAAATCAGAACCCAAATCAAAGCCCACTTTTTAATTTAAATCGATCAAAAGCATTTGATCGCAGAAAACAGCAATACATCATTTTTGTAACTCCAGAGGTTTTGAAAACAGCTAGCGCTGGGAACGAAGATATGACTCGTAAATTTCGATTAAACTCTGGGGAAAAATAAAAGATTAGATTATGGCTGGCACACATATCATTTCTATTGTCGGTGGAAAAGGCGGAGTAGGAAAATCTACTTTCGCTGTTAACTTCGCTATCACCACCGCTATTGATACAAAGGCCAAAGTATGTCTGGTGGATATTGATCCCCGAGCTTGCGGCGACATTGCCCTTCTTTTAGGAATCAAGAGCAAACGTACTCTTCTTGAGTTGGGCCAGCACGAGGGAAAATTTGATCCCAACCTGATGAATAATTATGTGTCGCCTCATTCGTCGGGCATTCATTACATTCCAAGTGTTCTTGAGCCTGAGCAGATGAGCCAATTAGAGCCCCAGCAAGTGGCGCGTGCTTTTCAGCTGCTTCAAAGTGTCTACAACTACATCATTGTCGACATGGGCTCGGATATCGAATCCCAAAATGTTAAAGCTCTGGAAGTTAGCTCCATGATTATTGTAGCGACCCTTCCGGAAATTTTAGTTCTCCATCACACACGAAAAGTCATTGAAAAAGTACAAAACCTTCTCTTTCCGCCTGAGCTGATTAAGTTAGTCGTGAACCGATTTGCGCCAACAAAAGGAATTTCTCCGCAAGTCATTCAAAACAACCTAAAGAAGCAAATTTTGGGGATCATTCCTGAAGACGAACCAACGACCGTGGCTGCGATGGCCAAGGCACAGCCCTTTATTTTAGCAGCACCTCGCACGGAAATTACAAAAGCCTATTTCACTTTATTCCGAACGATCCAACAGCAGCAACTTTTAGAAAAACTCTCTCAAATAAAAAAGCCGACCGATTCTGCGGCTCGTTTAGGCAGCGCTAGGAACCCAAAAGGATTAACCGAGGAGAAAAAGGCCCCCTCGCAAGTTGTTTTTGATCGCACCCAGATGCGCGATGAAAGGCCCTCCGATCAGTGGTCCGCGCTTAAGCAGAGAATTCACAAGCAACTCATCGAAACGATGGATCTGAAAAAGGTTGATACCGAAACAGGAAATGACCCGAAGAAAAAAGCCGTTTTACGGGAAAAAACAAAAACGGTTGTTGTAGAGCTTTTAGAGAAAGAAGAACATCCTTTCCGGTCCAGGGACGAGATCCAAAAATTAGTTAAAGAGATCTTGGATGAAGCACTGGAGCTAGGTCCCATACAAGATCTTCTGAGCGACGATTCCGTCAGCGAAATCATGGTCAATCGCAAGGATCAGATTTTCATTGAGCGCAATGGAAAGCTCGTACTGAGTAATGTTAATTTCTCAGGTACAGCCCAACTTCTGGGGGTGATTGAAAGAATTGTTTCCAGCGTGGGACGACGTATTGATGAAAAACAACCTTATGTAGATGCTCGTCTCGCTGATGGATCTCGTGTTCACGCCATCATCCCGCCCCTAGCGATTCAAGGGCCCATGTTAACCATTAGAAAGTTCTCCAAGAGCAGGATCACTTACAAAGACCTTGTTAAATATGGTTCGATGACTGATGAAATGGCTGACTTCTTGCGAGCTTGTATCGAAGCCAGACTGAATGTGGTTATCTCAGGGGGTACTGGTTCAGGTAAGACCACCCTGCTGAACGTTTTGTCATCTTTTATCCCGTCTGGGGAACGCATTGTGACAGTGGAAGACTCTGCAGAGTTGCAGCTTATCCAAGAACATTGGGGCCGACTGGAGACACGACCGGCCAACATGGAAGGAAAAGGCGAGGTTACCATCCGAGATTTAGTTCGAAATACCCTACGTATGCGACCTGATCGAATTGTCGTCGGTGAGTGCCGTGCCGGAGAGGCATTAGACATGCTTCAAGCTATGAATACGGGTCACGATGGCAGTATGACCACCGTTCACTCAAATACCCCTCGGGATTGTATCGCCCGTTTGGAAACACTTTGTTTAATGGCCGGAATGGATCTGCCCGCGAAAGCTATTAGAGAACAAATTGCTTCTGCAGTGAATTTAATCGTCCAGCAGACTCGTCTCTCTGATGGATCGAGAAAAGTCACCAGCATCACTGAAGTGATTGGGATGCAGGGAGATGTAGTTACCCTACAAGAGATTTTTGCTTTTAAGAAATCGGGAATGGACATGAACAGAAAAGTTATCGGAAAATTTGTTGCAACGGGTTTCATTCCTAAATTCATCGATGAACTGGATGCTCAAGGCGTTAAGATTCCTCGAGGTATTTTTTCAGTGAGTTAATCATGGAAGCTTCTTTACTTATAAAATTTGGTGCCATTGGGTGGGTCGGCGGCAGTTTATTCTATGGATTGTCCAAAAATGGACGCGACCTCTATTCCTGGCTGGGTGGCAAGGGCACAGGACAAATTGAACAAATGGCCACCAAGCTTGATCTGATGTTTGTTGAAGTATCAGAAAAAAATCTTACGCGTTTTTATCAGGGGTATTTGCTCTTCCTTTTCTTTTTAGGTGTTTATCTCTTGTTACCCAATGTGGGTGCTGGTTTTGTATTCGGACTTCTTTTCGTTTGGATGGGCTGGACTATGCCCCTGAGAACAATCAACCTTCTCTTTAGTCGAAGAATTAAAAAGTTCGTGCTCCAAATGGTCGATGGATTAAGCCTTATGTCAAATGGACTTCGATCGGGATTAAACGTTCCTCAAGCGATCTCAATTGTTCAAAACGAATTACCAAATCCCATCTCCCAAGAATTTGGAATGATCTTGTCTCAAAATAAATTGGGCGTAACTCTAGAAGATGCCATGAGCAATCTATCTAAACGTATGGCTCATGATGACATCGAGATGTTTACCACAAGCGTCAACATCCTGAAGGAGACTGGCGGTAACTTAGCAGAGACTTTTGACACTATTGCCTACACCATTCGGGAAAGAATAAAGATCGAATCAAAAATCGCAGCCATGGTTTCCCAAGGGGTACTCCAAGGGGTCATCGTTGTTCTTATGCCCTTTGCGTTAGGGGCAATTCTTTATCAAATCGATCCTGAAAGAATTCGACCGATGTTTACCACAGTACCAGGCTGGATCATGTTGGTCCTGATGATGACATTACAGTTTTTAGGGGGGTGGACCATCTGGAAAATTGTGCAAATCAAAGTTTAGTTTTCCAGGTAATGGGTTCAAGTATAATAGTGAAGATGCAAAAATTTACTTACATTCTCAGTGTCTTGTTGGCCTTAGTCACCCTGCAGTCTTTTGGGGTAAATATCAATCGCGTCAATGGAAGTTTAAATATTTCCTATGTCGATTTCAGTGTTCCGGGCTATGCCGTACCACTGGAGCTAGTCAGATCCTATAATTCCATTACAGCTCTCAACGAAACTTCGGGTTGGTCGGGAGCCTTCGGGTGGGGTTGGACTTCTCCTATTGAAACAACGCTCACGGTCACTCCAGAAAAAAAAGTTATTTTGAGAGATGGCGGCACGGGAAATAACGTTATCTTCAGTACAGCTCAACCTAATGAAAAGGCGATTGAGGCATTTAGTGTTCGGGTAAAGAAGGCTTTTTTTGAACAGCAGAAACGTAGAAAACTATCCGAGAGCGAGCTCAGCCAATTGGAACTTCCCTCATCGATGTCCGAAAAGCTCAGAAACAATAGTCAGTTTCGTTCTGAAATTGCGTCACGTTTCAATATCACAACTGATCCGGGCTCAGAGATGCTCATTTCTTCAGATTACGGATACCAAACGCTTCAGTTTCGAAAAAATCAGTGGTTTAGAGAAAAAGATGGGATTGTCCAGGTCTTTGATAAGGATGGCAGATTAACCCGTCAGATTGATAAAAATGGATTCTACTTTGAATACCTCTACGACAACTCAAGTAAATATCAAGTCACCGAAATTCATGACCAAGATAAAGTGACTAGCCTCAAACTGACATGGAAAGGCGATAGAATTGTGTCCGCTATCGATAATCGCGGCAGAAAATCCTTATATCAATACGATGGATTAGGAAATCTAACTCAAGTCACCGATTCCAATCAACAGACCTACGTTTTCAAATATGAAACGAAGAAATTTCCTCACCTCATGACTCATATTGATTATGTTTCGGAAAGCAAAGGAAGACCCCTCATTTCTCGAGGCTTTCGATACGATGAAAGTGGATTGATAACTTCTCATCGAGATAAAGACGGAATCGAAACCCTTTTTTCTTACGGCAGAAACTCGACAAATCCAGATTCTAACTTTTGGACAAAGACGGTTTACAAGTCCTCGGGAGGCCAACAACAAGAAACATACGAAGAGTTCTTTTTGAAGTTACGGGCCGATGGTTCAAAATATCTCTATAAACAAGATGTGAAAGAAGCTGGCCTGTCGTCTTCAACTCTGTTTTCATCTTGTTGTGGAAAGCCTTTGCAGATTACCAAAAATGGCGAGGTAACCACTTTCAAATATACAGCTGATGGCCTTTTGAAAGAAAAGGTAAGTCCACGCGAAGCCATTCAAATTGAGTACGAACCCAGATGGAATAAGATCAGCAAGGTGAATCAAAATGGAGTTGTATCCACCTATGAATATGATAACCGCGGCAACTTAACCAAGGCGTTTAATACAAAAAATGAAAAAGTAGCTCTGTCTTATGACAAATATGGACGCATTACGGAATTGACCGATTTAGCAAAAAAGAAAATCTCTTTTAAGTATGGTCCCTTAGGAAAGCCCATTCTCATTGCCGATAAAAATATTGGCAGCGTTAAAATTAGCTACGACCCTGATGGCCGAATCTTAAAAACAGACACTGAACTACGAACCTCAAACAACCGAAGACCAACAGAAGAAGAATCAAAAGAAGTTGTAAGAAAAATTCTTGGGGGCTTTCAGAACCTTCTAGATATTATTCGTCCGGCGGGAATCGGATTAAGCTCGGAGACCTAAACATGAAAAAAGACCTATTTCCTCAATTAAAACAAAAAGCCACTGAAGTCGGAAAACAGGCCAAAAAGGTAACCCTTGAGGCCAAAAAAACCGCTGAAACCGTGAAAGATATGGTTCAAAAGGCAGTTGACGGCATTGATCGTTCTAAAATAGCCAAGGGCTTTGAAGTAGGGTCCAAGGGGGCAAAGTTGGCCGGCAAAGGGGCTCGAGCAGCCTCCGCTGGAGCCGATGCAGTTGCAAATACCCTCGAAAAAACTGCTGAGAAAATCAATCAACTAGGAAATCGTATTAAGAACAAGTAAGCTAAGGCTCATTTTTATGAACCGAAAAACTGATGATTTTCCGTTAGGTATTTCCCCTTTCAACTTTTCTGATCTCTATAATCCTCTTCGCTTAAAAGCCCTGCATGAGGAATTTTGGGCTTATTGCCAGCAAGTGGCTCCTCAGGCCGTTGAAGATTTTAAGCGTTTGGACCAGGGAGGACTTACCTCGGGACAAGAGGGAGACATCCTTATCGGAGTGGGTCGAGTGGTTGGGGAGTTTGTGGCTCGGCTTTTTAACATTTCGGGACAAACCAATCGCATCAAAACTGAAACACAACAACTATCTTATGTTTTTCGTCTTAAGAAAGATTTTCTGAACACCCGTGTTTTTAAGCGCTTTCAGGAACCAGCTATTTCAGATCTTGAGTTTTTGAAACTTGATGACTCTATACAACACCTTCTGCTGCACTTTTCCGCGAATTCCACTGATGCGGAGAAGAAATTTGCTGAACTAGTTTGTTTTCTTTTGGATTGTGAATCAAAACTCAAGAAATCAAACTTAGAGATTTCGGAAAATCAAAAGTTGATGAGCATCTGCTCTCATATTTCCTTAAAAACCCCAGCGGACAAAGTCACTCACTCCTTGAAATTATTAGAAGACTGGGCGACTCAGGTCTACGTTGCAGAAAACAGAAGAGAAAGAGTAAAAGGTTGGCTGTCTTATATCCGGGCTGGAAAACTGGACTTTGAAAACCTAGTTCACTGTGAACATACTGACGACCGCTTGCCCGAGAAACTTCAAGGACCCTCAAATCATCTTCGCCACCGAGACGGATTTAAATTAACCGATGAGAGGATGACTACTGCAGAGGTTTTGAGAGAAATCGACTACTGCATTCTGTGTCATCCCAGACAAAAAGATTCTTGCTCAAAAGGTTTCCCCGAGAAGACGGGTGGGTTCAAAAAGAATCCCTTAGGAATACCGCTTGAAGGGTGCCCGCTCGATGAGCGCATTTCTGAGATGCACACTTTGAGGAAAGAAGGTCAAGCAGTCGGTAGCTTGGCCATGATCATGCTCGACAACCCCATGTGTCCTGGAACAGGCCATCGGATTTGCAACGATTGCATGAAGGGATGTATTTATCAAAAACAAGATCCCGTAAATATTCCCCAAATTGAGACGGGAGTTTTAACTGATGTTCTCAATCTGCCTTATGGCTTTGAAATTTATAGTCTGCTAACTCGCTGGAACCCCCTCAATCGAAAAAGACCTTACGCCCTTCCCTACAATGGTAAAAACATTTTAGTCGTAGGCCTTGGTCCTGCCGGCTACACCGTTTGCCATTATTTGGCCAACGAGGGATTTGGGGTCGTAGGCATCGATGCTTTGAAATTAGAACCTGTAGACCCCCGGCTGACTGGAAAAGGAAAAGAAAGTCCAAAGCCAGTTAAGGAGTTTTCTGAACTCAAGGAAGATCTCGATAAAAGAGTGCTGATGGGCTTTGGAGGAGTTTCTGAGTACGGAATTACAGTTCGTTGGGATAAGAATTTTCTCTCAGTTATCTATCTTTCCTTATTGAGACGAAAGAACATTCAATTTTACGGTGGAGTTCGCTTTGGCGGAACCCTTACATTAGATGACGCTTGGGAGCTGGGATTTGACCATGTCGCCCTAGCCACGGGAGCTGGAAAGCCAACCATTATTAATATTAAAAACAACCTGAGCCGAGGGATAAGAAAAGCTAGCGATTTTCTGATGGGCTTACAGTTAAACGGTGGCTTCAAGAAAAATACCCTCTTTAATTTAGAAGTAAGACTTCCAGCAATTGTTATTGGTGGGGGCTTGACTGGGATTGATACTACAACGGAACTTTTAGCTTACTATCCCATTCAGGTTGAAAACGTACTGAACCGATTTGAATCACTCTGTGCTGATCTTGGTGAACCTGCTGTTTGGGCCATGTGTTCCGAAGAAGAGAAGCTCACTTTGACCACTTTCTTAGAACATGGGAAAGCCGTTAGAAATGAGAGAACTCTGGCTGAAAAAGAAAAAAGAAAACCAGACTTCATTTCGCTCTGCCGAAAATGGGGCGGGGTTTCCTTGGCCTACCGAAAACGGATGCAGGACTCACCTGCCTACCGTTTGAATCACGAAGAAATCATCAAAGCTTTGGAAGAGGGCATCTACTTTATCGAAAACGTCAGTCCCACTGAAGCCGTAAAGGATCGATTCGGAGCGGTTGAAGCTTTGAAATTTAAAAAGGCAGACGGAACTGAAATCACCCTTCCCGCAAGAACTGTTTGTGTCGCTGCTGGAACTAGCCCAAATACGATTTACGAGCGCGAGTTTCCTGGGGTGTTTAAATTAGATAAAGATGGCTACTTCTTTGAAAAGCATCGCCTCGAAAAGAAAGATGGTAAGTGGCATGCTATTCAGGCCTCTGAGAATGAGCGCAATGCTTTCTTTCTCTCCTATGAAAAAGAACAGCACTTTGTTTCATATTTCGGAGACAACCATCCTGACTACAATGGAAATGTCGTGAGGGCGATGGCCTCAGCGAAACATGGTGTTCCCTATATCTCTGAGCTATTTAAAGCGGACATTCAAGCTTGCGAAAAAGAACCCTATTCTGAAGCTAAATGGACAAACCTCCTCAAATATTTAGACTCAGGTCTTGTACCCAAAGTTCATAATGTTGTGAGATTAACCGACACGATCGTGGAAGTGATTGTGAAGGCAAAGTACGCTGCCAGGAAATTTGAGCCAGGCCAATTTTACCGACTTCAAAACTATGAAACTTTATCTCCGGGTCTTGAAGGAACCAAGTTAATGACGGAAAGCTTGGCTCTCACCGGAGCTTGGGTGGATAAAGAAAAAGAACTCCTCAGCATGGTGGTCTTAGAGATGGGCGGAAGTTCGAGACTTTGCTCTGCCCTGCGCCCCGGAGATCCCGTTGTCGTGATGGGTCCTACCGGTACCCCCAGTGAAATCCCCGAAAATCAGACGGTACTTTTAGCAGGCGGGGGCCTTGGCAATGCTGTTTTGCTCTCTATCTCGCGAGCGATGAGAGCGAAGGGCTGTAAAGTTCTCTATTTCGCTGGTTACAAAAAGGGCGCCGATATCTTTAAGAAAAAGGAAATTGAAGACGGTACGGATCAAGTTGTTTGGGCAGTAGACAAAGGCTCAGCTCCGATTTCTGCAGACCGCCCGCAAGATAAAACCTTTGTAGGCAATATTGTCGAGGCGATTCTTTCTTACGGAAAGGGTGAACTTCAAGGTCCCCCTCAGTTTCCCTTAGATAAGGTTGATCACATTTTCGTTATTGGCTCGGACCGGATGATGGCAGCGGTAACCGCCGCTCGCCATGGGGTTTTAAAGCCTCTTCTAAAGCCAGATCACGTTTGCATTGCCTCGATTAACTCTCCCATGCAATGCATGATGAAAGAAGTCTGCGCGCAATGCTTACAACGCCACGTCGAACCAGTTACAGGAAAGGAAAGCTTCGTATTTTCTTGTTTCAATCAAGATCAAATTTCCGATTGTGTGGATTACACAAATCTGAATGACCGATTAAAACAAAATAGCCTGACTGAAAAACTGGCAAATCATTATTTGGATATTCTATTTAAAAAAGGACGCATCGAACGAGTTTAGGAAGCCTCACGTCCTAAGAATTTTAAGAGTCCTCTCGGGTCATCAGTCGTGATTCCCTGTACTCCCCAGTCCGTTAATTTTTTCCATTCAGAAGGCGAATTAACAGTATAGGGCATGAGCTTCACCCCTGCACGTTTCGCCCAAGACACGGTTTTATCATTGAGGGTTCCCACATAGGGGGCTATCCACTCTGGTTGAAGCTCCAGCACTTTAGAAAACTCCTCTTCATCTCTGCCAAGAAGGGGGATCGTTTGAAAAGTGGAAACGGTCTTATGAAACAACTTAAGAATTTTCCAATCAAAGGATCTGAACCGCGTCCGATTTAATTCCCAACTTAGGGAGACTGTTCTTAATACCGAATCAACGAGCTTTTCTCTTTCGGGACTGTTCGGATTTCCTTCCAGATATTTCACTTCGAGATCCAACCACAACAATCGCGATGACAGGGACTTTACTAGTTCACATACCTCGGTAAGAGTCGGCGCTTCAAAAGATCGCATTGCCGAAAGGTTCTGATCGCAAATAAATTTTGGCGTTGCCGAAGGTGGCAAAAAAAAGTCATGAAATACGATCAATGCTCCATCTCGCAGCAAATGAATATCGATTTCAATGCTGTCCACCCCTAGTTCAACTGCCCGCCGGACACTTTCTAGAGAGTTTTCTTTTTTTTCGAGGCTGGCACCTCGATGAGCTTGTACATGGAGATACTGATTCATAGTAACAATACCGAAGCACTACCGTAATCGGGAAAAAAGATTTATGATGTCGCTATGGTATTAGTAGATGGAAAAACTTGCAAGGTGGCTGTTTTTGTCTGTGTAAATGATAGACCTATTGAGAGAGTAAGCTGTGCCAAAGTTGGGGGTTTAGAGTTTTATCAACAATTGAAAGAAAGAGTAAAAACCTTGGGTTTGCATCAGAGTCATTGGATCACCCGCACTGGTTGTTTGGGTTTCTGTAATTCAACCGGAACCACGGTTGCAGTGTTTAAGACAGGCAAGGACCCTATTTGGTACAATGAAGTTAAAATGGAGCATCTTGAGACCATTTGGAAAGAGATCAACTCATGAAAAAGATCGTATTTTTCATTTTTGTTTGGGCATTCCAAGGAATTTTTGCTGAGGTTCCCCTGCCGGGACAGTCCTCTCCTTTCATATCTATTGAAACTTTAGAAAACAGTGGTCAGCTAGAATTTAAGGTCGGCGAAAAAACCGAGACATTTGAGTTCGGAAAAGGAAAACCTCATTACGCAATGGGATTAGTTTTCAGCCGAAAAAATCTTCCTACATCATTTGCAAAATCAATTGGGCAAAATCAAATTGTTCAAATCGCGCTGGGCAACAGAAACACTTCTGCACCTGATTTGATTACGCAGTTTGGATCGCTCACTCTGAAAATTGAGGAGCTTCCCTCGGCCAATGCCTTAAAGCTCCCCTTTCAGGACACATCGAAGGCAGATAAAGATCAGGGACAATCGGCTTTTTTGATTCTGAATTCCAGTCAAATGAAATTTTCCCAAGAAGATCAGGAAAAACTAAAATCTACCTACTTTTCAGAAACCGGAGAAATTTCAGTAACCTCCACCAAAGCGGTTGAAAAAATTTCGTTACCAAACACTGGGAAGAAACTTTCTTTCAAGAGAAAAAACATCAGTTTCAACATCGATGCGAAATTAGCAACTCCCTTCAGTGGGGAGAAAGGCAGCCTAAAAGGGACCGTCCAAATCCCTGTTTTTTCGCCCCAAGGTGCTGAGGCAAACGCCTTTGTTGCAGAGCTTGCGGAGACAAGTTTGGACAAAAATCCAGAGATTTCTCCTCCTAAAGAAGCCCCCAGGACTTTGGCCTCCCCCGAGGAGACTCTGAAGCCAAAGAGAGATAAGTAATTGATTTAACGAGAGTAACTTAGCAAATCCCCTTCTTTTTTACGGTCCCACCGAGGCCCAAAAACGCATTGTAATTATTGAAAAAATTTCATAGCATGGCGCACTAATATGCAGCCATCGACTTTCAATATGGGGGACAACTTTAAGCTGTTCACTTGTTCAGCGAACGTCCCACTCGCCAAGACAATTGCTGATGAACTCGGAATGCAATTGGCGCAGGCAGAGGTCCGGCGTTTTTCGGATGGCGAAATTTTTGTTGAAGTTCACGAAAGCGTTCGAGGTTGTGACACCTATATCATCCAGCCCACTTGTCAGCCTACAAATGATAGTTTGATGGAACTCTTAATCATGACGGATGCGCTGAAACGCTCCTCTTCGAATTCTATTACAGCCGTAATGCCTTATTATGGTTACGCTCGACAGGATAGAAAAGTTCAGCCCCGAGTTCCGATCACTGCAAAACTAGTTTCAGATTTATTGACAGCGGCGGGTGTTGATCGCGTCATCTCAATGGATCTTCACGCAAGCCAAATTCAGGGGTTTTTCAACATTCCCTTCGATCATCTTTACGCAAAACCGGTAATTTTGAATCATATTCGTCAAAGGTATGATTTGAGCAAACTCGTCGTTGTTTCTCCTGACTCAGGAGGGGTTGAGCGAGCTCGTGCTTATGCAAAAAGACTCGATTGTTCCTTGGCGATCATCGATAAACGTCGGCTGCGTCCTAATGAAGCTCAAGCGATGAATCTCATCGGAGATGTAACGGGTAAACATGCGGTCATCGTAGACGATATGATCGACACTGCGGG
Source organism: Bdellovibrio sp. ZAP7 (assembly GCA_945878405.1). Taxonomy (GTDB): domain Bacteria; phylum Bdellovibrionota; class FAC87; order UBA2466; family UBA2466; genus RFNO01. Next base: position 41,048 of record CAMCTJ010000012.1, read on the forward strand.
AACTCTCATCCAATCTGCCAATGTCGTTTTAGACAAAGGGGCTGAATCAGTCAGTGCTGCCTGCACCCACGGAGTTTTTTCAGGCACCGCTTATGAAAGAATTAAAGAGAGCCCACTTAAAGAAGTAATTTGTTGTGACACGATCCCGCTGTCCCCTCTTATGGGCCAACTTTCGAAAGTCACGTGTCTCTCAGTAGCAAAAGTTTTTGCCGAAGCCATCAAGCGAGTTCACATGAAGGAATCGGTAAGCAGTTTATTTGATGAATGAGGAAAGTAGGTAACAAATGGAACAATTAAATCTAACAGTAGAAATGCGACAGGGAACCGGTAAAGGTGTAAACCGAAAACTGCGCGCAATTGGAAAACTTCCCGGTGTGGTTTATGGCCTTGGGAAGAATTTAAATATCGCAGTCGATCCTCGACCGATTAAAAAACTTCTCCTTGAAGAAGGGGGAAGAAATAAAACCCTAAACCTTATAGGTGAAGGACTCGAGGGACGTTTTGCTCTTATTAAGGATTACTTAGTTGATCCTTTGAGCCGTGAGCTACTCCACGTCGATTTACTTGAAATTGACATCACCAAGAAAATTGATGTGACCGTTCAATTGAACTTTGTTGGTAAGGCTGCCGGCGTTGCCGAAGGTGGCGTTCTCAACATCGTTGAAAGAACCGTTATGGTCAGATGTTTACCCACAGCGATTCCAAAACATATCGATGTAGATGTGAGCGCTCTGAACATTGGGGATTCAATTCACTTGAGTGAACTCGCTCTTCCTGAGGGAGTTGAAAAAGTAAGCCACATGAATCCTACCTTGGTCGGGGTAGTACCTCCTGCTAAGGAAGAAGAAGCAACACCTGCTCTTGCTGCTTCTGCTGAACCTGAAGTGATTACGGCTAAAAAGCCTGAAGCTGAAGGTGAAGCTGATAAAAAAGAAGAAAAGAAGAAGTAGTCTGACAACGCTCAGGTGGCTTCGCAAGGAACTCGATTTCTGGTGGTGGGGCTTGGGAATCCAGGCCCCCAATATGAAAACACCAGGCACAATATTGGCTTTCATGTAGTCGATGAGTTAGCTCAACGCTGGAAAACCGAGAGTTTCCAAAAAAAGTTCAAAGGACTTTTAGTAGAAGCAAGTTGCGGTGACCAAAGGGGGCTTCTTCTTAAACCTCAGACCTATATGAATCTCTCCGGCGATTCAGTACGGGAAGTTGTTCAATTTTACAAAGTACCTGTGGAAACGCACTTGATTGTGATTACCGACGATCTTGATCTCCCTCCTGGCTCTATTCGAGTAAGACCATCGGGTGGTACCGGGGGACACAACGGCCTGAAGTCGATTACTGAGGTCTTTTCCACAGAAGATTTTCCGAGGGTGAGATTGGGGATTGGTCGATCTCAAGTCATTCCGACCGAATCTTATGTCTTAGGAGTCATTCCCCCCAGCGAGAAAGAGCTTTATTCGCAGGCAGTGAAAACTGCTGCCGATGCGATTGAAATGTTTTTGAAAGATGGAATTCAAAAAGTCATGAATACTTTTAACAAGAGAAAATCAAATGAGTCTTAAATGTGGAATTGTCGGTTTGCCAAACGTGGGAAAATCTACGCTTTTTAATGCGCTGGGATCTGCGAAAGCGGAAGCCGCTAATTATCCCTTTTGTACGATTGAGCCCAACGTTGGAGTGGTTGAGGTTCCGGATGCTCGGCTTTTTAAAATTGCTGGGATTATGAAATCTCAAAAAATCATTCCGGCCTCAACACAAATCGTGGATATCGCGGGGATCGTAAAGGGAGCGAGTAAGGGCGAAGGACTGGGCAATCAATTTCTTCATCACATCCGTGAAGTAGACGCCATTGTTCATTTGGTTCGCTGTTTTGAGAATGAAGATATCGTGCATGTGGATGGAAGCGTGAATCCCGAACGAGATATCGAAGTTATCAATACAGAACTTTTGCTGGCTGATCTCCAAGCTTTGGAAAAACGGATCGACAAAGATGCTCGAGTTGCCAAGTCAGGTGACAAAGAGGCTCGAAAAAACATGGAAATTTTTGAAGGACTGAGAGCTCACTTGAATGCAGGGAAGCCTGCACGTTCCTTCCCTCTGGATCCAGCAGATCTTCCTCGTTTAACTCAGCTCTTTTTACTCACCCTTAAACCGATTCTCTATGTGGCAAATTCCACGGGAAAACCCGAAGAAGCTGCTCACGTTGAGAAAGTTAAGGGAATCGCAACCAGCGAAAGGGCTCAATTTACTGTGATCGATTGTGCTCTTGAAGCGGAAATCGCGCAGTTGCCCGAGAATGAGCGTACCGAGTATTTAGAGGGTTTGGGACTAACAGAGCCCGGACTGAATCGTTTCATTCGAGCAGCTTTCCAACTTCTCGGTCTGATTACCTACTACACTCTGGGTCCTAAAGAAGCACGAGCTTGGACCATTCCGGTAGGTACTAAAGGGCCCCAAGCAGCTGGAGTTATTCACTCTGATTTTGAAAAGGGCTTTATTTGTGCTGAGTGCTACAAAAGTGATGACCTAGTCAGACTCGGCTCTGAGCAAAAAATTAAAGAGAGCGGACTTTATCGACAAGAAGGAAAAGAGTACACCGTTCAAGAGGGCGACGTACTTTTATTCCGTTTCAATGTGTAACCAAAATGGATAGCCCAATGAAAATCAGTGGATTTACGATTGTGAGAAACGCTGAAATCCTTGATTTTCCATTTAAAGAATCTGTGCGTTCAGCCATACCCCTATGTGATGAGTTCATCATTAATTGCGGGGATTCCGACGACAACACATACTCACTCTGTGATGAGTTGCAGAAAGAATTTCCAGATAAAATAAAAATCATTCGCAGCGTTTGGGAGCGAGAAAATCAAACGGGCGGCTTTCAGTTAAAATCACAGTCCGATGCGGCAATGAAACAGTGTCGCGGGAACTGGCTCATCTACATTCAGGCAGATGAAGTTTTTCATGAAGAAGATTACCCCAAAATTCGAAACGCCATTCAAAAAGCCAATCCCCTTACCGAAGTAGATGGGATTGTTTTTGATTATCTCCATTTTTATGGAAACTATTTTTTTCTAGCTCGAGGACGAAATTGGTATCGAAGAGAGGTTCGAGCTTTGAAAAACGGAAGAGGAATTGAGTCTTTTCGGGATGCTCAAGGTTTTAGGTTGTCCGGCAAGCGACTCAACGCCATTGCTTCCGAGGCTCGCGTCTTTCACTACGGCTATGTTAGGAATCAGGAAGGGTTGATGAAAAAGACCCACCAACTGTCCCAATGGTGGGGGGAAGCGCCCGCGACTAATGAAAAAGCCTTTCAAATTTACCGGCTTTTTGGGCTCACTTCCTTTCAGGGAACCCACCCCCATACCATGTCGGAAAAGATTAAATATTCTAGTAATTTAATTGATCCAAGCCAGTGCAAGCGCAGATGGAATAAGCGCGAATTAAAAAACGCCATTACCCTTTTATGGGAAAAAATCTTTCCCTTTCGAATAGGCGAATATCGTAACTACAACCTTATTTCACGCAAATCAGAATAGCCTTTGACTTTTTGTGACGCTTGGCGCAAAACCGGTCCAGTTGTTAGTTTTTTTGGAGGTACCTAAATGAAAAAGTTAATCGTTAGTTTGGCAGTTCTGGGCTCTGTGGTGAGCTCAGTTTCTCAAGCTCAATATATTTATCCAGCTCCGCTGGTTCCCGTTTATCCTGCTCCGATCGTTGCTTATCCAGCACCTGTTGCTTATCCAGCTCCGGTCGTATCAGTGTTTCCAGCACCTGTTGCTTATCCAGCTCCAGTAGTTCCTGTTTACCCTGTCGCACCTGCTTGCGGTTGGGTCACGGTTCCTACTTCTGCTTGGCAGTGGGTTCAAGGACCTTTCGGTGGTTGGCACCTACGTTGGGTTACAACGTTCCAAAATCAGCTGATTTGCCGCTAAAAATATTGGCTTAAATCGGAAAAGGAGATGCCGCCCTTAAAGGGTTTGGTGTCTCCTTTTTTTATTCCTTCGAGAGCTTCCTTCACTCTGACATTTCCAGGATCTCTTCTCTGAGCTTCTACTAAATAATCTAAAGCTTCTTGTCCTCGTCCGTCTTTAAAAAGAGCCCAAGCGGCATAATAGGGACCTCGCCACTCATTAGGGAAATCTTCCGAAGCCTCTTTAGCTTTTTCTTGAGCATGGGCAGTATTATTGGAACGAAATAATTCGCTCATCAGTTCGGCTTCTAAAAGTTCAGGATCAGAGTTACCCAGCTCTTTTGCTTTTTGAATCGCCTCATCGAGTTTTCCCCAAATATCACTGTTTCCGGCTGGTGCCTCTTTAGTTGCCTGATAAAGTCGACCCAAAACTTGGGCTTTTCTCGCTTCATACAAAGAGGGCTCTAATTCCGAGAGTTTTTCGGCTGCTTTCGCGCTCAGTTCGGGATTGATTTCACGGTTAGCAAGCATCTTATCAATCAAAATTTTTGGATCATTGATCTGTTCTACTTTGAGATTTCGAGTCAAAAAATCTGAAAGACCTGCTCGGTAATAATAGAGGGCGACTAAACACTGAGCAGAATTTGCATCAGACCCGCACGTCTTATTGAAATGCTCATGTAAATTCTTTAAAGCAGCAGGAACGGAACTGCAGCGCTCGTTTTTGGAGGCTGATTTGATATCTGGAAATTCGGTCTGCCCTCGACTTAAATCAAAACCCCTTAGAGTATTCCAAAACTCCAAACATTCTGGTGTTACGTCTTTTCCCACTGGGGAAATAGCATCCCGGGGAGCTCGATAAAGAACAGCCATCTGCTCTCGATTTTCTTGGGTCCGAACCTCGGCGTCCCCGTCATTTTCATTTCTCTGAGCGTCTGACGTCTGGGCCAACCCCCACCACAAAACCAGAACAGAAACGAGAACTCCGCCCATAATTAACATATTCTTTTTCGACACTAGTTTGCCTTATCTTCTAAAAGTTCAGTAAATAATACTTGAGCTTCAACTCGACCCCACTCCGAATTTCCAACCATTTTATTCGTAACGAAAAGCCGGTTAAAGTTTGCTACGTAAGCTTTTCCCATAAAAAGAGCGGGAGCTCTAGGAAGTACTCTTATTTTTCGTTGCTCCAGTTTCTCCCGTAACATTCGGCTCATTTGTTCAGTCACTAACCCAAGAGAATCAAAGAAATCTAGGTCCTCCTGCTGCAAGCGACGACGCATTTTATTGGTCGCTCCCAAAAGATGATCCACTACAGAAGATTCATAGCTCAGAAAAAGAACCATGTCGGGAGTTACTTTATCTTCCGAAACAAAGCTAACAACACTCGTAAAACCTCCGTCAAATCCTATGAGATCCGACTGGGAGGATTCTTGAGCCATCGTCGCTTTGAGTTCGTATTCCGCCAAGCTCTGCTCGATTACTTGAGGGAGAACCTCAAAATAAGGAGGCGAACTGGAGATAACCTCTTTATTATTTGCCTCAGTAAATTCTTGAGGAAGTCTAAAGTCTCCAGCTAAATAAAACGAGTAGCCATTAATCTCACATTGAAAACAGTAAGTCGGAATGCCAAGAGCCTTCATGGGCTCTCCTAAACCATAATAGGTCAAGGGAGCCGAGGGTTGAAGCGTAATACCGACACCTGCACAGGCTTCAGCAAACTGATTCCCCATTAAATTTCCAAATTCAGTAAGCGATCCTAAAGCTCTTTTGTTGCCGATTTTTTCTTTGGAACCTGTGATGAAAGGATGGATAACTTCCTTTAAAGTAGACTCAGGCAAATAAATTCCCGCAAAACCTCTTCGGTCTCCGTTGAATTGAATTAACGCTCCATAAGGCATGCCGATGCCTTTTGTAAAATCGACTTCTGGCCGAACACTAAAAGAGCCATTTTTTGCGAGCGGAAGCAAAAAGTTTTCGACGGCATTTAAATGATACTTACCGATAAAGAGATGGGTTTTATCATCATTACGAGTTGACCCCCAAATAAGTTGAAGCATTCTAGACTCGGACCGCCTCAATTTGTTGAGTGAAAATGATCCCTGGGTTCTTGATGCTGTATAAAAGCTTTTGAGTTGAAATGCAGCTTCTTGAAGAGTTTGAATCGTATATTCACTCAGAACTATTTTTTCTTCTGAAAGCAGCTTCAAGACTTCTTCAAGGGGATACAAATAACTGACAACGCGATTCCACCCCAAAAACCCGCAAATTCCCTTCATGAGGTGAGCAATCCGATAGGCTTCGTAAGCAGACTGGAGGGTCTCTTCTGACCCCAAGGCTTGGAGGGCCCGAATAAATCGCTCCTGATAATCGGTCAACTCATCTAGGAGCTGTGTCTTTTCCTCTTCTTCTTTTCTCAGAAGTGCGTTCTCGGCAGGCGCTGAAACGGGCGAAAAATCTTCATTCACAGGAATCAAAAGCTCAAAGGAAGTACCACGAGTAGAAGTAGAGACCAATCGGACGGTTCCGCCAACCGAGTCTAATGACTTTTTAACGACATCCAGTCCGAGCCCCCTGCCTGAGACAAAATTGGTTTGTTTTCGAGTGGTAAATCCCGGCTGAAAAATAAGTTGGGCCAATTCTTCATTTGGTTTTGAGTTGGCTTCTTCAATATTAAAAATGCCCTTAGCAACCGCTCTCTCACGTATCGCACCAAAATCTAATCCCGTACCATCATCCGAAAAAATAATTCTTAAAATGCCTTGGTTGAAGCTTGCAAGGATTCCAATCCGCCCTGCTGACTTTTTTCCATTTTGTTCTCTACGCAGTGGATCTTCGATACCATGGTCAACTGCATTTCTAATGAGATGCAAGACGGGTTCATAAATGAAATTCAAAAGTGTTTTATGAAGATGAAGCCAAGTACCGGTGAGTTCTAAGTTTACTTGTTTTCCTTGGTTTTTTGCTAGGTCATTAACCAGTTTTTGAGCCGGCGGAAAAATCGTGTCTAAAGAATCCGTTCGCAATTGGTACAACGAACGCTTCATTTTTTTGATTTGGCTTCTCAGCTGACTTCGAACTTCTGGCCCCTGAAGAAGGCGTCTCTCAAGCTGCTCCAGGCTCTGTACCTGTTCGACAAAAGAATCGATTTGTCCTGAAAAGACTCGGATCTTTTTTGTTTGATCAATTTTGCTTCTCTCTAGGATCTCGCTCTTAAGCTCTTTCGAGGTCGGCTGAAGAGATACAAACACATTTAATAAGCCGTAGGGAGTCTCCACAGGACAGCGAAACAACCCTGGGCCCCCAGGCACCACCTGATAGTTTTCTCGAAAACCCGTTCCTTTTCTAAGATCACATCGAAAGGACTCTTCAGAAAATTGCTTTTCAAAATTTTGAACCAAAGTTTCGTGAAGACTCAGCAACCCATTTCTTAAAATGAAAAGACTTTCATTCTGAGCGCTCCCCGACTGAGTAATTCCCCGAAGAGTTGAGCCATCACAGCCCATTCCAATTCGGCCTTCAAGATCCCCTCGCACCAATGCCTCTATCCAAAATTCCTGAGCCACAGGTTCAGACACTTGCTCTAAGGTTCCAAAAACAATTTCCGACTTGAGGATGGGGCAAAGTGATTCAACGAGTGCTTTTGTAAGAAGATTTTGAAAGGGAAATCTTTCCGAAGTAAATTCGAGAAACTCTATTTGTTTTAGCGCCAGATCACCCATATTTGACTTCCTTCGTTGGGGATTTGAGCAGCTCTAAAGCCATTTTTAGCTTATCCAAGGTGATCGGTTTGACCACAAATGAGCGCACACCTAACTCTTCGGCTTTCAGTCTAATTTTTTGAGATAAACTCGATGTGATCACGATCACTTTTGCATCAGGATCGTATTTAAAAATCTCCTGAGCAGCGTCGATGCCATTGAGCTCTGGCATCACAATATCCAAAGTTACCAAATGGGGCCGAGTGCGAACATATTTATCAATGGCTTCTAGCCCGTTCTGAGCTTCTCCTATGACTTGGTAGCCGCATTCCTCTAGCAGAGAACGCAGCTGTTCCCGAATCGCGACGGAATCATCGACAATCAAAACGGTGTAACGCATCGCATATTTCTCGGTTAAAGCAGGGCCAGACTTAAACAACAAATTATGAGATTTCTTTCACAATTTAAGGTTTTAACTGTAGTACGACGGGGCAGTGATCAGACCCCGAAACTTCGGGTTGATGAGCCACAGCTTTCAAGCGCTTAGCAAAATCTTGATGGGTCACCCAGTAATCTAAGCGCCAACCGATGTTTCTTTCCCGGATGGTGCGACGGTAGCTCCACCACGTATATTGTTCTGGAGACGAATTAAAAAGACGGAACCCATCCACATAGCCAGAACTCAAAAGCTTATCCATCCATGCCCGCTCTTGAGGCAAAAAACCTGCATTGTCTTTATTATCTTTTGGGTTTTTCAGATCGATTTCTTTATGGGCGATATTAAAATCTCCGCAGAGAAGAATCGGCTTTTTAAGAGAGAGCTGATTTAAGTAAAACAGCATTTCATCACAGAACTTTAGTTTATAACCCAAGCGCGCATGATCTCTCTGGCTATTGGGAAAATAAGCATTAATCAGAAAAAAGTCGGGGTACTCAAGAGTCAGAACCCTTCCCTCTCTATCGAACTCAGGCTTGTTTAATCCCCCCACAACTTTCAGCGGCTCTTTTTTTGAATAAATAGCTAACCCGCTATAGCCGGCTTTTTCCGCCGGATGAAAAAAACTGTGGTACCGCTTGGGATTGATTAACGAAGCATCCAGCTGCTCGGGACGGGCCTTGATTTCTTGTAAACAAACAATGTCCGGACTGAGGTCATCAAACCAATTTAAAAAGCCTTTTTCGGCAACTGACCGGAGCCCATTTACATTCCAAGTAGCTAGTTTCATACGGTAGACGATAGAAAAACCCTGTGCTAGAAGTAAAGCTTTTCCAGGGGTCCGTAGCTCAGTCGGATAGAGCACCAGATTTCTAATCTGGGGGTCGTAGGTTCGATCCCTACCGGACCCACTTTCTCCTAACACATCCGCTAAATTCAACCGAAACGACTGAATAATATGGGATTTTCAATCGAACTTCAGAATTTGGGTTATTCGGTTTCACCAAATCGATTCCTGCTGGATGGCATTTCTTTGACCGTTCCCACCGGGGCCTTCGTGGCTCTCCTAGGGGAAAATGGCGCTGGTAAGACTACCCTGATGGATCTGCTGGTCGGTTTTAAAAAGCCAACTCACGGGAAGCTACTCGTAAATGATAAAGAACCGGCCCAAGATCCTTGGGAACAAAGAAAAACCATCTCCTATCTTTCGGAAAAAATGGGGCTCCCTGGCGATTGGTCGGTAGCCGAGTTTCTTAAATTCAATCGATATTTTTATCCCGGTTATTCTTCTGAATTGGAATCCCAATTATTAGGGCTATTTAAAGTAAATCCCGCACAACGGATTTTTAATTTGTCTGCAGGAGAAATTAGGCGGGTTCAAGTGGTCAGCTCGCTGTCGATTAATCCAGAATTAGTTTTAGCAGACGAAATTACTGCCGTCTTAGATATCATTGGAAGACAAAAGTTCCTGAGTTTTCTTTCTGAATTAAATCGAACGAGACAAACGACGGTAATCCTAGCAACGAATATTTTGGAAGATTTAATCAACCATATTTCTCATGTGGCACTCATTTCTCGAGGACGTTTGTCTCTTTTTAAAGAAAAGAAACAGTTTTTGGGAGGAGAAGAACCCAGTCAATTTTCCAAAATAGTTGCGAAACATCTGGATACCCTATGATTAGTCACTTTCTTAAACGCGATCTGAAAGATTCAATGGTTTTCTGGATAATTTTAGGCCTGGTATCAGTTGCGATCTTGGGGGGGTACTGGTGGTCTCACTCTGATTCTTTAATCATGTGTCTGGGTTGGCTTTACTTTATATTTTCTCAGTTTGTTACCTTAAATATCACGGGCACACTTGTGCGAACGGACCACATGATATCCCGTCAATATTTTTTATCGCTTCCCCTAGCAAGAAATAACTTTTTCTTTATTACCCTTATTCGATTATCTATCTTTTATCTTCCTCTCTGGCTCTACTTAATTGTCGTGGTTTCATTATATTCAATCCCAAGAAAACTTTACGTCCTTCCCAACTTCTACCTTTCTTTTGTGGTTTTTCTTTTTGCAATATCACTTACTTTGATTTGGTGGATTTCTCACGGCCTTCTCTATTCGCTCCTTCTCGAAAGAAGTCTGCGTTTTTCGAGCAGCGTTAAAAGACTTCTCATGGCTCTGGTTCCCATGTTTTTGTTCCTTACCGAAGCATGCGTTTTCTTCTTTTGTTTCTTTTGGGCCTTGAAGCTGCTTCTAGGATTTGGGGCACTCCCCTACCCCTCACTTGAGTTTCCCGTGATTCTGATTTGTTTGGGCGTCCCGGTATCAATCACAGCGATTACGCTCCGGCTTTCAAAAACCCGCTGGACTTCAGTAGCCTAAACTAAATCGCAGACATTTCGGCACTGGCTCCCTGGCCGGGGCTTTCTTCGACACGAATACGAATCATCGAAACCAGCTTCTTGAGATCTTTCCCGCCAAACTCCTTCACAAACAGCGAAAGAAGATATTCAGCTAAGGTTTCACTCGAAATATTTTCTAGGGGCAAAAGCTCTACTTCATCCATTGGAAGAACGTAGCGTTTCTTACAGGAGGTAAATTCAATTTCCTTTTTAGAACGAGAGACCTCTTTAAAAAAGGGGTTTTGTTCCGCAATTAAGACTTTTTCATCCCAGCTATTGGTGAGTTTCTTTAAAATCTCTTTAAATCTGCTAAAAGAAACCATCTTTTTAAAGGAGCTATCTTTTAGCTCAAGTGTCAGTTCCACCTGATAATTGTGTCCATGGAGCGCTTCCTTTGTCCCATCGGGAAAAACGGTCATGTGCGCTGCTGAGAACTTAATATTTTCTTTGCGAATATGAATTTGGGTTTTCATGGCAAAGAAGCTATTCTAGGACACTCAAAAAGTCATGCGGAGGAAACAATGAGAGAGCAAATCGCGATGATCACCGGGGGAGCCAAGGGAATCGGAAGAGCCTGTGCTGAAGCTTTCTTAGAAAATGGTGCTCGAGTATCTCTTATTAGCCGAAATTCAAGCGAACTTGAATCGTCCTCACAATCCCTCTCAAAAACCTATCCGGGGAAAGTTTCATCGCTTTCCGGTGACATTAGCCATCCCGAAACTGTCACTGCTTGGTTTGAGAAGACTCGCAAAGAACTTGGCACTCCCACTTCGTTGATTAATAACGCTGGCATTTTTATTAATAAAAGTGTCCAAGAACAAAGCCTTGAAGATTGGGAAAAAGTAATCCGCATCAATTTGACCGGGTCGTTTCTATGCGCCCAGGAGTTTTTTAAGCTTGGGAAAGCTACTACCTCTTCTCGAACGATTGTAAATATCAGCTCTCTCGCTGGGATTCGAGGCACTGAGAAATTTCCAGGACTGAGCTCTTATGTCGCTAGCAAATTTGGGGTGGTCGGTCTCACCGAAGCTCTTGCCGTCGAAGGGAAAGCGCTAGGAATTCGTGTGAATTGTATTGCCCCCGGAGCCGTGGATACTGAAATGCTCAGACAAGCCATCCCGGGGATGAAAGCCAAAGCAACACCCAAAGACATTGCAAAAATCGTTTTGTTTCTCTGCGACGAAAACAAATCGGCAGTTGTTACTGGCTCGACCATCGAAGTTTTTTCGAATCTATAGTCTGGCACTCTCCGTGCATTCAAATCCATTGGGGAAAAATAAAAAAGGAGAGACCATGTTGTCACAAAAACGATTAGAACGAGACTTAGAAACCCTACAAAGTGATCTCAAAGTACTTATTAACGATGCCAAGGAAATGGGTACCCAACAACTAGAAAAAGTGGATACCGAATCAGTTGCGCGACAAGCTCAAGAGACGATTCGCAATATTCGAAGCCAACTGAAAAGTGCCGGTGAGAAAGTCGAATCCAGCATTGAGACCCATCCCTACACTGCTATCGGAGCTGCCTTGGGACTGGGTTTTCTTTTGGGAAAGCTCGGGAACCTGGGAAAGCACTCAACACCCTGAGTGGGTTTTTAAAACTCAGACAAGAGTTGATCTTACAAAGTTCTTCTCAGCTGTTTTGGATTTTTTTTCTCAGGGGTCTTGGCGGAATTCTTTTTCTGAGTTCCCTGGGTTTCTTTTTAAGAAGCCTTTACCAAAATCTGATTGACCCGTTAGGCCCTAGCCTAACCAATGGTATTCTGGGATTTGTTTGCTTTGTTCTCGCTGGAATCGTCTTGGGACTTGCCCGGGAAAAAAAGAAAAGTGCTCGCGGCCAGAATCGAACTGGCACGGCCTTGTGGACCGAGGGATTTTAAGTCCCTTGCGTCTACCAATTCCGCCACGCGAGCCCAGTAATTTGAACTCGAAAAGATACACGCTCGGTCCCTAAGTTTAAATAGCCAAAATAGTGAAAAATTTCGGTTCACCCGAAATAATTGACTTATCGCGTCAAAATCGGTAATTTATCTGGAATTCACTCGGAGAGATCACATGAAGTCTATCCAAGCTATTGTTTTTACATTGTTTTTTTTGTTGGGTGGTCAGGCCCTAGCTCAAACGAAACTCCTTTTAATCGGCGGCGGGGATTATCCGCAAGAGACTTTAAGGCTCATGTCCGAGTGGGCCGGTAGCAAGAAATCAAAAATGATGATCCTCTCCTGGGCCACCGACGATACCGAGTACGCCCTAGAACACCTTCAAGAATCCTTTGCAGAACTTGGTGATGAAGCTCCGAAAGAGATTATTGCGCCACCCTATCCCGGTCATGATGACTTTTCTAAAGAAGAATTTCTCAATGCTCTCAAAGAAGTTGGGGGAGTCATGATTTCGGGAGGAGATCAGATTGTCCTCATGGAACGGCTTATGAGCGAACCTGAATTTCTCCCAGCCCTTCACGAAGCTTATGAGAGAGGCGTTGTATTCGCTGGCAATAGCGCAGGAACCGCAGCTGCCACCCAGACAATGCTAACTGGAGAGGGGGATTTTCAAGTAATCGGGCCTGGCAAAACCGAAGTAGCAACGGGCATCGGATTTTTAAAAGACGTGATTGTTGATCAGCACTTTCTTGCCCGAAAAAGACAAAATCGCATCATGTCGGTCCTTCTCACATCAAAAGAGAGATTTGCATTTGGCATTGATGAGGATTGCACTTTAGCAATCGAAGATGGCCGAAAAGTAACTGTGATTGGGCCCAGCATGGCGATGACCTTTGATAATCACGAGGACCGAAACAAATTTGTCACACATCTCCTTTATCCTGGCGATACATTTGATATGATTACAGGTATCTATGGGACGATACCTAAGCCTAGACACTGAAGCCACTGGTCTTGAAGTTGATTGTTATCTCATTCAATTAGCGTTAGTTCCCGTTGATGGGCTTTCGAAAACCATTTTTACCGAATGGGGTAAAGAAGTTCTCATCCAATGTCCCAGTTTTGAGGAACTCAAACCCAAATTAAACCCCTGGGTCCTCGAACATAATGAAGATTTAATCCGAAAAGCTCATCGAGAGGGTATTAGCCCTGCTGATTTTAAAAAGTGGATGGAAAATTACCTCTCGGCTCCTGAAATCAAAGCATACTTTAAGAACGAACGCCCTACTCTGTTAGGAAAGTCCATGAGCGCACTCGATATCCCGGTGCTCACTCGCTATCTGGGAAAAGATTTCATGGAAAAATATTTTCATCACCACACGCTCGATCTAACTTGTGTGGCCCGTTTTCTTTCAGAGACGGGAAAGCTTCCGACGGGCTGTTACACCACTTCGAAATTACTCCAACACTTTAAAATCCGTCAAAAAGCTGAGCACACAGCCCTGTCCGATGCGAGCGATATGGGCCAAGTCTACTTCAAGCTCCTTGAACTTCTCCAACGTGACCCCGCTTAAGACGATAGTCCAGCATGCTTTGCGAATCCGCTGCCCCAGGTGCGGTCAGGGAAAAATATTTTTTGCCTGGGGTGAATTGGTAGAAAAGTGTGGGGCTTGCGGCCTGAAAATTCGAGAGAGAGAGCCAGACACTTGGTTTTTTATGTACATGAGTACTGCAGCCATTACCGGCATCTTTGTTCTATCGATGCTTTCTCTTCCCGCTCCTAAAAATCAAAACGTTGCTGCTTTTTTTATCGGAGCGGGCGCTTTGGGAATATTCTTCCTGACAACCCCGCTCCGAAAGAGTTTCGCTCTGGCAATCGAGTATTTCACCGATTCACGATCAGAGCACCCTCGATACCCTGACGATTAAAGTTATCGAGCCTCAAGGACATTCCGAAGCGATTATCCGACATAGCTCTGGTTCTTGAGAGCTCTCACGACAGTTTTTCAGAGCAAGCTCATGGGCCTTTGCAAGGCTTGCATTTTTTCCCCAGCCATAATCTTTGGCAGCATCGTGACCAATCGCGAAAGAAAAGCATTGGTTTTGCACTTGTACTAATTCTTCACAATCATTAGGAGTGCAGCTGGCTTTAGCAGCAAGCTTTGCCGATTCGGCCTTTCTGTCTTTGGAAACCGCTATTTCGCCGCTTGAGGCCGATCTAAAAACTGAGATGAAGGATTCTTTCATGTCAAAGTTCACCAGCCCACGAAAGCCGCTGTCTGAAAGTTTCCCCATCGGTATTTTTATAGCCTCGCGAGCTTTGCAGGAGCCATCGGCTTTTTCCGCATAATCAAAGTCGGTCTCCAGATTAATACAGGCTAACTCATTCGACCAGGTAGGTCTCCACTCGGAAGCCTCGGGATCAGTACTGCTGGTTGTTGCGAATCCATAGAGTGCTCTTTCTGAGGGAAAGGGTCCCAGCTTTTGGCAGGTTTGGCTTTTAATTTTCCACCAGCCTTGGGTTCTCCATTCGTTGTTTTCAAAGAATCGAATCGCCACCAAGAGTTCTGAATGAGAAGTTTCATTGCAAGCTCCAACGTAAGTTCGTGCATTTGTCCGAACGTCAGTTAGAGCAAAGCCAATGGCAGTAAATCCACACAGAAATAAAAGATAAAAATGTCTCATCATAGAAACGTCCTCCCATTCGAAAAATTGAACTGCAACGAGAGGGCCAGATTGGGAGTTAAAATGAAATTGGAGCGGGACACGGGTCTCGAACCCGCAACCTCCACCTTGGCAAGGTGGCGCTCTAGCCAATTGAGCTAGTCCCGCACTTTGGGAAAATCGAACTCTGAAAAATAGTGGCTTTTTCTCTCGTTGTAAAGCTTCCCTGGCTGAAGACTAAAATCGTATTCGGATTGGCCGTTCTCAATGCATAGAGGTTGGTGCCCAAAGGAGTGCACTCGGGGCATTCTCATTTTTTATTTAATGATTTCAGTGTCTTATTAGTAATCCCGTGAATCGGATAAGTTTTAGACAACCGCTTAGGCCTTCGGGCGAGAAATTTATGGGGCTCCCAATGGCTCGCGTTTTTTTTCCAAAAGACACGAATTTAAACCATGGAACTCGTTGGGATTTGAAAAAATCACGGATCTTTAGTCCCTCCCAGGCCTAGGCATTGCACAACGCTTAGGTAAGGAAAACCATGTTGACGACTAAGTACATGCAACTTGCGCTGATGCTTTTAGCTTTGCTCTGCTTTGGAGAGCGAGGGTGGGGGTCGTATCATGGAATGGTTTCAAAAGAACCTGGACCCAGTGGAGGTTCAGAGAAAGAAAATTCCGATAACTTAGCTGAAAAGTTTATCCAGAGTTTTAGTGAATTCGAAAAAGGAGTTCCCTCTCCGCAAGAAATGCGAAAAGTCTATGACGACTTAAATGAACTCAAAGATAAGGTATCCGATGAACAATTTAATGAGCTTGTAGATAAGGTTTCGGCTCTGCAAGATGTCTATCTGCTTTTAGATAGAGCCGAAGACTTGGGTGGAAGCAAAGACCCTACCGTGGAACAAACAGCTAAGATCTTAAAACTGGGCGAGGAACTAAAAGGTCTTGAAGAAAAGATTCCTGCTGAAGTTAAAGAGGCGGCCTGGGAAAAACTAAAGAAAAAGAGTGACACGAACCTCAGTTCGATGGCTGAACAGGTCTGGACATTCGGAAAAAACATTCTGGGTGGAGGAACTTCCACGCCCGTCTACGGACCTCCTTTGCCACCGAAAGATCCTCTTTTTTCTTCTGCATCCTACGGTTTAAACTTTGGTGCCCCACGGTCAACTTATGATCCTTTAACGAAAAAATGGACTCCCTACCAAGATACGGTTGAGGGACTGGTCGATTA
>CAMCTJ010000013.1 GCA_945878405.1 Bdellovibrio sp. ZAP7
TCCCCACCAACCCAGGACATAAACAGCATGGTAAGGTTCCACCGAATTGATGAAATAGGGATAAGTCAGATCATCTAATACCAGGTGTTTTTTTTCGATGGGGTTTTGAATCCCGCACTGATCCGCCAAAGCCCCAGCCCGACCCTCGATAGCACGCTGATAGTTTGATTTGACCGAGTATTCTTGATGAGAGAGGGCGCTCTGCCCTGTCCAATCATTTCTGAGACTGGACCAAAATCGATACCCCACTAAGCAAACGCTCATTGTAGCAAGAACCAAGGCCCCTTTTCCCAAGAATTGAATTCCTTTTTTATCAATGGATGAAACTCCCACAACGGCAAGAAGAGGAATCACCAAAGCAGAATCGTAGAAACTTTTTCCACTCTGAAAAACCCCCATGCCGGCGATTCCTACAAATATTCCCAATCCCATAAGGCCTAAGCGGGAAGGCCTGACCCATCTCCCGGAAAGGCAAACTCCCTTCAGTAGCCCCCACGCACTGGCAGATACCCACAAAAAAAAGAATATGACTATCAGTCCATTTAATATCTTGGCCCCAATCGAAAACCCGTAGTTGGTCGGTAACCATTCCTGGGGGTAGACATCAACGATGAGAATACTCTTTAGATAGTCCACAACGTGGATACCGTTCTGAAACATCCTTCCAACCATTTCCTTGGGTGCTGCTAGGATGGAACTCGGGGAAATCATCATCTTGCTAAAAGCAGATTTAATAAACTCGTTACTGCACTGAGTATGCTGGATAAAAAAGAAATAGCATTGTGCCGCACAGACAATCAGGAAGAGCATCAGAAACATTCTGCTCTTCTTGCCCACCCTTAAACTCCACAGGCAAATACTTACAAATGGCAGAAAGAATAAAGCCTTTGCATGTTGAGAAAAAAACAAAAGGCTCAGGGTCGCAAACGCAAAGAAAAGGATGAGTTTCCGGGCGGTGGTCTTTGGGTCACAGAAAGTTAGCCCAGCAAATGAGAGAAGACAGAGAACAAGGACTTGTTCCGGGCGATTCATAGTGAGCAGAAAGGGCAGCACCCCCAGAAATCCTATCGCCCCAGTTCCAGCGAACGTTTCCTGGGCGTCCAGTTGGCGAAGCCTCGATACTCCTCTGGTGTAGAACCACAACAGAATCCCCACCCCCAAGAAGAACAGGACTCCGAGCTGCCTCATAAGAAAAATCGATTCCGAATGTCCGTAGAGAAGCGATTCAACACTTCTGATGGGTGTAAATAAGTAAGGACCTTTCGCGGGCCCGACTTCAGTACACTGGGGATAAAGGGAAATAGCAGTCCCCCCATCCAATGCGATCCGAGAAGTAATCCACTTCCAAGCGACTTCATCTGTGAAGACCGGGGACAACAAGGAAAGATAAGTCGAAGGGCCGAGAAGAAACAATAACCACCAAAATAGCCACCGGTTACTTCCACTTGAGGTCATAACGTCCTGGAAATCTCTTGCTCTTTTTCAGAGGCATCCACTGACCGATGAATATTCTCAAAAACAACATCCCCATCAGTGAATTCCACACGCAAATCCGAATCTTTTATACTTCCTTTTCCAAGAGCAATATAGTCCGACAACACTTTCTGGAGCTCCGCAAAGCTTGCTGAATTTTTATTGAGTCCAAAGTGAAGGTCATAAACAGCTGCGTGAATGGTTCCCGCATAAGCAAATCCATCTTTTTTCATTTTCCGCAACAAATGGGCATATTCTTTGGGTGTTTTCAGCGGTCCCTGAGGTAATCGCTGGGAATCTTTGGAAAGGTTTATCCACTGATTTTCAACGGCTAACACCGCCATATCTAGCTTCTTGCTTGAGATGTAGTCCGCCACTTTCTCTTCCCTTTTTTTAACACTAAACATTTTTGCGATATAAGGTTCCGTTAAGCCATTAATGTCGATGAACTTACAATCAAAGAAATAGGGAATCGAACCGGCGTCTCCGAACATGAGACTAATGTCTTTTGGTTTCCCAATGTTTTTTTGAAGGTATCTACTGAGGGCAACATAGGGGTCCCGATTCATTTGATCAATGCTCTCTCGATATAACGCGAGTGGGTTCATTCGATATCTTTGCTGGCCTCCCGAAAACAAAGCAAAAACAGAAATAGCTAAGACAGCATATTCCACAACCCTTTTCCTCGGCAGAACGAGCGTAAACAATAGGGAAACGATTAGATAAAGGCTAATAGTTCCCATCGTTAGGTAGCGCTGGGAATATCCTTGGATAGGCTCCACTTTGAGGATGAACAACATGAGCGCCCCCAGCATCAAAAGAAATCCAACACAGGCTCTTTTCAAAACGCTATTTTCTCTGATGTCTTTTGGACTGAGTATCAGACAAGCCATCCCCAACCAGTACACCGGATGAAAGATAAACGCGTATTCCTTCAGATAGCTTTTTAAATAATTTGGATTCAACGGTTGGCCAGACATTTTTCGATAGTAACCCGTAGGAACTAAATCTCCGAAGATCAGATACTTCACGGCTAAAAGCCCCGCCAGGATCGAAAAGAAAATCACACCTGATCGTATTCCCTCTTTCTTTGAGGAAAGCGAAAGGTACCCCACTAAAACCCAAGGAGCGCCCAGAACTAAGTTCTCAGGCCGAACCAAAAGACTTAATCCAAAGAGAAAAAGAACTGTATCAAATGCATTTCTTTTTCCTGATTTAAATAACAGAATGGAATTGTAAATAAGGCTTAGAAATATCGGAACGTTGACTATGGTTTCGAGCCCCCACCCCATCAGCCCGGTCAGATTCGAATCCAAATAAGTACACAACAAAAAAATGATTCCCGCCAAATAGGACGCCTGTGCTTTTTTTGGAAACAGTGCCACGAATATTCTACAGGATAGAAATGCCGCTATCAGGATTGAAACAATATTGATTAACAGCGCAGCTAATGGCAGAGGAACATGAAGCAATTCAAAGGGCACGAGGAGAATCATGTAGAGAACGCTGGTAAAGCCCTCACTGGGAATCCCTCTGGGATCATAGGCAAAGAAGTTTCCAAGAGCGAAATTTTTTGCATAGGTGTAATAGACAAAGGCGTCGTCGTTTATGGTCGTAGTCAAATAAAGAAAGGGCCAGAGACTCAGGAAAAATATAGCCGATAACTTCAAGACGTTTCTCAAAGGACTCTCCCCGAGTTTATTCAAGCTGCCAAAGCTTCTGGTTGCCATTTGGTGGAAGAACGGACCTGAAAGGACATGACAGCATCAATTACCCGCCACTGTTCTTCTTCAGTCATTGAATTATATAAGGGGAGTCGAACCAGTTGATCACTTAATTTTTCAGAGATCGGACATTGTCCTGTGGCTCCCCCGAGTTTCAATCCCATGGGGGAACTATTGAGGGCTTGGTAATGAAAAACCGCATGGATGCCCAGCCCTTTCAGGTGCGCAATGAATCGAGTTCTTTCCTCCAGGCTTGGCATTATCAAATAAAAGAGATGATAGCTCTGCTCGACATGTGCGGGGACAACAGGGATGCGAACCCCTTGTTCTCTTGCCCAACCACTTAAATTTTGTTGGTATCCCTCCCAGATCTCTTTGCGCTTGGATTGAATTGATTGCCATCTCTCCAGCTGGGCCCACAAATAAGCTGCCAGAATATCGGAGGGTAGAAAACTAGACCCTAAATCTACCCAACCATACTTATCCACTTCTCCCCTAAAAAATTGACTGCGATTGGTTCCCTTTTCACGAATGACTTCTGCTCGATTAACCATTTCCGTCTTGTTTATGAGAAGGGCCCCGCCCTCTCCACAATTGATATTTTTTGTTTCGTGAAAGCTCAAAGTTCCCATGTCCCCCAAACTTCCTAGGTTTCTTCCCTTATATTTACCAAAAATTCCCTGAGCGTTATCCTCAACTACATACAACCCATGCTTCTTGGCTATCTTAAGGATAGGATCCATTTCACAAGCGATACCCGCATAATGTACGGGAACAATGACTTTGGTTTTTGGCGTCACTAAACGTTCAATTTTCGACTCATCCAAATTTAAGGTATCAGTTCGAACATCACAAAAAATGGGATTGGCTCCGCGCAAAACAAATGCGTTTACCGTCGAAGTAAACGTATAGGAAGGAACGATAACCTCGTCACCTTCTTGAATATCACACAGAATAGCTGCCATCTCCAAAGCATGAGTGCATGAAGTCGTTAAGAGAGCTTTTTTGATTCCTAGCTTTTCTTCAAAAAAAGCGTGGCACTGTTTGGTGTAGTACCCGTCTCCCGACGCGTGGCATCTTTTGATGGCGTCTTCGATGTATTTAGTTTCTTTGCCGGTTAATGATGGGCGATTAAAAGGGATGTTATTTTGAATGGACATAAGGCCCTCCTGGCCAAAAATATCAATCAATTTACCTTTTCGACAGATTTGCAATTGGCCTTGAGACGGCAATGACGCGACCCATCCGCCCTGCTAGTACCCTTTGAGTGGTTTGTTTTTATGAGATAAAATCTGATTTATGCTAAACCATCCGATTCTTCCCCGTACTCGTTTCCGACCTCATCATATTTTGGTGGGTGTCCTTACTGCTTTGTTATTTGTTCTCGCAGCTAAACAAGATGTCTTTCGGGATCATTTTCAACACGCCAACTTTGCAGAGCTCCTAGCACACAAAGTTGAGAGTCCTCCGCACTTTGTATATCACCTGCTCGTTATTCTCGTTAACACCGTAACCTCTTTTTCCTTTTTAAACTCTGGATTTGTGGTCATTGGATTGTCGGTGTTTTTTACCTTCTTGTTCCTAATGGAGTACCTACAACTATCTGCACCTACCACTTATCGCGCCCCTCTGGCGGTGCTTTGCCTAGCACTTTTTTTTCTGCATCCCATTCCCCTTTTGTATTGGCGCGACAAACATTTGTATTACGGGTACATGGCGCCCAATATTTTTCATAACCCAACCGTGATTCTGCTGAAACCTTTGGCTCTCCTTCATTTCATGATGTTTACTCACTTGATCAAAGAGTCTTCTTACAAATTGAAAAATGTTATCTTGTTAGGACTCCTGACCGGCGTCAGCATTCTTGCAAAACCCAGCTATATGATGACTCTGCTTCCTGCGGCCGTCCTGATTTGGCTTTTTTCACTGATAAGAAATAAGAGATTCTCAAATGAAGCGACTAAGTTAATTATTCTGGGCCTAGTTTTGCCCACCGTAGCACTCATCGGATGGCAATTCTTTCGCACCTTTGGACCTCAGGGGGCCGATGTAACCAGATGGAATAAGGGGAAACTTGTTTTTTCCCCTCTGGAACTATTTAGTTATTACTCAAGCACCATTAGTTTCATTCCGAAGGTTTTAGGTTCTCTAGCTTTTCCCCTCAGTATCGTTTTTTTTCATCTGAAAACCGCAAAGCGGAGTTTCGACTTTCAATTAGCCGTGGTTAATATGCTGGTAGCCGCTGTTTTTAATTACTGTCTCGTTGATAAAGGCGGTTGTTTTTTGTGTGGCGACTTCGGATGGTCGAGCCAAATAGCTCTGTTTCTCTTAAACTGTGTTAGTTTAAAAATATTTTTTCAGAGCATCGATTTTTCAACAGATGGATTTACAGATACCCGAGCTAAACTGGCCATTGCTATTCCGATGGCTCTTTTCACGTTGCACGTGATCTCAGGCGTTTTCTGGTATTCATCCAATTTATTTCCAGCCCACTTTACCCCTTAATCCTTTTAGGGGTTAGCCAGGCTGGAGAATCCTTCGGCGTGAACTTCACTAGGGGAACCTTAGCCTTGAGAAAAGCTACTTCAGCCTCGCTATAGTTTTGACTATAAGTACGATTGGACACATTAAAAAAAGTCACTCCCGACTCAAGCTTTGCAGGATATTCTAAACAAGCTCGGAGACTCCCCTTGTGTTCTGGATATTTTTCGAAGAACTCATTAAGAATTTTTTGGAGCACTTCTTCTTTCTTTCCAGAACTTCGCTCCTCAAATTGGTTTCCCATTTTTTCAGTTACATCTTGAGCGGGAACTCCTGCATAGATGTGATTGGGTAACATGTTCTTGGTAATGACAGAACCTACCAATGCCATACTTCTTTCTCCCACCTCTACCGGAGAAAGGATACAGTGTCCTACCAGCCAAACATCTTTTCCGATGTACATGTATCTGTTTGAATAGAAGCGACACCCTTCAACCAAATCACCAAACTGCATATGAGTCCAAACTTGGCTGTGAGCCCCAATACCGACATTATCATCGATATCCAATCCGCCCATTGAGTCTAAAATGACATTGCCTCCAAACCAACAATTTCTCCCTATTCTGGCGGGCATCTCTCCATGTACAAATGCCCCTGCATTTAATTTTGAATAATCTCCCAGCTCGAAATGGGGAGTTAAAATAACACTTCCCCGTCCAATAAAAGAGAAATCTCCTAACCTAACTTTGTCGGCGGTACCGTGTTTTCCTCGGATAATAACATCTTTTTCAACCACCACTCCTTTACCGAGGATGATTTCTTTAGCATCGATTTTTCCTTCGATCCGATTATCCAAATGCTTGCTCATTTACCATTCCTAATTTTTTTTGAGTGGTCTCAGAAATAATGAAGGTGGGCCTATCCATCACACGAAAATGCATTCGGCCAATATACTCACCAATAATTCCCAGTGAGAAAAGTTGCGCTCCCGAAAACAAAGTAACAATTGAGGCCAAGAAGGGAAATCCGGGAACGCTTCCGCCATTAACTATAAAGCGCCCGATAACCCAAGCAAGAACCAAGAATCCGAACCCGAGAAAACCTAATCCCACGATTGAAGCCATTCGAAGAGGGATGATGCTGTAGCCTGTTAGCATAGTAATGCTATGGAGGAGAAGCTTACTCAATTTGTAGTTTGAGGAACCCACCCTGCGAGACTCGTGTCTCACGGGTACATGACCAAATGAGGTTGTGCCCCACCCTAAAACAGCGTCTATCGAAAGGTAACCTCCCCCAAAGCTTTCGAATGTTTTTTTCATTTTCGAGCTAAAAATTCGATAGCTACTGGCGTATCGCGCCGCTGAGGCGCCCGCCACAGAGCTTAAAGCTAATCTTGTTCCGAAAGAAGCCCACCTTCTAAACAGGGAATCTTGACGAACTTGTGCGACTCCATACACAACGTCATATCCCTCAGCAATTTTTGAAAGCAGAATGGGAATTTCTTCCGGGGGATTTTGAAGGTCATCGTCTAGAGTAATGATGAACTCATGTTGGGATGCCTTAATTCCTGCTAAAAGCGCATTATGTTGACCAAAATTTCTTGAAAGATGGATTCCAAAAACATGATTATTTTCTCGAGATAGTTGTTTGATGACTTCCCAACTATTATCCGGGCTACCATCATTCACCAAAATTATTTCATATTGAGAAGCCAGAGCACTTAACGTACTCCCTAATCTTCTCACCAGTTCACCAAGGGTTTTTTCAGAACGAAAACAAGGAACAACAACAGAGATACTGCAGTTCTTGGATAAAGAAGAAGAAATGATTTTCATGGATTTGCTTTGAGGGGAATAAATTAATTATAGCAAGCCCACAACCAAACACCGAAAAAACATTCGACACGCAGAGCCGTTAATTTGTTGAGCTGACGGCTCTTTTACCGTCTTTCAGCCAACGCTCAACAAGATCCTCAAAATCTTTTGGAGGTCTAGCACCAGAAACAAAAACTCCGTTCACTAGGAAAGCAGGGGTTCCCCGAACACCCATCTGCCGACCTTCTTCCATGTCCTTCTCAATTTGTTTACTCACTCGGTCGCTTTCCATGTCTTTTTTCATACGCGCTACATCAGCACCCACTTTTGCCGCAGCTTTTTCAAGATAGGCTTCTTTCTCCTGGTTAAGTGCTGCTTGATTACGAAATAGCTCCTCTTGATATTTGAGGGCTTTGTCTTTGCTCTGTAAAGCAATCGCTTCATAAGCTTTTGCAGCAGGCATCGCCATAGCATGAAACTTCAACGGAAAATGCTTAAATAAGTACTTCACTTGATTTGGATATTTTTTTCTTACCTCATCAATACTTTGCTCTCCTCGCGAGCAAAAAGGGCATTGGAAATCTGAATAGGCAACAATCGTAATCGGAGCCTGCATTTTTCCTCTAATAGGTCTCTTGGTATCTATTTCCGGTTTTTTCGGATTGCGGAACTGCTCTTCAAGACTAGCAACATCCATGGGTCTTGCCTGATCCTGGGAATTCATAATTCCCACAAATTTCCCACGGTGACGCTTCATCACATCAACCAGAATATCTGGATTCTGCATCAAAGTTGATCGTAGTTGTTCTTTAGTGTTGCAACCAACAAGTGCTAAAAGAACAAAAACAAAAACAAAGAATTTCATCGATTCGCCTCCGGTACGGATTTTTAATTGTATCAAATCTAGAACGATAAAACGACTTTTGTTCCGCCCTGCACCACCGCATTAATCCGGATGGTTCCCTTGCAGGAAGTCATAATTTGATGCGCATGACTGAGCCCTAATCCTTGACCCGTTGGCTTTCCGTAAGTGAGTCCCCATTGCCCAATTTTAGAAATCAGCTCTTTGGGAAATCCTCTTCCAGTATCTTGAACCCAAATCTCAAGATGTGAAGCAGTCGTGTGCGCCCCCACCTCAATGGTTCCTCGCCCTTCATCCAAGGCCTCAACAGCATTATTGATCAAATTAGAGAGGATTCTCTTCAATTCTTCGGGATCAAAAGGTGCGGGCGTGTTTTCTAACAAGGCAGTAGTATCTTCATTCCAAACTAAATTATTAAATTCCTGATACTCCACTTTCTTCTCTGCGATCATCTCGCGAATTAACCCTTTCACATCTCGAGGAGCAGAAGTTCCCTCTTTCGCTTTTAATTCAGTCAAACTATCAGCTATGGCGGATATCCGTTCAACTGCGGAGCGAATCACTTGTCGACTGGAACTGGGTAGCAAATCAAAATCCTTTGAAGCAA
Source organism: Bdellovibrio sp. ZAP7 (assembly GCA_945878405.1). Taxonomy (GTDB): domain Bacteria; phylum Bdellovibrionota; class FAC87; order UBA2466; family UBA2466; genus RFNO01. The sequence goes on from CAMCTJ010000013.1 coordinate 8,962, forward strand.
AGAGAAGTGCGGTCAGTGGCGATTTGATATCGTGAGCCACTTGATGGTTTCTCATCACCACTGCAGTAGCCACGGCTTCTTTGGTTCTCAGTTCGTTTAACTGATTGAGCTTTCTTCGAAGTAAATCTAATTCTTCGATTGGCAAGTGCAGCTGATTAGAAAAGTTTTTAAATAGCGGAGTGAAAAGATCTTTTTCTAGACGAGTTCCCACTCGATGTAGGAGGAGCATTCCCAAAAAACAAACCATTATAGAAAAACCAAGAGTGTAATAAATAAGACTCTCTTGAGGCAAAATAGGCACTTGCAGTATGAACTCAAACTGTTGTTTCTCTTTTATTGGAATTCTCAACGTTCGATAGCCCAGTCGGTTTTCGACAGCACACGGACTTGGTTCGGGATTTTTAAGGGCATAGACAACCCCTCTTTCACAAACAAAAGCGCGAGACGCTCTTAACTCTCGAACAGCGATGTCTAAACCGGTTTGAAGGAGGGGGGTGCTCCCTTGCATAAGAGCCAGTCCAGAAAGCTCAGCCAACCGGTTAGCCACGCCTTCTTGAGTTTCTAACTGATGTTTGCCAATGATTCCGAGCAAAAGTATCTCAACAGCTACGATAGCTAAGATGGAGACCAGGAGGGGCAATCGGGCATTTCGATAAAACCATTGTCGTAGCGTTATGCTCTTCCCTTTTCCCTCCATAAGAGCTTAGCTCCATCGACCAGAGGAATCTTTTTCTAAATCGATGGCTTTTTGAACACGAATTCGACCGTCTTCCCTTTTTAACGAAAGGGAGAGCAAGCTATTAACCAAACTCACAATAAGCGAAGCCAAAAAGGCAGCTCCAAAGCTTTCCACTTCCACCCCAGAAACTGTTTGAGCACTCATCCAAAACACGAGTCCATTAATAACAAACAGGAACAACCCAAAAGTTACTAAGGTAAATGGAAAGGTAACCAAAATGAGAATGGGTTTGAGAACAACATTTAACAACCCCAAGACCAAAGCAAGCGCGAGCGCAGTTCCCAAAGACTCCACTTTAATCCCAGATATCAAGTGAGGGATAGCGAGCACCGTTAACGACAGAACAACCCATTTAATAAGAAGCTTATTCATAATGCCCTCTACATAAGATAAAGCACTGGTAATAAGCAATTCATTTCGATAAGCTACCCTTCCAGTAAATAACAACTTTACTTAGGTTCTGTAACCACTTGTTATCATAGACTTATGAGCACCACCCCTCCAGGGACATTTTTTTCAAGAAAAGAGTGGCAAGAGTCCACCCACTTTCATCCTCTTTCTGAAGGAGAGGTTCTGAATATGGTGGCTGAAACCATTGGTCGTTTCAAAAGCTCTTTAAGACCCGTCATTTTGCTGGACTTGGATTCAACCCTTTATGAAGTCGGGCCCCGTACCTTAAGAATTATTCAGGAATGGCTTCCCACCTATTCAAACAAACTTCCCTTGGACCTAAAAATAGCGCTCGAAAACCTGGTCCCTGGGCAAGTGGGCTATTCTTTAAAGGACACTTTCGCCAATTTGGGATTCCCGGTGGCTACTCGAGAACTAGAAACCATTAGTGCCGATCTCAAAACTTTTTGGTGGGACCGATTCTTTTCTTCTGATTATTTGCCCCATGATCGCCCTTATCCCGGAGCAGTCGAATACGCCAATCACCTCTACGATTTGGGTGCAGAACTGTGCTACTTAACGGGGCGCTCGGAGTTAAGGATGCGAAAAGGAACAGAAACCAATCTTCTACGCGATGGGTTTCCCTTTCAAATCGAAGGAACCCAACTTTTGATGAGGCAACAGGATGACTGGTCCGATGAACGGCACAAATCTCATCAAGTTGCTAAACTGGCCCAAAAGGGATTTCCTATAGCTTCATTTGAAAATGAACCCGTAAACTTGGTCACCCTGTCAAAACTCATTCCCCACGCGGCTCATATTTTCGTAGATACCGTTTGCAGTGACCACGGTGCTGAGCCAGGTAAAAACCTATACGCCATTAAGGGCTTTTCATCGTTTCAACCTCCCTCGATTACCAAGATCCAATAAACGGCTAAACCCCTTATCTTGACGGACCTTTTAGGGCTCATTACGCTTATTGCCTTATGGACGAAACTCAAAATCCCGCTAAAAGAGCAAAAACCTTCCAGGGCTCAGAAGGGGTTGAAATTGTTATTGCCCCCAATGCGGGCGCTTGTTTCGGCGTTGTTCGCGCAATCAAGCTAGGCCATCAAGCTGCAAAAAGATCAAAAGAGGAAGCCGTGCAAGCTTTTGGTCCCTTAGTTCATAACCCTAAATCGATCCAAGAACTTGAAAGTGCTGGCGTCGAAATAGTGAATGACCCGGACGAAATTCGCGATGGAACGGTCATTCTCCGATCCCACGGAGTAAAACAAGAAATCGAAGCAGAATTTAAAAGAAGGGGCATTAAAGTAGTTGATGCGACTTGCCCCTTAGTTAAGAAACCTCAAAGAATTGCATCCAGTTTAGGTCAAAAAGGGTACTTTTTAGTTTTGGTTGGCAATTCAGATCACCCCGAGGTTAAAGGAGTCCTAAGTTATTTTGGTCGGGCTGACTATTTGGTGACCTACACGGCAAAAGATTTAGAGCGCATTCCCACTAACTCAAAAGTTGGGATCCTGGCCCAGACTACTATCGAATTTAAAGTTTTAGATGAGATCCACAAAGCAGCGCAGGCTCGCTTTCGGGAAGTTGTTTTATACAACACCATTTGTGATGCAACCTCTGTTCGGCAAGACGAAGCTAGTATCCTGGCCCAAAAAGCTGACGTGATGGTGGTGGTGGGCGGAAGAAATTCGAGCAATACAACAAAACTTGTAAAAATCTGCAAAAGCTATCAGCCCGATACCTATTTGATTGAAGACAAGCAAGAAATCATTCCCAGCTGGTTTACCGGAAAGAAGAAAATCGGCATCACCGGAGGAGCTTCAACACCACAGGAATATGTGGATGAAGTGGGTACCTACATCGCTAGACTAATTGAGTCAGGCTTTGACATGGTGATTCCCGAGCCTGATTCCACTTTGATAGAAGAAGCTTACGGCACCGATTAAATTCCCCCTTCATAAAGTCAGGTCATCCGACGATAGAATGAGTATGAAAACTATCATTCTTTTATCAGTCATTTGGGGCCTTAATCTTTTTTCTGATCGTGCTTTTTCTAACGATCAAGTCAGCATGGTGTCCGCAGAATTCACCAAGACAAAAAGTGAATTTCAGATGACCTATAATCAGGTTAAGAAATCTCTCAGAGATATTGAAAACGAAAAGGCGAAAGCGATTCGCGAATCAAAAGCTCAGGCCTTCAAAGACCAAGAGGGAATCAAAGCTTTTGAAACCTACGATGTCTTAATTTCTTCTCGATATGTTGATAAAGATGGGAGATACCTCAGCTCGCTGGAAGTCTCGTCAAAAGATCACGAAAATCTAAATGAACTTTTTCAATCTTACCTTCGAACCAATCCCTTGGTTGGGCGGCTCAGCGCGGGCCATGCTCGTCGATATATTTCCTGGGCGATTGACCGATTAAAAGAACTAAATAAATACAATTCAGACCCTAGCGAAAAAAATAATCCAGACTTGGAAATTCTAGCAAGACTCACAGTTGAAAATGAAAATCGACTTCATACGGTAACAGACTTAGCTCAGCGTTTGGGAGTTAAACTAGAAGAGGCTTCAGCTTTAGCGGAAATGGGTAAAGACCCAGCGCAGCCAGTTGACCGAATGCCCGCCTCTGTCAGAACCCGTTAAACCAGTACTCTGATGGAATACGATCGATCGACTGCCTAGAAGTGTCACTCTGTCCCTTCTCTGGCCTCAGGGGTTTTGGCCCTCTCCTTGAATTCATTTGGAGCTTGAGGAAGTTCTCCAGATGCGTTTTTGGATTCTCACATTTTGCCTTCTGATGACGAGCCAGTGTTTTTCGCTGTCTTCATCCAATCATTCTTGTCGCATTCAGATCCGAATTGAAAAAATAAATGGCGAGAACCAGCACATTGATTTTTCCTCTCCCCTAAAAACTAGAGAAGCTTGTCAAACCCTTGCCCAAATTCATCGGAAAAATTTCGATTCCACAAAAATTAAGACCAAACGAGTGACTTACTTTTGGAAAAAAGTAACAAAGACAGTCCCGATGCTGGCGCACGCCCCTGCAAAAAAACCAAAAAAATCCAAGAGAAGAAGCAAAAAGCTCTAGGAAAACACCAACAGGTCTTTTCCCTCTTCAAGATAAGACAAAAGTTGTTTTCGCCTTTCACTCCAGGGATCTTCCCAGGGCAAATCATCTTTCAGAAGCTCCTCACAAAGAACCAACATCCCCTTAATATCCGAAAGGCTGACAAATTCTGGAGCGGGACCTTCCGGACCTCGGCAATCAGGGCCCCCCTCAAAGCCTTGATTGTGATAGTTACCCAAGGGGATAGAAATCCCAACCGCAGGCACTTGATTTACGACAGCGACCGTTGCTTCGCAGGTTCCTCCATCCATTACTCGCTTCTGAAACTTTTTGGGCAGCTTTTTCTGTGCAATTTGGCTTAAAACCTCAATCGCTGGACCACTAAACACCCCTGCTCTATCTCCCAAACGGACAACCGGCCCTTTTCCGACCAGTGCTCCTGGGAGAGTACGAGAAGTTTCCAAACTGACAACCACTAGGGGCCTCTTAGCCGTTTTCAACCAACCCAATTCAAAATGTGCAATACAGCCTACAAACCCCACTTCTTCAGCCCGAGTTAATATGCCAATAAATTTTCGGGATTGCAGCTTGGCAGCTTTCTTCGCAGTTTCAATGGCAACAAAACAACCCACGAGATCATCAGCGGCTTTTGTGTAAACAATTCCGGATTTCTCCCAGACAGCCTTTCGAAATCCAAAACCTCCAAACAGTGTAGGTGCTTTGTGCTCTGAACAGTTTTCCTTAATTTTTACCGTGCCCTTTGAAAGGTGAGTTTTCTTTTTATCGAGGGTGGCTGAACTTAATATTCCGTCGTAGACCTGACCTGCCGGGTTACTGATCCACACCCGGCTTCCCACCAAGTGTTTTCTCGGAGAACCACCAAACCACTTCACCTCAAGCGTCTGTTTATTTTTCCACTTCACCCCATGAAATCCCGGGTGGTCCATATGAGCAATAAAGACCCTCACTGGTTCCTTCTCGTTTTGACCTAACAAGATTCGATACTCTTGCTCGCTAGCCACTCCCATAATGATATTTCCCGTGGAATCCTGGAAAAAGGGAACCTGAATCCGATTTAATTCATTTTTGATCCATTGAATAACGAGCCCCTCGCGGTAGGGGGCTGTGGGCTGTTCTAGGAGACTTAATAATGATTTCTTATTCATAGAGCCCTAATATACCTGAACGCACGCAGGTTTTGTACAAAGCTCAATTGCGGGGTATCTTTAGGAGATGGGAAAAATCATAAAGATGGGGCTCACTGGCGGTATCGCTTCGGGAAAATCAGAAGTTGGCCGCATCCTTTTGACCAAGGGAATCCCCGTGATTGATATGGACAAGATCGGGAAAGTTCTTTTGGACTCAGACTCAGCTATTCAAAGTGAAATTCTTGCTGCTTTTGGCGCAGAGGCTGCGACCGATCATAAAATAGACCGAAATAAACTCCGTGGCCTTATTTTTTCAAATCTTGCGAATCGCAGAAAGCTAGAGAGCATCATGCATCCACGCATTAGAAAGGAATTTGAAAGACGCGCTCAAGAAGAAGAGGCAAAAGGCAACAAACTCATCATATGCGAAGCAGCACTTCTCATCGAATCGGGTTATCGGAATTCTCTCGACAAGTTGACCGTAGTCCTCGCCCCGGAAACCAATCGGATGACACGACTTCTCGCTCGTGAATCAGTGGCACCCGAAATGGCTCAGCAAATGTTTCAAGCTCAAGTTACTGATCGAGAGCGTCTCGCTTTGGCAGATTATGTCATTGAGAACAACTCTGATTTAGGCGTTTTGGCCAACAAAGTAGAGGCCCTCTTACGGCAATGGAAAAGTGAAGGCCTGATTTAGTTTACTGTCCTTTTTTTACTTGGAGCGAAGCAGCTAAAACAAGATTTTTCATGAGCATTGCAATGGTCATCGGCCCTACGCCCCCCGGAACAGGGCTGATGGCTTGGCATTTCTGTTCTATTTTCTCATAATCAACGTCCCCACAAAGCCCGTCTCCATTTCGATGAATCCCAACGTCTATTACGACTGCTCCGTCTGAAATCAACTCAGGACCCACCCACTTTGCTTTGCCAATTGCCGCGACGATAATTTCCGCTGACTTGGTAAAAGAGCTAATATCTTTAGTTTTGGAATGGCAGACGGTTACCGTTGCGTTCGCATTCATCAAAAGCTGCGCCATTGGCTTACCCACAATTTCACTTCTTCCCAGCACAACAACTCTTCGCCCCTCAACTGAAATAGAATAAAATTTGAGCATTTCCATCACTCCCATGGGAGTACAGGGAACTAAACGAGGTTTTCCTAACATCAAACGCCCGGCATTCTCAGCAGTTAAACCATCGACGTCTTTCAAGGGATCCAAGATTTCAAACAACCTGCTTTTTCGAATATGAGAAGGCAAAGGGAGTTGGATTAATATTCCGTGAGTTCCTTTATCCTGATTGAGTTCCTTCACTTTTTCCAAAAGGATCTCTTCAGAAACAGAATCCGGAAACTTTATGGTTTCACTTTGTAAACCCAAAGCCTGGCATTTTTTGGCTTTAGACCGAACGTAGGTCTCTGAGGCGGGATCATTTCCCACCAAGATAACAGCAAGTTTTGGGACTACGGGAAGAAGGGATACTTCTAGTAACAATTGCGAATAAACATTCTCCGCAACTTTTTTACCGTCGAGAATTAAAGTCATAAGCTGGGACTCAAAAATCTGCCCAGTTTTGGAAATTGAGGAAACTGCAACTGGGTTTTTCGACACTCTTGAATTGCATTTTCGATGTTGTTTACATCCATACAGAGAATACCCATGCCCAGCTCAGCCCATTTAACCGCAAGCTCCACTTGCGAATCATTTGCTTCCCCATACCGGACCTGTTTGGGAACTATGATGGTTGGTTTTCGAAATTGATAGAGCTGGGATAGCATCCCAGTTCCCCCATGAGAAATAACCATTTCGGCTTCTTGAATTAAACGCTGAATCTCTGCAGGGGGCGCTGTTCTCACGAATGGAAAGGATGGCTCCGTGTAGCTCATTCCAATCTGTCCAAAAAAATCGAAGCGACTACTGATTTTTTCACAAGCTTGAATGAGCGGATCAAAATGCCCAGTAGAGACCAAAATGAGAATCATAAAACCCATCCTTCATAGCGAGCCTTGGGTCCATAAACCTGAAGCAGTTCGGGCCACTGGACCAAGAGCTCGGAGCAAATGGGATACAATAATTTACCTGTAACGCTTTTGGTGGTGACTTGGTTCATACATTCTACATGGATGACTTTGGCTCCTAAAATGCGTGCAAAATAGCAAAAGCAAACAACATTGCTGGCCCCCACAGAAATCACCGACCGAGGACGCAATCTCCACGCAAGTCGAGCAGAAACCCACAAATGCCTTAAAGCTCCTAGGGGATTAAACACTCTTGTTTTTCCAAACCACCGAAAGAGGTAGGGCACTTCAAAAACCTGGGCATAAGATTTTTTCAAACTATCGATATCAGGACCGTGAGTAGTCACGATAGCTGAGGGTCTTTCAGCCATCTGTTCCAGGAGCTTTAAAGCGTTGTGCAAATGCCCGCCACGATCAGTTACAACAACAAAAGGTTTGGTTACCATTTTATTATTTTAGCAGACTGCTGTTTGTTACGTTAGAGGGGACGCTCAAAATTCAAATAGGGGTTTTGTCTGAATCCATGACCTTTAAAAAAGGATTGGGCTGCCTTGTTATAGGTTTCTGTTTGGGCCCACAGCGTCTTAGCCCCCAGAGTCCGCGCCAGCTGCATGATTTCTTCCATGACTTTCCCGCCGATTCCTTTTTTGCGGTAGCGGTCCTCCACATACAGCTCATCGATGTAAATCGTGAGACCGCCTTTTTCAACGCTGTGATACCGAGTGAGAATCACATAACCCACTCGTTCCTCTCCCATATTAATGAAATAGGGAGTCGCCAGTGATTCATTTCGAAGAAGGCTTTTAACCCCTTCTTCAATATTGATCACGGCTTCAAAATCTTCATCATGTTTGTAAAGGGCTTCGATGTACTCACGTAGAGTGTCCATCTCTGAGGAATAGACCCGAGTTAACTTAATTGGTTGCACCTGCAGCTCCTTATTTAAAAACGGTATTTAAACATTCATCCATGGAGCTGACAAATTTTAACTTAATTCCTCTCCACACTTCACGATCGATCTCTTTCAAATCTCTTTCATTCGCCTTTGGCAAAATAACCGTCTTCATCCCTAAACGTTTAGCAGCCAAAAGCTTTTCTTTGATTCCCCCAATGGGCAACACTCTTCCAGTGAGAGATAGTTCTCCCGTCATTGCCAATCCTTTGGGAAAGGGCTTTCCCCTGAGCAAAGAATAAAGACTGCAGGCAATCGTGATCCCAGCCGATGGGCCATCTTTTGGAGTGGCTCCTTGCGGTACATGAACGTGGATCTGATTTTTTTCAAAATAATCTGAGGGCAACTGTAAATCAGAAGCACGGTGACGAATCTCTGTGAACGCTATATTCGCCGACTCCTGCATGACCTCCCCTAGAGAACCGGTCAAAGTGAAACCGCCCTTACCAGCTACTGCCCTACTTTCTATGTAAAGAACCTCTCCTCCAAAGGAAGTCCAAGCAAGCCCCGTGGCGACTCCACAGATTCCAGATTGAATATTCACTTCTGCTTGGTACGGAGGCACTCCTAACATTTTTTCAACGGAAGCGGGCGAATCTAATCGGACGGGACGCCGATTTCCACTCGCCATTCGAAATGCAACTTTGCGAAAAAGTTTTGCAAATTGTTTTTCAAGATTTCTCACTCCGGACTCACGGGCGTAACGGTTGATAATTTCGTAAATAGCTCTGTCCGACAGCTCCAATCCTTTTTCAGGGACCCCACTCTTCTCCCTCTGTTTCGGGATGAGGTGTTTCTTTGCTATGTGGAATTTTTCTTTGTCGGTGTACCCCGACAACGGGATTACTTCCATGCGATCTAACAGAGCAGAGGGAATCGTATCTAATGTATTCGCAGTGGTAATGAAAAACACCTGAGAACAGTCCACAGGTAGATCGACATAGTGATCGAGAAAATCCTTGTTTTGCTCAGGATCCAAAACTTCCAAAAGAGCTGAGGCGGGGTCGCCCGCGTGACTGAAACTTCCTATTTTGTCGATTTCATCAATCAGGAATACGGGATTTTCTGTTCCTGTTCGCTTTAGGCCTTGAATGATTTTTCCAGGCATTGCCCCAACGTAGGTTCGCCGATGCCCTTTAATTTCGGCCTCATCTCGCATTCCACCTACACTAAAGCGAAAGAACTTTCGTCCCAAAACCTCTGCAATCGATTTACCCAAACTCGTCTTGCCGGTTCCCGGAGGTCCCACAAGGCAAATAATAGAGCCTTCTGAATTACCTTTTAGTTTTCTCACGGCCAAAAACTCAAGAATGCGATCTTTTACATCTTTCAAACCATAATGATCACGGTTCAGAATCTTTCGGCCTTTTTCTAACTCAACTTTTTCAGGAGAGAGATCTCCCCAAGGCAGAGAAGTAACCCAATCTAAGTAATTTACCGCTACGGAGTATTCCGAAGAGGCTTCATTTAATGAAGCTAGTTTTTCAAATTCTTCATCTATTCGAGTTTTTACCTCAGCTTTTAAGTGCTTTCCTTTCAGGCGCTCTCGAAACTTTTGCTCCAACCCACCCTTTTCACCCTCTTTTCCCAACTCTTTCTGAATCGCCTTAAGTTGTTCTTGGAGGTAAAACTCTCTCTGTGCCGTGGATACTTTTTGATTGATCTCGTCTGAAATTTGTTTTTGGACGTTCTGCACGTCTTGTTCTTTTTTGAGAATTTGCAGCAATCGATGTAGCCGTTGTTTCACATCTCCGTGAGATAAAAACTCTTGATAATCTTTTACATCACGTACAAATACTGAAGCGATAAAATCGGCAAGCTTACCCGGCCCATCAATGTTAACCAGCGCAACTTTCACTTCTTCAGAGATAAGCGGGTTGTCTTTCGCCAAGACCTTAAACTGGGTTAAAGCACTTCTTAGCAAAGCTTCCAGTTCCGTATCCCTCTGCATTCTCTCTGGAATGTACTCAACTTTAGCAACAAAAAGTGGTTCCTCAGATACCAAACCCTTAATTTCAAACCTTTGAAGTCCGGATAACAGAACGCTGACTTGGTTGTCTGGGAGATTAATTTTTTTGAGAACTTTGGCTAACACCCCATAAGAGTGGAACGGAGTCTTTCTTTTTGCTTTGGCTTTGGAAACCTCCCCAGCTTCTCCCATGGTCCCTTCCACGGGAACCCCCGTGACCGAAGTGCTGGGCCCAGTTCCCACTGGTTTTTCGCTGTGGGGCTCTTGAATGAGAACAACTCCCACAAAATCTTGTCCAGTACTCGCCTTTTCAATGGTTTGAGTGAGCTTTCCTTCAGGCAAAATAACGGGGATCACCATCCCTGGAAATAAAGTGGCCTGAGAAATAGGCAGGAGTGGCAGAACAGTCGGAAAGGTTTGCTCAATAGGAACAATCTCCACTCCCTCCGACTGAGATTTTTTAGGTGCCTTCGTTAGTTTGTCGCGCACCGGTTCTCGTGATTTTTCTTCGTCCTGATACATACTGAATCCCTATACTAGGTTCTCTTTGCTCTGAGTCAACCTTAGGACAGAGATTTATTTGCCAAAAAAAATCCCAAGCCGAACGGCTTGGGACGTTAAATCTAACTCTTTGATTTAAAAGGCTTTATTTGGCTGCTTTTTCAGGGCGATCTTTTAAGCAAGCATCCACTTTTTTTGAAAGCTCGCTCTTATCAGCACTATCTTTTTCGGCTCTTTCAGCACCTTTTTTCTCAGTGCTCTCTATTTTCTTATCAGAAGCAGCATGCTCGTCCTTTTTGTCTTCAGCAAATGCAGGACTTAAAACAGCTACAGCAACTAAAACCAACAAAAACTTTTTCATGATCTCTCTCCTCTATCGTGAGTCCTTAAAGGACCACACTTCATCACTAGCGAGAGTTTGCAAGGGGTATACCAGTTCTGTTTTCACTCTTGAATCCAATAAGAATACGAACAAAAGCGCCTGTGATTTTTTCGGACTTTGCTAATGGGTCTTCTATGTCATCGGTTTTATTAGGCCCTTTAACTGGCTATTTTTCTGGCACCCCACTGCCAATTAGCGGCCCCCACTTCCCCCCTTTGACAGTCCCCGGAGAGACCCGTAACATTTATTTCCGATTTTTCTTGAAAGGAAAACTATGGAAATCACAAAAACAGTTGAAAGCTTAGTTCAAAAACCGGCTCCTGATTTCAAAGCAGAAGCCTTAATGGGAGAAGACTTTAAAACTCTGTCTCTCTCCGACTTCAAAGGAAAATGGGTTTGTTTGTTCTTTTACCCATTAGACTTTACTTTCGTTTGCCCTACGGAAATCACAGCCTTTAACGACGCTCACCGCTCCTTTAAGGAAGCAAACTGTGAAGTTATCGGATGTTCTGTGGACAGCAAATTCTCCCACTTAGCTTGGTCCAAAACTCCGAGAAAAGATGGTGGACTTGGAAAACTAACGATCCCTCTTCTTGCCGATATCACTAAAAAGATTGCGCGAGATTACGGAGTTCTCGTAAACGAAGCCGTGGCCCTTCGAGGATTGTTCATTATTAATCCCAAAGGAACCGTTCAATACAGCGTAGTTCACGACTTGGGAATTGGTCGAAACGTTGAGGAAACTCTTCGAGTTTTGAAAGCTCTTCAAGAGGTGGAGAAAACCGGAGAAGTTTGTCCTGCCAACTGGACACCTGGAAAATCAACCATGAAACCAGATCCAGAAAAATCAAAAGAGTATTTCCAAAAGGCTTAACCGCCAACGGGCACTTTGGGGCGCCTTCCTCGGGAGGCGCCTTTTTTATTTCTTCCAGCGATTGCCGCCTTTTTCTAAATTTCGGACATATTCCATGAAGTTTTCTCGGCTATCCAGATTGCCTTGATTGTGGCGATTTCGATTATGACCACCGCCGTGTCTTCCCCCATGGTGAGAATGTCTGGGTTGCTGAGATCCGCCCTGCTGGGCATGTTTGTGTCCGCCGCCTTTTCCTGATTCAAATCTTTTTTCCGCGGCAGACGCCAAAAGTTCTTTAGCTAACTGATCGAGTGAAATTTTTTCCATCCGAGAAAGCAAATCTAACTTTCGGAAAACGGAATGGGATAATTTAAGAGTTAACTCCTCAGGATAAGTTTTCGAGAAGATTGGTTCTGGAACTCCGCCTTGATGGCGATGATCTTCCAAATAATCTTCCAATTTTATTTTAAGTTCTTTAAGCACTTCATCTCGGGTAAGGCCCTTAGTTTTACATTCGGAAACTTCAGCCACTTCTCCCACAAAAAGCCGTAGGTTCTTGTCATACCGAACCATAAAAGTGTAATCGTCCCCTTCTTTGAACGGGGCTACCGGCTTTGCCTGCACTTCAGGGGAAACCACATTTTCTACATGGCCTTCGCCGCTCTCTCTATTTTCGTTTTCCATCTCTGGTGCTGGAGTGGGTTCGGGCATTTTTTCTTTTGCTGTTTTTGCTGATTGCTTGGCAGTAGAAGACTTGGGGGTTTTCTTTTTTGTTGTTGGGGTTTTCTCCGGGACCATCCGTAACTTCCTTTGTTGTTCGTAAATAACTAAATTTTTTTGATAAAGAGCTTAAATAGCCAGAAAGGTTAAGCGCGAGTTATAAAAGGGTTTGGCTCAGAGCACAAGTCCAAAAGGGCGTATTTTCTCACGCGCTTTATGTTTGAGCTCGAAACGTCTAGGACCTTGTAAAATTTAGTCAAATATTTCAATTATTTGGATTGGCTACATCTTGTCGGATGTTTTTAGTCTTACTTCTTGACTTTGAGGGCCAAAATCCACATAATCAAAAAAGACACAATAAGACTAAATTGGTCTAGCTAGACTGGCTTAGACCGATTTAGTTTAAGTATCAGATATGATTAAGGTTAATAAAAAAATTGAGTACGGCGTTTTGGCGCTTCTTTATTTAAACAGTAAAGAAGATAAGGCAGCCAGCGTAAGAGAGATGGCCTCCAATTGTGGCGTGCCCGAAGCCTTGCTTTCTAAAGTCATGCAAACCATTAAAAATGTAGGCTACGTCAGCGCTGTTTATGGAAATCACGGCGGGTACAAACTCACAAAAACGCTCGAAGAAATTAATCTGCTTGGAATTACGTTGGCCTTAGATGGCCCTATTCAAGTAGCTGATTGTTTAAAACCCGGAAATGAAACCTGCCCTGCTAAACAATCATGCACTATTGTTGATCCGATGAATGTTTTGAATCAAAAAATCATTGAGCTCTTTCAAACTACCTCGTTACAGCAGTTGTCTGCTCAGAAAGAGTTATCAGTGAAAGAGGTGACCCTGTCATGAAACTCCCCGTTTATCTCGATAATAATTCAACAACGCCTATCGACCTCAGAGTCGTTGAAGCGATGATGCCCTATTTGACCGAAAAATTTGGCAATGCTGCTAGCCGTTCTCATGCCTACGGTTGGGAGGGTGAAGAAGCTGTTGAAAAAGCACGTACTCAAATCGGTCAACTCATCGGAGCAAATTCAAAAGAGATCGTTTTTACTAGCGGAGCTACTGAAAGTATCAATATCGCGATTAAAGGTGCTTACGAGATGTATGGGGAAAAAGGCAACCATATCATCACCTGTGTAACGGAACATAAAGCGACTCTGGATTCAGCAAAATACATTGAGAAACACGGAGCGAAAGTTACTTATCTTCCTGTCAACTCAATGGGGCAAATCAATTTAGACGATTTAAAAAATGCAATCACGCCTCAAACCATTCTTGTTTCGCTCATGCATGCAAACAATGAAATGGGAACCATTCATCCAATTGCAGAAATTGGAAAAATAACAAAAGAAAAAGGAATCCTGCTTCACGTCGATGCTGCACAAACAGCTGGAAAAATTCCTGTTAATGTAGAGCAGATGGGAATTGATATTTTATCGATTTCTGGACACAAAATGTATGGCCCCAAAGGCATTGGAGCCCTTTACGTTCGACGCTCGAACCCTCGAGTGAGACTGGCTCCCGTGGTTCACGGAGGGGGACATGAACGCGGATTACGTTCTGGAACCTTGAATGTCCCTGCGATTGTGGGGCTCGGTAAAGCAGCTGAGCTAGCTCTGCAAGAAATGGAGAGTGAAGCCAAACGAGTCGCAGACCTAAGAGACCGTTTGCATAAAGGCATCACAACAGAGTTGGATGAGGTTTATTTAAATGGACATCCCACTCATCGACTCCCCAATAATCTGAATTTGAGTTTCGCTTATGTTGAAGGGGAAGCACTCATGATGGGCTTTAAGGAGCTGGCAGTTTCTTCTGGCTCTGCTTGCACTTCGGCTTCTCTAGAACCCTCTTATGTTTTAAAGGCAATGGGAGTGGGAGAAGAGCTTGCTCATACCTCAATCCGTTTTGGATTGGGACGATTCACAACCCCCGAAGAAGTAGATTTTGCAATTGATAAAGTAGTCGGCACGGTAAAGCGACTCAGAGAAATGTCTCCTCTTTATGAAATGGCTAAAGAAGGCATTGATCTTAAGTCAGTTCAGTGGAACCCCCACTAAGAAAGGAAAAGCTTATGGCTTACGGACCAAAAGTAATTGATCACTTCAACAATCCAAGAAACGTTGGTTCTTTGGATAAAAATGACCCCACTGTTGGTACAGGTGTCGTTGGCGCCCCCGAATGCGGTGACGTGATGAAGCTTCAGTTAAAAATAAACGATGACAATGTCGTTGAAGAGGCAAAGTTTAAAACTTTCGGCTGTGGTAGCGCAATTGCCAGCTCATCTTTAGCCACCGAGTGGGTAAAAGGAAAAACAGTAGACGAAGTTTTGAAAATTAAAAACACTGATATTGTGAACGAGCTTTCACTTCCCCCAGTGAAAATTCACTGCTCCGTTTTGGCTGAAGATGCTATCAGGGCGGCTATCGCTGACTACAAGAAAAAGCAAGGTAGTGGAGCAGGAACATAATCATGATTCAATTAACCGAAAATGCAGTGAAGCAAATAAAGCGTTTTCGTGAAGACGAAAACATGCCTGAGGGCGGCTTACGGATAGCTGTCGTTGGGGGTGGCTGCAGCGGTCTTTCCTACAAGCTTGAGTTTCAAAAAGAGCCGGTGGCAAACGATAAGGTTTTTGAACAAGCCGGCGTAAAGATTTTCGTAGATCCCAAAAGCTTTCTTTACGTTAAGGGACTCACCCTTGATTACAGCGGTGGATTGAATGGAACTGGATTTACGTTCTCTAATCCCAATGCTTCAAAAAGTTGTGGTTGTGGCACCTCATTCTCTGTCTAAAAGCTGCGTTTATTGCCACCAAGGAAACAACCAAGGTGTGATTGTTTGTGAGGCCTGTAAGAAGCTCCAACCTTTCCCTACCTACCCCCCAGACTTTTTTGAACTCTTTGGATTTCCTGTCTCTCTTGAAATTGAAGAATCCTCCTTAAGGCGGTCTTTCTATCGGCTTTCCCAACAAACTCACCCCGATGCTCATTCCCAAACCGACGAACTAAATCAATTGCAGGCAGCCAAGTGGAGTACCCTCATCAATAAAGCCTTTCAGACTTTAAAAGCCTTATCCACGCGCTTGGAATATATTTTAGAATCGAACAAGCCCCTTTCCCTTCCCCCTTCTCGCCCCCCAATGGATATTGCAGAAAGTTATTTCGATCTCCAAGAAACTTTGTCAGAAGGCCCCAATGAAAAGGCCCTTGAAGACTTTCTGACAAAACTTGAAGAGCAACAGATTTTGTTAGAGACCGAATGGAAACAGCTAGCCTCCGATTGGAAGCAGTCTTCTTCCAAACAAGAACTCTTTCCCAGATTAAAAACTTTTTTAGATACAAAAAAATATTTAAGTTCACTCAAAGCTGATTTGAGCAAAAGAAGAGGTGTTTCATGATTGTCGGGATTGATCTCGGAACCACTAATAGTTTGATTGGAATGATTGAAAAAGGTCGTCCCAGACTATTTAAATCAGAACAAGATAAAACGCTCGTCCCGTCCGTAGTTTACTTCCCTGAACATTCAGCCCCAGTCGTAGGTGATCAAGCGCAGTCTAAAAAAGCGGTCGAGCCTGAAAAAGTTGTATTCAGTGCAAAACGTTTCATAGGCAAGGGAGCAAAAGACATTCAAGACTGGCAAAGACTCGTTCCCTTTGATTTTTCTCCAAGCACGGATCAAATGGTCCGTTTTAAAGTAGGAACCAAGTCGTATACTCCCATTGAAATTGGATCTTTTGTTTTAAAACATCTGAAATCAATTGCTGAAAAAGAGTTGGGAACTGCAGTGACCAAAGCGGTCATTACGGTGCCCGCATACTTTAACGATGCTCAACGACAGGCCACTAAATTTGCAAGTGAGCTCGCAGGACTCGAAGTAGCGAGAATCGTCAATGAACCCACTGCTGCTTGTTTGGCTTACGGTCTAGATAAAAAGGCGCAGGGAAATATTGCCGTTTTTGATTTGGGAGGCGGAACCTTTGACATCTCTATTTTGAGAGTGACAGGCGGAGTTTTTGAAGTGTTAGCAACCAATGGGAACACTTCTTTGGGTGGAGACAATTTTGATGAGGCCCTCGTTCAAGCACTTGCTGAAGAAATCCAGCAACAAACGGGCAACGACCCCATGGCAGATACTATCGGGCGTGCAAAACTAAGACTCGAATGTGAAAAAGCAAAAAAGGCACTTTCTCAGGAAGTAGAATTCAGCTTTTCTTTTAAAAGTGGAGATCATTCCTTCTCAAAAATTCTTACACGCTCTTATTTCAATCAGGTGATTGAGCCTATTCTCCAAAAAGCACTCGAACCCTGTCTCAGCTGCCTCGAGGATGCAGGAATGCCACCGACCGCATTAACCGATGTGATTCTGGTGGGAGGAAGCACTCGCGTTCCCAGAGTAAAAGAGTTTGTGCGAGAAACTTTCAAGCGTGAGCCGATTTGTACTCTGGATCCCGACGAAGTAGTTGCGATTGGAGCTTCAGTACAAGCTAATATCTTATCAGGGCAAACTTCCGGAATGCTTCTTCTCGATGTCATTCCACTCTCGTTGGGAATTGAGACGATGGGAGGTGTGGTGAGTAAAATCATCCACCGAAATTCAACTATTCCCACTTCTGCAACAGAACACTATTCGACTTATATCGATGGACAAGTTTCAGTGGATATTCATGTGCTTCAAGGAGAGAGAGAGCTTGCTCAGGACAATCGGAGCCTAGCACGTTTTCAACTCAAAATTCCCCCTCTGCCGGCGGGAGTACCCAAAATCGAGGTTGAGTTTATTGTGGACGCCAATGGCATTTTAAATGTACGCGCAATGGAATTAAGAACGGGCCAAGTGGCTATGGTTACAGTCAATCCAAGCTACGGATTATCAGATGCCGAAGTAGAAACGATGCTGATGGCCTCTTTTGAGAATGCCGAAACAGATTTTGAAAAACGATTTTTAATAGAAGCTCAAATCGAAGCCGACAGCCTCGTTCGAGCGACTCAAAAATCGCTGGCCCAGGGCGCTCAGTTGCTTAACACGGAGCAAAAGGAAGAAATTGAAAGAGCGATTCGACGCGTAGAACGTTCTTTAACCACCAAGAGCCGAGAGGAAATTAAGAAGAGCTGTGAACACTTAAGCACTGTTACTGAGAAATTTGCCCAAGATCTACTGAATCACGCTCTAAACAACGCTCTCTCAGACAAGGAGATTTAGAATGAAATGGACCGATATTGACGAAATTGCCATCAAGCTTTGGGAAAAACATCCTGAGGTAAATCCAATTTCCGTGCGATTTACGGATTTACACCGCTGGGTGACAGAGCTCGCAGGTTTTGATGACAATCCAAAGAATTCAAATGAAAAAATTCTCGAAGCTATTCAGATGCGGTGGTTAGACGAATACGAGTAAGAGTCCTTAACAAAAATTAAGAATATCTAATACCTAACTCACCTCCCAGGGCAGCCCGTGCTAAACTTATTATAGTTTGCTTACCGCCGTTCGCGCGGGTCTTTAAATAAACAACAAAAAGTAGTTTTAGCGTCGCCACCAAGGAGGCCTTCTATGACCGGACTGGGCAGGATGTTGGTTGCCATTGCGTTAGTAACTGCAGGACACGTTTCTTTTGCCGCAAGAGTCGAGTTTTCTGGCTCTCAAAATAAAGCGGTATTGGAATCGCGTATCGTTCCTTCTCGAACCTCATCAGTTTCAACTGTCAGTTTGGATCTTACGATCCCGGCAATTGAAATAAATAAAGATGCGGCAGGGTTTGATTCACTCCAAGTTTCCTCCCTAAGACCCTCTCCCTTCATTGGGAGCCCTGAGGTTTTGGGAACAGGCTCTCTCTTGGTTGTTCCTCAAGGATATCAGCCCGAGTTGGAAATACTCCAAGTCGAAGAACGGCAACTGGAAGGCGTCCGAGTCCGACCTGCTCAACATGAGTGGCGATGTGGCGGTCCTAAAGGCAGCTTCGCTTTCAATGCTGCTCTTTATGGGTCAGATTCCGTCTATCCTCAGCAATGGGCTAGTTTGCAAGAAGTAGGCAATTTGGCTGGTGTTCGATTAGTACGAGTTGCCTTGAATCCACTTCGAATGGATATGGCTAACCAAAGACTTCTTGTTGCAACCCGAATGCAACTTAACGTGCATTTCAAACAAGTAAGCCGAGCGGTCGTTCCTCACTCCGTTTCCAAATCAGTGCTCGAAACTTTGCAAGCAAGCACTGTGAACGGAAAATCTTTGAATCAGCTGATTCGAAGCAACGGCCGTGCAGACCGAATGGTCATTCTCACTGCTGATTTTCTCAAAGAAACCCTGAAGCCTTACATTGCTTGGAAAACTAGCCGTGGAATGCAAGTAGATGTGGTTACTTTGACTGAAGCTGGTGGCGATAAAAATGCCCTTCAAGATTATATTAAAACGGCTTATGAACAAGCCACTGTAAAGCCCACTTATCTGTTGTTTGTAGGAAATAAAGAAACTCTTCCTGCTTTCAAGGAGTCGACAGCTTCTGGCTCTGCAGCTTCCGATTATCGAATGGCCCTACTTACTGGAGATGATGCGATTCCAGATGTGTTCTACGGCCGATTCCTAGCAGATACAGAAGCTGAATTAGCCACCCAGATTCAAAGAACCATTGAATATGAAAAAGCTCCTGGCTCTCAGCCCTGGTACCGACAAGGCATGACTATCGCCAGCGATGAAGGGTCTGGGCCCAGCGATCAGGAATATGCTGAGCAAATCCAAGAAGCACTCAAAGCTGGTTCTTATCAAGCAGTGGATGGCTTCTATCAAGGAGAAATGACAGCCACTTCCAAGAATATTCTGGGAGCTTTAAAAGAAGGCCGAAGTTGGATTGCTTATTTCGGACACGGAAGTGGAACTTCTTGGGGCTCTGTGAATGACAAGTTCTCAGTTTCAACCGTAGCTGAAGTCGATAACACGGGTAAATTGCCTGTGTTGATTGACGTTGCTTGCCAGAACGCTAGCTGGATGAACATCTCCAAATGTTTTGGTAAAGCCTGGATGACTGAAACTGGAGAAACGGGTCCCCAAGGCACTGTTGCTTACTACGGTGGTTCGGTAAATATCAGCTGGCATCCACCCGCCATTATGAGCGTTGGGATCGCAAAGCGCCGTTTCGAAAATTCAGTGCGAACCATCGGCTCTTCAGTCTTGGCTGGCCAACTCTACTTGTTGGAACAAATGGGCGAAAGCTCACAGGTTACCGACAACATGAAATGGTACAACCTATTTGGTGATCCTTCTTTGGTTGTAAGAACCAACTAAGTTCACAAAATAGTCTGGTTATGAAGAGGCCTTCCCACCGGAAGGCCTCTTTTTTATTTTGCTAGATTTTGCTTTGAAGTAATTGCTCGAGGAATTGGGAGCTTTACTTGATAGATGGATGAACATTCTTTTCCCGTTACCCAAAGTGACTTTCCATCAAACGCTATTCCATCAACAATGGGACACTCTTCCTTTTGCGGGAGTTCCCAAAAGCTTTGAACTTTACCCGTCTGAAGATCCACAGAAAAAATTGTTCCCCGATGCGTGCTAAAACTTGAAGTCCAAAGGCGCTTGCCATCCCAAGCTAAATCTTCCAAATCAACCGCATCCGTTACCAATGTTTTTGTCCACTTACGGTTTTCGGGATCATAGAAGTAAAGTTTATTGCTAAAGTTGCCCGTCATTACTAGCTCTCGACCTACTTTTTCAATTCCCCAACTGCAGTCTTCAGGAACCTCTTCAATTTTTTCGAAAGTGAGTTGGTTGTTTCTGAGTTTTCCTTGGTACAGACCTTTGCTCTTGAAAGACAAATTCCATAACTTTCCAGAAACCCACTTAATACTCTCACTGTATTCTGTAGCAGGGGCATAGGATTCAACCACGCTGCCATCCTTGGGATTAATTTTTACAATTCGATTGGGAAGGGCGTTCCAGAGAAATCCTTCGTGAAAATCAAGTCCCTCTGAATACCCGCTGTGTGGAATTTTGTTAATAACTTCAAGCGTTTGGGACTGTCCCCATGAAGTGGCCCCGAGGATTAAAGGGCAAATCATCACCAACGCCCTCTTGCGGCACCCCTGCCGGACTGAATTTGTCACAGTTTGAATAATTGCGGCTACGTTGCGCATATCAACACCTTTGTTTCCGTGGCACACCCCTTGCTCTTCTTATCGTACAAATCGGTTCGTTAGTTGAACTGTGAGGCCAGAGGAAAAAGGAAGTACGTTAGCGATTTTAATCATCTTATCACAGACCCTTTATACAGGGTCACATAAACAGAGCCTTTTCGGCGGTCCCAACCCTGGTACCCTATTACCCTGAACGAAAAGCTTTCCTAACCGTCGTCGTTCGCTCTGGGATAGGGGAAAACGATTCCTCTTAATCGTTTTCCCCTATCCAATTATTTTCTGCTATTCCCAATCACGATTAAGAAAATAAGCGCCAAGATAAAAATAAAGATAAGGATCTTAACGATAAGCCACCAATCAAATTTCTTGGACTTTTGTCTTTGATCAAGCTCATTTTCAGCTTCTACTAAACTTCGTTTTTTCCCCTCACCCAGCCGGGTGCCTTCTCCCTCGTTTTTTGCTTTGTCCTGCGGGTTCTTTTTTCCACCACTAACGGACTCTTCTCTACCCGAAGCGCTTTCACCTTCAATGGCTCCTCCACCGCCTCTGCGTGTTCCTCCACCACCTCCCTCTTCACCGTTTTCACCCCGCATTTTTCCTCCAGGAGTTTTGGGCGGCCCCGAAAAAAAATCTTCTCCACCTGCCATGCTTCCCGATCCTGCGGTACCCGCTCCTGCGTATCGGCCCGCACCCCCGGCTCCCTCGCCGGTCTGAATATTTCCAGTTTGAATCCCTGATCCAGCCCCACTTTCACCCACTCCCACCTGACCGGTTTGTATCTGCCCCCCGGTCTTAATGTCTCCAGTTTGAATCTCGCCCCCGGTTTCTATGCTCTGTCCCGTCCCGACTTCTCCTGTTTGAATATCCGGCAGAGGTTCTTTACTAAACCACTCAGCTGGAACTGGAGGCTTTCTTCGTCCCTTCGGGGTTTGGGCAATGATCGCAACGAATTTACTTCGCTCATTTTTGAAGGTTTGAATCAAAGGATCGCCAAATTTATCAATGATAATAGGAACAGCAACCGCAGCAACCAGTGCAATAAACATCAAATACTCAACAATTGCACTGCCCCGGCGATTAAGCATGTCGGTCTCTATGGCAAACGGGTTATGGGATGAGATTTAAAATCTTACTCTGTATTTTATCAAATTCCCCATTAGACATCACTACCACAATGTCTTCGGGGCGAAGGTCACTTTTTAAACAGTCTAAAATAGCAGTTGTACTTGAAAATTCGTGTGCTTTCTTACCTCTAAGTGTCAACTGACTAGACAAATCCCCGGTAGACAGTCTTTCTTTCTCACCCAAATCTTGAGCCTTGAAAGGCGCCGACAATAAAATCAGATCGGCTTGATCAAAACACTCCGTATATTCTTTTTGGTGTACGTTTCGGCGAGCGGTTGCTGATCGAGGTTCGAATAACGCCACAATTCTTCTCTTTGGAAATCGGTGCTTCACAGCGCTTAGAGTTGCTTTCACCTCGGTGGGATGATGGGCAAAATCATCAATCAGTAAGAAAGGTTCTTTCTTTAAGATCTCTTGTCTTCGCTTTACCCCTCGAAATCGAGGAACAATCGGCCTGATGGATTCGATGGAAATCCCTAAGTTAGAAGCAACACAGATACCAGATAACAGATTCATCAAGTTATGGACTCCAAACATTTCAGTTCGAAACTCTCCGAGATTTCTTCCCTTGTAGGTAACTTCAAATTGAAATCCTTGAGGGCTTTCTTGGATGTTTGCAAGCCTCCACATGGCTCCGTCACTCGATCCAAATGTCTGTACCGGGCAAAGAGCTTTTTGGGCGACTTCCATTGCATTGAGGTCGTGGTAGTTCACTACGAGAACACCATCACCGGGAAGAAGGCTTGCCAACTTTTCAAAGTTCTCTTTCACATGAGCGAGATCTCGATAAATATCGGCGTGGTCAAACTCGACATTCGAGATAATACACGCAGTCGGATTGTAGTGGAGAAACTTAGGTCCTTTATCAAAAAAAGCCGAGTCGTACTCATCTCCCTCGCCTACAAAAACTTCTCCCTCAGAAATAAAACTGCCAGTGGGCAAATCAACTGGAACTCCGCCGATTAAATAGCTGGGATCTTTTTTGAGTTCTTGAAACAAAAAGCTTATCCAAGAAGTCGTTGTCGTCTTGCCATGAGTTCCCGCACAAACGATTGATAATTTATCCTTGATAACAAACCTGCGAACGGCCTCTGGAAATGAGCAAAAGGGAACTCCCGATTGAATCCAAGCCTGTGCTTCTGGGTTCTCTTTTCGAATGACATTCCCGATGACAACTCGATCTGGCTGGATCTTCTGAATATGCTCGCCTGAGTACCCCTCGAATAATCGAATGTTTGCATTACTCAATGCCGATTTCATGGGCTCATACAGTTTTCCATCTGATCCGCTCACATCAAACCCTGCTTTTGAAAGAGCGATGGCAAGACTACCCATTCCAACCCCACCTACTCCAACAAAGTGAACCTTTTGTTTTTCACTCATTTTTCGATCTCTTTCCAATAACGAGCCACTTCATCATGAAGTACCGGTCTCAATCGACGAATGCGCTCATCCAAACGACTTGGATGCACTCGATTTGTTAAAAAGATACAAAAACCCTGAACCTCGGGGTCGATCCAAATAGAGGTCCCAGTAAATCCGAGATGGCCAAAGCTCTTTGAAGAAAACAAAGAACCGGCTGAGGACCCTTCAAAGGAACGGGTATCCCAACCGTATGCCCAAGAGCTTTGGGAGACCCTATTTGCCCGAGAAGTAAATAACTGTGCGGTCTTTTGGTTGAGCCATTGGGAATTTCCTAAGACAGCGCTCAACCATTCTCGACAAAGCGGCTGGATTCCTTCGGCAGAACCAAAAAGACCAGCGTGAGGAGCAATCCCCTTAAGAGCGGCAGCATTTTCATCGAACGCTTCACCGTGCAGGCAACGTCCGATGTCTTTTCTCCATTCGGTAGCCACAGACTGTTCACGAGGAACTGGCCCAAAGCTCACACTTTTAAGTTTCAGTGGCTTAACCACTTCCGTTTCAAAACTTTTTGTTAAAGGCTCGTGGGTTAGATTTTCTACTGCTGTTCCCAGTAACAAAAATCCAATATCACTGTACCGAGTTGCTTTTCCCGGGGGATTCTCAATAAAAATGGCTGGGTTTCTTAAGAGAGCTTCCCTCCAGGAAGTAGACTCATAAAGAGGGTACCAATCTTTAAGTCCTGCAGAATGATTCAACAACTCGTTCAATCGCAACGAACCGTAAGGAGTTTTTTGCCATTCGGGAGCGACTTCTCCTAATTCCTGTTCAAGGGCAAATACCCCTTTTTCAAAAAGTCTTGCTAAAATACTCACGGTACAAAGAGGCTTCGTAAGACTCGCAAGATCAAACAAAGTAGTGTTATCAACCGATTGGTTAGGTGCCCAGTAAGTGGTAACCCCTCCAGCGAGAGATAAGTTTACCTTCGGGGATTCGATGACACATTGATAGGCTGAAAAAATAAATTCCTGTCGCGCCTGCTCAAGAATGATTTTTATCGTATTTTGATTTGCCAAGGTCTCGTATCACAGCTGTGGGACTCGAAACAGTTTCAGGCCCCTTTTTTTCTAAAAAATCAAAAATTCGAAAAGCAGTCAGATTATTGTAATTTGAAAAACAATAAAACCAACCATCAGCTGCCCCCGTCGCGGGAGTTAAAGTACCGGCTCCCAAATATTCTTTCATGAGGGTCTTCCCTGTTTTCATGTCCAAAATAAAAACGGGATCTGACGACGTGGTAACAACCAAGAAGTCCCCTACTTGAGTGGGTGCTAAAGCAACTCCCTCAAACCGTTCCGATTTCCAGATGACCGCACTTGAACGGCGATCCAAAGCATAGACATAACCATCTAAGCCTCCTAAATAGACCCGATTCTCAACTACAAGAGGACTTGAGTAGGCTCCAGCAGGAAATGTCCATTGAATACTTCCCGAAAACAAATCCAGACTATAAGCCTTCCCATCAAAAGAGGCCGCAATCACCCCTCCATCATCCACAACGGGAGTGGTATCTACATCATAAAATCTCTCACGCGTTTTTAATCGCTTCACCCAATTTTCTTTTCCATCTTTCAACCTTAAAGCGGCTAAATTTCCGTCGGAGAAACCGGTAACAACCTGATCGCCATAGATAGTTGGAGCAGCCGTTCCCCTGACCGTCATCTTCTCGTCCCCGCGATGAGAGTAGTGCCAAATTTCAGAACCCTTAGATTCACTTAAGGCATACACTTCATCGTTGCTGGTCATTGCAACTACTTTGTCACGGTAAATAGCTGGCGGAGATAACCATTCGGATTGAATTTTAAAGCGCCAACTCTCGGACCCATCTCGAGAATTTAAAGCGTAGAGATTTCCTTTGAGGTCTCCGACAAATAATTTTGAACGCCCATAGGAAAGAGCGCCGTCAACGCCTCCTTCAACTTTTGTTTTCCACAAAACGTATCCAAAAACTCGATGATAGGCAGTTACGTTGCCGGCAATATCTGCCGTAAAGAGAAGATCTCCCACAACGACCGGTTGTGTTCTTTGCTGAGGAGTCTCCAGGCTAATTTTTATGCCAGGAGTAACATTCCACTCTGTTATAACGGTAGTTTGTCCCAAAACAGGAACCGAGAGACCGATTAGAAATAAAGCGAAAAGAAATCTCATTTAGATTTTCCGGCACTCAGCAAGGGGCTCTTCAGCTTTCGCCAATTAATCTTAGCTGCTTTTCCGTACTCACTGGATGCAAACTCAGTAAAAATCTTTTCATAGGTTTGTACCGCTTTATCTTTTTCTCCTTGAGCCTCTTGCACTCTTCCCATGCCAAGGAGAGCTAAAGCTTTTGCGGCTCCGTTAAGTGAATAGGCTTTTTCATAGTCGGCATAACTGTCAGACCATTTTTCCAGGAGCTCTTCAGCGTTTCCTTTATTAATCAAAAGCAACTGCTTTTCCACGGGCAGCAAATGCCGAAACTCAATTGCGTTTCCATACCATTCGGCAGCCAAACTAGCCTCGGCTTGGACTTTCGCTTTATCTTTTCCCCATTCTTTTTTTGAATTCTCAAAGTGATGATCAGCGACTTCCACTGCACCTAACATAGCCGCTCTACTTTGTTTCCAAGACCCATGATGTTGTTTCAGCTTGTCCCATTTGGCATCGCCCTCTGCTTTGTTGGCCAGGTAATATTCAGACCAAGCTTTTTCCTCGCGATTTTGTTCCCAAACATCGTATCCATAAAATCCAACCGCGATTAACACTCCGACAACCAAAATGGGAATAAGACCCACTCGGCTTCTCGAAACTCGACCCAATAACTGGGTTCCTTTCGAGACAAAGGCATCTGGACTTTTTAATGTTTTTCGATCGATGGTTGGTGGCTTAGTCATAGGGAGACGCTAACAAAAAACCTTGGAATGTCAAAGATTAACGATGATTCTGACTCGCTGTAGACAGACAGTATTCGCTGTCAATTTCTTGGGAATCGACGGTTTTTTTTAAAACTATTATAATGAAGGAGCCTCACTGCAATACGAACAAGGACTAACAAATGAAAACTGCCACCTTGGCACATCGCTTCACCGTTGTGACCGCTCTTTTGTTTTCGGGCTTTCTCTCAGTTGTTTCCCCCACTTCAGCTTTTGCAGAAAGTCAGGGTTCTGATTACAAGGGAATTTCCGATCCCTTTGGTGATCCGACTGCTTATGAGTTTGCCGAAGACGAAAAGGCAGACAAAGAATTTTTCCATTTAGGCCGTTTTCTGATGCTGGGGATCGATTTTGGATTGGGAAGTTACACCGGTGGCTTAGGAGAAACCAATGATCCTGCTTTTTATACTGGCGCTCACCTCATTTACTTTTTTGACAAATCTCTCGCCTTCGAAGGCCGGGGTGGTTACGTAAAACATCAAAATATTTCAGCAGCTACCGCTCAAGAAAACGTCCTGATTCCGATAAATTTTGGTTTTCGTTTCTATCCGGATGTCAAAAATGCACCAAAACCCATCGCTCTCGCAAATCCTTATCTAGCACTCGGTGGGGGCCTTTACATTCGCCAGACTTCAACCAACTCTGCTCTAGGAGACACGTCCACGAATAATATGGGGGGCTATTTTGGCGGAGGACTGCAGTTCCAGATTTACCGTCGCCATATTTATTTGGGCACTGATTTCCGTTATCACTTAGTTTATTTTGACTCAGAAAGTTCAGGTTCCTCAACGACTCCAGATCAAAATAGTGGCAATTACTTCACCACAGTTTTTTCTCTCACCTATAATTTTTAAGGGTGATTAAATTCCAAAAAAGAGGCTCATACCGACTATCATCGCGGCAACTAAAAGTCGGTACCACGCAAACACTTTCAATGACGACCGCCTGAGGAATTGAAGCATAAAGTGAATGCTCAGAATGCCTACGACAAAAGATGAGATGAGGCCACAGATAAGATAGGCCGTTCCCACTTCCCCGCCCAAGTGGCCAATCACTTTTCTCCCCTCTAACGCCAGAGCTCCAAACACTATCGGCAAGCTCATGAGAAATGAGAACCGAGCAGCTGCAGGTCGAGTAAATCCCAATCGGCGAGCCATTGCCATGGTACTACCCGAGCGAGACACGCCAGGAATTAAAGCGAATGCTTGCGCCAGCCCAATTAAAAAAGCTTCTCCCGTTGTCATCTCTTCTAATGACCGGGTGGCTGGATACTGCCAATCGACCCAGAAAATGAGAAATCCTACTCCCGCTAAAAAGAAAGCGACTAAGAGGGGACTTCGAAGATGGGCTTCAATGTAATCTCCGAAAGCTAAACCCGCCACGACCGCTGGAATCGTGCCGACTACGATCCACCAAAATAGTAATCGGTCGATTTCAAACCCAACTCTTCTTTCCCACAGACTGGAAAGACCACCAATGAACACCCTCCAAAGATCTCCAAAAAAGTAAATAATAAGAGCAAGGGCGGTCCCCAGATGTAAAAACACATCAAATGCAAGACCCGGATCCTTCCATCCAAAGAGCCAGGGAATAAGAATCAGATGGCCTGAGCTACTAATGGGCAAGAACTCAGATAGCCCCTGGACAGCTCCCAAGACAATCGCTTCCCAAAGACTCATTTTAATCCCCCCTTAATGGCTACCTTAAGTTTGGAATAGCTTTCCATTAACTCCTTAACCGATTTGATGTTTAAAGAGGGAACCCGATTCCCATTTACTCCCTCCATCTCAACTGCCATCGTGAGGGAATTTAAAATGGATTCCTCGGTCGCTTCGATCACTGCTTTGTAAGCACCATCTAAAAAAGTATCAAGAATCATACTCATTTGAATGAGTGGCCGTTGAGAGTTTCTTGGAACTGAGTTAGTCGTAGAAAACCCGATAATGATCTCTCCACTGGAATGTGCTCCATAACTGCCCACTCGACCAATTCCTAGCGCTGCACGCTTGCAGAGGCGATTAATTTGATTCGCTACCAAGGGCATGTCAGTAGCGAGAACCGTGATGATAGAGCCATAATTATTCACTCGCCTGGAATACCCACCCAAGCTTTTGGCAAAAATTTCTCCCAATGGATACCCATCAATACGTAAATGTTCCATCACGCCAAAATTACTTAAAACCAACACACCAATCGTGTATTGATGTTCCCCCACTTTTACAATCCTACTGGAAGTACCGATCCCCGCTTTAAAATCACAACAGATCATCCCCGTTCCTGCCCCCACTGCTCCTTCTAAAGGGAGTCCTTCAGAAGCAGAATCCAGAGCACTAAATACCTGATTGGGCTTTATGTGAAGCCCGACGGCATCATTGAGAAAGCTATCGTCGCACTCGCCGACCACTGGAATAATCACTTCAACGTTATTTTGAATGGAGGGGTGCTTGTCAGCCATCCATTTGACCACACAATCGGAAACACGCCCCACAGAAAGTGTATTGGTTAACGCAATGGGAGTTTCAATCAAACCCCACTCCATGACTTGAGTCATGCCAGAGACTTCCCCAGCACCATTTAAAACGAACCCGCCAGCAACTACTTTTTGATTGTAAGGATCCTCATTCGGCTGAATGATGGTTACTCCGGTTCTCACTGGGCCATTTCCGGGCTTCCGACGTCCCGACCCCTCTATCAAAGTTGAGTGCCCGACCCGAACCCCTTTTACATCGGTAATAGAGTTCAAAGGACCGGTGGGGTACTCTCCAATAGAGATTCCCAACTCTCTTGCCCGTTTCCTTGCTTTGCCCTCTTCTGAGTATTTTTCGAACAAGTTCATCGTGCTTACCAAGTCCTTCCGCTTCTCCACCTCTGTATGGCCGGAGTGAGAATTCGTTTAATTAAACTTTCGTAGCTCATCCCACACCGCTCAGCCATCACTACTAAATCACTAAACCCTGGTGAGAGTCCCGGCAGTGGATTAATTTCAATGAAATAAATACCGCCTTTGCTATCGATTCGAAAATCAATTCGAGCCACATCTCGACAGCCAAGAAGCTTAAAGACCTTTTTTGCAAAAGCAGACACTTTTCTGTCCATGTCGCGCCCTAATTGAACGGGACACTGCAATTCAAAGATCGGATTTTGAAAGGGATTGCTCTGTTTAGCTTTAAATGTATAAACAGGAAATTTGCCAGCCGCCTCTTTGAATTTAAATTGCATGGGTCCCAAGACTTTCAGGGTCCCCGTTCCTAAAACTCCGATCGTAAACTCTTCTCCTTCAATATATTCCTCACAAAGAACAGGAGATTTAAATTGTTGCCACAACATCTGATTTACTTGATGCAGCTCCTCTGGCGAATGAACCACCGAATTATCTCCGATTCCCTTCGAAGTACCCTCTTGGTTTGGTTTCGCAATCACGGGGAAACGAAGTCCAGGTTCTACTGGTTTTGTTCCCCCCTGGTAAAGGCGATACAAAGGAGTGAGAATCCCATCTTGGCTCAATATTTTCTTTGTGAGCGCCTTGTCGAGCGTCACTGCTAAGCAGGTTGCGTCGCTTCCCGTGTGTTCAATGTCCAATAGGTCGCAAATCGCCGGCACTTGAGCTTCTCGTGCTCTTTTTTTAGAGCCTTCTGCAATATTAAAAACGACGTCAATTTTGTGCTCTCTTAAGTTTTCTGCCAGAGTTTTTGTAGCTTCAATCGGAATCACTTTAAGTCCAAACTTCTGAATCGTATTGCAGAGACCATCTACGGTAGCTTGAGAATCAAACTCCGCCTCTTCTTCATACCCAGTGTCACCCGGGCTTTTTCTTTTCAGATTGTAAACAACGCCCACATTGGCAAAACGGGTAGTCCGCATACGCCTCGGAGTTTTCGGAGATTTTCCACCTAGTTTTAGTCGCGCAGTAGCGGCTTCTAAAATTTTTAGAATGGTTTGATCATAATTAAGCCCAAGCAATTCAGTAGCAGCGAATATCCCCGCCCCGGGTTGCAGGCTCGGCAAAGCATTGATTTCCAAAAAATATGCTTCACCATCTGGAGTAACTCGAAAATCGGCTCGCGCAAAATCGACAACTCCCAAAGCCGGTACAATCTTTTTCATCATTGAGAGAATCTGGGATCGCACTAAGGCATCTAGTTGAGCCGGACATCTTACGGCCACTTTTTCATCGAGTTCGTTTTTTAACGAATAGTCGTAAATCGTGCTGTCATTGGCTCTGGGATCATTGAAAACATATTCCAGCGGCTCTAACACTCCACCATCTCCTAAACCAGCCACGTAGGGAACCGTAATATCTTTTCCGGGAATAAATCGCTCTACAAGAATTCCTTGAGGAAATGTTTTTAAAAGCTCAGTTCCGTAGGACAAGAGCCCTTCAGCATCTTTGCAGAACGACCTCTCCGTAATTCCCTTACTAGAACCTTCATAGTTGGGTTTTACAAATGCAGGATAAACAGTTTCAGCGGCAACTAGATTCAACTCTTCTGGTGAAGTAACAAAGTAGCCTTCTGCAACGGGCACTTTCCGACTGGCAACCATTTGTTTGGTTAAAAATTTATCCAGAGTTAAAAAGCATCCATAAGGACCTGAACCCACATAGGGCAACTGAAGCTGTTCAAATACCGTCGGGCCCAGACTTTCTCGACCAATCCCAAAATACCCTTCTGCCGTATTGAAGATGATATCGGGCCGTTCAGTTGATAAACGTCCCATCCACGAGGAAGCGGATTGCTGAAGATTCATTTCCACATCAATGACATCATGCCCACCGCTCGCAAGCGCTTTGTGAATAGCAGTAATCGTTTCTGGAGTATCGAACTCGGCTTGTTCTAAAGATTCATCTGTTTTGCGATTGAAAACAAAGGCGATTTTCAAGAAAAGAGTTCCTTTCTTATGGGGTCCGGATCAGTTCGTGGAGATATTGAGCCCCCAACCGGCAGGTCGGCTCTTCTTTAAAATCTCTCACCCCAGACAACGGTGGTGCGACCTCAACAATATCTCCCCCAAAAACTTGGAAGTTTTTCTTTACTTCCGAAATCAAATTTTTAACAAAACTAGACCTTAATCCCTGGGGCTCCGGTGTCCCCGTAGCACTAGCCTCGGAACTATCTGTGCCATCGATATCATTAGAAATATAAATGTGTTTCACACCCTTGTCAGAAAAATGTTGGCAGACTTGAGCGATAATCTCTGATTCTCGACCGAGTACTTCGGGAGCCCAGAATTGAAGAACGGGATGAAGCTCTGCCCATTGGGCCTTTGTTTTTGAAGAAGACCGAATTCCCACTTGAACTAAATGGTAGGGCTTTAAAAAGCGTAGCGCCTGATAAGCCCAAGTTGCAAAACAGTAATCAACCCCTAAACGACGGGTCATTAAATCTGTATGCGCATCAAAATGAAGGACTCCAAATTCTTGCTGGAATCGCTGGTGGCAATAAACCATAGCCGGCCACGAAACACTGTGATCCCCCCCCATCAAATAAATCCGAGCTTGAGGATTCAATTCGAGGATGGCCTTCAAAGCAGCTTCCGCAATCGACAAGGGGCTTACCGGAAGCCGCTCCGATTGTCCCGGATAGAGTTCTTTTTGAGTGGCCTCGCGTTGTTGCTCGCTCAGCATTTCATCGTGGAGAAAATGAGGGACACAAATAACATCTCCAAGATCTAAAACGCTTTTAGGAAAAGCACCAAACTGACTGAGATAAGCTTCTCTAATTCCAATCGGACCAAAATTAGCGCCTTTCATGACTCCAGCCCCTGTATCTGAGGGAATCCCTAGCAGAACCGACTCAACGCGCCGAATTTTTTGGAATTGTTCTTCCCAAGCTTGTTGAATTTGCTTGGGGTCTACGGTCCCATATAAAGCCTGCTGGAGGCGTTGAGCATATCCTCCGCCTGTCGATGGAGTATAAATCCCTTGTCCAGGAACCCTGAGAAAAAGTCTTAACTTATCTAAAGCTGTCAAAGCCATAGGTAAAAATTATAGGCGGACCAGCTGGTTTTTGCGACGATTATGTATTGCAAAGCACAAAACTATGCTAGTTTTTCGCGCATGAAACTTCTTACTTTTTTATTCAGTTTGCTTTTCGTTTCGCTAACTTTGAATGCCGCTCCAACGCCGCTTTCTGAATTAGAGAAGCAACTCAAAGAAGAAGGTTTAAAAGGGTGGGTTCACGGAGCCACCGAACCACTAAATCTCTATGTTTTTACTCACCGCGAACCTGGCGACTTCTTTTCTCATCGAGAATTTCCATTAATACCGGGAAATGAAGTAGTTTCGAGAACGCTTCAAAGCTTGAAACGTCATGACCAGGTAATCCTCAAAGGTAATTTTTTAGCTAATCAAGCGCCCATTAATCACATTTGGGTTTCTCACATCGACTTGATCAACGCTTACGAATCTCCCACCCCAGCCCCTGAGCCCTACCCCTACAAAGCAGATCTTCCTGAAGACTTGTTCTCTCATAAGGAAATTTTCGCCAAGGTCCATGCGGTAGTGAACGACGGCAAAGTGCTTGTTATTGAATATAAAGATGCCGTTGTGCCGGTGATTGTTGGAAATCCAGCCATGGCCAAGGGTCTGTACCGCAATGATAAAGTTCGATTAAAAATCGAGGTAAGAGATTTCCCCTCAAAACCCACGCATATTTCTTTAGATCTTCAAGCCAAAGACCCGGTTCTTGTAACCGATCGGATGGTGGATTGGCATGGCAAGACTGGAGCCGTTGAAGGTCCTCTAGTTCTTTTTCCTAAAAGCCCACAAGTAAGCTTTAACGTGTTTGCAATCCAAGTGGCTGACGAAATGGGAATTTTACGTGAATTCACCCTTGTTAATTTTGAAGACTCCAATGTTTTTGAGCAAATCCGAGAAAAACTGCAAAAACTATGGGATTCAGAAACCAAAGGAATTGAAAACGGTCGCAACAAACTGATTAACCGTAACATTCAAATCAAGGCGACTGGAGTCTTCAATGTTGTCGATCCAGGACAAGCCAATCCACAGGTTTTGTTGACGGGGCCGGAATCTATTAAATTGATCACAAATTGAGAAAATAAGCGCTTGAGTCTGACGTCAGCTTCCTTTATTTATTCGCTATGCTCCTACATTTGGAGGCCGTTACAAAATCGTTTGAAGGGTTTCAGCTTCATCCGCTTACTTTGTCCGTTGAACGTGGTGAGTTTTTCTCACTCCTAGGGCCGA
Organism: Bdellovibrio sp. ZAP7; assembly: GCA_945878405.1. GTDB lineage: Bacteria > Bdellovibrionota > FAC87 > UBA2466 > UBA2466 > RFNO01. Next base: position 42,491 of record CAMCTJ010000013.1, read on the forward strand.
GTGGTTGCGGAAAGACAACCGTTCTTCGTTTGATTGGTGGCTTTGAAACCCCTACTTCTGGCCGAGTTATTTTGAATGATCAAGATATTACTCGTCTGCCTCCTCATAAACGAAACGTTCACACCGTATTTCAGCGCTACGCCTTATTTCCCCACCTCACCGTGGCTGAAAATGTAGCTTTTCCCCTTCATCTAAAGAAACTTCCCTCGGCTGAGATTTCCGAGCGGGTAAAGGAGAGCCTGAAACTAGTAGAAATTGAGGATCTCCAGGACAGAAGAACTCATCAAATCAGCGGGGGGCAAGCTCAAAGAACTGCTTTGGCTCGAGCCTTGGTCGCAAAACCAGAACTGGTCCTTTTAGATGAACCTCTTTCAGCTCTGGATCCGGAGCTTCGGATGAAGATGAGAGAAGAGCTCAAAACGATTTGCAAAAAAGTCGGGATCACTTTTTTATTGGTCACCCACGATCAAGAAGAAGCCCTTCAGTTATCCGATAGAATTGCCGTTTTTAAATCTGGCCAATGCCTTCAAGTGGGAACTCCCAAGACTATTTATGAAGACCCAAGCGATACTTTCGTGGCTCGGTTTATTGGGGCGGTGAATGAGATCCCGGGAGATATTCAAGGGGAAGCCTCCCCTGAAACGGGCGAGATCGTCCTATCTTCACCTTTGGGGATGTTCAAACTGAAAAAAAATGGCCACTCCCTCCCTAAACAAGTTTCCGTAATCCTACGTCCAGAAAAAATGCGGCTTCTGAGAAGTAAATCAACAACACAGGAAAACTTAATGGAGGGGGAAATTCAGGATCTGATTTACCTAGGTTCACGCACTGAATATGCCGTTAAGATTGGTCCGTCGACATTTAAAGTGTTTGAGCAAGAACTCGAAAGATTGAAAAAACGAAGGCTTAACGTTGGCGATCGTGTCTTTTTGGCATGGCGGGGCGACGATGCGATAGTTTTGCCTCAATCCACATGAAAAACACCCCTGTCATTCCTTCAAGCGCCTGGATTTTTTTAATCTGGCTTATTTTGATGACCTTACTTCCTTTTTCTCTCATTTTGGGAATGAGCTTCTTGCAGAGAACGGACCTGGGAAACATTGTTTTTGCGTTTAGCTTAAAAAACTATCAACAACTTCTCGACTGGATTTACTTTAAAGTACTTTTAAAAACACTTTGGTTGGCTTTTGGGGCCACCCTTTCCTGTTTGATGATCGGTTTTCCAGTAGCCTATTTTCTGGCGAGAGTTCAGGGACCTCTCAAAAGCATCGGCTTGATTTTACTTTTCATTCCGTTTTGGACCAATTTCATTTTACGAATTTATGGAATTGTATCTTTATTTGGGTCCAATGGGCTCTTTAACCAGATTTTAGCCACTTTAGGAGCCCCCGAAGTATCGATTCTCTATACTCGTTTAGGGGTCTACATAGGCTTGGTTTACAATTATTTGCCCTTTCTGGTTGTTCCGATTTATTCCTCATTAGAAAAGCTGGACCCATTTTTACGAGAAGCTGCTTCGGATTTAGGCGCCACCCGTTTTCAGACTTTTAGGAAAGTAATCCTACCCAATATTAAGGAAGGGGTTTTTATTGGAAGTCTCTTTGTTTTTATCCCGATGTTAGGGGAATACGTTATTCCGGACCTTCTTGGAGGAGCTAAAGAAGCTTTCTTGGGAAAGGTGATGGTCGAACAATTCTTTATCTTGCAGGATTGGCCCTTGGGATCGGCTATCGCAACCGTTCTCTCAGTTCTTCTTTTAGGTGCCCTTTGGCTTCAAAATCGATGGACATCAAAAAATCAACAGCCCCAATCACAGGAGTTGAGCCATGCGATTTAAAAATCCTTTAGTTACTTTCCTGTTTTGGATGGCAATTACCCTGCTTTATTTGCCGCTCCTTTATTTGATTTTTCAGGCGTTTCTAGAAAATCCAAATGATTGGAGAAGCGGATTTACCTTGAAATGGCTAATCAAACTCTTTGATAGCCCAGCCCTTTGGGGGCCGCTATTGAATAGCGTGGAGATAGGCGTGCTCTCTGCAACTCTGGCCGTTTCATTAGGAACACTTGGCGCTGTTGGGTTAAGCCGGATTTCAGGCCTTCTTCCCCCTGTCATTCAAACCCTGATTATTTTACCGATCCTAGTCCCTGAGGTAATTACGGGACTTTCTCTTCTTTTATTCTTCTTACTTTGCCGCTTTGATTTGGGGTTCCTAACAGTTGTGGTAGCGCATGCGAGTTTCAGCGCTAGTTTTGTGTACTTTATCATGGTGGAACAATTGCGAAAGCTCGACCCCCAAATGAGTGAAGCAGCCATGGACTTAGGGGCCAAGCCAACAGAAGTGTTTTGGAAAGTGACCCTTCCGAACATCATTCCCGGTGTCATGGGGGCATGGTTACTGGCCTTTACCCTTTCATTTGATGACTTTTTGATCTCTTTCTTCACAAGTGGTGCGGGCCTTACCACTTTGCCTTTGAAGATTTATTCTTTAATGAGAATTGGTGTTTCCCCAGAATTAAATGGCCTTTCTTTCATTATGATTTGTATCTCAACCTTTTTAGTGCTTATGTTGGTATCTAAGGAACAAAGTAGAAAATGGGTACTCAGAGGATAGTCTCTCTCTTTTTAGCTCTTGTCTGCATTATCGGTGGAATTATTTTCCTCCGAAGCAAGGTTTCTCAAACAAATACACTGCGGGTTTGTACTTGGAGCAATTATTTTCCTGACAAATCGCTTGAAGAGTTCACTGCCAAAACGGGAATCAGGGTAGAGCTTACTTATATTTCTAGTAATGAAGAGCTTTTTGCAAAACTAAAAGCAGGAGCAACTGGTTTCGATATTATTCAACCCTCAGATTACATTACTAGGCGCCTGATTGCGCTTTCTATGCTGGCTCCGTTAGAACCGCGCCTTCTTACCAATCTCCACCATATCGATCCGTATTTTTTTAAGCTTTCTTACGATCCAAACTTAAAATATTCGGTCCCTTTTACTTTTGGTACTACCGGTATCGCAGTAAACACATCAAAAGTGCCGGTGGATACTCAAGATATTTCCTGGTCTTTTTTATTTGATTCAAAAGATCCTAAACATACAAGCCTCCTAGATGACATGCGGGAGGTCTTTGCCGCGGTTCTTTTTTTGAAGGGGATTTCCCCTAACACACGAGATTTAGCTTCCTTAGAAGATTCAAAAGGAACTATTTCCCAAGCGAAGAATCGGGTGTTGATGTTTACTTCCGAACCCAAGGCCCTTCTTTTAAAAGGAGAGCTGTCGATTTCTCACATGTATTCGGTGGATGCGATACAGGCAGCTCGTGAAAACCCAAATATCAAGTTTTTTATCCCTCGCGAGGGCGGGATTATTTGGACGGATAACTTTGCCATTCCGGCTACAAGCACTCGAATTGAGGAAGCCCATCAGTTTATAAACTTTTTTCTGGAACCAGAGCAAAACTTGAAAATTGTTGAGGAGAACTGGCTTGCAACACCTAACAAGACTGCGAAGGCAATGCTTCCCGAGTCCATTCAGAAGAATCCCCAGCTGTATCCACCAGCCGAAGTGGTTAAGACCCTTTCCTTCTTGGAAGAATTGGGAGAGACGCTACCACGAATCAGCCGGATGTGGACCGAGTTAAAAAGCTAAGTGCTCCCTACAATTTTAGCTTTTTGAATATTCTCTCCGGAATCGATTTGATGATGGCCATAATACCCCACCAAAAGAAGGGGAGATAAACGACATCCTTTTTTCGTTCTATCGCCTTTAGAATTCCTCTAGCAATTTGATCCGGTTTAGCAAAAAGAATGTTTTTCTTAAAAGCGGCTGTCATCGGAGTGTCTACAAACCCGGGCTTAATAGTGAGTACCCTCACTCCTGATGGGTACATTCGATTTCTGAGCCCCTGTAAAAAAAGATTCAGAGCCCCCTTAGCCGAACCGTAAATGTAATTGCTTTGACGGCCTCTGTCCCCAGCAACAGAACTAATGACTGCAATGGTTCCAGCTTTTTCTTTTTCCATTTCATTACTAATAAGCGTCAAAAGAGAAGCACAGCTCAGAAAATTGGTACGGATCTCCTGCTCGGCCAGTGAAAAATCCTGTTCACAGGCTTTTTGATCCCCCAACGTTCCATGGGCAATGAGGACCAGATCAAGTCCCTGAAGGCAATTGAGAGCCTTCTCTAACAAGCCTGCGTGACGAGAAAAATCATTAAGATCTGTGCTGATCGTTCCCGCAATCTTTGCGCCCCGTACTTCTAAATCCCGACGAACGGAATCTAGTTTTTCCGGGCTTCTTCCCACTAAAAAAAGATGATCTCCTCGATGTGCGCACAATTTAGCTGTTTCAATCGCAATTGCTGAAGTCGCACCCACGATCAGTGTTTTAGCCATTGGTGCCCTGCCCTTCTGCGACTCTCCGCCAGAAACTCGAAGAGAATTTCGGATCGATCCATTTCTCAAATTCTTTCCAGCGGGGATAAAAGCTTTGAAAATCTTGCGCCAGCATCGTTGCATCCTTTGCGGGATAAAGCGCCCCTTGGCTTGTTCTCACGATTTTATCTAGCTCTTCAAAGAGCCGCCTCGTTTTACTCCCTTGATTGGGAAAATCTAAAGCTAACGTGACTCCCTCCCTCGGAAAAGACAGCCAGCCCGGTGATGGGATATTCCCAAACGTCTTTAGGACAGCTAAAAAGGAGGCCATCCCTGACTTAGCTACAAGTCGTAAGATTTCTTTTATGGGTTCTCGATCATTTTTATACGGAACAACCAGTTGATACTGAAAGAATCCTCGTTTCCCATACAGTTTGTTCCATTGAAGAACAGCATCTAGAGGATAGAAAAAGGGGCGGTAATGAACGGTGTTTCTTTTTTCTTGAGTCAGTTGCCGGTGATAATAGAGAACGTTAAAAGCACGAACGGTGAATGGATTCAAAAGCCAGTTCGGAGCATTACACGGAATACTAAATGTCTTGGGTTTCGAAGACCGATCATCTTTTTGAGAGGAATGATTTCCTCGCATGAAATGGCCGCGGCCCAAGTGTTTTCCTTGTGCCAAGGTGTCTATCCAAGATACCGAATGCTCATAATCTTTTTCTGAATCTTCTGAGATCTTAAAAAAGTCATCTACATGAGAGAACCGTACAGTTTCTTGATCAATCCAGGGTCCGGAGATCGGCTTCATTTGAATTTCAGCCCATAAAATAAGCCCCGTGAGACCCAAGCCACCAATCGTTGCGCCAAAGAGTTCAGAGTTCTCCTGAGGAGAACAGATCCAACGGTTTCCGTCACTCCGCAAAACCTCCATAGCTCGAACGTAACGACCAAAGGTCCCGGCAACATGATGGTTCTTGCCATGAACATCATTGGCAATGGCGCCCCCTAAAGTGACAAATTGTGTTCCAGGACTCACCGGAATGAACCACCCCTTGGGGACTGTTAGCTCGAGAATTTCATCTAACCGAACACCGGCTTCACACCGTAAGAGGCCTTTTGATTCATCAAGAAAAATAAAGCGATTCATGCCTCGAGTTTGGAGAAGGATTCCGCCTTCATTTAAGCAAGAGTCTCCATAGCTTCTTCCCTCTCCATACGGAAGAAAGGACTCGTTTTCTTGTGTTCGTGGAAATTTTTCAGGTTGCCAAAAAAGAGGAATGATTGTCTGGGAAACTTTTATAGTGCGTCCCCAGGACTCCACATGTGGTGTTTGTTTTTGCATTAGGTGGCCAAATAGAGGACTGTAATTGTTAGAAAAAGCACGAGATAACTCACTTTATCTTTGAGCGCAAAGACAATGGGATCATCATGAAGTTGTCCCCGATTGCTAATGATCCAGATACGACTAACCCAATAGAGAATCAGCGGGCAAGTAAACCAAAGAGTCTCGGCGTAACGGTAAAACTGGGTTACTTCGGAACTCGTTACGTAAAGGGCAAAAACGAGAACAGATAAATAACCGCTCGCAGCTCCTAAATTACTGAGCGCTTCTTCATCGATAGATTGATACCCACGACCAGGGATGACTTCTCCTTTTTTTTGGGGATGCACTTTGAGTTCTGACACTCGTTTTGCAAGTGCTAGGCTTAAGAAAATAAAAAGAGAAAAGGCCAAAAGCCATTTGGAAACAGGAATGCCTGTAGCTGCAGAACCCGCAAAAATTCGGATGGTATAGAGTGAGGCTAGAAAAATAACATCCCAAAGAAGAAGTCGTTTGACCCAGAGGCTATAAAGAAAAGTGAGCGTAAAATAAATTGCGAGGACAAAAACAAAGTCCCGTCCCACTAAAATAGCCAGTCCAACTCCCAATGAAATCAGGAGCGGAACTAAGCCAATTCCCAACGATAAGGGAACAGCGTTTGAAGCAAAGGGCCGATTCTTTTTCCTAGGATGTAATCGGTCCGACTTAACATCAAGAAGATCATTGATGATGTAAACGGAAGAAGCCACTAAGCTAAATGCCAAAAAGGCCATACCACTTTTCTGTAAGATCACTTTATCAGCTAGGCGGTGAGCCGTCAGAAGAGGAACGAAAAGAAGAACGTTCTTCACCCATTGATGAAGTCGCAACACTTGGGGAAGTTGGAACAGCCAGAGCTGTTGATTCATGGTGTTTTGTCCTAAGAGTTAATTTTAATCCTTGGAATCGTTAAACAAAAGAAAAGTAAGGCCTGATAGACTTTTAAACACCTGTTGAAAATCTAGCGGGTACTTTTCTTCATTATTTCAATAACTTAACCAGATCTGAGCTCACTTAACGAATCCCTCGGCATGTAGTTTTATCACATGTTTTCAATAGCTTAGATGCTGTGAAGGTGGCACTTTCCTTGCTTCTTTTTCTAGTATAGCGCTTCATTTCAAGGGGATCTTATGAAACTCTTTCAAAACTCACTGGTCATCTTAAGTCTTATCTTACTGCCTTCCCTTAGCTTTGCGTGCAGCTTCTGCTCCAGTAAGCCAAAAGGCTTATCTTCTGATGGACCAGTCCAAGATCCTGGGGCCAAAACCCTATCAGCATCGGCCGGCGGCGGCGTAGTCGCTCCGGGCCAAAATGTGAATTCTCGGGGGGCTACTAGTCCCTTTACCTACGATTTAAAAAACTACAAACCAGATGGGCAGCGCTCCAATAATGAGAAATGGAGCAGCGGTGATTTTTTTGATAATCGCTGACCCCTAACACTTGTTAATCTTTTTGATTTTCCTTTTCGGCACTCCAGACTGTTCTCCTTCACACTAAGACTATACCCCAAAAAATTTCTGGAGGCCCTGATGACATCCCTACTGAAACGGATTTCATTTCTTTGTCTATTTCTCAGCTCTCTTGGTTTCTCTCTACAACCCTTCCAACTCCCTTGGATGAATGCGCAATCAGAAGGCCCTGGTTCTTACAATAGCCAGGAATATCAAGATGCGGTTTGGGTGATTGAAACTTATTTCTTGGGCTGCCCTTACTGCAATGACAACGCTCCAAAAGTGAACGCTCTTCAGAATTACTTTAAAAATGATGAGCGTGTACAAATTCTTGATGTCGGGATCGATAAAAATGATAGGGATTATGCCGAATGGATTCGACGGCACCAACCTAATCATCCAGTGCTGAAAGACAGTGCACGTCAGTTAGCAAGACAATTAGGCACTTCAGTCTATCCCTCAACTTATGTCTTGGATAAACATTTAAACGTCGTTTTTAAAAACTCGGGAGTTTGGAGCTCCAAGAGTGAGGCCCAGATTAAAGACGCTGTGGAGAAAGCGCTCGAAAAGTAACACTTACTTTAATTTGATAAAGCTCTTCCAGCTTTTGACTCTTTCAATCGCTTCGGCTTGAGAAAGCTCGCCTTTAACAACCTGAGTATGGATTCTTCCTTCAAGTTCACACTTCGCACGAGCTACTGGAACCGGTAGTGGCCAGAGGTTAGCGGGCTCATTACTTCCACCAATGGAAAGCGGAATGTAGTGGTCGATTTCAAAGTCGTGGTAGTTATCAAAAATTCCAAATTCGTGAGCCACTTGCCGTTTGGTTTCAATGCTTACGTTTCTTTTACAGTGGGGAATTTTTTCTTGATATCGAAATCCATCAAAGTCGCGATCGGCGGTGTCGCACAAATCGCCGGTCATACTGGCTTCAGCTGAAAGCCAATCGAAATCAGCTCCGCTCATCGCCCAACCGGCAGATGCTTGTAACAAACATCCCGCAGTTAAAAAGGTTAAACCAATCTTCCGAACGTTTAGCCTGCCCTTCAAAGAGCCCCCTTTGTGGATTTTTGTGCCCCCGTACTACCCCAGATCCCGAGACAATTGCAACCAAATATCTGAAAAGCCTAGGCTAGAGCTTAAAAAGGGATATATTTCCATTAGCTTATTCAAACTATTTAAAAGTAGGTTTCTGTCAGTTAACCTTATTAACCGTATGAAAATCCCGTTTCAAAACACTGAAATAGCCTTTCGCTCAAAAAGCACTTTCGAACTGACTCAGGCCTATTTCTTATTCAAACTCGTTGGCTCCCCCTCCATGGTTCGTTTAGGTTCCGGACTTCTCAACACTTTATTAAAAACTCCCGTCCCTTTTGAACCATTTCTTCGAGGCTCCCTTTTTCGTCACTTTTGCGGGGGAGAACACGCAAAAGATTGTTCTGACCTCGTAAGACGCTTAGCTCTGTACAATGTGGGAACCATTTTGGATTACTCCATTGAAGGCGCTCAAAAGGAATCCACGTTCGATGCAACCGAGAAAGAACTCCTAAGCACCCTTACCCTTGCATCCCAAAGCTCCTCTATTCCTTTTTCAGTATTTAAAATTACCGGGCTGGCACGGTTTGAGCTGCTTCAAAAATTGCATGCAAAAATTCAACTCACGAATGCTGAAACTCAAGAGTGGGATCGTGCTAAAAGAAGAGTCCGAAGAATCATTGAGAAAGCCTCTGAGCTGAAAGTAAAAGTACTCATTGATGCGGAGGAATCCTGGATTCAAGATCCCCTCGACTCTTTAGTTGAATCTCTGATGAGAGAATTTAATAAAAACGATGTGATCGTCTTTCACACCCTTCAAATGTACCGATTGGACAGACTAGATTACCTAAAGACGCTGCTGGAAGATTCCACATCCAAACACTATCGCCTGGGTATCAAACTGGTTCGTGGTGCTTATATGGAGAAAGAACGCAAGCGAGCCCAAGAACTGAGTTACCCTTCTCCCATTCAACCGGATAAAGCTGCCACTGATCAAGCGTACGATGCAGCCCTCAGGCTCCTGATCGAGAATATCGAGCGAGTAGCAGTTTTTGCGGGTACTCACAATGAAGAATCTACTCAACTTTTAGTCGATTTGGTTTTAAGTGCAGGGCTTTCTCCGAATGATCCTCGAGTTTATTTCTCACAGCTTCTAGGGATGAGTGACAACCTCACTTTCAACTTAGCGGAAAAGGGATTTAATGCAGCTAAGTACGTTCCTTATGGCCCGGTAAGAGAACTGACTCCGTATCTCATTCGAAGGGCTCAAGAGAACAGCGCTATTTCCGGACAGACACTGCGGGAATTAGATTTAATTACCAAGGAATTAAAACGACGACGGTCTTTAAAATCGGCTGAAGGACACTCCCCAGCACAATAATGACCCACGCAGGGAGAGCAAAGACCACTTGCAGAAGCAGCAACAAGATAAAGCTCCATACGATTGTGGGGGTAACTAAAGCAGAAGATAAGAGTCCGAAAGCTGCAGTCGCTAAGCAACCAATCACCGAAGGCACCGCTCCCATTTGAAAATCAGAGAGCCAAGATTTTTTTTCTATTTGTTTTCTCACCAAAGGCAAAATCCCCAATATAGTGATGGCTCCGGGAAGGTAAATGCCGAAGGCAGCGACCAGACTCCCAATGCCTCCAAAGACTTTGTACCCAATGAAAGCGGCAAGGGTCGTCACGGGCCCAGGGGTTACTTGAGCAAACGCTAAAGCATCTAAAAATTCAGGTTTGGTCAGCCACTGATAGGAAGTAACCACTTCTCGCTCTATCACCGGAATAATAGCCAAGCCCGTTCCGAAAACAAAAGCGCCAGCTTTAAAGTGAACCCAAAACAACGACCACAGAACGGTAGGAGCTGAGATCTTCAAGCGAAAAATCGGCCATTTCTGAACGAGCATCACACTGATCACTCCCCCCAACAAAATAATCACGGGCTCCCATCGGGGAAACAGGAGCATGAGGCATGCCCCCAGAGTGGCATACACCCAAGCTGAGACTTTTCTTCTGTAAGGAGAAAAAAGAGAACCAACACTTTGAAGAATAATAACCAAAGCACCTACGCGCATTCCCTCGAGGATCCAAGTAGAAGACTGAATGCTATGGAAAGTTTCGTAAAATTTTGCAAAGAGGAATAGCAGAGTTGCTGCAGGGAAAATAAACGAAACCCCGGCTACTATTCCTCCTAAGATACCTCGCAGCTCATATCCCACCCAAAGGGCCATTTGGTAAGCAAGAGGTCCCGGAAGCAATTTACAGATTACAAAACTTTGCTCAAATCGCTCTCTGGGGATCCATTTTCTTCTCACCACGCATTCCTGCTCCATCATGGCTACTAAAGCCATGGGACCGCCAAAACCAAGGCCTCCCAACTTAAGAAATAGCAGAGTGAGTTCTGACAAAGTCACCATGAGATTACTTTATCATGGAAATTTAACGAAGAAGTGCGGGAAGACTTAAAATGAAACGCCTACTTCCGCTCGGAAGAAGGGAAGAACATTTGCGAAGTCTAAGTATTGAGGAGTTGTTTGGTTAGAAATATACTGAGCCCCTAAATTTAGTCGGTAGTGAAACTGCTCAGATAAGTAGCCTTTCCATCCCACAAGACCCGCCACTGCGAGTGAAGTGATTTCTTCGCCCACTGCTCCATAGGACACGTTTGAGTTGTATGCACCCAAGAGCAGCTCGAAGTTTAATCCCAAAGAAGGCTGCGGCGTATAGTACGTCACACTCGCAAGCCCCCCGTAAGTCTTATTGCGTGAATTATTCGATTGGGAATCTCCGTAGATTCCTAATACCCCCAAAGTTACTGAAGGGCTCACAGCAAACTCTAAATGAACGCTGGGAAAAAAGTAATTCAGCCCAAAGGTCATCCCAGCAGCAAGGCCTGTTCGAGCAGGCATTTGCCCTGTCAAATTATCGTAGTAGGCGGCAACCATTCTATCTTGGCCAACAGAACGATTCTCAGTGAGCACAGTGACGACTTCTCCCAGCTGAAACTCCAGCCCACCTTTTGTGACCTCTACTAAAACTTTTTGTTTATCTACGGAAACGATTTTTCCGCATTTCAAATCAAGGATTTGTTTGGTTTGAGTTCTGCCCTGAAGACACACTCGAGTGTCAGAAGCCACTCCGCGGTAGTTCGGGACAATCAGCTCTACCCTTTTGGCCGTAAAATCAACCACCATAACCTTCCCGCTGACATTTAAAATATCGACGGCGTAGGCGCTAACGGCTGCAGTTAGAAGTAGGAACAAGTGTTTCATGTGTGTTTCCTTGATACTCGCTTCGGTCAATTGTGAAAATTTCTTAACTTTATTGCGTCATTTGTGAAGAAAACTCCACTGCTCTATTTGTTGCTCAGTGCCGAAAAAGAACCCAGTAGAGACTTTGGTCTCTTGGAGGTTATTTATGCGAACTTTACAGTTCATGAGTTTTCTGGGCGTGTCCGCTTTAATTGTTGGTTGCGGAATTTCATCTACTCCGACCAAGAGCTTAACCGGGACAGCTAGTAACGCAGTCGCCGCTGCGCAGAGAGAAGCGCTGGGGTTGGGGGATATTTCAATTTATGATGCGAGCGCATTGCCCAGTCTAACGGCGCCGAGTTTCTCAGGTTCACTGATTGGCCAAGTATCCACAGCCACTCAAAACTCAATCACATCGATGCCCAATTTAGTTAGCGTCGGCACTATTACCACGGGAACGTGGCATGGAACTGCTATTTCAGATTCATATCTGGCAACAATCTCAACAGCTGGAAAGGTGTCCAATTCTGCAACTTCTGCGAGCTCAGCTAATACTTCAAGTGCCATCGTTGCCAGGGACGCCGCTGGAAATTTCAGTGCAGGAACGATTACGGCAAATATCAGTGGGAATGTTACGGGTAGTGCTGGTTCTTTCACTGGATCTCTAGGAGGTGATGTAACGGGCCCCCAGGGAACTACTGTAGTTAGCACTGTTGGAACTGTATCAGCTGCAAACGTTGCCTCTGG
>CAMCTJ010000014.1 GCA_945878405.1 Bdellovibrio sp. ZAP7
TGACATCACAAACTCTCAAGAGTGTGGGATTTAAGCCCTTTCTCATGGGAGTCGTTTTGTGGATTACCGTTGCGAGCACTGTTTTATTTGCGATTCTCCAAGGATTTATCGCTTAGACCCACCGCGTAAAAAACATCAAAATGCTTCAAAACGCCTGATTTCGTGCTACTTTCGTGAGTCCTTTTAATCGTCTCATCTAGGGAGCTCGAAGTGAAAAATTATATCAATGGCCAATGGATTCCATCTTTAGGAACTGACACCGTGGATGTCATCAATCCCGCCAACGAGGCGTTATTAGGAAAGTGTCCTTTGGGAACTTCTGAAGACGTGAATGCCGCAGTGGCTGCTGCCAAAGAGGCTTTTAAAGAATGGCGCAAAACTCCCGCAATGGATCGAGTCCAGCATCTTTTTAAATTAAAGACGCTTTTAGAAGAAAATTTTGATGAGTTAGTTCAACTGTGCACGAAAGAGCATGGAAAAACCATTGCTGAATCCAAAGGAGATGTTCGTCGAGGAATTCAGATGGTGGAAACAGCTTGTGGCATTCCTACTTTGATGATGGGGCAGAGCTTTGAAGACATTGCAGCTGGTATTGATTGCCAAGCCATTCGACAACCGATGGGCGTTTTTGCTGCCATTACGCCGTTCAATTTTCCAGCTATGGTTCCGTTCTGGTTTTGGCCCTTTGCTGTTGCTGCTGGAAACACCTTTGTTTTGAAACCCAGCGAACGGGTTCCTTTATCCCAGATGAAAATTTTTGAACTGATTGAAAAAGCGGGCTTTCCCAAAGGGGTCATGAATTTGGTCTTGGGAGGCAAAGAAGTTGTGAATGCTCTTTGCTCCCATCCCGACGTTAAAGGTATTTCTTTTGTAGGATCTACTCCCGTTGCAAAACATGTTTATCAATTGGGATCTAGTCATGGAAAGCGTGTACAAGCTCTTGGGGGGGCCAAGAACTTCATGGTGATTCTGCCCGATGCAACCCTGGACGCCACAGTGAGAACTTGTTTGGAATCCATTGTGGGGTGTGCGGGCCAGAGATGCTTGGCAGGCTCAGTCATATTATCAGTTGGAAAAGCTCACGAAGAAGTCAAAGAACGCATCGTACGAGCTGCTAGCGATATGATCGTTGGGGACGGAGCCGATCCTAAAACTCAGATGGGTCCTCTGATATCCAAGGCAGCAGTTGATCGAGTGAAGGGACTGATTCAGTCAGCTGTTGATGAAGGAGCTAAAATTCTTCTCGATGGGCGAAATGTTGATGGCAAAGGTTACTTTCTGAAACCCACCGTGATTGATGGCATCAAACCTCATATGAGAATTGCAAAAGAAGAAGTATTCGGCCCTGTGGTCTGTTTGGCTGAGGTCAAAGGACTCGATGAAGCGATTTCCTGGATCAACAGTTCAAACTTCGCCAATACGGCTTCTCTTTTTACTTCTTCTGGTGCTGCCGCCCGACAATTTAGTTATGAAGCTGCTCCTGCGATGCTTGGACTCAACATTGGCGTTCCCGCACCGATGGCATTCTTTTCTTTCGGCGGAGCTAAAGACTCCTTCTTTGGAGATGTAAAAGCACATGGGACAGCCTCAATGATGTTTTTCACGGACACTAAAGTTACGATCAGTCGGTGGAATAAGAATTCAAACATTTGGTAAATAAAATGAGCAAAGTAATCATCCGAAATGGGACCGTAGTTACTGCAACGGACGTCTTCAAAGCAGACATTTTAGTTGAGGGGGAAAAGGTCACTGCCATTTCCCAGCATCTTTCCGAATCGGCCCCAAAGGAAATCGATGCTTCTGGTTGCTACGTACTTCCCGGGGGCATAGATGCCCATACTCACTTGGATTTACCTTTCATGGGCACTTTCTCGAGCGATGATTTTGAGACGGGAACTCTCGCAGCCCTCCATGGAGGGACTACAACCATTATTGATTTTGCTTTTCAAACTCCTGGCAAATCTTTGAAAGAAGGGCTCGAGGAGTGGCACCAGAAGGCCAAAGGAAAAGCAGCAGCCGACTATGCTTTTCATGTGGCCGTTGTGGACTTCAACGAAAAGACCCGCTCCGAGATTCGAGATCTGATTGAAAAAGAAGGTGTGACGTCGTTCAAAACCTTCATGGCCTATAAAGGGGCCCTCATGATTGATGATCGACAAATGATCGGTCTCATGAATGAAGTAAAAAAATGGGGTGGTCTTGTTACCGTTCATGCTGAAAACGGAGACTTGGCAGATTCTCTGATTCAAATCAATCGAGATAAGGGAAACAAAGCTCCCAAATACCACGCGCTCTCTCGTCCCGAAATTGTAGAAGCAGAAGCCACGGGGCGAGCTATCGACATTGCCTATGCGGGCAATCACCCGGTCTATATTGTCCACATGACGTGTGAAGGAGCTCTCAACCGAGTCAAAGACGCTGCGAAACGCAATCAGCGAGTTCTAGTTGAAACCTGTATTCAATACCTCTTATTAGACGACAGTGTTTACGAACGACCGGGCTTTGAAGGAGCAAAATGGGTGATGAGCCCACCGCTTCGCAAACCCAAAGATCAAGAGGCTCTTTGGAAAAGTTTGGAGCAGGGATTGGTCCACGTGGTCGCGACTGATCATTGTCCCTTCTGCATGAATCAGAAGGAAATGGGGAAAGACGATTTTTCTAAAATTCCTAATGGAGCTCCGGGAATCGAAAACCGCATGGAACTTCTTTACTCGGAAGGGGTTGAGAAAGGCAGAATCAGCCTCACCAAGTTTGTAGAAGTGAATTGCACTAATCCCGCTAAGATTTTTGGCCTCTATCCTGAGAAGGGGACGATTGCTGTGGGTTCAGATGCCGATCTTGTGATTTTAGATCCGAGAGTAGAGCACACGCTATCCCAAGAAACACAACACATGAATTGCGACTATTCCTCCTATGAAGGGTGGAAAGTGAAGGGCAAAGTAAAAACAGTGCTTCTTCGAGGCACAGTCGCCATTGAAAACGGAAAAGCACACGTGGGAAAAGGTTTTGGAAAATATTTAAGGAGAAAGAAATGGCAAGAAAAGTAAAAGTTGGACTCATTCAGATGGCAACCAAGGCGCCTGCCGAAGCTTCTTGCGAAGAGCACAGAGAAGCGATGTTAGAAGCACATGCTAAGTACATCGACGAAGCAGGAAAACAGGGCGTGAATATGTTGTGCATGCAGGAAGTTTTTACTGGACCCTATTTTTGTCCCTCCCAAGATGCAAAGTGGTATGGACTAACAGAAAAAATCCCCGACGGCCCCACGACAAAGCTCATGCAAGAGTACGCTAAAAAGCATGGCATGGTGATTGTTGTGCCCATCTATGAAGAACACATTACTGGCGTTTATTACAACACTGCTGCTGTTATTGATGCCGATGGGAAGTATCTTGGAAAATACAGAAAGAACCATATTCCCCAAGTAAAAGGCTTTTGGGAGAAGTTTTTCTTTAAGCCAGGAAATCTTGGTTACCCAGTTTTCAAAACTGCCTTTGGCAATGTCGGTGTTTATATTTGCTATGATCGCCACTTTCCTGATGGTGCTCGATGCCTGGGATTAAATGGTGCTGAAATTGTTTTTAATCCCTCTGCTACTGTGGCTGGTTTATCCGAATATCTATGGCAGTTGGAACAACCAGCGCACGCTGTTGCAAATGGCTATTTCGTAGCCGCCATTAATCGGGTGGGTACGGAAGCTCCTTGGAATATCGGAGAGTTTTACGGTCAATCCTATGTCGTGAGTCCCCGAGGAAAAGTTTTAGCCAAAGCTTCTCGAGACAAAGACGAACTACTTGTGACTGAAATTGATCTCGACGAAGTGAAAGAAGTTCGAGATCTCTGGCAGTTTTTTAGAGACAGAAGACCAGAAACTTACGGTCCTTTAACGGAGCTATGAAATGGCAATGACAACGGATGAGATTTTAGCGTTTCGAAAAAAACATTTTCTGGCGACTTCGGTATTCTATTACAAAAATCCCCTTCACCTGGTGAAAGCGCGAGGGGAATATGTCTATGATTTAGAAGGGCGAGAATATTTAGACTGCATCGGTGGAATTGTTTGCATCAGTGCGGGTCATAATCATCCCAAGATTAAAGAACAGATTCTGAAAATGCTTAAGGAGGATGAAATTCAACATACCTCTTTGCTGTATTTGAATTCTCATCCCGTTGAATTAGCGAAAGAGCTTCTGAAAGAGGCACCGGAGGGAGTTGATCGGGTCTTTTTTACCAACTCTGGAAGCGAAGCGAATGAGCTTGCTTTTTTAGCTGCGAGGCAAGCAACAGGGGAGACGATAGTTATTAATCTTCGCCACAGCTATCACGGGGGCACCTCAGCTACTTTAGCTCAATGTGGACACGGCACTTGGAAGTTTCGGGCTCAGCCTTCTGCCTTGAATGTCTCTGCCATGGAGCCTTACTGCTACCGATGTCCTTTTGGAAAGAAACCCGATAGTTGTTCTCTGGAGTGTGCAAAGAACGTTGAGACAACGATTCAAACAAGTACGCATGGAAAAATTGCAGCTTTTATTGCGGAACCCGTGATGGGAGTAGGAGGCTTTATTGCTCCGCCCAAAGAATATTTTGAAGAGGTAGTTCAGATAGTGCACCGCTATGGCGGAAAATACATCAGTGATGAAGTGCAAACAGGAGCGGGAAGAACCGGGGAATCATTTTTGTTCACAAAGGCTCTCGGAATCAAAGCAGACATGGTAACCATGGCCAAGGGCCTTGGAAATGGAGCTGCCATAGGCGCAACCCTGATGAAAACGGAAAGTTCTGACAGCATGGCAGGGAAACTCTTCTTTAATACGTTTGGCAGCGACCCCTATCAAACAATGCAAGCGAAAGTGACATTAGAAGTTATCCGTGAAGAAAAGCTCATGGAAAATGCGAAAGCCATGGGAACCTATCTTCAAGAGGGAATAAAGAACCTCATGAAAAACCATTCCCTTATCGGCGAGGTTCGGGGACGCGGACTTTTGATGGGCTTTGAACTCGTCAAAGACAGAGAATCCAAAGAGTATGCCATTGCTGAAACAGTGAACCTAATGGAGAAGTGCCGAGAAAAAGGAGTCCTCGTTGGGAAAGGGGGCCTGTTTGGAAATGTGATTCGAATTGCTCCGCCTCTGAGCATTAACCAGAAACAATGCGATCGAGTTTTAAAAGTGATTGATGAATGCCTCACAGAAATGAAGAAAGAAGTATGAACCAGCGTCTTAAAACTGACTTCTTAGGGTTTGAAATGGAAAATCCATGGTGCGTGGCTTCTGCACCACCGACCGCTACTGGTCGACTCATGGCAGATGCTTTCGAGGCTGGCTGGGGAGCGGCCATTATGAAAACCGTGGGGCCTGTGGAAGAGCCTATCATCAATGTCGCGCCTCGAATCCAAACCATGAAAAAATGGAATCGAGAAATAGCGATGCAAAACATTGAGCTCATTACAGACAGGCGACTGTCAGTGTGGCTCGATGAATTAAAGACTCTTAGAAAGCGTTACCCTAAAAAAATGATCATTGGTTCTATCATGGCTCCTGGCCATGATATGGATGCCTGGGCAAAACTCATTGAGTCGATGAATCAAGTGGGATGCGACGCTGTAGAATTAAATTTAGGTTGTCCTCATGGAATGCCGGAAAGAGATATGGGGGCTGTGTGTTCCCAGGACGCCGATATAGTTTACAACATCGTCAGCACTGCAAAGGCAGCTTCAAAAGTTCCCATCCTGACGAAGCTAACCCCAAACGTAACGAACATTAAAGTCATGGCCCAAGCAGCGAAGAGGGGCGGAAGCGATGCCATTACTGTTATAAATACCGTGAATGGGATCATCGGGATTGATATTTATAAAAGAAAACCCCACCTTTCGGTAAATGGGTATACGGCAGTAGGCGGAATCTCAGGAAATGCCGTAAAACCAATGGGGTTAAAGTGTGTTGCCGAATGTAAACAGCAAACAGGCCTTCCTGTTTCGGCAACGGGGGGAATTGCGAATTGGTCGGATGGCGTTGAGTACTTATTAATGGGTGCCGATCAGCTTCAAGTTTGCACCGAAATCATGATTCGAGGTTTTAAAATAGTTGCAGGCATGAACAAGGGGTTGGAATCGTACCTGGATCAAATGGGATTTGATTCCATTTCTGAGGCAAAGGGCGACCTATATAAGAGCGTAACTAGCTTTGAGACTCTCTTGAAGCATTCATCCAGTGAAAAAGTACAAGTAAATGAAGACACCTGCACAGGATGTAATCTCTGTGTCGTTGCTTGTGATAATGCTGGATACGATGCCCTCCTTCTGAAGGAAATTGCAGATACGAAGCGTACCCAAGGAACGAGAAAAGTTGCTGAGGTCATTGTGGATAAGTGCACTGGCTGCAATCTGTGTGTTGCTGTTTGTCCAGTTCCAGAATGTATGAGTTTGTACGACTCGAAAAAAGCTTTCCCTTATCAGCTAGACCCGAGCTATTCGGAAAATACTCTTCGATAACACGCAACTGTTTGCTCAGCTGCCAGGTCCCAGGAGAATCGTTTTACGTTCTCAAATCCTTTTTGTTTGAGTAACGCTGCGAGATCTTTCTTAGTAAGTTCTAAGAGTGTCTTTGCCATATCTGAAGGGTCTCTGGGATCAAAGTATAAAGCGGCATCTCCGGCAATTTCAGGAATAGAACCACTATTTTTGGAGGTGGCTACAGGAGCCCCACAGGCCATCGCTTCTACTAAAGGAAAACCGAACCCCTCATACAGCGACGGATAAACCAGCATCTCGGCTTGTTGATAAAGCTCTCTTAACTTTTGAGTCGTCGGGGTCTCCACTAATACCACACTGTTTTTGAGGTTCCACTTTTGAATGAGATCAGTTTCCTCTGATGACCAAGGTTCTCCAGCACAAACTAACATAAAATCTTTTTGAAAGCCCCCGAGTGCGAAAGCCTCTAATAGACGGATGAAGTTGCGGTGATGCATTCTCCCTCCGACTTGAAGAAAGTAGGGCTTTTGAAAAAGGGAGGGGGCAGAGGAGTGAGCAGGGAAAAACTCTAAACCCACGGAGTGGTAAACGCAGTCAATTCGACTGATTGAAATATCATAAACCTTGGCGATATCCTGTCGAGTACACTCGGAAACTGCAATAATTCTTTTGGCTCTTTGCAAACTCTCCTTTTTTGTCTTTAGGTGCTTTTCAAAATGATGAGTAAGATTCAATTCGGAAGCTAAAATTTCAACAGTTGCGTCATGGGCCATTGAGACTAAGGGAATGCTCGTTGACGGAGGTAGAGTGTAAAAGAAGCTATGAAAGAGTGTTTGTTCATCTGGTCGAGTAAAAGCCTTCTTTTGTCGGCTTTGCTCGACAGTTTTTTTTAAGCGCGAGAGAGCGTTGCGGATTCTACCCTGCGGAAACCAAGGAGCACGAGGTAAGAGCGGTTCGTAAGATTGCTGAGGGGAATACCAAGAGTCCGGAAGTTTCATGTAAGGGGAAGGAACCAGGTCAAGGGCTAAGCCCGGAATGGTTTTTAGATTCGGTATCAGCCCAGAAAAATAACGGAAACTACTCTGACCCTCACCTAATACAACACTTGTATCTAGAATAATTCTCATTGTTTTTTAATTGGCTGGAAGCAATCCCTCTACCATCACTGTCATCGCTTCGATTCCAGTCGCTAAGGTTTCTTCAGTATCCGGATAGTAAAAAGGAGAGTGGAGGGAAGGAAGTTTTCCCGAAGCTTGAAGTTTCTTTAGGCGTTTTTCAGAAACGGAACCCAGAAACAGTAAAACTGACGGTACCCCGGCTTCTCCATAGTGGCTGAAGTCCTCACTGACTGTCGCCGGTGTCCCTTTGACAATCATTTCCTTACCGACACCTTTTTCCAAAAAGGTGACAACCTGGGAAGTCAGGGCGGGATCATTCACAGTAGAAGGGGTTCCTTCGTCCGCGACTTCTACTAGGGGAGTGGGAGCTCCAGAGCTCAGAGCATTCGCCTCAGCTTTGCGTTTGATACCTTCCAAAAGGCGCGTTCTTTCCTTCTTCGTAAAACTCCTAACGGTCAGCTCTAAATTGCAGGTCTCCGGGGTTATATTGTGCTTGGACCCGCAGTGAATACTTCCGACCGATATTACAGAGGGTTCGACGGGATCTCTTTCTCGAGAAATAAGAGTTTGTAGATCGAGAACAAAGCGAGAAGCAATCACAATAGGATCAATATTTTCCTGGGGAAGAGCTCCATGTCCTCCCTTTCCTTTGAAAGTGATATTTACAGAGTCGGCTGCCGCCATTGCTGGACCGGAAACATAGGCGATTTTTCCCGAAGGCAAGTGAGAATCAACATGAAATGCAAGAGCGTAGTCAGGCTTTGGAAATTTTTTAAACAAACCGGCTGAAAGGAGGTTCTCAGCCCCTTTGCCAATTTCCTCGGCAGGCTGACCAATGACCATGAGGGTGCCTTTCCAGCGATTCTTGTTCTTAATTAAGTTTCGAACAGTGCCCAAGAGATTCGTCATATGGATGTCATGGCCACAAGCATGCATCACCCCGACTTCTGACCCAGACTTTGAAAGCGCTTTGCGTTTCGAGGCATAGGGAAGGCCTGTATTTTCAGTCAAGGGAAGAGCATCGAGATCCGCTCGAAGAAGAACGGTCTTTCCCCGACCATTCTGAAAAATACCAACCACTCCGGTGCCACCGAAGGGAAAAGTCACTTTCATTCCTTCTTTTTCAAGCGCTTTTGCCAGGGTTGATGCTGTTTTGTCTTCTTTAAGCGAGAGTTCCGGATTTTGATGGAGGTTTTTATAAAACTCTAAAAGATCCTGATCGACTTTTACAGTTGCCGAACCAAAGGAAGTAAAAAGATAAAGAGATAAAAGGAGTTTATATTTTGTCATAGGGGTTACCAACGAGGGCTACAAGCTATTTCGTAGCCATTAGGGATATATTCATTTACGCAATTAATTCTATTGCACAAAAAAGCATGATTCATGGGAACGTAAGCCTCCTGACAATAGCTCGAAGTACAACCTAGCTGGTTTCCCGGTCTTATATAGTAAAGTGAACACTCATAATCGGTGCACCCGAGCCGGTACCCTTTACGCAGGTAAAAGTACTGGCAAGAGTTGAGAGTGCATCCGACTACATATCCTGCTCGGTAAGGGATGCTCTGACAAAAAGTGCTAGTGCAAGCTAAAGTATTTCCCGGTGCGACGTAATATTGCTGGCAACCAGACGCAGTACACCCGACTTGATAATTCAAATAATAAGGGAGAACCTGACAGGAGGCTCGATTGCAGGCTAGCTGATAGCCCTGGGGAACGTAGTAACGATTGCAACTAGAGGCAGTACATCCCATCTCATAACCATTGGGGACATAGATTTTCTCACAAACATCTGCAGAGGCTAGGATACTTAAAAAAAGTAAAATAAAGTGAACTCGCATATGAGTTCGACTTTAACAAAAGCCTCACTAAAAGCAAGATTCGACGGATCTGACCATTTCAGACAGAGTCGTAGAGTCAGATTTTCTGCTGTCTAGGGTAATAGTCATGAGAATGCGGGATTGGGAATGAGCTAACTTTTCGTAACACTTTCTGAGTGCCAGAAAGACCTGATCGGGACTTCCTTCCAGGGTCGTACCCATCGGGCCCAACTGATAATGGACCTGACATTTCTTCACTTCTTCTAGAGCTTCAGCAACTGCTCCAGTTAAATGATTTTGAGTAAGGGGAACTACGGCAAATTCGGCCATCATAAAACATCTCCTAACCCTCAGGTGAGGGGGTGGAGCGTCGGTAGTACTCGGAGCGAACCAAATACTATCGGCACCCACCACTTACCTGCTCAACCGTACGTTGGGTTTTCCCCAATACGGCTAGAAAGGCTGGCTCATCAACAAGAAGCATTCCTCAGTTTGATTTCAGATTAAGCCCACTTCCGGCATGCTCAGAAATCCAACTTTGTTGGCTTCTTATTTCACACTTCCCGTACATCAGAAGTGATGCCACACGATCAGCTTTCGCTGATTTACCTCTGAGACCCTCACTCGACCTAGCTTTTATTTCTAGGCTTCTCGGCTTATCGATCTCATCTGTCCTACTCTTGGCCCCGGGTAGGTAACCCCACTCGTTTTTTTCCTACATAAGTATCGGAAAAAAACCAAGAGCAGTTCCGCGCTTTCGTAACTCCTTCTGTATTAACCTATCACCCTCTCATTCAAAACCTGAGTCTGGGGCACCATCCAGTTGCCATGGTTCCCAGTGATAGTCTTCGCCCGGCTTGATCAGGCTCGACACTCCCAAGTCTCCACCGACTTCGATCGGCAAAGATCTTGCTGCTTTGAAATCACCGAGGTTCGCTCTCGCTGCAATCGGTTAACTTGCTATCCACCAGTTCGAAGTTTCTTCCTGGGCATTTGATTGCCCAAGAAGATGGTGGCTTTTACAGTCAGCTTCCGCAGAGAATATCACTATTCCCCACGCTAACTATTGCTACAGCCGTATCTGGACAATTCGGCTGGTGAGACTTTCACTCACTAGAAGGTGCTACTTGCGTCGCTGCCTTCAAGCACACTTATTAACAATTGCATTTGGAGTGCCAAGACATTTCTGCGTAAGGGTAGAAAAGCCAAAGAGGTTAAATTGGGTTTTGCAAAAACAGAATTGAATTGTGCAAGTGTCTGCTAAAGAAGAGGGGCTACCAGCCTGAAAAGCCCGTCTCGAATCCTGTAAACAAAACTTTGATGACTAAAATGTTCTAGCAAAAGCTCCTGGGCTTGGACCAATCGATGAGCGAAACCTTCTTCCAGTAAACCAACTTTTGTTTCATCAAATATCAAAGAAGAACACTCAAAATTAAGCCGAAAGCTTCTTTCATCCATATTAGCTGATCCAATTAAAGCGACACTGCCATCTATCGTAACCTGCTTAGCGTGAATAAAAGACTCAGTTGTCTCACAAATTTTAATCCCCCCTTGAAGAAGATCCCAATACCAGCTCTTTGAAGCTGCATCGACCAACCAATGATCAGATTTTCTGGGGACTAGAATTTCCACGCGAACGCCTCTTCGAGAAGCGGCTTCCAGTGAAAGCACGATAGATTCAGTGGGCATGAAATAGGGAGTTAAAAGAGTAATTCTCTTTCTGGCAGCATGGATGAGCGCCATCAAAATCTTTTCCAGGGAATGGGGCAATTCGTCAGGACCAGTGGGCAACAATTGGATGATGGAATTTCCAGAAATTTCTGAAGGTAAATAGGGATCTGTCGGTGAGATAACCTTTCCGGTAGTGAAAGCCCAATCCTCTAAGAAAACAGTCTCAAGTTGATTGGCCCCAGCCCCTTGAATGAAAACCTGATTGTCTATCCAATCTAATTTCTGAATTCGCCATTTTCGATAATCCGAGCAAATATTTTGACTACCCGTAAAAGCTTTATTGCCATCGATAACAGCCAATTTGCGGTGGTTCCTCAGCTGAAAATTCCAAGGGTGGTTCCAGGCAAGCTTCCCGAAAAAAGCAAACTCTGCTCCAGCGGCCTTGAGGGGTGTGACAAACTCCTTGTTGAGAGGGAAGGAACCGACATGATCGACCAGCAATTTTACTTCAACTCCTTCTTTTGCTTTTTTGATTAAAAGATCTCGAAAATGGATACCCACTGAATCTGATCTGAAAATATAATATTCCAAATAAATACGCTTTTCGGCTCTTTCAATTGTCTGAGTGAGGGATTGGTAGATACTTTCTTGCCCTTCAAAAAACTCGAGTTCATTTCCTGAAACAGGTGGAAAACCAGATAAATGCTCAGCAAGTTGTGAGACTGGGACGAATAAAGTATCCAATTCACTCAGGTTTGATTTTATGAGAAATCCGGTGTCCGGCAGTCTTTTCTGAGGCTCAGGTTTAGGACGGGCTCTTCTTTTTAAATTTGAGTAACCGACTAATAAATAACTCAAAGGACCGATGAACGGGAGGACAAAAAATGTAAGAATCCAAGCCCAGGTTGCAGGAATAGAACGTTTTCTCCGGCTTAAGACAAGTAAGGTGAAAAAGACCCCTATCACTAATCCCAAATAATTAAATGCAGTCCAAAGTGATTTCATAATTTTATGAAGATACGTTGGTCGTCAGTGAAAAATAAGATGCCTGAGGGTGATGAAAAACTAGAGCGGAAACACTGGCCTCAGGATCCATCATAAAGCCGTCTGTTAGTTGAACCCCGATTTGTTGCGGGGATAACAGGTCAAAAAGTATTGTTTGATCATCCAAACGAGGGCAGGCTGGGTAGCCAAAAGAGAAGCGCTTTCCATGGTACTTCGCTTGAAACCGCTCTAACATAGTGGTGTTGATGGGATCTGGAAAGCCCCACATGGCTCTTATCTGAGAATGGATGAGTTCAGCATAGGCCTCAGAAGATTCGAGTGCCAACACTTGAATGATATGGGATTTTAAATACTGGCCCTGGTTTTTAAACTCCTCTGCTAAATCTCGAATTCCGGTCCCTACAGTGGTGACGAAAGCGCCTATATTATCTTTGAGATCTGACGGTTGTGGCTCCGCAATCGTTGGCAACACATAATCCGAAAGACAAAGCCCGTCTTTTCGAGGCTGTCTTGGAAAGTCAAAAGAAAGCATCTTGCTGGGATTTTGATCATCACCTGAGACAAAAAGTTTATTACCAAATGATCCCGCTCTAAAAAATCCATAGACGGCCGTTGCCTTCATTACTTTTGTATTTCGGTAGGTGTCTTTAAGTTCCTGCACTGCTCGGAAAACCTGGGCTGCTTTTGGATCTTTTCGCTCAATTTCATTCAGTCGACGGGGATCCAGTTCAACTTTTTCGAGCTCTCTGGCAACAGGTCCCTTTAGCCCCAGATGTCTTCCATAAATCATCATGGGATTAACAAATCTCCAAACATGGTCAATAGGGGTATCGCGCAGAATTCGGGATCCCCAGTGCGGGGGCTCAGGGATTTTACCTAAAATGGCGATCTGATTCGATCTCTCCAAACCGGGTGCTTCACTCACCTGAATTCTAGGCGCTTCCTGTACCAATTCCTCTTTTCGCTTGGATAGTTCAGTTTTCAATTCTTCAAACATGTGAGGGTCAGCCACTTTTTTTGCTATATCCAATCCGTCCATGGCATCCGAAGCATAAATGACAGTCCCCTGATAGGCTGGGGCGATTTGTTTCATGACAAAATTTTCAGAGAGAGCAGCTCCGCCTACCAGAATGGGTAAGCTAATACCCGCTTGGGATAAATCCCCGACCGTCACGACCATTTGTTGCGCCGACTTAACGAGAAGGCCCGAAAGACCGACCATATCTGGTTGATGTGCCTTGATGGCAGAGATCAGTTGCTCAGGGGGAATTTTGATCCCTAAGTTTACTACTTGGAACCCGTTGTTACTCAAAATGATGTCGACAAGATTTTTTCCGATATCGTGAACATCTCCTTTTACAGTGGCGAGAATCATTTTTCCTCTACCAGCCATCTGGTTTTTATCCATAAAAGGCTCTAAGTGACTCACAGCTGCCTTCATTGCCTCAGCTGACTGGAGAACCTCAGCGACGATGAGTTTGTTCGCATTAAACAAACGTCCTACCTCATCCATTCCCTTCATGAGAGGGCCGTTGATAACGTCGAGTGGCTTTTGATCTTTTAGGGCGAGTTCCAAATCCGCTGTTAGCCCGTCTTTTGAGCCCTCGATGATATACCGAGCGAGCCTTTCCGGAAGAGGCAACGAAATAGGGGCCTTTTTTGTTATGCCCTTTTTCTTCCTAAAGTGTGAAACAAAAGCCCCAACAGGATCGCTGCCTTTATTATAAAGAAGATCTTCGGCCAGTTTTCTTTCATCTTCCGGGATGCTTGCATAGCGTTCAAGCTTTTCGGAGTTCACAATAGCGAGATCTAGCCCTGCTTGAACACATAAGTAGAGAAAAACCGAATTCAAAACTTCTCGTCCAGCATTTGGCAAACCAAAACTCACATTAGAAATGCCCAAAATCGTCTTGGTTTCTGGGAATCGATTTTTCAACAGCCGAATTCCTTCAATCGTCTCAACAGCCGATCCTTCATACTGCTTATCGCCAGTCGCACACGGAAAAACGAGAGGATCCCAGATGATATCCTGGGGAGGGATTCCATACTTCTTTGTCAGGAGTGTGTACTCTCGGTGGGCGATATCACATTTTCGATCTCGACTAATCCCCATGCCCTGGATTGGGTCGTCATCGATTGTTCCGACAACCACTGCAGCCCCAAACTGTTTTACCATTGGAATAATCTTTTCAAAGCGTTCTTCGCCATCTTCAAGATTAATAGAATTGATGATTGTCTTTCCCTGACAGTAGGTGAGGGCTTTAGCAATCACTCTTTCGTCTGTCGAATCAATCATCAGGGGAGACCGAACCTTTTTGATGGCAAGCTCAAGAAAAGATTCCATGTCCGTCAACTCATCGCGATCGGGATTCGCTAAACAGATATCAATCACATGGGCG
Source organism: Bdellovibrio sp. ZAP7 (assembly GCA_945878405.1). Taxonomy (GTDB): domain Bacteria; phylum Bdellovibrionota; class FAC87; order UBA2466; family UBA2466; genus RFNO01. Next base: position 14,480 of record CAMCTJ010000014.1, read on the forward strand.
CCTCCCTTTATTTGGGAGCGCGCAATATCAGAAGCTTCATCAAATTGTTCAGAGCAAATGAGAGTTTTAAATTTCTTACTTCCAATCACATTGGTTCTTTCACCGACAATGATGGGTCTCTGTGAATCGGAAAGTTCTAGAAAATCGATTCCCGAAACAGCTGAAACGGATTTTTGATTTGTAAGGCGAGGAGATAGGTTTTCTGCAATTTTGGCCAAGGCTTCAATGTGTTTTGCCGTTGTCCCGCAACACCCTCCGATTAGGTTAAGCCAACCTTTTTCAAGAAACGTTGATAAAACCCGTCCGAGCATTTCTGGAGTTTCAAGATACTGTCCATTTTCATCCGGTAATCCCGCATTGGGGACACAGGCTACTGGAAAGGGAGATAAATCAGAGAGGGTGCGGATATGGTCCGTCATAAACTCTGGTCCAGTCGCACAGTTGAGTCCCAAGTAAAGGAGATCTCGATGAGAAAGGGCCGTTAAAAGTGCCTCTACACTTTGGCCCGCTAACATAGTTCCCATGGGTTCAATCGTAGCGGAAATCGCAATCGGGATAGTTGAACGAGTTTCCAGAAAAAGTTCATCTATTGCCACTAAAGCTGCTTTTATGTTTCGAGTATCTTGACACGTTTCCAGGAGGAAATAATCTACCCCTCCATTGAGCAATGCTTTAGCTTGAGAGAAAAAAGTAGAAACCAAATCTTTAAAAGTAATTCCCCCAGTAACGGATATGGCCTTAGTTGTTGGACCAATAGAACCCGCCACAAAACGGGGCTTAGTGGGTGAGCAGTAGGTATCTGCAATTTTTCGAGCTATTTGGGCAGCTGCAAAGTTTATTTCTGAGCTTTTAGACCCCAAGCCATATTCGTCTAAGACCAGTGGAGTTGCTCCAAAGGTATTGGTCTCAATAATGTCAGCGCCAGCCTGGAGGTAGTCATCATAAATGTTTCTAATGACTTCGGGCCTTGTGAGTACGAGATTTTCGTTACACCCTTCAAACTGTGTCCCACCAAAATCAGATGCCCTTAAATTGAGATTCTGAATGGCAGTACCCATGGCACCATCTAAAACTAGGAGATGAGTTTTCAGGCGGTTATTCAGAAGTAAAATACGTTCTTGGGTGTCCAATGGTTTTTTAGCCTCTTGAATGAAACTTTAACCGGCAAAGAGGGGATCGGGAAGTCAATTTTGAGCTGAAATCAGTGCTAAAGGGGCCGATGTTAGAAATTTCAAATTGGGGTATTTCCCAACTGCCCAGTTCATGCTCCAGTCTGTTTTGAAAAGAATTACGGGAAGAGAATCGCGGTCTTTTACGACTAAACAATCTGCATAGGAAGAGAACTCCAGGAGTTCCTTAGAAATATCCTTTCCAGACTCTTGCGGAGCTAACCAGCGAGCTCGGGAATAACCCAATCTTTCAAGACGCATATCGACTGAATATTCAGTTTTTATTCGGTGTTGAAGAACATCGAATTGGAGTGCTCCTACCACCCCTAGGATGGGTTGGGCATCGCCGCGTGTTTCGGATCTGAAGATCTGTACAACGCCCTCTTCTGAAAGTTGGTCCAACCCCTTTTTTAGTTGTTTTCTTTTTAAGGGATCTGCGAGGGATACACCGGCAAAGTTTTCAGGAGAAAAACGAGGAACTCCCTCATATTCAAAAATCTTATCAGAACAAAGAGTATCACCTATTCTAAAATCTCCTGTGGTGTCGAGAAACCCGACGATGTCGCCGGGCCAGGCTTCTTCAATGAGATTTCTCTCTTGAGCAAAAAAGTGAAAAGCTTTGTTCAATTTGAAGTTCTGCTTAAGTCGACCGTGAGTCGCTTCCATTCCTCGAGAAAATTTTCCCGAGCAGACTCTAAAAAACGAAACACGATCTCGGTGTTGAGGATCGATGTTAGCTTGGATTTTAAAAAACACTCCAGAAAAACTGGCACTCGGTTCAATAGTGCCTTGATTGGACTGTCTTCCCGTGGGAGCGGGGGCCATTTCTAAAAACTTATCCAAAAAGTGTTGGACTCCAAAGTTGTTCATGGCGCTTCCAAAAAAAACAGGAGTAAGTTCTCCTTTGAGAACTCTTTGAGAATCATAAGGGTCACCCGCAATTTCGAGCAGCTCTAACTGGGATTGAACTTCCTGCTGGAGCTCCAGGAGTTCAGCTTTTTTATTTTCTGGTGGGTTTAAAGCGGAAACTAGATCAGCTTGGGCAATATGCCCCACTTTTAGAGTGGGTGTCTGTTTTGAGGCATGTGCTTTATCCTCCGCTTGAAACAGAAGAACTTCCTCTTTTTGTCTGTCGTAGACGCCTTTAAATCGATCTCCCATACCAATAGGCCAACTAATAGGGGAGGACCGAATACCCAAAACTTTTTCTAGTTCATCAATGAGCTCGAGGGGATCTCTCGCAGGACGATCCATTTTGTTAATAAAGGTAAAAATAGGTAAACCTCTCATGCGACAGACTTCAAAAAGCTTGAGAGTTTGTGGCTCTACTCCTTTGGCCGCATCAATTAACATGACGGCGGCATCTGCCGCTACGAGTGTACGATAAGTGTCTTCAGAAAAGTCTTTGTGACCAGGAGTGTCCAGGAGATTAATTTGAAAATTGTTATATTCGAATCGTAAAACCGTCGTGCTAATGGAAATCCCGCGCTGCTTTTCAATTTCCATCCAGTCAGAAGTTGTTTTTCGGCTGTTGGATTTAGCTTTTACAGCGCCAGCTAAATGAATAGCCCCACCATAAAGAAGGAGTTTCTCCGTGAGAGTCGTCTTCCCGGCATCAGGGTGAGAAATAATTGCAAAGGTTCTGCGTCTTTGAATTTCTCGTTCAAGTTGTTTTCCGGGGATCAGGGGTTCCATAGTTATCTTACGTATTGGGATACAAATCTTCGATTGTTGGAATCATTTAAATTAACAAACTGAGAAACTTGTCCAGGGCCATCGTTGTAAGCCCCATGAACTACTCCAATGACCATCCAACGATTTCCAACTTGTTTTAACAAGGGGCCTCCCGAATCGCCAAAGCAAACGCCAGCGCGGTTTTCTGGACCGGCAACAGCTTTAATCTGAATTCCAGGAGTCGATACTTCGATAAACTCATTCACATCAGAAACCATATTACTTCCTAATCTCTTTGTTCCGACTGAATTGGGAGCTTCAGAAGAGGCACAACCATAACCCACTACGAGCACGTTATCACCAGGATTTACTCCGGAGGCCATCGAAAGAACTTCCTGGTCAGACAAAACGGGAGAGGGGAGGTAAACCAAAGCTAAATCGTAGGGATCGCCCTCAATGCCACTTCCTAAAAGTAAAATATCAGACGACTGCTGAATGCCTCGAGGAGTTCGTATAGAGATGGGTCCTGCTGCCTGATTCACGCAATGGGCTGCTGTTAAAAGAGTGTAACGACCGATCAGAGTTGCAGTACAGATTTTGGGACTGGTGATCATCATGATGCCTGGAAAACTTTGGTTGGCACTTACGAGCCGAGAGGAGGGGCTCGGTAATTGATCTTCACCCAATTTCTTACCGCATCCCAGAAGCGAAGAAATTGCAAAGACGACGGAAAGCCAGACACCTAAAAAGTGTTTCATTCCCACCCCCAATTACCCTGAACTTTAAGAAAGCTTGGACCTTTTACAGGAAATCAAAATCGGGAACAAGATGCAAATTTCGACACCTGGCTTAAGTATTTGTTTCTAAAGGCAAAAGAACCGGCATATTCCTATCATAATCGTCTGATACTCTGGATTGAAAGTGGCACGTAACAGGAGGTATCACATGTCCTACACTCCCGAGTAGGGAATCCTAAAACAATTTAGACTGGCTTGGAGAGCGAGGAAAATACTCCTTCTTGGAGCTCTCTTTCCCGAGGACGCAGGTAAGTCCTTTGAAGCTCGCAGGCTGGAATCGGCGGCAAGGGTCTGGAGGTGAGCCCCTGGAGGGTTTCCCGAGACGCGTCGCGATGGTTTTGTGGGGCGGGCAAGAATTCTTGTCCGCCTCGCTTATTTCTAGAGGTAAAGAAAGTTCAGAAAAATTCCGAACTTAACTAACCATGCGCCAACCACTTTTTGTGTTTTATGAAACGTCTGGATTGAGGGTTCCCGAGCTTTCGGAGGATACCCATTTTGTTACTGCGAAAAGTCCTGACCAAATTCTTTCGGCCGTTCAAAAAGCCCAGCAGGAAAATCAGATGATTGTTTTTTTGGTCACGGAATTTGAGTGTTATCGGCTTTCTAAGCTGATGGAGGCTCGAGCTGCACGAGAAAAGTGTCCTCCCTTTTCCTGGGTAGTGGTTTGCGAAAAAACAGAATTGTTCTTAAAAAGCCCACATATTCCCCGCGGGCTTCTCGACGTTATTTCTCAACAGCAATTAACGTCTGAGACTCGGTACTTATTTTCAAAATTCAAAGCATTGATGAGAGATTTTTCCCCTCCTGAATTAAGTAGAATTAGCTCCCAGACTCTGCAAAAGCTGAATGAAATTCTTGTTAAGCTAACTGCTGAGCGAGACCCTAAAAATCTTCTCATCGGTACTCTCTCAGAGGCGATAGAACTTCTGAATGCCCAGGGAGGAACACTTCTGGTGGTTGCTGAGGAAGAAAGTGAATTGGTTTTCAAATACCATGTTCAAGACACAGGTGAAAACCGCATCGTCCTTAATGAAATTAATCAACTCGTCCAGGAAAACAGTGTTTGTGGTTATGTAGTTCTGACGGGAAAGACCACCAATCTGTCATTTAGTGACAGTCGGAGTATTCCCCATCCTGTAGTCAATCGACAGATTGATCACCAGCAGGGTTCGCAAATGATATCGCTTCTCTCGATTCCATTAAAAGACAGTCGGGGAGATTGCAGGGCGGTGTTGCAACTTTGCAATAAAATGAGTGATGGAAAAATAATTTCTTTTGATGAGGATGACGAGAGCATTCTCAGATCATTTGCAACTCAAGCGGCCATCTGTCTTGAGAGCAGTGACATCTATATTGAAGTGCAAAAATTGTTCGAAGGTTTTGTTCGGGCATCGATCACTGCAATTGAGTCTCGAGATCCTAGCACGGGCGGGCATTCGGAGCGGGTGGCATCGATGTCTATCGCGTTGGCCCGAGCAACCACGGAAGTAAATACGGGAATTTATCGGTCGGTTAAATTTAAAGAACAGGAAATTAAAGAACTGGAGTACGCAGCTCTACTTCATGATTTTGGAAAAATAGGGATTCGAGAAGAAGTTCTTGTGAAATCTAAAAAGCTTTATTCCCATCAATTGGACGGAATTCGAGACCGCCTTCAAACTTTCAAGGCAGCTGCAAAAATACAATATCTGGAGCAAGTAATCCAGTCTGGTGGACCCTCAAAAGTAAAGTTAGAACAAGAATACCAGCAGCAAGTGCAGAAAATAGAACAGTACTGGAATTTGATCCTGTCAGCTAACGAACCCAATATTCTTCATAAAGAGAATGAAAAACTTTTGGATCAGATTCGAGATGAGAAGCTAGCTCTGCCAGATGGTAGTCAGCTTTCACTCCTAAACGATGAAGAATACCTAGCTCTTTCAGTAACTCAAGGGTCGCTGACTGAACTCGAGCGTTTAGAAATTGAATCTCACGTGAGACATACTTATCAGTTTTTGAAAATGATACCGTGGACGAGAGACTTTAGAGGGCTAACGGAAATTGCCTACTGCCATCATGAAAAACTCGATGGGAGTGGATATCCTCGAGGCTTAACGAATCATGAAATTCCGCTCCAATCAAAGATCATGACTATCGCAGATATCTTTGACGCACTGACTGCTGCTGATCGTTGGTATAAAGAAGCAGTTCCTGTTGAAAAGGCGCTTGAGATATTGGCCCAAGAAGTCAAAGAGGGAAAGATAGATCCCGTTCTCTTTGATATCTTTAAGGAACGTAAGATTTACACCGCGTCAGTTGTGAACTCTTTGGGCAAAGTAGCTTGATGCAAAATGGAAAAAATTTCCTCCTTTAGGAAATAACTTCCCGTCAATCCATTGACAAAAAATTCAAACTTCCATAAAATTAAAAGTGTTCAGATTCAATTTCAAATTTTACACACTGATAGTTTCTCCAAGACGAAATTGAAGGTCACTGAACAATCTCTCAATTATTTTCAAGTAAAAACTGGAGAAGATAGTGTCCATTCGTCGGATCTTGATTTGTGAGAGTGATTCTTATCTTTCACAAGATTTTAGGGAGTGTCTTCAGCGAAAAGGATATTGGGTGGATTCTGCTTCCGATCCTTCCAGTGCAGCAAACATTCTTAAGAAACAAACTATTCACCTTTGTCTTTGGGGCTTCTCCGATGCTGAGGCGCTCCAACACCTGAGCCAAGTGCGATCCGAACGGCCAGCATGCTCGGTGATCATGCTAAGCACAGATTCGAAACCAAGCTCTATTGTTCAATACATGCGATCGGGTGCCACCGATTTTTGGGATAGCAGCAAGGGGACCGATGGTCTGGATAGCCTCGTCGACGCGCATTTGAACAAAGTAGTTGGGGATGATTCCCAGGTGGCGCAGATTGATTTTCCGTTGGCAAACTTTGTTGGCCGTCACCCCAAAATGATAGAAATTTTTCAACTGATCATGAGCATCAAAGACACCGATTCCAATGTGCTCATCACGGGGGAGAGCGGAACAGGTAAAGAAGTAGTGGCTCGGGCTATTCATGATCTGTCGCCAAGAAAAAAACTTCCTTGGGTGGCCGTTAACTGCGGGGCTATTCCGGCAACTCTTTTAGAGAGTGAGTTGTTTGGCCATATGAAAGGGGCCTTCACTGGGGCTACTCAAAACCGTATGGGACGATTTCAGCTAGCTGCCAATGGAACCCTTTTTCTTGATGAAATCAGTGATCTTTCACCGGATTTACAAGCGAAAATTTTAAGAGCCATTCAGCAACGTGTTTATGAGCCTGTCGGTAGTGCTCATAGTCTCTATCTCAATGCTCGCGTCATTGCTGCGACTAACCAAAACCTCGAGCAAGCAGTCAAGGAAAGAAAGTTTCGCGAAGATTTATTTTATCGCCTTAACGTGATCCCGATTAATTTGCCACCCTTGCGAGAGCGAAAATCGGACATCCCTCTTTTGGTAAAAGCTTTTGTTACGAAGTTTAGTGAACAACACAAAAGGGATGTAACCGGAATTTCGGAAGAGTCCATGCGAGTTCTCATGCAGTATCAGTGGCCCGGAAATATTCGGGAGCTTGAGAACCTGATTGAAAGAGTCGTTATTTTGAAACGAGAGCCTGGAATCATTGAACTTAAGGATTTGCCAGTCCAGCACTTTAAAAGTGTTTCATTGGATAGATATATCAGCAGTGTTTCTTTCCCTGAGGGAGGGCTTGATCTTAACGAAGCGATGAACGATTTTGAGAACGAACTCATTCTTCAGGCGTTAAGAAAAACTCAAGGTAACAAAAACAAAGCTGCAAATTTGCTCAACTTGAACCGAACGACTTTGGTAGAAAAGCTAAAGCGGAAGGGTCTCAAAATAGCAGTTTAAGCTATTTCTTTTTAATATTTTCTTTTTCTGAATCTTCTTTCTCTTTTTCCTTCTCTTTTTCACTTGTTTCAATGAATTGTCGCATGAAGTATTTCAGGATGCTGCTTCGCTTTGCCCCACCCAAAACGGATTTTACGTCTTCGTAAACGGTAGGATCATTTACGAAGGAACCCAAAGTGCCGTCACCTCCATCAATCTTTGTGAGAATCGAATCTAAATGAGAAAGAGCTTCATTTAAATTCTTTCCACTGGTGCCGTAGAAGAGTTCATTCAAAATACTTTTCTCTTTTTTGACCTGTTGGCTTAACTGAACCAAATTGTCTGTGAAGCGAGCGAGATTCTTTACTAAGGAATCAACATCTCCTCCTTCCTTTAAATACCGAGAAAGGCCTTCGACTAAGTTGCCACTCTTTGAAAAAATATCTGCTGACTCGGAACTTTTGAGGGTATCTCCTGACTTCAGAGGTTGTTCACTATTTGAACCGATAGTTAATTCGATATACTTGTCCCCCAGCACCCCTTGAGTCTTTAGGGTAGCAGTGGAGTCCGTACGAATGCGATCCTTCGTGCTGGAAGTGATCTGAAGAACTGCAATCATTTGCTTAGAGTCATCTTCTGCAACCCTAATTTCTTTGACTACCCCAACTCGTAATCCAGACAAGGAGACTTCCGAACCCGGGTGCAATCCTTTTACGTCTTTGAAGTGCGCATTCAAAACATAAGTGGATCGAAAGAAGCCGGTTTTGCTACCCATGAGAAAAACCAGGTAGACTCCGATTGTGAGACCGAGAACAACAAAGATCCCAACCAGGAGTTGATTCATTTTTTGCCGTTCCATTACCAGCTCTCCCCTTGAATGAACCCCTGAATGACCGGGTCCTTCGTTGAATTTATTTCTTGGGCGGTGCCCAAAGCTCTTATCTTTCCATCCTTAAGAAAGGCCACTCGATCAGTGACTGTGAAAATCGCATGCATGTCGTGAGTCACCAAAACTGTTGTAGCCCCTTGTTTTTTCAATTGGAGGATTATATTTAAAATCTGCTTAGTATTGTAGGGATCAAGGCCAGTAGTGGGCTCATCGTATAGGATCACTTCAGGTTCAAGAATAATACTTCTGGCCACACCCACTCGGCGTTGCATTCCGCCGCTTAAATCTGAGGGCAAGAGGTTGAGACTGTGCTCGAGGCCCACTTTCTTCAGTGTATCGAATACACGCTTTTGTATTTCTTCCTCCGATAATTTCGTGTGAGCTCGAAGTGGATAGGCTAGGTTTTCTCTGACCGTTAAGCTGTCGAAGAGGGCACCGTACTGAAATACATAGGCGATTCTCTTTCGGACCTCGACTAAATTCTCCTCAGATAGACCAACAATGTCATTTCCTCGGAAGTAGATATGGCCAGCATCTGGTTTTTCAAGACCAATGAGGGAACGTAGCAAAACACTTTTTCCAGAACCGCTACCACCCATTAAAGTGAGAATTTCACCTTGATACACATCCAGATCAATTCCATCGTGGACGATTTTGTCCCCAAAGAGTTTTGTGACCCCACGTATTTGAATAACAGCCTGATTGTTAGATTCTTTTGTCATCGTTCACGATTTCTCAAAGATCCAAAAAAGTTTTGTAAGCACAAAATCCGAAATGACGATCAATATGGAAGAGGTCACTACTGCATGGTTAGTAGATTTACCTACCCCTTGGGTTCCCCCTTTGGTGTTGAGCCCGTAATAGCAGCCAGTGAGGCTTATCAAGAGTCCAAACAAGACCGTTTTGGTAATTCCGAGTGAAAAGTCAGTCAGCTTTAAAGAACTTACCCCCTCATAAAAGTAAAAATCAGGGGTGATGTCGAGTTCGGTGACCGCAATGATCATTCCCCCGAAGATGCCTACTAAATCTGAAAAGATAGTGAGCAAAGGAGCCATCAGAAGCATTGCTAAAATTCTGGGAATCACTATTCGCTTCAGGGGATCAGTTCCTAAGGCTCGAATGGCATCGATTTGTTGAGTAACATTCATGGAGCCAATTTCTGCTGCAATGCCAGAACCTACTCGACCGGCGAGCATCAAACAGGTTAAAACCGGGCCCAACTCCCGCATAATAGACATGCCGACAATCTTAGGAACATATAATTTACCGCCGAAGCGTTCAAGGCCATAGCCAAATTGGAGTGCCATCACGAATCCGGTCGAAAGCGCAGTGAGGAATACGAGTGATGAAGAACGAATTCCTAACTGATAGCACTGGTCGACAAATAAATCGAAGTGGAAAGGGGGGCGGAGGAGAGAGCGGAAAGTGGATTGGAGAAGAGCCAAAGCTCCCCCAACAAATCCAAAAAGGTGGAGGAATCCTCTCCACGTTCTAACAATTAAATGACTAACAAATGATCTAGTGAGTTCCATATTGGATTGATTTCACAAATCTTAAAAAGTCCTTTTGTTCTTCTTTATTCATTGGTTTTTGACTGACCAATGAAAAATCAAAAACACAGTCTAGTTTTTTAACCACTGCAATTCCCAAATAAAAGGGAGTGCCCTCGGAGCTGGCTTTGATTGAAGTAAAAAGACCCGAGCCTTCAGGGATCAATAGGTCTTGCTCCTCAATAACTTTTACATTTCTGGTTCCAATGAGAATTTGGCGAGTTAATACTTTGAGACTTGCATCTTTGGTGCGATCACAAACCGATGTAACGGAAACAGTATTTCCTGAAGGAAGTTGGTAAGCTCTGTCACTGTCACCTTTGGCGCTTTTTTGTTTCCATTGAGCTGGTGCAGATAAATCATATGACTCTGCTCTTTGAATTTTGCTTTCTCCACCGCCGAACAGGGAACAACCCAAACAGCAGAGAATTGCGAAGTTAAACAAAAATAAGGTTTTGAGAAGCCATGACTTCATAAAAAAGCGTCCTTTTGCTCTAAGTCCTTATCGGATAATTGCGTGGGAATATTCAGGGTTTCCAGCCAAAAGGTTGACGGGCTGACAGAATAACGATGAGCACGTGGCAATACCCCTGTTCAAATTTTTTAGATAAGTTCGGCATGCACTTTGCTCTACCTTGCTTATCGTGAACAAGATTCAATGTGTCATATTTTGTATGGTTGCAACTCTGCGCGTCTGTGGCGCTGCAGCGCAGGAGCCCTTAGCAAAATTCACATCACTACGCGTCTTGGATTTCCCAATGCCCTTTTGCGAAGCAAGTGTGCGGTTAGAAGTTGCCGGAGATCATTTTGTGGAAATCGAGAACGATCTTCCCGGAAGAACTGAGTACAACAGCTTGATTCGTCTTTACCAGAAAAAGAACTGGTTTGATTTCAGTTCGGCTCTAGCAGGGTTTCATGCTCAGTTTGAGTCGTCTCCTCTTGTTGAGGCGGTTGAGTTTTTAGATCTTCAGTCTGAGGTGGAACGTAATTCTGAAAAAAATGAAACAGGTCTCAGAAAAATTGAAAATAAATTTCGAGATCTTCTGGTGCTCTACCCGCGTTCATCGCTTGGGCCTGTTCTCCATGCTTCGCTGGCAAACTACTATCTAAAGACCGGTGCTTATGCGAAGGCACTCGCGCTCTACCGTTCGGCTAGGGAAGAATATCCTTTTCATTCAACCGCCTGTATTCATCATTTTGGCGAGGGTGAAGCTAACTTTCTTTTGGGGAACTTCGACGAAGCGAAACTTACTTTCAATGCTGTTCTTCAAAAGTGCCAGTCCAATAGGTTGCAAATAGCGGCTAAAGTCCGTTTAGTGGACATTCAGAGAGAGGGCGCTCAAAACCTAGCAAAAGTTGAGAAGGAATATGAGAAAATCAGAACAGAGAATCCCAATCTGGTTTCTCGATTCCATCCCGAGCTTCTTTATAACTTGGGTGAAATGAAATACCGAGGTCAGAACTTTCCGAGCAGCACCTTTTATTTCAATGACTTTGCAAGAAGTGTTTCTGATTTACATGTGTGCCAGCCTCAACTTCAAAAGAGACAAGCGGACCTTGCTCGACACGATAAAAAGAAGAATGCCGAAGTAATTGGACATTACTTGAGTGTCTTTGAAAAGTATCCAAAATCAGATGTGGGGCGTTTTTCAAGAGTTCATGCCCTTCTGCTGGATTTCTCATCAATCAACGAAGGCGAAGCTAAGAGACGGATTGACATCCTAGAATCAGAAATACAATCGATGAGAGAAACAAATCTGAAGAATTTTGCCAAAATTGAAGAGGGATTAGCCCTTCTTGAAAGAAAAGATGAATCGGGATTAGAAGTGCTTAAGCCCTTGAAGGAGCGGTTGGAGGGGGTCTTTCGAGGTGAACTTGACACCTTTATTCGTCAGGCCCTTTTGAAGCAGATGCAAGAGCCCGTGCCGGAAATTGCGAATGTGAGTGACAAAGTAAAAGATAAGGAGATTCTTGAGCCCCTGGAAAAAATTTATACGGGATGGTTTTATAAGACACCCGATGCTGAAAAGGCCGAGTCGATTTATCGTTCCCTTATTTTGGACCGATTCACTGATGCAATTAAGTCGGGAAATGTTAAATCGGCTATCTATAAATTAGAGCGCTGGAAGGGTTCTGATCTTTTTCAAAAGAAATGGGTGGATCAGAAAGTGAGACTCCAGATTGGCAGCCAAATCGCATTTTGGTGGGTTCGACAACCGATGGGAGAAACTCAAGCTTTTGCAAAGTTCTTTATTGAAAGATCAGATTCGTTATCAAGCTTCTTGAGACCCGAAGGTGAGCCCCTCTGGGTTCAAGCGGCTATGGAAATGAACGATGGTGCGGGAATTGAAAAATCGCTAAAAGTTTTTCAGAAAGAGCGTGCTTTAGCCAAAAACCGGGATCGACAGGAGACTCTTGCGAAATCTGCCTATTCTCTCATCCTCGGCAGAGCCTTTCGATTAACTAAAGATTTAAAGCAGAGTGAGTTCTATCTCAATCAAGTGGCTGCTCCGGAACTAGAGCTTGATGCAAAGATGGAAAAAATTAGAACATTCAATTCCGCAGGAAAGTCTAAAGACGCCGTTGAATTAGGTTTGAAAATGTTGGAACGAAAGCTGAGCAGTAATGGAAAAGAACTTCTGCCTCTCCTGAGAGAATCGATCGTGGATGGAAAACAGTGGAAATATTCAGACAGGGTGTTTAAGGTAGCCCAAAAAACATTCGGAAACGACAATTCGATCGTCCCTTACCTGACCATGGAGGGGAAGTCTCTTCTGGAACGGGGGAAAATAAAGGAATCTCACGAATTATTTGCTCAAGCTATCAAGAGAGAACCAGCCGCAAAAGACGTCGCGGAAACACGGTTTAATATGGCTAAATGCCTGCTCCGAATGAAGGATGTAGAAGGAGCTAAGAGGGAATGGCAAGAGGTTGCTTCTCTGAAAGATGAGTTTTGGAGTCCTTTGGCAGCGAACGAATTAAAACTTTTGGAGAAACCATGAATACCATCAGCTTCCACGAGCGAGTGATGCTAGTTGGCGATGACCTCATGAGCCAGCTATTACATATAGCTCGAAAGGCAGCAGCATCAGATGCCACGGTTTTGGTCTGCGGAGAGAGCGGAACGGGCAAAGAGTTGATTGCTCGATATATTCATGAAATGGGTAATCGTAAAGATAAGGCCTTTCTCAGTATCAACTGTGCTGCGATTCCCGAAGGCCTGATGGAAGCTGAATTATTTGGTTATGAAAAAGGGGCCTTCACCGGAGCTTGGGTTCAGCGTATTGGAAAATTTGAGCGCGCAGTTGGGGGGACACTTTTATTAGATGAAGTTACCGAAATGCCCTTGGCTCTCCAGGCCAAACTACTCAGGGTGATTCAAGAGGGTGAAATAGATAGATTGGGTGGTAAAGAAACAATCCGAATCAACACCCGGTTGATTGCGACCTCAAACAAAGAGCCCTTGCAACTGATTCAAGCGGGTCGTTTCCGCGAGGACTTATTTTATCGATTGAATGTTTTAAGAATTGATTGTCCTCCTCTTCGTGGCAGAAAAGAGGCCATTCAAAACTTAGCAAGCTTCTTTGTTGGGACCCTTCAGGAAAAATATTCAAAGAACAAAGTCAGACTCAGTAGAAGTGCTCAAGAATTATTAACCAACCATAGTTGGCCAGGAAATATTCGAGAGCTCGGTAATGTCATTGAAAGAGCAGTTCTTCTTTCAGAAAGCGAAGAGATTCAGAGCGATGAAATCGCCCAGTTATTGATTTCACCAAAAAGATTTGATGACGTGATTCAGTGCGATCAATCACTTGCTGGCATTGAGCAAAACCATATCGAGCGCACTCTGCAATTAACACAAGGAAATAAAACTGAAGCCGCCCGAAAATTGGGAATTAGCGTTAGAACTTTACGAAACAAACTGAAGCAGTATCAGGATGTAGCCTGAATAAAATTTCCGTTGAGCAGGAAAAAAATTCCCTGTTTTTGGGGGGAAGAGAGATTTTTGTGCGGAAAAAGGTTGGCCTGTAGATTGCTTATCTAAAGTTATCGGCATTTCCATAAAAAAACTTTAAGACTTTTTATGACACTATTCGACAAAACCATCGATACGTTATCAAAGTCACTTGATCTCCATCTGCTCCGCCAGTCAGTGATCAGCGATAACATTGCAAATGCTGAAACTCCTGGTTTCAAAGCTCGAAAAGTAGAGTTTGAATCTGAGCTGCAAAGAGCAGTCGAAGCCAATGAAACGGGTGCTATGGGGCCTGAAGTTCTTGGCGTCGAGGCAAATGTCGTTCAAGACCCGCATTCCGAAATGGGACAAGATTTAAATACTGTGGATATGGATAGAGAAATGGCCGCAATGACCAAGAATGAAGTCCAATATTCGGCCAATACCCAAATGATTAATAAAAAGTTCTTCTTCCTAAAATATGCCATTGGGGAGGGTCGTAACTAATGTCTGATTTTTTCAAATCGATTGATGTAAATGCTTCTGCTCTGAGCGCCGAGCGAATGCGAATGAATACTACCTCGAGCAATTTGGCCAACGCCCAGACGACTCGTACTCCCGAAGGGGGGCCCTATCGTCGGAAAGACGTAGTCTTCGAAGCTGAAACAACTCGAGATTTTGCTTCTGAGTTAGCGGGTCAAATGAAAGAAGTTCCCTTACATCGAGTGAAAGTTTCAGATGTGGTATCAGATCCGAATCCTCCTAAGCTGGTTTATCAACCGGGACACCCAGATGCAAACCCTGAAGGGTTTGTCGCTTATCCAAATATCAACACCATGGAAGAAATGGTGAATCTGATCACAGCTAGTCGAACTTACGAGGCCAATGTGACCTCCATAAATGTAGCGAAAGGCATGATGAATAAGGCACTTGAAATCGGGAGAAAATAATCCATGAATATTTCATCTATTAGTCCACAACTCATTCCCAATGAACCAGCGATAAATACTGCTGCCTCAGCTCTTCAGTCATCTGATAACAAAGCTGAGGGCTTCTCCGAATTTCTCAGTCGGTCTCTGGATGAAGTAAATCAACTGCTCGGTTCTGCTGACAAAAGTGCTAAAGATTTAGCAGTTGGAAAATCAGAAAATCTTCATGACGCTATGATCACGATGGAAAAAGCTGAGACGGCATTTAAGCTCTTGGTCCAAGTACGAAATAAAGTGATAGATGCCTATCAAGAAGTGATGAGAATGCAGGTCTGATAATTTTCGCTTTGGATAATTTATGAACGAAACCCTTACTCGATTATTTGAGTCGGCAAAGACATACTTCAATGGTCTGCCGAAACAAAAAAAGATTCTTTACATAGCCTCTGCCGCCTTTGTTGTGGTTGGGCTAACCACGATGGTGAGTCTTTTGAAACGAGATCCTCTGCAGGTCTTGTATTCGGACCTGCGTCCAGAAGAGTCTAAAAATGTTGCTAAGAGACTGAGCGAGCAAAATATCAGCTATCAAGTAAATGAGGATAATTCGACGGTCCTTGTTCCTGCGAGCCAGGTTTATAAGGCCCGAATGGAACTCGCCAAAGAAGGACTACCGGGACAGGATCTTGTGGGATTTGAGAAGTTTGATAACTCCACGATCGGAATGTCTAGTTACGTTCAGAGAATTCAATATGTCAGAGCTGTTCAAGGCGAACTGACTCGCTCGATACAACGACTCGCCTCAGTGAAAACGGCGCGGGTTCACATCAGCGTCCCCCCCAAGAAGACCTTTCTCGAAGAAGAAGATCCCCCAAAGGCTTCCGTAGTTCTTGAATTGAGAAACGGGATGACCCCATCGAAACAAGAGACGACTGGTATCGCGCACTTGGTTGCTAGTGCCGTTGAAGGACTCAAAGTTAACCAGATTACGATAGTAGACACCAAGGGAAATTTCCTGCATCGGCCAGAAGACACAAGTACTCCTGCGATACCTACTGCTCTTCTCGAAATGCAGCGTTCAATTGAATCTGAGTACGAAAGACGCGTGGAGGAAATGTTAACTCCAGTGGTTGGCTTTGGAAAAGTGAGAGCTAAAGTAACAGCTGAAATCGATCCTTCTCGAGTAAACACCACCGAAGAAACCTTTGACCCAGAAAAAGTGGTTGCACGAACCATTACCAAAACCGACGAAAGCAACGTTGGGTCTAGACCCAATCCCATGGGCATCCCCGGAAGTCGCTCTAATCTGCCAGGGACAGAGACCAATAATCCGCAAGTCCCCATGGCCACAAGCACCAATGAAAAGAACACAAGTAACGCTAACTATGCTGTTCCCAGAAAAATTCAAGTTGTAGATAAGCCCAGTGGTTCTATCAAGAGAATGACGGTCGCTGTGGTAGTTGATGGCTACTATACAAAAGCGCCTAACGCGACGACAGAGACTTTTGCCCCAAGGACCGAGGACGAGCTTCGCCGAATACAGGACCTAGTTGCCAATGCTGTGGGTTTTGATGCCCAAAGGCGAGATAGTATCACAGTTAGTTCAATGCCCTTTAACAACACAGAGTTAAATGTGCCCGAGGCGGAACCGGCTCCCGGAATTAGTCTGCAAAACTTAAAAATGCCTTTGATTCGTAATGGTCTGATAGCTCTTGTACTCATGAGCTTCATGTTCATGGTCCTAAGACCCTTCTTGAAGTGGATAACCGGCGCAGATGAGAAGAGAAAGCTAGCAGAAGAAGAACTAACAACCATTCCCAGAACTGTCGAGGAACTGGAAGCTGCGGTGCAAGCGTCCGCAGAAGGGTCTGTTTCAGCCAGCGAAGCTATCGAAGATGCACTCAGCAATAGGGGTCTAGTCGCCCAAATGGAAAAGAACGATGAAGAAAACAATGTAATTCGAGATATTTTCTCTGAAACGGAATCCAAGAAAGAGGAAAAGCGTCTGAAGAATCTCATCATGGAACAGCTCGAGAAATCACCAAAGAAGGGTGTCCGTATCATTCAGGAATGGATCGAGGAAGATGCCGAGCGGAAAGCTGAAGGGATTGCAGCATGAAGACAATTACCACAAGTCAACTTACCGGAATTGAAAAAATTGCGATCCTCATGAATGTACTTGGTAAAGATCGTTCTGGAGAACTTCTAAAAGAATTGAAAGACACGGAGGTTCGAAGGCTTCTGAAGGTTATGGGCAGTATGAAAAAGGCCCCAATCGCGCTCATCAATGAAGTTCTAAAAGAATATCTGTTTAAGCTCAATGAATCCGAAGAAATCATTTTCGAAGAAAACCTATCCGAACCGGAATTAATTTCGCAGCTTTTAGGTCCGGAACGTGCGAAATCAATTTTTGGTGCAGGGAGTTCGGCAGTTAACTTAGTAGAACGAAAAAGTCTGACTTGCCTGGAAAATATCGACTTAAAAACTCTCGCAGAATTTCTGGTCGATGAGCACCCTCAAACGATTGCGTTAATTATCGCTCACATGGATACAGATAAGCAGATTCAAATGATTAAAACCCTGCCGGACAATCTTCGCCCTGAAATTATCACTCGTATGGCAACTTTGGAATATATCTCTCCAGAAAAAATTGATGAACTTGATGAAGTTCTCAAGCGAGACTTGGGTGGAAAAGCTGCAGGAAGCCGAAATCAATTTGGTGGGGTTCCGGTAATTGCAGAGCTTATTAATAACCTCGATAAAAGAACCATGACGTCGCTCATGACTCGACTAGAGGACAAAGATCCCATTCTTGCAGTCGAAATCAAGCAGTATATTTTCAGCTTTACTGATCTTATTAAAATCGATCAAAGAGGTCTCCAGCAGATTTTGAGAGATGTTCCCAACCAGACTCTTCTCTTGGCGTTAAAAAATGCCCCTGAAGAACTGAGGGAAAAACTCTATGAAGCGATGTCCGAACGAGCCTCTGCCATGTTGAAGGATGATTTGTCCGCACTGGGACCTCAAAAGGTTAGCGACGTAGAAAAAGCCCAGAAAGATATTGTGGCGGTGGTAAAACGCCTAGAAAAAGAAGGGAAAATAATCATTGGCGCTGGTGAAGAGTCAGATATGGTCGCCTGATCAGATTGATACGTGCGGTGGATTTCAGCTTTTCGGAAACTCCGATTTGCTTGGTCGCTCCCCCGATTCGGGATCAGGATTTCAGGTTTCTCCGGAATACCTGCGGGATTTGATGGTCGATCCTCACGTAAAGAAGCACGTGGAATCGATTGTTGAAGAACGTACGAAAAGGGCTTTGCTCAAAATATTACATAAATACGATTGGGTGGGGCAGATGACGATGGGCTCCGAAGAGCTTGAAACCTGTTCTCTGCCCGAGCTCGAGTCGCAATTGCAACGCTTGGAAGCTGGTTTAGCAGAACGCTGGAAAAAAGAGCTGGATGATACCGAAATGAGAAAGTCCGCAAGTGAAAAAGCTTGGGAAAAAATTCTCGATGAATGGACTTGTCGACGGGAGTCTTTGCTGAGAGCACACGAAAAAGAATGGTGCAAAACCCTGGGGTACATCATTCAGAAGGTTCATTTGAAGAACTCTCAAAAAACTCTTTCCGACATTGAGAGATGGTTGAATCAAAACATGTCTGAGTTCCTCGAAAAGGAACGAGTGATTATTTATCTTAGTCACCAGGATTACGAATTATTGAAAACCGAAGGTGGCGAAAGTTCTTCGACTAGGAAGTGGTCCTTGATGGAGGACCCTCAGCTGGAGATTGGTCAAATTCGATTTGAGGTTGGCAATGCGGGAGTCATTTTTGATGAGAAGAAGAACTTGGAAAGAGTTCTTGGGTGGATTGAAACCGAATGATGAACTTTGATTCAATTTGTGAAGGGATTCGAAACGAGTCTTTCCTTCAGTATTGTGGGCGAGTCACTAAAGTGAGGCGTGACTCCATTCGTGTATTTATTCCGAATGCCAAAGTAGGGTCGATGTGCATTGCGCACAGTAGAAAACATCGAATTCCATTAGAAATTGTAAGCTTAGATCCGGCAGGCCACACGGCTATGCCACTCGACGACCTCTCAGCCCTCCAATTAGGAGATCTTGTCACCTTAGAGGAGGACCAAGCGGTCATACCAGTAGGGCCACAACTTCTGGGGCAGGTGGTTGATTCCCTATGTATGCCTCTGGAGGGCCAGAAACCGTTAAATTTGAGGGAACAAATCCCCCTGTATGGATCTTACTTAAATCCCATGGAGCGAACGATCATCCGGGAACCCCTGGACTTGGGGATTCGAAGTGTCAATGCCTGTCTGAGTTGTGGACGTGGGCAAAGAGCTGGAATTTTTGCAGGCTCAGGCGTTGGAAAGAGCGTCTTGCTGGGAATGATGGCTCGCTATACCTCAGCCGATGTAGTTGTTGTGGGTCTCATTGGGGAACGCGGAAAAGAGGTTCGAGAGTTTATTGAGCACGATCTCGGTGAAGAGGGTCGAAGAAAGAGCGTCATTGTCGTCGAAACGGCCGAGAAATCCCCCATCCGCAGAGCTCGCGGTGCTTACGTCTCCACGGCTATCGCCGAATATTTTCGTAAACAGGGAAAGCAAGTCCTCTTGCTCATGGATTCCTTAACCCGATTTGCTATGGCTCAAAGAGAAATCGGTATGGCTGCTGGTGAACCTCCAACCAGTAAAGGTTACACCCCCAGTGTATTCTCTGGAATTTCCAGGTTGGTAGAGCGTGCCGGTAACTTTGGACCTCAGGGAAGTATTACAGGACTCTATACCGTTTTAGTTGAAGGAGACGATCTAGAGGATCCGGTTGCGGATAGTGCTCGCTCACTTTTGGATGGTCACTTGGTTCTTTCACGAAGGATTGCGAATAAAGGACAGTACCCTGCGATTGATGTTCTACAAAGTGTAAGCCGAGTGATGGATCAGGTGACTGAGAAAAGTCATAGCCAAGAAGCTAGACGGCTAAAACAAATCCTTTCTCGATATCAGGACAATGAAGATGCTATCAATCTGGGACTTTATATCCGTGGAAGCGATCTCGCAATTGACGAAGCCATTGAAAAAGAACCACAAATTCGTGAGTTTTTGATGCAGTCAAGAGAAGAGAGCGCCTCTTTTTACGAGTCGAAAACTAAACTGCACGAGCTCTTAAAATGAAGTTTAAATTTCGATTAGAGAAGGCATCACGATTTTTTGATCAGCGGGAAATGGCAAAAAAGCTTGAGCTGGCAAATGTGATGGCCCAACTGAATCGATTGAAAATGGAACTGCAAAAATTCGAAAATGAAAATCGAGAAGTTTTTAACCAAAACAGTAGAGTCCAGACAGTAGCAGCTCCTTGGATCAAAGTGTGGATGGATCGCGTTGAAGCAAATTTAGCTGATATTAAACGGGTCCAAACGGAAATTGAATCGGTACTTGAAATAGTCGAAATTAAGAAAATGGAACTGTCAGCCATCTCAAAAAGGAAAAAGGCCTTAGAAAAAGTTAAGGATAAAAGATTGGCTGAGTTCAAAATTCAGAAATCAAGAGCCGAGCAAAAAAAGCTGGATGAGAATTATCAGATTTTGGAGCTAACAAAAGAATGAAGAGACATTCTTACAGAAAAGCATCAATGACGGCACTCTTTTTTGTGGCTCTGACTTGTGCTCAGATTGTGTTGGCTACGGAATCAAAGATTACCAGTCTAGAAGATCGAGAGAAAAAGTTGCAAGAGCGCGAGCAAGCTGTTCAGGACCAGATGGCTCGGCACGAGAAGATGATTCAAGACTTAAAATCCTCACTCTCCAAGGAAAAAAGCTCCGGTGAAGAGAAAATGCGAAGTCAAGAAGCAGCTTGGAAGAAGAAACTTCAGGAAATGGAAAAGGAGCTCAAGCTGAAAAGCGAGGAGTTAGATGTCTCCAGAGAAAGACAATTAGCCAGTTTTCTCGGAATTTACGAGAAAATGGAGCCAAAACAGGCTGCTAAAGTTCTGGAAAGCATGGATTTGAAGCTAGCTACGCAGATCATTACTCAAATGAAGCCCCAAAAAGCAGCAGAAGTAATGGCTAAAATGAGCTCTGAACGGGCGAAACTGATTACAGAATCTGGCTTTGCAAAAGCCAAGAAAACGAATTCTCAGAAGGTCAATGAAGGTACGGAGAATAGTCCGATCGCTCCCATCGGAGAACCGGAAAAAAACTAAAGAAAGGAGGTGTAAACAATGATCAATCAGATCCCTATAGGACGAGTTAATTCCTCTTCCATTTCGCTGCTGGGTGGCGATTCATTAGGAATGTCGGAGACAGGAGAGTTTGATTTTCTAAACTATCTCTTGGGCCTCCAGACCGATTCGACAGTCGCTGACATCGAAATGGAAAATGTGGATTTGAACCAGCTAAATGGTTCAAAAAACCTCACGGACGCTGATCAAGCTCTTTTGGAGGTCTTTGATAAAAAGGATCAAGCCAAGAATTCTCTGCTTCAAATGCAGGCATTTGCTGGTTCTCCTTTGATATCTCCTCAGCAGCCTCAAATTGAGGCGTCGCTTCCATTGGAAGGAAGTGGCCAAGCTGATTGGACCTCCGTACAGAGCCTGAGAGGCAATCAGAACTCGAAAACTAAGCCTGACAGTGGTTTCCAGGATTTGGAAGATCCACTCGCAAAGGTAGCTTTCGAAGCTGCCATGAAAACTCAGACTCAACAGTCTGAGAAGAGCGAAGTTGGAAATTCCAAACTTGCCCAGCCAGGCATTCTCCAACAGCGGGGAAAACAGGTTCAGGCATTTAATTTCCTGAACAAGGATGTTTCCCGCAGTTACGAGAGCGTTTCTACTACGGACAAGCTTCCGCTAGAGAAAGCTAGTTTCGAGTCTCTTCCGATTGAGGGGGCCGATAAGCCCAAAAAGAAATCCACAGAACCTCTGGAATTTGGGTTTGCTGATTCGGGTCTAGATACTTCAAATAAATTGGATTCAATCCAACCAAAAGAAGTTCAAAACAATCGAATTAGTCATGTACCCGTTCCAGAAGTATTTCACAAAGTGGAATCAATGGTACATCAAGGTGGCGGAAAAATGACTCTTGTGCTCTCTCCCCCAGAGTTGGGCCAAGTGGAGATCCACGTGAGCACGAAAGGCAAAAACGTCGAAGTTTCTGTGAAGTCAGATAATGATTTTGCAAAAATGGCGATCGAAAGCCAAGTAGCCGACTTACAGCAATCTCTGCAGAGTCAGGATTTGAACCTTGCTAAAATCGAGGTTCATGTCAGCCGCGAGATGGACCCCTCCTTTTTAGAGAACCAGTACGCTGGTTTTTCTAGACAAGGAAATTTCGACCAGCAATCGGAAGGCTATCGCCAGGAAGGTTCCTCAAGAGCCCCCTGGAAGATGGAGACTACGGAAATAAGCCGACAGCCACTCATTAATACCAATCGAGCAAGTGCTCGTTGGAGTGACAGTCGTGTTGATATCCGTATCTAAAGGAACTCTATGAACGAAGTGAATGCTGCTTTGCCAAGTAAGTTGACTGATATCCCTCAGGAGAGAGTCAAACCCAAGAACACTTTGGGAAAAGATGATTTCCTGAAATTACTCATGGCACAACTTAACAATCAGGATCCCTTAAAGCCAATGGAGCATCAGGAATTTTCTGCTCAATTGGCTCAATTTGGATCGTTAGAGCAATTGCAAAATATCCACAAGGGGATCGAAAGTCTCCAAGGGGGTATGGGCAATGAAGCTAAACTTTCAGCTCTAGGAATGATTGGTAAAAACGTAACTGCCAATGGGAATGAAGTCGAGCTGATGGAGGGACAGTCAGTGAACCTTTCTTTCGCTAAGAAAGATGGGGTGGTTCCGGTAAAAGCACAGATTTACTCCGATCAGGGGAAGCTCATTCGTGAGTTAGAAATGAATGCAAAAAACTCTGAAGCTGGTCTCTCTTGGGACGGAAAAGACCAAGATGGAAAAACACTGCCTTCAGGAAAATACACGTTTAGAGTGCAAGGGGTGAACCCTTCGGGGCAAGCCGAAGAATTGGGAGCCAAGCTCTCTGGACGTGTAACGGCAGTGGAAATGAATGGGAATAATCCAGTTCTGGTTGTTCAAACTTCCTCAGGAAGTTCCAAATTGGAATTGGCAAAGGTTACTTCAGTAGGACAAGAAACAAAGGAAACAGCACCTGGTCCGGTGCCTAATCCAGTTTCAGTTCCGAAGGAGCAAAGTGTAAAAGCTCCAGTGAAAGAACCCGTTGCCATTCCGAGAATGGCGGAACCCACTGAGTCTGCCGAAAGTGAAGTGGACGGCCCAGATATGGAACAGCAATGGCGAGGATTCCCTCCCTTTGCTTCCTTTGAAAGTCTAAGACCATGAGTATTCAAGACCTCTACAGAGCGGGGAGTGCTTCAATAACTCCGTCAGGTGCGGGAGCACTGGGAGAGCGGCCAAGTATAGGCAAAGCAAACCAGAGCGCCGGTCCTGAAGAGTTCCAGAAAATTCTCCGCCAAGAAGAAAGTAAAGTCAGCATGTCGCAACACGCGGAAACACGCATTCGTTCTCGTGAAATTCCGTGGAGTCCGGCATTGGAAAAACGTGTGATGGGTGGCATTGAAGCCCTTGAAGCAAAGGGCAGTCGGGAAGCGCTGATCCTGGCCGACGATGTCGCTTTCATTGCCAATATCCGTTCTAAAACCATTGTAACGGCGATGGATAGAACGCAATTAAAAGAACGAGTTTTTACCAATATCGACAGTGCCGTTTTAGTCTAACCGACCGGGGCTGCCACCTCAGTCGAAAACAAAAACAACCAAAGCTGGCCCGTGTTTTCGGTGAATCCCACCTAAAACGGAAGCTTTGGATTTCCTAGGAGGAAAACATGGGTGTTGTATCATCAATGAGTACTGCTATTTCCGGGCTTGAAGCCAATGGCCAAGCTCTCGGAGTAATTACCGATAACATCGTTAACGCGAACACAACGGGATTCAAAGCTTCCCGTTCGGAATTCCAAAACATCCTTGCTGAGACAAGTGGGAGCGGAATCCAGATCGGCCGTGGAGCCGGTTTAGCTGGCGTAACGAACATTCTCAGTCAAGGCTCAGTCACTCACACCGACAGACCGACCGATCTCGCCATCAGCGGAAATGGATTTTTTATTCTAAAGGGCGATGCTCTCGGACAAACCTACACTCGAGATGGTAGTTTCCGTTTCGATAAAGATGGTTGGCTGGTTAACTTAAACGGCTACCGAGTGCAAGCTTATGAGGCAACTCCAACCGGTGCGATTTCTGGAAAGCTAACAGATATTCGAATTCCCTATAATACGATCGCTGCAAAACCAAGCGAACAAGTTCAGCTTCATGTGAACTTGGATGCGAGAGCTCCTATCGGAGGCCCTATCGATCTGACGAAACCAGAAGAAACATCGCAATTCAATACGGGGATTCAAGTGTTTGATTCCGTCGGTAATGCACGTCCTTTGACAATGTATTACAACAAGACTGCAGAAAATACTTGGGAATTTCATGCGATGACTGACGGGGGAAATCTCTCAGATGGCGTTCCTGGAGAACAAACGGTAGTCGTTCAAGGAACTCTGTCTTTTGATCAAAATGGTCGTCTAGAAAACGTTTCACAAAATATTGTGAATACGAATTTTGCTGGCGCAGTTGCCGATCAGAATATCCAGTTCAGCTTTGGTGATCCCACGGATCAGTTAGGAACTGGGGAAAAGGGAACAACCCAATACGGTTCTAAAAGCGCCATGTTCCGGAATGTCCAGGACGGATGGGCTTCTGGCGTGCTGACAGATACTAGTATCGATGCAGATGGTATGGTCCAGGGGGTTTATACCAACGGACAAAACCGGATGCTGGGTCAGTTAGGAGTCGCTCGATTTGAAGCTACTGAGCGTCTGTCAAAAATGGGGGACAATCAGTTCCGTGAAAGCGTTCTTTCGGGACAGCCTCTGATTGGAAAACCCAACACAAACGGACGTGGAATCGTGATGACGAAGAGCCTTGAGCAGTCGAATGTCGATTTGGCTCATGAATTCGTTCAAATGATTAAAGCTCAACGTGGCTTCCAGGCGTCAGCCAAAGGTGTCACAACCGCTAACGAGATGTTAGATGAAGTTGTGAATCTTAAAAGCCGCTAATAATTGGTAGCTAAAGGCACCTGAGTGGGGGCATAATCTTCCGAAATGGGGATTATGCCCCTTAACTCTTTCTGAGGAGGATAAAAAATGAAACAGTTAATCTTAGTCGGTCTTCTTTTTAGTTTGGCTTCAATCGGAGCCGTTCGAGAAATCACGATTCAAACAGAGAAAAAAGATGATGGGGTTCACTGGATGCCTGAAAAAATTGAAGTGACTGCTGGGGAAGAAGTAAAGTTCCTCATTAAACACGATTTAGAAGGGGGATCTGATTTTCATGGTTTCTTCATCCCGCAATTAAAAATCCAAAAAGAAGTTCACCTCCACAAAGCAGAAGAAATCACTGTTCAAATTCCCAAGGATTTAAAGCCTGGAGACTATACGATTGGGTGCCATTTACACCCAACGCACAAGCCAGCTATTTTAGAAGTAAAAGCAGCTGCTAAGAAGAACTAATCTAAAATACAGATGTCGGGAAGATTCCGATATTTTTCGCCAAAGTCGAGCCCATAGCCGACAACGAATTTATCCTCGATTTCCGTTCCTAAATAATCGAGCTTAACTTCGACTTCTCTGCGACTGGGTTTTGAAAGTAACGAGCAAAGGCGAACCGATTTAGGTGAAAATGCTTTTAAGTGCTCATTTAAAAATGACAGGGTTCTTCCCGAATCTACAATTTCATCCAAGACCAAGATATGTCTTCCTTCTGGCGACGCTTCCATGTCTTTCAAAAAGCGAACAGCCCCGCTGCTTTTAGTTCCGGATCCATAACTAGCAAGGCGTACGAAATCGAGTTCCATCGGAACTGTGATCTCTCTGATTAAATCACTTCCAAAAATCATGGCTCCTTTGAGAGTGACGACTACCAAGAGGCTTTCGTTATCTCCCAAAAGCGCAGCATAATCTTTTGAAATTTGTTGTCCGAGTGTTCGGTTTAATTGAGCGATGTGATCTTTTGAAATAAAGGGACTTAAAGACATCTCGTTACCTCCGCATTTTTGCTAAAGTACTCTTAAGCTTTCCTAAGTTGCCCAAGCCCTTGGTGGCCAGATACTGCATGACGGGTAATCCCCCTTGAGCCAGTACTCCAAAATAGCCTTTTCTCAGGATGGAAAAAGAATCCGCATGAACTTTTGCAGAAATCCGTTTGTTGTTATCTTTTTCCAGCATCCAATTAAAAATAGAAATACCCATTTCTGCGATCTCATTAGACCCCAACTGGTTGAGAAGGGTGGGGATCTCGCCTCCGAGTACAAAAGTCATATCTGGAGAAGTGGGGGCAGTCGGGACAAGTGTCAGCTGCCCTCGCTGTTTAAAAAGGGAGAAGGGGGCTTCATCGCCCACTTGGATAGCTAATTCCGCACCGTCTTTGAGGGGTTCAGCGGCCTTTTGACATACGGGCTTTTCAAAAAAACTTCTTAGTTGAAAAAAGGAGGTTTCAGAATTCATCTGGGAAGGTTTATACACGCTCAAACGAGGGACATCAAGGAGCGGGTGTGGAACCTGGATTTTGTTCCTGTAGCAGCTCAGAATAGTTCTTGGCCGCTGGGGCCGCAGTCGATTGGCCTCCCAGTTCCTCCATCATCTGGTCTGGGACTTTATTGATTTCAAGGATGTTTTGTTGGCCGACTTGAATTTTTTTGGCTTGAATGGCTTCTTCGTCTATTTGAAGGCCGGGGACGCCTGCCTTAAAAGCTTTCAGGCTTTCTAACGACTCATCGAGTGCAGCGTTATACTCTTCTATTTGCTGGGCATTCGACATCGGAGCGGTACTGATTTGTCCCGACTCATCCACACCGGTGACAAGTTCATTTTGAAATTCCTCCTCGCCATACTTCCAGTTAGATTTGAGTTTATCGGGGTTGATCCCCACTTTATCCATGACTTCGAGCTGGTTTCGTAAGTCTCTGGCATATTTGTCTTCGAAATTGGGACCATTTTCTTTGAGCTGAGCTCCTTTTCCGTTTGGATCTTGTTCAAGTTTGGGATCGACTGCACCCCAAGAAACTTGAGCCATTTGATTACATTTTTGAACTTTTTCTTTTAGAGCATCTAGCTTTGCCTTTTTCTCCTGAGGGTCTTTTATTTTATTTTCAATTTCCTGGCTTTCTCCTTGGGCCCAGGATTCACAGCTAGCTGCGGATTCGGCAAGTGATCCTTCCCCATTCTTAAAAATCCGTCTTTGAGAGAGATTAGAAAGGGTAGAGTCCCAGAGCGCCTTGGAGGCGCGGGCAACGGCTTCACGGTAGAAAGTTAAGTTCCCCATGGCCTTTGTATCGTTTTGGGCATCGGCATCTTTGGCAGAGCTTTCGACTGTCTTAAAAGCTTCTAGTCCCACTTGTTCTAATTGTTCCTGCACCTCAGGGCGTAAACTTACCCGAGTAACCGATTCTGGCTGATCCGGATTTTTGGGGTCTGGTTTAATCTCTTTTGTCTCTTGTTTAAAAATTGAAAAATATCGGATCCCTTTTTCCTTATCTCGTTTTTTTTGCTGTTCTGGATCTTCATCTTGTTTGGAATACTCCGTATGTTTTTCATAGACAGCTCGTTCTAATTGAGACGATCCGCCACCTGCCGAGATTCCACCGTGAGAAGAAATAAACGGATATAACTGTCTGTTTTGAGCTTTGGGGTCATTCGGATTCTGTTGTTTTGCTTGTTCGTCGGGAGTTGCATAGGAGGCATCGTGATAGGTCAATGCACTTTGGAATGAGTTTCCATCGTCTCTATTAAATTGTGTCTTTTGGCCGCCTTGAATTACTTTTCCATTGGGATCTTTAGCTTTTCCTGAAACGTTTTGATCTTGAGTAAATTTGATAAATCGTTCGACGTATTTTTTGCGAGCCTTGTTGTTTTCCTGTTCCGCATTGTATTGAATGGCACCGGACTTCGGAGAGCTTTCAGCAAAAAGAAGGGCGCTGAAAATAAAAGCGCTTGAGAGAATCTGTAAGGAAAACCGATTCACTTTTTACCCCTCCTTCAACTTTTATAAATTAGCAAACCGAATGCCTAAAAAAATGCTGAAAAACTCAATGATTTCAAGGGGCAAGAAGCGTCACTGTGCTGAGGTTTCGGCGTGTTCTTTCCGTATACATTCAGGTGTCTAACGCCTCGACAAATTTGTGAAGGAAATGTGAAGGAAATATGGCGATCTCTTCATTGGTTTAGCCCCCTCAACAGCCGAAAAGATAGTGGGTATCGGCGCGAAATTTGCGCCCGGGCGGAGTCCGCTTAAAGCGTATATAATAAGGTAATAAACCGCGTGCGCTTTTTGTGGAACGTAAAAAAGGTTTTTGATGAAGTTTTTTTCACAAATTCTTTTCTGTCTTGCACTACTTTCTGCCTGTGCAGATGTCAGAGAGCCAGAAATAGGGGACGCGTCTCCCTCTGCTTCCACTCGTGCTGTAATCCCCGGTGCTCCCACCGGACTCACGACAATTCCTGGAAATGAACAAGTAGACCTGAGCTGGACTGCTCCGAGTGATACCGGAGGCTCTCCGATTACTGATTACACGATTCAGTACAGCAGCAATAGCGGCACATCGTGGAACGATTTTGTTGACGAAGTAAGTCCTCAAACCTCTGCTACAGTGACTGGGCTCACCAATGGAACTGAGTACACATTTCAAGTCGCAGCAGTGAATGCTGCTGGAGCTGGGAGTTTTGCTACCACTGATGCTAGCGTTGTTCCGGCAACCATCGCCGGAGCACCGACTGGAGTCGTAGGCACTTCTGGAAACACGCAAGTGACACTCTCCTGGACTGCACCAGGAAGCACCGGCGGTAATGCGATTACGGATTATGTGGTTCAATATTCATCAAATAGTGGTTCATCGTGGACTTCTTTCAGTGATGGCACTTCAACGAATACCACGGCAACCGTCACAGGCCTCATTAATGGCACGGCTTACGTTTTTAGAGTAGCAGCCGTGAATAGTGACGGCACCGGAAACTACGCACAAACCAGTTCCAGTGTCACCCCCGCTACGACTCCAGGGACTTCGACCTCTGTTGCTGGAACTTCTGGAAACACGCAAGTGGCTCTCACGTGGACTGCACCTTCCAGTAACGGGGGTGCTTTTATTTCGGATTATGTCATTGAGGTCAGCAGCAATGGCGGAGGCACTTGGATTTCTTTCACAGACGGCGAAAGTGCCGCGACTTCCGCAGTTGTTACAGGATTAGTGAATGGCACTGAATATATCTTTCAGGTAGCGGCTGTGAACAGTGCCGGCGCGGGAATGTTTAGTAGCTCATCTTTAGGGATCACGCCACTGGCCACTCCCGATCCTCCTACGGGCCTTTCCGCTATTGCAAGCGATGGTGGAGCATCACTCAGCTGGACTGCACCAACTAACAATGGTGGCAGTGCAATCACCGACTACGCCTATCAATATTCGACGGATGGCGGAACTACTTGGAGTGCAGCAACACTCACGGCCTCTACTTCTACAAGCAAAAATCTGACGGGCCTTGCTAATAATGTTCCCCATGTTTTCCGAGTGGCAGCTGTCAATACAGTGGGAACGGGAAATTTTAGTGAAAGCTCTTCGATGGTCACTCCCCAAGGTGCTTTTGTTTCCACCTGGAAGACCAATAATACGAGCACGGGTAGTTCCACTTCTACACAAGTGAAACTCCCACTCGAAAGCACCGGCACTTATAATTTCACTGTCGATTGGGGAGATGGTTTAAATAACACGATCACCGCTTGGAATGATGCAAATGTCACTCATACCTATGCCGCAGCGGGAACTTATACTGTGACGATCAATGGGACGATCACCGGATTCCGATTTAACAATACCGGTGATCGACTTAAGCTCACTGATATTTCAAAGTGGGGCCCACTCAAGCTTGGCAATAATGGCAACTACTTTTACGGAGCAAGCAATCTCACTATTTCGTCAACCGAAGTGTTGGACCTGACCGGAACAACCAATCTCGCTGGAGCGTTTCGTTCCTGCACTTCACTCATCACGTCTCCCAGCATGGCCAATTGGAATACTTCCAATGTCACAGATATGAACTACATGTTTTCTGGAGCCAATAAATTTAATCAAGATATCGGAAACTGGAATACCTCGAATGTAACTAATATGGGCGCAATGTTTTATCTTTCCACGGTATTTAATCAGCCTATCGGTAACTGGAACACCAGTAATGTGACCAGTATGGGCTGGATGTTTCAAGGCGCTGCAGCTTTTGATCAAGACATTGGAAGCTGGAACACTGCCAATGTCACGGATATGACCTATGTGTTTGCTTCTGCGAGCAACTTTAATCAAAACATTTCTAGTTGGAACACCAGTAATGTGACCGGCATGAACGGAATGTTCAATGCTGCCAGTAATTTTAATCAGCCTATCGGTAACTGGAATACCAACAATCTGACGAACATGAGTTTCATGTTCGAGAATGCATCCATTTTTAATCAAGACATCGGAAGTTGGAATACAGCAAAGGTAACAACCATGAATAGATTATTCAATGGTGCGAGTGCCTTTAATCAGAACATTGGAAACTGGAACACTTCTAATGTGACAGTGATGAGCCAATTGTTTAGTTCAACGCCCTTCAACCAGCCGATTGGCAATTGGAATACGTCAAAAGTAACTGCTATGGATTATCTCTTTTCGGGTGCGACTGCATTTAATCAAGATATTGGTTCTTGGAATACTGCGAATGTGACGAACATGAACCAGATGTTTAATAGCGCCTCCGCGTTTAATCAGAATGTTTCGAACTGGAATACTTCTAACGTAACAAATATGTACGCCATGTTTCGGGGCGCCAATGCTTTCAATCAAGAGATTGGTAACTGGGATGTTTCAAAAGTGACTGAGATGTCTGCCATGTTTACCTCGGCCGGGAACTTCAACCAGAATATTGGGAACTGGAACACTGCTAACGTTACAAGTGCGTGGGGTATGTTTCAATGGGCGGGTGCGTTTAATCAAAATATTGGAAGCTGGAACACCTCAAAAATTACGAATTTTTATGTCATGTTTAATGGAGCGGCTTCGTTTAATCAGCCAATCGGAAGTTGGAACACTGCCAATGCAACCAGAATGGACATGATGTTCCTGGGGGCTACTGCTTTTAATCAGCCAGTTGGAAACTGGAACACCGTCAATGTAACCAACATGAGTCGCATGTTCGAAGCATCTCCTTTTAACCAAGACGTCAGTCTTTGGAATGTCACCAAAGTAACCACGATGTCGACTATGTTTCTAAGCTCTAGCTTAGATCGCACAAATTACGACTCTCTTCTCTTGAGTTGGAGCGCTCAAAATGTAAAAACTGGGGTCACCTTCAGTGCCGGCACCGCAAAATATTCCGCCACTGCAGCAGTCACCGCCGCTCGCTCCACACTCACCACTGCCACAGGCTCCGGCGGCAAAGGCTGGACCATCACCGACGGTGGAAGCCAAGTGGTTGCGCCGGATGCTCCCACCGCCGTCACTGGCACTACGGGTAACACCCAAGTTTCACTCTCCTGGACCGCGCCTTCTGAGACTGGTGGTGCTTCGATTACGGATTACGTCGTTCAGTACAAGCTTTCGAGCAGCGGGACTTGGAGTACGTTTACTGACGGCACGTCGATAAATACCACAGCCACAGTCACAGAGCTTACGAATGGCAGTGCGTATGATTTCCAAGTAGCAGCAGTGAACAGTGCGGGAACGGGAGGCTATGCTCAAGCAAGTTCCAGTGTGACTCCTGTTACGACTCCGGGAGCACCGACCTCTATTGCTGGTACCTCCGGCAACACGCAAGTTCTTCTTTCATGGACAGCTCCCGCAAGTAACGGTGGAGCACTCATCACCGACTACGCCATTGAGTACAGCAGCAATGGCGGAAGCACATGGGTGCCTTTTACCGATGGAGAGAGTGCAACTGCATCTGCAGTGGTCGCAGGCCTTGCCAATGGCACCGAGTACGTTTTCCAAGTGGCTGCTATCAATGCAGCGGGGACGGGAAGCTTTAGCACGGCTTCACTGGGAGTGACTCCTTACACGACACCTGATGCTCCCACCAGTGTCACTGGTACTGCGGGTGACTCTCAAGTTTCACTGACGTGGACTGCACCCTCAAGTAATGGCGGAAGTGCAATCACCGATTATATTGTTCAGTTTTCTTCTGATGGAACGAACTTCACGACTTTCGGCGATGGTACCTCGACAAGTACGAGTGCGACGGTCACAGGCCTTGCGAATGGCACAGCTTACGTATTCCAAGTCGCTGCAGTGAACGCTGCTGGGAACGGCAGCTACGCGAAAACTAGTTCGAGCGTGACGCCGATAACCACTCCTGGCGCTCCGACAGGTGTTAGTGGCACCGCAGACAATGCGCAAGTTTCGCTCACGTGGACTGCGCCAGCTAGCAATGACGCCGCTTCGATTACGGATTACGTGATCCAGTTTAAGCTCTCATCTGCCAGCGCTTGGAGCAACTTTAATGACGGCACTTCTACCAATACGACAGCCACAGTCACAGGCCTTACGAATGGCTCCGCTTATAATTTCCAAGTGGCAGCAGTGAATAGTGCCGGAAATAGCAGCTATGCCCAAACAAGTTCCAGCGTAACGCCGAGAACCACCCCAGGCGCTCCGACAGGCGTCAGCGGCACTTCCGGCAACATGCAAGTTTCACTTTCTTGGACTGCGCCTTCTGACAACGGTGGAAGTGCCATTACGGATTACGTGGTTCAGTACAAAGCTTCGAGCGCTGGAGAAGAAGCTTGGGCGACTTTCTCTGATGGTACCTCGACTTCCACGAGTGCTGCCGTCACAGATCTTACGAATGGCACTGCTTACGTGTTTAGAGTATCAGCCGTAAACGCAGCAGGTCCGGGCGATTACAGTAGTAGCAGCGCAAGTGTCACTCCTGCATTCACTTGCCCCACCAATTACGTCAAAGTTCAAGCCAATGACACTTTGGGTACGAGCGAATTTTGTGTGGCAAAGTATGAAATGAAAAACAGTGGTGGGAACATTGCAGTGAGTGAAGCTCAAGGCCTGCCTTGGGTGGATATCCCTAGGGATACATCGAATGGAGTTACGGGCGCAATTGCAAGGTGCCAGGAACTCAGCACTGCTAGCGCAAAATACGACCTCATTTCAAACGCCCAGTGGCAAGCACTTGCTCGTGAAATTGAAACTGCGCAAAGCTCACCTGGAGTTTATCTCAATTGGTCAAATAACAGCACGTCTGGAAGTAATTACATGAACCGAGGCCATTCGGATAATTCGCCAGGCAATGCTCTTGCCGCCAGTACCGATAACGACCCCTGCTCAGGCACAGGAAATACGAATTGCGCTACCAGTTCACACGCTGATTTTAATCAAAAAAGAACGCATACTTTAAAGTCTGGCGAAATCATTTGGGACTTAGCTGGAAACGTGTACGAGTGGGTAAAGGATAATAACAACGCTTCTCAAGGGAGTGATAGCTATGTTTCAACTAACTCCTGGAGCTCTGAAGTCAGATTGAAATTTGGCCCCGAGGGTAATTACAGTACAAAAAATAGTGGTGAATACGGCGGTCTTGGCTATGGCCGGCTCAACTCTTCTGCGGGCACCGTAGTTCGCGGCGGCGATTGGAACAACGACGCGTGGACCGGGGTGTTCACTGCTGGTCTGCACGTTGGGCCATCGTTAATTTGGTACGAGGTTGGGTTTCGCTGCGTCCTCTCTCCCACTGCTTCACCGCCCACAGCACTGCTGTCTCAGCCGGGTAACAATGAAGTCTCACTTTCATGGACTGCCCCGACAAACAACGGAGGGACTTCAATCACGGATCACATCATCCAGTATAAGCTTGCCAGTGCAGACACGTGGAGCACCTTCGCTGATGGAACTTCTACGAATACCGCTGCCACAGTCACAGGTCTTACGAATGGGACCGCTTACCATTTTCGGGTAGCCGCAGTGAATAGTTCCGGCACTGGTAGTTATGTGCAGACGAGTTCGAGTGTTACACCCACCACCACGCCCGGCGCTCCCACGAATGTTGCGGGCACTGCTGGCAACACCCAAGTCTCGCTCTCTTGGACTGCACCAGCTAGTAATGGCGGTGCTTCGATTACGGATTATATTGTTCAGTACAAGCTTTCAACCGACAGCAGTTGGTCGACATTCTCAGACGGCACATCTACTAACACCAATGCCACAGTCACAGGGCTTACGAATGGCAGTGCGTATGATTTCCAAGTAGCAGCAGTGAATAGTGCAGGAACCGGAAGTTATGCTCAAACAAGTTCCAGTATAACGCCTCAGCTTTCAGACACTACCCCTCCCGCAGTTACATTGAGCTCTTCATCTTCAAGCTCTACGAATTCAGCCATTCCTGTAACAGTGACCTTCACAGAATCTGTGACAGGGTTTGACGCCAGCGATGTCACTGTGACTAATGGAAGTGCGGGGATTGTGAGCGGTAGCGGAAGTAGCTACAGCTTCACTGTCACACCTGATGCTGACGGCGCCGTCAGTGTGAGTGTTGCAGGAAGTAA
>CAMCTJ010000015.1 GCA_945878405.1 Bdellovibrio sp. ZAP7
TGGGAAATTATCTCTTTGGACTTATTTACTTGTCCTTAAGTTCGCTTGAATCAGCGAGCCATAGTCTCGGCTTGCACCACTAAAATGTTTCCGGACAATACTTCCCG
The DNA here is from genome assembly GCA_945878405.1 of Bdellovibrio sp. ZAP7. Taxonomy (GTDB): domain Bacteria; phylum Bdellovibrionota; class FAC87; order UBA2466; family UBA2466; genus RFNO01. Next base: position 108 of record CAMCTJ010000015.1, read on the forward strand.
ATGAGAGACATCAGGGTAAAAGCAGCTCCGCCAGCGCGTTCCTGCTTTGGGGTTCCACAACTACCCGTTGCGTAGAGAAGGACCTCGGCTCCCGAGGAATCAAGACCATAGATCTTCGTGGATGGAAGGTCACAGATGATATTGGGTGTTTCAGTCAGTTCTTCTTGTTTGGCTTTTGAAACAACCGCTTCAAGCGAGGTGTTTCCCAAAATGTGACGGTTCTCAGTAATCGTCTTTCCGGAGAATTGGTATTCGATCTCTACTCTGTCGCGGTAGAGTTTGCAGGTTTCCTTAAAGAAGTAATCGTCTGGGACATATCCTGGCGAATTTATTTTAACCAAGAGCGGTTTCTGATCGTTTTGTCCCAACGAGGGCAGGCAAATGAGGGAACTGAAAAAAAACAGTGACAGAATTATGAAGTGTGGCATTTACGACCTCCTATCGTTTCTAGCAAGTGCATTTCCTCTGCTAACCATAAGCTGAGGGTCGCGACTTCGAACCTCGTCCCCCGCTCAAAATTAATCCCTTCAATAAATCGGAATGGCCCCCGGTTGGCAGTTATACCACCCGTAAACGCTTTCGCCGTCGAGATAGACGCTCTGAAAGTCTTTCATGCAAGGATAACTACTCATGCAAAATGCCCCAGGAATTTCTGTGCTGTCGATTCCATAATCGGCACAAGCAGAGAGGCTCAGATCTTTCTTACTAAACAGTCGCCTTCCTGACGGACACAACTCATCTTTCACATTCTTTACCACACAGCCGATCATAGTCGGGTCTTCTTTGTCAGACGGGTCATCAGACGAATTACTGAGAATGGGGCGGGCACCTGGATAGCAGTTGTACCAGGAAAACAAAGTATCTCCTTCTGAATAGGAGCTCGTTTGATCCTTGTAGCAACCTTGAGGGCTCTTACAGTAGAGCCCCGAGATTTCCAAAGCATCATCGCCATGAAGGACACAAACGTTGAGTCGTGAGTCAAGAGTGCTCACTAACCTGCGGCTGGATTCACAGCTGAAGTCCAGAACATTTTTTATAATACAGCCATCATTAGCATTAGAATTATTGGTTATGAGAAAAACGAGAAGGCTTAGACTCATGAGCAAGTGTTTTTTCATCGATGATTCCTCTTTTAAAAAAATTTCCCCCTGAAACCAAACTGCAAAAGTGAAACCAGTTTCAGACCGCTTCTCTTAAAGAGAAAGAGAGAACTTTAATCGCAGTTTGCAAGTTTCCAAGGCATTCCGAAATGTTTTTTCTTCTTTGGGAGCGCCGGTTATTTGGCCATCCTCTTGCAGTTCACTTTTCTTGAGGTGAACTTATGTCAAAAAAAATATTAAATATGTTTCTTTTCTTGGCTGCACTAAACGGTGGAGCCCAAGCAGCGGAGCGAACGATCGTGATAGAAAACCCCACCGATAGAGGGGTCTACATGGCCTACTCGGTGGAATCAGCAGACGAGATCATCAGTGAAGGATATTGGCATGCTCTGCCAAAAGACGAAAACACTCTCACTGTTACTGGAGATGGACAAATATCTCTGCGACTCAACTTTGATGAGGATACCAGTAAGCCATTGAATCTTCCGGGAACAGAAAGGTGCGGGAGCCTTACCGAAAAATTCAAATCGATTGAGAATAAAACGGGTTCACCGAAAGTCATTCTTTATAGTGGTGACGGAGATCTGGACGGGTATGCCACAAAAAAGGAAGGGAAGGACTGTGCAGAAGCTGGTGGCGTCTTACTCACCGGATTTCACGAAGCCGTTCGTTGCAGTTCTGGTGTTTCGGGAGAAATGTGTTTTCCTTTTAGCATCGTAGATACCCATCCCGCTCAAAGCATGTATGTCGATGCTTGCAACCATACTGAGTTCTCAGGAGTCTACTTAGCCGTAAGGTTCTTTGAAGAAAACGAATGGAGGTCTGCAGGCTGGTATGAAGTTAAGAAAAACCAGTGCAAAAAAGTAGGCCCTTTCCCAAGCGAGAAACCTGTCTACGCAGTGGCAACCACTTCGAGTTATGAAGCGGACTATAAAGAATGGACCCCTGACGGTGAAAAAATCGCTAGCTGTATGAATCCCAAAACGGGTTTTACCTATGCGGAAAAAGCGGATGGCTCTTGCGAAGCAAGAGAAGCTATTCCCGCAGATGCACCTACTTACGAGAAAATAACCTTTGGGCAATTAACCGAAGCTGGGTTTCGAGGGGTCGCTGAATTTAATATTCACCCCTGACCCCTAGTTCGCGTGCTTCGCAGTGTACTCGTGAACCAATTGGAAGGTATCTCCCAATTTATCGATGGACTCGATGCCGCCGGTTTTGGAAATGACCCGGAAGAAAAGCTCTGCTGAACCCTCTTTGAGTTCTTCAGAGATTTTCTTCCGGTAATTATTACAGCCCTCTTGCGTGGATGGCATTAGTTGTCTTTGTTCAATCCGTTCGTATCGGGGAAGGCTGTCGGCGCTCAGAGTCACCTCTTCTTTAATCCAGTGCTCGATGGTGCAGCCAGTGCCGACTTCTTCTTCGTTTGCTTTAAACAGGGTGCAGGAATAGGTCTCTGTTTTTGCATCCTTCTCGGACACCAACTCACATTTTCTCATTGTATTATCTCCACCGCCTGAGATTTTGGCCGAGCGTGCATTCGGATCATGAAACAGAAGAATATTATCGATATGCTCGGGTTTGACTGACTCATCAGGAGCATTGAAAGGTTTGCTCTCAACTAGGTTCTCCTTTGTCTCTCCATTCCAAGAAACGGTTTTCGATTGTCCTGAGTATTCTAGTTCGTAAGCCCCCGTCTGGTTTCCTTCGGGCATTTCGACTGCTTTCTCGTCTGTCTCATTGGCTTGATAGACATGGGAAAGAAGAAAAGCATCTGCAAAATCTTTTTCTTCATTAAAAAGGCCTGCTTCTCGCATCGCCTTAAAGAATTCGGTGGCTTTATCGGTATCTAAGTCCGCGAGTAGGTTCTTCTTAAATTCTTCGCATTCTTTCGGGGTATTTTTGTGATCAAAAATGATTGCTTCGGTCCGAGTATAACGAAGATCATCTTTAATATTCCAAACGATCCCCTCGACGAAAAGCTTCTTAATCCCACACTTTGTTTTTTCATCCACCCAGGTTTCTTTGGCTAGGGGCGTGCATTCTAGTTTGATGGAAAGCATTTTGCTGGTTCCTTCGCAAAGGCGAGGAGTATCGGATCCAGCACCCATGATAGTCGCCGAAGGGCTTTTGGGATCATGAAGCATGTAAATCGGAGCAAAGTGAGGAGGCGTTCCCACCTTTTTAAAATCAAAACCATCAACACCTGGCTTGTGTTTTGGATCATCTCGAAAAACAGTCCATAAGTCTGTTCCGACGTAAGACAATTTATAATTGCCTGAAAGACCTTGGCCCATCGGGCTAGGACTGGCAAAAAGACCGGGACTCAGCCCTAAAACAAGCAGCAATAGACGTGTAAGACAGCTTCTCATACAACCTCAATTCTGGCGGTAATGTAGCCGCTTTGACGCTTAGAGTCAAATAAAGTATTATAAAAAAGAATATAATAAAATCTGATATTTATGAGTATTAAAAAGGCGGTCGAAAAAATCAATGAAGGGGGGGGGCTCCTCGTATTTCCTTTGGATAACCGACCCGATCCCCAGTCGCTTTGGTCGAAGCTCTACCCCAAAAGTGAAATGCGGTGGGAGTGGGATACATCGGGCGACGATAGGGTGGTCAGACTGTGGCATCTTCGGACAGAGCTCTCCTTATGCAAAAAGGTCGTTTATACCAAGTGGTTTAGGGGAAGGGCGACTTTCTTTTCCCTTCCTGTTTTTCAGGCCCTTTTAGTAGAACTTGCCTTTTTAAAGGAAAGCACGCGGTCTTTACCCGAGGCTGCTCGGACGGTTTTAAGAGTGTTGGAGGAGGATTCTCCCTTAAGCACCAAACAGCTTAAGAAAGAAACGGGACTCAAGGGAAAAGACCAAGAAAGTGCTTATAACAAAGCTTTGAAAAGTCTTTGGGAGCGAGGTCTTATCGTCGGATTTGGGGAGGTAGATGATGGGGCTTTTCCCTCATTGGCTATTGGAGCAAGCCAGCTTCTCTTTGACGACTTATGGGAAGAGGCTAAGAGCCTAAGTCCTGTTAAGACTGAGAAAATTCTGAACCAGCTTTTTCAAGCGCAACCTCTCTTTAAGAAGGAATTTGAAAAAATAAAGAAGGGACTTTCTGGGTCTTTCATCTCTTCGAAAAAGGGCGGTAAAAAAAACGGGTTTGTCTTAGGAAAAGATCTTTTCCTACCGCCCCAAGACTCCTAGTCTGTAACTGTCTGAAACCATGAGATAATTAAAGAGGTTAGTGAAAACGGTGGAAAGGGTTTTGAGAGAAAAACCGGGAGTGGTAATCTAAAGTCCAACAGAGATAATCCAGCGATGAAAACAAAATATATTTTTGTAACGGGTGGAGTTTTAAGCTCATTAGGAAAAGGGCTGAGTTCCGCCTCTCTTGCAGCTCTTCTTGAAAATCGCGGACTAAAAATCACCCTCATGAAAATGGATCCTTACCTCAATGTGGATCCGGGGACGATGAATCCTTTCCAGCACGGTGAAGTGTTTGTTACAGAAGATGGAGCCGAAACAGATCTCGATTTAGGTCATTACGAACGATTCACCAATGTTAATTTAAAACGCGAAAACAGCATCACGGCTGGCCAAGTTTATGAAACAGTGATCGCCAAAGAACGACGTGGGGAGTTTCTTGGAGGAACGGTTCAAGTCATTCCGCACATCACCGATGAAATTAAAGAACGGATCAAGCGGGTTTCTAAAGATAAAGAAGTAGCTATTATCGAAATTGGCGGCACGGTTGGAGATATTGAATCTTTGCCATTTCTAGAAGCTATCCGCCAATTCCGATTTGATGTGGGCGAGGAAAATGTGTGTTTTATTCACCTGACGTTAGTTCCCTTTATGGGGACTTCAGGGGAGTTGAAAACCAAACCCACGCAGCACAGTGTCCAGAAATTGAGAGAAATTGGGATTCAGCCTGATTTTCTTTTGTGCAGAACTGATCGCATTTTGCCCCCGGATATTCGGGCAAAAATTGCTCTCTTTTGTAACCTTCAAGCAGACAGAGTTGTTACTGCAAAAGATGTAAAGCATATCTACGAAGTTCCTCTGGTGTATTACGAACAAGGACTCGATGAAAAAGTTTGCAAACGGCTTGGACTTAAAACGAAGAGTCGTGGTGTGGAGAACTGGGCAAAAATTGTACAAACCCTAACTTCGCCGAAACACGGACCGATTGAAATTGGAATTGTTGGAAAATATGTCGATCTCACTGAGTCTTATAAGAGTGTCTCGGAAGCTTTAGTGCACGGAGCGATTGCAAATCACTGTCAGATAAACTTGCGCTATATCGATTCAGAAAAACTAGAAAAGGCTGACAACCTCGATATCTTAAAGGGTCTTTCCGGAATACTGGTTCCAGGAGGTTTTGGAAATCGAGGAGTCGAAGGAAAAATCAAAGCTATTCGATATGCGCGAGAAAATAAGATTCCCTATTTCGGAATTTGTATTGGACTTCAATTAGCGATTATTGAGTACGCACGGCACGTGTGTGGTCTATCAAAAGCTACTAGTCGCGAATTTTCTACCACTGGGGAATTTGTCATTGATCTCATGGAAGACCAACGGCGTTTAGAAAAGGTCGGCGGAAGCATGCGGTTAGGTTCTTACCCGTGCAATTTAATGCCTAACTCGCAAGCATCGAAAGTCTATGGAAAGAATAAGATTGTTGAACGTCATAGGCATCGTTACGAATTTAACAACCACTACAAAAAGATTTTAGAAGAGGGCGGAATCACTTTTTCAGGAATGAATCCCGACAGTGGCTTAGTGGAGATGATGGAAATCACCAAGCACCCCTGGTTTGTAACTTGTCAATTTCATCCAGAATTTAAATCAAAGCCCTTTTTGCCTCACCCGCTTTTTGTCGGATTTGTAAGAGCGGCTCTCCAGATGTCCGCTACAAAAAGCAAAGAAGGAAAAACGAAATCTATTCCCATGAAGAAAAAAAGCCCCTTCCGAGCCGAAGCTCGAAAGGGGCTTGCTTAAGTTTCTCCTCTTATCCTTTTTTAAGAGCGCGGTCGATTTTCTCTTTGAAGCGCTCGAAAGGCTGAGCTCCTTGAATGAGAACTCCATTAACTACAAATGATGGAGTAGCGGAGATTCCCACTTTCTCGCCTTCTTTACGACTGGTTTCGATCTTCTCCATGTGCGCTTTTTTGTCATAGCACTCAGCGAACTTGGCAGCATCGAGTTGCAATTTTTTTGCATACTCTTTCAGATCGGCGTCTTCCAGTTTGGCTTGATTTTCAAACAGCATATTATGCATCTCCCAGAACTTTCCTTGGTCATTGGCACAGCTAGATGCCAATGAAGCGGGAAGGGCTCGTGGGTGATTGGGGAGTGGCAAGTGGTGAAACACTATACGGACTTTTTCTGGTCCATATTCTTGCTTGATTCGCTCCAATGTCGGAACGGCTCGAGCACAGAAGGGACATTGAAAATCCGAAAACTCAACAATCGTCACGGGTGCTTTATTGCTTCCCCAAGTAGGTTGGCCTTCAACTGAAACAGCCACTTTTGGAGATTCAGGTTCTGTTACTAAAAGTTTTACTTTCGCAGCTTCCCTGAGTTTGGCGACATACTGTTGTTGTTTTTCAAATTTTTGTCGGAACTTAAGATATTCTTTTACGTCTTCTTTTTTAATTCTTTTGTCAGTTAAAGACAGACCCTTAGAAGCAAGGAAATCAGTAATTTCTTTATCGGTGATTTCAGCTGCAGCTCCTCCCCCAGCTTCTTTTTCAAGCAGTTGTTCTCGAGACAAGTTCTGCTTTTTTGCTTCCATTTCTAGGATCTTTTGATCCACGTACTCGTTAATGGCTTGTTCTTTAGTTCGGTAAGCTTCTTCTTCTAAATCAAACAAACGTGTTTTAACTTGAGCAAAAGCTTCCGAAGCTTTTACTTTCACCCCGTTAAATTCAGCAACAACGGGATCGCTTCCCCCGCCGGTACAGCCGGTCAGGATTAAGACGGTTAATGAAAAGAATCCAATAAGTGTGTGTAACATAGTCGATTTTCTCCTCTGAAGAATCTACAGATTCGATAAAGATTAGCGGTCTTTAAGAGATTTTGAAACTTTTTTTGATGGAATCCGTCAAAGAGATCGCTGCGTTGTGCCATGTTAAACTGGGGACGTGTTCCTGAAGCGAAGTAAAGACGCTTTCTGATTGCCCGCAAGGACGAATTCCCGAGAAGAATTTTTGTTGAGGAGAAAAGCAAACGGACAAACCATGAGAAGAGATTCCGTTTTGAAATGAAAGCCCAAAGGAAACTATTTTTTTTTCCTCTAAATAAATGCCGAAGGGATTTTCTCCCGTTTGCGCAGGTAATTGCCAGGCTTGGCAACACTCAAGGACTGCCTGTCTTAGGGTTTCAACAAAGCGTCGAGCTTCTTTTGTGCTAAATCCAATCGATTTCAAATTTACTATAGGATAAATCACAATTTGACCTGGGCCATGGTAAGTCCATTTACCTCCTCGAGAAACTTGAGCCAATCCAACCCCATTTTCTCTCAATTGAGAGGGCGACCACAGTAAATCATCTTGAGACGCATTCCTGCCGAACGTAAAAGTCGGTGAGGGTTCCGAAACAAGAAGGAAAAAGTTAGAGGGGTTTTTTGTTACTTGGCTGATGAGATCTTGTTGCAAGAGCTCGAGTTCTTGCCAGTCAATCTGTTGCCGGATGACCGTTGTGGCTTTTAAGGAGCGGCTTGTTTCTGAGCATTCTTGAAGCATATTGACCAAAAACTATCAGTTGCAAAACGGCTAGGGCAATGAACCCTACCAAGTTGATGCTGCTAACATAAGTGAACTTATTCGTTTTGCCAAAAAAACACTCACTAAATAGGATCCAACCGATCCAAATATACTGAAGAGCCGTGCTCCATTTGCCAATCTTCAGACTAGCTTGTGGCCCCGATAGGTTAGGAATAAATTGCGAGAATAAATAACCAAATCCAAGAAAAGCAGAAGTAAGGACTAAAAGCCCTAAAAACCAGGCGGGACAAAAGCCTAGAAGGGTTAAACCCAGGAAAAACCCCAATCCGACGAGTTTATCGGAAACTTGATCGAGAACGACTCCGAGCGAAGTACACGTATTCCACCTTCGAGCAAGAAACCCATCCCAGAAATCAGTGAGCGCAATGAAAATATAGACGGCGAGAGCAAGCCCAGTGGCCCTTTCGACAAGGAAATAAAGACTCACGGGCATGAGAATCAGTCGAGAGAGCGTTAGGAAATTGGGAATGACAGTTTTCAAAAAAACACCCCAGGTAAATCAGGGGGCAGGCGGAACGTAGGCCTCAACTCTATCACGTTCAAGAAATCCAGCTCCGGAGTGAACAATCGCAACAGCTCCATCCTCGCCAAAAAAATCGACTACTTTCAACAAGCCCTTAAATCTTCCTGGCGCCATTCCGATGACCAGCCCTGACTCTTTATCTACCACAGGTTCAGCCTCTCCGAATACCCTTAGCAATTGATTGCGAGAGACACCACTTAACTCGCCTGCATTGATGTAAAAACGATGGACATCAATTTTCGCAATTCTTCCGCTCCATCCAATGCGATGGGCCTCAGAGGAAAATAAGGGGATCACTTGTTCTACAGCTTTGCTAACCGCCCCTTCGGCTTTTACTGAGTCTGTAGATGCGATGGATCGGCTGCCAAAAAATCGAGTATTTTCCTCGGTCACCTCGGCGCTGAGATCTTTTGCAATGGTGAATTTCTGAGTGGTCACATCGAGTAATTTGATCTCCAAACTAGTTTGAACTGTGTTGTAACGTGTTTGAAAGAGGCCCACCTGATTTCCTCTTTCTTTAATTCGTACGTCCTTCAGAGTTCCAAGGACCACAGCCACAAGTCCATGGGCACGTGCAGCTTCTATTAAAGGAACTAAATCAGATTCATTAGCTGGGGTATTTAATAAGGACACTCCAGGAACATCTTGATCTCTGACTACGATAAATTCATCAACGCTATCTAGTTTATTTCTGACTTCCTCGGCAGCAAATTGACTGATCTCCTGACCGCCTACAGAACTCTCATTTCGAAAGGGGAGAACAAGAATGCGTTTCCTCAAAGCCAGTTTGGAAGAGTCTTGGGAGCTTCTTTTTCTGGTTTCTAAAACCTGAGTGTCGGGGGTACCGGTTGAAGCAATTTCTCGAGAGGAATCGGATGAGGCCTTTTCAAGATCAAGAAAAGAACAGCTAGAAAGCATGAGGCATAAAAGGAAAAGGATTTGCGCCATACTGACCCCCGGGGAATTAGAGAAAAAAGGCTTAACGAGAGTATCTCATGACTATATTGCGAGAATCAACGCGGACTAGGGTCAGCTTAACATCTGCCAAGCCCAGGTTTTCGATGCGTTGAGCCACTTCCTCACTGGCTAAATTGCTCATCGCCTCAAATTGGGCCGTGTTTTGGATAAATGTCTTGGGAAGCCACTCTGAAAAATAGTTTTGCTTACTCAGAGCATAATCAATTTTTCGATATCCTAAATAGTTCTCTATTCCTTCTACCGTGATAGTTAATGGGAGCGCAGTAAAACGTCCTTCTGCAATCACGCGTTCAAAATCCTGTTGGAACTGATTGAAAATCGGGGTGAGCACCGTCTTTGTTTTTTCCGCATTATCCAGTTGTTTAAGGGAAATGGACAACTCTTCGCTGATCATTGAAAGTAGGCTTCCCCCGCGCTCTAGCGAATAGAGATAAATATCTAATCGAGGGGCATCACAGCTTCGGCACTTATTTAAGTATAGCCAAATCGCAGCATTCGTTCCTTCAGTCGCTAAAGTGTCTTTGAGTCGGCTGATGCCTCGTTCATCTTTTGGGGGGGACGTAGTTACAATCTCATTAGCCGGACTTACTTTTAAATTGAGTCGTCTGAGCTCTTGATTGAGAAGTTGAATTGAAGTCTGAGAGTAAGCTGAAGAGCCTTTTTGAGTAAAGTAGTCAGGCGTCGGCAAAGAAAAATCGGGGACAGAATCGGTCATGATGAGGGAGGGGCGAATTTGCCCACCTTCTTGCCCTTTAGTGTCCGCCAATCGCAGCCACCCTTTGAGAGCTTCAGTATCGAGGTGGCCCGAAAGCTCTACGATCTCTTTATTGGGTCCTTTTTGAGTTACTTTATAATCCAAAATGTAAGATTCAGCGAATTTGGGAGTGATCAATTTTTCATAGCGAGTTGCTTTATTTCCCAAGTACTCTTTGAGCCATTGAATAATAGCTTCTTGTTTTAATTTGGAGAGAAGAGCAGGAGTTGCATCTTCGGAGGATTCAGCTTCAGCCTGAGAAGCGCCAGTAAGGGGAGCCGATACTGAGAACGGAGCTTCAGCTCGAGCCATGAATCCAAACATTATTCCCAAGGCAATGATTGAAAATCTAACGAAACTCAATTCGAACCCTTTCATCTAGAAGATTCTTCATAAAGTGTACCGTTTCTCTTCGCAACGGAACAGTCCCCTTCCAACGCAGGGTGGTAGAGGTGGTAGGAAGGGTCTGAACATGGAAAAAAAGCGGGCCAAACCCTCGTTCTTCTTTCGGGTTTTGATACGACAAAAACTGTTGGAGTTGTTGCACTCGTTTAGCATCTTTTAAGAAATCGCTAGCATCTTGATCAAAGTACAAATGCATTTCTCTGGCTAAAGCCTCAAAGGCATAGCGAAGGGGCAGAACTTGAGATTGGCTCTTTTTAGATAAGAGAAGTTTCGCCCCGGATTCGCCTCTTTCTAATTGAGCTTTAACCCAAATCGGTTCATCACTTTTGAAAGTGCCTTCATTTTCTAAAAAGACATCTGAGAAAACAACCGCTTCAATTTCCCCTGATTTATCTCCCAGGGTAACAAAAGCCATTCGATCGCCTCGTTTGGTGATAATTTCTCGCATAGTTACAAGGGAAGCGGCGATAAAAACTTCTTTATTGGTGGGATGAGAAACACACTCTTGGATGGTCGCGGTAGTGTATCTTTCGGTTTCCCACTTGAACTCATCCAGAGGATGACCCGTTACATAAAATCCAATTGTTTCTTTTTCATAACGTAACTTTTCTAAGAGTGTCCAAGGTTTTACTTCGGGATAAGTAAATCGGTGTTGAGTAAAGGTGCTATCTTGCTCACCCAAGAGGTCCGAGAAACTAGGTTGTTGTTCATCTCGTAGTTTTTGCGCGCTTCCGCCGAGTTCTAGAGCTGAATCAATCGCTTTAAAGATGGATGCTCGATGAACATTAAAGCTATCGAAAGCACCTGCCTTTACCAAGGCTTCCAATACTCTTTTATTTACCATTCGGTTATTGGTTCTTGAGCAAAAATCAAATAGGTCAGTAAACTTTTCACCGGTTTTTCTGGCTTCGAGAATATTATCGATAGCAATCTGCCCAACTCCTTTAATAGCTCCCAGTCCAAATCGAATGAGAGAATCAGAGAGTACGGTAAAGTCAGTTTCAGATTCGTTGATGTCAGGGGCAAGGACAGAAATTTGATGTTTATTAGCGTCAGCTATGTATTTGGTGATCTTGTCCGTATCTTCTCTTTCAATCGAAAGTAAGCTTGCAAAGAAGATAACCGGGTAGTGAGCCTTCAAATAAGCTGTTTGACAGGTCACCACAGAGTAAGCAGCAGCATGGGATTTATTAAAACCATAGCCTGCGAAGTTGGCCATCAGGTCGAATAATTTTTCAGCTTTGTTTCGGTCGTGGGCATTTTTGGTTGTGCCATCCAGAAAGACTTCTTTCTGTTTTGCCATTTCCTCTGGAATCTTTTTTCCCATGGCTCGACGGAGCAAATCTGCGCCACCCGCAGTGTAGCTTGCGAGCTTCATCGCAATTTGTTGCACTTGCTCCTGATAAACCATGATTCCATAGGTTTCGGCCAAGATAGGTCTCAGTTCCTCAAAGTCGTACTCAATGGGAATTTGTCCGTGTTTTCGACCTACATAATCATCCAACATCACCATAGGACCCGGACGATAAAGCGATGTGATAGCTACGATATCCGCAAAGCGGTTGGGTTTCGCTCTTCGAAGAAGATCCTGCATGCCCGAACTTTCAAGCTGAAAAATTCCATTCGTGTCGCCCTGACAAAGAAGCTCAAAAGTCTTCGGATCTGCAAGACTGATTTTGTCCAGTTCCAGGTGCGCTTGGGGATGTTTCTCATTTACGAGAGCTTCTGCTTTTTTAAGAAAAGTAAGTGTCTTTAACCCTAAGAAGTCGAATTTGATAAGGCCAATCTCTTCCGCCTTTTTCATATCGTACTGGATGACAAGCTCATCATTTTTTCCACGGTAAAGAGGGCAGTGCTCCACCATGGGGCGATTGGAAATCACAAGGCCGGCAGCATGAATGCCCGCGTGTCGATAGAGACCTTCAATTCTCCTGCTGATTTCAAAAAGGGTATGGATCTGAGGATCTGTCTCGGTCAGCGCTCTTAAACGAGGTTCTTTTTCAAAAGCTTCATTCAGTGTGATGTTAATTTCTTCTGGAACTAATTTTGCGATTTTGTCTACGTCTTGAGCCTGCATACCCATGACTCGGCCAACATCTCGAGTAACTCCACGAGCTTTCAAGTTTCCGAAAGTAATGATCTGTGCCACGCAATTTGTGCCGTATTTCTGAGCAACGTACTCAATCACTTCTGGACGTCTGTCCATACAGAAGTCGACGTCAAAGTCAGGGAGAGAAACACGTTCGGGATTTAAGAATCGCTCAAAAAGAAGACCATGTTCCAGTGGATCGAGCTCTGTAATTCGCAAACAATAGGCCACTAAACTGCCCGCTCCTGATCCCCGACCCGGTCCCACCGGAATCCCCTGTTTTTTCGCAAAACCGATAAAGTCTTGGACGATCAAAAAATAACCGGTAAAGCCCATTGAATTGATAATTCCCAGTTCTTTCTCTAATCGTTCATCGTATTTTTTAAGGTCTTCAGGAGTGAAACTGCGGTTTTGGTATTTTTTGGTTTCCTCCAAGCGAGCTTGTAAGCCAGCATGTGAGAGTTGATTTAAGTGTTCCTGTTGAGAAAGCCCCTGAGGGGGATCAAACTTTGGAAAATGATAAATCTTTTTTCCCTGTTCATCTTTGAATTTAAATTCAAAATGACAAGAGTCTACAATCTTTTGAGTGTTTTCAATTGCCTCTGGGCAAAATGAAAACTCTTGCTTCATTGTTTCTTGCGACTTGAAATAAAACTCCTGGCTGACCAGTGAAGCCCCAGACATCTCTTCCATCTTTTGTCCCGTTTGGATGGCCATTAAAACTTCCTGAGAAAGCGCATCTTCTCTGCGGAGGTAATGACAATCTGCCGTGGCTAGAAGAGGGATTCCAAGCTCTTTTGCAAGTTCCTGAAACCTATCGTTGACCACCATTTGCTGGTGAAGGCCGTTTTGTTGCATTTCCAGATAAAACCGTCCTGGAAAAACTTTTTGAAACCACTTCGCTGCCTCTCGAGCGCGATCCATGTCCCCAATCATCGCAGCACTAGTGACTTCGCCTTTTAGGCAAGCCGAGGTAGCGATGAGACCTTCTGAATGCTGTGCCAGAAGTTCTTTGTCTATTCTGGGGCGGTAATAAAAGCCTTCTAAATAACCTGCGCTCACAAGCTTACTGAGGTTTTGATAACCGATTTCATTCTGGACCAGGAGAACCAAGTGCTGGAGCCCAGAGCGTCCCAAGGCGTAGGGGGCAATCTCCTCATCAGCATTTCCGGTATTTCCTCTCAAGAGCCGCCCCCCGGGTGCTACATAAACTTCGCAACCTAAAATAGGTTTGAGGCCATATTTTTTTGCTTTCAAATAAAAATCTACAGCTCCGAACATGTTTCCGTGGTCAGTGAGACCGACAGCAGACATCTTATATTCACACGCTAACTTAAAAACCTCATCCAGTCGGATAGAGCTCTCCAAGAGACTGTATTGAGAGTGTAGATGAAGGTGAGAGAAATTGGACATCGTGCTAATGAATCAAAGTTCCAATTTTTTCATATCGAATCCAAGCTTCGCCTCGAATCCAATCAAAAGTGAAACGGAAAAAATCAATTACGAAGTAAGCAATTTGCTCTAAGAGCGAGTGCTGTTGAACCATGCTTTCTTTTAACAAAGGATCCCAGCCAGAGAACCAAATAAAAAGGGCTTTTCCTTTCAAGTTGTCCATGGGCACAAAGCCCCAAGCTCGAGAATCATAGCTATTGTCCCGATTGTCTCCCACCGCAAACAGGTGTCCTTCCGGAACTGTTATGGGTTCTAGATATCGGCTCGGATTGCCATCTGCTAGGGAGTCAAGAATGACAAAATGTTTTTTACCCGTCAGATTTTCTACATAAAGTCGTTTATCTGAGTTTCTTTCGATATCGTACATGATGCTTCGATCGGAAAATTCAGATTTGAGCATTTCCTGGCCGTTCACATAAAGAACTCCATTTTGAATTTCCAATCGATCTCCGGGAAGTCCGACAGCTCTTTTTACATAAGTCATTTCAGGTCGGTGCGGGGCCTGAAATAAAATCACGTCGCCTCTTTTCACTTCGCCCAAATGAAATACAGTCTGGTTCGTGAACGGGAATTTAAAATCGTAAGCACATTTGAGGGCATAGAGGCGATCGCCAGTTTTTAAAGTAGGCTCCATGGAACCCGTGGGAACAACGTAGGGTTCTACAAGCGATGATCGCAAAGCAAAAAGCCCCAAAATCAGAAGCAAAAGTTGTGAGAAGTTTTTAATTGATTGACCCAAACCGGAACTCCTAACTGTTGAGAAAATTACTCCGGCATCATAGGGGGGGAGGGCTCTTAAGACAAGGAAAGTCCCTGTGGTGACGCGGTGCGAACGAAGGTTTTTTTTAATTAAAAAGTGAAAGTAACTGACCGATAAGAAGGAGATAGGGAATATTTATGAAATTACACGACTTTTTTTGGGATTCTCCCGCTTTGGACCCATATCGAAAAAACGTAAAATC
This sequence comes from Bdellovibrio sp. ZAP7, assembly GCA_945878405.1. Taxonomy (GTDB): domain Bacteria; phylum Bdellovibrionota; class FAC87; order UBA2466; family UBA2466; genus RFNO01. The sequence goes on from CAMCTJ010000015.1 coordinate 15,155, forward strand.
GGGGGAGTTTTTATTTGAACAAGGATTTCCAGGGACGAGCTTTTTAATCATCACTCGTGGGATTGTCGAATTGGTAGCTAAGAAAAATGACCAATTGTCTGTCATTAATTACCTGGGCGCCGGAAATATGCTAGGTGAGAAAGCCCTGTTCGACCCATCTGTTTTTGCTCGAGTGTTTGGAGCTAAGGCTCTGGGCGACGTCTCTTACCTCGAGTTTAATCAGACAGCGATTAAAGACTTGCATAAAAATTCTCCAACCCTCCTGATTGAGATTTTGGAGGCAACTCTGCGAATCGCCAATGAGCGCATTAACAGGATGAATCTGTTGGTTCAAAAGTTTCGCTCGGCTCACCCCACAGAGCGCTTTCTTCAATTGTTACTGTATTTCTCGGCTTATCATGGCCAACCCTGCTCTGAAGGAAAAGCAATCGTGGTGAACTTTGAAACGATTAATTACTATCTAGATATTAATTCGTTTCAGCTGGAGGAAATGCTTGAAGGTCTGATTAAAACGAAATTCCTTATCAGAAAAACGGATACCGTTTTTGTTATTCCCAACGAAGAAAAACTTAAGGAAAACATTCCTAAACTAAAAGAGGAAATTGTTCCCCTCGATTTTGTTTGAGGTTCTATGGCATTCCGAAAAGAAAAAGATGCTTTGGGGGAAATAAAAATCCCTAGTGACAAGCTTTGGGGGGCTGGCACTCAAAGAGCCGTAGAAAACTTTCCCATTAGCCGCCTTCAATTCCCTTCCGAATTTTTTGAGGCCTTTGCTTTATTGAAAGAGTGTTCCGCTGAAACCAATCTGGAGCTTGGGGTCTTAGAACCTCACATTGCAAAAGCGATTATTAAGGGTGCCGAACAAATTGCAAAAGGTGAATATCGAGATCAATTTCCCATTGATGTTTTTCAAACTGGCTCTGGAACGAGCACTAATATGAATTTTAATGAAGTTATCGCAACTGTTGCTTCTCAAAAATCGAGAAAAAGAGTCCATCCAAATGATCATGTAAACAAGGGCCAATCAAGCAATGATATTTTTCCGTCTGCTATTCATGTCAGTGCCGTTTTGATGCTGGAACGAAAACTCCTTCCCCAACTAAGAATCTTAGAAGAGGCCCTTGAGGTTAAAACGAAAGAGTTTAAGAATGTGATTAAGGTCGGGCGAACCCATCTTCAGGATGCCACGCCCATTCTTCTCGGGCAGGAATTTTCGGGCTATCGAGAACAAGTGAAGAAGTGCAATCAACGCATTCGAAATGCTTTATCCTCTTTGTTAGAGTTGGCTGTAGGAGGAACTGCGGTGGGAACGGGATTGAATACGCATCCGGATTTTGGAGGGCAAGTCTGCCTCCGCATGTCCAAAAGGACGGGGTTTAAATTTAGGGAAGCCTCCAATCATTTTGAAGCACAGGCTTCGAAGGACGGCTGTTTGGAAATGAGCGGGACGCTTAAGACTCTTGCTGTTGCCCTTACCAAAATTGCAAATGATCTGAGGTGGCTTGCGTGTGGGCCTAGAGCTGGTATTTCCGAGATTGTTCTACCGGAAGTTCAACCGGGAAGCAGTATTATGCCTGGAAAAGTAAACCCAGTGATTCCAGAATCGCTTTTGCAAATCTGTGCAAAAGTCATTGGAAATGACTCCACCATCACTTGGGCCGCAGCTTCTGGAAGTTTTGAACTCAATACGATGATGCCTCTGATTGCCTATGCTTTGTTAGAGTCGATTGAGATTCTTGCTCATGGGATTCAAACGTTTGAGAAGAAGTGCGTTCGTGGAATTCAAGCAAATCCGGAAAGAATGGATGAGCTTTTGAAACGCAACTTAATGTTAGCAACTCCGCTCGCCGTGAAAGTGGGTTATGACAAAGCCGCCGAAGTGGCGAAACGAGCTTATCGGGAAAATAGAACAGTGTTTGAGGTAGCCCTTGAAATGCTTTCCATTTCTGAAGAGGAGTTAGCTCGGATTTTGGATCCGCGCCAGATGTTACGAGCAACTATTCCAAAATAAAGAATTCAACCCGACGGTTTAACTTTCGTCCTCGCTCACTTGCATTGCTAGCTTTTGGTTTTCTTTTTCCAAAACCCTGAGTTACCAAACTGTCCTCTGGAATCCCCTTGCTGACAAGGTAGGCCTTTACCGAGTTTGCACGAGCTAAAGAGAGTTTCAAGTTATATGCTTCAGTGTGGGTGGAGTCTGTGTGACCTGAAATTAAAAGTTTTCTTACTTTATTCTCTTTGATTACTTCCGCAATTTGATCAAGAAGGCTGTAACTATTACGTAAGAGTTCTGCACTTCCCACTTTGAAATTAATATTTTTTCGAATGACAAATTTTCGATCAACAATATTCACATCGGATGTGGTGAAGTAGTGCTTTCGTTCAGTTTGGGTGATTCCGAAGGTGTAACTCACTTGTCCAAGGATTTGGTAGTCGGGCATGAAAGGGATTCCTGCAACAGGCGCCCCCCCGGAAAGCCCGCGATTGACTGCCACATCAGTTCCCAAAAGCAAAGCTAAGCTTTTATTATCGAGTGGAGTAAATCGAGCTCCAACGCTTAAGCGCGCTGGAGAATTGGTCCAGCCTAAGGAGCTGTTTAAATGGTGAGTGTGTTGAAACTCTAAAAAGGGAATGAAGTCGCCCAGTTTGTACTCAACTCCCAAGGCAGTATTGATGGTTGAAAAGCGGCTAAATTCATAAAAGGTTTCTGAAGCGAGAATTCCAGAGCTTGCCGAGCGGATTTGAGGCATGTGAAAGAGCAAGTTTAGATGGAAGAAAAGCGGAAGACCTGTGCTGGGATAGAGTGAAGCCGTGCCCAGCACTCCAATTCCACCACTTAAAGTGCTAACGGCAGGAGAAAGGCTATTAAAATTAGAGGCGATGAGAAAGTTTCCAATTGGGGCAATTGCGAAGGTGTCATTGATCGGAAAAGAATAAACGGCTGAAAAATTAAAATCTCCGAGTGAAGAAATAAGTTGTCTTGGGGTTCCAAAAGTTGTTGAGGAATTTCTTCGAACAACAGCCAGTGTGAGGTTATTAAGAGGGGAATATCCGACAAATAAATTTTCTGCGATAGAGTTAGCTTGCTTTCCCGTACCAAAATCTGGGGCATTGCCTACCGAGTAAAATTCACCGCCTATTCCAAAACTGAGAGCCCCTAAAGGAAGACTTTCTGCGGAACGAGTCCGAAAGATGCCCACGGTGCCCCAATTGGAAGGGTAGAGATGCTCTTTACGATTAATAGACGAAACTTCGTAGGTCTCTGAGGCGCTCTCTTCCTCTTGGGAAATTTCAATTCCTTTTTCTTGAGCTTCTTCGCTCGTCGTTTCTTCGGCATGAACAGGCCCCGAAAAATTTAAAAGAATGAGAAAAATGACATAAAGAGCTTTCAATTATTCAAATTTTAACACGACTCTCATCAACCCCTTGAGCAATCTTGAAGTTTTTTTCACAATTAAACGCGGCGCGTTGTTTTGGGTTATACTGTTCGAAGAGTAGGGGGAACCATGTTGAAAATTTTGGGGTTGGGGTTGGGACTGATCAGTGCAGTTGTTACTGGGTTTATCTTTTATCAGAGTATGAATTCTTTGAATCGATTTTCTAAACACTCGGCGCATATGACAGCTACTTCTGAGAGTGGCGGACATGAAGCGGTTAAGGAAAGTGCCCATGGCGGCGGGGGGCATGAGGCTGCCAAAACAGAAGGCCATGGCGGCGGAGGACATGAGGCTGCCAAAACAGAAGGCCATGGCGGCGGAGGACATGGAGAAAGTTCTGAAGGGGAAAAACGAGAAACCGCTAGCTCAAAGGGAATGATACCGTTTTTAAGTTTAGATGAAATGTTTGCGAATATTAATCAGGAAAAAAGTAGTCATACTTTGGCTATTAAAGTCGATGTAGAGTTTTTTGATGTTGAAGCAAAGCAAGCTTTCAAAGCAAACCAGCCCGCAGTTAAAAACCTTATCATCCAGACGTCTAGAGAACAGGAATACGAACAACTTTCTACTTTGTCTGGAAAGCTCTACTACAAAGAATTGCTAATTCGAAGAATCAATGAACATTTTCACAAACCATTGGTTAAAGATGTTCATTTTGCATCTTTCTTTTTGCAGTAACCTTTACACTAAGACTGACTCTAGCTATCGTGTGACCTGTGGCCAGAAGAGCTAAAATCATCTGTACAGTCGGACCTGCTACTAGCACTCCGGAAAAAATAGAGGCACTCGCTCGCGCGGGCATGGATATCGTCCGCCTTAATTTTTCTCACGGTAATCACGCCGAGTTTTCCCGAATCATTGGCTATATCAGAGAAATGGAACCTCGATTGGGGAAGCCCCTTGGGATTATGGCTGATATTCAGGGGCCTAAAATCCGAGTGGGGAAATTTCAAACTGGGGAAATAGAGCTAATCAATGGGAAAGAAGCCTTGATTGTGACTGAGGCAATTATGGGTGGAATGGAAGGGGAACTTGCGGTCATCCCCACCGATTACAAAGAGTTTATAAAAGATGTGCTCCCGGGACACACTATTTTGTTAGATGATGGATTGATTGAATTAAGAGCCGAAGAAAAAAATCCTCGAGGATTAAAGTGTCGAATCATCAACGGGGGAATCCTAAAGCCACACAAAGGGATTAGTGCGCCGGAAAGTTCTTTTTCCGCTAGAAGTATTACTGAAAAAGATTATGACGATATTTTGTTTTGTCTAGAACGAGGTGTGGACTTTATCGCCATGTCGTTTGTCCGAACGGCTCAAGAGGTAAAGCATTTAAAAAGTTTTATACAATCGCGTGGAAAAAACATTTTGCTTTTGGCTAAGATTGAAAAAAGAGAAGCCTTGGCCAATTTAGATGACATTATCGATGTTGCGGATGGAGTTTTGGTAGCCAGGGGAGATTTAGCAGTAGAAGTCGGAAACGAACGGGTTCCCGTACTCCAAAAGAAGATTATTAAGAGGGCAAACCTGAGAGGCAAGTCGGTGATCATTGCCACTCAGATGCTTTCTTCGATGATAGACAATCCTCGTCCGACCCGAGCAGAAGCATCCGATGTTGCAAATGCGATAGTGGATGGAACAGATGCCGTAATGCTTTCCAATGAAACAGCTGTGGGAAAATTTCCGATTGAGACTGTTCAAATGATGGTCAAGATCGTTGAGGAAATGGAAGCAGAGCCCCCGATTTGGGGAATTACTGCATTCAATGAATGGCTTTTGCCGCCTGAGGGACAAACTGCGATGGCGCTCTTACAGAGTGCCGTTAGATTAGCTTCAGTGGTTAAGTCGAAGCTTTTCGTGGTGGTCACTCAATCGGGGCATTCGGCTCTACTGACCTCCAAATGTAGGCCTGCCAATCGATTAATTGCGATGACTTCTAGCAAAGAAACCTATCGTCAATTAAGTCTGAAATGGGGCGTTGAAGCGGTGCTGGTGCCGGATCTCCACAAATTAGGCTCTGAGTCAGCCGTCTTTGATGCCATCAGTCGAGAACTTCTCAAATTGAACCTCTGCCAAAGAGGCGATAGAATAGTAATTACTGCAGGACTTCCGATTTTGGCTCACGGATCCACCAACACGATTAAAGTCCATCAAATTTAGATTAACAATACAGAGTAGGTAAATACGCCTCCTCTGTTTGAGCCTTCATTTACTTCCCATGATTCCAAAAAAACAACTTCAAAGCGGTCGAGCGTTTCGTCTTGTTCTCAATGTGAATTGGATTCTCATCGCCATTCTCCTTGTGATGGGTGTGTTTGGAAAAAGAGGGTGGCTCGATTTAAGGCGCATGAGCAGCGAAAATCAGCGTATTGAAAATGAGCTATCACAGGTACAGGAACAAAAAGAAGTGCTCGTTTCCGAAATTCGAGCTCTTCAACAAGATAGACAAGCTCAAGAGCATACGATTCGAAAGGTTTTAGGGTATATTAGGCCAGACGAAACTGTGATTGAATTTTAGAGGAATCTCTTGAAAAGCGTTGATAAATTTCGAGTTGTAGCTCCTTGTCGAGCAGACCTAGCTGGCGGCACCTTAGACCTCTGGCCCCTCTTTTGTCTTATTCCGTCTTCTCTTACTTTAAATATCGCCCTTGATTTGTTTGCCAGAGTGGATTTTGAGGTTTCTGAGAATTTCCAGTTTGAAGTCGTTCTCAAAAACAAAAATGATCAGTATCAAATGACAGAAGTAGATCCCGCTCTTAATTTGGGCTCAGTTCCCGACTCGCTCAAATTCCCGGTTTTTATCCTTAATCAATTTCTGATCTTACAGCGGCAGATCCCCAGAGTTTCTATGCAGATTGATTTAGGTTCTGCCGTTCCTGTTGGGAGTGGATTAGGAGGGTCTTCGACTCTTTTAGTAGCTTTGGGAAGGGGGCTGTGCCGGGTTTGTTCTGATTTCACGGAGCAAGGATGGCAGTGGCGATTTCTCCAATGGGCTAAAGACACTGAAGCTGCTTTCTTAAAAGTGCCGACAGGTACTCAGGATTATTTAGCCGCGATTTTTGGTGGTCTTCATGGCTACGAGCACCAGTTAGGTCGGATTGAGCAGACATCTTTTCCGCCTTCTGTATTCCAGCAGCTCAACGAACGGCTTTTAGTCATTTTTTCTGGCGAAAAACACCACAGCGGGATGAGTAACTGGGAAGTTTACAAGAAAGCAGTAGAGGGCGATCCGCAGGTCATAAAAGGATTAAAAGGAATTGCCGAGGTAGCCCACAAAATGGATGCTGTTTTGAGAACAGAAAAGGTGGATTGGGGTACCGTTGGGAGGTACTTGGATACCGAATGGGATTTGAGAAAAACGACTTTTCGAGTAAGCACCCCTACTTTGGATTCCATCATCCAGCAGACTAAAGAAATATCGGGAGTTTTAGGGGTAAAGGTATGTGGAGCGGCCCAAGGTGGGAGCCTCGTGGTTTTAGTTGACCCCGGTAAAAAAGTTTCGGTCGTTGAAAGACTAAAAAAAGCCAACCTACAGGTCTTACCTACACAAGCGACATTGATGGGTGTATCTATACAAGATGCCCATCTCGATATGGATTAGAGTGGTCTTATGAAAAGGCCGTCTTTTGATTGTATTGTCCTAGGCCTGGGAGCCATGGGAAGCAGCACTGCCTATCAATTAGCCTTAAAAGGAAAAAAAGTTCTCGGGCTTGAACAATTTACATGTGCCCATGACCGTGGAAGCTCTCATGGCGAAACAAGACTGATTCGAAAAGCCTATTTTGAGCACCCAGATTATGTTCCACTTTTGGAGCGGAGTTATCAGCTTTGGAAAGAGTTAGAGCTTCGTAGCGGGAAAAAACTGCTGCATGAAACGGGGTTAGTGATTTTCGGAGAGGAAAAAAAAAGCCAGGTTTTGCAGGGCGTTCGGTTAAGCTCAAGCCAGTATGGGATTTCCATTGAAGAATGGGATTACAAGACGATTCAAAAGCGATTTCCACAAGCGAATGTTTCATCTGCTTTCATCGGACTGTACGAAAAATCCGGCGGCTACTTGGAAGTCGAAAACTGTGTTCAAACTTTTTGCGAGCAAGCTGGCCATTTAGGGGCTGAGCTCCATTTTGAAGAGCCTGTGAGTTCCTGGAAGAACACTGAAAGTGGTTTTGAAGTAACGACTTCAAAAGGGACCTATTATGCTCAGCAACTGGTCATTACGACAGGTTCTTGGAATGGCAGGTTATTGAAAGAAGCAAATCCTTTTTTAAAAGTTCACCGGGCTCCTCTTTTTTGGTTTGAATCTCAAGGAAGCTTTAAAAAAGAAAAAGGCGTTCCGTGTTTCGCATTCGATGTTCCAGAGGGATTTTTCTACGGATTTACCGAAAGCGGGGGAGAAGTGAAAATCGCTCTTCATCAGCCCCTTGGATTAGTAGAGGATCCGAGTAGAGAAGATCGAAGTGTGAAACCTGAAGAAGCTAAGCCAGTAACTGATTTTGTGGCCGAGTACCTGAAAGACATAAACCCAGAGCCCACCCGGGGCGTGATTTGCTTTTATACGCTTTCACCCGATACGCATTTTATTTTGGATGCTATTCCCGATTGTCCTGGTGGTTTTTGGGCAGGTGGGTTTTCGGGACACGGGTTTAAATTTGCAAGCCTTATCGGAGAGGTTCTCTCCGATTTGGTAATAGACGGAAAAACGCGATCCCCGGTTCAGTTTTTAGCTATGGAAAGACTTCAAGGAAAAAACAATGGCAAATGAAATTGAAAAAAGAGCAATGGGATATCGATTTTTTCCGGGAAATAAGTGGAGTTGGGCCGCTATCCGACAAACTTACAAAGACTTTTTTAGCCAAGGTATTAGTTTCTGGACCCAGCAATCCTTTGACATCCCACTCGAAACCACTGTTCCCGTGCTTCTGGTAATCATTGCAGTAGAAAGCATCGTGCAAGGACTCTTAAACGCCCGTTATGATTTTTTAAGTCGTTTTACGGGACAGTTGGGAGACTTAGCAGGTCAAGGGATCTTCATAGGTTTTGTCGTGCTCATGAAAGAATGGTTAGAAGCGCGAGGAAGTTTTAGAGAATACTTGGCGTTTGATACGTGCGCTCGTTTTATTCTTTTGCCTATCGCATTGTTCTCGGGGTTATCCACCCAGTTAGGGCTTTTGTTAAACTCTCTTGGGACGCTTTGGATTCTTTATGCTTTTTATCGAACCTTTCATGTGGTTCTCACTCGGTTTTTAATTCTCGTTGGAATTGTGTGGGGTATCGCTGGTCTTGCGTTCTTAGCTGCTTTTATCACCGGTCTTAAAATGTTTGGATGAGGAGGGTTTTATGAAACCTTTATTGATCTCTCTAGCTTTTCTTTCCTGTACGGTCTGGGGAAGCAGTGTCAGACACTATTCTCTTTCTTCCCATTCTCGGGGCTCTTATGTGAATTGGGAGGGGGACTACCTTGAAGTGCCGGGTAACCCCCTTCTTCCGAAAATAACCACTCGAATTCTTCTTCCTTTTCACCAGGCCATCGAAAAAGTCGAGCTCAAGGTAGTTGAGGAACAAACGTGGACGGAAAAACTGGTTTTGGATCCCGTCCCGTTTCCAAAGCCCATGTGCGAGCCTGAGAAGAATGAGCTAAAAAAAAGTTTTCGAAAAGACGGTCTTTCATATTTTCCTGAAAATCCTTTGGGCGAAGCTTTTGTCGTAGCAAAACACGGATACAAAATTCTTTATGTGGACGTCTATCCAGCACGCTACGAATTTGAAAGTAAAAGCCTGACCTGGCTTCCTCAATCGGAACTGGTGGTTTATTTACAGGATGATCCGAAACCTACGGGAGGCTTTGCTCCAACGGAGGAAGATCAAAAAGCGGCTTTGAGGCTTGCAGATCAATTGGATGAGTTGGAAACCTATCCCTCAGTATTGGAAAAAAATCCCAGTGCCGAGTATTTAGTGATAGGACCAGCTGCATTTTTCGAAGACGAATCGATTCACTCGCTAAAATCTCTCATGCTTGAAAAACGAGCTCGAGGAATCACAACAAAAGCTCTAACCCTTGAAGAGATAGGAGCCAATTATCAAGGAGCGGACACTCAGGCCAAAATTCGAGAGGCCGTCAGGGCCCATTATCGCGAAGAAGGAACACGGTATCTTCTCTTGGTGGGAAATGGATACTCCATCACCCCTACGAAAATTCTCACTGTGAACATGAGTGAGGGAAACCTCCCTTCTGATCTCTACTTCGGTTGTTTGGATGGAGACTTTAAAAGTAAGCCCTACGATATGGCGTGTGAAGTAGCTGTGGGAAGAGCCCCCGCAACAACTATCGAGGATGTGCATGTGTTTGTCCGTAAATCTCTTGCGCTCCAGGATGTAAATGAGGGGGATCCTCTGGTTTGGAAGACGGTAAATTTCGGGGAGAAGTTGGATAGTTCTACTTACGCTTCTATGAGTCTTAAGATGCTTGAGATTGGCGGGATTGCAGGGCAGGGAGTTCCCACCGTGGGGTATCCGGCACAAGCAGAGTTTTATAAACTCTATGAGACACCCAAAGTGACTTACTCTTCAACTACCGTAATTCAAAGTTTAAAACTTGCGCCTTTCTATACTTTAAATCACCTCGGCCATTGTCAGACGACGTATTGTTTACGGCTCAAAGCAGAGGTTATTCCCGAAGTGAAAACGAGTTTTCCCTTTTTTGGAATTACTCAAGGTTGCTTTCCGGGAAATATGCGACAAGCCAATTGGGCAAGTAAGATGATTAATTTGGCAGATGGAGGCGCGGGAGCTCTAGTAGCTAATTCAAATTATGGGTGGTATGAGCCCGGGGGAGGAAACGGCCACTCTAATCGGCTTCATACGATGTTTTACGATACAGTTTTCAAAGAAGGTTCCCGGGGCCTCGGTAAGACTTTATATCGCGCAAAAGAACGGCTGATTGATCAAGCCAATTCTAATTCCTATATGAGATGGGTGCTCTACGAGACCAATCTCTTTGGCGATCCGGAAGTAGCGCTCAGGTTTCCGAAGTAAAATAGTCTTTTAGTAAGCTTGCATGAATGGAAGGGATTGAAAACTAATGCTAGCGACAAAGCTTCCGGAGTTATCTGAAGCGCATCCCGTATCGTTCACAATTAGGTAAAGTCTTCCTGAGCTGTAGTTCACACTTGTATTCAGATAACTTCCGACGAGGAATGGGGCTCCATTAACGCCAATTTTTCCAATCAAAGCAATGTTTCTAAAGCTTTGGCCATCGGCTGCTTTGCAAGCATGGTAAGAAGTGTTTCCAACGCCATCCGCAGAGGAGTAAGATCCCTGACCATAGTTTACCTGGCCAGAAGTGGTAATACTCAAATTAGATGTATAATAACGACTATTGCTTGGTGAAACATCGACGCCCGTATCCACCCAGTTATTAGAGCGGGAATCGACAGAAACTTGGCGAGTAACTGGAGTTCCACCGGAGTTGCCGCCGCATCGGCCAGCAGCAACTGCTTGTTGGCAATCTGAAAGAGAGTTGAAGGGACCTCGAGGAGCGCATCCGTCCATGCCCGTGTTGAGTTGGCAACTGGTTCCATTGAAATAATAACTATAAACTATGGCCATAGTGCAGGCTCCCCCACTTGTTCCCTGATTAAGTCCACAGGAATTGGGGACTGGTCCCGGAGTTGGATTTGGATAATACCCTCCACCGGAGACATTAATTGTAATTTGCGCATCACACATCGCTCCTGTGGTTTGCGATTGTGCGCGTACATAAATCGTTTTTGAACCAGCACTATTGAAGGTCATCCAGAATTGTGACCAGGAATTGTAATAGCGACCCGTCTCAGTTAAGTCGGCAGTCCAGACGTTTACAATTTTTATTTGGTCCCCGTATCCGTAGTAGGAACTTGCATTACTCTGTACTGAGAAATAGTAAGAACCACCCACTTGAGGGTAAGCGGCTGATCCATAACTGTAGTAATTTGAACTGTAGTAATTTGAAATCGCATAAGGTCCTTGAATGGAGCAGCTGGAATAAGGCGAAGAGGCAGGAGTAGTGGTGCTGCCCGTAAAGTTCAGAGTGATACTTCCAGTAGAGTAGGTACCTGCGGCCGTAGTAACTGTTACCGTGACGGAACCAGCGCCAGAGCTCGTGACTCCGACTTGTTGGACTCCAGTAGAGCTTCCGACAAAGCTTGCTCCGATGGAATTTGTACCCAATTGAAAATTATAAGAGTTACTCGAGCTGCCATAGGCAAACAGATAAATCACTTGTCCTACGTTTGCTGATTGGCTGGGAGCTGCAACCACATTCAGGCTGGCAACTATATTATTAGTTACAGAGGAAACTTGGCCATTTGCAAAAGGATCTAATGTGGGGATGACTGTTTGTGTGTCCTGAGGAGCTGAAACGAACTGAGCCATCTTGTTCGATTTACCACAAGCTGAAATTAAAACGGTTAAAGCGATAAAGCTTAGGATGCTGTAAGAAGATTTCTTCAGTTGAGCTCTCATGTTGTACCTCACAAAGGGGCTTATGCCCTACTTGAGTGCAAGGGGTGAGCCATGGGGTGCTCACGCATGAGCAATTGGATAGGTTTATAAGGCACTTGAGCGGTGGATGATAAGTTATTGAATGTAAAGGATAAAAACTGTACAAGTTTTGTATACCTAATGAGAATACACTGCAAAGTTTTCTAAGTACTTAAAAAGACAAAGAGAACAGACTTACTCTTCTCCGCCTCGTCCTCCGAAGAAGTCATTTCCCTTATCATCGACAATCACAAAAGCAGGGAAGTCTTTTACTTCGATTTTCCAAATGGCTTCCATGCCGAGCTCTGGGTACTCGAGCACTTCTACTTTTGTAATACAGTCTTTTCCCAGACGAGCCGCAGGGCCTCCGATAGAGCCTAAATAAAAGCCCCCATACTGTTTGCAGCTATCTGTTACTTCCTTGGTGCGATTTCCTTTACCGAGCATCACCAAAGAGCCTCCTTCTTTTTGGAAGAGGGGAACGTAAGGATCCATGCGTTGTGAAGTCGTGGGTCCAAAACTGCCTGAAGCGTGTCCCTCAGGAGTCTTAGCAGGCCCCGCATAGTAAACAGGATACTGTTTGAAGTAGTCGGGCATGCCTTTGCCTTGCTTGATTCGCTCCAACACTTTTGCATGGGCAATGTCTCTTGCCACAATGAGTGGCCCATTGAGCATCACTCGAGTGGAAACCGGCAGCTTATGGAGTTCAGCCAAAATTTCTTTCATGGGACGATTGAGATCTAACGCGAGACCCTTATCGTTCTCTGGAGTTGAGGTGGGCAAGAAACGAGCTGGATTTTCTTCTAGCTGTTCTAGAAAGAAGCCCTCCGCAGTAATTTTTGCTTTGATTTGTCTGTCTGCTGAACAGGAAACTCCAATCCCAATGGGGCAACTGGCTCCATGTCGAGGAAGACGAATCACTCGAACATCGTGGACAAAATACTTTCCACCAAACTGAGCTCCGATTTTGGTCTCTCTTGCCCATCGCTCGATGAGTTTCTCCATTTCCAAGTCTCGGTAAGCCCGCCCCGCTATGTTTCCAGTCGTGGGGAGGTCATCATAGTAACCACAGCTCGCAAGCTTAACGGTCTTTAAAGTCATTTCAGCTGAGGTGCCACCGACAACAAAAGCCAAGTGGTAGGGAGGGCAAGCTGCCGTTCCCAGTTGAGAGAGAGTTTCTTTCACGAAGAGTTCCATCGATTCAGGATTAAGAACCGATTTTGTTTTCTGAAACAGATAGCTCTTATTCGCGCTCCCACCGCCTTTAGCGATAAACAGAAACTCGTAAGCCTCCCCAGGAGTCGAATAAATTTCTATCTGAGCAGGAAGATTGGTCCCTGTATTTTTCTCTTCATACATGGTTAATGGGGCTAATTGGGAATAGCGAAGATTTCTCTTTTGGTAAATTTGAAAGATGCCTCTACTTAACCATTCTGAATCGTCTGCGCCAGTGAGTACATGGTCTCCTTTTTTGCCCATTACTAAAGCTGTTCCAGTATCTTGGCATGACGGAAAAACGCGCTCAGCTGCGATAACAGCGTTCTTAAGAAGTTCTCTGGCAACAAATCGGTCATTACTGCTGCTTTCTGGATCTTTTAAAATAAAAGATAATTTTTCTAAGTGGGTGGTGCGAAGCAAATGGGATACATCATCAAAAGCAGTCTCACATAAAGCAACCAAACTTTCAGGATCAATCTTCAGAAAATTCTGATCGCCAAGCTTTTCTACTTGAGGCAGGGGCAGAGAGAGCTTGCGATAGTGGGTGTGGTCAGAATGAGATTCAAACAAAGGTTGATAAGTAAAGGGTTTCATAATTTTTTCTGGAGTTTACCTGCTTTTAGCAGCATGTAAACTGTGTTACTTTTCCGGCAATTTGAGGGGCTTTTTTATGGTTTTGGAAACAGTTCGAGAGTTCTTTGTAACTCGTTATCGTGGTCTGGGCGTTCGCGCGCTTTTTAAGGAATGGCGTTCTCTCTTTACCCTGAAGGATCTGCCTCTGGATCTTCGAGCAGGGCTATTAGTGGCAGGAGCTGCAGTTCCACTTTCTTTGGCAATTGCTTTGGGTTCCCAAGATGACCCAGAACTGGGGCTTCTTAGTGCCGTAGTGGGAGGCGTGATTTGCTCACTGTTTGGGGGCTCGCGCTTATCCGTCAGTGGACCGGCCAATTCCATGTTGATACTCGTTGCTGTAATTGTGGAACGAGCGGGCGTTGAGGGCCTCTTCTTTACAGGTTTTTGCTGCGGTTTAATTCAGCTGCTGATAGGGAGTTTTGGTCTAGGTAGATATGTTCGCTATATTCCGATTCCTTTGGTTGCAGGATTTACCGCTGGCCTAGGCGTGATTATTTTAGTGGGACAGCTCCCCAGAGCTCTCGGGCTTCCCGTTCCTCCCGCCGGTGATGTTCTTTCGGTATTAACTCATCTGGGGAGTCTCCTACATGAAAGTCAGCCTCGAGTGCTCATCGTTGCTCTGACTTCGATTCTTATCGCTCAGATAGTCCCTCGAATTTATCCCAAACTTCCTGGGTCTTTTTTTGCTCTTCTCTTTTCAACTCTCTTAGTAGTAATCGCCGATTGGGAACTGCCTCAGATTGGAAGATTTGCAGGCGAGTTTAGTTGGCCCTCTGTTCCTGGATTTCCAAAGACAGGAGAGTTTGAGTTAGTTGAGATGGCTTTCCTTCTTTTTGCACTAGCTTCGTTGGAATCTAGACTTTCATCCATTGCAGCGGACAAAATTATTCCTGGAGAAAAGCATGATTCTGATCAAGAACTCATTGGACAGGGAATCGGCAATGTAGTTGTGGCGTGTTTTGGAGGGATTCCAGTTGCTGGTGTGTTATCACGTTCTGTTCTCAATATTCGAGCAGGTGCCCAAACTCGGCGAGCGGCACTCTTCCACGGGGTGTTTGTTTTCTTGGCTTTGGTGTTTTGTCGTCCGATCCTAAGTCATATTCCCATGGCAGCTCTGTCGGGAGTTTTGCTCTCAATTGCAATCAACATGATCACTGCGCGAGAAATTGGTCATGTCTGGCGAACTTCTCCTGTCGAAGCCATTGTTTATTGGGTTACTTTTGGGACCGTTGTTTTGATTGACCTGATGGCGGGAGTCCAGATGGGGATTTTGGCAGCGCTTCTTATAGCACTCTGGAATCTAGGAAGAGCGAAATTGTTTTTTCAAAACACAGAAAAACAGGAAGTCATTCGAGCTTCCTTCAGTGGAAATATTACTTTCATGGCTTCCAAAAACTTCGAGGTGCTCACGAAACGGGTGCGAAGTGTGCCCGTGGTTAAAGCAGTTGTGATCGATTTGGGAGAGGTAAGAATGCTGGATACCACTGGGGCTTCGATGTTGCTCCAGTTTGTAAAAGAAATGAAAGAAAAGAGCATTCGGATTATTTTAAAGTCCCTAAACCGAGAGAGCAGGGAAGTTTTAGGGAGAGTGGATGTCGATAAGATTGCCCAAGAATGCCACGTGGCTTCTGAATCAGAAATTGCCGAAACTTTATTAAATGAAAAGGTTTACGATCCCAGAGAAGCGCTTTTATTTGGGATTGAGCGGTATCGAAAAGAGCGAAAGAAGGCTTATGCCGATCTCTTTGATAAACTCGGGCAGGCACAAAAGCCGCATACTTTATTTATTACTTGCAGTGATAGCCGGATCAATCCTTCTTTGATTACTTCCAGCGAGCCCGGAGAAATGTTTATTGTCCGAAATGTTGGGAATATTGTCCCGGCAATGGGTACGGACGATACGCCAGCTGAAGGCGCAGCCATTGAGTTTGCTCTGGGAGCACTCGGGGTTGAGGAAATTATTATTTGTGGTCATACTCGTTGCGGAGCTCTGAAAGGAGTTTTTCACGGGATTGATCCCCAGGTTTTCCCTCATGTGGCTAAATGGGTAGAACCCATCGGTGTGGAACGGAAGAAACACCCCGGAATTACGGATCCTGAAGAATTTGTGAAAGTTCATGTCATTGAACAGGCAAGAAATGTTTTAAGCTATCCAATTGTGCGGAAGAAGATCAGAGAAGGGCAAGTCAAAGTGCATTGCTGGATTTATGATGTTCAATCAGGAGAATTTCTTGAATGGACCGGAAAAGATTTTGAATTCGTTCCCGTGGGGCCCGAATCTCTGCATGGAAATATCCAGGCACTTCTTTCACCAACTCAGAGCGACTACTGAAACATTTGGGTCCAATAAGGGCCATTGCCAACTGCCATTCCTACTCCAATAGTTGAATAACGCCGACTGAGGATGTTGGCTCTGTGACCGTCTGAATTCATCCAAGAACGCACGACTTCTCGGGCATTCGCTTGGTTCCAAGCAATGTTTTCTCCACCCGCTGGACGAGGCGAAACTCCATGACTTAAATTTTGAGAGCGAGCCATATTAGCTGATTTTTGTCGGCTCAAGTTGAGGAGATTAGGAGCTACTTTGAGAGCAGGAAGGCCTCTCTTCATTCGCTCCTCATTGGTGTATTTGATAACCAGTTTTTCAGTTTCAGAAAGTTGGGTGCCTTGGGGATTCGGAACTGCCGGCTCTTCCTCTGATACCACGGGAGTTTCTTTCCGCGCCTTATACCAGCCATCATCTGTGCCTTTAAAGAGAACATCCCCCGTCTCATATTCGACGGTTTTTCCATTGATATCTAAAAAAGTTCCCGAATCTGAAGTGCGGTAAGCTGCTTTTGCTTTTATCCAGTCATTTTGTGAATCGAGGTACTCAAATTTTCCATCAGCCCAGCGTCCTTTAAAATAATTTGTTTCAGCGGTAGAGGATTTTTTTTGTGCTGGTCGGTTTTTTGAAGGGGAGAAAAAGTCATGCGTCTCACCGAACGAAGTTAGGGAGATCCAAAGGGTAAAACCAATAAATGAGAGTAGACTCAAAGAATTCATCTCATCAGTCCTCTAAGCAGTTTTGTACACGCCCAATTTAAAGCAAAAACAAGACCACCCACCAAAAGGTACGGCTTTACTTTTGGTGGGATCCAAAAGTAAGTGGTTTCTTATGGAAATCTTTATTGGAATCGACCAAACAGGTGCTGCCAGTTCCAATGGCAAAAAAGCTCGGCCACTGCCTATGTGCATAGCCATGAAACAGAAATCTGGCAGCTGGCGATTTATCACGGAAGGGGGAAGAAAGCCGCTTCAGGTAAGCCGGTTGCAGCCTTCTGTGATTCAAGAGACCTTTGACCAGCTTAAATTGGATTTAAACTGGAGCCAAACTGCCATTGTTTTGGATTGCGTTTTGGGATTGCCTCGGCAAGTGGTGGTCGGACCACCAAAAGTAAAGCCGTACCTTTGGGAGTGCTTTGGGAGGGCGGCGGGGTTTTCGAAAGAGGGAAAAGAATTTGGAAGAGATGTGGCTGAAGCTTTTTTCTCAGAATTTCTTTCCCCAAAAAGCCAGGGCCATCCCAAGAGGTTCTGCGAAGAAGTTTCCGGTTCTAATTCGGTCTTTCAAACACGGCCTTATCAAAAGAATATCCAAACCGGCACGTTTCGTCTTTGGAAAGACTTGGGTTCTGTTGGAGAACCCTGGGTAAATATCTGGCCTTTTGAGAAAAAAAGTAAACATTCAGAGAAAGCTTGGATTTTTGAGGGCTATCCAAGCCTTATTTGGAAACAGTGCCTTCAATCTCCATCACGGGACTTAAAGAAGCTACGAACTCTTTGTGAGAAGGCTTTTCCCAAATTTGAAATAGATACTTGGAGGCACTTGGAAAAGTCACCTGACCTCGCTGATAGCTTTGTCCTAGCTTTCGGAGGAGTCTTTCTTCAAGAAAAAGGGCAGTTGTGGACACCTTCGGCAAGCTTTCAGACAGAACCTAACGCACCCAGAGAAGGATGGATTCTGGGACTAAAACATCCAAACGATATTTGACGCCCCAAGCCCCAGCTTCTAAAATCTTTCGATGAAAAAAATTTTTATCCAGGGTTCTTTAGCGCTGACACTCATTCTAGCTCTCCTCTCCGGGATCGGTTACTACCTGGGATCCGGTGTTCAACTAAAACTTTCTCTTACCGATCTTCTTCCCGAAAATCACCCCGCAGTTGTTAAGTTCGAAAAGCTAACTGAAGTGGTGGGTGGGGTAGGGTATTTCGCCATTGTTCTTCATGCCGAAGATGGAAAATCCCATTTAGAAGCTGGCCCCAAAATTACTGAAGCCCTGGCTAAATCAGAATTAGTGCGGAGTGCTTTTTTCCACCGGGAACAGCGCTTCTTTGTGGACCGTCTGCTTTACTACATTGATCTTCCAAAACTGGAGGATCTCGAACAAAACATTGAAAAAGAAATAACCCGAATGAAGCGAACGACTTTTGATTTGGGGCTTTGGGATGAGGAAGAAACGACAAAAACGGACTCTGAAGATAAGTCCATCTTTGACGGGGATTTAAAAAAATTAGCTAAAAAATCTGCCAGTATTTCCCAGTATCTTATTTCTAAGGACCAAAAAGATCTCTTGATCATGGTCAAGCCCAGTTTTGACAGTATGGATCTGGGTAAAACAAAACAATTAGTTGCAGTAGCCCAAGACATTCTTAAATCGACTCTTCCTTCGCAGGTAACTTACGAATTTGCTGAACGCTATTACACCAAAATCGTTGAGACTGAGATGATTCAGTCCGATATTTTTCTTTTGGGATCTTTGGCTATTCTCCTCATTGCGTTGATTATTTATGCTTACTTGAGAAGTTTTCGAGCCTTGTTAATCATTTTTATTCCAGTTCTTATGGGCATGGGAATTACCCTTGGCATCACACGGCTTGTGATTGGCCATATTAATATTATTACTGGATTCTTAATGGGAATTGTCTCTGGGTTAGGCGTGGATTACGGGATTCACTTGGTCTTGAGACTACGATTAGAAAAAGAAGAGCCTTCCAGTCAGGATCCTGATCCTGTCTGGCGCGTTCTTGCAAGCAGTGGTCATTCAGTCTTCGTAGGCGCACTTGCAGCTTCGGTATCCTTCTTTCTCCTATGCTTTAGTACGTTTCGCGCTTTCTCTGAATTTGGATTTATCTGTGGAGTTGGGATCAGTGCAGTTTTTGTTTGCTTGCTTTCCAGTTTCTCTGCTCTTTCAAAAATCTTTAAAATGGATGTGGCACCTCACCGAAAGAGCCTGATTCCCTGGCATCCAAAGCTTCCTGTTTTGACCATTCCCAAAGGATTTTTGGCTGGGACTATTGCCACCGTCTTATTGATCTTAGTGGGCTTTAAAGTTCAGTTTGAATATGACTTTGACAAAATGATGCAGCATTCAGCCAAAATGGAGGCGCTGGGTGATTTGGTAGATGCAATTTACGATCGATCCAATACGCCTTCCGCTATTTCAGTGACAGATCGAGATGAAGCCTTGAAAATTGAGAAGGTTATCAAAGATGAGTACATGCCCGGACTGGTCAGCGAAATGATTAGTGCAGCCAGTATTGTCCCTGATGATCAGAGTGAGAAACAAAAAATTCTTTTGAGAATCAGAGAAAAAATAAAGCCTTTCAAAGACAAGTGGATTGAGCAAGCTTTAGATGTACCAGCTAATGTTGTGCGAGATTGGGTGAATGCAGTCCCTTTTACTTTTGACGACCTTCCGAGACATATTCAAGATTCTCTTCGAGGAACTCAAAAAGGTGGATTTCTCATTTATATTTATCCAGCGATCAGTTTGAGTGAGCTCACCGGGGTTAAAAAATATGCAGCAATGATCCGTTCAATCGAAGAGCGTTTCCCTAATATACTCACGGGGTCCGATGCTGTTATTTTTTCAGATATTTTGGATCTGATAGGAAAAGACGGATCAAAAATTCTCATCGCAATTTTTCTCTGCGTGGGATTCTTTATTTGGATAAATGTTCGAAAAGTAAACGATACACTTTTAAGCTATCTACCGCTCCTGATTGCACTCCCACTAGGAATGGGCCTCATGGTGGCGTTTGGAGTAAAGTTTAATATTTTCAACATATGTATCATTCCGACTTTTGTGGCTATGGGTATCGACGTTCCGATTCACATTGTTCATCGAGCCAGAGAATGTGGTTCTGGATTTAAAGCCGCTCGAGATCTGGCTACCAGCATTAATTTGGCGCTGATGACCGCGGGAGTAGGGTTCGGTGTTTTGATTGGAGCCAGGGCAGGAGTACTTAAAAGTCTCGGTTGGATTGCACTTTTAGCAACGCTTGCTATTTGGTGGGTTGGCTTATTTATGTTGCCAGCTTTCCTTGAAAAATTTTCCAAGGACAAACCTGAGTCCAACGCTGCTTTAGAGCTCTGTGAAGACCAAAAGCCAACATAAGGCCCAAACTATTGGATACTGCATCCCAGGCATTGGGCCATCTTCCTGGAATTAAGTGTTGAAGAAATTCGCATGCGATCGAATGGAAAAAAGCGATAACAAATAAAGTCGCCATTGCTTTTCTCTTCTTCAAAGTAGCTTCAGTAATGAGTAGCCCCAAAACCATATAAGCCGAAAGATGCGCCAACCAAGAGATTGGCTCAAAAGATAAATCAAAAGGCGGATTCTCCGCTAAGGAATGAGAAAAGAGTTCCCAGGGACAGGTAATAAGCAGGCTTCGAGTGAGAAAAGCCCAATAGGCGCTAAGCGCTAGCCATTTCATTGCTGGAATCATGGGAAATATAAGAAAAAAGAAGAACTAGTTAACGGATCGGAATCTTTAAATTAAAAGATGAGAGCAGCGGGTCAAAAAATATTAATGATTTTTCAGAAAGAAAAGAATGTGACTGAGAAGTCGATTGATTTCAGTTTGCGTTTTTATGTAGTAACCGGCGGCACTCTTTTGAAATTTGCCCACTCGTACACCCAAGATCTGTGGACTAGAAAGTGAAAACACGTCTTCATCTGTGAGATCGTCCCCCACATAAATGGCAGAATCTAGCTTAGCGTGTTTCATGAGTTCCAGAAGCGCTACTCCTTTATCAGGAGAACCGGGAGGTATAAGATTTACAACATATTTTCCAAGAACAATTCGAGGCGCGGGGGAAAGTTGTTCTGCTAGCTTTATTAATTGGTTTCTTTTAAGTGTTCGCTTTGAAGCAAGACGGTAATGAAGCGAAAGAGAAAAGGCTTTATCTTCTAATTGAACTCCGCGTCCTAGTTCCAATTCTGCCAAAATCTGTTTAGTCCAATGGGAGGTGGTTTTTTTAGCGGCACTCACTACTTTTGAAGAAATAGTGGGTGATTCAATTCCATGATTTCCGATTAAGTAATTAGGCCTAAATGGGATAAGTTTTTTTAGATCCCTAATTCCCCTTCCAGAAATAACGGCTGTAAAGGCAAGAGGTGAAATCTCGTGAAGAAGCATTTCGGTGCCTGCCGAAACTTGAGCATTCTGGGGGCGGGCAGTAAGTTTAGAAAGCGTTCCATCGAAATCAAAAGCAAGAAGCGTGTTATCTCCGCAAAAAGACTCTAATTCCTTGAGTCCTAGATTGCCAAAAATGTATTTCATGAGCCTTTAATTATAGTTGAGCGAACACTTTTTTGCCATTTACAAAGACTGCTTCAATCAAATCTTTTTCAAAGTGAAACAGGCAGGAGAAGAAACGGTCTAAAGCCGTCTGGCTATTCTCCATTCTAGCTTTTAATATGGCTTTCTTTTTCCAGTTAATCACTTGGACATCAGCTTTTTTTCCAACTTCGAAATTTCCGATGTCATTTTCTAAGCCCAAAGCTTTGGCTCCTCCGAGTGTTGCTAAATAGAAAAGCTGGGCTGTAGACACATCTTGATGTCTGAGTCGTTGAATTGTGTATGCGGCTCCGAGGGTTGTCCAAAGGGAGAAACTGGTCCCAGCTCCAATGTCAGTTCCGACACTCATATTGATTTCTTTTTTCGAAAACAAATCCATCGGAAAAAGCCCGCTTCCTAGAAATAAATTAGAAGTAGGGCAATGGGAAACCTTCACGTTAAGTTTCGCCATTCGAGATATTTCAGATGAGGTGGCATGAATGCAATGGGCAAGAACCGTTCGCTCGTTTAACAATCCAAAATCTTCGTACGTGTGGAGATAGTCCTTTGACTTTGGGAATAGTTTTCTAACGAGTTGGATTTCATCAGTGTTTTCCGAAAAATGAGTTTGGATTCTCACCCCTTTATGTTTTTGTGCTAGTTCCCCCAGCATTTTTAACATGGAGGCACTACAGGCTGGCGAAAAGCGGGGAGTGAGCGCATAAAAAAGGCGGCCTTCTTTGCCGTGCCATTTAGAAATTAATTCCTCTGAATGGTCTTTATCTTGAGACACGGAACGAGTGAGTTCCTTGGGCGCCAATCGGTCCATACTGACTTTTCCGATAATGGCCCGAGCCCCCGAAGCTTTTGCACTTTTAAAAAGGATATCGGTTGAGCCAGCATCTGAGCTACTCAAAACAAGACTCGTCGTAGTTCCGTTCTGGAAAAGTTCTCGGAAGAAGAGCGACGAAAAACGTTCAGCTTGCTTGGGGTGGCTCATGCGAAGTTCTTCGGGATAGATATATTTCTCAAGCCATCCCAAAAGAGATTCCCCATGGCAGCCAATTTGATTCATTTGAGGAAAGTGAATATGGGTGTCGACAAATCCCGGTAACAAAACACTGTCTTTGAAATGCGTTTCTTTCTTAGCTTTGAATAATTTCTTCAGGGAGGTGTAGGTACCGACCCCCAAAATCTTTCCTTGAGAGTCGATGGCGAGAGCTCCATCTGTAATTTCCTCAAAGTCTGGAGCAATAAAAGAAGAGTTGTTGCAATTCCAAAGGGTTCCTCGAAAAATCTGATCACAAACATGTTTAGTCACCGGCTTCATCTTTGTTAGACTTTCCCTCAATAAACTCAAGAGCACTGGCTAAGGCGGTTCCCCCGAGTCCATGCTTTTTCACCCAACTGTCTACTGGAAAAAGGCGAATGGCTAGAAAAAAGAGATAGGCCACGGCCACAGGCCTCAGGCTCTTCCAGATAAACTGTGCTTGTGAATCCTCGGCAAAATAAAAGAAAACACCGGTGAGAAAAAAGGGAATCAGAAACAAAGGACTTTTGAGATCATAAAAGGCCCCTAGCACTGGGTGAGAAACCGACTTTTCAGATGAGGTTTTGGGAAGCCCCTTGAGGCCCCATTTGAGGAGTTTTTGATTGAGGAGATCTTGTTCATCGAAACGGGCATTCCAAGTGGCCCAAGTTAAACCACCTGCCGCGAGAGCTTTCAGAGCAGTAAATACCACAACAAGGTTTGTTAACAGTTCCGGACTAAAATAAGAGAACATTTTTTGCAGCTGTTCCTCTCCTAAGGAAAACCCATACACCATCCAAAGGACAGCTAGAGGCTGAAACACTCCCCAGAGTGAAGAAAGAACAGCACCTAAAAAACAGCCCGGCAGGTTAGCGCCTAGCAGAAGGGTTCCCATTGAGAAGAGTAAACCCTGAACAGAAATAGCTAGCATCGGTAAGAGTTTCTTTCCAGCTGGCGAAAGGGATTTCAGTAATGCCGTGATGTTTGAAACCCGAAAAGCCAATGTATTGGAGCCTTTTCGTAGCTGGTTCAATTTCACGACCCGAGTGAGAAAAACCCCTTGATTCAGAGAAAGAAAGGTCCCCGCAAAAGGAAGTTTCATCCCATGGAGAATTCCCCCGAGCCCAATCTCTACTAGGCTCAAGATACCGGCGTAAACCCCTGTAATTCTTGAATCACTTTGATTCGACATGACTTGAGTCGTTTATCAGAAATCCAATGAACCAACCATGAATTTCTGGATTTCCCATGATATATAAGAGACTCCATGCGAGATTATTCCTTAATTTATCTGAATGGTGTCCGCAAAGAAGTGAGGGGGAGAGAAGCGCTTCTCATGCTCGCGGATTGGCTTCGTAAAGAAGAAGGACTGACGGGAACCAAGATCGTATGTGCAGAGGGGGATTGCGGAGCCTGTACGGTTTTAAGAGCGTTTCCTCAGATTGATAATAATCCGCTCCAATTTGAAGCTATCAATTCTTGCATTGCCACTGTCGCTCAAATGGACGGTTCTCACCTCTTAACTGTCGAGGGAATCCAAAACGGACAGGAACTTTCTCCTGTTCAAAAAGCAATGAGAGAGTGCCACGGTTCTCAATGTGGTTATTGCACTCCAGGGTTTGTCATGGCATTGACCGGAGCTTTAGAAAAACACCAGTCCCTAGATAAGAAAACGGCCTGTAATTATCTTACAGGAAACTTGTGTCGCTGCACGGGATATCAACCCATTATTGAGGCAGCCATCACTGCAAAGCAAAGTGAGGAGCACTCGGTTTCGAAACGGTATCTCACCAAAGATACTGTGGCTGATCTTTCCCACCATCAGAAAGAATCGCTTTTGATAAAGAGCGGTCTCATAACTTTCTTTGCTCCGGTGACTCTCCAGGAAGCCGTTCAGTTTGCCTCAGAAAATCCAGGCTTCAAGGTTCTGGGAGCTGCGACAGACATGGGGGTACAGACCAACAAAGGAAAACCGCTTCCCAAACATTTGCTCAGTTTGCATTTGATTTCTGAATTGTACGAAGTCCGGAAAGAGGACACCCGAATCAGCGTTGGGGCTCGCGTGACATTAGCTCAATTGCGGCGAGCAGTGGAAAAGACAAACCCAGAGTTTGCGGTTTTTTTAAATCTTTTTGCCTCTCCTCAGATAAAAAACGCAGCTACCCTTGTCGGGAACATCGCCAATGCGTCTCCGATTGGGGATACGCTTCCATTTCTCTTGGTTTCCCACGGCAAGGTGCACGTAGCGAGCATTGAAAAGGGAAGTGTACAAAAAAGAGAAATTGCCTTCTCTGAACTGTTCTTGGACTATAAAAAACTCGCTCTTAAGCCTTCCGAAATTATCACGCATGTTTCTTTTGATGAGACTTGCCAAGATCAGATTCTGAAAATTTATAAAGTATCCCAACGAAAAGATCTTGATATCAGCACTGTGAGTGGCGCTTTCTTGTTGAAGACTTCCCTTCAAGGCAAAGACAAAAAAATCGAGGAGGCTCGTCTTGCTTATGGGGGCGTGGCAGCAACTCCAGTCAGATTACCTGAAGCAGAAAAAGCCCTCCAAGGAAAAGTGCTGGATTCGAAACTCATTCACGAAGTATCAGAACTCATCGGAAAGATCATTTCCCCACAAACAGATCTGCGAGGGTCTCAAACTTATCGCAAAGTTTTAGCCATGAACTTATTTAAGAAGTACGGTCGTGAGGTGCTTCATGGGTGATGGGCTAAAGGGGCTGCCGCCAATAGCAAGTGATCCACACGATTCTTCGTTTTCCCATGTAACGGGAAGATCCGAATACGTTGACGATCGGCCGCTTTTAAAACGCGAGTTAATATGTGGTTTGGTTTATAGCCCGTATGCGCGAGCCAATCTCAAAAGCACCGATTTTACCCAAGCGCTCCAAGTCCCGGGAGTGGTGGAAGTTGTGACAGCGAAAGATGTAGTTACAAACACTTGGGGTACGATTTTTCAAGATCAACCGGTCTTGGCCTCGACCGAAGTTCATTACGCTGGAGAAGTGATTGCAGTGCTGGGAGCGGAAACTCCCGAAGCTCTTAGGATGGGGCTAGCCCAAGTCAAAGTGGAATGGGAAAAGCTTCCAGCGATTTTGAGTGTCGATGAGGCGGTTTCAAAAAAGAGTTTTATTGGAGAAGAAAGATCCATTGCTCGTGGAGATGTGGTCGAAGCATTGAAAAACTCTCCGAAGCGACTGTCCGGGTGTTTGAAGATTCAAGGTGCTGATCATTTTTATTTAGAGAGTCAAGCAGCGGTTGTGTATCCGAAAGAAGAGGGACAACTAGAAGTTCATTCCTCTACCCAGCACCCAACGGAAACCCAGCATGTCGTTGCAAAAGCCTGTGGAGTCCCTTTCAAAGACGTTGTGTGCATTGCCAAGCGCCTAGGAGGTGGGTTTGGCGGTAAAGAGTCCCAAGCTGCTCCGATTGCGGCTTTCGCAGCTCTGATGGCTAAAAAGACCGGAAGGCCTGCCCGTTTGGCTCTTTCTAAAGATGACGACATGGTCATTACAGGAAAGAGAAACCCATTTCAGATTTCTTATGACGTAGGATTTAACTCCGAAGGTAAAATCTTGGCGTTTGATGCGAAGCTCTTCTCAGATGGAGGAGCTTACGCGGATCTGTCGACTTCGATTATGGAGAGAGCCATGCTCCATAGTGACAATGCTTATTTCATTCCCCATATGCGAGTGTGCGGGCAAGTCTGCCGAACCAACTACCATCCCCACACGGCCTTCCGCGGTTTTGGCGGGCCCAAAGGAGTTGCTCTCATTGAGTCGGTCTTAGAGGACGTCGCCAGAGAAACAGGAAAAGACGCTTTAGATATTCGTAAACTCAATTGTTATAAACCCGGCGAGGATATTACTCACTATGGGCAAAAAGTTGAGAACAATCTCTTGCCTGGACTCTTTGAAAAACTAGAGACTGATTCGGAATACCGAAGTCGCAGGGAAGAGATAAATTCGTGGAATCAAAAAGCCATTGAAACCGGGGGCAATCCAAGAGGGTTATCTCTGACCGCGGTAAAGTTTGGAATATCGTTTACCACTCGATTTTTAAATCAGGGAAATGCTTTGGTGATTATTCACACGGATGGAAGTGTGCAAGTGTCCACAGGAGCAGTGGAGATGGGGCAAGGGGTAAACTCCAGAATTGCTTCTATCGTTGCTGAAGAGTTTGGGCTTCCCTTATCTTCGATTCGAATGATGCCTACTTCGACTGAAAAAAATGCCAACACGTCGCCAACAGCTGCTTCCAGCGGAACTGACATCAACGGGGCCGCTGCCCAAAAGGCTTGTCTCGAAATAAAAAAACGACTTGCGGCCTTGGCTCTCAAACTCAAAGATACCTCGAAGGAACTGTGGCCCAGCAAAACTGCTGGTTTGGGAACTGCTCCTGAAATTGAACTCGGTAAAGAAATCGAAACTTCTCTGACTCAAGTGGCTTTTGAAAACTGTCAGGTAATGTTACGAGATAAGTCTTTCCAACTTAAGTTTTCAGATCTTGTCCGTGAAGCTTATCTAAACCGAATATCTTTAAGTGAATATGGGCACTACCGGATTCCTGATTTGGGATTCGATAAGTTAAAAGGAAAGGGCCGCGCTTTTCTTTATTACACCCAAGGGGTTGCTGCCAGCGAGGTCGAACTAGATAGAGATACCGGAGAAGTGAAAGTACGCAGAGTGGATATTTTAATGGATCTCGGAAGACCCATTAACTATGGATTGGATGTGGGGCAGGTAACCGGCGGGTTCATCCAAGGAATGGGGTGGGTTACGACCGAAAACCTAGTCTACAATCAAGATGGCTTTCTTTTAAGCCATTCTCCGAGCACTTACAAAATTCCCAGCATTCAAGACACCCCCCGAATCTTTAACGCAAACTTAGTTCACAACGAAGGCAATACGGTAAACGTAAAAAGCACAAAAGCAGTGGGAGAACCTCCGTTGCTTCTGTGCTTGTCAGTGTGGACAGCCATTCGCGACGCGGTCATGTCCTATCAAGGAAATAAGGTCATTCCGATGGCAATCCCCGCCACATCAGAGAGAATCTTAAGAGCTTTAACGCCTGAGGAGTTTCTCGAAACATGAGTCGTTTTATTCGTGAATACTTAGTAAAAGCTCAGGAGCTTCAAACCCAAGGTGTGACTTTTGTCACTGTGACCTTGATTCAACCCGAGGGGCATGTGCCTCAAGATATTGGAGCCAAGGCCATTATCACTACCGAAGGAATTATTTGGGGGACAGTGGGTGGGGGAAGGCTCGAGGCCCAAGCCATACACCATGCGAAAGCAATGATTTCAAAAGCAGAACTCCAGGATTTGAAAAATCCCGTTCAACCGGAAATGGTACGCTATGATCTTCAAAAAGATTTGAATATGGTGTGCGGAGGCATGGCGAGCTTGTTTTACGAACTGTCTTCGCAACGTGCGTGGAATATCGCGGTTTTTGGAGCAGGACACGTGGCTCAAGCTGTGATTCCCTTGATCACCAGTTTTGAGTGCAATGTTTGGTGTTTAGATCCCCGAGAGGAGTGGCTTGCTCGGCTTCCACTAAAAGCAAATCTAAAGAAAATCCAATCAGAAGACTTACCGGGGTATGTTTCCAAACTGCCCAAAGATCTTTTCTACTTGTGTATCACTCAGGGACATTTCACTGATCTTCCGATTGTAAGAGAAATTTTAAAGAGAAAAGACGCACTCTTCCTGGGCGTGATTGGAAGTGTTCAAAAAGCAAGAACCCTCAAAAACACGCTTCGAGAAGAGGGGTTTTCTCAAGAAGAAATTAATTCCATTCACTGTCCCATCGGTCTACCCATTGGGACCAACGCTCCTGCTGAGATTGCAGTGAGTATTGCAGCTCAGCTGCTTCAGAAACGAGATGAGTTGTTGAAAACTCCTACAGAGAAGCCTTGAAAATAAACTGAACGACTCCATCTCTGAGACCTTCCATGATTTGAAGATCCGAAAGATCATTTTTGGTTAATCCGCTGAGATCATAGTAAGCGAGTCCCAAAGTGTAATTAGAATCAAGTGCGTAAAAGACTTCGGGGTTTATCCAAACCAAGTTATCCCAAATACCACTTTTAGAAGCTCCCACGCTCTCTCTCATTTTGGTGCTTTGCCAAATCAAAGGAAGCCCCAAAGTCAGTTGAGAGGTTAAATTAAAAGTAGCTTTGCCTTGAAAGCGATTTTCAAAGAGCGGGTTTGCTTTTCCTTTGAAAGCATTATCAGCAAACACATGCGCAATCGGTGTTTCCGTAAACGTCAGAGTTGCCCAAGGGGTCAGCTTTGTTCCCAAAGTAAAATAATTTCGAATAGCCGTGATCATGCCCGCATCTCGTCTTGCCGCAAAAGTGGGAAGGTAAGCTCTTCCTTCATAAGTAGTGAACCAGGCACTGTCTTCACTTTTCCAAAACTGATCAGACACGAAACTAAAAAAGCCATCGCGGGCAAAGATACTGCCTTGGGGACCGCCGGGTAGCGTGGGAGAGCTTGTGAGGTTGGACCAAACTTCTTGTTGGTAAATGAGTTTAACTTGTGAGGGAAATCGGTAGCCAAACGAAACTGAGTTTTCCATGCGGAAACTATCAGTGTCTTTAAAAAGATCGGAGGGTCGAATATCCAGAGTACCAATGAACTTTCCTGAGGGGGTCTGGGTATTCAACTCAGCTGGTTTTTCTTCAAGATTAGGAGCAGCCTGTGCTGTTCTGGCAAAGGGAAGCGTGAGGAAAAAGAGCCATGTAAAAAGTGAAAGCTTACGCATCCGGATACTCCTTTTAAAAGTGGCAGGGTTATAGCAGTGGCGCATACCCGGATCAATGGATTTTCTGTTTAGATTTAGGTTAAAACGAGGGGCGAATGCGATAGAAAGTACCGAATTGATGGGCATATTCGTAAGGGAGGGAGCCATACCCTGGCGTCGTGCCTGGGCCCAAAAGGTCACTCTTGCGTCCGAAGCTTTCGATTCCCCAGGAGTTTTTAAAATAATAGACCCTTTGGACATCATCAAAGCCCACAATTATCAAAGAATGGCCCGCCTGCTTTTGGCGGGACAAAGCAATGTCTTGGGAATTGGGGATGCCCACGGTACCTCGAGCCCACAGCTCCGGGTCTGGCTCGCCAATGCCTAGCTCTGCCATTTTACGGTGGTTCCAAGCTCCATAGAAAAAATCTAATTCTAGGAGCACAGGCTCGTTGGAAAGAATCCGACGATGGACTTCTGTTAAGGAGGACACACGCAGTGCCACAGTTTGGTCTGTCTTGAAATCCTTGGCAAAATTCTTGGCTTGTTCGAGAAAGGGATTTTGATAAGGATCTCGATGGGTCTTGAGGCAGAGATCCTGTCGAAGGCCAATGAAAAAACAAGTAGCATTTCTGAGGGCTATTTCTAGGGCGGAAAGATCAGGTTTCAGCCAATCCTGGCCCTCGTAGGGCCAGACTTCCTCGGCCATCACTCCTTGTTTTCTCACTCCCAGAAAATTATCGGAAGCGGTGGATCCTGAAAAGGGCCGCTTAGTAATCTGGGTTGTGACAATATAGGCCAAATAGTTCTCAGAAAGATCGTGGGTGATACCAGTTCTCACTTTGAGCCAGGATTCCAAAATCCCAATCGCTGAAAAAATAGAACAGACTCCCCGTCTGTCTTGGGATTTCACAGGAGTTTGTAAACTGATCAGAGCTCCCACATTATTTCGCGAGGGAAGTCGATTCTGGATGAGGTCATTCAGAGGCGGATTCGGAGAAGGGTAAGCTTCATCGAGTGGGGATTGATCTGAGCAGGCTACCGCTAAAAGCATAGCCACTGACCAAAGAAGAATTCTTTTCATAAGCTACCAGACCTCTCGAATAAACAAACACAGGGGAATTAGGAAGAAAAGATGCAAGAAGTCTCTTTTGGTATAATTAAAAATATGAATACACTAAAAATATTTCTGACTGGAATCTTATTCTTTTCGGTAACGGGACAGGCGATCCCAAGAAAGCTTGTCTGCGTGCATACGGTGATGGATTATGCCCCATTCTGCACAGTCACACTGAAAGAATTAGAGGATGGGTCGTTAGAATCACCGGTGCGTATTGAGCATCAGGGTCAGCCCCAATCCAGCATCATTGAAGAAGTGGATTTGAAACCTGGCGAGCTGTATCACTTGTTTTTAGATGCAGACAAACCAGGAAAAGAAATCGAAATGATCGTAAAGAACACTACAAACGAAAAAGGGGAATACCCAGCAGTTCTTATTAATCACGAAGCTACCTTTGCGAAAGAGATGAAGGGAGTCTGCAAAGAGGAATAAGACCTAGCCTCTACTATTCTTTAGTTTGCTTATCGACAGCAAGAACATTTGATTCAATGGTTTGACAGATTTTGGTCAAATGCGTTCACAAGCTCCAATGGCGTCTATTAAAAAAGCTCGTTCTCTCTCAGACCTTTGAAATGAAAAATCATCCATTCCTTCTTTTCGCAATTGAACTAAGAGCTGGGCAATTCGGGTAGCGACATAGGTCAGCATGTGTTGAGAGGTTCGGATTCTCTGTGCCTCTTCATTCCCGAGAAGGCCATGAGGCTACCCAGTGTAGATACTGCCGCTTAATCGTTTCACCGCGCGGAGTGTACTCATACCCAATAATGGCTAGGTTGCGACTCTGATTTACAATGCTGCCCCAAATATTACGAGCTTCCCACCACCGTTCGACACCCGCATTCACTCGAGAGACCAACAAGAGTGTGAGCACCGCCCCCGAATACTCAAAGGGGGTAATGGACAGTGACAACTCCGGGTAAAGAGATCGCAAGACCACAATGAGCGCTGCATATGCCAGTGTAACCAAAATCCTCGGTAAGACTTTGGGAGTGACGGACCCTTTCCAAGCTAAGGCTGTCTTGAGGAAGAATTTGTTTTCTCCTCGATTAGAGATGGCTTCTAAGTCAGGTGAAAGCAAAGGGCCTCCCGTTCAAATTAATACCTGATCCCTTTTAATGTGCTTAGGACGGGAAGTGGGGAGAGGAAAAGGGAAGGATAATGCGGCCCTAGAGCACTTGAGAGGCCAATACTTTTTAGTTACTAGCTTTTTTGTGACAAAAGCAAAGGCCCATTGCCCCAATTCTTC
>CAMCTJ010000016.1 GCA_945878405.1 Bdellovibrio sp. ZAP7
GCAGATTAAGTTCGCTGTAAACTTAGGAAAAACGGCCGCTTTTTAAAAAAGACGGTACAAACTGATTAGAGAGCTGAAAAAAGGGAATCATCTTTCCCTTTTTCCTCTCCCCACTTCCCGTCCTAAGCACACTCAAAGGGATCAGGTATGAATTTAAGGGTATTTAACAGAACATCCGTAGGGCTTGGTGGTCGATTCCTTTACGGCTTCACCTTTAAGGAGTGAATCTACCGCCGAGCGAACATAGTTCTTAGCCCCAGAAACTGTTTTCGGATCCGCTGACGAGTTGTCATCGATGGCTCCATCATAGACGAGCAATCCTTCAGCATTGACGACAAAAAGATGCGGAGTTGTTTTTGCTTCAAAGGCTTTCCCTGCTGCTCCTGTGGGATCTACTAAACCAACCGTACTAGCAGCTTTCAGACGCGCGAGATCTTTACCGAGTTGCGAAGCGGTAACATATCCCTGTTTTCCTGGAGCTGAAGAAAGAATCGTCATCCACACGACGCCCTTAGAGGTTATTTCTTTTTGAAGCTTTTGCATATTGCCAGTCGTGTAATGTTTCTGCACAAAAGGGCAGCCCTCATTGAACCACTCCAGCACAACCGTTTTTCCTTTTTGCTCAGATAGCTTCCACGTTTTCCCATCAGTTCCGGTCAATGAAAAATCAGGGGCTGGCTTTCCCACGGGAGCAGCAAAACCAGCAGCAGCGATTCCAAAAGCGATTAAAAGACTGAGTTGTTTTTTCATAAACCTTCCTCTTTATTTTTGTGACTCAAAAGCACTCTTAAAAATCTTGGGCGTTAGAATTTCTCCAAGTCCCCGTCCCTTGCCATTCCCTGGATCATACACCACATAATAGGGAACCCCAATTCGATTATAGCTTTTTAATGCTTCAGTGATGAGCGGATCAGCTTTGGTCCAATCAGCTTTCATCATCACAATTTCTTTTTGTTTTACAAACTCTCTAACTGAGGCATTGCCAAAAGTAACTTCTTCATTCACTTGGCAAGTGACACACCAGCTTGCTGTGAAATCTACAAACACGGTTTTCCCAGAAAGAGAAGCTTGGCGAGCTTCTTCTGCTATGAAGGGTTTCCAAGAAATGCCGTGAGAAACGGATTCTCCTGGAGCCGTTTTTTCAACTTGTAATTGATTCTTCACCACCCAGAAAGAAGCAAGCAACCCCAAGAAACCCAAGGCAAACCCCAAGCGTTTCCACCAAATGGTTTTACGTTTTAAGTGGTAAGCCCAGAGCCCGATCCCCGAAATCAAAATACAAGCGAGAACCCCCACCATGCTAAAAGGGGTGGAAGATTGCGCCAGGATCCAAAGAAGCCAAATGACTGTGGCAAAAAGTGGAAAAGCCATGACCTCTTTAACCACTTCCATCCATTGACCTGGTCGGGGAAGAATTTTGGCTGCTTGCGGAAACGTCGCAAGAACTAAATAAGGAAAACTTAGTCCAATTCCTAGAGATAAAAACACGGTCATGAGAATGGGGAGCGGTTGAGAAATGGCATACCCAAGAGCA
This sequence comes from Bdellovibrio sp. ZAP7, assembly GCA_945878405.1. Taxonomy (GTDB): domain Bacteria; phylum Bdellovibrionota; class FAC87; order UBA2466; family UBA2466; genus RFNO01. Next base: position 1,535 of record CAMCTJ010000016.1, read on the forward strand.
GCTCCCATAAAAGGAGCGGTACAGGGAGAAGCCACTATCACGCAAAGAACTCCAGAGAAAAACTCTCCAGTCCAGCCGGCTTGATTAGCAAGTCCCTGACCTGCTCCCACTTGTAACCAAGAAAGATCAATCGCTCCTAAGAAGCTTGCCCCCAAGGCCAGAAATAAAAAGATGAGAACAACTAACAGATAGGGATTCTGAAGTTGAAATCCCCAGCCGACGGCTTCTCCCCAACTTCGAAGAGCAGCTAGTGTTAATCCTAAAAGAGTAAAGGAAACCAAAATGCCAGCTGCATAGACGAGAGAACTATGCCTCACCCAAGATTTTCCTTTGCCAGCTTGCTCAAGCACACTGAACACTTTGATAGAAAGCACTGGAAACACACAAGGCATGAGATTAAGAAGAAGCCCTCCCAGAAAGGCAAAAAAGAAAGAACTCAAAAACCCTGGAAGAACTGGGGTATCGGTCTTTGTGAGTTCCATCGAAACCACAGTTCCCTCATTCCCAGGCTTTCGAAAAACAAAAAGCCCAGCCTGAATCGGAATAGAAGACTCGCCTTTTCTACTGAATGAAATTTCAGTAACTTTTCCGATCGTTTGAATCGATGGCTTTTTCAAATCCACTCGCCAATCAGCGCTTGGGAAAACATCCAAAACCTCCCAAGGCTCCTTGGGAGTCATTTTGATTTGAACGGCTTCAGAACTTTCTTTCCACTCAATAGACTCCAGGTCCATTGATCTCGGAAGAAGATTCTGAAACCTAGCAATGAGCGGAGCTTCTTCTGAGGGTTCTGCTTCATTTTTTACCGGTAGTTTTATCTCAAAACGGTACTTGGCAGGTACACAGGTTTTTTCGCAAACAAGCCATTCCGCTTCCAAACTAAAGGACACGGGCTCTTTAGGGATTTCTTTCAGCGAGTTTCGAATCTCAAATCGATAGAAAGCTTCTTTGGAATACCCAAAACTCGTCAGATCTCCCACTTGGATTCGCTCGGGAGGAGTGAAAGAAGGGCCTTCTATTGTAAACCCCTCTGGCAAAACCCAATCAAACTTAGGAGGAGCTCCCGAATCCCCAGGGTTCGACCAATAGCTGTGCCACCCCTCTTCAATTTCTAGGAGAAGTCCCACTGCAAACGTCTTTTCAGGGGCTATGCTTTTCTCTTCTGAAACAAGCTTGGCGGTACAATGCGCTTGGCGTGTTTCCACAGACCCTAGGGAAACAAGAGAAATACAAAGCGATAAAAAAAAGTATAAGCGAGTCACCCCACTATTTTGACCGGCCAGACTCTCTATCGCAAGAGGGATTACTTTTGGGGTTCTGAGGCGTTTTTGCTCTTTGTCAAAAACTCGGTAAGTTTTACAATTGCTAGAAAAACTGCCAGGGCGATTAAGAGAAAATTGATGAACTCCCCTAAGAAAGCTCCGATTTCAACTCTTCCTAAAGTCCACGTTCGGTAATCTCCGCCCGAAGTAGGAACTAGGTAGCTCACTAAAGGCATCAAAACGCTCTTAACTAAGGAATCGATCACTTTTCCAAAAGCGCCCCCGATAATCACAGCTACAGCTAAATCCATCACGTTGCCTTTGAAGGCAAACGCTTTAAACTCATCTAAAAACTTCTTAACCATCTTGAACTCCTTATCGAAAGTGGGGAGACCCTACTCAGAAGGACCCGGAGCGTCAAGACTCTGCCCCAAGATAATCCTGGTCTTGATAACGACTCGCCATAAAAGCAAAAACCAAAGCTACTCCCAGCATCAAAATCGCATAAAAATAAAACTCCATAGCTCCGCTTTGAAAGGGATTTAAACGAGAAACGACGGCCGTCAGTAAATTTCCAAAAGCAGTGGTCATCAGCCAAAGGCTCATAATGGTGCTCTTCATGTCTTTTGGCGCCTGAGTGTACGCAAAGGACAGTCCAGTTACTGAAACCATGACTTCTGCAGCCGTCAAAAGCACCCAGGGACCTAGCTGCCAAATAATATTGAGTCTCTCTCCCAAATCAATTCGTGATTGAATAAACCCCACCCAAAAAAAGCTCACCGCAATCAGCAGCATCCCAACGCCCATTTTTCTCAGGGGAGTGGTCTTAATTCCCAACTTTTCAATCCAGGGATAAACCCCAAAACTAAAAAGAGGCAAAAGCGTCATGACTAAAATAGGATTGACGGCGGGGATCATGGAAGACTCTAAATGGAATCCCCAGAGATCACGATCCATTCTCTCGGCTTGAAGGACCCAGCTTGCTCCGTGCTGATCGTAGAGAGCCCAAAACCCAGTGGTGGCGGCAAAGACGGCAAAAATGGAAAGTACGGCTTGGATACCTTTCACCTTTTCTTTGGAAAACTTCTGTTCGGCTACTTCCAAAAATCGCTGACCGGGCCTGCGATCTTTCTGGTGGGTAACCGCGTACCAAATCACGGAAAGAAACTGGCTTCCATGACCCGAAGGTGGGGCAACCATATATTCTTTTCTCCCTAGCCAAAAAATAAGGGTGGCAACTCCCATCAAAATTCCGGGAATTCCAAAAGCAACTCCTGGGCCATAGGCTTTCAAGGTCCAGGGAATGAGAAGCGTAGAAAAGAAAGAGCCAAAATTAATGGAGAAATAAAAAATGGAATATACTTTATCCAGCAAGTGCTCGTTTGACCGATCAAACTGATCGCCTACCAAAGCAGAGACACAGGGTTTGATTCCCCCTGAGCCAACCGCAATGAAGAAAAGGCCTACGTAGAGACCGATTTCAGATTCAAACAAAGCTAAAATGCCATGGCCCACACAGTAGAAAAGAGAAAGATACAAAATCGTTTTGTATCTCCCCAAAAAGCGATCCGCTAAAATGGCTCCAAAAACGGGGATGAAATAATTAGCAAAAGCAAACAGGTGAAATACTTCTTTCGCCTTGTGCTCTTTCAAAAAAAGATATTGGGTCATGAAGATGACCAGAATGCTTCGCATGCCATAGAAACTAAATCTCTCAGCTGCTTCATTCCCAACTATGTAGCTGATTTGTTTTGGCATTTTTCCGGTTCGCGCTTCAGTCCCCATAGATTTGTCTCCTTTTGCGAAGCTCCTCTTAAATCATGAGAACTTCCAAAATTCTACTTTTACTTGTGAAGTTCAGGAGTTAATCTTTTCTTCTATGAAAAAAATCATCCTTACAATCGCAGTTGCAGTACTCGGAACCTCTTCTTTTGGAGCAGATGCAGCCCCAAAAAAGACAGTGGCTAAAACAAAACCGACCAAGGTAGAAGCCCCAAAAGTAGTTACGGAAACAGAAATTGTTGAAGTGCTCAAAGGAAACGGACCAGAAGCCGTAGTGGGTAAAATGGTAACCGTTCACTACACGGGGAAGCTTACTAACGGGACAAAATTCGATTCTTCGCTGGATAGAAACAGTCCGTTTACCTTTCAGTTGGGATCTGGACAAGTCATTCCAGGTTGGGAAAAGGGAGTGGCTGGTATGAAAGTGGGCGGAAAAAGAAAACTCACCATCCCTTCAAAAGATGGCTATGGCGAGCGCGGGGCACCTCCCGTAATCCCCCCCAACTCAACCTTGGTTTTTGACGTAGAACTCTTAGACGTAAAGTAATTAGTTGGTTGTGGGAAGTTTGCGCAAAACAGCTGAATCTGTTTCTCGATGGTTTGAGAAACATCATCGAAACCTTCCATGGAGAGAGACCTCTGATCCCTACGCAATTTGGGTATCAGAGGTCATGCTCCAACAAACTCAAGTTATTACGGTCATTCCTTACTACCAGCGTTTTTTATCAAGTTTTCCGGATCTCAAAACCCTAGCTCAGGCTTCTGAAGAGAAGGTTTTGGCCCATTGGGCAGGACTGGGTTATTACTCTCGGGCTCGAAATCTCCATCGCGGGGCTCAGTTTCTTTTAAAAAATCATCAAGGCCGATTTCCTCGCTCAAGGGATGAAATCTTAAAGGTCCCAGGAATAGGTCCCTACACTGCCGGAGCGGTCTTAAGCATTGCTTTTGATCTAAAAGAACCTCTCGTTGATGGAAATGTTGAGCGGGTATTTTCCCGTTATTTTGCTCTTAATCTCCCCACGGATTCCCCTCAAGCCAAACGATTTTTCTGGGAAAAAGCAGAAGCGCTCGTTCAGCTCTGCTCATCCGCTCGAGTTTTTAACCAGGGGCTCATGGAGCTAGGCTCGCTCATCTGCACGAAATCTTCTCCTCAGTGTGGCCGCTGCCCACTCACCAGCTCCTGTGCTGCGTACGAAAAAGGAATTGTTGATGAACTGCCTTTCAAACAAAAAAAGCCCAAGTATCAAAACCTGCATCAACTAAAGCTGCTCTTCGAAAAAAATGGAAAAATGTGGCTTCGCAAAAACTCGGCAAATGAATGGTGGAGTGGGCTTTGGGATTTCCCCACTGCCACGCTGAAAAATCCTCGAAAATGGATCCCAGAAGTTGAAAACAAAGCAAAAGAAGTCGGGGCTATTTCATGGCGGGAACTTTCTCATCAAAAGCACACGGTCACCCACCATCGGCTTCAAATTATCCCGGTGCATCTAAAAGTTAAAACGGGCCCTTTGAAAGACGGTAAATGGGTACCAGTTAAGGAAATCCCGACTTTGCCCGTTTCCGCCTTAGTTAAAAAAATAATGCTCCAGGATTTTTAAGCTTGTGTTATTCTCTGGCCAGTAAACACCCCAGAGGAGAAGGCATCTCGTGTTCGTCATCTTGACTCTTTTGGCTTCTACTTTATTGGCAGCGGTTCCCGCTCGCCCCGTTCCCAGAACTTCGTCTAAGCTTTTTGTGGATTCAGGCACTTTCGAAGGGGGCAGTCCCTTATCAGCTAATATTGAAGCTATCCGATTTTCACGAAATCCCAAGGACCAGACCGAGCGTTGGGTGATTGATTTTTCCGACGCCCGTAGCCGGACTCTCCAACAAATTGCCCCAGATTTTCAAGTCCGCATTGCTCCTTCAGACAAGGTAGTCCTGGGAGAAGGCACAGAGTTTGAGTTAAACCCTCCCCGAATCCTTATTTCGTTGAGCTCTATTAAAGCCAATTACGTGGACCCTACCGTTTTGAATCGAATGCTTAAGAAGAGTCATCTGGTAAAAAAGATCCGCTTTTACCCTCCCATCGAAGATGGGGACCGAGCCATTGAAATTACCTTTAAGAAGTCTATCCTTCTGGAACCTCACCAACCCCTGCAAAAAGAAGGACGTTTGGTACTAGACCTGAAACCTCGTAAGTAATAGACTCTCGAGTTATGCGTAGAAATGAGAATGAGTTTGATCCTAAAGAGTCGTTAAATTATCACAGCAGCGGGAGACCCGGAAAAATAGAGGTTATTTCCTCTAAATCCTGTCGAACCCAACATGATTTATCCCTGGCCTACTCTCCCGGAGTTGCCCAGCCCTGCATGGAGATCTTCAAAAACCCTGAAGACTCTTACAAGTACACCGCTCGGGGCAACCTGGTAGCTGTTATCAGCAATGGAACCGCAGTGCTCGGCCTAGGAAACTTAGGGGCGACTGCTTCAAAGCCAGTCATGGAAGGAAAAGGAATTCTTTTTAAGACGTTTGCAGACATCGACGTCTTTGACATTGAAGTAAACACAGAAAATCCAGATGAATTTGTAAATTGCGTAAAGTTATTAGAACCCACTTTTGGTGGTATTAATCTCGAAGACATTAAAGCTCCTGAATGCTTCGTCATTGAAAAAAAATTAAAAGAGACGATGAAGATTCCGGTTTTCCATGACGACCAACATGGAACCGCTATTATCTCCGGCGCGGCTTTCTTGAACGCTCTTGAGCTCGTCGGAAAAAAACCCGATGCAGTAAAAATTGTTTTTAGTGGGGCTGGGGCATCCGCTATTTCTTGTGCGCGACTTTATGTTTCTTTGGGAGCCAAAAGAGAAAACATCATTCTTTGCGATAGCCAGGGCGTGATTTATCAAGGCCGAAAAGAAGGAATGAATGAATACAAAGCGGAATTCGCTTCAAAAACCTCTGCACGCACATTAGCGGAAGCGATGAAGGGAGCAGATGTTTTCGTTGGGCTCTCTACAAAAGGAGCTGTCACTCCCGAAATGCTCAAACAGATGGGTTCCAAACCGGTTTGTTTTGCCATGGCAAACCCGGATCCAGAAATTGGTTATCGAGAAGCTAAAGCAGCTCGTCCAGACATCATCATGGCCACGGGGCGCTCGGATTATCCAAACCAAGTCAATAACGTCCTCGGGTTTCCCTTTATTTTCAGAGGAGCTCTGGATGTCAGAGCAACCGCCATCAATGAAGAAATGAAGCTGGCGGCCGTTCATGCATTAGCCAAACTTGCTCGAGAGCCAGTACCGGAAAAAGTTTTTGCAGCTTATGGTGGAGTCCCTTTTCAATTTGGTCCGGATTACATCATTCCTAAACCTTTTGATAGCCGAGTTCTGCTCTGGGTTTGTCCAGCAGTCGCGAAAGCAGCCATGGAATCAGGGGTCGCCAGAACAAAAATCGATCTGAATGATTATGCGGCGATGTTGGAAAAGCGCCTGGGAGTTCGTCAAAGCTTTGTTCGTTCTATTAAAGATAAAATTGAAGTGGAACGTGCGCGTACGCCCGACGAGCCCCTGCTTCGAATTGTTTTTCCCGAAGGCTCTAATCACAAAATTCTCAAAGCGTGCGACATTATTCGCTCCGAAAACATTTGCGAACCAATCCTTCTAGGAAACGCTCAGCGCATTCGAGAAAACATCGAAAAATTAAGTCTCTCTAACTTAGGGGATGTCACCATCATCACCCCTTCGGCCGCGGATTTTCGAGAGAAATACTCCCATGAGTTTTGGCAGCACCGTCAACGTCGCGGGCTTACTCGAGAACAGGCTTTCTCGCTCATGAAAAATGAAAATTATTTCGGCTCAATGATGGTGAAACAAAACGACGCTGATGGACTTCTTTCGGGAGTTACACAATCTTACCCCGATACCATTCGTCCATTTTTAGAAGTCGTGGGCGCACGAAAAAACATGCGCATCGCAGGCGTTTACATGATGCTTTTCAAAGATCGGATTTTTTTCCTCGCCGACACCACAGTCAACATTGAACCAACGGCATCTGACTTAGCAGATATTGCCATCTGTGCCGCCGAAGAGGCACGCTTCTTTGATGTGGATCCAAAAGTAGCCATGCTTTCTTTCAGTAACTTCGGTAGCAATAATCACCCGCTTTCATTGAAAGTGAGAGAAGCTGTACGACTCGTGAAATTAAGACGGCCGGATATTTTGGTTGATGGAGAAATGCAAGGGGACACAGCTGTCGTGCCAGAAATCGTAAACGAGACATTTCCGTTCTGCGAACTCAAAGGTGGAGCCAACGTGTTGATCTTCCCCGATCTACAGTCTGCAAACATTTGCTACAAACTATTACAGCGCATTGGGGGAGCTGAAGCTATCGGGCCAATTCTTGTGGGTATGAACAAGCCTATCAACGTACTCCAACGCTCTTCCGATGTTGACGAAATTGTAAACATGGCAATGATTACTGTTTTAGAAATTAAAAAGATGCGCAGCAAGGAGGGTCTCAGTGCTAAATGAGAAACAAAAAAACATGGCACTTATTGGTCTCGGTTCAATCGTAGTGGTTTTGTTGGCTCTTAACTTACTGAAACCGAAAAGCGAATCCACAAAATCAGAAATTCACCCAAGCCTAGTTCCAGTGAATATCGGGGGAGACAAACAAAAGCCCGAGTTCAAAAGCCCTTACGAGCAAAACCAGGTTCGCAACACGATCGTTAAAAACAATTCCCAGATACAAGAGTGCTACCTAAAACATCTAGAAAAAAAGAATGCTATTTCATCAGGACGAGTCCAAGTAGATTGGCAGATTGATCCTTCTGGCGATACTCTTTCCCCACAAGTCGTTGTTTCGACTTTGGAAGACAAAGATCTGGATGACTGTATTTTAGGAAAAGTGAAGAGTTTTAAATTTCCGCCCCCGCCTTCTGACAAACCGATTTACACAACTTTTACCTACGTTTTCAGGAAAGAAGGGGAATCGATGGCACCGCAAATGGTTCCAGTATCTCCCAAAAAGAAATAAATCGATTTAAAATTTTCTCTGAAGGCCCGTTACTTTTCCCTGAATCTGGAAGTCCTCAGTAGTGACTTCAATGGGCTTGAGAGTGCGATTCTCAGGAATCAAAAGTATTTTATCTTTTGTCTCGCGGTATCGCTTTACAGTGGTTTCCCCTTCTAACAAAGCAACAATAATATCTCCGTTTTTTACCTTCTGAGTCCTGTCGACAATGACAAAGTCTCCTTCAAAAATCCCAATATCAATCATGCTATTGCCGACTACTCGGAGTGCAAAACAATCTCCTGAGGCTAAATCATCTCCAATCACGAGATTTCCTAATTCTGTTTGAATCGCTTCTCGGGGCCCCCCAGCTGCTATCTCACCAAAAATAGGAATGCTTTTTCCAGATGAAGGTTTGGGGCCACTCGGAATCAGAGCGCGTGCTTTTTTAGAGTTTTGTCCATACGATTTTTGAAGTGCCCCTTTTTGGATAAGCGCGCGAACGTGATCTTGAACTGTTCCCACTGCTTTATAACCAAAGTGTCTTTGAATTTCTCGGTAGCTCGGAGGAAAGCCGTTTTCTTGGGAGTACGTTTTGATGAACTCCAGCAAATGCGCTTGGTTTTGCGTAAGCGGAATTTTTACTCTTGACTCATTATCCATACACTTGTATGGTATACCTAAGTAGGTCGAAATTGTCCAGTCATTTCTGAGGATTATGAACCCTTTAGCTAAACAACAGCCAATTTTTTCACCTGAAGCAGGTTTATTTTTGTTTCGCCCCCATCGAGGAGAGCCCGGTACGGCTTTCGCCCTTCAATGCTTGAAAACTCAAGAACTGGGCTCTTCTCTACCCTCCCCACATTTAAGTTATGGGGTATTTATTTCTGACGAGGGCTTGCTTTATCCTCCCGCACTTCAAAAATGGCAGATCAGCCTTTCTCGATTTCTCATGATTCATACAGATACGGCTCTCCAAACTTGGAAGTCCGCTTTGGAAGCACTTCAAACAGGGCTTTTTCGATGGATCTTTTTAAGAACCTCGAAACCTTGTGATGCTACTCACCTAAGAAAACTACAACTTGAATGCAAAAGAAAAAACACTTCTGTTTTTCTTTTTTCAAAAGCGCAACTTCCTCATTGGTTTTTCAAAAAGGTTCTCCATGAAGATAGTTTCATCACAGAAAATCTTATACTTTCAAAATCCAAGTCCTCTCTTAGCCATAGCTGAAAGTCTCATTAGTTTAACCCCTAAAGTTTCGGTGATTGAAAAAGATATTTATGCTGACATTACATGCACTGAACATTTATTTGGGGGTGGTTTCAATCTTTTGCAAAAAGCCGAATCCATCTTACTGGCTTTTAACACTTCATGTTCTTGGGTTCTCACTGAAAAGATCAGTTGGGCAAAACCGCTTTGCATAAAAGAAAAGAATATTTTTAATCCGGGAGAATCTTCTCCCACTCTTTTAGCGCTCCCCGTCGAAGCTTTAGCGCAATGTGGGAATCCCACTACTCTTAAAGACGAGCAAAAAGAACGGCAGGAACTTGTTCGTTTTTTAAAAAGAATCGGGATGGTTTTCTGCTCTGACTTTCTAAAAATTCCACGCTCATCTTTAGCACAACGTTTTGGTCATTTAGGCCTTAGACTCGCCGATGCTTTAGAGGGAAATCACGAACCCTTACTTTCTTTTTATGCCCCCCAAGAACCAATCACCTTCTCAATCGACACCGAAAGCCTTGGCTCATTAGAAGCGTTGCTTTTTGAGTTATCTCTGCTACTCCCCACGCTGGAACTCAGACTCCAAGGGCGTCAGGCATTCATTCAAAAAATAAAACTTACTTTTCATCTTGAAAACAAGTCGAAACAAACACATGAGGTTTCTTTTTCAAAGTTCACTCGAGATCCCATTATCATTCGTAAAGTTCTCACAGAATCCCTTTCTAGCATTTCGTGGTCTTCTCCTCTGCACCGCCTCACTTTAGAAATATTGGAATCTGTCCAGCAGAACCCAGGACAATTGGATTTGTGGGACCAAACCGAAGAACACCTTGAGGAACTTTCTGGCTTTGTTCAGAGAATGAGAAAACGATTTGGAGAAGATCGAGTGGGTTTTGCAGAAGTGGTTCCTAATTACTTACCTGAGAAATCTTGGCGCTTGATCTATCCACCAGTTTTGGAACAGGTGTTTTATCCAGATCATTCAAGGCCAGTTTTCTTATTTGAAACCCCTTTTCCCTTCTATCCCTCAGCTCATTGGAAATTAACAGAGCTTGAACGACTTAACCTTCACTGGTGGGAGAAAAACATATCAAGACGGTATTTTCTAGCCGAAGGCGATAACGGCGAAACTTTTTGGGTCTTTTTTGACCCTTTTACACATAAATGGTTCTGTCATGGATCCTACAATTGATTTTGTCGAGCTTTTGGCAAAAACTCACTACTCTTTTCTTGAAGGCGCATCCTCGCCAGAGGAACTTTTTTCAACAGCTGCCATGATGGGATATGCCGGGCTTGGCATTGCTGATATTCAAGGTCTCTATGGGGTAGCACGGTCTCATATAGCAGCCAAAAACCAGGGCCTTCCCCTTTATGTGGGTGCCCAGGTTCCCTGGAAAAATACTTTGCTACATCTTTTTGCAATGAACAGAAAAGGATATGGAGACCTCTGTGAGTTGCTGAGTTGTTTTCATCAAGAGGTTCCCTGGGAATTGGAATCTTTTTCGTCAGATCTCCTAGCTTTTGTTCCAGCCGCCCCCTTCCCCCATCTAGAGGAACTTCAATCCCTTTTTCCAAAACGATTAGCTTTTTTTTGCAGCCTTGCTTTTGAGGGCCGTGATGCTCAGAGAATAAAACAAGCTGAGTCCCTCATTGACACTTTTCATTTACCTTGCATCGCCAGCAATGAGCCGCTCTACCATATTCCTCAAAGAAAAATTCTTCACGACGTCTTACGAAGCATAAAGAATCTGACTTCTCTTTCCAACGCTGGTTTTCATCTTACTCCCAATAATGAATCCTATTTAAAACCCCTGAACGTGCTTTCGTCCCTTTATAAAAACCATCCAGAATGGCTTCGGGCCACAAAAGACTTTGCTAACTTGTGCACTTTTTCATTGGATGAACTTCGCTACCACTATCCAAGAGAATGGCTTCCCGAAGGTCATACGAGTGATTCCTATTTGCGCGAGCTTGTCCAGAAAGGAACTTTGAAACGATTTGGACATGCTGTCCCCTCCCAGGTTTCACATCAAATCGAACATGAACTCGCTCTCATTCAAGACCTCCATTATGCAGATTACTTTCTCACTATTTGGGACATCGTTCAGTTTGCATCTAGCAGAAACATTCTTTTTCAAGGAAGAGGTTCAGCTGCGAATTCACTGGTTTGTTATCTTCTTGGGATCACTGCTATCGATCCGATTCGAATGAATCTTCTTTTTGAAAGATTTATTTCCAAAGAGAGACATGAGCCACCAGATATAGATATCGATTTTGAACATGAACGACGAGAAGAGGTGATTCAATACATTTATGAACGCTACGGCCGAGATAGGGCTGCACTCACCGCTGAAGTCATCTGCTTCAGAAAAAAATCTGCTCTTAGGGACGTCGGAAAAACGTTAGGAATCCCTGTCGATGAGATTGAACAATTTCAGATGATTAGCAAAAAACGTCCCCTAGATGAAATCCTGGTTGGGGAGCTGCAGGGCACATCCCCTCATTTATCTTCTGACCTTCTTGCTAAGTACTTGGCTCTTTGTCAGGAAATTTATGGCTTGCCAAAACATTTAGGAACCCATGTCGGGGGTTTTGTACTAGCTCAAGAAAAACTGTCACGAATGATTCCGATTGAAAAAGCAGCACAGGCATCCAGAACCATTGTCCAGTGGGATAAAAACGATTTAGACAATCTTAACTTTACTCGGGTTGATATTTTAGGGCTCGGTATTTTAACGGCCATTCGAAAATGCTTTGAGTTGGTCAAAGAGATTTATCACGTTAACTTAAGCCTCAACACCATCCCGACAGAAGATCCTAAAGTCTATGATGCCATCTGCAAAGCAGACACTGTGGGAGTCTTTCAGATTGAGTCACGGGCTCAAATGAATATGCTTCCCCGATTAAAGCCCAGAACTTTTTATGATTTAGTAGTTCAAGTGGCAATCGTTCGGCCCGGCCCCATTCAAGGGGAGATGGTTCACCCTTATCTTCGACGCAGACAAGGATTAGAAGAAGTCGATTACCCGCATCCGGAGTTAGAAGCCATTCTTAAAAAAACCTATGGAGTGCCCTTATTTCAGGAGCAAATCATGAAAATGGCGATGACTGTCGCTGGCTTTTCAGGGGGAGAAGCAGACGAGCTCCGTCGTGCAATGGGTATTTGGCGGCGAGATGGAAAAAACAGGCTTTCACTTATGGGAGAAAAATTTAGACAAGGTCTCATGAAAAAAGGGATATCGAAAGAGTTTGCGGATCGTATTTTTTCTCAAATTGAAGGCTTTGCAGAGTATGGATTTCCCGAGTCGCACGCAGCTTCATTTGCGCTTTTAGCTTATGCAAGTGCTTATCTAAAAGTTTATTACCCAGATGCGTATGTGGTAGCGCTTTTAAATTCCCAGCCCATGGGATTCTACAATAGCCACACCCTTCTCTACGATGCTATGAGACATGGAGTAACTGTTCACCCAATCGACATCAATTTCTCCTCTTGGAATAACACTCTGATTAGTCCTCAGGTGATCCGTCTGGGCTTTAGAGAAATATTTGGTTTAAGAAAATCGGTTTCTCAAGCGATAGAACGTCTCCGGGAAAGCCGTCCCTTTTTTGGTTTTACGGACTTTATTTCGAGACTTAAGGAAGCTTTAGCTCCGGATGTTTTAACTAAAAGAGACTTGTTCTTTTTAGCTGCTTCTGATTCTTTTCAGAGCATTCATCTCAAAAGAAGAGAGGCTTTTTGGGAAATTCAGAAATTAGGACTTCAAGATTCTTTCACTTTAAATTCAAAAGATGAGCCTTTAGATCTTCCTCAAGAGAAAGACTGGGAGAAAGTTACACTAGATTTTCAAGCTTTTGGTATTTCCCTGGGAGAACACCCTATGAAGGTTCTTGCCTCAGAAAGAGCCACACTAAAGGCGCTTGATAGCCGCGCTCTTCAAAAAGCGAAGGACAAACAAAAAGTAAAACATGCTGGTATGGTTGTCTCTCGCCAAATGCCTCCAACAGCCAATGGGGTTTTATTCCTAACGCTCGAAGATGAGTGGGGGCTTTCTAATTTAATTGTCTGGAAAGACACGGCTTACAAATATAAGCACGTGCTCTGGAATCATTCTTTTCTTTTATTTGAGGGAACGATTCAAAGAGACTCTAAAAGCCAAGTACTGCATTTGATAGTTAGCTCGGTAAGTCCTCTTTGATTTTGATTGTGGATGCGATAGACTTTTTCCATGCATACAGTCTTAGTTTTCTTCTTTCTGCTGGCATCCCCACTTTTTGCGGCAGAATTCAGCTGTCAAATGCAAGACCTCAAGATCTTTTCACGCCCTTGGGAAACTTCTTCCGACTTTATGACGGTCAATTTCGAAGGGCCTTTTGCGCGCGAACAGTTCCAAGATATTGGGGTACCCGGTTCATCCTATTTCAGTGTCATTCTCTCACTCGACTGGTGTCGCTCTCTTCAAGATGCCATTCTCTGTGAAACCCCTTTATCCGCGCTTGTCGAAATTGAGAGCTCGGAAACGGCTACTGGCCCAAAAACAAAAACTTCTCTTCGATATTTTTTAACTATTCTAAACTATCGCGAGGATGGATGGGCAGTCCTCAAAACACGCGCAAAACGACTGGACCTTCTTCCTCCGATTACATTCCTCACTGAGTTCCCTGCAGGATCTTGTTCTGTAACTCCTCAACTTTACAATGTTTTATAGGCCTATTAATTCTCTATAATTCTCCTCACAAAGTGGTCTGGTTCCGACGATAAGTTCCATTAGGAGTGTCACGTGTCGTCAAAAAATCGACCAGATCAGCATAACTTGGAAGATTCTAGTTCGGAGATCCCACTAGAAGACAATCTCCCTACCCCTGAAACTCAGGAGTTGGAGCTTCAAGTAAACACTATTCGCACTCAACCTGATGAAAGTCCTTTAAGCAGTAACCAGATTGAGATTTTAAAACGCTATATCGAATTAAAGGAAAGCGAAGTCCGGGACTTACGCGAACAACAAAATCAGTACCAGCAATTCACCCAGAAAAATGCAGTCAAAATTGATACTTTTATAAAACAAAATCGCCTCCTAGCAGCCCAGTTAGATGAAGCGCAAAGAAATACGGCTCGCCTACAAGCAGAAATGGAAGAAGAACGCCGCGAACACTCGGAGCAGATCACTCTTTTAAAAAGTGATTTTGAAGAGAGGTTAAAGCAGGCCGGAGTAACTCAAGATCAAGTGAAAGAACTGCTCCGCAAACGAGAAGAGTTTAAAGAAAAGGTTCGAGAAGATCTGAAAAGAATAAAACTAAAAGAAAGAGAACTCGAAAACAAATACGAGCTCCTGCGTAACGACACACAAACTCTTTTAGATTCTAAAGATAGACAGATTCTAGAACTGAAGAAGAAGATTGATGCTCTCGATTTAGAGCTGGAACAATTTGATGACCGACTACGAGAATCGGCGAATATTCTCAATGGGGTCGGTTCGAAAAAAAGGCGTTTGATTGAGACTCTGAAGATCGCTATTTCACTTTTAGAAGATATTGATAACGAAAACCTAAGTGTCTTGCCTGACTCTGAAAGAAAAGCAGGCTAATTATTTTCCATGAAAAAGCTTAAACTCGTCGTCTCTGATTTTCATTTGGGCAAAGGCACCCGTTTACCCAACGGTTCTTTAAATCCCCTTGAGGATTTTCACCATGACCACCGATTCAAAGAATTCTTAGACTACTACTCATCGGGAACCTACGCCGATACCGAGATAGAACTCATTCTCAACGGCGATATTTTGAACCTTATTCAAATTGACTACCACGGTCACTACCCCGTCATCATTACGGAAGCTGTGAGTGTTGCTAAGCTCGAATCGATTATCAAAGGCCACTTCATTTTCTTTGAGGCTCTCCGAGACTTTCTAAAACACCCTCGCCACTCAGTAACCTACGTTATTGGAAACCATGACCAAGAGATGTTATGGAAAGGAGCAAGAGATTTATTTGAAAAAGCAGTAAGTCGCGAGATCACTTGGAAAAATATCTACCATCAAGTAGATGGGGTTCATGTGGAACATGGACACCAATACGAAACAGCTAACCGAGTTGACCCTACTCGTCTTTTTTTAACTGAGGGCCTTCCAGAACCTATTTTGAATCTTCCCTGGGGAACTCTTTTTACGGTGCAATTTCTCATCAAACTCAAATTATCGCGTCCTGCAGTAGACAAAGTACGTCCTTTTAAACAAATGATCTGGTGGCACTTCGTGCACGATACGTGGACGACGATCATGCACAGTATTCGTTTGATCTCTTATTTCATTTCCACTCGCTTTAGTAAAAATCGCTACCGCCAAACTAGCCTCAATACGACTTTCAAGCTTCTTTGGGAGGCATCCGTTTTTCCCGATCTCTCAGACGCGGCTAAAAGGATTTTACGAACACCTGAAATCCACACCGTTGTTTTTGGACACAGCCACGTGTATCGCCATGTCCCAGTGGGTGATGAAAAGCAGTACTTAAATACAGGGACTTGGACCGATATGGTTTCTCTCGATTTGGAAACTTTTGCCCGAAGAACACGGCTCACCTACGTTCGTGTAGAATATTCCGATTCCAATTCAAAACCGGTTCCTTTGCTTCGGCACTGGATCGGAAGAATTCCCCTAGAAGATGATGCTTTAGGGATTTAAAGAAATGATGCCTGATGCTTGATAAACTCTGTCTCTTTTTGGCGATTATTCATAGCGCCCTCGTCTCGTTTTTATCAGTTCCCTTCTTTATTCTGGTCCCTAAAATCGGACAGAAATTTCAACGTTTTTTTGGATTGGGCTGGATTTGGCTGATGGGAATTAGGGTCCATACTGTGGGACTGGAAAACCTCCCTCAAGCCGGAGGTGGTGTCCTGGCACCCAATCACGAAAGTATGTTAGATATCCCCCTTCTTTGTTCCTTGGGTCATCCCTTATGTTGGCTATCCAAAGAAGAAGTGGGCAAGCTTCCTTTCATTGGGTGGTCAATGAAAGCCATGGGATGCTATTTTGTGAAAAGAAATCGCTCTGGGCATGACATCAATGTCATGAAAGATGTAGAGGATGGCCTAAAGCGCGGCGCATCAATCGTGATTTTTCCGGAAGGAACCCGAACCCGCACGGGAAAACTTCTCCCTTTTAAAAAAGGTGCATTCAAAACAGCTCAAAACTCGGGAGTCCCGATTATTCCTATAGCTATTACAGGAACGTATCAAATCGCTCCCCCGGGCCAAGGGCCGTCCAGAGGACACTCCGTAACGGTGAGAATCGGTTCCCCGATGTTTTTCTCCCCAGAAGAAACCCTCGAATCGGCTCAGAAAAGATATCGAGAAAATCTCATCAAACTTTTGTCAATAGACCGTGGTTCCGCCTATAATGGGGAAACTTAACGAGCACTAGACACAATGATTAACGTATTAGCAAAAAAAGTATTTGGAAGTCGGAATGACCGCGAAATCAAACGCCTGCTTCCTTTGGTAGAAGAAATCAACAAACACGAAGCCAAGCTTGCCTCGTTATCTAGCGAAGCTTTGCAAGCACTCACTCCGCAATATCGAGAACGAATCGCTCGGGGCGAATCTCTAGACAGTCTTCTCCCCGAAGCTTTTGCAACTGTGAGAGAAGCAGGTAAGCGCGTTCTCAACATGCGCCACTTTGATGTTCAATTGATTGGCGGAATGGTTTTGCATCTAGGACGAGTGGCAGAAATGAAAACGGGAGAAGGCAAAACCCTAGTAGCCACTCTGCCCGTTTATCTGAATGCTCTGAGTGGCAAGGGAGTCCATGTCGTAACGGTGAACGATTACTTGGCCCGACGTGACTCTGAGTGGATGGGCCAGCTCTATCGTTTCTTGGGAATGGAAACGGGTGTGATCATCCACGGCCTAAATGACTCTGAAAGAAAGCGAAACTATGGGGCCGACATTACCTATGGTACCAATAATGAGTTTGGCTTTGATTATTTAAGAGACAACATGAAATTTCGTTTGGACGATTTCGTTCAACGCGAACTCAACTTTGCAATTGTGGACGAAGTTGACTCTATTTTGATTGATGAAGCGAGAACTCCTCTGATTATTAGTGGTCCCACGGAAGATTCTACAGATAAATATTACGCTATCAATTCCGTCATCCCACTTCTTAGAAACGAGGAAGATTTTACAATTGAGGAAAAATCAAGAACGGCCGCGCTGACAGAGGCCGGAGTTGAGAAATTAGAAAAAGCTCTGCGGATTCAAAACATGTACGCTCCTGAGCATATTGAGATCGTCCACCACGTCCATCAGGCGCTCAAGGCTCACGCTATTTTCCGACGAGATGTCGACTACGTGGTCAAAGAGGGAGAAGTCATCATTGTCGATGAATTCACAGGCCGCTTAATGCCTGGCCGTCGCTATAGCGATGGGCTCCATCAAGCTTTGGAAGCTAAAGAAGGGGTTCGAATCGAAAATGAGAATCAGACTCTTGCAACCGTTACATTTCAAAATTATTTCCGAATGTACAATAAACTAGCGGGAATGACTGGAACAGCTGACACCGAAGCTGCCGAATTTAATAGCATCTACAATCTTGAAGTCATGGTCATCCCGACTAATAGAGCAATGCGTCGGATCGATAGTCCGGACGTTATTTATAAAACAAAGAAAGCTAAATACAATGCGGTTTGCGACGAAATTGCTGAGCTTTATGAAAAGAAGGTGCCCGCTCTGGTTGGTACCATTTCAATTGAAAACTCAGAACTTCTAAGCAGCTTATTAAAAAAACGGGGCGTCCCTCACCAGGTTTTAAATGCGAAACAACATGAGCGAGAAGCTGAAATCGTCGCGCAAGCGGGTCAACCCGGTTCTGTAACGATTGCCACCAATATGGCCGGCCGAGGAACAGATATCGTTCTAGGTCCAGGAATTGCTGATGCGGGCGGTCTCCATATCATTGGTACTGAAAGGCACGAATCTCGTCGAATCGATAACCAATTACGTGGTCGAGCGGGCCGACAAGGGGATCCCGGGTATTCCCGATTCTATTTATCCCTAGAAGATGATCTCTTAAGAATCTTCCAAGGTGAACGTATCAAAGCTTTGATGGATCGCTTTGACATGGATGAAAGCGAACCCATCGAGTCGAAATTGGTTAGTAAAGCCATTGAGAATGCTCAAAAGAAAGTGGAAGCCCACAACTACGATATCCGAAAGCATTTGCTCCAATATGATGATGTATTGAATCGCCAACGAGAAGTTGTTTATGAATTACGGAAATTGATTCTAGCGGGCCAAAACAACCGCGAATTGATTTTAGACATTATTCGTGAGCAAATCGATACGTTTACTGGCACTTTTGCATCTACGAAACTTCAAGCTGACTGGGACACTAAGGGAATATTAGATACTTTGCTTTTCCTTTTTGACTCAAACTTGTCTTTCACCCATGAATCGCTCCGCGACCTTGGAAATTCAGCCGATTTAGCCACCGAGATCCATAAGCGTGCCACGGCTCTTTACTCTGAAAAAGAAAAGGGAATGGGCGCGGAAGTGATGCGACACTTGGAGTCTGTCATTTATTTAGGCTCTATTGATCAACTTTGGAAAGATCACCTACTGAATATTGACCATCTAAAAGAAGGGGTCGGACTCAGAGGCTATGCTCAAAAAGATCCCCTCGTTGAATACAAGAAAGAGGGATTTGCACTTTTTCAAATGATGGACGAGCAAGTCAAAACTGATGTCATCTGCAAACTTTTCCGCGTCCAAGTAACTCGCGAAGAACAGGTTGAGGAAATGCAGCCAAAATCCCAACCGATGCAGTTTCTCCATGGCTCAGAGGAAGAACAGACGGCTGCGCCAGTTAAACGAGACGATGACAAAGTTGGAAGAAACGACCCTTGCCCCTGTGGCAGTGGTAAAAAATATAAAAAATGTCACGGGCAATAATATGCGATCTTCTTGTCCCAGCTGTTTAAGTCAAATCGAGCATGCTCAATCGGAAAGCCAAGTGGTCTGTTCCTCGTGTGGAGAGATTTATAGTCCTTTTTTAACCGCGCAAGACTCAAAGAGCGATGAAGTTGCGCAAGACTCCTCCCCAAGTGACTTCAGAGAGAGTGCGCTGGCCTTCAAAGAGATTATCGATTTTGGGCAATCCATCGATCAGGTATCCAAATCAGCTCCTGAAACGCCTTCTTCTCCCGCAAAGCCTACCCTCCCCGCTCGTTCCGAAGAACCGACTGATTTCATTCTATGCACAGGGGAATTGGGTTCAGCTTATCGTGTAACTCAGTGGCACCCGCCTCTTTCTCGAATGGTAACTTTAGGGGATGACCGAAACCCCTTGGAAAAAGCTTTTCAAGAGCTAAGAGAAACGGCTCAGAGCCAGGGAGCAAATGCCATAATCGGTGTTCGCTGTTCTTTGTCTCCAGACAATAGGCGTGCTCTCCTCCTGGGAACTCCTGTTCGATGCGAAAAAAATCTTTAAGAGAACGTCCCTCTCTTCGACCCGTAGGGGCACGTGCCCTTAAGAGCGCCATGGACACGCTCCGCCCTCATCTAGCTGGTGCAAAAATTTTGGATCTCTTTGCTGGCCAAGGACGCTTCTCCTATGCGGCTCTCACTGAAGGCGCTTCTTTTGCCTGTCTAGTTGAAAAGCATCCTCAAACCGCCAAAGAGCTTAATTCTCTCCGCCCTAAGAAATTAGCATCTTTCCAGATCAGCGAAGTGCTCTGTCAGGATGCCTGGAAATTTCTCGCACATCCCACAGGCGATTTATACGACATCATTTTTGCCGATCCTCCCTTTGATGATTGGACACCTCTCATCGAAAAAGAATTATTTAAACACCTTTTAAACTTCTCAAAGCCCGGAACTATTTTGCTTGTGAAGTACCCGGCCGAAATGCTAATTTCTAGTGAACATCCGGGGTTTAGCATGTGGAAAATCAATCACTTCGGAGAATCTCAACTCGCATATTTTATTTATGGCGAAAGCTAAACCAAAGCTAACTTCACAAACACCTAAAAGAGTCATCTACCCGGGCACTTTTGACCCGATCACTAACGGCCATGTAGACATGATCCAACGCTCTCTTGAGGCCTTTGATGAAGTCATCGTTTTGGTTGCTCATTCCTTAAAGAAAAAACCCGTATTTGATGCAAAAGTAAGAAAGAAACTCATTGAGGAATGTTTTAAAAATGATCCTCGAGTTCGGGTGGAAATTTACGATGGCCTTTTGGCTGACTATGCTCGACAACACAAGATCCATGCCGTTTTACGAGGACTTCGGGTTGTTTCTGATTTTGAATATGAATTTCAAATGGCCACAATGAACCGAAAAATGAATCCTAACTTACAAACTTTTTTTCTGATGGCCTCTGATAATTTCTTTTTTGTTAACTCAACTTTAGTTAAAGAAGTTTTTTCCCATGGTGGAAGCGTTAAGGACTTGGTGCCTCCGCATGTCGAGAAGAAAATGCGAGAGGTTTTATGTTAAAGTTTGCAACCCGTGTTCAGTCATTGAAGTCTTCTTCGATCATGGAAATTTCAGCAAAAGCTCAGGAGTTAAAAGCTCAGGGCTTCGATGTGATCAGCCTCGCTGCTGGAGAGCCGGATTTTAATACTCCCGAACCCATTCAAAAAGCAGCTACTCAAGCCATGGCGGAAGGAATCACTCGCTACACACCAGCCCCTGGCTTTTTGGCGCTTCGAGAAGTCATCGCGGAAATGGTAACTCGTGAAAATGGTTATGAAGTAAGCCCCGATGAAGTCACTATCGTCTCAGGGGCGAAACACGGGATTTATCTTGCTCTTCAATGCTTGGTTGAGCCCGGAGAAGCCATTTTGGTCCCAACACCCGCTTGGGTTAGTTATAGTCCAATGGTAGAGCTCACGGGGGCTCATATTATCCCTCTACCTCTTTTTGAAGAGGACGGTTTTCGCCCCAATGTAGATCGTTGGAAGGGGCTTGCGATTCCTCCCAATGCAAAAGGAATCATCATCAACTCCCCTAATAATCCGACGGGAGTAGTCTACACTAAAGAAGATCTCACTCGCTTGGTCAGTTGGGCGATCCAAAGAAATCTGTGGATTTTATCAGATGAAATTTATGAAAAGATTCTCTACGACGGAGCTAAACACACCAGCGTTTCGGCTCTTGGTCCCGAAGCAAAAAATTGCACGGTCACAGTGAGTGGCTTTTCAAAAAGCTATAGCATGACCGGATGGCGATTGGGCTGGACTATTGCTCCTAAAGAATTTTCAAAAAAATTGGGAGCGCTCCAAAGCCAAAGCAATAGTCACACGACAAGCTTTGTCCAATGGGCCGCTATTACTGCAGCCAAGTTGCCTCCTACCATTCTCCAATCGATGGTCAGCGAATTCGATACACGCCGGCAGTACTGCATGAAACGCCTAGATGGCCTCTCTGATTATCTCACTTACACAAGACCTACTGGAGCCTTTTATTTCTTTATCAACATGTCCAAATTCTTGGTTCCAAGAAAAATGTCTGACGTAGAATTTGCAAAAACACTGCTTGAGAAGGAATATCTGGGCGTCGTTCCGGGATCTTCATTTGGAAAAGAAAACTGCATGAGAATTTCTTATGCCACTTCTTTGAAAAATCTCGAAACAGCATTCAATCGACTCGAAACGTTTTTAAAAACTCATTAGAAGGAATGTCCGAGTTCGACGTAAAGGGCGGATCCTTCCGGAGTTAAGGCAAAATCACCACGAATGATGAAACGATCATTCCAAGTGATTCGAGTTCCCCATCCTGTAGAAGCGTGAATCGTCCCGATCTGAAGAGGCAATAATTGATTCCAAACTCTTCCCAAATCCACCCAGGGGGCAAAGACTACTTCTAATTTTTGTTTAGCCCAACCAAACTCAAAGGCCTCCCAGCGCAGTTCAAGTCCCAAGGCCATTTTAATGTGATCAATAAAACGATTGCTTTGATACCCTCTGATAAATTTATCTCCGCCAAAACCAATCGTGCTATCAGAACCTCCAACTGCGCCTAATTCAAAAAAGGGGGCATCTCCGCTAATGACTTCAAAGAGGGTTCGGTGTGCCAAAGTTAAAGTGGGATACAAACTCCAAAAACGCCTAAAAGTGTACGTACTTCTGAGAAAGTCATAGTCGCTCCCCAGATATTTGGTAGACCAATTTAAAAACAGCTCATGAAAGTTTCCACGGCGTGGATTTGGGGCAAAATCCAGAGCGTCGTAAACAAATGCAAATCCAATATTGTGGGTTTTCCCCCCGGCGATTCCCAAGGGTTTCTCGTTATCTAAAAGGGAGCCAGTCGGATAAGTGACGTCCGTCCATTTTAAGCCCAACAACGGGCCCATTTGAAAGTACCGATTTACATATTTCAAAATGGCTAAATTAAACCCAGGACCCGTTCTTTGATTTTTATAAATGATGCTGTCGGCTTTAATCAGTTCCCTATCGGCAGGGGTTTCATTCCCAATTCCAAAGTATCGAAAGTTGATATCTCGGTTATAAGAGACACGCCCAGTAATATGGTACTGGTCATTAAAAGCATGCGGGAAATCTAATCTTAAGAAATGCTTATACCTTCCGGCATCACTCGCCAGTGCCTGTGCTGCGATTTCCATTTCATGAGGATCCTCACGCTTCACATTTGCAAAAACGGCGTTTAATCCCAAATTAAAGCCTGTATCGGCACTGGGAAACAAGAGCGGAATCCCTTGCAGCGTCCACGGATCTCCCAAAAATCGAAACCCACGACGACTCACAATTTTATCGATTCTTTGAGCAACTTCTTCTCCGAACTCCTCAAAATCTTTCCCTACTTTTCCCTTTTTGTTTTTTGGTGAGGGGGCCTTATCAAAGTACTCAGGATCTTGAATGTCTCGATGATTGGATTTGATATCGGGAATAACGGGAGCAGCTGCCCAAGTGACGCTTTTCGCGATAATCACTAAAAACAAAACCAGATTCCAGGATCTGTTCCTCAACATCAGAAGTGAATTCCTATTCCAGTACCTAGGAAGGGGCCAGAAAGATCTAAACGAGATCCTGAAGAAGAGGTACCGAGATCAGCCCATCGGTAGCCCGCCTCAATCAACCATGACACAGTTGAATTCAACTTAAGAATCACTTGAAAACGACCATCGTAGAGAATGGATTTACTATCGGGAATGTCTTTCACACTCATGGAAATTCCAGTGCCTCCCAAGAGTCGGTAACGTACGCGAGGATTTCCAAACTGAACTCCTAATACACCTTGAACTTCGTGTACCTCAGCAAGCCAGTAATGGTAGCGGGCACCGGCGACCAATCGATCCCATAACAAAACTGACAAGCCCCCCTTGAAAACATCCACGTGGCTATAGTTTGGGGCTTCAGTAAAGTGAAGGTCGGTTCCTAACTCAATTAAAAACCCACCATCACCTAAATGGGTTCGCTCTGCCGGAAGAGCGGTTGACGTCATAAACCAAGCGAAAAAAATGAATAAAAGCCGGTTATTCATGGGTGTTCTTGGGAAAAGAATATCATTTTAGGGGATTTCACTGAAGGGAATATTCAGAAAGGGCCAGTCTTTAGCGCCCTGATAAACGAAGAACCATGGAACTTGAGGGTAGGCTTCAAATCCCTCTTGCTTCATCACGGTCCTGACTTTCCTTAGATTGGCTTGAGCCTTCTTAATTTCCTGAATGTCTGAAAATCGCTGTTTCTTACCCGCAAAATTCACTCCAGGAAAAGCAAAATCTCTTCCTTGTCGATCGATCACAGTAACTGCAACTGCTCCCGCTCGATTAAAGTAAGATTCAAAATCAAATCCAACTCCCTTTTTTTTCCTATCAGCAAGAATCATCTTGCCGATGATATCGGGCACATAGCACTCCACAATCTTGAGAGAATTGCCAGTTAACTGAAAAACTTTTTGCGCTCGAACTAGAGCCTCAGCAGCTTCTGAACGAAGAATGCAACGAGAGCTGTTGGGATTTGCCATCTCAATGACAAAACTAAAGTCCTGCTTTTTCACATCGACGAGTTTCACCTCGCTTGCAAAAAGCGCAAGACTCAAAAATAAACTCTTAAGAAGCATGGCTCGGGGGTGAAAACAACGCTTCCATTTTTCTCTTCGACCAGTACTTGAACCGGTCGATATAGGAATAAGCTGCTGGAACTACCACGAGACTTAGTAAAGTACTCGATATGAGACCCCCAATAATCGCAACGCCCATATTGGTTCTTTGCTTCGACGCCTCATTCAGTCCAATGGCCACCGGTAGCATTCCAGCAATGAGTGCAAAAGTAGTCATGAGAATGGGACGTAGCCTTAGTTTCCCAGCTTGAATAATGGCCTGTTCGCGCGGCACTCCTTCCTCCATGAGCTGCTGCGTGCAGTCCACCAGTAGAATGGAGTTCTTACTCGCAACACCGAGAAGAAGGATACAACCAATCATTGAGTTAATATCCAACGCTTGGCCGGTCATAAAGAGTGCGTAGAAAGCTCCACAGGCAGCTAGGGGCAAAACAAGCATAATAGTAAAGGGAGTCACAAAGGATTCATATAAACTTGCGAGCACCAAGTAAATAAAAATTACAGAGAGAGTCACTGCAACAATCACACTCCCAATCAGTTCTTGAAAACTCTCGGCCTGGCCAACAAAAGCATAGCGCACCCCCTCGGGCAATTTGATTTCCTCTTCTAAGATTCTTCCCACGTCTTTCATGACTCCGCCCATTCCAACTCCACCGGGAGTAAGATCCGCCATGACTTGTACATACCGGCCGCGATCCTGTCGGCTAATTGTTGAAGGACCCGTCGTTTCTACCGGACTTGCCACCTGAGAAAGTTTTACCAGTCTGAAGTTTACATTGGGAACGAAGGTGTCTTTGAAATAAGTTTTGAGATCTCGCTGATCTTCCTGCAGTCTCACCCGCACATCATATTCTCTGCCTCCTTCACGAAACACTGCAGGAACACTCCCTTCAATCAAAGTGCGGAGTTCCGCACCCACCATTGAGCTAGATACTCCAAACATCTCAGATTTATCTTTGTTTAGTGAAACCTGAAATTCAGGCTTTCCGGGTCTAAAGTTAATATCAGGGTCCTGAACTCCGGGATGGGTTTTCAATTTTGTAAGCAACTGATTTCCAATCCCAACAATTTGGTCGAGGTTATTTCCAATAATATTTACGTTAAAAGGC
This sequence comes from Bdellovibrio sp. ZAP7, assembly GCA_945878405.1. Classification (GTDB taxonomy): domain Bacteria; phylum Bdellovibrionota; class FAC87; order UBA2466; family UBA2466; genus RFNO01. Next base: position 26,976 of record CAMCTJ010000016.1, read on the forward strand.
CTCTGCCCTACTCCCACCATATCGACGTCTTTTACAGTGGGATTAGCATTCGCAAAGGGTTTCAGTTTCTCTCTCAAAGCCGCTTTGAACTGAGAAGTGTTCATTTTCCTCTGTTTCGAGGATACGAGCTCCACGTAGAAACTAGCGACATTCGCTTCGCCTTGATCATTTCCTACTGTAAGAGTGGTTGTTTTGACCTCAGGATTCGCGCGAATCATTTTGTCGACTTCTAAACTGACTTCAGACATCGCTCCCAAACTAGTTCCCGGAGGCATATCTAGCCCGACCGCGAACTCACCCATGTCCTGGGCCCCCAGAAAGGTTTTTGGAATTTTAGTACTGGCAATCAAGCTGACCACAAACACAATGAAGGAACCCAAAAGCACCGTCTTTGGTTTCTGGAGTGTAAAAACCAGAGCCTTTTCGTATTTTTCTTCAAGCCAATTTTGAAACCGATTAAAGGCTTCTAGGGATCTCCCAACGGTTCGTGCCCAAATTCCACTACCTCCCTTGTCTTGATGAGAAGCTCCAGCAAAATAAGCTGAAAGCATGGGAGCCACAGTCAAAGCATCAAATAAGGAAATCGCCATGGCAAAACAAATCGTGAGTCCAAACTGTTTAAAGAACTGCCCCACCACACCACTCAAAAAAGCAATCGGACCAAACACTGCGATTACCGCAAGTGTGGTTCCGATCACAGCGAGCATGACTTCTTTCGTTCCTTTCGAAGCAGCTACAATCGGAGTCTCGCCCCGCTCGATGTGCCGAAAAATATTTTCACGAACCACAATCGCATCGTCGATCAGAAGGCCTACTGAGAGGGATAATGCGAGAAGGGTCATAACATTGATGGTAAACCCAGCGGCCGCCATCAAAATGAAAGCTCCTAAGAGAGAGTTGGGCAATGCAAGTCCTGTGATGATTGTAGAGCGCCCGCTTCCTAGAAAATAAAACACCACGATAATGGTTAATATGATTCCAAAGAAAATAGATTCTGTGACGTCATCGACGTTTGCTCGGATAGGTTTGCTGCCATCTTGAACCACTTCCAGTTGGATAGGTTGAGTACCTTTGTTGAAGTCCTCTTGAATTTGTTTCACTTTACTTTTGACATCCTGAACCACTCGAATGGTGTTGGCCCCTGACTGCCGATAGATGCGCAAAAATAGTGAAGGTCCCCCATTAACAAACGACCGCGTTTTTTCATCTTCCAGATCATCCATGACCCGACCCAATTGACCCACTCGTACCGGAACATCGTTTCCAATAAAGCTCACCACGGTAGATGCCACGTCGTCTACCGTCTGAAACTCTCCCAGGGTTCGATAGACAATGTCTTTAGAGGTCTCTGTCACTTTTCCAGCTGGAATATTCATTCCAGTCGCTTTGATGGCTTGAATGACTTGAGACGCCGATATTTCAAAGGCTCGGAGCTTGTTTCTATCGAGCTCCACGCGGATCTCTCTTTTTCTTCCCCCTTGAATAGAGACAAGTCCCACTTGGTTGATTTGTTCAAGGCGTGGTCGAATGCCCTCACTTGCGAGATCGTAGAGCTTTCCAGCTGGCATATCGGCACTCAAGGAAAGAACGAGAATTGGCTGATCCGCCGGATCAATTCGCCGAATAATCGATTCTTTGGCTTCCGTGGGCAATTTGATTTTCGCCGAGGACACTCGATCTCGTATTTGCTGCTCAGCATATTTTACATCGGTCTCAAGATTAAACTCTGCGATTACAACGCTCACACCTTCGGAGTTTCGAGAACTTAAACGCTTGATGCCTGATACCGTGCTAATTTCTTCTTCAAACACTTTAGAAACCAAAGTTTCCACTTCAGCCGGACCCGCTCCGGGATAAATAGTGGTCACTGTCACAATGGGAAATGTGACATCGGGAAAGAGATCTACTCCCAGCTTCCGCATCGACATCACCCCTAACACGATGATGGCCGTCACAATACAGGTAATAAAGATAGGACGCTTAATTGAGAGATCGGCTAGGTTCATGAATCTTCTCCAAACAAGTTAAGCTGGGTCACTAGGCCCAAAAGCTCACCTTGGGTTTTTAGTCGTAAAAGTTCAGCTGAGGCAAAATCTTGCTCAAACATAATGACTTGGTAAGTAACACTTCTTCCTAACTTTAAACGTTCTTTCTCTCGAGCTAGTTTCTTTTCTTGGACTTCTTCAATTCCAAAACAAAGGCGAAGTCGATCTTTGGTCTCCTCAAATTTTTTCTTTAAATCTTGGTAGTCTCTTTCCTCTTCAAAGGCTTTTCTTCGATAGGTCAGCTCAGCTGCTTTTTTTTCCGATGTATAGGAACGTTGATTTTCAAAAACTTGGCCTACATCCAGTGACGTTTGAAATTTTAACCCAACCGTGAAAGTGGGGTATTGAGTTTTAAAGGAATCAGAAACAGCGCTATTCCACTGATCGGTACGGCCATTGGTAGCCAGTGTTCCGAATAGATCCAAAGTTGGAGAATTACGCTCTTTTCCTAACTGAGCATTCCCCTCAGCCACTTTTGCCAATTCCTGAGCCGCTTTAACGTCGAGGCGCAGTCCTGATTTGTCTTTTGGGTTCAATTTTTCAGTCGTATTTCGAGAAATGAGGGGGAGTTCATCTTCAACGGCTTCTTTCTGTATCCCTCTCATACTGTTAAAAGCCAAACTAGCACTTCGTACTTCATTGATAGCAGTTTGATATTCCAAAGTCCGTACTTGAAGGTTCGCTTCTGCTTGTAATTCATCCGAGCGATCCCCAAGACCGTTTCTCACGCGCTTACGGTTCCACTCCCTCAGCCGTTCCGCACGCTCCAGACTTTCTTTTTGGACTTTTACTACTTGTCGGGAAATCGCAAGTCTCCAGTAAGTCCCTTCGGCTTCTGCGAGAGCTACTTTGAGTTTGAAGGAATCCGCATACCCTTGGGCTTTCGTACCCGATTCCGCAATTTCAATAGTGGATCGTGTTTCTGATCCAAAGCCATTTTTCCAAAGAGATTGGCTTAATTCGAGAACAGGCTTTGCTTCATAAAATGTTGGAAGCGTTAGAAATCCGGGTTGCGTCCCTTCAATGCGTGTATAAGTCCATTGATAATATAACTTGCCCGATAAACCGAACGGAGTTTGCTGGGCGAATCCAAAATTATACGTATCTGCCAAAGTTCTGGTACCCATAAAGACAGGAGCGGCAGTGGGTTTTGCGTCATTGTAAAAAGACACATTAGTAAAAAAATTAGGTCTGACTAAAAGTCGAGCTTCATCTTGCCTGGCTAAAATCGCTTTGCCACTTTCCATGAGGGCTTGAACGCCTTCATTCCCCTTTTTTACTTGGCCGAGATACTCATCCAACGAAAGAGACTGTGCGAAAACAGAGCTACACAACACCATGAGCAGCCCGAAACTGAGACTGACTTTTTGAGGAGTTTGCTTCATTACTTTTTTCCTGAAAATTTTAAGTGACACAATACGCCATTGGGGCTAATTTGAAAAGCCTTTACAGGGGAAAATGCATGTCAAAAAGTCTCATCTTTTCATTGGCCTATCTTGTTTTCTCTCTTCCGGTTTTTGCAACTGAACCAAATGATCTCTTAAAGACTTATAGCGGGCTTCAAAAAGCGCTATCCGAGGACAAATTACAAGAGGCCCAAGCTCTGGCTGGTAAGGCACACTCCGAACTTGTTACTTATTTAAAATCTATCTCCTCTCCCTCGGAACCGTTGTTAAAAATGAAAACAGCAGCCGAGCAAATTTCCCAAAGTAAAACCGATTCCGATACCCGAAAGGCTTTTGGAATCTACAGCGAAGGAGCAGTCGAGATTTTAAAGGCGAATGAAACACTCAAAGCCCATTGGCAACTTTTTTATTGTCCAATGGTTCCCAAGGGAACTTATGGCTATTGGATTCAGCCAATGGGAGCATCCCTATTGAATCCTTACTACGGAGCAAAAATGCTGACCTGTGGAGTAAAAAGACCTTGGTAACGATTCAATCGCTCAGTGCTATTGAGCATATTTTAAGACATCGTCCAGAGAGAATTCTTTCACTGAGCTGTCAGCCCGTTTCAAAGCCCTCTCCGAGACTGGAAGAGATTTTATCTCTAGCAAAAGAATTAGGCCTTTCGATCGGTTCGCATACCAAGAAAGAACCTTTTTCAGAGCCCCTCATTGCACACGTCAAACCTTTTGAGTATGCGCTTTGGTCAGATTGGGTGAACAGCTTTAAAGACGATCCAAAGGCTGTGGTTCTTGCCTTAGATCATCTTCAGGATCCTCAAAATCTCGGAGCGCTCTGCAGAAGCGCTGAAGCCTTAGGTGTTCGAGGAGTGATTATCCCCAAAGATCGGAGTGCAGCGATTACCCCAGGAGCCTACCATGCCTCGGTAGGAGCTGTGGAAACGATTCCCATTCTCCAGGTCACAAATCTCAATGAAGCTTTGAGAAAACTCAAAGAAGAACAGTTTTGGATTGTGGGAGCGGCTCTTGGAGAAAGCTCCAAGCCATTAAAAGACACTCCCCGCTTTGACAAGATAGTTCTTGTGTTAGGCACTGAACTGGAGGGTCTCAAGCCCTCCACGCTTTCGACTTGTGATTGGCTGACGGAAATCCCTCTCAAGGGGAAAGTTCAATCTCTAAACGTGAGTGCAGCAGGAGCAATTCTCATGTTTGAGTTCTCGCGCGCGTGATTGAGTACCTTCTCTTCATGGAGAATCTGATCATTTGATACCTGTTTTTCGTTTATTAAGAGACTCCACAATTCTCTTAGAAGAGGCTTTTCAGTCGAAATAAAAAACCGTGAGTTTCTAAAATCAAGTCGAACCCAATCGCTCTTGAGTAAGTCGCTTACTTTTCCCCAGTGAACGACCTTAACTCCTCGCGACTCAAAGATTTCACGAAAGGAAAATGTTTCCTCGCTGTGCATTTCCACCAGCAAAACAATGTTTTTGGGCCGTATTCGTTGAAAGTTCTGCGATTGAACACAAGCGAGGAAGGGACCCAGCTTAGCGGGAGATGCAACCCATACTAGGTTTTGTTCAGGACGCGCGCTCAAAGGCCAAAAAGCTCCGATGGGCCCTTCGACTTTTAAAAAATCACCCACCTTTACTATTCCCAGCCCTCGAATAAGACCCAGGAGAGGATTTGTTTCAGCTAAAAACTCATACTGGTTAGTCCGTAGGGCGGTCTCAGGACATCCACAAAGGTGATAAAACCCCGTAAGACCCCCGCCGATAAGGCGTTCTGAAAGAGGACTAATCCAAATGGATTGTCCCGGAAAATATTTGAGACCAAATGAAAGTCTGACCTGTATTTTCGAAACAGTCGGTGAAACCCTTGTCACAGAAGTGACAAGCCCTCGCATGGCTTGTGAATTCATAAACCCCCCAAACGTAACCGAACCCCTACCACTTTGAGAGAGCATCAAGCATGCCAGAGAAAGTCTAACGGAAGACCACCTGTAGAGGGCTTTATCAAGTGCCTAGGTTTTTGTGGGGGAAGTTGTTTTATTTACTTTTTAATCATTGATATCAGCAACTTACAAACAACTGTTCAAGTCTTTTTTGACGGTTTTTGGAGCCGTTTTATTGGTAATTGGTTTGATTCCCAATACTTGAATTTGGAATTCCCGCTCCACATGAAAACTCCTTTTTCGTTTTTCACAATCAAAGTCGATTGACCCGGTTCACCCAAACAAGGTAAAAATTCACTTTTGCGAACGAGCAGTTGGCCGGCGTAGCTCAGTTGGTAGAGCAACTGATTTGTAATCAGTAGGTCGCGGGTTCGAGTCCCATCGCCGGCTCCAGTTCGTTTTAGGTCTTTCATAATGTGGAGGGGTTCCCGAGCGGTCAAAGGGATCAGACTGTAAATCTGACGGCTCTGCCTTCGAAGGTTCGAATCCTTACCCCTCCACCATTTTTTATTTCACACTATTCGTATGAGTTTAGGGGACGCACTAAAAAAAGCAGGGCTTAAGAGCAGTGAGATGAAACGCAAGGAAGCTCACGCCACAAAAGATAAAGCTAAAGATGGAAGCAAGATCCACGATCACCATCACCGAACCGAGTGTGAAGCCTGTCACAAGACCGCGCCCGACGTAGAACGCTACGAACACCGAAACCGACTTATTGATGTCCAGTGGCTCTGTATCCTGTGTGCGGACCAATATAAGATCAGCGATGATTTAAGGAGGACTGCGCAGAGTTCCTCTTCGAAACGAAGACTTTTTATTCGCAATTACGGGCATACGCGTAGGTTCTAAGGCCTCCTTATTTGGCAATCATGAAAAAACAACACCTTCCCCAAAAGATATGTGTCATCTGCCAAAGGCCTTTTTCCTGGCGAAAAAAATGGGAGAAGAATTGGGAAAGCGTAAAGTACTGCAGTAAGCGCTGCGCGGGAAATCGAGGCCTCAATAAAGGCGCTGAACTGTGAAGCAAACTAATTTATCTAACGTGGCTCTGAGATTTTTGTCTAACAACACTTCCAGCGACTCCTGACACTTTTTTTGTTTTCTCTCAAGCGCATCTTCCAGCTTCTTTTGGAAGGCCTTCTCTTTTGAATAATATTCCAGTTTTTTTAACAGACTCAGCCCGATAGTTTTTTCAGAAAATGCTTTTAGAAGTTCGCTCTTGAGTGCCGGAAAGGTATTTAGCAAGAGAAATGTCACTTCATTCACTTTGCCTTCTCTTATATCCTGCCCAGATTCCTTGGTAGGACTTCCTCGCAAATCTAAAATATCATCGGTGAATTGATAAAGAGACCCATAAATATTTGCAAACGCTGTGCATTCCGGAAGCTCTCGACTGGTTGCTAATATCGGCCCCACTTGTGAAGCCCACTTTAAAAGTGCACTTGTTTTCAATCGATTCAGTTTTTCAAAGTATTCGCCACTTTCGGGAATCTTAAAGCGATGCTCATATTGCAAAACCTCTCCTTGAGTGACTTCTTTTACCGCCCGACACATTAGCTTGGTCAGAAGGGAATTTCCATTTTCTGCAAGCTGAAAAATTGCGTCACTCAAAAGGAAATCTCCGCTCAAAACCGGAAGGGTATTATCGTAAATGGCATTTGCAGATGCCCCCCCACGCCGAAGTGAGGCTCGATCAATCACGTCATCGTGGAGAAGGGTCGCCGTGTGGATGGCTTCCACGGCCCAAACATAGAGTTTTAATTGTTCTGGCGAACAGCCAAAAGCCTCGCCAAACCACAAAACCCACTGAGCTCGAAGTCTTTTCCCTTTTCGCCCCCATAAGACTGAACATACTTCATCAACTTTTCTTACTTCGGGAATATCAAGAGGCCCTGACAGCTCATTCATCCAGCGAGTCTTCTCATGAGTGGCTGCAAGTTCATCTCTCATATGATTCCAGCTTTCAGTAGCAGTCCGAAAGCCAACAAGAGAAGACTTGCAGTCTTTAGAATCACCGCCGGGGATAGCCTTTTGGGCAATCTAACAACTGCGCTAACCAGAATCGTCACGCAACATAGATTTGAAAGAGCTGGTTTATCTAGACCGCAAAACAGAATCGTCAGGAGAATAAGAGAAGTAATCGTAAGCCATCTTGCCACTAAATAGGTCTTCTCCACTCCTTGGCGCACAGCGAACGACATCTTACCCGCTGCAAAATCCGTTAGAATTTGAGGAGGCTGGTGAGATAGGAGTACAGCTACAGCTAAAAATCCAAAAGCAAGAGAGCCGATGAGTAAATCAAACGACCATTGGGGATGAACAAAATAGGCCATGCAACCAAATACTCCGGGGCCATAGCATATTCCAGTCACCCACTCACCCCATCGAGTATACGACAGAGCAAGATGTGAAAAGTTGTAAAGAAATCCCAAAAGCACCAGAGGTAGAGCGACCCAGAGAATTTCACTGCGATTTGCCTTTACCACGAGAAAGATTCCCAGACAGATCCCCGCTAGAAGACTTATCCAGGCATGGCGTTTCATGGAACTATTATTCCCCCGATGAAAATGAAACCAAGAATTAGATTTTTCTGTATCAGCTCCTTTTTCCCAATCAGTATCATCATTAAACACGTTGATTGCATGCTGAATCAGCACGACCGAAACCCCTACTAAAAGAAACTCTGATAACGGACGAGAGTTCTCAAAGAGCAGGACACAAGCAAGAACAGGAAGAATAGAAACTAAATAGATGGCGGGTTGAAGAACCCGCCATCTACTTTCACTCCAATTGAAAAGAGTGACTTCCATTACTAGGCAGCCACCGCATTTGTCTGCAGGTTCTTCAGAGCAGCATGGAACCACTGTGCATGTTGTTCTTCAGAATCGATTACTCTCTGATAAACATCTGCTGCTTCTCGATTACCTGCTTGAAGTGCTTGATCTCGGAAAGAAGGATAAATATCTTTGTATTCTCTTTCTTCCACTCGAATAGCTACTTTCAGCGCCTTCTCAATCACCGTTTTGGGATCTTGAGCTAAGAGCTTGTCACTATTTTTTTGGATAGTGGTTAAAGCATCGATAGCTCTTTGCGTGTCCTCTCCTCGACTAGGTGTTCCCATGTCTTGGTAGAGTTTTCTGAGCCAAGTAGCATGGAGCTTTTCTTCTCCAGCGACTTTCAAGAAAAGCTCGGCAATCTTGGGATAACCTGCTTTTCTCGCCCATCTTGAAAACTCAGGGTACATGACTTGGTTCTCATACTCCTCCACATCCACAAAGGAAGTGGCAGTTTCCCCTTGAGTCTTCCCAGAACTTGCGGCGGCGAAACACTGATAAATAGTGTCTTCCGTAATTTCACATCGGTTCATATTTTTCTCCTTTTCTGAACTTTCAATATTCATTGAAACCTCAAAAACCATAAAATACAAGTTGGTTTTAAAAACCAAACCGCATACAACTATTTCATGCACCAACCTTTCGGTGACATAGCGCACCAATACGATCTCTTAAATGATCTCCTGTCCTTTGGGATTCATCGACTTTGGAAACGGCGCCTGGTTTCTAGGCTTTTACTTAGTCAGCCCAACCCAAAAAGAGTTCTCGATCTTGCGACGGGCACTGGGGATGTAGCAGCCCTATTTAGCAGGAATATTCCGGCCGAATCTGTTGTGCCTTTAGATCCCTGCAAACCCATGATTGAGAGGGGGAAGAAACGCTTTCCCCATTTACACAATTGGACCGTGGGATCTGCAGAATCATTGTCCTTGGAGACCCGCAGTATCTCCATCGTCACATGCACCTTTGGCGTGCGGAATTTTCAAAACCGAAAAAGGGCTTTTGAGGAGATTGCTCGAGTTCTTGAACCTGGGGGATTACTGGGAATCCTGGAAATTCATCCCATCCCCCCAAAAATTAGGTATACTCCGTTTCGTTTTTTTTGGACATTCTTACTTCCTAAGATCGGAATGCTATTTAAGAAGCAATCTGCCTACGAATATCTTCGAGATACCGGTGCGGGCTTTATTTCTTCAGAAGATATGATAGAAGAGCTGTCTTACGCGTTTGAACTGCAAACCCATGAAAAACTCATAGCTGGCGGACTTGTCAGCTTATTGGTTTTTGAGAGAAAAAATGAGTCAGAAATTACCCATGAGTGAAGAAGAAATCGCCTTTGCCGAAATCATTGGCGATTTAGTTGAGCAGTGGGGATTTAATCGACAATTGGGACGAGTTTGGTGCCTTTTATTTCTGAAATCTAAACCGCAAAGCCCCTCCGACATCCAAGAGGCCCTGGGTCTTAGTGCAGGAAGCGTAAGCAGTGCGCTTAACGAACTCCAGATGTGGGGAGTTGTTAAAAGACTTCGGGTTTCTGGCGATCGCAATTTCTATTACGAACCTGAACTACGAATCTGGAAGTCTATCTCTAATGTGCTTCGAGCAAGAGAGATAAGAATTTTGGATGAGGCCCAAGCGGGCCTCAGTGCTCTGATTGAAAGTCTTCAGAACAAAAAAGATTCTGAAAGAGAATTCCAGATAAAAAGAGTTAAGCAAGTCCGAGATGCAATTGATACCGCTCAACAGTTGTTTAATGCCCTTATAAACGGCGGCGCATTTTCTCTTCCTAAACTCAATCGTCTGTTCGATAGATTCAAGGCTCTTTAATCCCATGCCCTGGAATATTGAAACCTCTTATCTCCAATTACCTGAGGAGTTCTACCACAAACAGACAGCCTCCAAGTTTCCAGCCCCACAAAGAGTGTTAACCAATGAACCGCTAGCTGAGATGCTGGGTCTCAACTCTAAGGATTTAGATAATTCTGTTCTTTGCGGTGTAGTAAAAGCATCTGGCTCGGAACCGTTTGCACAAGCCTATGCTGGACATCAGTATGGCCACTTTACGTTCTTGGGAGATGGGCGCGCTCTCGTCTTAGGAGAACAAGTAACACCACAAGGCGAACGGTTTGATATTCAACTCAAAGGCTCTGGAAGAACTCCTTTTTCACGAATGGGCGACGGGAAAGCGGCTCTCGGACCAATGCTGAGAGAGTATCTGATGAGCGAAGCCATGCACTATTTGGGTATTCCAACCACCCGCAGTCTTGCAGTGCTAACCACTGGAGAGCCCGTTTTTAGAGAAACGGTCTTACCAGGTGCTATTTTGGTACGAGTAGCGAGCAGCCACATCAGGGTGGGCACTTTTGAATTTGCAGCTCGCCTGAATGACATAAGCAAACTGAGATCTCTTGCCAACTACACTATCAAAAGACATTTCCCTGACATTCAGGGCTCAGATAATTCCTATTTAGAGCTCATTCGTCTCGTATCACAGCGCCAGGCAAAGCTCATTGCGAGTTGGCTATTAGTTGGATTTGTTCATGGGGTAATGAATACTGACAATGTAAGCATCTGTGGAGAGACAATTGATTATGGTCCTTGTGCTTTCATCAATTCCTACGATCCTTCCGCTGTTTTTAGCTCAATTGATCGACACGGCCGCTATGCTTTCTCAAATCAACCGTCTATTGGTTTGTGGAACCTAGCTCGGTTTGCGGAAACTCTTCTTCCTTTAATCGATTCAGATCTGGGAAAAGCAAAGGAAAAAGCCGAAGGTGCCCTGAATATCTTTGCTACCGCATTCCAAGATACGTGGCGCACAGGGATGGGGTTAAAGCTAGGATTCTCTAGAGTAGATGCTATGGAGCTAAAACTGATGGAGCGTTTTCTGACACTGTTGGAGCTTCATCGTGCTGACTTTAATAATACTTTCCGAGAACTATCTCTAACGGACGCCTTTCAATCCGATTTTTTTAGAAAGACCGATGTTGTGGAATGGCGGCGTGATTGGCTCACGGTTCAATCGCAAAACACCTTATCCATTGAGGATAATCACAAGCTCATGCAGAGTAAAAACCCCGCAATTATTCCTAGAAATCATCTTGTCGAGGAAGCGCTTCAAGAGGCCCAACTGGGTAATTTCACTCTCTTCCATCGATTATTGAAGGCAGTGAGAACTCCCTTTCAGATAGACCCTGAAGATTTGGATCTTGGGTTCCCCCCTACAAAAGAACAAGAAGAGGGATATCAAACCTTTTGTGGCACTTAATAAATCAATTATTTTAAATTGGTAAGTACCCCAAAGATTAGCGCCCGATAATACCAAGTGGCTTTGCCAACTGGACCGCATTAAAATGCACATCGGGCTTAAACCTCCGTTCATATTCTTCGGGATCTATTAACATATTGTTCATTGGATCAGCCATTTTCTTAATTTCAGGAAGATACAACCAAACGTGTTCGCCACGGCCTTCGTCACTCTCAATAGTTCCCGTAATTAAGTTAGCCTGAATACCGAGTCGATTGAGAATCGCTTTCATCACTAGAGCTTTGTGCCGACACACATCAGCTTGAAGAGGCTCCTCATTAAAATACTGAGAAGCCATGAGTGGCTTTAGGTAAGGAGCCACTTCTAGATTGTCGTTAATATTTTTGGCAAGGTAATCAATCAGAATTTCAGAAATCATCAGAACATTCTTTTTTGGTTTCATAAACTCTGCTCGTTCCGCTGGGGTTAGAAAACTGAGTATATTCTCGTAGTCCAAATAGATAGACAGTCCAATATGGGGAGTCTTGTTTACATAGCCCGCAAGTTCACTTCCCGCAGTTAATCCAGCTGCAAGGCCTCCAACGATGAAAGTCCCTTTTACGACAGAAAAGCTGAGTCTCTTGAAGGCCATCACGCAAGCCGATTGCTTAGAGCGATCTTTTTCATATGCAAATGCGGGTTGAGATAAACTCCACATTAATCCATTCAGACAAAGAATAATGAAAGCCCTTTTAATCATGGGGAATCAGTTCTCCCTCATGATTCCAAATTAATCTTGGCAAGGGTAAAGTCTGAAGAGATGCTGGTTCCAAATTCTTCCCGATGTAGGGCAGGGGCTCCGTTTTACACCATCCATCGCGACAATGCTTGCCCCAATCCTGAACATTTTCTGCCCCAAGAGCCGAATAGACCGTCCGCTCAAGTATGTTGGACATGAGTTGCTGGGCTTCATGCTTGGAGGGGTAATAAAGTTTCCTTCCTTTGAGATTATGGATGGGAAAGTAATCTTCAACGCTTCCAGCACCGCAGGAAGAAAACACGACGGGGGCATGCTTCCACGAAATCTCTTGAATACATCCCACGACTTTTTTGAAAAGCTCTTCATTTTGGGGAAACTGCTTCCACTTTCCCTGTTCAACCTTAAAACCAAACACTTCACCCAAACCAACTGAAAAGCCCTCAGCGTGCCCCGCAATCTCAATCACGGAACAAGAACCAGGCCCTAACTCTTTTTTGATGGACTCGCACGCCCTTAAAAAATGCTCGGTATTTTTGTCTGCTTTCACTTCTGACGTACTGATTACCTTAACCCTGGAGGAGTCTTGCCAGCCTTCTCCCTCAACCGAACTTTCCCCTTGAAAAAGACACTTTTGAGGGTGACTAAGAATGGTTCGATTGAACATTATTTCTTCGGGGGTAGATTTGCCTGAAAGTCCCGGAATATGAACAGGTGCGGTGGGCTTATCCGAGTGATAGCCAACACTCGTTTCATGAAGCATTTGTTCTTTAAAGCGTTTTTGAAGTTGGTGAAAGTCGGCACAAAAAGCTGTGGAACCAAGAGCTAAAAAAAAACCGATTATAATCTGGTGCATTCCCCTTTCTAATGCAAACCAGAGACCGACCGAGGCAGGGCTATTCTTTTTGAATACAGATAGCTTAGACAAAAAGGTAGGCTAGGCCGCCTTAAACCAACTGATTGTCGAAGTCGAAAACTCTTTCATAAAAGTCTTTGGCTTTTCAGAGAATACCTCTTTTCCCAAAAGCCGTGCATTTTTTCTTAACGCTTTCTTCTTTTCCTTTATCAGCGACGAGATGAGCTCGAGAGCTTTTTTGTTTTTTATCACTTTGCGGTTTTCATCGAGTTGCTCTTGAATCATGATCAAATCTTGAAACTCTCCCAGCACATCTGAAAGTTCATGAAGGCTACGATTCCATTTTTTTGTATCAGGGCTTAGACCTTCCAAAAAGAAATCAAGCTCAACTCGCAAGAACTTTACTGCTTTTCTCCACTCAATGAACATTTCCTCTTCATCTGTTTCCTGGCAGTAGTCGCTGAGGTCTAAGCATTCGTGGTAAATAGAGCGCAGGCTTTCGTCTATCGATTCCCAAATATCTCGCTTTACTTTTATCTCGGGAATCCGCTCCATGGCTGCTTGCAAAAGTCCAATGGCTTCTCTTAGTTTCTTTTCTTGTTTAAAGACTTTTTCTACAGTCCGTTTGCTCTCCTCCACAAGAAACTGTTTGATCTCATGAACCTCTTCAATCTTAAACGACTTCTGATGGGTATTGAGCAGCTTTTGAAATACTTCCTCAGTAACATGAGCATCTCTGACATCTCGAAAAGTTCGAGATAGGGATCTTAAACTTTTTTCTTCTTTTGCAAACTTTTCATCTGAAATCGATCCTCGTAGTAAAAAGAGAACAGCTCGCGCCTTTTTTAAAGACTTTCTTGCCTGTTTGAATTGCTCTCGATGAAGCCCTTGACTAAGTGATAAGACACTTGCCGCATCTTTGATTCCCGAAACAAGGATGTTTTTTAGAGAAGTTTCAATCGGTTCAGTTTTTGTTATTTGGTAAGGCATTTTAAACTCCAAATTAAAATCAGAAAGGAAAGACTCTTATTTTAACTATTTGGAGTTTTATATCTAGCTGGGTCTTGTCATTTCCTATTCTTTCAAAACCACTTGCTCAGCGCCCTTTTCAGAAATAAGTCGTTCAAAGTACGCAACTATTCCGTCTCGACGCATCAGGATTTCAGAGATTTCTTTTTGAGAGACATAGTCTGTCACACTTTTAAAATGAACCGGACTCAAACCTTTTAAAGATTTTAAAGTTCTTTCTCGCACTACTTCTACAGGCTCTGAATTTCCAGGCGCCGGATAGCGACGCATGGTCACAAAGGTTCCTGGTCTGAGCGATGCGCCAAAGTCAATAAAAGCTGGCCGCTTCTCCCCGTCCACCCAGTGTTCTCCCAGGAGTAAATTTTTTGCATGTCCATCAGAATTATGAAGCAAAACACATAAGATTCTGTGATCGCTTTGAACTGCATCTTTTGAAATCCCACCCCATTGGGATTGTGGCGTTTCGAATAAAATCTGAGCTTTGGGTACCACGTAAATCAGTGGAGCCTCATGAATAAAATCATTCCCTACCTGTACTTTTCTCCGATAGACCGTAGGAGGAACATAATCCATTTCCAGTGCTCGGTTAAGTTCATACGCGACTACTTCCATCGGAGCCCGGGCCCAACCCCCGCTATCTCCCCACTCTCGAGGCTTCATGATGGCCTGACGGGTGCGTCCCGTTTCTGGATTTTTTAGGGTTAACCACCAAAGGTCGTGCATGTTCCCGTTTAATCTTTTCTTTGAGGCTTCGACAATTTGCCCTTGATCCAGATCGCTCAGAATCACTCCGTGAGCTGCCGAAATTTGAGTAGGCGACAACTTTTTAAAAAGCGGAGCGCAATCCGCAAAACCTAATACCGGTAAAGCTAACAAAACCCCCAAAATGAGCCGCCCAAGGTACCCCACGTTCTTCCCCTCCGAGAGTCTCAGATAGACTCTCTGGGCAAGAGGAGATAGCAAGTCGTATACCTAAAGTGGACGCTGAAAATGCCGGGACCTTACTCAAATCGGCTACGTTTTACGGGCTTTCGGCCTCATTTAAGGCAAAGTGTTTAACAAATCGGCAGCTATCGCTTCTTCCACCACCACCAGGTATTCGAAGATTCTTTTGCTCTTTCTATGCGGGA
>CAMCTJ010000017.1 GCA_945878405.1 Bdellovibrio sp. ZAP7
AAGTGTCAACCCTAACCAAACCCTAATACAAATCTTATCTTTTCTAGTTGTTTCCTCGCCATCATTCATCGAAAGGAGACTGAATGACGCTTTCGCTACCTATTTTTAAGCTCAAGCAACGAAAGCCCGCTTGGTGGGGCACCCCTTCAACCAGCCGTTTCGAGCAAAAGATTCCTGTTTTTTTTGAGCGTTCAAAATATCTCGTAAAGACCATTGAAACACAAAATGAATTAGATGCGGTTCTAAAGTTTCGGTACGAGATTTTCCACAGAGAGTTTCAAGGAAAACTTCTTCCCTTCGGCAAGGACCAAGATGCCCTAGATCCCGTGGCGGATCATTTAGTCATTATCGACAAGATAAAACGGAAAATCATCGGGACCTACCGACTGATCTCCACCTCTTTCAGCCAGCAGCTTTACTCGAACTTAGAATTTGATGTCACAGACATTCTCGCTTCTCCGGGTATCAAACTAGAACTCAGTCGAGCCTGTATCCACAGGAATTATCGAAACGGAGTTGTGATAAGTCTTCTTTGGAGAGGCATTTGCCAATACATTGCTGCAGTCGAGGCTGATTATGTGATGGGTTGTTCTAGCATCAACACAATGGACAGTGCTGAGATTGCAAAGATCGTTAATTCTTTAGCGCAACAAAAAGTGGGTTTGAGCAGCCACACCGTTCTTCCTCGAGACCAGTATTTTAGAAGAAATGGCTTTCATATGATTAATCGCAAAAAAGTAGAAGCCCTTCCCTCGCTTCTACAGTCTTACTTAAATTTTGGGGCTAAAGTAAGCCTTCACCCCGCATGGGATTACGGTTTTCACTGTGTTGATTTTTTTACGCTCTTAAAGGTTTCAGATATGCCAGCGTCGTATCAAAACAGATTTTTATGATCACTCGCTTTTTTAAAGCACTCGCTCTTGTTTTTTCCGTTCTTTTCTTTGTGACTATCGCATCGATCCTGCTGGTTTTACTCCCCAACACCAAAAAGAGGCGCCATCTCTTAGTGACATGGATGCACCATTGCTCGCGAATCATCCTTCAGGTTTTAGATATCGAGTGTTGGATTGAGGACCAGACCGATTCTCCCCCTCCGTCCGGAACCCTTTTTCTAGCCAATCATGTGTCCTACGTCGACGCTCTGTTGTTGTCTGCACAATACCCCTCGGTCTTTGTGACCTCAAATGAGGTGAAAAACACTTTTTTCTTGGGGTGGCTAGCTCGTTGTGCCGGCTGTGTATTTGTAGAGAGAAGAAAAATCAATACTGTTCGAGAAAATATCTCTCAAATTCGAAATCTTCTAGATAGCGGTTTCAACGTGATTATTTTCCCAGAAGGAACAACCGGCGACGGAACTCAGATCCTACCCTTTAAGCAATCTCTCTTGGAAGCTGCAGTGGGGATTCAGGCAGAAGTTCGCCCGATTTGCGTTAACTACCGCTTCTGTAATGGCGAGGCGATTTCCCGAGCTACTTCAGAGCTCCTTTTTTATTTTGGGGACATGACATTACTGACGCAGCTGAGTCGTCTTTTGGGAGTGTCAGATGTCGTTGCGGAATTAGTAGTCCTTCCCCCGGTATCTCCCGCAGATCAATCCTGCCGAAAGAAACTAGCTCTCGCTTCACGTGCCTCTATCACCCGGGTATTCAGCCCTATTTTAGAAACAGGAGCTGCCTTATGAAACAGCGCTGGTCTATTTCTCTATTTTTTTTATGGGCTTGTCTCAGTCTTTTTTCTGTTGAGGCCAGCTCCAGACTGCAGCACCTACTTTCACAAGGCGATATGGCTTTTGGTAACAGAAATCAAAGAGCCGAATTAGAACGAGCTCTCTCCCAATATGAAAAAGCTCACACCCAGTTTCCCGAATCTATCGAAGCCGCCTGGAAAACCTCCATGGCCCTCCATAGTTTAGCCACCCGATATACCCATGATGAGGCTAAACAACGCGAGCTCTTTGAGGCGGGTTTAGAGATCGCACGCCAGGCTGCTGACAAGGACCCCTCATGCGGGGAATGTCAGTTCTGGACGGCGATTCAGATGGCTCAATACGGAGAAGTCGTTGGGGTTTTTAAAATGATTTCCTCACTTTCAGAAATAAAAGAACGCCTGGAGCGGGCAGCGACACTCACTCCCGAACATGCGATGGGAGGCCCTTACCGAGTTTTGGGAACCATCTACCAAACACTTCCCGGAATTCTAGGAGGAGATAACGAAAAAGCGCTTCTTTATTTTCAAAAGGCCGTAACTACTTCTCCTACAGAGGCGGTTAATTATCTTTCTTTAGCAAAACTGAAAGCTACGGAGGGAGAGCCTGCCGCTGCTCAAGAAATCGCTCGAGCAGGACTTCGAGCTAAAGATACAGCAACCCAACCCATCTCCGTGGAGAGTGAAGAATCGCTGCAGGAACTTTCTTCTCTCGCTGCCTCACCGTAAAAAAGCAGCTTATTTAATCACTCCCCCACAATACCCTTTTCCATGAGGTCCAGTGACTGTGACCTTGAAGTTAGTAATCTTCCCGGGGATACACTTGGCCGTACTCGACCACCCATTTGAGGTCTGGGTCCATTTGGAAATGGGAATGGGCCGCATGAGGGGGGCTCCCGTGGATTGCCCCGTAATAGAGACGGAAACATCACACACAGAGGTAGTTTTACGTCTTTGGGTGGAGAAACGACATGAGGGAGCTACGTTAAGTCCAGGAACCGCAGCTGCTGAACACACAATCCCCGTTCCTCCGGGACCCGATAAAGAGGCTGAGAAAACCGTGCTCGACGAAGTGGAGCAAGAAGCTTTTCCCGACCAATTATCCGTGCCCGTTACCCAAGTAGCCGGAGCTGCTGGGCTTACCGAGGGATATCCTACGGAAACCCCACTCGTGCGTTTGACTACAATATTACATTGCGACGTTGAGCCTTCTCTTGCCGCTGTCATTGAGCAACTAGGTTTTGGAATCGCCTCCACTCGAGGAGAAGAACAGGTGGCTTGTCCCCCCGGCCCTTCAATCACTGCTTTAAAATCGAAACTTTTACTAGCAGAACACCCAAAACTGGGATTGGTGCGGGTTAATTCGGAACTATTGTTCCAATCAAAACCACCACTGTAAAACGCATTTCCATCCAAAGTATTGACTAGTTTAGTGATAGTTCCCACTGGAGAAGTACTGGTAATCGTATAAGTGCAAGTGTCTCCTGTTCCATTTCTAGTGACATTCAACTGACAAGCAGGAGAAACAGGAGGAATCACAGAGCTCTGACAGGTAACTGAAGCCCCACCATAACCGTTCACCGTTGCTGTGAAAGTGGTGCTTTGGTTGATGGCGCAACTTCGAGAGCCTGTCCAACGATTTCCCGACCAAGTTCCTAAACTAGCAGAAGAAAAAACAGGAGAATTAGAAGTATCAAATGAACCCCCTGCAGTCAGTGTCAACTGACAACTATCAGTGCTTCCTACCCTTGCTGCCGTTAATGAACACGTAGGTGGCGTGTAAAGCGCTCTTACTGTAGCAGTGCAAGCACTCCCCACACCGTCGTGTCCTGAGAGAGTTGCTGAAAATGCCGTATCACTGAGAGAGGAGCAAGGAGCAGTAGCACTCCATACATCTCCTGAATTGGTCCAACTTATGGGTGAAGCGGGAGTGAGGCTCGGATTTCCCGTGACATTGCCTTGAGTCCGGGTAACCGAGAGACTGCAACTATTCGTAGTTCCCTGGCGAGAAGCGCTGAGAGTGCAACCTGGAAGAGTATTTACGGGTTTTACTTCCCCGCTCTCACAAACAGGCCCAGTTCCACCAGAACCACTGAGCTGTGCTGTAAAAATAGTGCTCGCTTGGCGCGAACAAGAAGCTGTACCGCTCCACACTTGTCCCGCTCTTGTCCAACTAGAAACCGAGTTGGGCAGGATTTGGGGATTGCCATTGGTGGAATCGCCCGATCCTTGTACGGTAATGCTACAGTTTCCTGTGTTTGAAATTCGAGTAGAGGAAACAGTACACCGAGGCGCTGTGTGACCTACGTACTCATAGGGCCCGAAAACCAATTTGTATTTTGTCCCCGTATCTCCAAATCCGTTAATGACGTCTTGAATTTCAGCTGCCAATGAGGAGTGGTTGGGTCCCTTGCCAACTCCTCCATAAGTGACTTGACTGAGCAGAAAGGGAGTAATTCCAAACTGATCTTTATAAATAATAATCGAAGAAGAAGTCGAGTCTCCAGTCACCATGTCTTCATAAAAATTAGCATAGGGTCGAATTCGTGTTTCATAAGATGTGCTAGTCGGCTTTATAAAACCTGCGCCTCGATACTGTTTCCCGTAACTAGACGCAGCCACCAAAAGAGCTTTATTTTCTTGATCAAGCCGAAGCACCGGACACATGTATTGTGCAACATCGGCTAGTCCATCGGGTGCAATTAATTTTAACGGGCTGATGCTACCAGGCAAATCCTCGGCGAGCCGAATTACGGCTACATCGGTATCAATCACTGAATTGTTAGAAGAACCTAAATATTTGACTTGATCCACGACTCGAGCGATCACGCGATTATCCATAGTCAGAAAATTAAGTGTTTGCCCAGGCCAGGGATGCCATCCGTAGTGTTTGGTTGATACTAAATGCCGAGGCGTTACTGCTACTGCTCTTGGAGCTCCTCGAGCCATCGCTACACCCGAGAGATTTAATCCATAGGCCCAGCTAGAGGCCAAATACTCGGTGTCACTTCTCCAGGGCATCACGGCACTCGCGGTTTTGCCCTGTATCCGATTATCTATCTCACTGGAACATCGGTTTAGCCATTCGATGCTGGTATAAAAGGCCGCAATTTTTCGTTGCGCTTCGCCTTCGACTTCACCGAGTTGAGGAATCGGAGGAGGAGTTAACAGCACTTGGATCTGAGCCTTTTGCACTCTTGACCACAAGCCAATCACGACAACGGCTGGAAATAAAAAAATGATGCTTTTTTTCACGCCTCACCCCAGTTTGAGTTGAATGGATCGGGGGATAAAAAGAGCAAGCCCTATGCCATTAGGGGAAAAACCTAAGTGTATTTTCTCGGGCTCAAAATAAGAATGCGAGCCTGTATTCTTGCGGAGTTCAAGCGAAATAAATGACTGTTCAGCCTTGGGTTGACTAAAAGCCGTACAGTATTTTCCCCTGTTCTGCTTTTATGGGGCAATTGGAAGTCAGATAATTCTCCAAAAAATCCAAATTGTGCTTCGCCTCTGGAAAGTCTGGCCGAATCTCGAGAGCTTGAAGAAATAGTTTTTTTGCCTCTTGGAACTGCATTTGTTTAGCTCTTATCGAACCTAAATTATTAAGCGCAACTGAATAGCCTGGGTGAATTCGAAAAGGTATCGAAGCTGCTCGCAATCAGAAGTCAGACTTCTAGCCTAAGTTGTAATTTCAGGATCGGCTGGGACAAAATCAAAATCATTCTTTAGTTTGTTTTTCATTCCCCCCACATAGAGGTCCTGAACACTCGATTGAAAACTGTTTCCGTAACACTCCAGAGCTACGACAGACTCGGAATTGATGATGCCTGCAGTGTAGAGATAGTTCGTGTTATTAAACTCGTTTTTGGAATTGTGTTGCTCCGAGGCTCCCGAAAATACCAGCTGACCGCCCTGGGGAATCATTCTGCTCTTTTGAGAAGGCGTAAAGATGAGAGCACAACCTGCCATTTTGTAGCCGGAATCTATTTTTAAACCAAAATAGAGTCGTTCTGTATTTGCAGGAATATGAAGATCCTTTTTTAATACGAGCTTATCTCCTTGGGCAATTTGCAGGATGGTGTTCTTATCTCCCGTTTGGGCCTGAGCCAAGCTTGCCAAACCAGTTAGAATAACCGTAAATAAAAATAGTGATTTCATGTACTTACTCCTTACCTGTGGTGAATCAGATCCAGATATAACATCTTGCGCTATTTAGCGCAAGTTGCGGGATTGTTTCTCCCTGGGTTGACTCTGATCCTGAACGCCGTTTAAGGTTCGCGCACTCTATGAAAACTATATTCTTTTTAATAGCTCACTACGCAGTTCTAACGGCTCCGCTTGAGGCCTTTCACTTAACGGAAATCCACAACAAGCTTCAAGTAGACGAAGCACAAAAGCAGGAAAAACTTTTCCCAGGAACTATTGGGGCTGAAAAAGCCGTGACTCTTGCGATAGAAAGCTTTCTCACCGACAGTTCTCATGTGGAAAGTCCTCTGGCTTTGGCTAGTTCGAAGGAAGACCTTTTTACCTACCTCAACCAACCGACTTCAGAAATTCAATTTGTTTATGTTGGGGAAGAGCCAGAACACGGCGAATCTGTAAATGATAATTGGATTATTGAACTTCGCATTCGTTCTCTGTCCGATCATATTTTTTGGTCCGTAGTAGACAGACAGGGAAAAAAGCCCACCTATAATTACGGGTTTAATTAATAACCCCTCGAGGTGTCATCATGAAAAATCTTTTAGCCATAATTTTCTTTGGGCCTCTTTGTTTTGGAAATGTTCCTGAACCTATCATTACCACCGCACATTCGTCGGGAAGTTTTGCAGTGGTTGCTGGTATCTTATCCGGTAAAACCAATCAGCCCGTAGGTATTTCAATCACAAATAGCAATCTCAGGTACTCCACTCTCACAGATGCTGAGGGCCGGTGGGGCATCGTCATTAGACATCTCTCTACTTCACTCGCAGTAACGAGCTGGGATTTAAAAAATCCCTCTGAAAAAAGTCGAGAGATCCCTCGAATAGTTACCGCTGAAGCAACTCACTAACACCGAAAATTGTGCAGACATTGTGAAGCAAATGTGAAGGCCTCTTCACATTCTTGCGATCAAAGCCAAATCGGTAACGACCGTTAAGGGATACCTTCATTCTATTCTAAGCCTTCTCTGCATCTCTTCCGATCCACTCTCTAAGAACGCAGTTTGTTCTACGGAGGGAAATTATGAACGGTTACTTTTACGCATTTATTTTTTTGGCAATGGTCAGCGCTTCATTTTCGAAAGCCGATCAAGAATCAGAATCCAGATACAAAACTTTTTCAGAGAGCTCGGTACGAAAATGTTCGATGATGAACATCCACAAACCTAGCTTCAATATTTGCCTCAGTGGCCAAGCAACCGGAGCCGATCTTGAACGCGCTCAAGCTTGGTCAGCCCGTGCAAGCCTGACTTGGTTTCGGGCCCTAAAAGTTCTTGATCAACAAGTGACTCGAACTGTTTTGTTTACTTGTAAAGATCCGCACCTCACGATTACGTTACGACCGGGAAAAGGCACTTCTCATGCGACTCCCAGTTACACAACGATTTACCTCACTCGCCCCTATGGAACCTGGACTCACGAATTGGGACATGCGCTTGCAGGACTGGGAGATACCTATGTGGGTGGCACAGCGGGAAGTTGCGGGGGACAACCCGCTTCTTTGATGTGCTGGGGAGCTTATGGTCCTCGTGCTAATCCAGAAGAATGGAGCACGCTCTGGTCGGATGACATTCAAGCGATCCAATATAATTATCGAAAAGTTTTTCCAGGTACTCCTGCTCAACCTGAATGGGGAAGCAGTACCGATTTAGAAGCGCCTCTTCAACTGAATGACCCCTGGCCTGCTCGAGGCGAAGAAGTATACCTCGAAGACCATCAGGTTGAACTTCTCAGAGGGCGAGCATCTGAAATAGACACAGCAGAAGATACCGAAAGCGTCGACCTTTAACGTTCGAAACGTTTTTGAATAAGAAACGCGACGGTTCGGTTTAAAGAAGAGTTTTGAGAAGCGTGGATAAAGGTTTGATCTGAATAGATGAGACTCATGGACATCGTATTACTGGGTAAGTAACTCACTTGCGCAGCACTTGTCCAAAGAGCCACGCTCTCTCCTCTTCCACTGATAATTCCTTCAGTTGCAATCGCTTCTTCAAAACTGGGCGCTAGGGAAAGTCCCAATCTCACATTTCCCCCTGCTGGGCTTACTCCCACCGAGAGAAGACTACTAGCCCCCCAACCGGGATTTAGTTGCAGGACTCCCAAATCATTTCTGATTGCTCGAGAAAAGCCACGGTGGCCCTCAACTAAGAAGGAAAAGTCCCAATTCCCTAATACCTTGGTTAGGAGAGCTCCTGTACTAACTACCCATAATCCCCGCCCTCGGCTATCTACTTTGTAAAGCTCTTTTGCATCGTAGAGTGATCCGCCAGTGGGAATGGTTCCCGACACAAAGACAACTCCTCGGGGCTGCCACGGAGAATAACTCCACTCAGGCAAAACCTCATAGCCTAGGTTTACTGCGATATCTCCCAGGCCGGTAGATCCAGCAAAATATTCGCCTCGGGACCGAGCTCTTCTCATTACTGGCAGAGTAATTCCGACCTGAGCTCTGTCTGAAAGCAAAAGCGCTCCATCAAACCTAAAGGATTGAATCGTTTCATTATCATTTTCTTTTCGATACTTGATTCCTCCTTCGACAGGAGCTTCGGCAACTACACTGCCCGAGGAAAAAGTAGCTGTGAATTGACTCTGATTATCCCCAGATATCAGAGCCGGAACATTGGCGGTTCCACCACAACAAGGTGCTGACAATAATTCGACGGAACCTGCATTAAAAAGCAGGATCAAAAGAAAACATCTCTTAATCATCCACTTGAACTTTCACAAACTGTTTTTCTACTTGTTCGCCCTGTTTCAATTGGACATACACTTCCCATTTTCCAGGAGCGAAACTGGCATCGGTCACAGCGTATTTTCCCTCGGCAAGTTTATTTACTTTCGGAAAAGAAACACTTCCACAGCAAGTCATTCGAAGAAAAGCTCCCACTTGTCCTCGAGGCTCAGTCCAAGAACCAGTCGAGGAGCTTTCTTCTTTTTTCCAGAACACAACGGTGAATTCTGATTTCACATCAGCGGAAGGCCCTTTCACCCACCTTATTTCGGCACATAGATTTTCAGAAGCGAAATAGAGGGGACAAGAGTCTCGTTGAATCTTAACGCGTGAGGTGGGCCCCTCTTTGCCACAACCCGCAAGTCCCAAAAGAAGTGTGAGTCCCAAGCCTACACCTATTAGCTTTTTCATTTTTTCCTCTATTGCCTTCTTATAATACAACCCAGAGTCCGAACTTGTTTTTCTTTGGGCTCATTTCCCTGCTGCAAGTCCATTAGCGCTGCTCTTAAGTAATGTTGGGTTGCTTGAGATGAGTCATTAGAATTATCCACTCCCCCATTAAACCAACACTCTCCCTTGGCACCAACGATGAAAGCATGCGGGGTTTTCAGCGCTCGAAACTCTTCTGCAATTTTTGCATTTTCATCTTGAATAACGGGAAATGAGAAACCTGCTTTTTGAAAGTGCCGCTTCGCCATTTCACTTTTTTCATCTGCGTTGGAATGAACACCCACAAATTTAAACTGAGGGAATTCCTGAGCAAGGACCCCTAACCCTTTTTCGTGACTTTTAGAACAGGGACAAACGGCTGACAGAAAAAGAACCACAGTGCCTTTAGAACTTTCTTTTAGGTTTACAGAAACACCTTGCCCGGTTCTAAGATCGGTTCCCGATAGAGTTTTGGTAGAACAGGCAAAAGCCAAAGGCTGCAAACTCCAAATTAAAAAAAATAAAACTAAGACCCGAATCATGCACGAAGATTAAATCCTATGCCCCTCTCAGGCAAGTCTTGAAATCCACCACCTAAGATTCTGTTTTTGTTGCTTTTTTACGAGTGCGATCTAACACCCACTCTTAAAGAGATGTTCACGAGAGTAAGCTGATTGCTCTGAAAAGGTTTTTTTGATCCCAGTTTTCACTGCTTTTCAACGTGGCACCTTTCACCAGAACTTAATAGCGCTTTTGGACATTCAAAGGGAAAATAGAAATATGAAACGACTGAACACTTTGTTTGTATTGTTGATGTGGGGCTTAACTTGTTCTGCTGAGCCCTCCTGCCAGAATGTTTTTTCTGAACTTATGGATCGGCTGGCAGAAGTGAATAAGAAACGCGCTTCTTCAGAGGAAATTGCCCCGGAACTTCGGCCTATCATAGAAGATATAGTCGATTCAGGTACCAGAACTCCCGAACAACACAAGCGATTAGCAAAAGCGGTCGTCGATTATTTAGAAAAAAACGGAGTGAAAGCGAAGATCGAAGGAGGGTTTCGAGGAGCGTCAGAAATTAGAATTGAGTCGGTATCAAAGGACAGCCCTTTTCAGTGGGCAGTGAATGTTCCCAAAGCCATTGCGAAGCGATTCAAATACCCAATTTATGGACTATTCGATACTGAACACATCCTTAATCCTTACACTCAGGGTTTTAAAGGTGGCTCGGCTCAGTTTCGCTCGGCTGCATGGGGCGAGAGTGCCATCGTATTTTCTGCTAAATCACTGATGACTAAGAAGTTTGATCCGCCTGGCAATGGTCACGAAGTGATTCACGCGAAAACCAAAGGAGATAGTGTTCCTCAGCTCATTCTTGAAGCGAAAAACTATAAGCCAACAGGAAAAGTAGGGGCTGACCTTTATGGACGA
Source organism: Bdellovibrio sp. ZAP7 (assembly GCA_945878405.1). Taxonomy (GTDB): domain Bacteria; phylum Bdellovibrionota; class FAC87; order UBA2466; family UBA2466; genus RFNO01. The sequence continues at coordinate 10,495 of CAMCTJ010000017.1, forward strand.
GAATTTTCTACTGATGAAGTTCATTCTGCTTATGCGTTTACGGTTCGAACTGCAGTGAATGAGATTCTCAAAAACAAGGACGCTGCTACTCCCCCTGATGCCTATAGCGAAGTGGAATTAACTACTCTCCGAAACGGCCTTCTCCAGGATCTGTATGAAACAGCAAAACCAGTTTACGAAGCAGCTCTGAAACCAGGAGCAATCAAAAAAAGTTCGATTCAGAATGCTTATGGTTGGGGCGGAGACAGAATGGTTTTAATCGAAACAGAAAATGGAAATTCCTACTGGATAAAATTTAGTAGCAAACAGGTAAACCGATGGAAGCTCGAACAAAATCCTGATGCCTCAACCAAGGTTGATTGGTCGAGAGATCCCAAAACAGTTAAAGCGATGATTGAGAGAGATTACGCTGCTTCCAAAAAGGCAGCTCGAGAATCTGAGCTTCTCATTGATTTTGTTTTAGGACCCAATCCCCAATACGATTCGCTTCGGGATGCCACCAATAAGATCAGTCAGATCAGAGATTTTTATGCCTTAGGGAACGGCAAGTCTACCAGAGATGAACTCATCGAAGCTTCTGAACGGATTGTTTCTCGGGGGGCCCAGCGGATTCCTGAAGGAGTCGATAGGAGCAAACTAGTAAGCTCGCTCATTCAAATGCAGAGAAAGGCTCGGAAAGAAAAGGTTTCGGTTCCGGAAGGACACGTTGCCTTTCAAAAAAACGATGGAACTTGGATTACGATTGATGGGACTCAAAAAGGAGATCGCCCCATTGAGGAATTGATGGACGAAGTGCTCTCCGCCCGCCAAAAGTAAGGCCGTACCTTTTGGTTGACGCTGTGCAGTATTTTTGGTAGTTTTGGGCATGATCAAAGCGTCAGCTTTACTGCAAGTATTTGTATTTACAGTTTTTATATCCATCACTGCCTCTGCTGCTTTCCTTGCTCCGAATGAAGAATCAAAAATGCTCTCGGAGGTTTGGAAACTTCCCAGTCAATTTACTCAGAAGCGGCTTGAATCCCTCTTGAATCAGTTTTCAAAAGCAACTCACGGGGAAGCTTTTCAGTTTATTGGAGTTGAGGAAGATTTTTTTCACGGCCACATTCTTTTTGATAAGAAACTGCAGGATGGACGCACGCTGCTCGCCCCTCGCGCCGTTCTCTACCACACTCAAGAAGAGGCCCACAAAGCCCACTGGGAAAAATCAGTCGACCCCAAGTACGATTATCTCAACGTCACTACCCGTAATTGGATTCAATGGTTAAGCGATGACCCCAGTGAGGATGGCAGAAAAATTGAGAACGCTCGCGACTATCTCGATCGTACTCAAAAAGATCCGACTCAGTTTTTCGATGAGTCATCTGGCCCCCAAAAAGAACTTCACTACACGATTCACGCAAAGAACCTAGATGCCAAGAAGTTAGGATTCGTTTTGGCCGGAGAGCTTCAGTTCGAATTTTACAGCAATGCTCAACCTTCTCCCTTTGGAGAGGATCACCAGCTTACGGTGCAGATTGCCGATGAGGCAGTTTCTTTAAGAGCTTTTACAAATACCATGTACCTTGAAAGGGGTTCAAAGTGACAAAATTCCGTTTGCAAAGTGGTTTAGTTATTCTCTTTTCCGTCGCGAGGATTTCTCTAGCCGGCTGCAACGGAACGCCCGATGATTTCCATGCCCCCGCCTGCTTTACCCTACAGACTGAGCACCGTTGTGACTCTGTTCCGGGATGCCAATGGTTTGATGAAACCCCTCCCGAGCCCAAATCTCCGGTCGTTCGAATTTGCAACAAAACCGCTATGAAAATTTCAATCGCCATGAAATTTGTCCGTACAAATTACAAAGTAATCGGAGAAGAAGGGTGGTGGAATTTAGAAGCGGGTCAATGCAATGACTTTGAAGCCGTTAACGCTACTTCGTTAAGCTACTTTGCTAAATCTTATCAGGGACACCAGTACTGGTTCGGTAATGGAGAACCCATGTGCTATGACGCCTCCGGAAACCGTTTCGAGAGAGTGAGACAACTCTCCGATAATTCTTGTGGGGACTACACAGAAATTCAGTCCTATCAAACCATCCCTCTCAAAATGAATGATTTTATCCAAGCTAAAATCGAGGGCCCAGGGCAAGACCTAAGTCCAGATCCTGGTTTCTCGGCGCGGGCTCTTGCAGTATGCAAAGCCACTGGAGAATATTCCATTCGCAAAGCGCCGACTCTTGAAGCCGCACAAACATTGGCACTTAATTCCTGTCAGTCCGACGGAAACCAATGCGAAGTGGTGATGTGGATTGGAACCGATAACTTTGCTTGCATGGCTGTCTTAAGTGGACCGGGAGTCTTTAGAGCGTGGTCATGGTCTGGAGTAAGTAAAGAAGCCGCAATCAATCAGTCTCTGAAATACTGCCAAGTTAATGGCCAAGCCTGCAATGTTGATTTTGCCATGTGCAATAACGAGTGAGGCGCCCCTAGAGAGCGAACAACTCTTTAGTATCGATTTTCCAAAGAGTCTCCCACTCTTTTACAATTTCCAAATCGATCTCTTTTGGAAAAACGGCTACCCCTTCTTTTAGTTTTCCCTGAAGAAATAACTGTGCCGACCGATTGTGAGCATAAAATACGGGGTCTAGATATTTCATTCGAGTCGGTTCGCGAAGAATAAAATTAAAAGCTATTTTACGATTTAACACTCGATCCTGGGAAAACTTCGGACCAAACTCATCTTCAGCCCCCATGTTCACTAGAATTAAACCTGAATCTCTAATAACCTCTGCCAAGAAATGATTACTGATGACTGACCGAACCCCTGAAGCGGTGATCAAACAATCAGTATGTGCGACTGCCTGACGGAGAGCTGCTTCATCACTTGGCAAAATGCCTATAGCGCCTTTTTCTTCCGCAAACTCAATGTTTTTAGCGAGCAGATCCACCACTAAACATTCAGCTCCTTCGGCTAACAAACTTCTAGCGATTCCCTTCCCTACCTTTCCATATCCCCAGATAAGAAAACGCTTTCCCCGGATAGAATGGCTTATTTTTTCCTGATAAGCCCTGAGAAATCCATCTCCCGTACCAAAATAATCTTCGAGTCGCTTCACATAACTATCATCGATTGATACGACAGGAATCGTCGGCGAAGCCTCTTGATATTTTTTCACTCCCGTTTGAGTAAGCTCAGCTACCATGCTTGGCTTTCCGAGGCCAAGAAGGTTTGCACTGCAGTCCAAAAACAAATCCCCATGACATATTTTCTGTTTATCCAAATCAAATAAAATTCCCTGCTCTTGAAGATAGGAAAGAGCGACAGATTCGTATCCGAGATTATCTGGCGTTGTCACAAAGAGGGACACGCCGTTTTCAATAAAGGGGGAGAGCTTGAGAAGTGTTGATAGAGTCAAGGGGACGTTGTGAGAAACGGCAAGACCTCTAAAATCAGTTCGAAACTCTTCTATTTGTCGAGTGCAAAAAGGGGCTTCGTCTTTCGGAAACAAATCATAAAGTTGCATAGCGATAGAGTATCTCTCAAACGACCTAATAAAAACTAATCTCAGCTTGGATATCGGGGTGAATACTTTTCTTCACGGGGCAATTGTACGCAGCTTGTTTGAGTTTTTCCCAAGCTTCTTTGGGAACTGTAGCTGGCATTTGAACTTTCACATGAAGAGATCCGATTCTTCTGCTGGGAGTAGCAACCATGTCTTTCACGACTTCGGCTTTTGCACCCACTAATGAAATCCCTTCTCTCTCTGCCACAATCGCCATGGTGGTTAAGATACAACTGGAGAGAGCTGCTCCTACTAAATCCGTGGGAGAAAACCGCTCACCTTTGCCTAGATTGTCTTTAGGCGCATCGGTTTCGATCATTGAAGAAGAAGGTTCATGGATGAGCTCGCAATGAAGCCCTCCGGAGTAAACTGTCTGCATTTTAACCACTTTGCACCCCCTGTAAATGCATAATATTATTAGATTTTAACCGGGTCAACCACAAGTGACTAAAAAAAATTCAAGTTTTTTTGTCTAAACTTTAGACAGTTTAGGCTCAAATTTTCGATGTGTGCGAAACTCCTTTTTTCTGACATTTAATTTCGAAATTGTTTTGTCATTCTGCTTCTTGTCTTCGATACACAAACCGTTGAACGTTCCCTCCCGTGTCGTCGTCAGACAAACTAAACAAACCTAGGAGGAAACAATGAAACGGATCGTAGCACTCGTATTAGCACTGTCTTTAACTGTCGGTTGCGGTAAATCACCAAGCGGTGGAAGTTCCGGACCAAGTACTCAACAGCTTGCAACTATCTTAACGATTGTTGCTGTCACTTACCCAATGTTAACCAATCAATCACAAGGGGTTGATGCCCAGCAGTTAGCTTCAGTATTCATGACTCTTGCAGCTAGCGGAGCCTTAGGACCTGAAGCCCAAGCAATCTTGATGGATCCCAAGAATCAAGCTCTCATCGCAAACTTGATGCTGGTTCTACAAGGTGGCCCTGGAGCTCAAGCTGCTCTTGATAGTTTCATCAAATTTGGAACACCTCAAGAAACTGCTGCGTCTCTAAACAATATCTTGGCCGCTCTACAAATGGTCAGCGGAAACCAAATTGATCCAGCTACACAGGCACAGTTGACGCTGTTGGTAACCATGCTCCCCGTGGTTATCTCCATCGTCCAATCTCAGTCGCCTGCTCCAGCACCAAAAGTTGCTAGAAGATAATCTAGCTTCCTAGGCATAACCAAAGCCAATCGGCTACCGCCTCTTCCTCTCCGGAAGGGGCGGTTTTTTTTGGTATAATTAACCCATGAACATTCTTTTGATCACTCTAACCTCGTTACTCATTAGCTTAACCTCTTTTTCAGGCACCTATGAGACAGTGAATTCAGTCCCTCAATTTGCCGACGGAGAGAATCACTTTCTATTCTACTGGGCAGTGTGGAGAGGGTTATCGGAGAAGGAAAAAGCAGCTTTCAGTGGCGGCGAAGGGGCTCTGCTCTCGCTTCGAGATATTTCCTGGAAAATGAATGACTGCACTAACGGCAATCTCATCCATTCTGATGGCGAGAGAGTTTGGTATTTTGACGATCTTCGGTTTAATCCCCAAGGAGCGCTCATCCCTATCAAAGAAGCCCCTAGACCTGGCTGTCGGTATTTCAATATGCTCAATATTAACTCCCAGCATTTGCGTGGCGCTGGTCCCTTCAAAGGGCCAAAGAAAAATCGCGGGGAGAAAATGGAAGAGTGGGATAAGCGACGTCATGCTGCATTTTTAGACTGGCAAGAAAAAAGCTGGGCTAAAAATACCAAAGGCTCTATTTGGCTCGACGCTGAACATAAGCTTTTTTCAAAACAAAGTCTGATAGAAAACGATCATTGGATAGATCCCAAAGATTATTCTAAATTGACAGGCTCGCTTCTAGAAACCATCACGAAACTTTCCTCCAGTCGCTGGCCTGTTCATTTTGATGAGCGTTCTCACAAGCCTCATCTTTTTGAAGAACCCAAGAATTGGACAAATACTCAAGTAGTTTCCCAAAATCGTTTTCGCGCTCGTCTTGATTGGAATTGGTGTGATGCGAATCAACCCGTCAAAGTAGAACTCTTTGTAGCAAAGGGAGAGCTCCCGCCTCCAGGGCCTAACCGTCCGGGAAGAACTGACTCTGGGAAGACATCGATTAAAGTAACTGAGATCGAGTGGCCCGAGTAATTAAAGACCGCAATAACAGCCCATGGTGATATCGGTAGCTTGGGCATTTTTCCTCTGACCAGGACCATAACAAAATCGCGACTGAGAAGTAGCTCCACTGACAATTCCCTGAGCACTACAGTTTTTCTTGGGACTACACCCTCTAACGTACTTAATCACTCCTCTTGCTGATTTAGGAATCACTTCACCGGAAGTGCAATTGGCTCCCTCAGAGCTCGATTTTGAATTCAAGTTCTGTGCGCTACAAACAGTAATGCAAGTTCCGCCATTGGTCCCCACCCACCGAGGGGCGACAGTTTCAAAGTTAAAGGATGGGGTTTGAGCAGTGGTTTGTCCTTCCGGATTGGTGGCCGTAACAAGATAGAAACCAGTTCCATTCGCTGGAATAGTACAAGTGATTTGGTTTGCCGAAAGCACTTGCGGATTTGTACAGACTTTTGCTCCCACTTTTACAACGGCTCCCGTGACAAATCCGGTTCCATTGACAGTTACAACACCCCCACCTGAAATACCGCCACGATTTGGACTAAGAGACGTTATCTGCGGAGCTGGACGATACGTATAAGCATTGAGAAGTGTTCCTTGCTGAGTATCAGAGTTTAAGACTGTAATAGCATAGGTACCTTGCGTTTCTGCGGGGGGGAGACAAGTGATTTGAGTTTCAGAAATCAAATTAATATTCGTGCAATCTAATCCGCCGATTCGAGCCACTAAGCCACTTCGAAAACCTGTGCCATTGATAGTCAATGTATTTCCACCTCTCAAGGGGCCTGCTGAAGGGCTAATGGAAGCAACTGTCGGAGCGGGATAAGTATAATAAGCATATTGAACGTCTTCACTGCTCTCTTGACCATACTGGTTTATGACAGTGACTTTGTACTTTCCTTCTTCATAGCTGGGAACGGTACAGGTCACTTGCGTAGAAGACACGCCTTGCACTTGAGTGCATTCTTTGTCACCTATTCTGACTTTGGCACCCGTTCCGAATTGAGCACCGGTAAGCGTGACCCGGTTTCCTCCCACACTTAATCCGAATACTGGACTGATAGAGCTCAGTGTGGGGGGATTATGGTAGCGAAAAGCACCACTGAGAGTAGATTTTTTTCCATCGGGGTTTGTAGCGATTACGTTGTGAAGCCCCGAAATGGCTGAACGAGTGGTCACACAGCTTAATGCCATTTGACTGCTCGCGAGGAGATTATTGCAAGGCTTTAATCCTACGGTCACTTTCGTATCTGGCGAGAGGCCAGTCCCCGTTAACCTGAGAGTTGTGCCCCCTGAAAGAGGGCCCACTTTAGGTGAGGCCGTTTTTAACGACAATCTCAAAGGAAGTGGCGAAGGCTCGCCCCCCACAGCAGCTGCAAGATTTAGTCTGCCACCCGTCATGGTCTTATCTTCAAAAGAAGGGTTGTAGATGACATCTACCGTTTCAATAATTTTATTTTTTATCTGCTGGTAATTTAAATTTGGCCAAACGGATTTGATTAAAGCAGCTGCCCCAGCTACATGAGGAGCTGCCATAGAGGTTCCGGATTCATAGTAATAATCTGAATCCCAATAGGTAGAAAAAATATTTACCCCCGGAGCTGCTAAGTGAACTGTGTTTTTTCCATAATTAGAAAAATTAGCCAGTTGATCAAGGGGATCTGAGGCTGCGACTGAAATCACATTTTCTACTTGAAAACTTGCTGGATAAGTAGGAGTCGTATCATTGTTTGAACCGTCATTTCCCGCTGCTGCAACAAACAGGCTACCTGCATCGCGATTTGCCTTAAGAAGATCCTCAAACGCTTGCGTAAATTCACCACCGCCCCAACTATTATTGGTGATCGGAAAGCCCATTCTGGTTGCATACTCCAAAGCAGCCATTGCACCGCTGAGATCCCCCGAACCACTCGAATCAAAAATTTGAAGAGGAACCAAACTGACTTGCCAATTCACTCCAGCAACACCAATTCCATTATTTCCTACTGCACCGATAGTTCCACCCACATGGGTTCCATGCCCATGTTCGTCCATAGGATCATTGTCATTCCCTACAAAATCCCATCCTCGGAAATCATCGACATAACCATTCCCGTCGTCATCAATTCCATTAGTAGATTTGTCATTACCCGAGCTATCTTGACCCGTTTCTCCTGGATTGCTCCAGATATTCTCTTTGAGATCTAAATTGTAGTAGCTGATTCCGGTATCTAAAACACCAACAATGACGGACCGAGAGCCCGTGCTGACAGCCCAGGCCTCTGGAGCATCAATATCGGCATCAAGATCGCCTTTTCCTGCATCGGTTGTTTCTCCGGTATTATGAAAGTCCCACTGTCTACTAAACTCAGGGTCATTTGGCAGGGTTGAAATTTTTATTTTATAATCAGGATAAGCGTACTCCACTCCTTCCATTTCCTTTAAAGCACCTAAGTGCGCGAGTAATTCCAAATTATTTTTGCCTTGAGGAAGTTGAAGAACTTTGGTTTCAACACTTTTTAAATCCGTTAGAGGCTTTTTAAATTGAAGAGATTGAAGAACGCCTTCTTCGGTTTGAGAGTCTTTGAACTTAACAATAACTCGGGTTGGGTTTACACCAAAGTTTCCGAAACTGATTTTTGCGTCTTCGGTAAATTCTTTTATCTCAGTATCCGTGAGAGATTGTAGGTAGTTTCGATACTCTGTTATCCGAATCTGATCTAAACTGCTGATACCGCGACTTGCTTTTGGAAGCGGCCAACGAGGTTTTCTGCTCTCTTTGCTGAATAAGGTTTGAGCACAGAAAAAAATACTAAAAATAAGAACTAAATTTTTTGGCACAGAGCCTCCAAACCAGTGGAAGTGTTCTGTACCTTTTCGGGATAGAAATGGGGCTTCTTAAGAGCTTATAACCCGCAGAAACACCCCATCGTAATATCTGATTTTGACTTATCTCTTTTTTGTGATGCGCCATAGCAATATTGGCTTGCTTGAATGGCAGATCGTGTTCCTTGGGAGCGACAATCTTTAAAGGGCCAGCACCCATTTCTGTAAATCACTTTTCCTACTGCAGAAGCTGGAATCATTTCTCCTGAAGTACAATAACTAGCCTCGGGGCTGAGCCTTGAAAAAAGTCCCACACTACGGCAAACGCTGGAACAAGCTCCACCATTCGTGGCAACCCACTTGGACGCCACCACTCGAAATAATCCGGCCGAAGTTGCAGGGCTCATCTGCCCATCACTATTTGTAACCCATATATTATAATTTCTCTCGGCATTGGCAGGAGTCTTACATTGAATCTGATTCGCTGATAGAACTGTCACTGATGTGCAGAGATTGGGGCCAATCCTCACGGCGGCTCCGGCAACAAAACCAGTTCCCTTAATTGTCAGAAGATCTCCGCCAGAAGTTCTCCCCAAGGAAGGACTAATGGAGGCGACTGCAGGGGCTCCTTGATAAGTGTAGGCCAATGGCAAATCTGCTCTTTGGGAATCTAAATTGACCACTGCTACGCTGTAGGAACCTGCATCTCGTGGTGGCAGAACACAAGTCATCTCGGTAGAGGAAACTCTGACGGAGTTTAGACAATCCAAACCTCTCAGGCGAATAATCGCTCCTGGCAAAAAGCCAGCTCCAAAAACCGTGAGAGTATTTCCACCAGCTAACGGTCCCGCTAGGGGACTTATCGAAGTTAATCGGGGTGGCGGGGCCATCACAGAAATAGGATCACTCAGTTCGGAGCACACCATTCCATTACACGCTCTCACGCGAAGGTTCGGTTCAACAGTGCTTTGTCCCATTTCATATTGGTTGGTATTTCCCGGAGTTTCTGCAATGAGGGTTCCTAAGTTGTTCGAGCCAGGAACCACACTTCTGATTTCAAAATGAGTTTCCCCATTGCTGTTGTCATTCCATTTCAAAACATAGGGACTTGTCTCAGAAGTTTGAGTCGCTACAAATCCGGTCGGTTTTTCAGCAACTCCGGGTCCCAACAATTTAATATCATCTAGCCACCAACCGTCATAACCATCTCCCGGTATTCCGCCCCCTCGATACCAAAAGCGAAATCGAACCTTATCACCTACTTTTAGTTTATTTCTCAGAGGAAAAGACACAGTGGCCCAATTGCACTTGGGGGCTGAGTACCATCCTAACATCCTCCATTTAGGACTCTCGAACCAATCATAGGCCCCTCTCTCAGGATTCCACTGGTTATAGTGTGAAAAAGGATCGGTTTCCTCATTGATCCGAATTTCAACCATGGCTTTCTCGAAAATAGATCTACAATCGAGTTTCGTTTCAAATTGCAAAACTACATCGGGATGCTGCACTTCAATATTTTGGGTGAACTCCAAATAATTTTCGCCATATTGCCCAGCCCAGACCTTTCCCCTGCCTGAAACTTCTTCTTGAATAAAAGGTTGTGACCAAAAAAACAGGTCACTGGAATTGATGCCTTCATCACTCTCACCATCATTGGCTAATAAAACTTCAGGTTCAGATAATTCAAAAGGAAGCGATGCCGATCGGGGCCCTAAATTACCCGCATTATCCACAGCTCGAACTGTGACATACCCTTTTTGTAAAATAGTGAGGCCGCTTATCTCGGCTCTCAACATCCCCGGAGTCAGTGTGGCCACATGATTAAGTTCTATTGGAGATTCAGAGAGCCAGTCTTCTGGATTTACCATTGGAGTGCTTGTCACTCTCGCCAAATAACCAGAAGCTTGGCCACTTGTTCGGTCATCTCCAGACATTTGAAATTGTACTTCTAAAGAAGTAAGACCTGAAAATGAAATCCGGAGACCGCTTGTTTCTCCCGGGGGAATGAGATCAGCTTCCAAACTTCTTTCTACATTTAGACGCCGTCCTCCTTTGACTAACGGTTTGTCTATTGGATAAAAATCCGGTCGAAAAAAGTTATATTCATAAGTGGGACTCATCAACTGGGTTACCTGATCGCCCCCAAAAACTATTCTGTTTCTGATAGCTCGGTAATCAATTTCAGGATAAACCGACTTGATGAGCGCAGCTGTGCCTGCAACATGAGGAGCGGCCATGGATGTTCCGCTCATTCGGGTGAGCGTTTCACGAGTTCCAGAAACAGCCAAAGAGAGAATATCTACGCCAGGTGCCGCGATATGTACTTTGTTCGCACTCCAGTTTGAGAAGCCCGGTTTATTATCATCGTTATCAACGGCAGCAACGGAAATGATGTTATCCAGCTCATAATTGGCCGGAAAAAAATTGATTGCATCGTTATCAACAGAAAAATTACCAGCAGCAGCTACGAAAAGCCCACCTTTTGTACCATAGGCTTCGATAGCATCTTTCAGAGCTTGGTTGTACCCCACGCCACCCCAGCTATTGTTTGTGATGGAAATACCCATCTGGGCCGCGTACTCGATGGCCTTAATAGCATCTGCTTCGCTTCCTCCTCCATCAGCCCCAATAAACTTAAGAGGGACAATACCGACTCTCCAGTTCAGTCCCGCTATGCCAATCTCATTATTTCCTGAAGCACCAATCGTCCCTGCTACGTGAGTGCCGTGTCCAAAATCATCCATGGGATCATTGTCGTTATTGATAAAATCATACCCATGCAAATCATCGACATAGCCATTGTTGTCATCGTCTATCCCATTAGTCGCTTTATCGTTACCTTCGATATCAGTCCCGGTCTCTCCACGATTCGTCCAAATATTGTCTACTAAATCAGGATGCCGATAATCCACTCCGGTATCGATGACACCGACTAAAACATCATGAGAGCCTGTGGTGATATCCCAAGCCTGTCGGGCACGAATTTTATTAAACTCCCTTTGGTTGTTTAATTCAGGATCGTTTGGAACAGCCGACACTTTCAAGATTCCGTTTGGGGCCGCGAAGTCCACAGATTCGACTTCGTTGAGGGCTGCTACAATCGCTAAGATGTCTGTTTTGGTAATAGCCTGTGGAATGTTCAACAGAAGCGCTGTCGATTTAAACCGATATCGCTTGATAGCTCCCAATACCCCCAGTGTCTCCTCAATTTTTGAAAGGCTAGTTCCCTCTTTAAACTTCAAAATTACTTGTCGAGGCAAAAACTCCTTTGCAAGGTTGAGATCTTTAGCGAAAGACTCAAATTCTTTTTCCGTCATTTGAGCAAAACGAGCTTTGAGCTCATCAACTCTTTCTCCGTCTAAAGATCGATACTCTTTTCCTCCCGGACACGCGCAACTGACAAGAAACAAAACCAACACAAAATAAAACGAAACCATGTTCGCCTTGGAAACGACTTTCACACCGACCCCCGAACTTAAAACAGTTTGGGTAGAGTTTTGCAATCTGCGTTCCTGTATCCCAGAAGAATACCAACGCCTAAAATCAAGATTGTGAAAGCTTTTTGTGTTATTCCTTGAAGGACTATCTAAAACTTAAGGGGTGAGAATACGCTGGTATTCATTTGGATATTCCACTTTTAATCCCACTCCACTGAGGTGTTTGGTAAGGGCCTGCTGGAGCAAGTAAACTGACATTTGCGCGGCTCCCAAAGGAGAAATGCCTTGTGAGTGAATATTGGAAATGCAGTTTCGGTTCGCGTCCGTTTTTCCTTTTGAAGGCTCATAAGTGAAGTAAACGCTCAATGACTGCGAACTTGCAAGACCTGGGCGTTCTCCAATCAGCATGACTACGGAGCGTGCTTTAAATATTTCTCCCACTTCATCTCCCAGTGCGACTCGAGCGTAGCGCCCAAGAATCACAGGTCCCATTTTCAAGCCGGTTTTCTTTAGTTCCGCAGTGAAAATCTCCACAAAGCTATTCGCATTGGTATGAAGCGCTTCTGCGGAGAGACCATCTGCAATTAACAAGAGACAATCGAGTGCTGGCGTTTCCTTTGCTAGCTTTTCCAGCTTCTGACGTGAGTTGGAATCAAGCTCTCTTCCCTTATCCGGATTCAACAAGAACTCTTTTTTACTCACACACTGGGATTGAGTACTAATAAATGGCCCGTTCAACTTCATTTCATCTAATTCCGTCCAGACACTATCTCTCGCTCTCGAATGCGCTAGCCGAAAGTTAAGAAGTTCCTTTGTAGGGATAGCATTCCCTACCCTGCCCAAAGCAATTCGCGCATGTGTAAACTTTTTTAGAAAATCCCAATTGTTTTTCATTTGTTTCCCGGAAGAAGCTGAGAAGCGGCTTTTAAAAGCCCTTCCTTTTCGCTCTTTATTTTTTCAAGCCAGGCTTCAAACTCCGGCGAAGGCCGTAATCCCAACACATCCCTCACGTAACACGCATCATGAAAAGAAGTGGATTGATAATTCAGCATGATGTCATCTGCACCGGGCACTCCCATAAAGTAATTACAACCCGCCACCCCTAAAAGCGTCATCAAAGAATCCATATCATCTTGATCGGCTTCCGCGTGGTTGGTGTAGCAAACATCACAGCCCATCGGAAGCCCCAGCATTTTGCCGCAAAAATGATCTTCTAGTCCTGCTCGAAGGATCTGTTTTCCATCGTACAGATATTCGGGCCCGATAAATCCCACGACAGTGTTTACCAAGAAGGGACGGAAAACTCGGGCAAATCCGTAGGCTCTGGCTTCGAGAGTCTGCTGATCCAATCCATGATGGCCTTGGGCAGAAAGGCAAGATCCTTGCCCTGTCTCAAAATACATGACTTGATCTCCTCCGCGCTTGAGATCTAGAGCAGCTTCTCGGGCTTCGCATAACAATTGGTAATTCACTCCAAAACTCTGATTGGTGATTTCTGTCCCAGCCACTGACTGAAAGACAAGATCCACCGGGCTTCCTCTTTTAATCGCTTCTAGTTGATGCGTCACATGGCCCAAAACGCAGGATTGAGTCGGGATAGAAAGAGATTCAATCAAATGGGAAAGAAGCTTTTGAAGTTCAATCATTCGCTCTAAGCTATCGGTGGCGGGATTAATTCCGATTACGGCATCTCCACAACCATAAGAAAGCCCATCGAGAATGGCAGCTGTTATCGCTTTCACATCATCTGTGGGATGATTCGGTTGAAGTCGAATAGATAAATGGCCTTTTTTTCCTACAGTGGACCGAAAGCGAGTCACCACACGGGCCTTTTGAGCGACAGCAATGAGATCCTGATTTCTCATGAGCTTACTTACGGCTGCAACCATTTCAGGCAGAAGCCCGGGAGCGAGAGCAGAAATTTCTGATTCAGTGGTTCTGGTATCCAGAAGATATTCTCTAAAATCCCCCACCGTTAAATGAGAAACGGGCTGAAAAGCCCGCTCATCCCAAGAGTCACAAATCACTCGGGTCACTTCATCTTTTTCGTAAGGAATCAGGGGAAATCGGAAAAAGTCTTTCAGGGGAACTTCGGCTAAAGCTATTTGAGCGGCTACTCGCTCTTTTTCACTCTCGGCGGCAACTCCTGCGAGGACATCTCCTGAACGAAAGGGAGATGCTTTCGCAAGCATCTCCCCAAGATTCTTAAACGCAGCCATCGCTGCATCTTACCCCTTTTGACACCAGGGTAAATCAGGAGAAATCACACACATCATTTGGCACATCGCTGGGTCACCCAGTGGGCATTCCTCATTAGGAGCTTGTGTCTCAGGAACAGCTACTCGAATCTTGAGAGACTCGTTTTTCTCGCCCTTGGAGTCTGTTACTGAAACAGTCATTTCCCCTGCTGCTTTGGCTGTGAGAAGGCCTTTCTCATCAATCGTAGCCACAGAATCGGAAGAAGCTGAGAACTGATAAGGTCCTTTTCCTCCCATTGCAGTAAATTGAACTGTTTCTTCAGGAGCAATCGTTGCCGCTTGCGGGATAACGGTCAAAGAAGAAGCGCGAGCTCTTTCGACTGCTGCTGCTGCATCCACTCGACAATCACAAGCTGTTTCAATCGCTACTTTGGTGCCTGAAGCCTGAAGTAAAGCTTTCATTTCTACAGGATTCAGATCGGGATTATGGGAAAGTACCAGAGCAGAAAGTCCCGAAACCAATGGTGTTGCCATCGAAGTCCCGCTCAAGTTGCCATATTTTTCTTTAGGAAGCGTGCTGTAAATATCTTCTCCAGGAGAAGAAAGACTTACTTTTGCTTTTCCGTAATTCGACCAACTAGGCTTGCTGTCGGCATTTCCAGAAGCTGCAACAGTAATGACGTTGGGGAGAGGCGTATTTGCTGGATACACTTCAAACCGATCATTGTTTTTGCCATCATTTGAAGCAGCTGCAACAAAAAGAATGCCTTTTTCGTTAGCTCGAGAAATCGCTTCTGTAATGGGTTGAGCTTGAGAAGCACTCACGGCAGCCCCCCAGCTTGCACTAATGACTTGAGCACCATTAGCAATCGCATAATCGATAGACTCCACAGCTGCCATCAGGTCTCCCGAACCATCAGCTCCCAGAAATCTCAAAGCCATAATAGAGACTCTTTGGCTCATTCCAGAGATACCTTTACCGTTATCGCCTACTGCGCCCACAATTCCTGAGCAATGAGTTCCGTGTCCTGGGTTCTGAGCACTGGTTTCGTCTTGTGGATCGGCATCTTTTGCAAAGAAATCCCAGCCATGGATATCATCTACATAACCGTTGTTATCATCATCCTTGCCATTCCCTGGAACTTCTTTCTTATTCACCCAGAGATTGTCTTTAAGATCGCTATGCTGAAGGTCAACTCCGGTGTCGATGACCGCAACGCGAACATCTCGACTTCCCACTCCTAATTTCCAAGCTTTTTCAGCACTCACTTTACCTACTGACCATTGTTTGGAAATTTCGGGATCATTAGGAAGGTCGAAGGCTTGGAACTTGAAGTTCTCAACCACATATTCGACTTCAGGATTTTTCATGAGATCCGCTAGGACACCGGCTGTCTGTTGTCGTGTATTTTTATTCACTTCCACTAAAACGAGATTTCCCGCTTTGTGATTTCTTTTGACCTGAGCAGCGCCAATCGCGCGCTGGCTTACGGCTCGATTAAACCCCTCGCTGTTTTTCTTAAACTTAACGACGTACTCCGCAGAAAAAGATGCAGTGGAAGTGATAAGGGCCAAAACACCGACGACTAGCTTATGATTCACCATGATTCCTCTTCGTTTATGAGTTAATCGTGAGTCCGAAACTGCTAATCACGAAATGATTTTTATTTTTGCTGCTGTTGCTTGATTAGAAAAGAATATCGATAAGTTCTGAGAACGTAAAGAAAACTTCTTTATGATTCTTGGTCCGAAAGCCACAAACTTTGGAGCTCTTTGTCAAAATTGCCGGTGAGCATCATCCAAAACGTCGATGTTATCTTCAGTGCGCGCTGGTTTTTGATAGCACATTCAAAACCACGACTCCAGTCGCGATGAGAAAGATCCCAATCCACCCGGCGAGATCTAACCACATTGCATAGGCAATTCCGACTGGAATCGTCTTTAATGTCAAAGAGAGAAAATAAAACGCAGTCCCATATCCAATGACCACTAAAATCGAGGGAGTGAGTTTTGAAAAACCTTCCAATGCTTTGAGTGCTGAGGTACCGATGACTTCACTGACAATTGCGATTGTTAGATAAAGATAATTCACACGCCTCTCCTACCAAGATAGTTTGGGCGTTTTTTTCTTTAATGTAAATTCAAAATAGTCTCGAAAGTAGCCATTGTAATAATCTGACTTGCCATCCCCTAAGAGGTCTAAACCGGTGTAGAACTGCGGGCTATACACCGAAAAACGTCGGGGATCCGTTACAAAAAACATTAACCGCCCGTCATCCGAGCTGCGCTCCATTCTGTCCATCCAGGTTTCCACACTGATGGCGGATTTATAAATGGTATCCGTAGCCCACCATGTTCCCCGCCCTTGAGCTTTTAAAATGGTAGAAACGTGAAAATGCCATTTTTCTTTTTCTAAAGACCCAACAGCCCAAATTTTTCGGATAGCTTCAGGATCAATATTTCGCTGGATAGCTTCATTGTGAATCAGGCTGGCTCTTCCAAAACAAAATCCAAAGCACTCTTCCGGATCATACTTTGATTCTCGCTCGGTACCATTCACAGGGTGCTTCGCCATTTTCTTCACAAAAGAATCAGCTTCTTTTTGAGTGATTGCCCTTTGGCTTCCCCGAAAATCTCCGAGAAGCGGTTCTCTCAGCGCTTCTTTAATCTCTCGATTATGCGCTTTAATAGTTTTGGAACTTGCTGCTTCTTGAATGTCTAGCAGGGAATCTTGGGTACTTCTGGCTTCGATACGATACAAATAAGATTCTAACGCTCGAGCTCCTGGGCCATGGACTGCGAGTTTTTTAATGAGACTTTCGCACGACTTAAAATCCGCAAAGCTTTGCCTAATGTGAAAACCGCTTAAAAAAAGCGCTAAAAAAATGATTCTGAGGGGACTCACAAGATTGTTTAATGCAAAACTGAGTCCCGCATACACAGAGTGAACGCCGCTGGAAATACGCGCAGAGGCGGTTTGCTCTGTTTAAAGTTAAGTCAGTTCACTGACAGCCTGTGAATAAGATACAATCTCAAAAAAGGAATCTTCTTATGACCTCGACCCCTTCTCTTTTTACTCCCATTAAAATTAAAGACCTTACTTTTCGAAATAGGATCTTTGTTTCTCCTATGTGTCAGTACTCAGCCTGTGATGGCATTCCCAATGACTGGCATCTTGTTCACTTAGGAAGTCGTGCGGTTGGGGGAGCAGCACTTGTCATGGCTGAAGCCACGGCAGTTTCGGCTGTTGGCCGAATATCCCCCGCCGACACTGGGCTTTGGTCTTCGAAGCAAGTGACTAGCTTTAACCGCATCACCCAATTCATAAAATCCCAAGGGGCAGTCCCCGCCGTACAGCTCGCGCATGCAGGCAGAAAAGCCTCGACAGCAGAACCTTGGAAAGGGGGAAAGCCTCTCTCAGAAAAAGAGGGAGGTTGGAATACGCTGGCACCGAGTGCGATTGCTTTCTCCTCTGACTATCCGAATCCCAAAGCCATGGACGGAAAAGATATCTCACAACTCGTTTCAGACTTTGAAAAATCTACGCAATATGCCTTGGCTGCTGGATTTGAAGTCGTCGAAGTCCACATGGCGCATGGATATCTTCTTCATGAGTTTCTATCGCCACTGACAAATCAGCGGCAAGATGAGTATGGTGGTTCCCTTGAAAACAGAATGCGGCTTCCTTTGAAAATCGCAGAAACCGTCAGAAAGTTTTGGCCAGATCACTTGCCTGTTTTTGTTCGCATCTCAGCAACCGATTGGGTAGAGGGAGGCTGGGATCTTCCTCAAAGTATTTCTTTTTGTAAGAAGCTCAAGGAGCTTAGGATCGATTTCATTGATGTCTCCACTGGGGGAACGGTACCGGATGCAAAAATTCCCGTTGCTCCCGGTTTTCAAGTTCCCTTTGCAAAGTCGGTTCGAAAAGAAGTCGGAATACTGACGGGGGCAGTCGGTTTGATTACTGAAGCGAATCAAGCCGAAGATATTTTGGTCTCTGGTTCGGCCGATGCCGTTCTTTTAGCTCGTGAATTTTTACGCGATCCTTATTTTCCTCTCCGTGCGGCAAAAGAACTGGGATTGGATTTAGCATGGCCGAAACAATATGAGAGGGGAAAAGGTTAGCTGTTTTTTTAGACCTAGCAAAGTGGCAGCGATCCCGATTTTCTTGGCTGGTAAGGGATTAATCCTAGTGTTTCAAGCTGATTTTGAAAGATATATTTTTGGAGGTTTAAGAAATCCCTTCCCCAGTGAACGATTCTTTTCCATACGGGCCGGAGCCAAAAGCTCAAATGATTTCGTCTTCCTCTGACAGCACCCGTAATTCGCTGTGCTACTTGCCCTGCAAATACTCTTAAAAAATCCTGGAGGTCCTTTCGAGTCTGGCTCTTTACCAATAGATGAATGTGATTGCTGTTGAGAGAATTATTATAGATTTTTACTTGGAACCGCCGGGAATTTTCAAAGAGTAGCTGGGAAATGAGTTTTTGATTTTTTCTTTGTCTCAAAACTGGAAGTCTTGCTCTTAACACTAAGTGTTCACTGTGTTTTATTAGTTTCATTAATGGATTTGTATCATGGTTTTCTAAGTCGTTTTTTGGACAAAGGCTTAGAGGATCGTGAAAACCCCGTTTTAAATCACCAGAAAGGTATCCGGCTTGGCTCCTTTTTAGTTTTTTGAAACTTTTGCTGAAACGCTTTCAAGCAGCGACTACTTCCCCAGCTAATAAGCTCAAAAAACCCGTCAATATTCCAAGGGGAGCATTATATTTTGGTCGTTTAGAACAGGGCGAGGACATTCTCTTCTGTCTAATCTTTTGACACTTTGAGCTTAGTTACCCATTTCTTCTCCCCGCCTCACGCCTAAAACACGTGGTCTACACCTTGCAGTTTTCTTTCGCATTTCCAATGGGGGACCATGAGGCGGCCGTTTCACAATCTAATTCTTTTGGGGGCTCTCACCTTTCTCTCAACCTCCCCCAGCCCCGCTGCGCTCGACTGCAACAAGCCCTTTATAAAAATCTATAATCCGGAAAAAGCGGTCTTCAAACCCACACTCCCTAGAAGAGATCCCTCCCGAGCAGAACCCCCTTTTCGAGGTTCTCGTGAAGAAGCCAAGACGATCGCTGAGTTTTTGGAATCGCCGATTGGTGAAAAAACATCTGTCCCGGCTCTTCTCAAGCTTTCCTCAAAACACTTATCTTCAGAACGGGCAAGAGCTTTCTCCGATTGGCTTTTAGGACAGTTTGCAGAAGACGCGATCTTAAACTTTGAGGATCACTTTTTGGGTAGGCAACGCACTGAATATCCCGAGGGCCCTAAACGTTACAATAAAAATGGTGAGCGGCCATTTGATGGGTACCTGGCCGCAAGAAACACCCTAGCTTCTCTCCCTCTGGAATCCATTAACATCCAAAGTATCAAAGAGCTCCACAAACAAATCATGTCTCGGGACAGCATTCGAGGGGATAAGGGTAAAGTCTTTCAGGCAGATGGAAGGCCCGCTAGAAATTCGCAAGGACTCAAAGACTCAGAATTGGGTGTCATTCGAGATGAGAACGTCGGATTTGAAATTGAAGGAAAACACCTTCCGCAGGGAGTTTCCGCCATTGGGAAAACGGTGACCCACCTGATGCATCTCAACCCTTTCTTAGAGAAAACCCGAGAGGGCTTTATTAGCTATGCCCCCCTTTCGCACTGGTATGAGATCGACAGTCGAAAACCCCTTTCAACGGGTCTCATAAAGAAAATTCAGGCATTGGAGAAAAAATATGGTGAGAACGGGCTCGCTCAAAGAGATTTACCCGACGTAAAGGCAGTTCAACAAGAAATGCTTGAAGAATTAGCTGCAAGAACTTGGGAAGAGGCTAAGAAAGATGTGAAAAATGCCCAAAACAAAAAAGAAGTCCTCGCTGCAATCGCACGGTTTCAGAGAGAATTTGCTTCCATCCATCCTTTCATCGACGGAAATGGAAGAATGGCTCGTCTTCTTACTGAGAAACTTCTGGAGTCTCGAGATCTCCCCTCTCCCCTCTACCTTTATTGGGGTGAGGATTTGGCTTTAAACCCTACCGAGAGTGAAAGTCATTTAGCACAAAGCGTACAACTCTCTCAGGAATTTCAATCGTCCCTCCAGAGATCCTTGAGTTCGGGGCAAGGCTTCGAAGAAGTTCTGAATCCAGTTCTTGCGATCCGGGCGAAGGAGCTCTTGGGAGATCCTACCGGGTCTTTTGATTCAAATGCTTTTCTTAAATGGTGTCAGGAAAACCGGCATAATCTTACGAGCTTTAAAGATGCGGTGTTTGGGTTTTCCAACAACCATAAGCGAAATCAAAAACTGGAAGATGAATTTACTCCTGAGGTTTTAGAAAAAGCTAAAAAAGTCATGACGAGCAAGGCGTCTTACTTCGATCCCGAAGAGTTTAGGCTCTGGCGACGGGAACACTCTCAATCAGGGCGAAAGCTTGAAGAGGAAGTAAGAGATTATGCCAATTGGGTTCATGATCTCGTTTACGAAGACAATACGGGTGCCGTCCGCCTCGCTTCCCCTACTTTCCAGCAGACTTTTGGAAAGCTTTCACAAACTCAAGAAGAGTACGATGAGAAGATAAAATCTTTCTACTCAAATGACAAAATTTATAGAGGCGTCCCCAGTGATAAATACTTAAGCGATGGGGAATTGGCCCAGCTTTTTGTTCACCAAAGCGGCTTAACGATAGGCAATGGAGTTTCCCCTCGCGAAGCTCCCGAAAGCGCCCTACCCGCCTTTCAGCAATTCAATGCAGGTCTACTGAGAGATGAAGGTCACTTAAAAAAACAGGTTATCAATCATAAAAATGGTCTGACAGATGACTACCACATGAGTGGGATGGTGTCCTTCAGTGAAGAAAAACGCGTAGCGACCCATTGGTGTTGGGATCCGGTCCAGCCTTATGGTTTTATCTTTACCGCCCGCAAAAGACTCGTTGGTGTTGTCAATACCGCAAAGCATACTAATCGATTAGAACAGCTAGGAATACTTAATGAGTATGAAGAAGCCATGGTCGGGGGTGCGGATCCGGAATCCATCATGACCGCCGAAATGATTCAACATAATCCCGACATGACCCAGGAAGTTCCTCGAAGGACAAAACGTGCAACGAGAATTAGTTTCGATAAAATTCAAATCGCCGAAACAACTTTTGACGAAATGGATAGGCCAAAGTTAGGCAATCGAACTTTATGGCAAATTCTTCCCGATGGCAGCGTGAGACAAATTATCGAAGAATCCAAGCCTCATTGAACGACAGTGCCAAAGAGTTTTCCAATAAGAGCTGTTGCGCCCATGGCAAAAGCACCCCAGAATCCAAGTCGAAGGGCCCCTTTCCAAATGCTCGCGCCTCCCACACGGGCTGAAATCATGCCAAGAAGGATGAGAAAACCAATCGATGAAATAGAAACACTGGGAATCACTTTTTCCGGAGCCACTAAGAGCACCAGCAACAGTGGCAAAATCGCTCCGACGGAAAAGGTACTGGCAGAGGCAATCGCTGCTTGAATGGGTCGCGCCTTTCCCATTTCTGTAATTTGTAGCTCGTCTCGTGCGTGACTCCTTAAAGCATCTTTTTCCATGAGCTGAACAGCAACTTTCCGAGCCAAATCTGGCTCAAGTCCGCGACTGATATAAATTTGCGCAAGTTCCTCGGTTTCAAACTCAGGATTGGTTGCGAGTTCTTGTCTTTCTCGAGCCAAATCGGCTCTTTCTGTATCGGACTGTGAGCTTACAGAAACATACTCTCCCGCCGCCATCGATAGCGCTCCAGCTACGAGTCCCGCAATTCCGCTGATTAAGATCTCACTTGGGTCCGCTTTGGCAGCTGCAACCCCCACAATCAAACTTGCGGTTGAAACGATTCCATCGTTCGCTCCAAGAACCGCTGCTCTTAACCAACCGATTCTTTCCGCTCGATGCGATTCCGAATGTCTTCCGAAAACTGTCATTTAACACCTCAGTTTTCATGATAGATGACAGTTCTCCCTTTTGGAAATAACTTGTTTGCATGAAACTCCCTAAGGAAATTTGGGCCCTCGGCTTTGTTAGCCTTCTAATGGATGTTGCTTCGGAACAAATCTTTTTTGGATTTTTTCCGGCATCGCTCCCTCGGGACTTGAATCGATGGGAAGCCAAGCAACTTTTTTAGCAAGTGCCGGTTTTTCATTTTTGGGATTCGTATTGTTCTTAGGCAGTACCTCTCTTTTTTCTAGACACCCGAAAGACACCTGAGATTTCAATAAGCTATACATGAACTTTTTAGTTCATGTTCTTTTGAGACGTTTTTCACAATTCCTTACGCTCGAAAACCCAAGCACAACTCTTGCATTGTTTAAGGATCAACTCTTTATCTGGAACGTTTCATGGGTATCCGAAAGAATCAGCCTGGGCATCGACTCACCCGTTTTTTTTCAACGCCTCCTCCACAGGTTTCGGCCGAAAGTGCATTTAAAAAGCTTTTAAAGCAATCACTCCTTTTGTCGGTCATCGTACCCTTTGCATTTTTAACATTGATGGGGTGGCGATTCTACAGACTCTCCCTAGCCAGCAAAGAAATGCTGACATCTGAACATCTGCTCACCCAAATTACGGCCTTTCATACTTCTTTTCTTGAAATGCAATCTTCGGTCAGAGGCTTTCTTCTGACCAGGAATGAAAATTTTCTTAAGTACTATTACACAACCTTGCCAACCATAGAACCTGCCTTAGCCAAGCTTCTCATTTTGACAGAACATGATCGAGAACAACGGAACACTCTATTCGAATTAAAACGGGCTCTTGACCAATGGATCACCGTTGCTGAGGGTTTTGTTGTGTTTGGAAAAAACCAACATCGACAGGGACTACCTGATAACTTTGTACAGACCAAAGGTGTAGCAACTGAAACCTTGGAGCTTCTCAATCGGTTAAATGATTTACAAATCAAACGGACATCGGATTCTATTTCGGAATATTCAAAACAGCGAAATCTTTTTCTCATCTTTTTTGTCATCGGCACTTTTTTCATCACCATTATTCTTGTGTTCATAAACCAGGTGCAGTTAAGGACCCTGTCCAGAATGTATGAAAAAGGCCAAAGTGAGTTCAGAAGGAGCGAACAGCAATTTCGACAGCTTACAAACCTCATTCCCCAATTAGTCTGGGTAGCTAATCCAGATGGAAAACTAGAGTGGATCAATGAGAACTGGGTCACATTCACAGGTTTCACTCGAGATCAGCTTTTGGGCACGCCTTGGAACTTGGGACATCTCAAAGCAGAGCTCACTGAAGAACCCATCGAAGTCCAATTTCCGATTCACAGAGCAGATGGGTCTCAACGCTGGTTTCTAGTCCGAGCGGTTCCCGTTAGAGATTCTAACGGTCAAATTACCTTCTGGTTTGGAACGAACACGGACATCGACGATGAGCACCGAGAACGATTAGTTTCTGAGACCACCAGTGTTCTATCCCAATCGTTAGACCTTGAAACCATTGCACAGACTTTAGCGACTAAACTGGTCCCCCTCTTGGCGGATTGGTCTGCCATTGTCCTTTTCGAGACTAACGGTTCAGCGACTCAAACCAAAGTGACTGTGACCCCGGGGGATGCCCAAAAAGAAGACTTAACTCGGTTTTTTTTGAATGCAGTCTTGGAAGCTCCTTCTCCACTCTCGAAGGAACTCCAAAGTCGGAAACGGGTGATCTTAAATAATCTTCCATTCCATCTGCCCGAATATCAGAGTCTTTTACAAACCATTTCCTTGGGCACTCTTCTGGTTTATCCCATCACTATTCATAAGGGGATCATTGGGTATGTGGTTTTTATGTTCGAGGATCCCAAGAAAAGAATCGGTGATTCTGAACTCACCCTCTATGAGAAGGTGCAGAAAAAGGTCAGTCTCCATTTCGAGAATGCTTTTCTTCATCACCAAGCAACAAAAGCTATCGAAGTACGTGATGAGTTTATCTCGGTAGCTTCCCATGAGTTAAAGACCCCTCTCACTTCCCTCACTCTCCAAATACAGATGATCCACCGAAGCCTTCTGGATGATCGAACAAAAGCTTCGCCTGAGCAACTCTTATCATCGGTGGACTTTTGTAACCAACAAGTCTATCGCCTTACCCATCTTCTCAATCAACTCTTGGATTTGACCCAAATACAACTCGGCCAAATACAACTCCAGCGGAGTCCTAGCGATCTGGGTTTTCTAGCAAAGCAAGTTTTGATAAGTTTTGAAGAAGAGGTCCGGAGAAAACAGATCACTCTGAGTTTAACTTCGGATGAGGCGGTTATGGGAAACTGGGATGCGACACGCTTAACGCAAGTTATTTCAAACCTCGTATCCAATGCTTTAAAGTACGGCAAAAATGGCCCTGTATCTGTGGAAGTAAGAAAGAACTCTGCCAAACAATTGGCTCACATTCTGGTGAGAGATAACGGAGCTGGAATCCCCAAAGAGATGAAGGACAAAGTGTTTGAACGGTTTGAAAGAGGTAATAGTCGCCTGAGCACCTCTGGGTTTGGACTGGGACTTTATATCAGCCGTCAGATAGCAGAAGCGCACGGGGGCAAACTTTCCTTTGAAAGCGAAGTGGATATAGGCTCTACTTTTACCGTCACACTCCCTTTGTAAGAACCGCCAATTTGGCACTAGGGTTGCATCTCAAATTGTCTGCATGGCCGCAGTTCACCAAACGCTTCCCGAACTACGAACGATTCACATCAAAGGTTTTCCTCTTTATTTGATTTCTCCAGGAATCTGGAGAATTGATCCCATTGGTAAAATGCGAGTGGGAATTCATCTCATTGGCAGTGAAGAACTTGTTTCGCTCGCTCGAGATGATCTCAGTATTGAACAAGCCATGAATGTGGCAACTCTGCCTGGAGTGATTGATCCCGTTTTGACGATGCCCGATATGCATCAAGGGTATGGCTTCCCCATTGGGGGCGTGGCAGCTTTTCGTTTGGAAGATGGCGTGGTCTCTCCCGGAGGAGTGGGTTATGAAATCAATTAAGGGTTTTGCTTCTCCTCAGGATCTCGAAGTCATCGAGGAAGGTACCAGGTCTGTGAAGATTACATTGAAATCTGTATGGCAGCCTGTGAACGATATGGGATCGAACTGGTTCAGAAAGAATTGACAGCAGCTCCTCTTTCTTCTCCCGAAGGAAGGCATTATTTGTCGGCTATGGCAGCTGCTGCCAATTTCGCTTTTACGAACCGGCCACTGATCACTTACTGGGTCAGACGGGTTTTTACCCATCACTTTGGGGAATTGGAAGACCAAGGTATTTACGTGAGAGCGGCTCGACTTCGTTCCATCGGTGTTATTAAGGGGTAGCTGGCAAATGAATAAAATTAATCTTCCAATCCGAGCCCCACTCGGTGCAAAAGCCTTCCAGGGTATTTGCCGATACTTCTTTTTGATAGAAATCGACCCAGCGGTTTTTTTCGCCCGCGCATTGAGAATAACTGGCAAAGGATTCAGCTGATTGCTTCACCTGAAACCAATGAAGTACATCCACCACGACAAATAAGTCAGCTCCACGACTGTACGGATTTGAAATACAAGAAGCAATCGAACTCAGGTGCGAGTGGGCAGTCTCTACGCGCTGAAAATCTTGTAAAGCTTGATGGCAATCTTCCAGCGAGTTTATAGAGGCCAAAGAAAATCCTTTTAACTGTTCATTGTACCGACCGTAATAAAGGGTATTCAATCTGAGCTGTCCTTTTTCATCTTCTTGAATGAAAACAAAACGAACATTTACCCCTTGTCGAGTGAGCTTTTCTTTTGTCGCAGCTCTGATTTTTTCTATTTGCTCAACACTGGGCCGCCCGGGCACACGACTTGAGGACCATGCGAGCTGGGTCTGCTGGTTTCCAACGCCTTCCAAAACCAAAGCCCACCTTTTTAGCCCATAATAATTTTCTCGAGCCCGACAAAAAGCTAAAAGGGGTTCCGAACCGGTTTCTGACTGAAAAGTCAGTTTTTCTTTTTCAATTTCAGATTCGCATTCCCCTTGAGTTGAAAACTCATAGCCGCGACCAGGAAAATCTAAATCGGGAACGGAACTGATAACGTTCAAAGGCTCTGAAGCTTGATACTGAATGAGAAGATCATTTCCCTCGGGTTGAATGGCGTAGCAGGATCCCGTGGCTGTTAGTCCGGTTACCTTTGTAAAAATTTCGGCAAGTAACTTTGCTTGAGCGTGGCAGTTATCCGCAGTGCCTAGCGGGACTTTTTTAGCAAGATAGGAATAGGTTCTTGTTTCTCCTATCCCCGCAGTAGCCAAGACCCACAGAAAACCCAACAACCTTAAATAATCTATGTTTTTGTTCAGCATAACTTACCGTTACCTCTATCTTATGGCTGCTTGGAAATCAAACTTAAGGCTTTTCTAGCAGTTTTCCGATTCATTGTTAAAATAGATAAGAACGATACTTAGCAGAGGTTTTATAAATGAATAACTGGGTCAATTACCATCATCTCTTTTATTTCAAAGCGATCGCCGAGGAGGGAAGTGTTTCAAAAGCAGCGGAAAAGCTTCGACTCGGTCAACCTACTCTAAGCGCCCAACTCAAACAGTTCGAAGAATCTTTAAATGTTCAGCTTTTTGAGAGACAACACAAAAAATTGATTCTTACTGAACAGGGCAAACTAGCTCTTGATTACGCTCGCAGTATCTTTCAACTGGGTTCGGAGATGATGGAGGTTCTTCATGACCGCCACATTCCACAGAAACTCTCATTAAACATCGGGAGTCTTGATAGCGTAGCAAAACAGATAACCCTCCAACTTGTAAAACAAGCTTTTAAGATCATGCCCTGTCTGATTTCATTGTCTGAAGGAAAAATGGATGAACTCACAAGGGAGCTCGTTGCACACCGACTAGATATTCTTGTGACGAATTACCTACCGACTGAAGCCGCCACTAGACGGCTTTTTCACAGGGTGATTAGCCATCGCCCTGTATCCATCTACGGAGCCCCTCATTTTAGGAGTTTCAAAAAGGATTTTCCCAAGTCAATTTCGGGACAACCCATGATTCTACCGACGTTTGATAGCAAGCTTCGATATGACCTCGACCATTGGAGAAATATCTACAAAATAGATTTTGATGTCATCTCTGAAAGCCAAGATATTGCAGTAAAAAAACTGATGGCGATTGAAGGGCTAGGTCTGATGCCAGCTGCAAACCACACAGTCATGCGCCAGGTTCTCTCAGGTGAACTCATTGAACTAGGGGTGTTGGAGGGAGTCTATGAAGACCTGATTCTTGTTTCTGCCGAGAGACGGATTGAAAATCCCGTAGCTGCCCGGCTTTACAAGGATTTTAGTATATAGCTTTAAACGATACTATTTATCTGATTTATCCATTTTATCTAATCTTCGTTCTTCCGTAAGATGAAGAACATATGATTCAGGTTCAATTTAAAAATTTAGAACCCTCGGTTTTAGCAAGAGATACTGCCGTAGAGACTCTCAGTCGAGTGATCGCACAAGTTCCAGAGACCGCCCAATCGACGGTGCAGGTTACTTTAGAAATGAAAGATTCTAACAGAGAACCTGGCCCTTCCCTCTTTCATGTTCAGGTCATTTTTCAAGGTGGAAAAAAAAATGGCATGGCGTTTCAGCAGAGCGCCAAAAGCCTGTATGTTGCTTTAGCAGATCTCACTGACAAAATTTTAAAAACATTAAAAAAGGAGAGAGACTCATGAAAAATCTATTACCTGGCTTGCGTAAATTCTCAGAGGACGTTTTTCCTCAGCTCAAACCTGACTTCGAAAGTTTGTCGCAAGGCCAAAAGCCTCATACGCTTTTGATTACCTGCTCTGATTCTCGAATTGATCCCAATTTGGTGACCCAAACCCAACCCGGTGAAATTTTCGTTGTGCGAAACGCCGGAAATATCATTCCCCCATACGGTTCCTCCAAAGGTGGAGAAGAAGCTGCGATTGAATTCGCCGTGGATGGGCTTAGGGTCACCAATCTCGTTATTTGTGGTCATTCCCATTGTGGAGCCATGGCTGCGCTCATGGGAAAAGTGAATCTAGACGGGCTGCCATCTGTTAAAAGTTGGCTAGATCATGCTCAGGCCACTCGACGACGAATCGACATGCTAAACAAACAAAAGGAAATTCATTTAGGAGATGTGACTGAGGAAAATGTTTTAGTTCAAGCAGATAACCTCAAAACACATCCCGCAGTGTCTACAGCTCTCCGAGAGCAGCGGATACGGATTTATGGGTGGGTCTACCAGTTTGAAATAGGAACCATTTCAATATTTGATCCGGTGAATCAAAAGTACATCGCTTCTGCCGAAGTAAAAGATGAGACATCAAAGGATCCCTCTCGCTTTGCTTTATAATTTGAAATACCTGATCCCTTTGAGTGTGCTTAGGACGGGAAGTGGGGAGAGGAAAAAGGGAAAGATGATTCCCTTTTTTCAGCTCTCTAATCAGTTTGTACCGTCTTTTTTAAAAAGCGGCCGTTTTTCCTAAGTTTACAGCGAACTTAATCTGC
>CAMCTJ010000018.1 GCA_945878405.1 Bdellovibrio sp. ZAP7
AAGGTGTGGAAATGGTCATGCCTGGCGATAACGTCGCTGTGGAAGTTGAACTTATTACTCCTGTGGCCATGGAAAAAGAAGTCCGCTTCGCAATTCGCGAAGGGGGCCGTACCGTGGGCGCCGGAGTTGTTACTGAAATTCTGGAGTAAGCGGTGCAAAGCCAAAAGATTAGAATTCGTTTAAAAGCGTTTGATTGTAAACTCTTGGACCAATCTGTGTCCGAGATTGTAGATACGGCGCGAAGAACTGGTGCAAAGATCGCAGGTCCGATTCCTCTCCCTACGAGAATCAATCGGTACACGGTTTTGAGATCTCCTCACGTCGATAAAAAGTCTCGTGAGCAGTTCGAGATTCGTACACACAAGCGTTTGATTGATATTTTAGAACCCACTCAACATACGATCGACTCATTGATGAAACTCGATCTGTCGGCTGGGATTGATGTGACTATTACGTTGTGAGGTTTGTGAGATGCCATCTTTACCAGTATATGACATGAAAAAAGACAAGGTTGGGAGCATAGAGCTCAGCGATTCAGTTTTCGCCGCTGAAGTCCGCCCTCACCTATTAAATGATGCGGTTCGAGCTCAAATTGCTTGGAAACATGAGAACAAAACCGCTAACTCTTTAACCCGTTCTGAAGTTCAAGCTTCCGGTAAGAAAATTTATCGTCAAAAAGGAACAGGCCAAGCCCGACACGGAGATATTAAGGCTCCTATTTTTGTTGGCGGCGGTAAAGCACATGGTCCTCGTCCTCGTCGTGTGATCCACAAGATCAACAAAAAGGCGATGCGCGGAGCTCTTATCAGCGCCCTTTCGATGAACCAAAAACAAGATCGCTTGTTCATCGTAGATAAGCTGGAACTTAAAAAGCTCAGCACTAAAGACGCAGGAAACTGCCTCAAGACTTTCGGACTCGATAAAGCTCTCATTGTGATGTCACAAGAGGGAGAAAACGAAAAAAATTTCGTTCAAAGCGTTCGAAACTTAAATGGAGTTAAGTGCCTTCGCCCTGAGGGAATCAATGTATTTGATCTTCTCAAGTTTCGAAATCTAGTGATTTCCAAGAGCGCTGTCCAAAAGATCACGGAGCGACTCAGTCATGTTTGATATCTTAAAAAGACCAATTATTACTGAGAAAAATACAGGGCAAGTACACCTGTACAACGAGTATGCTTTTGAAGTACCAGTCGAAGCCAATCGGACTCAGGTCAAAGAAGCAGTCGAAAAGCTTTTCAAAGTAAAGGTCGTTCGAGTGAACACAATGATCTGCCGAAAATCTTCTCGTCGTTTAGGACGCATCCCCGGCGGAAGAAAACTTTGGAAGAAAGCTATTGTGAAATTGAAGGAGGGCGACAAATTAGATTTTGTTGCTAGCTAAGTTTTATGCCACTAAAAAGCTTTAAACCAGTTACACCTGCACGACGTTATCTAACTCAGTTAGATTATTCTGACCTTCTTAAAAAGAAGCCAGAAAAGTCATTAGTCCAATCCAAATCCAGCACCGGAGGCCGTAACAATAAAGGCCAAATTACAAGCCGGTTTCGAGGGGGCGGGCACAAGCGACTTTATCGTTTGATTGATTTTCGTCGAGACAAGAGAAACATTCCTGCAAAAGTAGTGGGACTTGAATATGATCCAAATCGAACGGCTCATATTGCTCTTCTCCATTATGTAGATGGTGAAAAACGTTACATTTTAGCTCCAGTAGGACTAAAGGCCGGAGATTCCATCGTGGCTGCTGAAAATGCAGATATTCAGGTTGGAAATTCACTCCCGCTAAAGAAAATCCCAGCTGGTACCACTCTACACAACGTAGAATTAAAACCTGGCGCTGGCGGAAAATTAGGCCGAAGCGCTGGTTCCATGATTCAGTTGGTTGGTTTCGAAGAGGGTTATGCCCAACTCCGAATGCCTTCAGGTGAAATGCGAATCGTTTCTGAAAACTGTTGGGCAACTGTTGGACAGGTCGGAAACCTTGAATATGAAAATGTGGTTTGGGGTAAAGCAGGACGTATGCGTTGGATGGGTTTCAAACCCCATAACCGCGGCGTATCGATGAACCCTGTTGATCACCCACTCGGTGGTGGTGAAGGAAAGAGCTCCGGGGGAAGACATCCTGTATCTCCTTGGGGTCAGAAAGCTAAAGGACTTAAAACCAGAAACTCAAAACGTACCGACAGATTTATTGTTCGGAGGAGAAAGTAATTTATGGCTCGTTCTATTAAAAAGGGCCCGTTTATTGATAGCCATCTACTTAAAAAAGTAGAAAAAGCCCAAGCGAATAATGATAAGAAAGTCATTAAGACTTGGTCTAGACGTTCCACGATTGTACCCGAGCTCGTAGGACTAACATTTGCTGTTCATAACGGAAGAAAATTTCACTCAGTCTATGTGTCTGAGAACATGGTTGGTCACAAGTTGGGAGAGTTTGCTCCTACTCGGACTTACCATGGACACTCCGGCGATAAAAAAGCCAAAGTTGAGGGAGCGGCTTAATCATGGAAGTAAAAGCTAAATTACGTTACGCCCGTATCACCGCTCGGAAAATGCGTTTGGTGGCAGGGCTTTGCAAAGGGATGCCGGTAGAAAAGGCTTCTTATCAACTTCGTTTTTCTCCTAAGCGTGGAGCAAAAGTGATGTCGGGTCTTTTAGATTCAGCAGTTTCAAACGCCAAAGAAAAAGGCGGTATTGATGTAGATAATCTCTATGTCAAAAATATCTTAGTAGATACTGGGCCGATGCTAAAGAGGTTCATTCCCCGTTCACAGGGAAGAGCAACACCAGTTTTGAAAAGAATGTGTCATGTAACAATGATTTTGGACGAGGCTAAATAAAGTGGGTCAGAAAACACATCCAATTGGGTTTAGATTAGGCGTCAACAAGACTTGGGTTTCTCGTTGGTACGCAGGGAAAGATTACGCAAACTTTCTTCACGAGGATCTTAAAATCCGAGATTTCCTTAAGGGCAAAGTAAAACATGCTGGAGTATCTCGGATTGATATCGAGCGCGTTGCAGGAAAAATTAAATGCAACATTTTAACTGCTCGACCTGGCATCGTGATTGGGAAAAAGGGAACTGGTATTGACCAGCTCAGAGCTGAGACTCAAAAGCTCTCCAAATCTGAGATTTTTATTAACATCATGGAAGTTCGCAAAGCGGAAGCAGATGCTCAACTGATTGCTGAGAGCATCGCTGACCAGCTCATTAAGCGCGTTGCTTTCCGACGAGCCATGAAAAAGGCTATGAGCCAAGCTTTCAAGTTTGGCGTTCAAGGAATCAAAATCCAATGCTCGGGCCGACTAGGCGGTGCAGAAATTGCTCGAGTAGAACGCTACGCTGAAGGCAGCGTTCCGCTTCACACACTTCGAGCGGACATCGATTTTGGTTTTGCGGAAGCCCTAACTACTTATGGCCAAATTGGCGTAAAAGTTTGGGTCTACAAAGGAGATTTACTCCGACGCAGAAGAATTGAACCCACGAGAGAAGCAGTAGAAGGTTAATCATGCTGAGTCCTAAAAGAGTTAAATACAGAAAAATGCAAAAAGGCCGAATGATGGGCAAAGCCTATCGCGGTTCTGATTTGAATTTTGGCGAGTTTGGCTTGCAAGCCACTGAGTGTGGCCGGGTTACAGCCCGTCAGATTGAAGCATGTCGTGTAACAATCACTCGACACGCCAAAAAAGTTGGAAAAATGTTTATTCGTATTTTTCCAGACAAACCAGTGACCAGAAAACCCGCTGAAGTTCGTCAAGGGGGCGGTAAAGGAGCTCCTGAATATTGGGTAGCGGTAATTAAGCCGGGTCGCATTTTGTTTGAAATGGAAGGGGTGGATAGAGCCACTGCTCATGTAGCACTAACCCTGGCTTCTCACAAACTTCCAGTGAAGACACGAATTGTGGAACGAGGAGCGCATTTGTAATGGAAGCACAAGAATTAAGACAGCTTTCAGTTGAAGAACTGAAAGGCCGTGTAAATCAGTTTAAAGAAGATTTGGTACGCGCACGCTTTAAGGTGCAATCTGCCGAAGAGCGTGACACTAGTTTATTCAAAAAGATTAGACGTGATGCTGCTAGAGCTCAGACTGTTCTTTCTGAAAAATTAAGAGGCGTAGAAGTTGTTTCTAAAAAGCCGGTTGAAGATAAGCCGGCTAAGAAAGCAAAGACCAAGAAGGCCAGTAAAGGAAGTGAAGCAGTATGACGAGCGAAACCATACAAACTAAACATCGCCAAGAAATCAGGGGCGTTGTGGTCAGCGACAAAATGAACAAGACTCGTGTGATCGAAACTAAAAGATCCACACGTCACTCGCTGTACCAAAAAAACGTGAGCCGCTCCTCAAAAATTTTTGTTCATGACGAAAAAAATGAGTCCAGAGTCGGTGATGTGATCACTGCAGTTGCCACTCGCCCGCTCTCTCGTCACAAACAATTTACGCTTTTGAAAGTGGTGGAAAAGAGAGTTGAGCAATGATTCAGAGTGAAAGCTATTTAAACGTTGCGGATAATTCTGGCGCCAAGAAAGTCATGTGCTTCAAAGTCTTGGGCGGCAGCAGAAGACGTTACGCCAACATTGGAGATGTGATTGTGGTAACCATTAAGGAAGCCCTGCCCACCTCTAAAGTAAAAAAAGGCGCCGTCATGAAAGCCGTTATTGTACGAACCAAGAGAGAAATTCGAAGAACAGACGGTTCTTTTGTACGTTTTGATGACAATGCAGCGGTTCTTTTAAACAACAACTTAGAACCTATCGGAACCCGTATTTTCGGACCCGTTGCGAGAGAAATTCGTAAGCCCTCAAAAGATGGTTACATGAAGATCATCTCATTGGCTCCGGAGGTTTTATAATTATGAGCAGTACCAATTATACCCCCAGAATGTTGGAGCGATTCCGCAAGGTAGTTGTTCCGGAACTCATGAAAGAGTTCGAGTATAAAAACCCGATGCAAGTGCCTAAGCTTAAAAAAGTAGTGGTTTCTATGTGTATCAAAGAAGCTACGGCAGACATGAAAATCATGGAAAAAGCTATGGATGAGCTTTCTATGATCAC
This sequence comes from Bdellovibrio sp. ZAP7, assembly GCA_945878405.1. Lineage (GTDB taxonomy): Bacteria > Bdellovibrionota > FAC87 > UBA2466 > UBA2466 > RFNO01. Next base: position 5,050 of record CAMCTJ010000018.1, read on the forward strand.
GGGTCAGAAACCCAAGCTCACCCGAGCCAAAAAGGCTATTGCAGCTTTTAAGCTTCGTGCTGGGATGCCTCTAGGGGCAGTGGTGACCTTACGTGGTCCTCGCATGTATGAGTTTTTTGATCGGTTCGCCAATGTGGCATTGCCTCGTGTTCGCGACTTTAGAGGCTTGTCACCCAACGGATTCGATGGCAGCGGAAACTACTCTACTGGAATTAAAGAGCAGATTATTTTCCCGGAAATCACGGTCGAAAAAGTTGAAAAGTCCCGCGGTATGAACGTTATCTTCGTAACCTCGGCTAACACTGATAAAGAGGGATACCAACTTCTAGAAAAGATGGGTCTCCCGTTTAGAAAGAAATAAAAGGAGCATAAAAGATTTATGGCAACGACCGCAATGATGGTGAAGGCTAAAAGAAAGCCGAAATTCAAAACCAGAAAGTATAATCGTTGTCCCCGTTGTGGACGACCAAGAGCTTTCCTTAGAAAGTTCAGCCTGTGTCGTTTGTGTTTTCGAAAACTAGCCCTGAATGGCATGTTGCCCGGGGTAATTAAGGCAAGTTGGTAACTGATTATGATGACTGATCCAATAGCAGATTTTTTAACTCGTGTACGAAATGCTAGCAAGGCTAAGCAACGCAAAGTAGATGTGCGTCCTAGCCAGCTTAAGCTTGCAATTGCCGACCTCATGAAAAAGGACGGATTCATTAAAAATTACAAGCTTTATCGTGAGAGTGAAACTGATACTGCGGGCATTCTCCGCTTGTATTTGAAATATGTAGGAAAGAATCAACCTATGATTCACGGAGTTCGTCGAGTTAGCCGTCCATCCAGACGCGTTTATACTCGTGCTGATAAGACTCCAAAAGTCATGGGGGGAATTGGAATGGCTGTGTTGTCCACTTCAAAGGGAGTCATGTCAGATGAAATGGCTCGTGAAAACAGAGTGGGTGGCGAAGTAATCTGTACTATTTGGTAAGAAATTATGTCTAGAGTTGGAAAAAAACCTATCGTTGTCCCGGCTGGAGTAAAAGTATCCTTCAATGCACCTGTTGTTGAGGTGCAAGGTAAAGGGGGAAGTCTAAAAAAGACCCTCCCCTCAACTGTGAAGGTCGAAGTGAAAGGCACGGAAGTTCACGTAACCAATGTGTCAAAAGAGTTTAAGGCAAAAGCACTTCACGGACTGAGCCGAACCCTCATTCAAAACATGGTAGTTGGTGTTACTGAGGGCTACAAAAAAGAATTAGAACTACAAGGCGTCGGATATAGAGCCCAAGCTCAAGGAAATAAACTAACCGTTCAAGTTGGATTTTCCCATCCAGTCGAGTTTCTGCTGCCCGCGGGCATCAGCGCTCAAGTGGACGCCAATACAAAAATCACCTTGAAAGGTGCTGACAAAGAATTACTAGGCTTTACAGCGGCTCGTTTACGCAAAGTAAGGCCACCCGAACCTTACAAGGGTAAGGGAATTCGATATTTGGGAGAAAAAATCACCTTGAAACAAGGTAAAGCTGCTGGAGCTGGAGGCAAGTAATCATGGCCACTAAAATTAGAACAAATACGAATCCCCGAACGGTGATTCGACACAGTAAAAAAATCAGAATTAGAAAAAAGATTAAACTCCAACAGGGCAAGATTGCTCGCTTGGTTGTTTATCGAAGCAATAAATTTCTCTACGCCCAGTTGGTAGATGACAAAAAAGGAGCAACTGTCGTCCAAGCCAATACAAGCGAGAAAACTTTTGAAGGCGCAAAATCCCAAAAGAACCTAGAAGCTGCCAAGACTTTAGGAAAATTGATTGGAGAAAGAGCGCTCAATGCAAAGGTCGAAAGAGTTCTTTTTGACCGAAACGGATTTGAGTATCACGGACGAATTAAAGCTCTCGCAGAGGGCGCAAGAGAGGCAGGATTGAAATTCTAATGGCTTCCCAACGAATCAATTTAAGCGAAGTAGAGTTAGCAGAACGCATTGTTTACATCAACCGAGTGGCCAAAGTGGTAAAAGGGGGCCGTCGCTTCAGCTTCAGTGTTATCGTAGTAGTTGGAGATAACAAAGGGCTAGTGGGTATTGGATTAGGTAAAGCCCGCGAAGTGCCTGAAGCTATCAGAAAAGCTGGCGAATCTGCTCGTAAGAACATTATTCGTTTACCTCTTCTCAATGGAAGCTTCCCTCATGAAGTCATTGGAAAATTCGGAGCTGCCTCCGTGCTTCTAATGCCTGCAAGTGAAGGAACTGGAATTATTGCAGGCGGAGCTTGCCGATCTGTTTTAGAAATGGCTGGCGTTAAAAATGCTTTAACCAAGTGTTTTGGTACCAGCAACCCTCACAATTTAGTTCGTGCAACTTTAGACGGCTTGAAAAGAATGCGTCAGCCTGAAGAAGTTTTGCGTGAAAGAATGTCAGAAGGGCAAGTTGCGTAAGATCGGGTAATAAAAATGGCAAAGAAAATACAAATTCAATTAACAAGAAGCGTAATTGGTTGTCCTCAGTGGATGCGGACAATTGTTCGCACCTTGGGACTTAGAAAATTGCAGGACAAACGTGTGCTGAACGACCATGGATCCATCCGAGGCATGGTAAATAAAGTTCCTCACTTAGTGAGCCTGACAGAAGTGAAGGAGTAGACGACCATGAGTCAGGAAATGGATTTACACTTAGGAAATTTAGTCGCTAAAGAAGGTTCTCGAAAAACTCGCCATCGAGTAGCACGAGGCTTGGGTTCTGGCTGGGGAAAAACCGCCGGACGCGGGGGCAAAGGCCAGACCGCTCGATCAGGAAAAGGTCGTCCGAGAAACTTTGAAGGGGGTCAAACTCCCCTAGCTCGTCGATTACCCAAATGGGGTTTCAAGAGCCCAAATAGAGTTGTCTTCGAAGTCGTAAACGTAGGAACTTTGGATAGCCATTTTGAGTCGGGTGCTACAGTGGACCTTGCTCAATTGGTTGAAAAAGGACTTGTTCGAAAACAAGACAGCGCACTCAAAATTTTGGGTGAAGGAAATCTGACCAAAAAGCTAGTTGTTAAAGCTCATAAATTTTCTAAATCTGCAGTACAAAAAATTAATTCTGCTGGGGGGCAGGCGGAAGAAATAAAAGCGCCGAAAACCGCCGAGCAGGATAAAGCTTAATTCAACAAGGAGACGCATCCAGTGGCAGCAGTCGAAGGTCTCACCAAAGTACCTGAACTCCGTCGGCGCATATTTTTTACCATAGCGCTGCTTTCTGTTTATCGCTTAGGGTGTCATATTCCAGTACCTGGAATCAACACGGATACCTTGTCGCGCTTCTTTCAGAGCAATCAGAATACATTGTTTGGAATGCTCAACATGTTCTCTGGGCGAGCATTAGAGAATGCCTCGATTTTTGCCCTGGGCATCATGCCGTATATCAGTGCATCCATCATCTTCCAGCTTCTAACGGTTGTTTGGCCTTACTTAAGCCAACTTTCTAAAGAAGGAGAATTAGGAAGAAGAAAAATTAACCAATACACCCGTTATGCCACGGTAATACTGGCAATGTTTCAGGGGTTTGGAATGGCAAGCGCTCTTATGAGTGCCGAAAGCCAGAACTACGTTTTATTGCCCGGACTACAATTTAAGTTTGTAGCGGTGATTACTCTAGCGGCAGGAACTTCTTTTATCATGTGGCTTGGTGAGCAAATCACCGAAAGAGGCATTGGGAACGGCTCTTCTCTAATTATTTTCTCTGGAATTGCAGCTGGAATTCCTGTTGGCGCTCAACAAACCTGGCAGATGGTTAAGGATGGGCAACTATCCCCTCTCCTTCTTGTGATCATTTTAGCTCTGATGGTAGCTGTGATTGGAGTCATTATTTTCTTGGAACAAGGTCAAAGACGTATCCCTATTCAGTATGCCAAACGACAAGTGGGAAGACGGCTTTATGGTGGTCAATCGACTCACCTTCCTCTAAAAATCAACACAAGCGGAGTTATTCCTCCTATTTTTGCATCCTCTTTATTGATGGCCCCCTTAACTATTATTACTTTTCTTCCCCCAAGTGCTTTTGCGGATCATCTTAGAAATGCTCTTGGGCGAGGCGGAATTCTCTATTACTGCTTTTTTGTTAGTTTAATCATTTTCTTTTGCTTCTTTTACACAGCAGTCGTTTTTAACCCCTCAGAAGTAGCAGAAAATTTAAAAAAGAATGGTGGCTATGTGCCTGGGATTCGCCCTGGAGCCAACACAAGCGATTATATCGATAAAGTTCTCACTCGAATCACGTACGGGGGCGCCCTTTATATTGCTCTGGTATGCTTACTGCCAGATTTCTTAATTACTAAGTTTAAAGTGTCTTTTTTCTTTGGGGGAACTACCTTACTGATCTTGGTGGGTGTTGCTCTTGATACAGTTGCACAAATCCAAACCTTCCTTCTCACTCGGGACTACGAAGGCTTCATGAAAAATGCGAAGCTTCGCGGACGCAGAGGTTAGTGTGCGTATCACCGTCTTTTTGGGAGCCCCTGGCTCCGGAAAAGGAACCCAAGCAAAATTGCTTTCCCAAAGTGATCGGTTCGTTCATCTCTCTACCGGGGACATTTTAAGAAACGCGATCAAAGAGGGAACTCCCCTTGGAAGGGAAGCAAAAACATTTATGGACAAAGGGGAACTAGTCCCCGATGCAACCATGATTGGTCTAATCAAAGACACTCTCTCCAAGCTAAAGCCAGATCAACATGTGATACTCGACGGCTTTCCAAGAACGGTTGCTCAAGCGGAAGCTCTAAACTCTAATACTGCAACTCAAGTCGAACACGCTCTTTTGTTTGAAATTGTGGATTCGCTCCTGATTGACAGATTAACTGGTCGCAGGGTTTGCAAACAATGTGGACAACCTTTTCACATGAAACACATTCGCCCCAAAAAAGAGGGAATCTGCGACCTCTGTAATGGCGAGGTCATACAACGTTCAGATGATCATGAAGATGTAGTAAAACGGCGTTTGGAGATTTTTCATTCGCAAAACAAAGGCTTGGTAGATTACTACTCTGACAAACATAAACTTAAGCGCATCAATGTAGACCAGCCCGCTGATTCAGTACAAAAAATCCTAATGGAGCTTTTAAAGTAATGGTTCAAATTCGTTCGGCCAGAGAATTGGCACAAATGAGAAAGTCCGGAGAGATGGTAGCAAAAGTTCTCTTCGAACTAACTAAAGCAGCAAAACCAGGAGTTTCTTTAATCGAGCTCAATCAGATCGCGGAAGATCTTACTTTGTCGATGGGAGCAAAACCTGCTTTCAAAGGATACTTGGGCTATGCCCATTCGTTATGTACCTCCGTGAATGATCAAGTGGTTCACGGCATTCCATCTCATCGAAAACTTGTTGAAGGAGATGTCATCGGTTTAGATTTTGGTTTGGTATATGACGGTTTTTTTGGCGATAGTGCAGTCACTTTAGGAATTGGAAAAGTTTCTGACAAAGCAAAAAAGCTGATGCAAGTAACAAAGGATTCACTCTATGCAGCTATTGATGCTGCACGTGGGGGAAACACTTTGAAAGATATTGCAAGAGCAATTGAAGACACGATTCGTCCTCACAAATATGGAATTGTGAAAGAGTTTGTGGGGCACGGAATCGGAACTAAACTTCATGAAGATCCTCAAGTAGCAAATTTCGAAGCTGGTGCTTCAAATTTAAAACTTCGTCCGGGAATGACAATTGCGATCGAGCCAATGATCAATGAAGGAACTCATCGAGTAAAAGTTTTAGGCGATAAATGGACTGTCGCTACGGAAGATGGAAGTTTGTCTGCGCATTACGAACACACAATTGCGATCACGGAAGGCGAACCAGAACTTTTAACTTCTTGGATAAATATTTTGAAAGAAGCAGAAACAAATTTAGACTCTGAAACCTTAAAGAGAGGTGCTTATGGCCAAAGAGGATCTAATCCAAGTTGAAGGGACTGTGATTGAGCCCCTTCCAAATGCAATGTTCAGTGTTCAATTACCAACAGGGCAAAAAGTTTTGGCCCATATTTCGGGAAAAATGCGGATGAATTACATTCGAATTTTACCGGGAGATAAAGTCACTGTGGAGCTTTCACCTTACGATTTAACGCGCGGAAGAATTACTTATCGGGCGAAGTAGGATGAGGGCAGACTAAAGGTCAATTGATTCAATAGGATAGCAGATTTTAATCAGAAGGCTCAAAGACTAAATCAATAGAATTGACAACTTAATGTTGATTAGCCTAAATAGGGGCTTCATTTAAAGAGGGTACCGTGAAAGTTAGGTCATCGGTTAAGAAAATTTGTAATAAATGTCGCGTATTTAGGCGAGGCGGAGTGGTTCGCGTTTCTTGCGTTGATCCCCGTCATAAACAGAGGCAAGGATAATGGCTCGTATTGCGGGTGTTGATTTACCCAGAAATAAAAGAATTGAAGTAGGTCTTACTTACATCTACGGAATCGGACGAAGTTTATCTAACTCCATTCTGAGATCGGTAAACATTGATCCAAACACAAAAACAGATGCGCTTGCTGACGAAGATGTTAATCGTATCCGTGAACACATTGAAAAAAACTTCCCTGTCGAAGGGGAGTTGCGAAGAGTTATTTCTTCCAACATCAAGAGACTTTTGGAGTTGCAGACTTATCGGGGCTTAAGACACCGTAAAAATCTCCCGGTACGAGGCCAAAGAACCCACACCAATGCACGCACGCGAAAAGGTCCTCGCAAAACAGTCGCTGTAAAAAAACAATTAAAAGTAATGAAGTAACCTTTTTATTCTAGGAGTAGTAGGCAGTGACAAATCAGGCGGCGCCAGTGGATGGCGATAAAAAAGAAGTAGCGGCGAAAGAACCTAAAAAGAAAAAAGGCTCTCGCAAAGATGTTCCTGTAGGAAACGCTTTTATTCAATGTTCCTTTAACAACACGATTGTAACCATCACTGATCCCACTGGAAACGTTCTGTGCTGGTCTTCCGCTGGAAGAAAAGGTTTTAAAGGAGCAAGAAAGAGCACTCCTTTTGCTGCGCAAATTGCGGCTGAAGATGCAGCAAAACAAGCTTTGGATCAAGGAGTACGATCGTTATCCGTTTACGTTAACGGTCCTGGAGCTGGTCGTGAAACAGCTCTCAGAGGACTTCAGGTGGCTGGGCTAAGAATTACTTACATTCGAGACACCACCCCGATACCTCACAATGGGTGTCGGCCTCCAAAGAAAAGAAGAGTTTAACATTATTTAGGAGTTCAAATTGGCTAGGTGTACTACTTCAGTTTGTAAATTGTGTCGTCGTGAGAACATGAAATTGTTTCTCAAGGGAGACCGTTGTTTTGGTGATAAATGTGCTTTTGAAAGACGTGCTTACCCACCGGGACAGCATGGTCAACGTCGTACCAAGTTATCTGACTTTGGACTTCAGCTTCGAGAAAAACAAAAGGTGAAACACATCTACGGAATGTTGGAACGACAATTCCGAATGTATTTCGATAAAGCAAACCGCTCTAAAGGCGCCACAGGCCACAACCTGTTGCAGCGGTTGGAACGCCGTTTGGATAATGTTGTTTACCGAATGGGATTTGGTGACAGCAGAAAAGAAGCTAGACAGCTCGTTCTTCATTCTCATTTCTTAGTCAATGGCAAAGTAGTGAACATTCCCAACACCGTTTTAAAAGTAAACGATGTTGTAAGCGTTCGTCCAAAGAGCCAACAAGCAACTCCCATTTTGAGAGCTTTGGAAAACGTTAAAAAGCGTGAGATTCCAGATTGGTTGGAACTCAACGCTGGCGAATTCAAAGGCCGCGTTAAATATTTGCCTGAACGCGGGCAGATTACTCTACCCATTGAAGAAAACTTAGTTGTCGAATTGTACTCAAGATAATTTTTGAAGGAGCAGTAACTATGGAACTCAATTTAGCCCCAAAAAATTGGCGCGGCCTCATTAAGCCTCGTGGTTTGGAAGTAGAGCGTGAGTCTCTTTCCGAAACCTATGGCCGTTTCTACGCAAAACCTCTTGAAAGAGGTTTCGGAGTCACCATTGGCAATAGCCTTCGAAGAATTTTATTATCTTCTTTGCAAGGTGTCGCAATCACAACCGTTAGAATTGATGGAGTGATGCACGAGTTCTCTTCCCTTCCCGATGTACAGGAAGATGTTACAGACATTATTTTAAACCTGAAAGATGTTCGCTTTAAAATGTATGCGGATGGTCCTAAGACAGTAACCATCGACAAAAAGGGACCCGGAGCAGTAACTGCTGCTGATATTCAAGTAGATGACACTGTTGAAGTCTTGAATCCTACTCATCACATTGCCACCTTAGGAAAAGAAGGACACTTCAAAGCTGAGTTGAGATTAGAATTCGGTAAAGGTTATGTAGCAGCAGAAAGTGTTCGTCGTGAAGAACTAGCCGCTGGGGTTATTCCTCTTGATGCTTTCTTCTCACCCGTTCGAAAAGTAAATTACACTGTTTCCCACGCTCGTGTTGGTCAACGCACTGACTACGACAATTTGGAAATGGAAGTTCAAACAGATGGTTCTGTTCGTCCAGAAGACGCAGTTGCTTACGCCTCCAAAATCTTGAAGGATCAGCTCTCCATCTTCATCAACTTTGACGAATCGCTCGAACCAGAAGTTACCGAGCCCGTAATTGAAAAAGAAAAAAATAATGAAAACCTGTATCGTACAGTCGATGAACTAGAACTTTCCGTTCGTTCTGCAAACTGCTTACAAAATGCCGGTATCAAGTACATCGGCGAGTTGGTACAGAAAACAGAAGCAGAAATGCTAAAGACCAAGAACTTTGGAAGAAAATCTCTCAATGAGATCAAAGAAATCCTAATTGAAATGGGATTAGGCTTTGGAGTTAAAGTAGAGGGATTTGACCCCGAAACATTTTTTGCTAACAAGAAGAAAAAGGACGGAGCCGAGAATCTTAACTAAAAGTTAAGCTCGCTTTGAGATTGGTATGAGACACGCTAAAGCTGGAGACAAGTTAGGAGTATTACCGAGCCATCGTGTGGCGCTGCTGAGAAACCTAACTCTTGCATTAATTGAGCACGGTAAAATTAAAACCACGACCCGTAGAGCGAAAGCTATGCGATGGTACGCAGAACACGTAGTGACTCTAGCCAAGAGAGGCGATTTGGCTTCTCGCCGACAGATTGTTAAACTTTTAGGAAGTACCGAAACGGGAAAACCTGGTCATAACCGCATTCGTGTGGCTATTGATAAAGTCTACTCTGACATAGCTCCTCGTTTTAAGGATCGTCAGGGGGGATACACCCAGATTTTCCGATTGGCTCAACCCCGAGTCGGAGATTGTGCCCCTATGTGTTTCATTCAGTATCTTCCAGGTGCTGAAGAAACCAAAACTAAGACTTCGGATAAATCTAAAAAGTCAGCTAAGGAAGTAAAGAAAGCTGAGAAAGCTCCTGAAGATAAAGCTGTTAAAAAAGAGGCAAAAGCTGCAAAAGTCGAAGACAAACCAGCAAAAAAAGCCGCAGCTCAATCGGATAAAAAAGGTAGCAAGAAAAAGGACAGCTAAACTTGAACAATAATCCCTTTCTGTCACCCAGTAGGGTGGGGGCTTATTTGATAGTTATCTTTCTTGGTCTACTCTATTGGTTGGAACCACTTCTTAAACAAAGAACTCGTAGTTTTGAAGTTTCCAGTTCTCAGAACACCCCTCAAACAATCGTTCCAGTGGACAAGTTACTGGTTGAAATAAAATCTAACAAACCAGTTTCACTGGAAGGACTATTAATCCAAGCCCGACGCCCTAATGGCAAACTTCTGGTGAACTTTTGGGCGACCTGGTGTGACCCATGTATTGAGGAAATTCCTACCCTCGCGGCTCTGGGAAGCCAGATGCAAAACCAATCTGACGAGGCTTTACCTATTTTGGTAACGATTTCAGTTGATGAAAGTGCAGAGGCCGTTCGGAAGTTTGCAAAGACCTTAAACCGGCCATTGCCATTTTTGGTTCTTCACGATCCCGATGGCGCGTTTTCTCGTCAATTGGGAGTTACCAAGTTTCCGGAAACCTTCTTAATTGATTCAAAGGGCAAGATCCTCCAAAAATGGATAGGTCCCCAAGATTGGCTTTCCCTGGAAGTTTTGCAGTTTCTGAAAAGATCATGCACTTAGCTAACAGCTCTCTTCCCAAAGAGATATGATTAAGTCATGATAAAACAAACCTTTAACCTAATTTTTACATTCGTTTTGATTACCCTTCCCGCCTTTGCTGCGGAGTCGGATGCACCAGCCCCTACCGAAGAAAAGCCTGAGGCACAATTGAGTGCCGCGGGAATCAGGCGCCTGGAAGAAAACAAACAAATCCTTTCAAAGAGCGTTGAAACTGCCAAAACGAATGTAGAAAACTGCCAATCCAATGCAGCTACATTAGAAAAACAACTAGAAGAGGTTTCCAAAATAGAATCAGAGCTCACAAAACTAAAAGAGCAATATGAATCTTTTTTGACGAAAGCCGAGGTAGAAGGGCAAAAAAATCGGGAGGCTCTCAACAAGCTATCAAAAGCTAAAGACCGAAAGCTCACATCAATCGAACAAACGGATCGAGAGGCCTGGTCAAAGGACACCTCAGAGAAAGTAACCAAAGTAAAAGGCTTACTACAGAAGTTAAAAAAAGAAGTTGAAGGGGTGCAATTCCGAAAGAAAGATCTCCTAGCTCAGAAGAACCACTGGTTAGAAAGAGAGAAATATCATCAGAACCTACTCAAAGAACTAAATGCTAAACAAGACCAGACAGAAAAAAAATTAAAGGGTGATAGCTAGAGCTACCACCCTAAAATCAGCTTAATGATTAACAGTTAACGCTTAGCGCATGCCATAGGGGTATTGTCCGTACCCACCATAGCCATTGTTTCCATAAGGTCGGTTATATCCATATCCACCACCGTAAGGATTTTGCTGTCCATATCCGCCATATCCACCGTAAGGATTTTGCTGTCCATATCCGCCATATCCACCATAAGGATTCTGCTGTCCATATCCACCATAAGGATTTTGATTATATGGTTGCTGGATCTGCTGCGGGAGTTGCCCATTATTATTATCGCTTCCGCAGGCTGCTAAAAACATTAAACCGACCAAAAATACTAAGCCCTTTTTCATAGTCCCCTCTTTTAGCGCTCCTTAATCAAAGCGCCGAGTATAAGTACCTTCTCCTGAGTTAACCCACCGGCAACTCGACTCTTGTATTCAGCAAGAACAGGGCCACCCTATTCCTGCTGGTTTTGCCACCCGGACCCCGCTTCTAGAGCCCTTTTTGGGCATTTCCCCGGCCCATTTATGTCTCTTTTTGGCCAATCCCTCGCTATAATATTTCTAGGAAATTTCTCATGTTTAACTGGCTCCTTAAGTTCAATCAATTTGCCTTTTCCGGGCTAACCGCCCTTTTAATACTCTCCGCCTCTTGTGTAGGAAGCCGCAGCCGTGAACTTTCAAGCCCCTATTTAAAAGAACAGAAAAGTCGTGGCCCACAATCCGTCGCAGTAAATAAAAATTCCGCTACTTACTTAGCTTCGCTCGATTTTGACCAATGGTTAAAGGGTCAACTTCCCAAAGAACGAGCCACTCAAATCGAAAACTCCTGCCGTTCTGATTCAAAGCATTCGCCCTTTTGTTATTCGTTTCTGAATTTTTCCACCCTCGAAACTCGACGAGAAGCTGCGAAAACAAAAAAAAAGCAAAAAAAGTTTTCTCGAATTATCGTTCCCAAATTTAAAAATGGGACAGTTTCGAATTGGCTCGATCTTCGGTTCTCGTCCGTTATGTCATCTCTGAGAGGACTCAACAGATCAAAACCAGAAGAGATTGAGATTCTCAGAAAAAAATCGCTCGCAGAAGAAACCTGCCCCAATAATATTGTAATTGCATTAGCCGCCTTTCTTGAGGACGGACTCCCCAACAAGGCCTCTTATTCATCTCTCGCAGAGCTCTACGAAAAAGGGGGTAAATGCCCCTTGGAAAATCCTGGAGATTCCGAAACTCTCACGACTCGAGCAGGACTCCTTTATCTTGCAGATAACCAACACCAAAAAGCAGAATCCTGTTTCAAAACTTCATCCCAAGACAAAGATGCCTTTCGGTCTCGAGCTCTGTACTGGTTGAGGAAGGTTTATCAAGACAAGGGGGAATCCTCACTTGCTCGAGAGACCCTAAAGGAACTAAAAACAAAATATCCTTTTTCGTTTCATACCCTCATGGCGCTGCATTCAAACAAAGAAGATCCGGGTGTGGTCTTAAAAAAATCTAATCCTTCTCTGATTACTCGCTCTGAGCAGGTCCCCCAACTGAACAACCTGATCGAGCAAGTAGAACTCCTCAATGAAAATGGTTTCCAAAAATCTGCAGAAAAGGTTTTGTCGTGGATTCTTACTGATTCTGAAAAAGCAGAACCAGAATTGATGATTTATGTATCCGATCTCAAGCAGTCTCAAGGGAACTACCTGGGCCAGCTCCAAATCCTAACGGATGTGCTTTATGCGAATCCTCATCTCACCACCAAATCCACGATGGAAAGATACTTTCCAAAGCTTTATTTTCCGGTTTTTGAGAAACACTCTCAAGGTCTGGATCCCTATCTCCTCATGTCGATCGCTAGAAGAGAGAGTGCTTTTAATCCAAGAGCTGTATCGCGGGCCAGAGCCAAAGGTCTCATGCAAATCGCTCCTCAAACCCAAAGAAGGCTCAGCAGCACCAAGAACGCTTTTGATCCAGAAGCAAATATTTCAATGGGCTCTCGATATATTTCTAATCTCGTCAAAAGATCCAATGGCATGATTCACTTGGCTCTAGCAGGTTATAACGCCGGTCCCAACAGAGTGGACCTATGGGTAGCTCGTTATCCCACATCAGACCCTGTTCTTTTTATAGATTTGATACCTTTTAGAGAAACCCGAGAATATGTCGCTTCAGTGTTGCGGAACTACTACTGGTATCGAAGACTCCACACCGAAGATCATCCTCACTCCATTGATTCAATCTTAAAAAACTAAACTCTCAAGTGCCCTTCAAGGCCCAAAGCGTCGCCCAAAATTGGCACTTCTCTCCCTCTGGTCCTTCGTTTTTCGCTCAGTCTCACACGTACACCTGGGGCATACAGCTTGCATTTCACTCTCGCGAGCTGGAGAGCAGCTCGGTTTTGAGAAGGAGAGCGGCGTGAAAATTACAGTTAAGAATGGTTCGGATCTAAGACCGATTAGTGGTGATTACAGTACAACTACTTTAGTAGAACTTACCCCAGATTCTGGATTAGGAAGAATTCCTTCAAATGTGGTTTTTCTTATCGACGGTTCAAGCTCAATGGGCGGTGATAAATGGTCAACCGTAAAACAAGCAGTTGCTGAGATTATTGATTCCCTTAAAGATGATGATCGCGTTGGAGTGGTTTTATTTGACTCCGGTTCTAAAGAACTTTTCCCGCTCGCTTCCCTTGCACAAAACCGACAAGTGATGAGAGATGCCATTTTGAATCTCGCTTCTCCTTCTGGAGTGACCAATCTCGAAGCTGGTTTGAAGCAAGCTTATGGAGCTTTTGATGCACGATCCAGTGCCGATAAAGTAAAACGAGTAAACCATATTATTCTTTTAACTGACGGTTTCCCTACTGATAATCAAGGTTACAGAATTGAAGAGTCGCTTCGATTCGAGCAAGTTGTAAGAAAGCATGAGCACATTACCCTCACTGGTGTTGGAATTGGTTCTGCAGATGATTACGATTCAAGTTTTATCAGCAAACTCTCTGAGCTTGGTCGTGGCTCTTACTACCATGCAAATGACCTAGCTAAATTTAAACAAGGACTACAAGAAGAAGTTCAAAAGCTACAATCTTCAGTGGTTGGAAATTTAATTCTTAAATTCTCAGATATTAACTGCAAAATCATGAGAATCGCTAAGGTTGCCCCTGAAATCGTTATTTACGATATTTCCGGAAGTAAAAATGCCTTTGAACTGCCCACTGGTTCCATGACAAAAGACATGACCACTTTCATTATCCAAACGAGCCATCAGGGCGATGGTCAAGTAGGAACTGAAATTACCCTGTTTAATCTCGCAGCTAATTCCGATGGAAAAGATTCTGAAAAATCTAGTATCAAAGTAAAAACTACTGATAGAGAAAGCGATTTAGGTCAAATCGATCCGGATGTGTTCCGAGCTATCCAGATGCTGCAGGTGCATCTGAACGGCGAACAAATTCAAGCAAGTATCGATACCGGTGATAAGGCAAAAGCTACTCGCCTTATTGAAAACACGACAAAGATTGCTGCTAATTTAGGACAAGCCAAAGTTACCAAGGCTCTGGGACAACTTTCCAAAGACTTGGAACAAGGTAAATCAGTCTCCGATAATTTGGCGACTATTAAAGATGAAGCGAAGAAAACTCGTCTTTTAGTATAAAACTTTTTCGGGGCAACAAAGAGGGGTTGGTTACGTGCAAAAGTGTCCGTCCTGTCAAGCTACCAACGTGGCGGGCTCCCTCTTCTGTGAGGCCTGTGGAGAAAGTCTTTCTCAAGTTCAAGTCGCAAGAAAACTCCGTCAATCTTCATTTGATTCCGTCAAAGATGCCGGTCCAGGATTGCTCTCACCCGGTGAAAGAATTAAAGCAAAATACTCGTATCTCATTGAAGAGGCCGTAGCTCGAAGTGGCTTTGGCGCAACTTTTCGAGCTCAACGAAAAGACAATGAAAAGCCGGTATTGATCAAACAAATGCTCGATCAGGCTTCCTATGATCAGTTTAAAACACAGCTATTAAAGGCCTTTAAAAGAGAGGCAAAATTCTTACGAAAAATTAAGCACCCTGCATTCCCCAGAGGATTTGAGTACTTTGAGCGAAACAAATCTTTTTATCTGGTGATGGAATTTATCAATGGAAAAGAACTCACCAAAGCCGTTGAAGATTACAAAAAACAAAATGGTGGCACTGTTGAAGATGGGCTAATCATCTATCTAGGAAGAGAAATCGCGGATGCATTAGAGATTATTCATCAACAGGGTTATATTTATCGCGATTTAAAGCCCCAGAACGTCATGTTGGATGGAATCAGCTCGAGAGTTAAGCTGATTGATTTTGGTACTCTCTACCACGTCTCAGATAAAGACCCTCTCCTTTTTGAATCGGAAGGCTATACTCCTCCTGATTTCTTAAAAAAAGACATAAAATTTACTCCTGCTGGAGATGTTTATAGTTTAGGTGCCCTCCTCTTCGAAATTGTTATTGGCGAAACTCCAAAGCTTGGAGATTTTTCACTTTTAGAAGCAACTTCTCTTGATCCTAGATTAATTGGGATTATCAAAAAGTGTTTAGATCCTGACCCCCTGAAACGATTTCAAAGAGCAAAACAAGTTCGAGATGAACTGATTAAACTGACTAAAAAAGGATTCTGGCCTTTTAGAAATTCCAAGGCCATTACGCCAGTCGAGCTTTCTGTTTTACCAAAGACTCTTTATCCGCCCTCTTGTACTTTCTGTGATTACTGTGGACACTCTGAACCTCAGTCTCAGTTAGGATACTGTAAGAACTGCCGAATCCCTCTTAGAGTCGGACGAGTTCAATTGATGGATGAAAAAAAATCCAAAGAGTTTTTTCTCTACTCAGACGAAACAGTCATTGGCAGTTCTTCTCAAAGTCATTTTAAATTAGAAGATGCGGGACAAATTCAGAGCAAACATATTAGAATCTTCCGTCGCAAAACCTCCCTTTGGCTGGAAGCCGTTTCCAAAGATTCGGAAGACACCCTCCTGAACCGTCGAAAAATCTTGGGACCAGTGGAACTGGTCGACGGTGACACAATCGAACTTCCCGGTGTCTCTCTCCGTTTTTCCATTAAAGACGCTTGCTAAAGTCGAACTCGAAAAAAGTAACGCAACAGGTCTAATCGCGCCGTGCTTCCAAAACCCCGTAGAACTTGGGGCTTGGGTCGGCTATACTTAAAGCATGAAAAGCTTGATTGGTTCGCTGAGTGTTTTGTTCTGTATCGCCTTCCTCGGAGCGTGTAGCCATCTTTCTGATTCATCGAAAGAAAGAGATAGAGCTAAACTTTACCTCCAGCTTTCCTCCGATATGTTTGCTCAACGCAATTACCCGAAAGCTTTAGAATATTGTCTAGAAGGCATCCAAATCGATCCTGATTTTGCCCCATCTTTGAACCACTTGGGCATTATCTATATGGAAACCAAGCGCTTCAATAAGGCTGAAGAAGCCTTTAATCAAGCTCTGAAGAAACAGCCCCAGTATCCAGAAGTCTTCAATAATTTAGGGGTTTTAATGAATCGCCAAGATCGCTTTTCAGAAGCGGTTAGCTTTTTTGATAGAGCCCTTAAATCGGATAATTATGTAACCCCGGAAAATGCGCTTACTAATATGGGCTATTCTTATTTTCGTTTGGGAAATTTAACGAAAGCAAAGGTTTATCATCAACGGGCATTGGATATTCTTCCCGACTTCTGTTTAGCAAACAAAAACCTTGGGGACGTCTATGCAAAAGACAAAAAATTCCCAAAATCAGTTGAATATTACAACAAAGCCCTCTCAACGTGCCCTCTCTATGAAGAAAGCCACTACAAACTCGGTTTAGCCCTCATGAAAATGGGCCAAAGGAATATGGCTAAAAACGAACTGGAAAAGCTTGTTCAGCGCCATAAAGCTGGCCCCTATGTAGATAGGTCTCAGGAAGTCCTTAAATTTCTTAACTAATTAAATCTAGCGCATCCTCGGCAGATGCTGTAAAACTGGCCTATGCAGCACTTGGGGGAGTTTCTAAAAAGTGAGCGAGAGCGGAAAGGGATCCGCCTTTCTGATATTGCTTCGGTCACGAAAATTCAAATCCACAATTTAAAATTATTGGAAGAAGGAAACTGGAAAGCCCTTCCTGCTAAACCCTTTGTTAAGGGGTTTCTCACTGCTTATGCAAAGTATGTCGGTCTTAATAGTTCCGAAATTTATCAACGCTATTTAGAGGAAACGCAACCTGCGCCCTCCACGCTGACCTTAGATTCAAATAGTCCGGAATCGGAAGTATCAGAATCCCCTTTAGCAGAGGTCAGCACTCAACCAAAAGTTTTACAAATTAAGCCGATTTTAATTTCTCTCTTTGCTGTGCTTTTTCTTGGGGGATCGGTTTGGTTAATTCAGTTAGGAAAAACAAGTTCCGAGCCCACAATGGGTCCCGTAGCCATTAACAGCGAACCTCCGCAGCCACAACCAGAGGCAAGCCTTCTGCCAACTACAAATCAACCAACTGAAGCTCCGAGAGAGGTTGCAAGCACCCCAGAAGCAGCTCCAGCAGCTGCCCCTAGCCCGGAACCTACTCCGGCCGCTAATCCCACAAGTGGTCATGAGCTGGAAGTTAACCCGAAAGATCGCACTTGGGTAAAAGTGGTTATTGATGATGCCCCCCCTGTAAACCTGCACTTAAACCCACAGGAAAAAACTAAATTCAGTGCAAAGGAAAAAATAAAATTGGTATTGGGAAACTCGACAGGTTCTGAAGTGCTTTACAATGGATCTGTGACTGAAGGAAAAAAATATTCGGGAACCATTCGGTTTTATATTTTTCCAGCCGGCTCAAAATTTCCTCAAGATAAGCCACGTCAAATTTCAAGCGAATCTGTCAGCCAACAAGACTCGGAAGCCCTCCCCGAAACCAATCCAGAATCCGATCTGGAATAAATCATGATTCAGCCCTTGTTAGTTGAGAAGCTAGCGGTTTGGTCAAGTACTCCACGAGCCAGTCAAACAAAAGGCCGTGTACTGATGATCCACGGGGTCAGTGAGCATTCAGGAAGACATCTGGGAACGGAACAAGCTCTTCTCAATGCAGGATATGCTGTTGTTCGATTTGATTTGAGAGGAGCCGGGAGAAGTGGCGGTAGACGTCAGTGGGTGAGAGAATTCAATGATTATGTAGAAGATGTCAGCACCGTCTATCGCTGGATTTGTCGCGAACTAGACCCTGCACCCCTATTTCTTTTTGGTCATAGTTTGGGCGGTGCGATTGCTCTAACGTTTCTCGAGTCTTATCAAAGAGCCTTTGCAGGATGTGTTTTGAGCGCGCCAGCGTATCGCTTAGGAGGAGCTATCAGCCCCCTAACAGTTGCTATTGGTCGTCAATTGGTAAAAGTTTTGCCAACGCTTCGAATCCCAGCAACCAGTGATAAGGGAGCGATTTCAAAAGATCCTCAAGCTGTGAAAGCATTTCTTGAAGATCCTTTGTGCTGTCACACCACCACACTCAATCAAGGAAAAGAAATTTTAGAGCAGTTGCCTAAACTACCCGCGATTGCTGCCCAGCTAACCCTTCCCATTCTGATACTTCATGGGTCCTTAGATCAGATCATTCGACTCGAAGGAAGCTTTGAACTATTGGAAAAGTTTGGAAGCAAAGATAGAACTCTAAACATTATTCCGGGTGGCTTTCACGAGCCCCATAATGATCAAGAGAAAGAAGAGTTTTTTAGCTTGCTGACTCTTTGGCTCGACGGCCAAAGGGCTTTGAATCCCACCATTGGATAGCAATAAGAAATGCAACCAAAGCCAATTGCGCTCCAAGTGTTTGATAGAATGGGTAAACTCCAAGCATATCCAACCGCAAGCCAAGTCCTAATTCGGTGACAGGCACTAGTCCCGTCTCTTGCAGAGCATGAATTCCTTTCCCCAATAGAATGAAACTTAAAAAGAACATGATCCAAGATGAAATCATGAAGAGTTGGCGAACCGGAAGCCGCGCACTCAGCTTTACACTCAACCAGCTAAGAACAAGAACCAAGCTAAACGCACTGAGGACTCCCGACGCCAATGCGAGTTGGTGATTTCCCCCTGCTTCCAGGAGAAGAGCCCTTAAAAAAACAACCGTTTCGAAAACCTCCCGAAACACTCCCATAAAAGCAATACTGCCAAGAATAAAAATATTTTTTCGTTCTTTGGCCAGTGACACCATTTGATGAATAAAATTACGCCATCTTCCAATTTCAGATTTTCGATGCATCCAAAGTCCAAAATAAAGAAGAAGTAAAACCGCAAACAGGGACACGCCCCCTTCCAGTAGCTCTCTTTGAGCCCCGGTCATTACTAAAATCCAGCCCGAAAAAAACCAGGCACAGATCCCCAAGACGAGTGCCAATCCCCATCCAGCATGCACCGCCAGAATCGCGGAACGATTTCCAAAACTTCGCACAACACCTAATAAAGTAATGAGGAGTAGTGCTGCTTCAAATGCCTCTCTTAAGAAAATTCCAAAAGAAACGGAGAAAATGAACCACAATGAAGGCTTTTGAAGGCTCACGAGTTGACCAGCCTGTTCTAAAAGTCCGTGCATTTTATGCACTAGGCTTAATAGTTCAGCTTCAGAAACTCTTGCTTCAATTCCTTTTCTGATTTGCATCAGAGATTGCTCTAACTGAGAGGTGAATTTTGAATCTCTGACTCTTAGCTTGGGCTCCATTGGCTCTATGCCATCCAAATAAGCAGAAATGGCATAATTTCTTGCCACTTGAAAATCACCCAATTGATAAGCTTTGATCGCATTTTCCAGCGCTTGATGCGCCTTTAGCAAAAACACCTGGTTTTCTGCTGAAAGCTTCGATTGATTTCCTTTTTGTAGTTCAGAAACATAGAACGAAAGGTTCCACATTTCATCGGCGGTTAAATGATCAAAAGCCGCCATAGCTGTTCCTGGCACGCCCAATTTGATTACATTAAAGAAATGAAATGGCCCCTTCCCTTGGAGTTTGACATCCGTAAAATTTGTTGGCGGAGGATTAAAATTTCCACTGGAAGGACCGTCTCCCATACCTCCTGCTCCATGACATTGAATACAGTTTTGTTCATAGAGGTTTTTTCCAGAAGCTAAATCAATCGAATGTGCTGGTGCCGTCGAAATACCCATTCTTTGGACCAATTCGGAGGATGTTTTCTCTGCAAGTTTTTGAACCTCTTGCGGGGGTGCTTTTTCTAAAATCCGTTTTTGTATTTCCAGCACCTGATTTTCAATGGGGGTGCCCCTTAGTTGCTTATTTTCTTGCACCTGATCCAAAACCTTGCGAACGAACTCAACTTGCTCTTCATACTCAAAATTACTGAGAACTTGATGATTTGGGCCTACCGCCCCAACATAGTCCGAAGCTATATAGTTCAGTAAATGCACAGTGAGTGAATTCTGATCTGCTTGGGTTGCAGCGAGGAGCCAAGGAAACAAAAGAATGAGGACATTTTTTTTCATAGAATCAAATCCTCCACGTGTTCCATTCCTTCTTCCAAAAGATGTTCTATATGTTCATCATCTAAGGAATAGAAAAGAGTTCGATGATCTCTTCGGATTTTTACTAATCGAAGGTTTCGGAGAGTTCTTAAGTGGTGGCTGATCGCTGAAGCCGAAACTGAAAGCAAATTTGCAATATCAGTGACACACAGTTCACCGTGAGTGAGGGCCCACACAATTTGAACTCGAGTCGGATCACCCAAGGCCTTGAACGTGTCAGCAAGAAGCTGAAAACGCAGGACAGAATCTCCCTGGCCTCTCAGTCGGTTCTCAACTTTTGTGAAGTTAGACGTTGGGTTCATATTTTCTCATCTGAGTAATTATTAAAATGAGAAGCAAAAGCCCGTCAAGTTTCTTGCGAACTTTTATTTACGATTTTTGAGGAATCCAGGGAATATCTTGGATATTTTCGAGCTGATTTGCAACTCGAGACATTACGAATAGAAAATCTGAAAGGCGATTAATATACATCAAAACCCAAGTATCTACTGGCTCACCGGGGTACTGGCTTAACAGCACCATACTGCGCTCGGCTCGCCGGCAAATGGTTCTCGCCAAATGTAAAAGAGCGGCTGTCTTTGATCCGCCCGGAAGCACAAAGTTCTTTAACGGCGGTAACGTCTGCTGCATCGCATCTATTTGGCGCTCGAGGCTTTCTGTATGAGCCGCAGTCATCCTTTCAATTTTAGGATCTGAATTGGGAGACGCTAGCTGAGCCCCTACGGTAAAAAGATGATTTTGAATCTCCCCCAGGGCACTCTTCAAAGGAACGTGTGGGGTCTCGGCTCGAATAACACCCAAACAGGCGTTTAGCTCATCTATTTCCCCATAAGCAACAATGCGAGGAGCCCCTTTAGACACACGAGTCCCACCTAAAAGGCCTGTTGTGCCTGTATCACCGGTTTTTGTGTAGATTTTCATAGCGTTACCGATAGAAACGGTAAGGGTAAAGCATAGGCAAAGCAAGGGATTTCTTGATGCGGGGTTCCTTAAACTCGGTCTCCCCAGTTTCTATCAAGCTTAGGCCACAGTCTTCCGATAGATGGTCTGGAGGTAAAGAGTGATTCGTATTACTAAATTTGACGGAACTTCGATCTTATTGAATCCCGAATTAATTCAAACGATTGAAGCAACCCCTGACACCGTCATCACTCTCACCAGTGGCCATCAACTTGTTGTGAAAAACTCAGTTGAGGAACTTTTGGCAGCCTTCATGGATTACAAGCGGAGTATTTCATCTTCAAATTGGGAGGCGCGGAAAGCATCATGATAGTCTCATTAGTCGGATTATTTCTAGGAATGTTCGCAGTGATCGGGGGAGCCGTTATTGAGGGACTTCACTTGAGTGCTCTCACGCAACCGACAGCTGCCTTGATTGTTTTCGGCGGAACTCTAGGTGCTACGATGCTCGCCTGCACCGGAGAAGAATTTAGCGGTGCGATAAAGCTGACTCCGAAAATTTTTCTGGGGAACGCACCCGACTTTAGTGGACTGATTAAAGAAATTGTCGATCTGGCAAATCTGGCTAGAAAAGAAGGTCTTCTCGCTCTAGAAAAATCAGTGGGCGGCATTAAAAATCCATTCTTTGCTCAAAACTTACGAAAAATCGTCGACGGCTATGATCCCGTAGTTCTGAGAGAAATGATGGAAGAGAAAATTTTTAAAACTGAGGAACACGCCAACGCCATTGGAAAAGTTTTTGAAACGGGCGGTGGATTTTCTCCCACGATAGGAATTATTGGCGCGGTTCTCGGTCTCATTCACGTGATGGGAAACTTATCAGACTCAAGCAAATTGGGATCAGGCATTGCAGTTGCTTTCGTTGCTACTGTTTACGGTGTCGGCTTAGCAAACTTGATTCTCATTCCCATGGGAAATAAAGCTAAGAAAATTGGTAAGTATTCAGTGGAAGAAATGGAAATTATTTCAACCGGTCTTTTAGCAATTCAAGCAGGCCTTAATCCTCGCTTGATTGAAGATAGACTCAATAATTTGCATGGCGAACATGGAAGCCACGGCAAAGAAGGCGGATCAGCAGCTCCCGCTAGTAAAGCTGCTTAAAAGGTCATTTAATGGCTAAGAAGAAACACCACGAAGAACATGAGAATTTAGAGCGATGGCTCGTTTCTTATGCAGACTTTATCACTCTTCTTTTTGCCTTCTTTACTGTGTTGTATGCCTTGAGTGCCACAGATAAAGAGAAATATAAGAACGCTGTTGAAAGCATTCAAAAATCATTTACCCATGCGGGAAGTATCTTTCCTCAGAAGGGTGCCCCTTTCACTCCTTTCGATAAACCTGCGGACATGGGATCTAAATCACTAACTAATGAGTCACAGGTTTCAAAAGACCAGGAAGCCCTCATTCAAAGGATGGCCGAGCAAATCCGAGGTGTTTTTGAAAGAGCTACGGGAGTATCTGCAGCAGAAGAAGATGTGGAAGTTTTGAAAACCCCTATAGGCTTTAAAATTCGATTAGGGGAAGCCATGCTGTTTGCCCCTAGAAGTGCCAAACTCAAACGAAATCAGGTCCCTTTCCTATTGGAATTGGGAAAGCGATTAGGAGCTTTGGATCTTCCCATTCAAGTCGAAGGACATTCAGATAGTGGAGAACTTCTTAATCGAGGAACGCTCAATGAAAAGGAAGCTTGGGATCTCTCCAGCCAGCGCTCCTACAATATTGTTCGCTTTCTTATCGATGGAACACTCTTCCCCCGCTCAAAGATTTCAATGGGGGTTTTTGGAAATACCCTCCCCCTTGCTGAAGAAAATACCCCTGAAGCGCGCGCTAAGAATAGAAGAGTGGAAATTAGCGTAGCCACTCCCGACAGAGAAATACCCTACATTAATTGGTAACTCTTAATCGTGCTGTCTGCGCAAGAAAGTTGGAATGTCGTATTCTTCCGCCTGGAAGTATCTCTTTCCGATTTCTCGAGCTAACTGCTGAGCTGAGGTTAATGAAGGCGCTACTCCCTCTTGTTTTTGAACAGGAGGTGGAACGATGTTTTTGGAAACTGGACCTTCAGAAACCTGCATTGAAGCAGGCTGAGAAACTTCCTGCGTTCGAGTTTCGGGAATATGCACTTCCTGTTTAGCAGGAGGATTGAAACCCGTCGCAATGACAGTCACTCTGACTTCATCTTTAAGATTTTCATCAATCACTGAACCGAAAATAATTTCGGCATCTTCGTGAGCTTCTTCCGTAATCAGTGATGAAGCTTCGTTTACTTCAAACAAAGTAAGGTCTGCTCCGCCCGTGATGTTGATGATGATTCCAGTAGCTCCGTTAATGGCTACGTCTTCAAGTAGAGGTGACGAAATGGCTTTTCGAGCAGCTTCAATGGCTCGGTTTTCACCACCGGCAGAACCAGTCCCCATAAGAGCTAGTCCTTTATTGCACATCACGGTTCTTACATCCGCAAAATCCAAATTCACCAAACCGCGGATATTAATTAAATCGGAAATGCCTTTTACTGCTTGATAAAGCACTTCGTCTGCTTTCTTAAAACAATCGAGCATTGTCGTTGTTTCGTTGGCGATATAAAGAAGGCGTTGGTTAGGAATGCAGATAAGAGTATCGACTGCATTTTTTAGCTCTTCGATACCGGCTTCAGCATTTTTCTTTCTCTTTTTACCTTCAAAATTGAAAGGCTTGGTCACAACCCCAACAGTAAGAGCTCCGATTTCTTTTGCAATATTTGCAATCACTGGAGCTGCACCGGTTCCCGTTCCACCGCCCATCCCTGCAGCGATGAAAACCATGTCAGCGCCTTGGAGCATTTCAGCAATTTTTGAGCAATCTTCAAGAGCGGCTTTTTTACCTACTTCTGGGTTGGCTCCCGCTCCTAGCCCTTTAGTTAACTCGTTGCCCAACTGAATATGAACCGGAGCTGGATTATGAACCAACGCTTGATTATCTGTGTTGGCTGCCATGAAATCCACGCCGTTGAGGCCCAAAGTAATCATCGTAGCGATAGCGTTGGTACCTCCGCCGCCGACTCCAACAACTTTAATTTTTGCGCCAAGGGGTGATTGCTTTTCTACGATTTCAAACATGGCCTCTCCTTCATTGATTGAATTAACCTGTTGCTAAAAAACTTCGCCTAGCCAGCCCTTCATTCGGGTCAGCATTTTGTCATAAACTAGTCCAAGATCGTGTGCCTTCACTTGCACGCCCGTTTGGTTTTTTATTCCGTACAAGAGTAACCCAACGGCTGTCGAATAAAGTGGCGAACTCACAACATCCACCAGCCCACTCAGGTGGTTTGGAGCTCCCCGACGCACTGGGAGTTCAAATGTAAATTCAGCAAGCTCAGTGATTCCTTCCATCAACGAAGGACCCCCGGTGAGTACCACTCCGGAAGACAGCAGATGCTTGTATCCGCTGTTGGCAATCTCTTGGCTCACAAGGGATAAAATTTCTTCTACACGAGGCTCAATGATTTTTGTGAGTACTCCTCGGGAAATCTCACGGGACTTTCGTCCCCCTACTAAGGGTACTTCAATTATTTCATCAGCCGGAAGAAGTGAACTCATGGCACAACCAGAGCTGATTTTAATTTGTTCAGCATCCTGAATGGAACAACGTAAACCTACTGCGACATCATTAGTGATGTGGCTTCCACCCATTGAAATAACACCGGTGTGAACAACGCTCCCTTTGGAATAAAGAGCCACATCGGTCGTTCCACCGCCGATATCTACCAGAGCAACGCCCAATTCTTTTTCGTCTGGCGTCAAACATGCTTCCGCAGCTGCTAGTGGCTCAAGAACGATGTCTGAAACCTGAATACCAGCAAGGTTTGCACACTTAATGATATTTTGCGCCGATGATACCGCGCCCGTGACAATATGAACCTTTGATTCTAATCGGACGCCATTCATTCCGATGGGATCATGAACTCCCTCTTGATCATCCACCGTAAATTCCTGGGGAATCACATGGAGGACTTCTCTATCAAGAGGAATGGCAACGGCTCTTGCTGCATCGATAGCCCGTTCAACATCTAACGCCGTTACCTCTTTGTTTTTGATGGCAACAACACCAGTGCTATTAAATCCTTTGATATGACTACCTGCGATGCCACATACCGCTTGTCTTACCGAGCAACCTGACATCAGCTCGGCAATTTCGATTGCTTTTTTTAGTGCATCTACAGTGGCTGGAATGTTAACCACGACTCCTTTGCGGATACCGTGTGAAGGATGCTTTCCGACTCCCACAATCTCTAAACCATCAGGTCTCGGTTTAGCAATAACGACGCAGATTTTGGTCGTGCCAAAATCAATGCCGACAACTGTCTCCGCCTGTTTTGGAGCTTTGAGGAAGCCTGACATAGTTGCCTTCTCCATGCCCATCCTTTCCAAATGGAAAGAAACGGGAAAATTTACAGCGGTTTTAAACTTCTTAAAATCTTAGATAGGACTCTAACGCCAACTTTAGTGGGAAATTGCAGAACTGACAATAGCTTTTTTTGGAAAAACTAAATTGATTCTCCGGAGTTGGCCGAGTTGACTCGGTGGGTTGTCAATCAGTGCCACCAAGTTTTTCAATTGGGTTTCCCAATTTTCATAACTCCACCAAACTTCGATTTTTGGTTGTGAAAAGTAAGTTTTAAAATAGGGATATTTTCCTAAGACAATTTGAGATACAGAAAATTTTCCCTGGGAAAGTTTTTTCATCTTATCGTATTCAGAAAGCACTTCACCTACGTTCCATTTTGTTGAAGAAGTTTCAACTGATAGAAAAGGAAGCTCAAGTCCTTTCAAAAAAGCTGGAGTGGCTCGTTCAATCAGTTGACCTTTCGGATCAATAAACCAAGGCTGCCCTTTCTGAACAATTAAAGCATGGGGTTTTTTAGCGCTGAGAGAAACATAAAGTCGATTGGGATAACTCTTTTTCACTGTGACCGTATCCACCCAAGGATGACTTTGAAGTGAGCGTGCGATTTGTTTTGAGTCGACTAACAAAATATTTTCGTTTTGGCTGGGAGCCATCCAGGACTTTACTTGATTTGCATCTAAAGGCCACTCGCTATCAATCTCGATTGTCTTAATATTAAGAAACTCTAAGCCAGATAAGAACTTTTTCACTCGAGTTTGATCGCTTGCCCAAGACCAGAATAATCCCCCACAAATAAGAGCCCCTACCGTTAGAACAAGATGAATACCTCGAATACCCGAACCTACTCTGATGGTTTCAGCTGAAGATTGATTCATAGTGCTTGCCTGCTGTAATTTTGAGTTTGGTAAATGTTTCCTTTGAAGATGCTCAAAAACTGATCAGAAATTTTATCACTCGAAAAATTTTTCAAAGTATCTCGTTGAAATCTTACCCCCAACTCTTCACAAAGAGAGGGATGATTTTTTAAAGTGAGTATCAACTCAGCAATGGAACGTGTTTCTTCTTGTTGAAAAACAAATCCATTTACGGAATCTCTTACATACTTTTCAATTCCTGGAACATTACCACAAATGGGAACCGCCCCTATTGAAGCGGCCATAAGCAGGGCTCCAAAATGATCATTTTTCTGGGGGAAATAAAGAGCAACGTCACAAGATTCAGGCTCAACAAAATGGGAAGTGGGAACAATTTGAACTTGGTTTGAGATTCCTAAATCGCTTGAGAGTTTGGATAAATGATCGACAAGGGGTCCCTTCCCCCAAAGCTTCAACTGAATTGAATCATCTCTTTTGGCCAGGTAATGCCCGATGGTCAAAAGAAAGTGAAGGTTATTATCCGAAACGAAGGAACAATAAGCACCTACCGTAAACCGAGTTGATCTTTTCTCATTGGATTTCAACGGGGCAGGAAACGGTATCTGTTCTAGTTGAAGATCTGGCATTCCAGCGAGTTCTTTCAAAAAACGATAGCTTAAGGGGCTATGCGCCAAGAGCTTGATGTGGGCCGGAAGAACGGGATTGAGCGAATTAAACCAAGTCTCCCAAAGAGATACTTTTTGGACATTAGTCGACAGAACCGAAATGAAAATTTTCGATTTCGTCGAAAAGGCAGAAAGGTATTGAAGAGCCCCCCGCCAATCTCTGGAAACGATCCAAGAGGATTCATTTACTTTATGATGACGAAAAAAACCTTTTTCTCTCTCAGTTACTTTAGTTTCCTGAATGGAAATCGACTTTCTTAATTCTTCAACGCAACTGCGAATACAGGCCTCTTCTTCAGGACAAATATCCGGAAACAAAAAGAGTCTGAGAGAGTTCATTTGTGGACAATTATAGCTTGCAATCGT
Organism: Bdellovibrio sp. ZAP7; assembly: GCA_945878405.1. Classification (GTDB taxonomy): domain Bacteria; phylum Bdellovibrionota; class FAC87; order UBA2466; family UBA2466; genus RFNO01. The sequence goes on from CAMCTJ010000018.1 coordinate 32,540, forward strand.
TAATGAAGTCGATGAGCGAACGAAGACTTCCAAAATCCTTTCTATCGAAAGGGAAAACCAGTCGCGGCAGAGATTTGAGATCCGGTTCATTCTCTTCCTCAGGAAGAGCGGAACTCGCTACAATTTTTCCCAAGTGGGTAAGGGTTGGGAAAAGCTGATTTGCTTTCTTTATGTGAGCTGGTGACAGCTCTCTTTGAATTCTAATGGAAACCTTATCTCCTACAAAGCGCATCGAATGATAGTTACGGTAAAAATGCGCGATATGATCAAGAGCATCGGCTTCTGTATTAAAAATGTGATAAAGGGCTTGATCGCTTTTTGAGATAAAACCTTTTTTGAGCATCACATCTTTCATGAACTTCACTAGGGGAGCCCAAAAGCCAAACCCTTTTGGTTCCATAAAAACCACAGGAATCATGTTGGTCTTGCCCGTTTGAAGAAGTGTCAGAACTTCAAAAGCCTCGTCAAAAGTTCCAAATCCGCCTGGGAAAAAGACGAAAGCCGCTGCTTCTTTCACAAGAAACAGCTTTCTGGTGAAAAAGTACTTGTAGTTAATAAGGTGTTTTTCAGTATCTATAAACTGATTGGCAGATTGCTCCCACGGAAGACGAATATTGAGGCCAAACCCGTGGTTTTCAGCCCCTTCATTGCCCGCGGCCATGATTCCGGGACCTCCCCCGGTAATGATCATGTAGTTCCGCTTCACGGCTTCCGCTGCAAATTTTTTCGCCATGCGATATAGCGGCTTTTCCGGAGGGATCCGAGCTGAACCAAATATCGTGATCTTGGGAAGATGTTTATAGGGAGCAAACTTTTTAAATGAATACCTCAGTTCTTTGAGAACCGATGACGAAATTTTCAAATTCAAAGTGCCCGGACTATCTTGAGTCAGCTTCAAAGCCGAGCGGAAGATATCTGCCAGAATTCTTTGTCGAGCAGGACTATGCGCGGAGGAGAGGGCTTTGAATTGAGTCTCTATTTCCTGCCAATCCATCAGTTGGTCTTTGTTATTTTTCTTTGACGTGGTCAAATCAGTTTGCCTGCCTTCCTGGTTTCAACGATAATCAAGAGACTGTGAACCCTCTTGCGCCTCAAATTCGCAAACTACATTTAATTCAAATTGTGGCTGCTTTGTTGGGTACTGCCCTGAGTATCTACCTGTTAGTGCATCATACCCGAGTCAAATTAGGAATCCAAGATTCCTCTAGTTTCTGTTCTTTTGGCGGACTTGCGGATTGTGACGTCGTTAACGTTTCAAAATACTCCGAAGTAGCTGGAGTTCCTCTAGCGGCCATCGGAGCGATCTACTTTTTTGTTCTGTTGATTTTGGGAATTCTTATCCCTCCCAGAAATCCTAACTTTCAATTGGTGAATCGATTTTTAGCTTGGTTAAGCTTAATTGCCCTTTTGATAGATTTGTTTCTGCTGGTCGGGGTCCAATGGCTAATGCTCAAAAGCTTCTGTCTGATGTGTATTTTGACCTATTTGGCTAATCTGGCTCACTTGGGTGCTAATTTCAGACAAACTCAGCTGCAGTACAAGTCTCACCTTCTTCAAAATCTGTTCTGGGGAAATAGACCTTGGTCACTCCGGCAGTTTTCTTCTTCGCGGTTTGTGATGGCACTGATCTCAATTATCGCTTTTTCAGGCTTACTTTTATTTCTACCCTCTTGGATCGAATTAAAAAATGGACAAGCGGGTCAAGCAAAAGAAGCTGCTTCAGACTTTCTTTCCCAGTGGTCGCAACTACCGGTACAAGAAGTATCCATTGGGCCCGAGGACAGCACCTCTGGAAATCCAGAAGCAAAAGTTAAGATAGTTGTCTTTAGTGATTTTCAGTGCCCTTTTTGCAAGAAAACTGCTTTTAGTTTGCACACACTTCTTCCCTCTTTCAAAAATGAAATTTGGGTGGCTTTTAAAAATTTCCCATTAGACCGCACCTGTAATTCATTAGTGCAACACAACATGCACCCTTACGCTTGTTCCCTAGCGAGACTTTCTGTTTGCGCTAATAAAAAAGGAAATTTTTGGGAGTATCATGACCAGGTTTTCATGCACATTGATGAAGGAGATCTCGAAGGCGGTTGGGACGTTATTCGTAAAAAGCTGGCATCGGTCTTTACCGGTGCTGAAATTGATGAGTGCTTGAGAAATCCGGAGACTTTGAACCCCGTTCAAAAAGATATCGACTTAGGAATTCAATTAGGAATCCAGGGAACGCCTGCCGTTTTTATCAATGGAAGATTAGTGTCTGTACCTTTAGATATGGACACGCTTCGTAAGATCATTTCTTTAGAAAACCACCAAAAGTAAGGCCGTACCTTATGGCAGAGAAACAAACGAAACTTTGGGAAAAGTTATCGCTGTTCTTTCTGGTTTTGATCTTTATTGGTCTGAATCATACCAAAATGGATGAAAATGATACTTGGTGGCATATCGCTTTGGGCAGGTGGATGGTGCAAAACCATCAGATTTATCAAACTGAAATTTTTAGTCAGATTGGACTCGGAAAGCCGTTCATTGCACATGAGTGGCTTTCTGAGGTTCTCTTTTATGCATTCTCAAGCCCGTCAGGCAGGTTGTTGAGCTTCTTAAAGCTATCTCTGATCGTAAGTTGTTGTTTTGGCTTGTTCTGCTTTTTTGTGAAACCTTATCTCAAAGGAAAGCTATCTCTTTATTTGATGTTGGGCGCAGCTTTTCTCGTAGCCTTTAGAGCTCCGGTTCGACCTCAGCTTTTTGAAATCATCTGTGTGTCCTATCTTTTGGTCATTTTAAATTTCTGGAAGGAAAATCCGAGCTGGAAATGGCTGGTAGCTTTACTTCCGGTTCAAATTCTTTGGGCAAATCTGCATGGATCTTATCTTTTAGGGCCAGTTCTTTTTTTTCTTTTTGCATGTGGCCTTACCCTTTCACAAAATTTTCCTTTTTTGCCGGGGGATTCTCTTAAAACTTATTCCTCGAAAGATGTCCTGAGTCTTTTTCTTTGGTCTGGCTTACTTTTAGCAAGTTCTCTTTTAAACCCTTTTCACTTTGAGCTAATTAAAAAATCTTTTTCGGTCTTCTTCTTGGACAGTTACATGAAGGAATATATTCGAGAGTGGTTCAGCGTTACTCGAGTGGAAAAGGGGATTTGGTTCTATGTTTGGTTAGGCTGGATAGTTTGGGCTTGGGTTTCGCTTGTTAGGTCTTTTAGTAGAGTTTCCCAAGTTGAGCTTTACACTTTGATTTTAGCGACTGTTTTCCCTTTCATGGGGGTTCGCTATATCACTCTTTCGACGCTGTTGAGTTTTCCGGATGTTTTGAAACGTTCTTACGCTCTTTACCCAAAGGGGTTTAAACCAAAGACAGCCTGCTTCTTGATGGCCCCGCTGACTGCTCTCTTTTTCTGGGTGGGGTATCCCATGACGTTGACCGCAGCTAATCCCCCAGGATCTGGGTTTAGCTTTGGAGTGGTTCCCACAGATATTATCCAGCACATCAAAGCAAACGGGATTAAGGGTGTCATGATGAATCATTATCATGATGGGGCTTTTATTTTGTATTACCTTCATCCAGATGTACTACCTGTTATTGATTCGCGTACCGATTTCTATGGAAAGGAATTATTTTTAGAGCACAGTGAGGCTTACACTTCGATGCCGCTTTTTAATCAGTATGTAAAAAAATATAATGTGAATTTAGCGCTCGTCAGAATGATTCCAGAAACGGAAGTACTAAGACGGAATCTTTTTGAAAGTCCCGATTGGACACTCGAAAAATTTGGCTTAGATAATATGCTTTTTGTGAAGGCCGACTCTTCTCATCCGAGAAAAACAATGGAGGAAATGACCCAAGATCTAACTTTACTTGCCCAAAAATCTCGTTCCACTGACATGCCGATTAGTTCCGGAACCGCTTATTGTGGTTGGATTCGCCTCTTTGGTCATTGTGAACTTGCGTCAGAATGTAGAAAAGAATGCGAGCTTTCCGATGAAATGCTGGGGGTGGAGTTAGGGGGTATTTCGCCTTTATGTTTTAAATTTTCACAAGTGTGCTTCAGAAAAGAAACGGCCTGTGGTCCCTGCCCTTCTTTGTGTGATTTGTATAGCCGGTCGGTCGATCGGATTAATCGACTCGGGTTCCACTATCCGAATATAGGTGGGTGTTCTTAACGCTTGCGCGCTACCAAAAGGTAGGCCGTACCTTTAGTAGGTCACGGAAATATTAGAGTTGGAAGCGGAGCCGCCGGGGTTGGTTACCACAATCGCTTGAGCGCCAGCGGATTTGCTTGGCAATGTGCAGATGATTTCGTTGGGGCCTTGGACCGTGGTGGAAGTGCAAGCCGTGCCTCCGATGGTGACGGTGGCGTCTTTTCTAAAGCCAGAGCCGAAAATGATGGCGTTCATTCCGGAAGTGCCGCCAGTGTTCGGTGTGACGGAAGTGACAGCAGGAGTAGAATTCGTTTCCGCGCGGCGGAAGACGTAGGCGGCGCCTGATTGATCTGCCCCATTGCCCGCACTGGTCGTTCCGTTGGTGATGGTCGTTTGAGTAGAGGCTTCTCTGTAAGCCCCCACGACTATCGTGTCACCGGAAATTGCGGTGGAACAACCAAAGAAGTCACTACTTTCACTATTGGAAGCTTTTAAGTAAGCTTCTTGTGTCCACGCATTCCCTGTTCGTTTAAATACATAAGCGGCTCCTGAAGAAATTGCCCCATTGCCGGCACTGGTCGTCCCGTTGGTGATGGTCGTTTGAGTAGAATCTTCTCCGTAAGCCCCCACGACTATCGTGTCACCGGATATCGCGGTGGAATAACCAAATAGGTCATTACTTTCACTATTCGAAGCTTTTAAGTACGCCTCCTGGTACCACCCCGTCGTGGCAGTAGTCGTCACTCCACTCGAGAATTGCCCATACGTATCTCTTGCGCAAACTCTAAAGGCGTAATCGGTGGCTGCGGCTACTGTAATCGCAGCGCTTGTGCTACTTCCAATCGTGGTGTGAGAAACGACAGTCCCACTCTCGCAATCCGCTGGCGCCGTGCTTCCTGCTTGATACGCCACTTGGAATTTATCGGTCGTTCCACCACCACTGTTCCAACTGAGCGTAATCTGCGTGCTGTGGTCGACTGTGGCCGTGAAACTGGATGGGTCTGGAGGCGGCGCTGGAAGAAGCGTGATATCGTCGGAAGCACACGAAGAAGCATTGC
>CAMCTJ010000019.1 GCA_945878405.1 Bdellovibrio sp. ZAP7
TTTGAGATTAATTTGGAGCGGGTGACGAGGTTCGAACTCGCGACCCTCAGCTTGGGAAGCTGATGCTCTACCAACTGAGCTACACCCGCATCGAAAGCTTCTTATAGTAAAAAGCCCGAGGCGAATCAAGTTCGCTTCGGGCCTTTTCAATACTAAAAAAAAGCGGAACTAATTACATCGTTCCTTCTTTTTTCATTTCTTCAGCTTTCTTTTCTACTGTTTCAGCAGCTTTTTCAGCAGCCTTTTCAGCTTTCTTAGCAGCTTTTTTTGCAGATTTAGCAGCTTTTTTAGCGGTTTTTTCTGTTGCAGCAGCTGCATCTTTTGCCATATCAGCAGCTTTTTCAGTTGTATGCTCAACAGCAGCTTCTGCTTTTTCTTTCATTCCTTCTTCGTGGTGATCAGCGAAGACAGGCATAGAGATAAGACCAACAACTACGAGTGCATTTAATAATGCTTTCATGATTTTCTCCTTTTAAATAGTTTCAAACAAACAACTTGGTAAGGCTACCGATGGGGTATCTAAAATGCAAATATAAAGAGTTAAAGTGCTTGAATTGACTGGACTATTTGGCATATTGCGTCAGGGCTCAAATCGTTTCTCCAATCCCCTCCCACTTTTAAAAACGACCCCACAATAAAGCCGTCAGCCGGAGCGAACTCCGAAGCGTTTTGGGGTGTGATGCCTGAGCCGATTAGCACTGGCAATGCCACGGCTTTTTTTACTTTTGCCAATTCTTCAACCGATGCTTTTTGCCCGGTACTTGCTCCGGTCAAAATAACCGCATCTGCGCCAAAAAACTCAGCTGCTTTAGCCGTCTCAACAATATCTACGTCTGATGTCATGGCATGGCTAGAATGCTTTTTCTTAATATCCGCCATTATTTTTATGTGGTTTGCTCCCAGTTCTTTTCTGAATCGGAGTAAAGAACCGGCACAGGCCTCTATCATTCCCTCATCTGCAATATGAGTGAAAACAAATCCTTCGGCTCGAATCCAATCTGCCCCAATCGCATGTGCCACACTCAAAGCAGCCTCATTGGCTCCCGCTAAAATTTGGACACCTAAAGGAATTTTTGTTTCTTTTCGGATTTCTGAACCAATCACTGCCATAGCGGCCGTAATTTCGGGGCCCACTGCGCTCTTTAAATAAGGAACGTCATGCATGTTCTCAAATAAAATTCCCGAACAGCCATGCTTTTCTAAAAGCTTTGCTTCAGTGACCGCTTTCTCCACCATTTTTTCAAAGTTGCCGTCGTAACGGGGAGTTCCCGGTAGAGGCCCTACATGAACCATTCCCCAAATCATACGAGCCTTCCTCTTTGTAATCGCTCGACTAACTTTTTCACCCGCTTTTCATCAATTGGAGCCTCTAAACTAGACTTCAAAGACGAACCCACAATAAAGCCATCTGCAAACGGACTCAGCTCATCGATATTCTCAACGGTGACCCCGCTTCCGATCCACACAGGAACACCTGAAGCGATTTGCTTTACTGTCTTTAGTCGCTCGAGATCCACCGGTTTTCCTGTTCCCGCTCCAGAAACGATCAACCCATCTGCTCCCGAACGGTGAAGTGTTTCCTCTACTTCTGCCTCAAGCGTTCTTTCAGAAAGCGCTGAAGAATACTTCACTGCCACATCGGCAAACACACGGATGTGAGAAGCATCTATTTTTTTTCTAAACCGCATGATTTCATGCGCTTTGCCTTGGATAATTCCTTGATCCGTCAGCCTGGCACCAGTGAGGATATTTACTCGAACAAAATCGGCTCTAGCAGCTTTTGCGATAGCCAGTGCCGCGATACCATCATTCCTCAAAACGTTTATTCCTAAAGGAAGTTTAAACTGTTTTTTTACTGCTCTTCCTAATACCGCAAGGTGGGCTACCGTCTCGGAGGGAACTCTGTCAGGAAAGAAAGGCAGATCCCCATAATTCTCAATCATCAGAGCATCTACTCCCCCTTTTGCCAGGCTCTCAGCATCTTTAAGGATAAACGGGAGGATCTTGTTCCATTCACCTTGATAACTAGGACTTCCGGGCAAGGCAGGAGCGTGGAGCATCCCAATAATGAGTTTTGAATTTTTGGGGGTCACAACTTTAACTCAAACTCTAAGGGCGCAGTCTCGTACCACTTTTTTTGCTGGCTTCGAGAAACCTGGAAAGACAAAGCTTTCACAGAGAAAAGATCGAGTTCAAACCCTGAAACTTTTTTTCCTCTGATGGTGGGAACAAATTCTGCCCAAGGAGCTTCAAACTCTGTTGCTTCTGGCTTTACTTCAAACTCCCATTGGAAAGTTAATGTGCCTTCGGGCTGATTGGCTTGGCGATCTTTCACGAGAACAGATGCCCACAGACCTTCCGTCCCTTGGATTCGGAATTTCAAACCCATCGATTTTTGAACTGGTTTCGTGATGGCCGTTTCAATCAATGAAAACCCCACTCGTCCCCAGCTTCCCGGAAGCGAAGCTAAAAGACCTTTCATAATTACGTTGCCATCTTTTTTCTCTAAAAAACTTTCCGTCTCCCCAACTCCCGGGCGCTCTGTTTTATCATTCTTTAAATCCCAAAAAGCTTTCCGAGGAACCACCAGGGGGACAATCTGTCCTTCCTTAACGACGTAGATAGTATTTTCAGGAAGGGGGGTGGCTTCACTTTTACTTGAAATCAGAAAAGAGAAGGTCAAAATGCAAAGGGTCGCTGCTAGCGATTCTAAAAAAACCGAAATCACTTTAAAGCCTTTTCTACTGCATCAATTACGGGTTTTGATTTTGGCTCCACACTTGATCGGAACCTTGCAACGACTTTTCCCTTCTTATCCACCAAGAATTTTTCAAAGTTCCAATTCACTTCACCTTTCAGATCTGCCTCTGTGTCTTCCGTAAGGAATTTAAAAAGAGGTTGTTTCCCCACCCCTGATACTGGCCCTTTCGAAAACATCGGAAAAGTTACTCCGTAGTTTTGTTGGCAAAATTTCGCTATTTCCTGATTGGAGCCGGGTTCTTGTCCCCCAAAATCATTGCTGGGAAATCCCAAAAGAACTAGGCCTTTGGATTTATAAGCCTCATACAAAGATTGAAGCTCCTGATATTGAGGCGTGTAGCCACACCGAGAAGCTGTGTTGACTATCAAAAGAGCTTTTCCTTTATATTCATTGAGAGAAGCTTTTTTCCCATTCAAGGTCTCCAACTGAAAATCGTAAATTCCTTGAGCAAAAAGAGGTGTTTGAACCATAAGTAACCCTGTAATGAAGTAAATTAAATTTTTCATGATGGAACTCTATCAAATCCTTAGGGCCTGGAAAAATCTTTTTTCTGATAAAAGGGTCTAGCGTCTTTCATGAAGTCGACCCACAGCGGGAGAGCTGCCGCCGCTCCGGTCAACCCTACTTTTTCCGTGTCATCATACCCCACCCAAATGAGAGCCAGAATTTCTGAAGAAAACCCGACAAACCAGGCATCTTTAAAATCATTGGTGGTTCCGGTTTTTCCCGCAAACCCCTCTAGATCCAGACCGTAACCTTGAGCTGATTGAGCTGTGCCTTGGGAGAAAACGCCTTTCAGCAATTCCACCGTTTTGTAGGTAGCCTCCGGATTGAGTCGCGGCTCTTTTCCAAAAGGAAAATCGAAAACCATATTTCCATTCCCATCAAAGACCTGAGAAACCGGCCTCAATCGACACCCTTGTCCCAAATTGGCAAGCGTCGTGTAACTCTCCGCTAACTCCAGGGGACTCACTTCCGCACTTCCCAAACTGATTGAAGGGAAAAGGGGAATAGCTGAGCGAATTCCGGATTTTTTTATGTTTTCTTGGATAGGCGCCAATCCTACTGCTTGTGCCAATCTCGCAGTAGGAATATTGATGGATTTCTGGAGAGCCTCTGCCGCGGTTACTTCGGTAGGAGAATCCTCCTCATAATTCCCAGGTTTCCAGGTTTGCTTATCGTAAATCCATTCAAAAGGGCTTCCATCTAATTTCGTCTCTCCCGTAAAGGGGGCCTCAAAAGTCGCTTTTTCAAATGCAGAAAGAAAAACAAATGGCTTGAATAAGGAGCCAGGCTGTCGTTTTCCCGTTAAAACTCGATTGAACTGAGTTTGGCGATATCCACTTCCCCCTTGCAGAGCTAAAACGTTACAATTCACCACGTCGATTGCAATGAGCGCGCTTTGAAGCCGTGTTCCCTTTTCATCTTTCTTTTTAATGGACGCATACCCCTTGGTAAGTCGTTCTAAATTACTTTTCAGTCCCTTAGAGGCCGCCGATTGGAGAAACGGATTTAAAGTCGTGTAGACGGTTAAAGACTCGGAACTGAGTCTTGCTTTTATGTCAGTCGGGAGATCCATAAAAACCAAATCCATGAAATACCCAATGTCTTCTAAATTTCTCTCAGGAGGCACCACTCCTAGTGGTTCTTTTAAACTCTCGTCGTATTCGCCTTGAAGAATAAATCCCGCATCCAGCATTTTTTTCAGAACCAGATTTCGTCTCTTTAATACCCTCTCCGGAGCACGGTGGGGATCATGCGCATTGGGAAGCTGAATGATTGCCGCCAGAGTAGCGCTTTGATTTAAAGACAAATCAGAAGCAGCTTGATTGAAATAAAATCGAGCTCCCTCTTGGACACCATGAATCTCATGGGTACTCCATTGACCTAAGTACACTTCATTCAAGTAAGCTTCTAAAATAGCCTCTTTGGAGTACTTCATTTCAGCCACAATTGCGTAGAGCGCTTCTTGAACTTTTCTGAAAATTGATTTTTCTCTAGTGAAAAAGAGATTCTTCATGAGCTGTTGGGTAATCGTGCTTCCCCCTTGAACAAATTTCCCAGCTCGGATGTCTTGAATCAAAGCCCTCATGATCGAGCGAAAACTCACGCCAGGATGCTCGAGAAAATGAACATCTTCGATCGCCATTGCGGCATACCTCATTGAGGTGGGGATATCGGAAAGCGCTATGGGGCTTTGGGTGCGAACTCTACCTGCGTAAAAAGAGCTGATACTCCGCGGAGGAAAATCTAATTCAGAAACTGGCTCTCCTGAATCTATCCGATAGAGATTGTCTACTTCTAGCGTTCCAAACTCTTTTTCAAAAAAACTGATTCTTACTTTGAGTTGTTCTAATTTTCTTCCCACTCCGTCAAATAAAGGACGATGAATGAGAAGGCTTCTCGATGAGGTAGGACTGGCCTCCCAGGCGAACTCTCTTTCAGGCAAACCATCAACTGCTCGACTTTTTCGAAATCCCACATCGGTTAAAAAGGTTTCTAATTGAGTTACCGAAAAGACATCTCCCCGCTTGAGAGCTGGAAAAACGCCATAAAACACAGTTGGCTGATTACTTTTAAGTTGATCAATTCGCTCAGATACTTGGTGAAGGACAAACCAACTATACAAAAGCGAGATGAGAAAAATACTGGCTAGGGTCCCTAAAACTATCAGACCACGGGATTGAATTTTTAAGTGGGGTCTTTTGATCATTGAAAACATCTTAGCTCAAGCGTACTGTCTTTCCTATGCGCTTAAGTGAATTTCAAGTGAAATACCTCTGCCAAAAATTACTGTTGGGCCTTAAAAGTAAAAAGCTAATCGTCTTAAAAAAGTCAGAAATGGATGTTTTAAATAAAATGCAGGAAATTTTCATCCAGGACCTGAAAGTGGAAGATGCCATTAATCGCGAAGCTGAGAAAATTCTGGCTCAATACGAAGCTCAAATGGGAGACAAGGTCGACCGGCAGAAGATGTTCCAAATGATAAAAAAACAGCTCATTAAGGATAAGGGCGTAGTGATTTAAGAAAGTTTTCTATGATTTCAGAAGAAAAAATGACTCACATTGTCCACCTGGTTTTGGATGGCATTTGGAAACAGGATCTGGTGGATTATCCGAATGAAGAAGAGGCTTTGCGAGAGGCTAAGAAAATTTGTTTGGGATACATTCAACAGATTAACGCGGCGAGCGAAACAGTTCGAAAAAAGATCCTTTCTCAAAAAAATCCACCAAGAGAAGGCACCCCTCAATGGGATAACCTCTATCAAAAGTACTTAGAAGAAGAAGTTCAGAAAAAAGGCGGTTAGGCCGTCTTTTTCATCAAAAAATCCTTTGCTAGTGAAATCGAGTAGCGTAGTTTTACCGCTATGAAAACATTACTCTTTTCCATCTGTGGTTTATTTTTAATTTCAAGCCAAGTGGTTGTTGCGGCCTCAATGAATTTCTCGGGCTCATTTCGAACAGAAGCCACGAGCTACACAAACTTGGGGCAAACCTCGGCAAAAGAATCAAAGCAGTTTTTGATGGGAAGAGCTCTTCTCGATCCCAATTTACTCATAGATGATCACTTTAGTATCCGCTCTCAGTGGAGTCTTTTAACCTCTCCCGCTTTTACTCCGAAAGCAACTCAGCCTCTTGGTAATGGACAAGGCGGGTTTATTTTTGGCGATGTGCAGTCAGCTTCTCTCAGTCTCAATCGAGCTTGGCTTGAGTGGACATCCGATTTCGGGGTTGTCCGTTTAGGAAGAGTACCCATTTCCTGGGGGTATGGCCTTACTTGGGATGCAGGTAATCAGATTTGGGACGATTATCAAACTACGGACGACCGCCTCGAGTATCGTTTACATTTGGGAAATGTGATTGGTGCTCTAGCTTATACGAAAGCACGGAAATTTTCGGTGCTTGAAAATACCAATGACCAGGAGTTTTACACAGCTTATTTGCAGTACGATAATCCTGAACTAGACGTTGAGGGCGGAATTTATTTTGAGAAGCAAACTCGTTCTACTCCTACTATCGATGCGACGGGACCCACTACAAGTAACAACCCTTTTGCTCAAGACCCCGCTACACCTGCCGGGCAGAAAACTCATCTCGGACAATTAACCCCCTACCCCAAAAATAACAATGCGGTAGACGTTTACTTAAAGAAAACGACAGGTCGTTTTACCTTTGGTGGAGAAGTGACTTGGCTTTCTGGAAAAGCCTATAACTTAGCTGGTGGCGAGGATATCGACCTCAATGCTTTTGGAGCTATGGGGAATATCACTTTTGCGTACCATAAAATTAAGGCTTTCACCGAAGTGGTCTATGCAACGGGAGATAAGAACATCAATGACAACTCCTCTACTGCTTTTTCCTTGCTCCACATGAACCGCGCTCGTCCCGGATTGATTTTGGGGAGAGAACTTTTAGGTACTTATCACGGTAATACCGTTAGTCAGGGCAACCTATTGGTATACGGACAAAATGGATCCTATTCAGGCCTCCTCTTTGCGCGACCAGGCTTAAGAATTGACTGGTCTCCCTCTTGGGCCTCTGGAGTTGAAGTGATTATTGCTAGAAAAGCTGCCACTCAAGATGGGGAAGATGCGAATTTGGGCTGGGAAGTCGATCTCGGTACCGACTACAACGTTTATAAGAACTTTGATCTCGGTCTGAACTTAGGTTTTGCATTCCCTGGAAATGGAATTCCGCTCCCTTCGGGCGGAGAACATAAAAGTATATTTGCGGTTCGCACAACTGCAGCTCTTAAATTTTGATGAAGGCAGTTTTCATCCTCCTATTTGGGTTAGTTGCACTAGCAACTGGCGCTTCCAAACAACAGGCGGAAAATCTTTTTCAAAAATATGAGTTCAAAAAAGCCCTGGCCGAATGGACGGAGCTTTATCGAACATTTCCGAATAATTGGGACTACGCTAAACAGGTAGCTAATTTACAACTCCTTTTAGAGGGAAGACCCAAAGCACAGGAAACGGTCCGTAAATTTCTCACACAACAGGACAACTTTTTGTCTTCTGCTAACAAGCAGGAGATTTCTAAGCAGATTGTTGAACTTTCAGAAGTGTTTTTATCCGAAGAAGCTCAAAGTCATTATTTACAAGCTCTTTCCAAAACAAATCTCAAAGAGTGGAATTCGAGCTTGTCTCCCATAAAGCAAGCTTCCGCACTAGAATCAGATAACTTAAAAATATTATCGCTGAAGTACGAAATTGAAAAATACCTAGATCTTCATTCTCAGGCTTATGAGACTTTAAAATCCATTCAAAAATTAGATTCTTATTCAGCCAAACAGAAAGAACGCTTGGCAGAATCTCACATCTACCATGGCAAATTTTCGGAGGCTGAATCTCTTCTGGAAACAATCGACCGGGGAAGCCTATCAATCCGATCCAAAATAGCGCTGGGAGTTTCTTTATGGGAATCCGGGAAAAAAGAGGAAGCGGAAAGTTTGATTGCGGAAGTGTCCCACCTTAAAAAGTCAGATTTAGCACACCACCCTGTTATCCTTTGGATGTTGTATCGAATCGCTTTGGAACAATCCCCTAACTCTCAGGACGCTCCTACGGCCCTCAAAGCTTTTTTAAAAGCTTCCGGTGATAAAGAGCGCGTGCTCATTGATGGTTGGGATCCTTATCGGGTAACCGATCATCGGGTAACTCTTGCTAAGTAATTTTTAATTTGCACCAATGTTTCGGCAATAGGAGATTCGGAGTCATTTGTACTGTAATCTAAAGCCTGCTGAAGCTTAGGGTGTTGGTTCACTGTCATCGCTATCAAAGCATTCCGCCGAAGACCGTTTCTTTTAGCTCGAGTTAAAGCAGTGCCTCCAAAATATTTCCGGTACTGTGTCTCGTTCATTGTGGCTACTTCAAAGAGCGATGGAAACTCAAGCGGGGTCACGGCCTTGGGGAGAGTGTTGTTCTTTGCCTGACGGTTAAAGGGACATACCAGCTGACAAATATCACACCCAAACCAATATTGAGCTACTCCAGGCCAAAACTCCTCGGGTATCGGACCCCGTTGTTCTATTGTCCAATAAGATAGGCACTTACGAGAATCTATTTGATAATCATTCTGTAGAGCTCCCGTTGGACATTCTGCCTGACACAAATTACAGGAACCGCAACCAAGTTCGTTTGTTTTTTCGGTAATGTGAAAATGAGCGTTAGTGATAATTTCACCCAGCAAGAGAAAACTCCCTTTCTCTTCATGAATAAAGCAGGTGTTTTTCCCAATGAATCCCAATCCAGTTTTTCGGGCAAAAGCTCTTTCTAAAATGGGCACGGTATCCACGCAGACACGCCATTCATAGGATGAATCCCCGACCTCACCTTTCCAATCCTCTATCGCCATCAAAGCAAGTTGTTTCATGAGAGTGTGATAATCAGGAATTCTAGCGTAGGCCGCAATCCTGGGTTCCTCCGAAACTGGAGCAGGATAGGACTCTTCCTGGGCAGGGGCATAAGGAAGAGCAAAAACAATTACCGATTTAGCACCGTCAAGCGCGGCGCTCGCAGATTTTCGACAATCCTGATTTTTTTCGAGGTAATTGAGACTTCCATGAAAACCAGCCTTCAACCAATTCTGGTATTTCTGAAAATCTTCTCTGGTATCTGGAGAGACACAGCCCAAGTAGATGAGCCCCTGTCTCTCCAAATAAGATGAAAGGTCAACTAAATGCTTAGTACCGATCGCCGCGATCTCCTCGTCCGCCACCACGCCCTCCTCGTCGTCCGCCTCCGCCAAACTCATCGCGTCCGCCACGATCTCCACCGTATCCGCCGCGTCCGCCACGATCACCACCGTATCCGCCACGATCACCACCGTATCCGCCGCGATCGCCACCGTATCCGCCGCGATCTCCACCTCGATCACCACCGCGATCGCCACCGTATCCGCCGCGGCTACCGCCTCCACCAAATCCACCCCCGCCACCACCTCGACGAGGTTCTTGGGGTCGTGCTTCGCTGACCGTTAAGGGGCGACCTTCCCAATTTTGTTGATGAAACATTTCAATCGCTTTTTGAGCTTCTTCGTCAGAGGACATTTCGACAAAGCCAAACCCTTTTGAACGTCCCGAAGCTCGATCTGTAATTAAGCGAGCTGATTCCACGTTACCTGCCGCTTTGAAATAATCCTGAAGAGTTTCTTCAGTTACGGAATAAGCCAAGTTTCCTACGTAAAGTTTCTTTCCCATGATTTCCCTAAGGAACCTCCGAAATCGCCCCCTTAACTCTGAACCTTTAGGCCCCTTGCCTAAAACTTTCCTGATAATTACTGAGGGCTTCCGTCTTATTTTCGCCACTTCGCAGCACAAACTTTAGCCCCCTTTTTTTAAACGATTTTCTGTAGGTTTTACAAGGACTTGCTTTCTGCCCTTAAACTAGCTAATTTGCCCCCAAACCTAGTTTTGTTAGGAGAGATTCCTATGCTGCAAACTCAAAAACCAAAATCGATTTCTGAATTTATGCTGACGCATTATCGACACTTTAATGCGGCTGCCTTGGTCGATGCAGCAAAAGGATACGAGGCTCATTTGAAAACAGGCGGTCCAATGCTCGTTACTTTGGCGGGTGCCATGTCGACTGCAGAATTGGGCATTTCCTTGGCAGAAATGATTCGCCAAAATAAAGTCCATGCGATTTCCTGCACCGGCGCCAACCTGGAAGAAGATATTTTTAATCTCGTAGCTCATGAACATTATGTTCGTATTCCCCACTATCGAGATTTGACCGCTCAAGATGAAAGAAAACTTCTGGATAAACATTTGAATCGGGTGACAGACACTTGCATTCCTGAAGAAGAAGCAATCAGAAGAATTGAAAAAGCAGTTTTGTCTGAATGGACTCAGGCTTCTGAAAAAAATGAACGCTATTTCCCCCACGAATTTCTTTTCCGAATTTTAAAATCAGGAAAACTAAAAGAAAGTTATCAGATTCCTCCCGAGCATAGTTGGATGCTAGCAGCGGCTGAAAAAAACATCCCTATTTTTGTTCCGGGCTGGGAAGATTCAACTCTAGGTAATATCTTTGCGGCACGCTCCATCGAGAAAAAAGTTAATCCTCTCACCATGAAATCAGGGATCGAATACATGATGAGTTTGTCCTCTTGGTATTTACAAGAACACTCAAAAGGATCCGGAATTGGATTTTTCCAAATTGGTGGGGGAATAGCGGGAGATTTCCCTATCTGTGTCGTCCCCATGTTGAATCAAGATCTTCTAAAAAATGTGCCTTTCTGGGGCTATTTCTGTCAGATCAGTGACTCCACAACCAGTTATGGTTCTTACTCTGGCGCTGTACCCAATGAAAAGATTACTTGGGGAAAACTGGATGCTGATACGCCGAAGTATATCATTGAATCGGATGCCTCCATTGTGGCACCGCTCTTATTTTCTTACGTATTAGGCTGGTAGTTCTCGACAATTTGACCGACGGCTTCTACCCAAGGTTCTTCTGCGTTCAGAGAAGGAATAAGAACAAGATCGTCACCGCCATTTTCCACAAACTCTTCTTTCCCACGCATTTGAACTTCCTCGAGGGTCTCTAAACAATCCGCAACAAAGCTTGGGCTGACCACTACCAATTTTTTCACTCCGCGCTTTGGAAGTTCTCGATAAAAATCATCAGAAAATGGCCGTATCCACGGCGCGCCCTTTAATCGAGATTGGAATGCAACTTCATACTGCTCTTCGTTAATGCCCAACCTCTTTGCTAAGGCTCGAGCAGTGGCAAAACTTTGGGCTCGATAACAGTTCTGATTAGCTTGATTGATCTCTTTACAACAGTCACTCGACTTAAGGCAGTGCGAGCCCGTTGAGTCAGTTTTCTTAACTTGTCGTTCGGGTAACCCGTGAAAACTAAAAAGAACACGATCCCAGGAAACATTCTTCATGTATTTTTGAGTTACCGCAGTCACTGCATTTATATAGGCTTCCGTTTGATAGAAATACGGAATGAACTGAATTTTTGCCTCCGGTAAAATCTCTTCGAATACTTCTTTTGCTTTTACGATGGATGACTCTGTAGCTGCTAAAGAGTATTGGGGATAGAGAGGAAGAACAACGACCTCTTTTACCCCGCTCTCTTTCAATTTTAAAATCGCCTGCCGAATAGAAGGTTTTCCGTACCGCATGGCCGCCACCACTTCGAATCGTTCGGACAACCGTTTTTGCACTTTGCTCTCTAGAGCTTGCGTATGAACTAATAAGGGAGAACCTTCCTTCATCCATACTTTTTTGTAGAGTTTCGCTGAGGCATGCGATCTTCTAGGAACAATGAGGATATTCACCAAAATCCAACGGATCACTTTGGGAATATCAATCACAAGGGGATCCATGAGGAATTCCCGCAAATACCCTCCCACGTGCTTAGGCTCGAAGCTTTCGGGTGTTCCTAAATTGATGAGTAAAAGTCCTTTTTTTTGAACCACGGCATTAATCCTTTTGGGTCGGTTTTACCCTAGACGACAAAGAAAGAGAAGTTCGCTAAAGTGATTCTTATGGATTCGTTCTTAACAACTCCAAAGGCTAAGCCACCCCAGCTTCTTGAGATTTTAGAGAGGACCATCGAAACTCACGGAATGCGGGAGTTTACTCTCTTGACACAAAAAGAGATGGCACGCGGGGTGCCCGACCCCACGGTTATTCCCAGTCTTGAAGAGTTTTGGGACCGTGCTAAAGCCGATTTATATCAATTTAGCGGGCTCTTAAAACGAAGATTTATCCCCCCTCTCCTCGCTCATCCTTTGGAAACCTTAAAAAGGACAACCGCCCTTTTTACAGCCGGGACGGGCTTTATTTTTTCCTGGTCAGTTCCCCAAAAAGACATCCGTTTTTCGCCAAGAAAGGCGGAAACGGGGGCTATTTTCATTCACCGGCCTTTGGTGGTTGCATTATCGATTTTTATTTCCTGGCTCATAAAAATGCTGGAATTAACTGAGTCGCACCCCTCACTCTCACTTTCAGATAGGAATCGAATAAAGTTGATGACCCAGGTCTTGAATAACTTTAAAGAAGGCTTTGAGATGGGAGTCTATCGGAAGGAACTCCTACTGAAGTTTTTTCAAAGCATCAGGATTTTAGGGAGAAGGCAGGATGTACTCTTGAAATTAGACCCTCAACTATTTCAGTGGTTAGAGAGTCAAATTAAAAACAATTAAGAAGCCTGTTGAGTGTCCTTGCACACATTTCGAAACAGACTCCCCCCATTTCCCCTAACAAAATGATGGGTCTTAAACCCCATCACATGAATGGGGGTATAGGTAGAAAAATCTTTCACTAATTCAAAACACGGCTGATCCTTTTCGGAAAGCAGTTGGCGACTTCGAGCCACTCGTCTTCGACTGTCTGGGAGATCCGTAATATACAAGTAGTCAAACCGGGTTGCCTTATGTCTCCAATAATCTATATTCACCACATCTCTGACCCCTCTAAACGTAAAATACTGGTCGTGGGTCACCGCCATTTTGGCTTGCGGTCCTACCTCGTTTAACACCTGAGCTCGAATTTCTTCTCCTCTTTCCACTTTTGGAATTTCAAGAGCATTGAGAATACACTTAGACTCCCAAAACCATAAGGGAGCAAAAAATACAAAATAAGAACCGATGACTAGCATTCTCATTCGTTGGCTATCGCGTTGAACATTTTGCAGAATTCCTACCATCAAAACAATACTAGCGAACCACAGATAGTAAGGTTGCAAGGTCCAAACAAATGGAACCATAAAAGAATATAGTAATGGCACAATCACCAGAGCCTTTTGCATTGAATTCATACGGAATCGACAACGAACCAAGAGAAATAATGCGACTCCAAAGGCTCCCACGGCCCCCAAAAGATAGGGTGTTCCAGTGGCCAAAAACTTGTCTAGGTGAAAAAGCCAGGAACCCCACAAGTCTTTCAACATCCAACCTTCGGCAAGATTTCGCAGATAGGGAAAACTAGAAATACCAGCTTGCTTTGAAAATCGAGCTCCCGAACCCAAATCGCGAAGCATTATTGGCATCACGGTTAAAAGCCAAAAACAAAAAGATCCAAGTCCCATGCTTAGTAGTAATTGAAACCTTCGATTCTGATAAACACACCACATGAAAACAATCATCGCGAAAAGCACGCCACACGCTGGAGAAGTAGCACCCACGCAAGCTAACAAAACTGAACCCATCACGCCCTTAATTCTATTTGAGTTTTTGGAACTCAGATTAAGACACAAAAGTAATCCCCAAATAAGGGCAAGTTCGTCGGGGCGATCGCGATCAGTAGAAATCATGCTGAGAAGAGCAAACAAAATACCTGTCGCCCAGCGAAACACCTTTTGTTTCTTTTCGAAAAATGATGTTGGAAGAGATGGCACAACCAGAAACAACATCAACATCGTTCGAGTTATGGTTAGAAAGGAGTCAAACAAGAGTGATTGTTTTAAACCCACTCCCACAATCCAACTCCAAACCCCAAAGAAAAACGGGTAAAGAGGGGGATAATAGGCGAAGGGTCTCTCATCTCCAAAAACCATATGGGGAAGATAGGCGGCAACAAATTTTCCTTTAGTTGCGAGATTTACACCCGCCTCTTTAAAAAGAAATACATCTGTTCCGGGAACATGCACTTCTAGGAAGAGTTCACAGACCGCGAATATAAGAGCCCCTAAAAACACTCCCAACTGGAAAGTAACTTGAGGTCTTCTCATAAGCATCAATCCACGATACGATACTTCTCAAATCGCTCTGTTCTGAGGTTTTTCCATTCTTCGGCTACTTTTCCTTTTTCTTGGATGTGATTTGCAACGGAGAAACCCATATCAAAACATTGGTCTGAGTTGTTGTAGTTGAAATCCCCCAAACGACCGACAAAGTAGATATTCTCTAAAGAGCTTTCCAAGTTCCTCAGCTTATTTACTCGTTCCTCGTATCCCATTTCATAGACGGGATAAATGTTCTTAAATCTCTTTGAAAAACATTTCACAATCTGATCCTCAGAGAACAGTTTTAATGGCTTCATTTGATTCAACAGATGTTTTCCGAGCTCCTCGTCATTCATAGACCACTCGGGATCGTCACCTGTACAGGTAAAATCTGCCATTAAAGCGGTATAGCCTTCCGGGGCAACGGATGGCGAAAACTTGGTCATCTCACTTAATCGTCCAAACCGAAATTTTGACTCTGGATAAAAAACCCACATTGCGGGCAAGACCGACTTAGCCTTCAAAAGGAAATAATAAACTACCGTGTGTCGAAACTTTACGAAACGAGCCGCTTGCCTCACTTCAGCAGGAAGCTCCGGCATTAGTTCGGCAATCGCTTGCATAGGGATCGTGTAAATTAATTGATCGCAAGAAATAAATTCTGATTTTCCAGAATCAGAAGAGACCCACACCCCACTTACCTTTCCCTGTGACTGTTCAATCTTGGTGACTTTCACTCCCAAATGAAAATTCGCTCCATTCGCTTTTGCTTTTTCCATCAGCTTAGCCGGAATCCGGCCAAAACCACTCTTGGGATAGTGAAACTCTGGAGCAGATACGGTTCGATCAACTTTTTTTGAGAAGAGAACTTGTTTCAATACTGCAACCAAACCCGGAGAGGAGATCCGAACCTCAGCCAGACGTCGGTCCAGTTTTTCTGGGTTGCCAAACATCTTTCTAGCCATCGGTTGAAAAATTTGCTCGTACAAGGCTTTACCAAACTTGTTCACTACAAAATCACGGTACGTTTGGTCAGGCTGAGATGAAACAGTTGTCTTAATTACTTGCCAGCCGAAACTGAGCAAGATCTTCATGCTTTTTATGGGCGAAAAACGGGTGATCATCTCGACAAGACTTAAGGGAAATGAAAAATATCTGCCGCTCATATAGAGTTTTTGAGTCTTATCCCGCAGAAGAAACTCATCCCCCATAACCTCGCACATGGCCTCCGTTACACCTGGCACATTGGAATAAAACTTATGAGGCCCCAGGTCGAGTGTGAAATCTCCTTCAGTGAAGCTTCGGCAAAGCCCCCCAACTTCCATTTCTTTTTCAAGAACGTGAACTTCACATTCGGGAAACTGACTCAGACGATAGGCAGCTGATAATCCAGTTACTCCCGCACCTAAAATAACAACTCGTTTTTTCATACAGACCTCACTTTTCTAGCGATGACACGAGTCTGAGCTGCAAAGTAGGGGATGAGCGTTTTCTCAAGCCCCAAAGCTTTAACCACTTTACCCATAGCCTTTGCTAATTTCGGCAGATAGGCCTCTAATCGATAAACCAGATAACCAAACTCGAGCCACTGAAAGTGGGGACGGCTTGAAACAACTTCGAAACCGGAAACTTCCAACATGCGCTTCATGGTTTTCGGTACGAAGTAATAAAGATGGACACTGAGAATGAACCAATAGTTTCGGCCAGCCATTCGCGCCATCCAATTGCCTATGTTGGGATAGTTCACAACAATATAACCACCGTCTTTTAAATAACGATTACATCTTTTCAATACATCTTTTGGGTCGAAGGTGTGCTCAAGAACATCCCAGAGAGTCACAACATCCATTTTTTCGGGGAAAAACGGAACTGTTTCCACGGTCCCGCAAGTGATTCCCACATCATAATTTTTATTTCCGAAATCACTTAAAAACTTGGAGGGTTCTATTCCATAAGTTTTCCATCCGTTATCTTTAGCAACCTTTAAAAAGAATCCAGCAGCAGCACCCACATCAAGTACAACTCCCTGTTTTACATATTTTTTAACTGCTTTGAGGCACTGTCCGAAGCTAAGAATCCGACCTTTAGCCTGAGATACATAGGTTGGATCTTCTGTTTCTGTATAGCCTTTAAGAATGAGCTCTCGATTGAGCCGGGGTGAAGTATAAATCAACGCGCAATGGTTGCACTCTACTAGAGTTTCCTTTGAAACAAAATTTCCTGAAGCGCAATAGGACTTCAGAAGATTCTCAGTGTCTGGATCGGTAGTCCCTTGGTATTTCACAGTGGCCTGATTAGACCCGCACAAATTGCAAGAAACCTCTTCCCACATGTGAGTGTTAACTTCTTGAGAAACAACGACAGGCATTGCGATGGCTTGAGTAGACATGATTCCTCCATGAATCGTGTTAAGAAATTAGGCTGCTTTTTGCAGCTGAAAAACTTGGCCCCGTTCTGGGGTAGCGTTTCGTCGACGAGCTAGTACCTGCAGTTCAGAGAACTTTACATTAATGGTATTCAGAACCAGTCCTGTCGAAAAAACCGCTATTGAGAGAAAAGACAGAACCAAAGGTCCAAAGAGACCATTGCTCTGAGTTAGGTGCAGAGGTAACGCTCCTCCAAAAAACAATCCGAAAGCCAAGAGGGTAAAAAACAATAAGGGTCGTGTATCTCTGACCAACCATACAATAGTCAAAACGACCTTATAGCCATCAGAAAAGGTTCTTAGCTTGCTGAAACTATTTTCAGGCCGACTCCCATAGGGCAACGGTATTTCTCGTACCGAGAAACTATTGATCAATGAGTAGACGGTTAACTCGGTTTCAACCTCAAAGCCATCTCTGAGTAACGGAATGTTTTTAACAAAGTTTCTCGACATCACTCGATAACCGGAACAGATATCGGTAAAGGAACTTTTGAAAAGAAGGTTAATCAGGGTCATGATGAGCGCATTACCAAGTCGATGAAATTTACGGAAAGCCGACTCCGCCTCAGCGACTCGACTCCCCACGGTCATGTCGATTCCTCCATTCAGCACCGGATCGATAAGCTCCCAAACTCTACTAGCATCGTAGGTGTCGTCTGAATCGACCATCACATAAGCATCTGCTTCCACCGCCTCAAACATCCGTCGCACAACATTTCCTTTTCCCCTCTGAGGAACATGAATCACTTGGGCCTTCTCACGAAGTGCAATTTCAACACTTCGGTCAGTAGAGCCATTATCAAAAACATAAATGTCTGCCTGAGGTATCTGCTTTCTAAAATCGCGAATTACCTTTGCGAGAGTAGGCTCTTCGTTCAGACAAGGAAGTAGAAGAGCGATTTTGGCGGATTGATTATTGCTTGTGTTCATAAGGAGTCCCCTTGCCTTCCTTATCGGATTGTGAAGAAATTTTCATAATGGGGTGGTGCGTCAGGGGATTTTGTGCTATTTCAGAAAATAATGAAATCCAATCCTAAATCTTTTTGGCTCATGAAGTCGGAACCAAACGTCTTTTCTTTCGAAGACTTACTGAAAGCCCCGAAAAAGACTACCCATTGGGAAGGGGTCCGAAATTATCAAGCGCGTAATTTAATGAGGGATCAATTCAAACTGGGCGATCTCGTTCTGTTTTATCACAGCAATGCGGAACCCACAGGTATTTTTGGGGTTTGTGAAGTCGTTAAAGAAGCTTATCCCGATTCCTCAGCATGGGATTCCAAAAACAAATACTTTGATTCAGACAGTAAGAAGAAAGGGATTAATCCTTGGGTGATGGTCGATATAAAAGCCGTTTCCCGTTTTTCAATTCCTGTCTTGCGAGACACGCTCAAAGATTCATCTGCCCTGAAAGAGATGTTGGTCTTAAAAAAAGGAAGTCGCTTATCTGTGCAACCGGTAACCGAATCTGAGTTTCAACATATCCTGCAGCTTGGAAAACCCATCGCTATTAAATAAGTCATGAGCAAAGCATTTACAAAAGAGGGAAACGGCGAGGATCTCGAGTTAGATCTTAATGCCAAAGAGGACGATTCCCCGAACGACCCCTTAGCGGGCAAAAAAAATTATATCACTCCTCAAGGAGCTGAAAAGCTGAGGACTGAGTTAAAACATCTTCTAAATGATGAGCGGCCAGAGCTTGTTAAGGTAATTCAGTGGGCAGCATCCAATGGCGATCGCTCTGAAAATGCGGACTATATTTACGGAAAACGCCGTTTGCGTGAAATTGATAGGCGAATTCGTTTTCTCTCAAAGAGATTAGAGCTCGCAGAAATTATTGATCCCTTAAATCAACACTCCGACAAAATCCTTTTTGGAGCTACGGTAACGGTGCTTGATGAGGCCGGTAACACCAAGCGGTTTTCTATTGTTGGTGTTGATGAAACAAATGTAAAAGATGGATTGATCAGTTGGGTTTCTCCAGTGGGAAAAGCTCTTCTCCAAGCAAAAAAGGGAGACACAGTAACAATTCGCTCTCCAAAAGGAGAAGAAGACTGGGAAATTCAGAACGTTGAGTACAAAGCTATTCCCTCTTGAGGGCCAAGCTCTTCTGCAACACTTCTAACTTCTTTGCAAAAGCAGTTCTTTCGGATGCTGACAAAGCGGAATACTGATTCTGACATTTGACTTCACTGAAGTTACTTACACAATAATGAACTAGCTTCTGATCGAGCATTTCACGAGATGTTCTAGTGAACAAAAAGATGTTGAGCGTGATAAACAGAATGGCAGAAACAGAAAAGCTAACTAAATTAGCCCATTCCTTTCGTAGGTGCTTGATAACGACCCAGTGATGAATCAAAACAAAAGAAATCCCCACTCCACAAATAAGAATAAGTCTTTCCCCAAAAAGAGATAAGAGATTGTTAGAAAGACCAGCGGCAATATCAATCTTTCCCACTAAGCCTAAAATAAATAAAAGCATCGGAAGCGGGAGCAATCCGATTAATCCTAAAGTGGTGAGTTCGAGATCTCCCCAATGGAAATACTGGCTGTGTGCAATTTCCGGTTGCTTGAGCCGAACCAATAAATCATTAATCACTCGACAGGCCCGTCTTCGAATGCGAACGCCCCAAAATCCCGTGGGTTCTATTTTGAGCTCTTTCGGTAAGTGAAATAGCGATAACCAACGCATTTTCGAACTCACTTCAATCCACGATTTCAAAACCACTCTTCCCTCTTCGTGGCGCACTTCAAGAAAAGTAACAAAGGAATCAGGAGCCATTCCTTTCTGATAAAGCCTCTTTTTTGATTTATAAGCCACCATGTGAAATCCTGTTTCTCGAGCCCAGGATTCAATGGCAAACCAGGCCTCACTCCTGACCCGACAATCTCGAGTCCAATGATCGTAATTATCAAATTCCTCTACATCCAAGACACGTCGAGGTGCCGTTTTCGATGCTTTGGTAGGCTGTTTTTTCCAAAATTGTGAGTCCACGGAGGAGTATTGGGAGCAAGTCCGATGCCATTTTTAAACAAATTCTAGGCATCGCATTCAATCGGAATACAGAACACAGCGACAAAAACTGGCTCTTAGCGAGATTTATTCCAGATGGTATTCCAGTTTTCCTCTTTTGAGGTTTGGATGTATTTATCCGCGGGAGGTGTCCACAGCCAAACAAACCCCACCGTGACGGTATGCGGATTGGAACGGTAAAGTCCCGTAAAGTTCACGGATTTGGATATAGGAAAGGTGGTACCGGCAATTCCAGCAATTTGATTGTCATTGGAAAATCCATCCTGTTGTCTCGAGAATTTCATTCCCAAAGAGTAGGCAAAGCTTTCTTGGTAAGTAGTTAGCGTCACATTAGCTGCGTACTGATCGATAATCCCTTTTCCTTTGGGTTTAGCGGGGAACAAGATATCAGCGGAAAGGGTCTGCTTTCCAAGTCGTCCCAATCCAATTCCTGCTCCAATTTGGGATTCCTCGCCTAGATGATACGCGACCGCCCCAACTCGAAACGTAGGCGATAAAGTGAGAATGGAGGACACATCCGTTTCAACCGGAGAGGTACTTTCTA
Source organism: Bdellovibrio sp. ZAP7 (assembly GCA_945878405.1). Taxonomy (GTDB): domain Bacteria; phylum Bdellovibrionota; class FAC87; order UBA2466; family UBA2466; genus RFNO01. The sequence continues at coordinate 20,449 of CAMCTJ010000019.1, forward strand.
TAATGGCTTTTCTAAATGACACTCCAACAGATAACCGACTTATCCGAAGTGACAAACCAGAAAAAACCGAGTCGTAAACAGAGCCATCTTGATAACTTCCCGAAAAGCCTAGATTGATTCCCAACATTCGATTGGAATAGGCTGCAGAGACCAAGTAGGAGTGAGCATCCTCTTGTGATAACGGAGGAGAATAAAGAACTTTGGCTTCTTGTCTCCAGTCGAGTGACATGGCAGCCGCATTTACAAGACCGGCCGATGAAAACGCAGGAAAAAGCAGCCCCCCTGGCAGCGACGAGAGCTTATCAGCCGTCGCCAGACGGCAGAACAAAACCATTAACAATAGAATGTGTTTTCGTTTAGCCATCATTAAACTTGGAATATTTCCGAGCTAAATAAGATTCAATTTCTTGCACACTATTCAATTTGGGATCGGGATTCACCCACAGCACCTCACTCAACTTTCCTTGAAATTCACTAGTCCAATACTCAATGTGAGATTGATCAATTTTCTCTATTTCCATTTCCTCGCCGGTAACGGCATAAATAATATCGTTTGCTGACGGAGACATTTTCAATTCGAGAGCTTTCCAAAGCCACTCCCAATCCCTGCTTTCTGTCGCGGGAAATCTCAGCCAACTCGAGAAAAACCACTGAGCATCTGGGATTTTTGAAAAACTCATTTCAGGCTCTGAGTAGCGAGGAGTCCAACTTAAAATTTTTTGGTCTTGATCTTTAACAACGCCAAAATCGGCATCCAACCAGAGTCTGGTATGATTCAAAGCAAAGTCTCGATCATTATCCGTAATACTGACTGTATGAGTGTTTGGGTTTCCCAAGTTACCATTGGTCACTGAGCCTATGGTTAATGCCACAGTTTCAGTAGCCTCTGGACCGGCATCATTCACAACGCTAAAGGTAAAAACCTTATCAGTAGTTCCAGGCGTAATGATTACTGATCCGGATTGAAGACCATGGTCCGATGGATAAGAGGCAGTCCCTGAAGCAGTATAGGGAATAGTTACAGGAAAGTCTGAAGGATTCGTCATGACAAAAAGCACATAAACCAACCCAGCTGCTTCAGTGACTGTTTGAGCAGATGCCGAGAAACTTACGCTCGGAACAGGATCGTCATTGTTCACAGTTATCGTGTGGGTAGTCGTAACACCTAAGGTTCCATACGTTGGAGTTCCCAGATTCAGCACAATCGTTTCATTGTTTTCGTAAGTATTTTCGCCATTAATTGAAATTGAAATATCGCCACTAGAGCTTCCCGCAGGAATTACCAAAGGTGAAGAAGTGGTAGCACTATAATCGGTTATAGAAGTAGCGGTTCCCCCTAAGCTAAAGGGAATCGTCGCACTCACCCCACTGACAGAGCTTAAATTGACCGAAATATTTAAGGTCGTCGTCCCACTATCTCCCTCTGTTAAGGACTGAGCACTGCTTGAAAAGTTTATGGTGGGTGCTGGGTCATTATTAGTAATCGTAACAGTTTGAACCATAACTCCTGAAACCGTAGCATTCGTCGGAGTTTCCATCGTCAAAATGACTGTCTCGCTATTTTCGTAACGGGTATCGTTGTTAACAGTAAATGAAGTCGTTGCGGAACTTGTTCCCGCAGGAATAGTAAGGGTTCCCGCTGTTAGATTGTGATCAGAGGGATAAGAAGCCGTTCCGGATACAGTAAAAGGAACCTGCACGTTTTGGCCACTCACCGCACTCAAATTAACCTGTACTGTCACAGTGCCCACTGCCTCCGAGACACTTTGAGTAGCGGAACTGAACTGAACTGTAGGCGTGGGATCATCGTTATTTATGGTGATAGTTTGAGAACTTGGTGAACCTGTATTTCCATTGGTAACTGTCCCCAAAGTAACAATTACCGTTTCATTCGGCTCGTCTAAAGAATCACTCACAATATTAAAACTAATAGACCCGCTGGTGCTTCCCGGAGCAATGGTCAGACTGCCGCTCGATAAATTATGATCTCCTGGGTTCGAGGCAGTTCCTGAAATCGTGTAGGGAACTGTGACTTCAAGTAAGTAGGTTTTACTCATTGAAAACTGAACAGTCACGGTGCCAGCAGACTCCGAGACTGATTGCGTGGCGGCAGTTAAAAACACAGTGGGTTGATTATCATTATCAACTACGGTCACCGTATGGGTGGTCGAGGCCCCTAAGTGAGCTCCGCTGGGGGCGTCTAGATCGACGATGATTGTATTGTCAGCATTAATGACAAAATTATCGATTAGATTGATTTGAATATTCCCACTGGTTTGTCCGGCGGGAATCGTAATACTGGCAGCGGAAGTAAAGTCTATTCCCTGACCTGCTGTACCTGAAAAATGATACGGAATAACGGCGTCCGATTCGGAAGCATATTCTAAAGCAACGGGAATAGACACTGTTCCCGCTCCCTCCGATACGGTCTGACTTGTGTTTACAAAGTTAACATTGGGCGAAAGATCTGCTTCGACAATAGTTAAAGTGTGGGTCGTCAAATCTCCGAGATCAGCCCCTTCCGGATTTCCGAGAGTGACAGTGAGTGTCTTATCCCCCTCAAAAACAATGTTGTGATAAATCGGAACTCGAATTTTTGCCTCTCGTGAGTCAGGAGGAAAAACAATGATTCCATTGGTTAGCCCATGATTGGTACCGAGTTGTGCGGTCCCCGAAACAGAAAACGGAACTTTGATTTCTCGATTGGTAATCGAGTTGGGTGAGTTCACATCGCCCACCCCAATTTTAGAGGAACGATTTAATTTCACTTTGATTTCCGCAGTTCCCGCTGTTTCCACAACTGATTGGCTGGCTTCGGAAAAAAAGACACGTGTAGAGTCGTTGCAACCCACTAGGAGAAACATAAGAAAAAGTAGTAGGATTCTGAAATCTTCCATGATGCTCTTTATCGGTTAAAAGGAGAGTACCCTCTAGACGAATTTTTGGAGCTGTGCGACACTTCGTAATTATGAAATTCAATACGACTAAAGACCCTCAGTCAGGAATCTATCCTCCCATCGAACCTTTTCGCACCACGAAACTTAAAGTTTCTGCTGTGCACGAAGTGTATGTTGAGGAATCCGGCAATCCCGAAGGAAAGCCTGTTATTTTTTGTCACGGTGGGCCTGGTGGAGCTATTGAAGCAAAACACCGCCAGCTCTTTAATCCAGAAGCTTATCGAGCCATTCTTTTCGATCAGCGAGGCTGCGGAAAGAGTACTCCCTATGCTTGTTTAGAAGAAAATACTACTTGGGATCTCGTTGCTGACATGGAACGCATTCGAGAGGAGTTCGGGATCGATCAGTGGCAGGTTTTTGGAGGTTCCTGGGGAAGCACGTTAGCTCTCGCCTATGCAGAAACTCACCCTGAAAGGGTAACTGAATTGGTTCTTCGAGGGGTTTTTCTCTTAAGAAAACAAGAGATCGATTGGTTTTATCAAGAAGGAGCTAGCTGGATTTATCCCGATGCATGGAAGAGCTATCTAAACTTTATTCCTGAGTCAGAAAGAAGAGACCTTGTAGGCGCCTACAATAAAAGAATCATGAGTACTAACAAAGAAACCGCCATGAGTGCTTGTAAAGAGTGGAGTCTCTGGGAAGGAAGAACTAGTAAACTTTTTCCAGATGAAAAATTTATTCAGGGGTATGGAACCGATGAATTTGCCCTCGCATTTGCGCGTATCGAATCTCATTATTTCGTGAATGGCGGTTTTTTTAAAGAAGATGGTTGGTTGCTCAAAAATGCAAACCGCATAAAAGACGTTCCCGGACATATTATTCAGGGACGCTACGACGTTGTTTGTCCAATGAAAAGCGCATGGGATCTTCATCAGGCATGGCCTAAGTCGAAGCTTTTGATTATCCCTGATTCCGGTCACTCGGCATTTGAAAGAGGAATTGCTAAATCTTTAGTTGACGCAACTGACTCTTACGCGCGTTAAAGTTTTTTGATGGTTTTCCGAAGAGGACAGAAATGTCCAAGGAAGGAAGACTATGAAAAAACTCAGTTTGCTTTTAGCTAGCTTTGCATTAACCACGTCTGTTTTCGCCGATTCAAGAGGGCTCTCCTCTGATCCTAATGCTCGAAACACAGCACTTCTTGTGAGTTCGTCACACGGACTTCCTGGACTCGAATATGACATCGATAATTTGGAAGAAATGGCACTCAATGCGCATAGCGGATTCACTGTCGAGAAAGTAGTAAACGGCAAAGCGACTGTTTCCAAAATCGCTTCTGAACTCATTCACTTGGCAGATTCTTCAGATGGCAATGCTTCACATCTTTTTTATTTTACGGGACACGGCGGACGAGGAACCATTCTCGCCGAAGATCGCGCTATGAAAATTGATGAAATTAAAAAGGCTTTAGTGAAAGGCAGAGAACTTTGGGGCCCCATGGCTCGCTTGACCTTCATTGTTGATTCCTGTCACTCGGGCTCATTGATTGATCCAATGAGAAGTTTAAAAACCATGGATTTTTTAAACTCACCTCAAGTCGTGGCACAAGAAATGGTGGATGAGATCGTACAAGGTCTTGCCCCTACTCGCCATGAAAGCCCTCTCTTTCGCTCTCTATTTGCCTTCGTCTCAGCAAGAGCTGACGAAACCTGTTTAGCTGGAAGCAATGGCTCCGCATTCACAGTGGCAATGAAAAATGCCTGGAACAAAGCTGTCGATCAAAAACTTACGGTGAAACAGTTTATTGATGAAACGGCAAAAGGAACAAAAGGCAGTCATCCCACTGCTCGACTGGTTCCTGCGCAACTCGCTGAAGAAGTTTTAGTTCCTTAATTTATAGAATGAGGGGGTTTGGTTGCCGGACTAGGATTCGAACCTAGACTCGCGGAGTCAGAGTCCGCTGTCCTACCATTAGACGATCCGGCAGCAATGTAACTAGGCGATCAAGCCCTCTGTTTTTAAATGCTCTAGCTCTTTTCTGAGCTCTTCCTGTGTGACTGAAGCAGCCCCGATTTGGCCCACTACCACCCCAGCTGCGGCATTTGCAACTCGCATGCACTCTTCCAACGGCTTACCTAAAACCTTCATCAAGGACAAAACCGCAATCACTGTATCGCCCGCCCCAGTAACATCGAATACTTTTCGTGCATAAGTAGGGATTCGAATTAATGCAGGCTTGTCTTTGGAAACCGCCACCATTCCCCAGGGGCCACAGGTGATAATCGACTCTTCACAGTCTGTAGTCTTCAAAATTTTTAAGGCCATCTTTTCCAGATGGTCTTTGGGAAACTCTTGAGACCTAGCTCCTAGGTTTTTTTCCCCGGTTAATGTTTCTGCCTCAGCAAGGTTTGGAGTTAAAAGAGTAACCCCGTGATACAGCTCCACAGGACTTAATCGGCTAGGGTCCACAAACACAGGTTTCTTCTTAGCCTTTGCTTCTTTGATAAAAGTTAAGGTATCCCGGTTCCACAACCCTTTACCGTAATCCTGAATGATCACCCCATCTGTTTTAGGCAGTTCATCACAAATCCGATCAACAAACTCTCTAGATAACTGAGGTGAAAGTGAGTGAGAGCGCTCAAAATCTACTCTTACCACATGTTGTTTCTGACAAATCACTCGTACTTTGCGTAAAGTAGGCCGAGACGTGTCTTTCAATGCTTCAAAGCAAGCTATACCAGCTTCCCCCACCATTTGAGTCAGAGTTTTTGCGTCATCATCTTCTCCACAAACAGTTAAAAGAGTGGTTTTAACTCCGAGAGAAGCTAAGTTTTGAGAAACATTCGCAGAGAGTCCCAATTTTTGATCAACAGATTGAACTTCTACAACCGGGACTGGGGCCTCTGGACTAATTCGATGGGTATCTCCCCAAATGTATTCGTCAATTCCGACCTCTCCTACCACGAGAAGATGTGCTTTTGAGAAATCTTTAAAAAAGGAAAAATCCATACCTTCAGGTTAAACCATCAACTTCTTTCAAAATCAATGAAGCCCAATCTATTTTTTCCATACAGTTGAATTCAGGACAGGATGGGCCCAAGCAAGAGCTTTTCCCCGGACACTCTACTTGAGGCCAATGGACGATAGATTTTTGTTCACCGCCCCATGGCCCCCATCGCCGAGGGTGGTGCGCCCTGACAGGGGAATAAATCCCGATAACGGGAACTCCTACCAAGTGGGCTAAATGCAAAGGGCCCGTACTCGGAGCAATAACCAGTTGGCTCTGTCTAAAGACCTCTTTTAAAGCAGACAGTTCCAAACCTTCGATTTTTTTTAAATTTGGAAACTCAGATTTCAAATAGGACCAAATTAACTGATCCTGCCGGGAAGGCCCTACGGATACTACGCAATCCACTTTGGCGGTTATCTTCCTGATGATTTCAGCATATTGCTCTCGCGAAAGATTGAGAGCACTCCCCGCCATTCCCGGATGTACCACAATAAATTTACTCTCTGGACGAATTCCACTTTGCAGCAAGGCTTGCTCAGCCAGTGCCGCTTGTTTCTCATCTCTCGGGAGTTGCACCATCGCAATCTCTTTATTTGTCTTGCCTCCCAGTTGGGTGACCAATTCCTGAACCAGCTCCAAGGAATAAGTCCCTTCACTTTGATCGGCCAAAGAACGCTTTTGTCTTTTTCCGTAATTAAAAAGAGCAAAAGACCAGAACTTTGAATACTGCCCCACTCGCACAGGCACTCGTTTGAGAAACACTTTAGACGCAATGGCACCACTACAAAACAAACCAAGGAAAGCATCCCATTTTTCACAGTCCCATTTCTCCTCAAGTGAAATAGGCCTGATCTTTTGTTCTTCAAGAAATGTCTGCAGGAGCTTTAGATTATTTTTCTTTGCTAAAAGAGCTATTTCAGCCTCGGGAAACGACTGCCGAAGGCTCTTAATGGCCGGTAAGGATAAAAGCAGATCTCCCAGATTGTCACTTCTACAAACCAAAATTCTGGGTGGGGAATTCATTAAGAGAAAAGAGACCCCTTGGGATATTTTTTCTGGAACTGTTTTATGACTTCATACGGGTTAGCCCCACTTTCCATGTGGTCCTTAAGCCAGGTACGCGCTTCTTGCATCACCCAATATTCCAGCAACTCTAGGGCTGCATCCTGAATCCCTACTTCTCTTTTCTTTTCAATTGTCGGCGAATGAGCATCTAAATAACTGTTAACCGATTGATAAAGGGCCTCAACTGTCGTCAAATCATTGAAGCTTGTTTTTAAAACAGGGGTCTCATCTTTTCCGGCCAGATGAAGGACATTCTTCAGTTCCTTTTCAATTCGATCAGCCCCTTCCCTATCTGCTTTGTTCACTACAAAAATATCGGCAATTTCCAGAATGCCCGCTTTTAACGCCTGAATCGAGTCCCCCCATTCTGGAACTAGGGCCACCAAAGTTACATCGGCAAGCTTTCGCACATCGACTTCACTTTGGCCCACTCCCACGGTCTCGACCAAAATAAAATCAAAACCAAATTTGTCTAAAAGTGTTACTCCCTGCCGAGTAGCTAGCGACAAGCCCCCTAGTTTTCCTCGAGTGCTTAAGCTTCGGATAAAAACATTCGGGTCGTTAAAATGGTCCATCAAACGAATCCGATCTCCAAGCAACGCTCCACCAGAAAAGGGACTCACGGGATCGACTGCTAAAACAGCTACCTTTTTGTTTTCTTTACGAATGAGCCGAACAAACGTGTTCAGAAGAGTGCTTTTACCAGCTCCGGGAGGACCGGTAATTCCAATGACTTTGGCATGGCCTTTGAGCAAAAATATTTCGCTCAAAAAGTCGATTACTTTAGGATCTCCGTCTTCGCAGAGCGAGATAAGTCGAGCGAGTGTTCTGAGGTCCCCCTTCTTGAAATCTTCAATCCCGTTCATGGGCGCCCCTTGATTAAAAACTTTTTCTTAACATAGTCCAAAGCCTCTTCTCTATCTCGGATGGCCCCTTCCAGGATCTGATCTTCAACGTCTCTTAAGATCTCAGTAAAAATGGGGCCAGGAACAAAGCCAAATGCTTTCAAATCCGCTCCAGTAACAAGCTTTGAAGGAGGTGGAGGCTCTTTTAAAAATTCTTCATATTTAACTTTTGCAAATTGATAAGCGTCGAGATTTCCATAACTTGCTAAACAATCTAAACGGTGTTGCTCTAAGTGCAGATCAAATCGAGGCAAAGACAAAAACCGCTTTAAAGTCGAGAGCCTCATATTGAAAACATCTTTAAACCGTAAATGCTCTAAAACCAGGCTTGCGATGAGCTCGGTTTGCTCGTTAGAGAAAGCAAGGCGTTTACAAATCTCACGAGCCATTTGCGCACCAAGAACATCATGTCCGTGAAAACGAATTCGATCAGGAGCTCTCTGAAAAGTATTTGGCTTCGCCACGTCATGTAAAAGCGCCCCCATCGCCAGTTCGATTTCGGCATTTTTAAGCCCGTCTAAAAGAAGAAGGGTATGAATAAAAACGTCACCCTCTGGATGGTACTCCATAGGCTGTTCTACACCCTTCATTTTAGACAATTCCGGGAAAAACTCTTTAGCCAACCCTGTTTCGTCTAAGAGACGAATTCCTCTAGCCGGTTGCGGAGAAGTCAGAATCTTTGTGAACTCATCGCGAACGCGTTCAGCACTGATCAAACTAATTTTTTTTGCGTGCTTTTTAATAGCTGCAAAAGTAGCGGATTCAATTTCAAAGCCCAACTGAACGGCAAATCGAATAGCTCTCATCAATCGAAGATGATCTTCAAGAAATCTTTTCTCGGGATCCCCAATCGTTCGAATGATCTTCTTTTGAAGATCTTCTCTGCCGCCTACCAAATCGATTACCTGATTATTTCGAATATCTAGATAGAGCCCATTAACTGTAAAATCTCGTCTTTGAACATCTTCTTCAACTGTAGAAAAACTGACTTTCTCGGGATGTCGTCCGTCTTGGTAAGGTCCTTCTTTTCTGAAGGTTGCAACTTCAAACGGAATATCATCTTCGATGACCAGGATCACACCAAAAGCAGCTCCTACAGGAACTGTTTTTGAAAATAGTTGAGTGATCTGGTCAGGAGTCGCACTAGTCGTAATATCAAAATCTTTAGGGGCTACTCCCCGTTCTCTATCTCGTACACAACCACCCGCAAAATAAGCCTCAAAACCCGCCTGGTGAAGATTTTCTATGATTTTTCGGCCAAGCTTCTCTTTATTCATGATTTAGAGAAGGAATCGCATGGTAACCATGGGCCAACTGAGGAAGAACGACTGAAGCGGCGGACTAAAGTTCAAACGGATCATCGTTCCAATCGAAGTTCTTTTATCTAAAATATAATCAAAGCCCATTCCCGCTAAGATATGGACCCCAACTGCCGAAGAAAAAAGAGACGAGGCCAGAGTTAGTCCCAAGCCGCCCTCAACACAGGGCTTAACTCTTGGACTTCCTCCAAAAAAATGTCGGACTTTTCCAGAAGCAGTAAATAAAACCCCGCCTCCGCCCAAACCCATTTGAGCAAGGCCCCCTAACGTCAGTTCATCGCTATGAACGTATTCCAACTCCGGAGAAATCAGAAAAAGCGTAGGACTTGTCATGATCCCCATACCTGCGGAACCAATAAAATCGCCTTTTGTTCCCATGGCCTGAGATCGGCTTGAGAACAAAACAATGAGGGTAGAAATGGAAATAATGAAATTCTTCATTTGGCCTAAGTTTCCAGGAGCTTCGCCTTGAGGTCAATCCCTTTCTGTAGACGAAAGATGGTTCCAGCCGGAGGGGGAGATGGGCATTTCTACACCCTCGGAATCTTTGAGCCGAACCCCTCTAGAGAAAGAAACGACTGTTCCAATTTGGAACAAGGACAACCCTCTTCGTTGAGCTTCTCCTTTTAAGACTAACCAATTGCTTGGGGAACAAGTGCCGACCAGTTCGTAATCTTCTCCTCCAGATAATTGCCAATCTCTTAAACTTTGTTTGGTTTCCTCACTTGCTTGTTTCAGCTCCTCGGAAAGAGGAATTTTTTCCTCCTCGATTAAAAATCCAACATGGGATGCTTTCGCCAAGTGCCAAAGCTCACTGGACAAACCGTCGCTGATATCAATGAGTGAGTGAACTCTGTTCTCCTCGGTGAGTAATTCCACCAAATCTACTCGAGCTTGCGGGGTTAGATAGTGAGAAGTGAGCCTTGGAAACCGGCTCAAAACTTTACGGCCTTCTTTTTTCAACAAATACAGACCTGCAGCGGCCTCCCCTACCGGTCCTGAGATAAAGACGATATCGTCTTCCCGAGCTCCGCGCCTCGTTAAGGGAGTTTTCGGAGATTCCCCCAAAAGTGTCACATTAAGCATCAAACGATCTGGACTTAGCGTAACATTTCCCCCCACAACATCGATGGAGTGAAACCGCGCAGCCTCGGCCACCCCTTCATAAATTTCCTCGAGCACATCCTCTGAAATTCGTTCGGAAACCCCGATTGAAATCAGAGCTGCCAAGGGCTTTCCTCCCATAGCCACGATGTCACTGATGTTCACTGCTAGAGCTTTTTTCCCCACTTCTTTAGGCTCGCAAAAGCTAAAATCAAAGTGAATCCCCTCTACTAGGGCATCTACAGTCAAAAGAACTTTACCGGAAATGGATTCAAGAACAGCCGAATCATCTCCAATCCCTAAAAAGACTTTTTTTGAAGGGGCAGGAAGCTTTTTACAGAGTCGATCGATCAGCTCAAACTCGCGATTCATGCGTGTTTAACTGCTAAGAAGCCATTGATGACATATTGAATGGCGATTGCACAGAGAAGAAGACCCATCACGCGGGTCATCACATTGAGCCCCGTAACCCCAATGATTTTTATCAAACGACTAGATGAACGCAAAACAAAGTACGTAATCAAAAGTGTGGCCAAAATGGATGAAATAATCACCGGGTAATCAGCTATGGATTGTGCCCGACTGCTCAAAACAACCACTGAAGCAATTGCGGCCGGTCCCGAAAGCATGGGAATTGCCAGGGGAACGATGGAGATATCTTCTTTTCTTTCAGCTTCTGTTTCTTCTTTTTGAGAAAGCTTTTCGACTACAGGAAGAATTTTCATCATCTCAAAACCGATAATGAGAAGAATGAGTCCTCCCGATATTTGAAGAGCAGGTATGGAAATTCCAAAAAAACTGAGCACCTGCTGCCCGATAAAAGTCGAAATAGTCAAAACTAAGAAGGCTGTTGCGCAGGCCTTTCGAATCATTTTTCGACGAAGGGCTTCACTATCTCCGGCCGTTAACGAGAGAAAAATAGGGACATAACCAAAGGGATCAACAATCGCAAATATTACCCCAAAGGTTGAAAGCCAAGTTTCCATTTCAGCCCAAAAGCTCCGATTTTAACCAAATTTTTGGTGAGTAATTAATCGTGTAAAAATGATGGGCAATGGGACTGACTTTGACCCATGGTTGTATCAAATGCTCTGTCTTCGTACTCTTTCCTGATTGGTGCTGGTAAGCCCCAAAAAGGAAAAGCCCCACACTGTCTTTCATCATTGGTCTGTCCAGGAGATCCACCATGGAATATCCACTTGCTTTGAGATTTTTTTCCATTCCCATGTTGGGAGGTAAACTCACCACGTGAACTCCCGCTCCACGTTTTCGGAAAAGCAAATCTTCTATCTCAGAAATTCCAAATTCTTCTTTGAGAAGATAACGAAATCGTTCATCGGTCAGTTGTTGGTGCATTTCAAAAGTAATGATCGGTTTTTTCTTGCCCGTTTGAACTTTTTTCAAAAGTCGCTTAGCTACTTCTTCCACTCCCACAATCTTGGGATGGAGATAAACTTGAGCGTACATCTGAAACAAACTAAAAATGAAATCGTCGAGTACGTGCTGGTTCTTAACGTTTGAAATAAGCACGACGTCTTGAGGCTCGTTAGAAGCCCCCTGGTGATTCGCCAAGCACGGAATGAGTTTAGAAACAATTCGACGCCACTCAATACCACCGATGTTGACTCCGCAGTTACGTCCGTCACGCTGAATATAATCAATGCGATCCACATCGAAGGGCCCCGAAATGACAGGCCTGAGGAGACGATGAACTTCGACTCCTCCTTTTAATTTCCGACCTTCCAATTCTTTTCGAATTTCAGACTCAATTTCTTTTTGAAACTTTCCCAAGCCCATTTTTCGATGAATAAGAGCTGAAACAGGAACAAAAAACTTTAAAGCATCTGGTACTAAACCACCCTCTTCCAGATCTGTTAAAAGCTTATGAAGATAAAGGAGAGAAATCTCCTCATGCATAAATGGCTTTCCGCTTTTCAACTGTTCTCGAAGATATTTTCCTACAACGCCGTGGATAGGCTCCAAAACATCCCTAAAATCCTGCTGTAAATCTAAAAACTCAAATGTATGGCTCCACGGACCATGACCAACATCATGAAGAAGGCCGGCAAGCCCTATGGCATCTCGCCAAAATCGATAAGATTCTGGATGTTCTCCCACTTCTTGAAACCGTTGCCGGGTTAAAAGGGGTGAAAATCGGGTTTTTTCTATTTTTCCTTCGAAATCAAAAGTCGAATGACTCCACCCTCTCACCATCGTCTCAAAGTATTGAACGGCTAGATAGGAAGCCCCTAAGGAGTGCTGGAAACGGGTGTGGGTGGCGCAAGGGAACACAAACTCTGCAAGACCCAGCTGCTTAATTGAACGAAGCCTTTGAAAGAAGGGGTGGTCAATGGCGTGGCGAACGGCACCCTCGAAACTCATGTCTCCATGAATTTCATCCCGAATAGTTAAGGGCTTGTTTTTTATGGGTAATTTCTGTCTTTTACTAGTCACAGTTGAACCAGTGTACCAGACTACTAGATGCTTTTCCTGCTTCTTTTGAATGATATTGATGGGAACAATGCGACCCGGAATGCGATGAAAAGAAGGTCTCTAAGTCTGAGAGATTCTTAACTAAGCTAGAAACCGCAAGAACTAATAAAGAGAAAAAAACGAGAACTATCTTTTCGTACATACAGCTAGTCTCCCTTCGATTAGGGTGGGCGAGTTGTAGTCCAAAACAAAATCCGAGTCAAGAAAGGCAAAGTCTTTGGGCAAAAGCAATTGACATTGAAAATGCGGAACGTTATCAACCCTTAGTTTAAGATTTTGAGGTAATTACATGCCAACAATTAACCAATTAGTCCGCGAGGGCCGAGACGCTCAAAAACGGCGTACGAAGTCCCCCGCATTGACAAGATGTCCCCAACGTCGCGGAGTTTGTATCCGCGTGTACACAACCACTCCTAAAAAGCCGAATTCGGCTCTACGGAAAGTGGCCCGTGTCCGTTTAACAAACGGTTACGAAGTCACTTCTTATATTCCTGGAGAAGGTCATAACCTCCAAGAACACTCAGTTGTTCTTATTAGAGGAGGCCGTGTGAAGGATCTTCCTGGGGTTCGCTACCACATCGTTCGTGGAAGTTTAGATACTCAAGGTGTAGAAAAACGAAAACAAAGTCGCTCCAAATATGGAGCCAAAGCAGGAAAGGCATAAGCAATGCCAAGACGTGGAAATGTTCCTCATAGAGAAGTTGTTGCCGACTCAAAGTACAACGAGAAGTTGGTAACTAAATTTATTAATTCGATCATGCAAGATGGAAAAAAGAGCACTGCGGAGAGAATCGTTTACGGTGCTTTTGAGGTAATCCATCAGAAAACTAAAGACGATCCAATGAAGGTCTTTAAGAAGGCATTAACTAATGTCCGACCTCAGGTCGAAGTGAAGTCCCGACGAGTTGGGGGTTCGACTTATCAGGTTCCTGTTGAAGTTCGTCCGGAGCGACGAAACGCGCTTGCTTTTCGTTGGCTCGCTACTTATGCAAAAGCACGAAGAGGTGCCTCAATGGGTGAAAAGCTGGCTCAAGAGATGTTTGATGCCGCTGAAAACCGCGGGGAATCTGTAAAGAAAAGAGAAGATGTTCACCGAATGGCCGAAGCTAACAAAGCTTTTGCTCACTATCGCTGGTAAAAAACTATGGCTGATCCACAAATCACAGACTTAAGAAAAATTCGCAATATCGGTATCTGCGCGCACATTGATGCCGGAAAAACCACCACTACCGAGCGCATCCTTTATTATACTGGGGTTACCCATAAGATAGGGGAAGTGCATGATGGCGAAACCACCATGGACTACATGGTTCAAGAGCGAGAACGTGGCATCACGATTACCTCTGCTGCAACGACTTGTTTCTGGAAAGATTGCAGAATTAATATCATCGACACTCCCGGACACGTGGACTTCACCATTGAAGTGGAACGTTCCCTTCGTGTGTTAGATGGGGCGGTCGTTTTATTCGACGGCGTTGCTGGAGTTCAGCCACAATCTGAAACGGTTTGGCGCCAAGCTGACCGATACAAAGTTCCAAGAATTTGTTTCATCAACAAAATGGATCGTGTTGGAGCAGATTACGATAAATCGGTTCAATCTATCGTAGAGAAATTGGGCGCACGACCGATCATGTTCAACTACCCTGTCGGAGCAGAAGACAAGTTGTTGGGCGTGGTGGATCTGATCGAAGAAAAGGCTTTGATTTGGGACATTCCTGGAAAGGGCGATGAATACCGTGTCACGGATATTCCTGAAGATTTAAAAGAAAAATGTAAAAAGCTTCGCGAAAAGCTCGTTGATGCTGTAGCTGAAGAAGATGAAGGCGTTATGAATCGCTACTTAGAGGGTGGCGAAATTACAAAAGACGAAATTCGTAAGTGTGCTCGAAAAGCCACTTTGGCCCTAAAAATCGTCCCCGTATTTGCTGGCTCTTCCTTTAAAAACAAAGGCGTTCAGCCCATGTTGGATGGGGTGTTAGCACTTCTTCCTTCTCCAATGGATAAACCACCCGTTCAAGGTGTGAATCCCAAGAATGAAGAAGAGAAAATGGAAAGAAATGTAGATTCAGCTGCTAAGTTCTCTGCATTGGCCTTCAAAATTTTGACCGATCCTTATGTCGGACAGCTAACCTTCTTCCGTGTTTATTCGGGAGCTCTTGAAGCAGGTTCGTATGTTCTTAATTCGAGACAAGATAAAAAAGAACGTATTGGCCGTTTGCTTCAAATGCACGCTAACAAACAGAATGAAATTAAGAGTGTAAAAGCTGGGGATATTGCAGCTGCGGTAGGTTTAAAATTCACTCGTACCGGAGACACTTTGTGTGATGAAGAAGCTCCGATTTCTCTTGAATCGATGCACTTCCCAGAGCCTGTGATTTCGATTGCAGTAGAGCCAAAATCTAAAGCTGATCAGGAAAAGCTCTCTATCTCCTTGCAGAAACTTGCAATTGAAGATCCTAGCTTCCAGTTAAAAGTGGATCCTGAAACGAATCAGACCATTATTTCTGGAATGGGCGAGCTTCACTTGGAAATCATCGTTGATCGATTGCTTCGTGAGTTCAAAGTCGAAGCAAATGTGGGTAAACCCCAAGTTGCTTACCGTGAAACAATCACCAAGAAAGTTGAACAAGAAGGTAAGTACATTAAACAAACGGGTGGTCGCGGTCAGTACGGTCACGTTTGGCTAACCATTGAGCCTCTTCCACCTGGTGGCGGGTTTAAATTCGAAAACGAAATTGTTGGAGGGGTTGTTCCTCGAGAATATATTCCTGCAGTTGATAAAGGGGTTCAAGAAGCTCTTACAAACGGAATTCAAGCAGGATATCCAGTAGTTGACATACAAGTAAGCCTCTTTGATGGCTCTTACCATGATGTCGACTCCAGTGAAATCGCCTTTAAGATTGCTGCATCCATGGCCTTCAAAGATGGCTGTAAAAAAGCTGGTCCCATCATTCTTGAGCCTATTATGGCTACAGAAGTGGTATCTCCAGAGCAGTATATGGGTGATGTTATTGGGGATTTGAACTCCAGACGTGGAAAAATCATGTCTATGGAGCCCCAACAAGGACTTCAAGTAATTAAGGCGGAAGTCCCCTTGGCAGAAATGTTTGGTTATGCTACTCAATTACGCTCTTTAAGTCAGGGGCGAGCGACGTACACAATGGAATTCCACCATTATGAACCCGTTCCAAGCAATATTGCTCAGGAACTCGTCGCGAAATCAGGAGGAAAGTAATGTCTAAGGCTAAATTTGAAAGAACAAAACCTCACGTAAACGTCGGAACGATTGGTCACGTTGACCACGGGAAGACGACTCTGACATCTGCAATCACAACGGTGCTTGCGAAGAAGGGATACGCAGAAGCCCGTCGTTATGATCAAA
>CAMCTJ010000020.1 GCA_945878405.1 Bdellovibrio sp. ZAP7
CGATTACGGCAAATATCAGTGGGAATGTTACGGGTAGTGCTGGTTCTTTCACTGGATCTCTAGGAGGTGATGTAACGGGCCCCCAGGGAACTACTGTAGTTAGCACTGTTGGAACTGTATCAGCTGCAAACGTTGCCTCTGGAGCCAATTTAGCCAATGCAGCTACTGACGCTAACACGACGAGCACAATAGTAAAAAGAGACGCCTCTGGAAATTTCAGCGCAGGAACTGCCGATCTCACGTCTCTTAAACTAACAAAAAACTCCAGCCAACCGGTTACTTGCTCATCCGGTATTGATGGAAGAATTGCACTCACAAGCTTATACAGGCTTTGTGTTTGCAATGGAGCCAATTGGGTGGAGACAAGCGACGGCACAACTGGCTGCTCCTGGTAGCTTCTAGATCCCCCTTCACTTTCCCCCCACAATTGCCGATAAGACACAGGTAATGAACCCACTTGTGTCAAAAGCTAACTTTACTGCCGACGATTGGGGAATGAGTCCCGGCATCAACGCTGCTATTCTTGAAATGGCCATGCGGGGCCTCATCAAGCGCGTTTCCATTCTAGCGGGTAGCCCTTTTGTGAAGCATGGGCTCGATGAACTTTTACAAATTCCCGGTCTTCAATTTGGTCTTCACTTTAATCTCACTCTCTTCCCGCCCCTCTTTGAGGAGCAGCAAGATGCCTTTTCGCCTTTTATGGATACAGTGAGCTTTCACTACAAGCCGCTCTGGAAACTCAATTGGATTTGGCTTTCACCTTTTCATCGAAGTGCTTCACGGGCAGCAGCTTTTGATGCTTTTAAAGGACAGCTCGAAAAGCTTCGAACCTTGAAAGTGCCAGTTTCCTATTTTGACGGTCACCAAAATGTTCATTTGCTGCCTGCTCTTTTTACTTTGATTCATCCGGAACTTGTCAAATGGGGCATCAAAGAAACCACGATACCCTCTCCTTGGAAGCTTTTGCTCTCTCGCAAATTCCGACTGGCATTCCGCGCTTTTCGAGCGCGTCGAGCAGCAAGGCACCTTGGCCTTCACACTCGGCCCTTCTGGCGCCCTTCCTTGCGGGCACTCTCTGCAACCCGCAGAGTGCAGAGAAAGATTACTCGTTCTAAAAATGGGATTGAAATCCTCGTTCACCCTTCGGTCTCAAATGACTTAGAAGGCTACGGAATTCGGGATCGTTATCGAAAAGGCCGGGTTCGTGAATACCAAGCCCTCTCCAAGCTACTGAGGACCCATGCCGAATTCTGAAAGTCCTCAACAACGGGGAAAATTTCTTATCGCTTACCTGCTGCTCTTAGGGCTGTCGGCTCTTGCTTTTTATTGGATCCAGCATGAGGGCCACCTCATGTCGATGTCTCTTCCCTCATTCTCAAGTTCCATCGGGGCTGCGGCCCACGAGCAAATCAATGACCTTCTCCAAGTTCTCTTGGCACTCGCAGTGGTTATTATTACGGCACAAGTAACTGGAGCTGTTTTCCAATTCTTAGGACAGCCTCTGGTCATTGGAGAAGTCGTTGGAGGAATTCTCCTGGGGCCTTCTTTTCTGGGGGCCTATGCTCCTCAGATTCAGAAAAGTTTAATTCCAGATCAAACCCTTCCTTTCTTGGGAATCATCGCCCAACTGGGAGTCGTCTTTTATATGTTTGTGGTAGGACTAGAACTCGACCTCAAAGTTCTGAAAAAAAGCGGGCACTCCGCTCTTGCCATCGCGCATGCAGGCATTTTTTTTCCTCTAGTTTTAGGGGCCTACTTCGCACTCCATACTTTTAAAGACCTCTCTCTGCCTGGAGTTCCCTTTCTTCATTTTGCTTTGTTTATGGGAATTTCGCTTTCCGTAACTGCTTTTCCAGTGCTTGCGCGAATTCTGAGCGCCAAGAAACTCAGTAAAACGAAAATCGGAACAATGGCTCTCACCAGTGCTGCTATCGGCGATGTCACAGCCTGGTGCCTCCTCGCACTCATGGTAAGCCTGACACAAGATTCTTTTGGCAGCGTCATTCGGACCACTGGTTTTACCGCGCTGTACATCGGAGCTATGTTCTTCCTGGGGGCTCCCCTCATGCGACGATTGATTCCCATTTTTGAAAAATTTGATCGGATTACAGAAGGCGGAATTGCTGTTTTTTTTGTAGCCCTTCTTCTTTCCGCATTGGCTACTGAGCTCATTGGCATTCACGCAATTTTTGGAGCTTTTCTGTTAGGAGCCATTACTCCTCACGATAGCCGTATGGCGAAAGAACTTACTGACAAAGTGGAATCTCTTGTACGAATCGTTTTTCTCCCTGCGTTTTTTGCTTTTACCGGGATGAGAACTCACATTGGTCTGTTGAGATCGTCCGAGGACTGGAACTATTGTTTAATCATCATTGGAATCGCAACTCTTGCTAAATTCGGTTCCACTCTCGTGTCGGCAAAACTCAACGGCTTTACCTGGAAAGAATCTTCGGCTCTGGGCATTTTAATGAATACCCGAGGCCTCGTAGAACTGATTGTTTTAAACCTCGGACTGGATTTAAAGCTCATCTCCCCGAGGCTATTTACCATGTTGGTGGTAATGGCCCTCGTTACCACGCTCATCACTTCTCCGCTTCTCTCCCTTCTTAAAATTAAGCCCCAGTCTGAAAAGTAGAAATACCCAGCCCCCCGAAAAGACCCATTTTTGTTCCTGTCGATTAAAAGAAATCACACTTAAAATAACCCCTATAGGATTGGTTTTATTGGTTTTTTAACGGTTCCCGCCTCAAGAAGCATTAAACAGTTTACTCTCTGAACACTTCCCACAGCCAACTTCTCGCTGACACCAGCCTGGCACTCGCCCTGCAAATAGGGCAGCGGCTTTTGTGCCGAGCTGTACGTTGTTGTGGAGGGCGCGTGGAAAAGATTCTATTGAGTTTGTGCTTACTGGCTATTTTGGGCTGCCAAAAAAACGAATCCGAATCCGTCGCCAGTCCGGAGATTTTTAATGGCAATCCCATTAACTCTTCAGAATATCCCAGCGTTGGTCTTATAAAGGGTCCCAATTTTATTTGCAGCGGAACCATGATCTCCTCGGATGTTGTTTTGACTGCAGCCCATTGCGTAGTCGATAGTTCTGGCAATCGCACCCAGCTCAAATTCACTTTAGATTCGAGTTATTCAACCGCTTCTAACTGGACCAACGTCTCTTCCATCAAGAGAAATGCAGATAAAGATATCGCCATCATCAAGTTAGCCACTCCCCGAGTAGGGGTAGAGCCCAGCGAGGTTTCTCTTTCCCCGCTGACTCAGGCGCACCTTAATCGCAATGTTGAAATTGTAGGCTACGGGGACAGCAAAACGACTTCCACAGGTGGATCCTCCACCGATTCTGGAGCAGGCGTAAAACGCAAAGGAGTTTCTCTTCTCTCACGATTTGATACGAATAATTCTAGACTCGTTTCCAAGCCTTCCACTGCAAAACAGGTAATTTGCCCTGGCGACAGCGGAGGTCCTCTTTTTTCAACCGTCTTTGGTCGTCGCCAAATTTTTGGAGTGGCCAGTGAAGTGATGTGGCGAGGGTACTGCACAACGGTCAGCGAGAGTTACCATAGCCACGTTCCCTCTACTGATACCAAAACCTGGTTTCTCAATAACCTTGCTGCTTGGGCAAAAAAAGTTGCCATCTATCGAAGTGTCGACACAAGAGGAAATTATGTTTACACGAACACGGCTTCCTCCTCGGGGACAATTGTCTTTAAACTCCTCGACGTCCCAGGAAACTTCTCAAATGCGACCTGCACCACTCCCCTGATTCGCTGCAAAACTTCGCGAGGAATGAACTATCAGAGCACCACCACGTGTGGAACCGCTACTTTTGAAAAGCTTTTAGGTTATGCTTGCAATGGAAATGTCACGAGTCAGTCGCCCGCCGGAGCTTTTAATTTGTTTAGGGTAGATAATTCGACAACGGGAGCAAGCATCTCCGTTAGCCAGACAGCAGCGCAGAGTTTAGTTCAACAGAACAGCCAGTGGAGAATCGTTGGATCCCATGGCGTTTTCGTATTGTCCGCAAACTAAACTTCAGCCCATAAATTGAGAAGCCATAAACAAACCAACAATTAAAGCCGCCTGAGAAAGAATCACCAAAAAGATCTCGGCACCTTCGCTTACTGATTTGACGGCTTTGTCGCTGGGAGTGTCGGGGGGTGCTTCGGAGGGGGGGGCCACTAATCTCAAGTGGGGTCTCTTAGTGTTGTTGGTCCTCGCCTCAGGGTGATCTACCCACTGCTTTTCTGCCCTCATACGTACCTCTCTTCCATAACTTTCAGTAGACCACAGAAATGTGAGGGAAATATGAAGGATGGTGCCGCAGGAGGGACTTGAACCCCCACGCCAAAGGCACTGGCTTCTAAGACCAGCGTGTCTGCCATTTCACCACTGCGGCTTTGGTTCGGAGAATACTTTTTCTTAGGCCCTTTTGGCAACCTTCTTTACAGCCCTGCCCTCTAAACCTATGCTGGCCTTGATATGCCAGCACCTAAGAAAACAAAAAAATCGCAGGTTTCGCAGGATTCTGCCCTGAAGGTTTTCTCCATTTTAAAGAAGGATTATCCCAACCCAAAAACTGAGCTTTTTTATGAAGATCCTTTTCAGTTGCTGATAGCCGTTATTTTATCTGCCCAGTGTACTGATGCTCGGGTGAATTCCGTAACTCCCCAACTCTTTAAAAAATTTCCGACAGCTGCCCTTTTGGCTAAAGCCCCGCCCAAAGAGGTCGAAACCATTATTCACTCCTGCGGATTCTACAAAAACAAGACCAAGGCCATTATCCAAACCGCCAAAAGTCTTATAGAACAATTTCAAGGAATGGTTCCAGACACTATGGAGGAATTAGTTTCTTTATCTGGTGTCGGGCGAAAAACGGCGAGTGTGATTTTAAATCAGGCTTTTGATAAGCCAGCGATTGCAGTGGATACCCACGTAGCTCGAGTGAGTTATAGGCTGGGGTGGACGAAATCAAAAAACCCTTTGATTATTGAACGCGACCTGAAGCTCCTATTACCCGAATCGCTCTGGGCCCTTGTAAATGGAACTCTGATTCTTCACGGCAGAAGGATTTGCAAAGCACGAAAGCCAGTATGTTCACAGTGCCGAATTAACGAGTACTGTCCCTCGGCTGTGATCTAAGCTTTTTGAAGATGCACTTCGAATCGAGTCCCTTCCCCTACGGTAGATTGGACTTTGATTTCTCCTTGATGGGCCTCGATGATTTTGTAAACTGTCGCCAGTCCCAATCCGGTCCCTCTCGCTTTCGTGGTAAAGAATGGCTCGTAGAGATGTTGAATCACTTCTTCCGTCATTCCTTCCCCCTGATCCTGGACCCAAAAACACACCCAATGAGGACTAACGGTTTCACATCCGATTTCAACAAAGCCCGGCTTCTTCATGGACTGGATTGCATTGGATAATAGATTCCATAAAACTTGTTTGAGTTTCTCCGAGTTCCCTAAAGCTAAAAGCTCTTTTTCACAACGTGTTTTGAGCTCAATTTGGCTCTGAAACTCTTTTGAATTTTTGGCCTGGTCGATAACCTCCATAATCAGACTCTCAACTCTCACAGCCTCTGAATTAAATTTTTCGGGCTTAACGAAATTCAGGAAATCACTTATCAAGTCATTTAACCGATCAATCTCCTTACCAATTATCGACATCAGCCGACTGTCTTCTTTCCCCAAAACACCAGGGGCCAAGCCCTCCTGTAGCATTTGAATGCTTGCTGACATCGAAGCTAAAGGGTTTCTGATCTCATGCGCTATTCCGGCTGCTAGCTGTCCAACCGCTGCGAGTTTCTCGTTCTGTTTTAATTTCTCCTCCAAATGAACCAACTTTGTCACATCCTGAAAAAGCAGAACCCTCCCTACCCCTTCGCTCTGACTAAAAAGCCTTCCCACCTGAGATGTAACGTCGATCTCAGCTACGTCGCCTCTTAAAATCCGTTTATTTTTACCATTTCCTAATTCAACCGTTTGCTGCAGCCTGGCCTGTCCCTTCTGAAGGCGTGCTTTTAAGAAGACTGAACGGTGCCACTCAGTACCAGTAGCCGTTAACTCAGTTTCGATTCCAGGTTGCTGGGTATCATCTGATTCATCCTCAATGCGTTCAGATTCTATTTGTTCAAAGAATGGAAGAAGATCTGGTTCTACTTCCTTTAGGAACCTCCCGATCACTTCATTCCGATTTTTCCCTAAAATGACTTCCGCGCCCGGATTTACAAAGGCGGTTTTCATATGACTATCAACTGTTAATAGTCCCGTCGGCATACCTTCAATAATTCCTTCGTAGAGTAGAGTTAAATTTTCAATTTCTCTGCTCTTCGCTTGTAAGCCCTCTGTCGTTCTCTTGAGTTCCTCACTCAAATAGCCCCCTACAAAGGCTACTGAAATAAACATGAGTGAATAGGTCCCCCAAGTGAGTAGATTATGAGGGGACCATCCCGAATTATTGAACATGACGAAACCGTAAAGAAAAGAAGACACACTGGCTGCAAAGAGAGCCCCTTTAGTGAAGTAAGTTAACGAGGCAATCGTAATAAGAACCAAGTAGAGAAGAACCACTGGACTGCCGGAGGTAAAAGAAATAAAAAACCAACTGCTAATGGCAAGGGAATCAATGAGAAGATTGGTATAGCCTAGCCAGTTTTGCCGAGCGGTCGCATTTAAAAAAAGCCCAGACAAGAGACTTATTCCAAATAGTATCGTCAGTACTGTAAAGGCCAGAATGATTTGTTGCGTATTTTGATTTGCATGAGTGATCTCAGTAATCACCAAGGCAAGCAAAAGAAAATAACAAACGACCAGTCTCCCTAACAGAAGCCAGTGAAGACTGAGGGAGCTTCGAAGCTCAGTAGTTCCTCCAAAAAAGCGTGGCCATTTCTTGACCGCCCACTGGATCATTGTGCTCCCATATTTTCAGTTAATCCGAAAAGCGGAAGATAAATCGCTATCATAATGACAAGAATGATTCCCCCCACAACCACTATGAGGAGTGGCTGCAGAAGGGTCGTCATGAGTCCGACAGCATCATCTACTTCCTCATCGTAAATCTCAGCAACCTTTAAGAGAAGGTCATCTAACTTACCTGTCATTTCTCCGATGTTAATCATGTGCAGAACCATCGCAGGGATGATTTTTCGTTTTCCTAATCCCTGGGAGATTCCATGCCCCTCAGTTACCGATGCAGCAGCATCGCGAATACATTCTTTGAGAGCATAATTCGAAGTGACACGTTCGCAGATCTGAAACGCAGTGAGAAGCTGAACACCACTGGTGACCAAAGTGGATAAGGTTCTAGCGAAGATTGCAATGCTGGATCTTAATATCAAAAGTCCAACTACTGGCACTTTCAACAGAATGGGATCAACAGCTTTCTTAACCTCAGGTACTCTATAAGCCATTCTGATCCCGAAAAACCCACCAATGATTCCGCCAAATACAAGGTGATAATTTGCCCTAAACCAATTGGATACATTTATCACAAAGATCGTGATGGCCGGAAGCTTACTGGGATCTTGATACATTGAGATAATTTCTGGAACAACCTTTGCCAACAAGAAAGAAACCACCCCAATGGCTACTACCAGAGTAATCAAAGGGTAAATCATTGCGCCAATAACTTTTCTTCGTATATTGTTAAGTTTTTCTAGTTGCTGGCCCACGCGAACAAGGGACTTATCCAAAGAACCCGATACTTCCCCCGCTTCAATGATCCTGACAAAAAACTCCGAGAAAGCTTTCGGATATTTTTGCAAAACATCAGCAAATCCTCCGCCCGATTCAATGTGTTCTTTAATGTTTACCAAGACGCGTTTGAAGGCCGGCCTTCGCTCTTGTTCAGATAAAATTTGAAGCGCCATAACAACCGTTACTCCTGAATTTACTAGGGAGGAGAGCTGGCGAGTAAAAATAATAAGCCCTTTTAAATCGATTATATTTCCAAAACTTAAATCCAAGTTAAAATTGGCCTGCACACTTAAGACATCTTTCTCGAGCTTCTGTGGTCGAATTTCCATATTTCGAAGACGCGTACGAGCTTCTTCAAAGCTTGAAGCCTCGATCACTCCCGAAATGCTTTTTCGCTTTTTATTTGTTCCCTTATAACGAAATTTCACAGAAAAGCTCCCTATCGTAAGGAGATCTTACGAGGCGAATCATTCAGTGTTTTAATCAGCTCGATCGGTTCAGGAGAAACAGAGATGGCATCTCCTTCGTCAACTATCCCCGCTCTTATCAGATTAGCTAAAGATTGATTCAGAGTAGTCATCCCTGTCTCATCTTGATTTAAAAGCATGGCCGACTGAATCTGGTGCAGCTTATTCTCTCTGATAAGATTTCGAACAGCTGCATTGGGGATCATAATTTCCACAGCTACCACTCTACCCCTTTGATCTTTTCTGGGGAGAAGCACTTGCGAAATGACCGCCTCAAGACTCAAAGATAGCTGAATACGAATTTGATCTTGATGATCAGCAGAGAAACTTTGGATAATTCGATTTATCGTTTGATGTGCGCCACTGGTGTGCAGCGTGGAGAACACTAAGTGCCCAGTCTCGGCCAAAGTCAAAGCGGTCTCAATCGTATCTTGATCTCGCATTTCCCCCACCAAAACCACATCGGGATCTTCTCGCAACGAGGAAAGCAAAGCTCCTCTGAAGGAATTAGTATCTGAACCCACTTCTCGTTGGTTGATAACACTTTTTCGATGGGAGTGGATATACTCAATCGGATCTTCAATTGTGAGAATGTGTAGATTTTCTACATCATTTAAGTAGTCAATCATTGAAGCCAAAGTAGTCGTTTTCCCTGAACCCGTAGCGCCCGTCACCAGAATAAGCCCTCGGGGTTTATGAACGAGCTCTTGAATCACTTCCGGAAGCCCTAAAGTTGATACTTTAGGAATATCAAAGGGGATATGTCTGAAAGCTCCAGAGACCGTCCCTCTCTGGTAAAAGATATTGGCTCGAAACCTGGCTAAGTCTTTTATGCCAAATGACAAGTCGATTTGTTTCTCATTTTCAAGTTGAGCCTTTTGTTTTTCAGTGAGAATCGAATAGCACAGTTCTTTAGAATCCGCGGGGACCAAAGGTTCCAATTTAGTTCGAACCAATCGACCATCAATACGAAACGCAGGGGAACAGCCGGACGAAATATGCATATCGGATGCTTTGTTCTCCAGCATTGCTTTTAAAAGACGATTTAGGCTTTTCATTTTTTTAGAATGTCTCCATCAGGTCTTGAGTTGTTTAAGACTTCGTGAATTGTGGTTTCACCCCGCATGATTTTCAACAGAGCGCTTTGTCTCAGGGTTAACATCCCTTTTTTCACGGCAACATTCTTTAACTCATCCGCATTTGCCCCTTTAACAATCATGTTTCGTATTTCCTCATCGAGGAACAGCACTTCGAAAATTCCTCTTCTGCCTTTGTAACCAGTTCCGCCACATTTATCACAGCCTTTAGCTTTCATAGGTGTGCACTTGGCTAACCAGGCATCTGGCATTTCAGCTTCTTTAAGAATAGCCGGAGTCACAGAAGGATCAGGTTCTTTACAGTGAGGACACAGGATTCGTACCAATCTCTGCGCTTGAACCAGAGTCACGGCGGCAGTGATAAGAAAGGGTTCAAGACCCATGTGGCGCAATCGACTGATTGTGCTCGAAGCATCGTTTGTATGCAAAGTAGAGAAAACCATATGCCCCGTGAGTGCTGCTTTCACAGAGATTTCCGCTGTTTCTTGGTCCCGAATTTCTCCGACCATGATGATGTCAGGATCTTGCCGAAGAAAAGACCGTAAGGCTCCGGCGAAGGTCATACCGATTGATTCCTTCACATGGACTTGATTAATCCCTAACAAGGTATACTCAACTGGATCTTCAGCGGTAGATAGGTTTACATCCGGAGTATTAAGTGCTGACAGAGCAGCATACAAAGTCGTGGTCTTACCACTTCCCGTAGGCCCCGTAACAAGAATCATTCCATAAGGTTGCTCTGCTGCTTTTTGAAAGAGCGCTATTTGCTCGGGTTCCATTCCGATTTGAGAGATTTCGGGTGTGGAGCCCCCTTGGTCCAACAAACGCATCACTACTTTTTCACCGTGAATGGTTGGAACTAAGGATACACGAACATCAACACTGCGATCTTTCGTTCGTAATTGAATTCTCCCATCCTGGGGCAATCTTTTTTCTGCGATATCCAAATTAGCCATCACCTTAATTCTGGCTGGAACAGGCAAACGAAACTGAATCGGCAATTTCATAATTTCATGAAGAGATCCGTCAATTCTAAATCGAACTCGACTAAATCCCTCGAAAGGCTCGATATGAATATCACTGACTTTTCGTTTTATGGCCTCTAGGAAAATATTATTGATGAGCTTAATGATAGGTTTGCTATCACTTTTTGCTGAGTCAATGGTTTCTGCCTGAGGATTGATGGCGATTCCCGTTTTAGTTTGCTCTTGATTGGGATCTCGATAATCTTTAGCACTTCCTAGAACACTCGGGCCTTCTTTATAAGACTTTTCGACAGCTGCTAAAATATCTGATTCAGCAGCTAAAACGACACTGACCTCCATGTTGGAAATAAATCTCACGTCATCTATCGCTGAAACATGGGTCGGATCACCCATAGCTATTTTGAGTTTATTATCCTCGATAGATAACGGAATAAGACTATGTTTTTGACAGAGTGATTTGGGAACTAATCTCAAGATCTCCGGGGCAATAAACTCGCCCTCCAGAGAAACGGCTGGGATTCCATACTGAGCACTGAGAAAAGTAACTAGGACCTTTTCGTTAACATGTCCCAATTTAACCAAAGAGCTTCCCAAACGGGTCTTTTCCTTGGACTGAAAATCGGTAGCAGTTTGGAGCTGCTCTTTGGTGATCAGGCCTTTTGAAACCAACAAGGCCCCGAGTTTCCCAGGGTTCATGGTAGCTACTTTCTTAATTTAAGTACTGAATATTTTGGAACAATGGCTGAGAAAAGCCTGGAATAATTATACCCTAGAACCCCTTAAGAAATCACCAAGCTTTGACCCGTCATTTCTTGGGGAATAGGAATCTGCCAAAGCTTCAGGAAAGTAGGAGCAATATCGGATAGTTTTCCCGTTGCAGCAAGTTTCGTTGCGGTGTGCAAAGGATCAATCAAAATAAAAGGAACGGGAAGTAACGTATGAGAAGTTAACGGTTGGCCAGAACTATCCAGCATCATTTCGCAATTGCCATGATCCGCAGTCAAAATAGCAAAGGACCCTGATTGCTCCACCCAATCAACAATCTCTCCAAGACAATGGTCGATTGTTTCCAAGGCAGATACAGCTGCCGAGAGATTTCCGGTATGTCCCACCATATCTGGATTCGCAAAGTTAACTACAGCAAACTGGTACTGATCTGTCTTTAATTCTTCCACTAATTTTTCAGTAACTGCTTTAGCGCTCATTTCCGGCTTGAGATCATAGGTTTTTACTTCGCGGGGCGAAGGGATCAAAACTCGTTTCTCACCCGAAAAAACCCGTTCATTCCCACCATTGAAAAAGTAGGTCACATGCGCGTATTTTTCCGTCTCTGCGATTCGCAACTGTTTCCAGTTTTGAATACTTACCACTTCCCCAAGAGTCATCGGAACCTTAGCTTTTTCATAAGCAGCTGGAAGCTTTAAAGACTCATCATAAGGAGTCATGCACACAAAGTTCGACAATCGAGGAGTTCTTGTGCGGCTGAATCCACTAAAATCTGGCTGGGTCAAGGCGCGAGTGATTTGTCGTGCTCGATCCGCTCTGAAATTGAAAAACAGGATGGCATCTCCATCTGCGATTCCAGAAAAACCTTCGGCTACGGCCGGAGTAATAAACTCATCTGTTTCATTTCGCGAATAACAATCGCCTATATATTTTTCCGGATCAGTGAATCGAAACTGAGCTTTGGAATCAACGAGGGCTTCGTAAGCCAACTGCGTTCTTTCCCAACGAGTATCTCGATCCATAGCGTAGAATCGCCCCATCAGGGTAGAAACTTCCCCTACTCCTTCACTTTGAATAAATGACTTTAATTGCTGGATATAACTTTTTCCCGAAACAGGCGACGTATCACGACCGTCCATAAAGCAATGGATTTTTACCGATGAGATATTGTGTTGTTTTGCTAATTGGATAAGTGCAAATAGGTGACTCAGGTGTGAGTGCACTCCTCCGTCAGAAAAAAGGCCCATTAAGTGAAGAGAAGCTTTCCCGCCCTGTTTTTTAACAGCCTCACAGGCTTTCAATAAAACCGGGTTGTTAAAAAAACTTTTGTCCTCGATAGCCCGGCTAATGAGGGAAAAATCCTGAAATACCACTCGACCGGCTCCGATATTCAAATGCCCAACTTCTGAATTCCCCATGAAGCCCTGAGGAAGTCCCACATTTTTTTCAGAAGCTTCTATTTGAGTATGGGGATATTTTTCCAAAAGTGAGCGATAAACTGGCATCCGAGCCTGGGCCACTGCGTTATTTACTGGCGAAGGATTAACGCCAAATCCATCTAAAATAATCAAAATGCCCGAACGTACAGGGATTGAAGAGGGGGAATTCATGGCTCTAAAATACTTAGCATGAATCCTATTAATCTGGGAGAGAAAAGCTTGAAATCTCTCACTATTACGCATATTTTTGAACAACGTTATAATTACAATCCTGGAGCCTCACATGATCGATTTCAGTCTCTCTGATGAACAACTAGCTCTCAAAGACATGGTCCGCAAATTTGTTCAAGCGGAAATTATTCCCAATGCTCACCGTTATGATGCTTCGGGAGAGTTCCCACACGAAATAATTCGTAAAGCCTGGGAAAATGGTTTGATGAATCCCGCCGTTCCTGAAAAATTTGGTGGATTAGGTTTTGGGATCACCGAAGACGTCATCATGAATGAGGAACTAGGAGCTGGTTGTTTAGGAATGACAACCAGTATTGCGGTCAACACCTTAGGTCTTTACCCGATTCTCATTGGTGGCACCGATGAACAAATCAAACATTGGATCACTCCCTTTCTCAATGAACCCAAGCTTGCTGCATTCTGCTTAACCGAGCCTGGAGCTGGCTCAGATGCTGGATCATTATCTTGTCATGCTAAAGATGAAGGCTCTCACTTTGTTCTCAATGGCTCTAAAATGTGGATTACCAATGCCGGACACTCTGAGCTGTTCACGGTTTTTGCGACGACCAATAAGGAACTCCGTTCAAAAGGAACAGTCTGTCTTGTTGTTCCCGCGAAAGCTCCTGGCGTTTCACTTGGAAAACACGAAGACAAAATGGGCCAACGCTGTTCAGATACCCGTGCAATCACCTTCGAAAATGTAAAAGTTCCAAAAGAAAACATGATCGGTCAAATCGGCGATGGGTTTAAAATCGCCCTCAAGACTTTAGACAAAACCCGAACCCCCATTGCGGCGGGTGCTGTCGGAGCCGCTCGAGCTGCAATGGAATATGCGATTAAATATTCTAAAGAGCGAAAGCAGTTCAACCAACCTATTTCCAATTTCCAAGGTATCCAATTTATGTTGGCTGATATGGCTACAAAAATTGAAGCGGGTCGCTTACTTTGCTATCAGGCTGCTTGGGCTCTTGATAAAGGGCAAATGAAAGTCGGAAGTTACTATGCGTCACTCGCAAAGCGCTTCTCTGCGGACATGGCCATGGAAGTAGCTACTGATGCGGTTCAGATTTATGGCGGCTACGGTTACACCAAAGAATACCCAGTGGAAAAAATCATGCGCGATGTGAAGTTGGTTCAAATTTACGAAGGCACCAGTCAGATTCAACGAGTCGTTATCGCTCGTCACCTTCTAGAAGATTAATCGAAAGACAAGAGGAGATCTCAGATGAATATTATCGTTTTGGTAAAACAAGTTCCCGATACGGAAACCAAGATCAAAATTTCTGGCGACAAAAAAAATACCGAGCAAACAGACATTAAATGGGTCATCAATCCTTATGATGAATTTGCGATTGAACAAGGATTAAAAACCAAAGAAACCCTGAAAACTGGTTCAGTAACAGTGGTTTCTGTTGGTCCAGAGAGAGTTGTTGAGGCTTTAAGAACAGCTGTTGCGATGGGAGCCGACAATGCTTGCCACGTTAAAGTAGATCAGGAGATGGATACCTACTTGGTAGCAAAAGCTTTGGCCGAAGTTGTAAAAAAAGAAAGCGGCCAGCTGATCTTCTCAGGAAAACAAGCAATTGATGATGATCAGGCAGCTACTTTTGGCTATTTAGCAGAACTTCTAAACTGGCCTTCCGCTTCCATGGTGGTTAAATGTGAAGTCTCTAATGGCAAAGCGCTAATCCAAAGGGAAGTCGAAGGGGGCACCCGTTTTTCTATCGAACTTCCCACACCTGCAGTTATCGCCGTAGATAAAGGTATCAATACCCCTCGATACGCAAGCCTTCCCGGTATTATGAAAGCTAAGAAGAAAGAGATCAAAACATATTCCTTAGCAGATTTAGGACTGGGTTCAGAAAAGCCAAAAACGATCTTTTCAGATTATTCCCTTCCGCCAGAACGTCAGGCAGGAAAAAAGATTTCTGGAGATGCTGCAACCCAAGTGAAAGAATTAGTTCGTTTATTACGAGAAGAAGCAAAAGCTATCTAACAAGAGGAAAACACCATGTCGATTTATCTGATTGCTGAACACAAAGAAGGAAAACTAAAAAGAGTTAGTCTTGAGATTTTAAGCGAGTGCCTACGCCAAGGAGTCGAACCTACTTGCGTTTTGGCAGGAGCGGGAGATCTCGATTCGGCAGCGCAGGAACTCGGCAAGTATGGAGCGAAAAAGGTCGTAGTACTCGAAAATGCCGAACTGAAAAATTATACCAATGAAGGTTTGGCAAATGCCTACCATGTTTATTTATCAAAACAGTCCCCATCAGCTGTCATCACTGGGGCTAGTTGGGCGGGAAAAGACATGCTCCCGCGCTTAGCTGCTAAATTCCAAGTGGGAATAGCCAGTGATTGCACCGAATTCAAAGTGTCGGGAGGCGTTTCGGCTCGTCGCCCTGTTTTTGCCGGGAAATGCTCGCAAAGCATCTCCTTTACGGCAAGCCCCGCAGTACTTTCTATTCGCCCTAACGTTTTAGGGCTGGGAGAAGCCAAAGGGGCAGCTCCTCAAATTGAAAAAGTTTCTGCTGAAGTGGGACAAATCCGAGCGAAAGTTACAGAGGTCCTTTCGAGTGGTGAAAAAAAGGTAGACCTAACCGAAGCCGACATCATTATCTCTGGTGGAAGATCCTTAAAAAGTGCTGATAACTTTAAGATTCTCTCTGATTGTGCTTCGGTAGTGGGTGCTGCAGTTGGTGCAAGCCGAGCTGCTGTGGATGCTGGTTTTGCGCCTCATGATATGCAGGTCGGCCAAACTGGAAAAACGGTTAGTCCTAAACTTTACGTTGCCTGTGGAATTTCCGGTGCCATCCAGCATTTAGCTGGGATGAGAACCTCCAAAGTGATCGTAGCAATCAATAAAGATCCGGAAGCTCCCATTTTCCAAAAAGCAGATTACGGGATCGTCGGCGACCTCTTTGAGGTAGTTCCTCTTCTCACCGAAGAGTTAAAAAAGTTAAAAGCCCATTCGTAAAACCGGTGCCTTTTTCCCGGTAAAGGGGCTGGGTTAGAAAAGATTTCTACAGTCGCCAGGGTCTCGCACGCCTTTGAGATGGGTTCTGTTTGGTCATGCTGGGTGTAAATCGCTAATTCTCTTTGTGAGTCGCCTCTCTTTTCCCAAACCAGAAACCCTAAAACCCTCTTTTGCCGAAAAATCTTAATACGGCTGAACAAGCGCGTTGGTGTTGAGTTTTCAGCGTTTACCCATTCTAGATAAGAATCCCAATCTGAAAAAACATCGCGGCTACGCCCTTCATCCACTTCTATTGATAAGGCTTCAAATGGAAACAACTTCAATAAACGTTTTATCAAAGTAAACGGGTCCCCTTCTGTCTGCGTATCCCAAATCCAAACAATCCCGCATCGAGATTGAAGTCCATTTTTTCGGCAAAAATCCGGCAACCTTCTTGAGTTATCCAGAAGACCTTGAGTCATGATGAGATGAGTTTTTGATTCCACACCGACTTCATATCCTTTTTCTGAAAAGAATTGTTTATTTTTTTTTCTAACCTGTTACAAAAGTTCGGTTACAATTTCAGTTAAATCCACACACCCACGGGAGGTGCTTATGGCAGTGAATGACGATTATAGAGGATGGCCCCACTTAATGTGTTCTGGCTTTGATGCTGATAAGCGGGCTTTGATGTCCTATGACCACATTTACAGCTTTCTCAAAACACTCCCAGAAAAAATTGGAATGCAAAAGATGGGATTGCCCATCGTTTATAAAGTAACTCGTGAAGATCATCCAGACGTAGGGATTACCGGTGTTACCATTATTGCTACTTCGCATATTAGCATTCATACGTTTCCCCGCGGCCAAAAAGACGGGAAGAAAAAGCCCCGAGGAGTTGAACGAAGAATTTTTAGACCCTTTTTCACATTCGATTGCTACAGCTGTAAGGGATTCAATCCGGATATCGTATACGATGAACTGAAAAAGTATTTTCGTCCAAAAACGATTGAAACTGCTTTAGTGTATCGGTTGCGCGAAGAAGAAGAACTCATCGAAGTCGAAAACTATTAAGGTTTAGCTTTAGTAAAAGCCGTAACGCAAAGATAGGCTGGCGGTCCGACTATTGGGTGCACTCCAATCTAAGTGTACGCCTACTGAAGTAAACTGAGTAACAAAGTAATTCACATAACTAAAGAAACTAACGTTCTTCAAATATTCGTCCGCGGGCAACTCGTGGTTGAGTCGTCTTCCAAAACTCCACATCTGGTTACCTCCTAAGCCCAGATGCCATTCTCGATTAACCGCATATCCCAAAGTTGCAGTTGCATTGATTTGATTGTCTTCGATGAATTTGTCCATAACCGAGCCCTGAAGCCGAACATAAGTCAGATCAATCATGCCCAACCAATCATAATATTCTTTTGAAAAACTGACCCCCATTAACGGCTCAAGGAGTCCATTTCCACTTCTGGCTTGAAACAAGTTCCCCTGTTGAAAATCTTTACCTTCCGTTGGAACCTTGGCTGCAAGAACTAAATTCACTGTGGGAAACAGGTCCTCAACAAATAAACTCCTCAAGACGGTCATTCTCAGTCCTAGACTTACATCTCCTAAGCCCGTTTGACTCTCGCGCCTCGTTCCATAATCAACTTTATGTTGAACAACGGGAACCCTTCCAAAGACTTCTAAATTGGGTGTTAGGCGCACAGCTGAATAAGCCTGCAAAGATAAGTTGTACCAGCTTGAGTAATCTTGAAATAAAGTAGTTAGACCAAAATCATATCTCTGCATCGCCTGAAGAGAATTAAGCGATCTGGCTCCTCCCCCTAAACAGCATTCGGAGGCCTGTAAAGGCAAAGCCATCGAAAAAGTAACAAAAATTAACTTTAGAGTTTTCATGAATCGGCTCTTAACTACGCCGGGTTCGTATAGCAGAGTCGGAAAACTACCGAAAGGATTTTAGATAAGTACCTAACTTTAAAAGAATCCTTGCCACTATCGTTCCTATCATCCCGCCGACTATCCACCCCACGAGGACGTCAAAAGGAAAGTGAACGCCTAAATAAACTCGACTCCACCCAACCAGAAAAGCCAAAGCCGCCACGATACCGAGAGCTCCCCCCTTCAAACAAAATGAAGCTGCTGTGACCACTGAAGCTCCATTTGCTGCATGATTAGAGGGCATCCCAAATTGGCTACCACAACTTCCCGCTCTTAAAACAACTTCTCTTTGGTGGCAGGGACGTAAGCGCTGAAACCGTTTTTTCAGAAGGTGCGTATTGATAGCGTCCGTTGCGCCCAGCGCAACTGAACACATCAGAAGTGCTTTCAGCCAATTTTTTTTCTTAAACACAAGCCCTAAAGTTAAAATCCCAAAGCTTAAAACCCACCAGTTTCGATAGTCGGAAATAAATAGAGCAAACGTATCTAAGCCATTGAAGGAAAGTTGTCGGTTGAACACATCAAAGAGCTGATTATCCCATTCACTAAAATGCATTTTTTTCCCAGTCTAGTATCCCATATAAGCTTCCCAAATTCACCTAATCGCTCTAAGGTTGCACCTATGAGAAAAAGTGTTTTCTCCCTCGTTGGCGTAGCCGCTCTAGGCTACTTTGTAGATATTTTTGATTTAGCGCTTTTTGGAATCGTTCGTGTACAGAGCCTCAAGGATTTGGGAACTCCCGAAGACCTGGTTCTCTCAGAGGGCGTCCGTCTTCTTAATGCTCAAATGTTGGGCCTTCTTTTTGGAGGATTAACTTGGGGAGTTCTGGGTGACAAATTCGGAAGAATCAAAGTTCTTTTTGGTTCCATTCTTCTCTACTCTTTAGCCAACTTAGCCAACGCTTGGGTCAACACGGCAGAAACTTATGCTTATCTTCGGTTTATTGCTGGGCTTGGCCTTGCGGGTGAATTGGGGGCAGCAATTACTTTAGTAGCGGAAACCCTTCCAAAAGAAAAACGTGGCTATGGAACGGCAATCGTCGCAGGTGTTGGGCTTTCGGGAGCGGTGGCAGCCGGCATTTTATCTGAGTGGGTTTCCTGGAGAATAACCTATGCCATCGGCGGAACTCTGGGGCTTCTCCTTCTTTTTCTGCGCTTTAAAGTTTCAGAATCAACTCTCTTTACCCAAATTAAAACATCTCAACAGATCTCACGAGGAAATCTTTTTCTTCTTTTCTATCCCCCTAAACGCTTAATTCGTTATGTTTCCTGTATTTTTATCGCTGTCCCCATTTGGTATTGCGCGGGAATCCTAATGACCTTCGCCCCGGAACTTGGCCGAGCACTTGGAGCTCAGGAAACTCTTTCTGCAGGTCGAGCAATTTTATTTTCCTACGTCGGTGTTGCTTTAGGGGATGTTTTGTCGGGACTTCTCAGTCAATTAGTTAAAAGTCGAAAAAAAATAATTGCCTGGGCTTTAGCACTAGAGGCCCTCACCGCAACCATCATTTTGACTCGAACTACCCTTTCGCCCGATGGTTTTTACTTTCTTGCCTTTATTATTGGGCTAGCAACTGGCTATTGGGCGGTATTTGTAACAGTAACAAGCGAGAGCTTTGGAACAAATCTGCGTTCCACTGCAACGACCAGTGCACCCAATTTTGTAAGGGCATCCGTGGTTCCCATGACCCTGGCACTCACTTCGCTAAAACCCACCCTGGGTTTAGTGCCGAGCGTGTCCATCATCGGCATCGTAGTTTTTCTTTTGGCGGGTTGTTCTCTTTTCTTCCTTGAGGACACTTTCTCAAAAGATCTCAATTATATTGAGACTTAAACCGTGATAATCTTAGGCATCTTATGCGCGATAGAAAAGCCCCGCTAGAAAAAGAGCTCAAATATTTTCTAACAAAAAGAGACTACGATAAACTGTTACGAGCTTCCCGAAAGCGAGTCCTAAGAGCCGTTAAACAAGTAAATGTCTATTTTGATGATCCCAACTTACGACTTCGCAAAAGAAGAATCGGTCTTCGTGTTCGCATTGAAAATGAACAGAACTGCACTTTGACCCTCAAGGAGCCCTCTAACATTCGATCCAAGAAAGTGCCCAAGTTGAAAGTGAGACACGAATGGGAATGTTCCCTGCCCTTTTTGTTAGCAAAACAGGTTATCAAAGGAAAAACTCCGATCGGATCATTAAAAAGAAAGCCGATTGAGGTTTTAAAACACCATTTTTCTGACAATCAGCTCGAAAAACTAATGCCCTTGGGGTCAGTTAAAACGCTCCGGACTTTTGTGCCGGCAGAGCAAGGCATCCTTTTAGAGATTGATAGATTCAAGATGTTTGGTCGTAAATTTTACGAGCTTGAAGTCGAAACTCAGGATCCAGTACTAGCGGACCAAACCGTTCGCCAATTATTAAAAAAACTAAAGATTCCTTGCCGACCGATTACCAAATCGAAGCTTGGGCGTTTTCTAGATCTTTGGAAAAAGGAACGGCGTCGGTAGTTTTTTATGAATCGCTTGCGTTTTTCACGTTTTCTTCCATTTCTCGATTCTTCACCCGATTTCCCTTTGGTTCACCGCGATCTCTCTTGGCTACAGTTCAATGAAAGAGTTTTGGCTGAGGCTCAAAAGCCTAGTCACCTTCTTCTTGAACGAGTCAAATTTCTTGCTATTTCAGCCTCTAATTTAGACGAGTTTTTTGCAATTCGAGTTTCTGCTCTTGAAAAAAGCATATCAAAAGCGAAAAAAAAATTTGATTTCTCAAAGGCACAATATTTAAGCGAAACGCAAGATCATTTACTCAAAGGGGTGCGTCGCTTTGGTGAAATACAACGAGAGACTTTGGGGGTTCTAAGTCAGGAGCTTGCCCAGCAAGGCATCTTTCTCCATCTAAAGCCCCAACGAAAGGAACCAGCCTTTTATGTTGCACAGGAACTTTTCGACCAACTTATTAGTCCCCACTTGCCTGCACCAGAACGTTTTGAGTTGAAAGGCTTTAACTCTCTCGACAACTTTCAATCCACCCTGATTCTTCCAGGGGACTTCTGGATTAAACTCCCGAAGAATCTCCCCCAGCTTCTGGGAAAACCGGACCGTCGAGGCCGCCATTGGGATTTTTTCTTTTTGGATGAGCTTCTTCTCCTCTTCCTGGGGCCCCCAGCTCCTGCACGTTGGTCTACGGGAATGATTCGTCTGACTCGAGATGGAGACTATGAATACGATTTGGCTGATGCAGACAGTAAGATGGTCCCCGATCTTATTCAAAGTAAGGTGAGAAACAGAGAACGTGGACGTCCCATTCGATTACAGACAGTTGGAAACCTCACAAAAGATTTTGTTGAGGGAGTCGGAGAGAAACTGAGCTTGGTTAAAACACAGGTTTTTTCTGCCCCAAACACCTTATTTTTACACAGTCTCTGGAGTCTATACAGGGCTATCCCCAATGAGTTCGGAAAACACCCAATCCGGTTCACTGCGCAACAGCCAGCAATTCCGCCCATGTTTAAAAAGACTGTTTCTCTTTATGATAGGCTTAAAGAACAAGACCTTCTCTTGCACCATCCTTATGATTCTTTTGATGCATTCGTAAAATTTATCGAAAATGCAGCCCATGATCCTGATGTTATTTCAATTGAACAAACCATTTATCGGATGGATCCCACATCACCGATCGTAGAACACCTGAAAAATGCTGCAAAAACCAAGAAGGTCAAAGTCGTTCTAGAATTAAGAGCCCGATTTGATGAAATGAACAACCTCACCATCGCCTCCGAACTAAAAAAGGCAGGGGTCAAGGTGTTTTATGGTTTTGGCAAACTAAAAATCCACGCCAAAGTTACGCTCGTGACCAGAAAAGAGGGAGATACCCACCGCTACTATACACATCTTTCGACCGGCAATTACCACTCTGGCACTGCGAAATCCTATACCGATTTGGCTATTCTTTCCGCTCGGGAAGAGATGGGACAAGACGCTAGGCATTTTTTTGATTCGGTTTACGAAAGAAAAATCCCAACTCATTTTAAGAAATGGGTGGTCGCTCCCAACCAACTCTCCAAAAAAGTTCATAAGCTCATCAAGCAGGAGATTGAAGCCGCCAAAGAGGGTCGAAAAGCCTATATTTTCGTAAAGGTGAATGCCCTTGTCGATGAAGATACGATTGAGTCTTTATACAAAGCTTCTCAAGCAGGGGTAAAAATTGATTTAGTAGTACGGGGTGCCTGCTCTTTGATTCCTGGTGTAAAGGGTGTTAGCGACAATATTCGTGTGATCAGTATTTTGGATTATTTTCTCGAGCATAGCCGCATTTATTACTTTGAAAATTCTCAGAAACTTTATCTTTCGAGTGCTGATTGGATGCCCCGGAATTTTCTCAGACGTCTTGAAATTGCTTTCCCGGTCTTGGACGACCGACTTTATTCCTTTTTGAGAGATGCCGTACTCACGGCCTATTTAAAAGATACCGCTCAAGCAAAGGAACTGACCGCGCAAGGGGTCTGGAAAACCAGAACAGTTTCAAAAGGTGACATGCCCTTTCGTTCCCAGTTTTTCTTTAGGGAATTAGCTGAAAACAAATATCGAGGAACTGTCCTTGAATAAAACACTAGTGATTATTAGACACGCTCATCGAGACACCTCTAAGGGACCAGAATTAAACAATGGTCTTTCGGACAAAGGAAGAAAACAGGTCAGAAAGCTTTTTGACTTTTATTTTGAACGCTTTCCAGAAGTAGAGAAACCTGTGCTTCACTCTAGCACTCGAAAACGCTGTATGGAAACATTAGATCCTCTAGCGAGAAAGCTCGAGCGACGTTTGGCGGTGCATCCCCTCCTTTTGGAACAAACGGAAAAAGAAACAAGCTCCCAATTCAAACAACGCATCCGTCGATTTAAAAAAGAATGGGAGAAAAGCTCGTCAGAACTGACAGTTATTTGCTCTCATGGCGATTGGATTCCTCTTTTTTTCAAAGAAGTAACAGGAACCGAAGTGGAACTGAAAAAAGGTGGCTGGGCAGAAATTGAATGGACGGATAAGCCCCGACTAACCTGGATCATTCAAAGTTTTTGATTACAGAAAGAGTTTCAGCTTTTGGGAGCTGAAAATGCCACCATTCGGTTGGGAACACTTCCAAGCCCACCCGCTTCATGAGTTCGATCAGTTCATCTCGATTCTGACACTTTGCTTTTTCTTCTTCTGAACACTGATACTTTGGGCTCGCCCTGTAGGTAAAATCATCAAAGGGAGTGGGAAAAGAGCGAAGCCCTCCCGTTTCATCGGCTAAAGCTACATCAATTGCAGCCCCTCGGTTGTGATTTGAACC
Source organism: Bdellovibrio sp. ZAP7 (assembly GCA_945878405.1). GTDB lineage: Bacteria > Bdellovibrionota > FAC87 > UBA2466 > UBA2466 > RFNO01. The sequence continues at coordinate 22,871 of CAMCTJ010000020.1, forward strand.
TACTTTGGGATCCGCCACATAGCGCGCGTCTGGCACGAGCTTCCACATGGCTTTTTGAACCTCCAAAGGCCGATAGCAATCCCACAAAACCAGCTTGAGCTTTTTCTGGGAAAGAATCGGAATGAGTTTTTTTAGTCGGTTGGCAAGTTCGTCCACGGCCCAACATTTTTCCAATTTGAAATCCCGATATACATTTCTTTTGAGAAAGTTATCTCGAGAGTTGTATTTGAGATCTAAGACGAATCTGTCGCCCTCAATGGAAGTAAGGGTTTTTCCAAAAGCTGAAAATGAGACAAGGCACAAAATTTTTACTGTGAGAATCCTCATGAGGAGGTCTTGGAGCGGGTGACCGGGTTCGAACCGGCTACCCTCAGCTTGGAAGGCTGATGCTCTAGCCAAATGAGCTACACCCGCTTAAGTGGGAGGTAGTTAACATCAAAATTCGGTTCCCGTAAATCCCTAAGGCTTTGCCCCGTACATTTTCAGGGCTTTTTCACGCTGAACCGAGTGTTCCACGATAGGGGCTGGGTAATTTGTAGGGCGATTCAAGCCGGGTTCGTGAATATTTTTGGCCGATAACCCTTTCAGTTCGGGCACAAACTCACGGATATAACTACCGTCCGGATCAAATTTCTTACTTTGGAGATAGGGATTAAAAATTCTGAAATAAGGCTGGGGATCACATCCTGTAGAAGCGGCCCACTGCCATCCACCATTATTCGGAGCTAAATCGCCATCTAAGAGGGTCTCCATAAAGTACTTTTCCCCCCATTTCCAATCAATTAAGAGGTCTTTTGTTAGAAAGGAGGCCACCACCATCCGAACCCGGTTATGCATCCATCCTGTTTTTGCAAGCTGCCTCATTCCCGCATCTACGAAAGGGTATCCCGTGAGACCTTGTTTCCAAGCCTTAAAATAACTTTCGTTATTCTCCCATTTGAGAGTCCGAAACTTTTCCAAAAAAGCCTGTGTCTCGACTTGAGGAAAGTGCCACAAAATGTGGTAGTAGAACTCGCGCCAAATAATTTCTTTTAAAAACTTTTCTTCGCCCTCCGAGAGTTTTCCCGGTCTATCTAAATCTAACTCAGCAATAACTTGGGCCCCTGTTAAAGACCCATTTTTAAAAAACTGGGAAAGCTTCGAGGTTCCGTCAATAGAGGGGATGTCTCGGTCTTTACCGTAGCTTCTGATAGCTTTTTTAAATTCTCTCACTCGACTGAGAGCCGTTCCAGCTCCATTGGCAGGGATCGCAATCGTGACCTTTTTCAAGTTTTTCTCTTGGTAAGCGCCCAAGACATCTGCCAAATCCTCTTCTTTGAGAAGACTTTTCCAAGTCAATGAAAAGAGGTTTTGGGGAGCTCCCTCTTTCATAAATGCATTTAAGTAAAGAAGACCCTTTTTTTGACTTTCGACACGAGCTCTCACTCCTGGAGTTTTTAAGAACTCCATCCACTTCCTAGAGAACGGCGAATAGACCTGATAAGCAGACGTTGGAACTTCTCCTTTAAATATTTCATGAGGCTCAATCAAACAGTGGTCCCGCTCGGTTACCACTGAAATGCCGTGGCTCTTGAACCATTGAGACATGGTTTCATCTCTTTTTCGGGCAAAAGGCTCATAATCCCGGTTCCAGGACACCAGATTAGGTAAGGGTTTCCCAGCTGCTTTTAACTTTTCAAAAAGGCTTTCAAAGGAAGTTTCAGGCCCTATGTCCATGAAAAGGAGGTCTCCCCCCGCCTTTTTTAACTCATCCCTCAGGGAAACGAGGGTTTCTAAGAAAAATTGGAACCGGTTATAAGAAAAATCCTCACGACTTAGAAATTTCTTATCAAAACAGAAAAGCCCAAGAACCTTACCCTGATTTGCTTTCCAATTGGCTTGAAGGGCCGGATTTCCCGCTACTCTTAAGTCCCTCCTAAACCAGTGGATCCCGTATTCCATAGCGGCGACCCTACCCCACCGCAGACTAGCTGGAAACCTTATATTTAAATGAGTTCTGGACACTTAAGACATCTTTAGCTAAAAGTTTAGATTCTCTTTCTCGGGCAGAACTGTGCCCATGTAGCTCAGGCGGTAGAGCACGTCCTTGGTAAGGACGAGGTCACGGGTTCGAGTCCCGTCGTGGGCTTATTTTTTTCGGGAAAGAGAAAAGGCAAAATAGATTTTATCAGCAGGAGAACAACACAATGTCTAAGGCTAAATTTGAAAGAACAAAACCTCACGTAAACGTCGGAACGATTGGTCACGTTGACCACGGGAAGACGACTCTGACATCTGCAATCACAACGGTGCTTGCGAAGAAGGGATACGCAGAAGCCCGTCGTTATGATCAAA
>CAMCTJ010000021.1 GCA_945878405.1 Bdellovibrio sp. ZAP7
AAATTCGAGATGCTGACATTGCAAGTGAGACTGCTCAACTGACGAAGTCGAATATCCTTTCGCAAGCCGGGGTATCCGTACTCGCTCAAGCAAACTCTGCTCCACAGTTGGCTTTAAAACTCCTGGGATAATACCTAAAAGGTTCCCCAAGAGTACTACAGCCCCGGGCAGAAACGACTAACGTCGTTTTGCCTTCTTGCGAGTAGTAGTTTTCTTAGCTTTTTTTGTAGTTTTCTTCTTTGCTGCTTTCTTTGCTTTTTTCTTAGCCATTGTTTCCCCCATGTTGGTGGTTTGTTCAACCCGACTCTTCTTATATGAATTGCCGGAATAAATTAAGTTTGACGCAATTTATTTTGCGGATCAAGTAATTTAGTGCGCCACCCCAATTTTTTTTCTTCCATATTTATTACTTCCACTTCGGATTTTTGACTTCATTCTCACCTTTTTGATCACTTTTTTGATCTTTTAACGAGTGAGTTTTGAAATTGTGATTTTTTCTTCACAAAATTTCGTCTTTTGATTTCTTAAATTGGCATCCAATTCAACCTGCTTTGGGGTTGCGCTCTTTCGTGCGGAGCGGCATAGCGCCTGATCTTCGAAAAAAAAGAAGACTGTTTCAACACCTCACAATTGCCTTTCCTTAATAGACTTGTTACGCTCCTCAGCGTTAAAATTCTCTGTGGTTTTTAGGTATTTAGGAGGAATCATGATACCTAGTGACAGCGTAGTCATGACATCAGTAGATGAAGTTTTAAGTTGGGGTAGAAGGAATTCCCTTTGGCCTCTCACCTTTGGTCTCGCTTGCTGTGCGATTGAAATGATGGCAACCGGTGCTTCGGACTATGACTTAGAAAGATTTGGGTGCGGGGTTTTTAGAGCAACTCCTCGTCAAGCCGACCTCATGATCGTGGCCGGAACAGTTACTTTGAAAATGGCATCACGTATTCGGACACTCTACGAACAAATGCCAGAACCAAAATGGGTAATCTCGATGGGCAGCTGTTCAAACAAAGGCGGACCTTATTGGCATGAAGGCTACCATGTCCTAAAAGGGGTCGACCGAATCGTTCCAGTTGATGTTTATGTTCCTGGCTGTCCCCCGCGACCAGAAACCCTACTTGAAGCAGTCATGATGCTTCAGAAAAAAATCCGAGTGCAAGAATCATCCATGGGTTTACTCGGTTCTTTGAGGAAACCAGCATGACTTTCGAAGAAATTCACCAAAAGCTAGTAGCAAAATTTCCGCAGGCTGTTCAGGGAATCGAGGAAACGGCTCCAGAAAAATCCCTAAAAATTCATCCTGAACATATTGTTGCTGTCATCCGCTTCATGAAAGAAGAAATGCAGTTTGAAACACTGGGAGATCTGTGTGGACTTGACTACCCTGCCCTCCCAGCTTCCTGTGTCGCCTATCATATGCAGTCGTACGCCCATAAAAAAGTTGTTCGATTGAAATGTTATTTGCCCAGAGAGGGAGCCTCTATTGAGAGTTTAACTTCCCTATTTAAAGCGGCGAACTGGTTAGAGCGTGAAGCATTTGATATGTTTGGGATACGTTTTAATGGTCATCCTGAATTGAGAAGAATTTTGTGCCCAGAAGATTGGGTGGGACACCCCTTACGAAAAGATTATCAAACACCAGATTACTATAATGGGATGCCAGTCCCCTTATACTTTGATAATCAGGACGAATCTACAGCGGGGAATGCAAAAACATGAGCACAACGCATGAAATGGTAGAAGGACACTTAAGTCAGTCTCTAGAAAACTTAAGAACGGATGAGCTTCTCCTAAACATGGGGCCTCAACATCCCAGTACTCACGGGGTTCTGAGAGTTGTGGTTGTTACCGATGGTGAAATCGTAAAAGCTGCAAAACCTGAAATTGGTTACTTACACCGCTGTTTTGAAAAGCATTCCGAAAACGTGGATTACATGGGAGTCGCTCCTTACGTAGATCGTTTGGATTACCTTGCCTCGATGAATAACGCGATGGGCTGGGCAATCGCAGTAGAAGGTATGGTAGGAATCGAAGTTCCCCGTAGAGCTGAATTTATTCGTGTCATTACGGCGGAGTTGCAGCGAATTGCCAGTCACTTGATGTCTTTTGGAACCTACGGTCTTGATATGGGGGCGTTTACAGCTTTCATGTTTGGGTTTCGAGACAGAGAAATGATTTTAGATATTTTCGAAATGATGAGCGGAGCTCGTCTTCTCTATAATTATATGTGGGTAGGCGGAGTTTCACGCGACATTACCCCAGAAGCAATTGCCAAAACTAAGAGCTTCTTGGATTATTTCGAACCCAAGATTGATGAGTACAACGACCTTTTGTCATTCAACAAAATCTTTATTGAACGAACTAAAGACGTGGGCGTGATTGATGTCGAAACCTGCCACTCCTACGGACTCACGGGCGTTATGCTGCGTGGTTGTGGGGTAAAATGGGACTTGAGAAAAGAAGTTCCCTACTCCATTTACAAGGAAGTCGAGTTCGATGTCCCCGTGGGAAGCGGAGAAATGGGAACTCTTGGAGATTGTTGGGATCGTCACATCGTCCGAATGCGTGAGATGAAAGAGAGTGTCCGCATTGTCCGGCAGCTGATCGATAATATCCCTGCGGGTCCACACCGAGGCAAAGTGGGTAAAGTAGTTAAAGTTCCCGCTGGTGAGAGCTTTTCAAGAACCGAATGCCCTCGTGGAGAGCTTGCTTTCTATATTGTGAGTGATGGATCTGCAAAACCCTTCAGAGTTCGATGCAAGAGCCCATGCTTTTTAAACATTAGTACTTTGGACGAACTGACCCGAGGCGTGATGGTCGCTGACTTAATCGCAACTATCGGCAGCCTTGATATTGTTCTAGGAGAGGTAGATCGATGACATTTACCGATTATTTAGAAATTCTAAGAGATATTGTGGTGAGCACTGGCAAAGGAATGGCAATCACTTGGAGAACCTTTGTAAAAGTTACAACTAAAGGGGCAATCACCATCCAGTACCCTGAGATGAGAGATCAGATTCCATTGGGTTCTCGAGGTCTGCTCTTCAACGACGTCGAAGACTGCATTTCCTGTAAACAATGTGCTGCTGCTTGTCCGGTTGATTGCATCCACATCGAAGCCGATAAGAAAGATGCAACAGTAGCGCCAGACTTTACCAAAGGTGGAGTACGAAAAACTCTCGATCTAAAACGATTTGAGATTGATATTTCTTTGTGTTGCTACTGCGGGCTGTGCAGCGCTGCTTGCCCCACAGATTGTTTGTATCATACTAAAGAGTACGAATACTCTGTGTATGAAAGAGACAAACACATCATGGATTATCTCCACTATCAAAGATAGTGGCAAAGATAGTAGCCCTGTGAATCTTTTTAAAGCGAAGCTAACTTCTTGGCTAAAGCTGCGATTCCATCGGCCACCGGTCATCACTGAACAATCCACGCTTGAAGAAATAGGAACGTACTATTCTGGGATTTGGAATGTTTTAGAAAAAAAATACAAACTTTCAAAAACGAAGCTCGACCCTAAGTGGACTCTGTCGAATCTTTCTAAAAACTTTGATCTCCCTCCTGCGCAAATCATTTTCATGGAAATCCAGTTAGAAGAGTCTTCAGCTAAGATTGAACAAATCACAGCTCTTGAAGCTCAAAAGATAATACAATCAGAGCAAACAGCTCAGGTTTTAGATGTACGAGAGGCTTGGGAGAGAGAGTTTGGTTACCTTCCTAAATCAAAAACCCTGAACAAAACCTCATTCAAGGAACTTTTAAAAAAGAGTCCAAAAGACACGCCCATTATTTTATATTGCCATTTTGGTGTGAGAAGTTTGGATGCCGCCCATCACTTTAGTACAGAGGGTTTTACTCGAGTGTACACAATCAAAGGCGGTATTGATGCTTGGTCTACCCAAGTCGATCCGTCTATTCCCCGTTACTCGGGGTCTTACTGTTAAGAATTAAGCAGAGTGAGTTGCTTGGTGAACAGCTTTACTTAATCGCGCAATTTTTCTAGATGCAGTTTCTTTTTTCACGATTTTTTTCTGAGCTGCAGTCATGAGAGTTTTCTGAACCAACCCCAACATTGGAGCTAACTTCTTTTGCAAATCCGCTTTATTCGCAGTCTTCTCGTTCAAAGCAGTGCGAAGATTTTTCACGGCAGTTTTAACTTGGGAAAGAGCGGCTCGATTACGAGCTTGATGCCGTAATGCCTGACGAGCTGCTTTCAGAGCTGATTTATGACGAACTGTTTTCTTCCCTGCCATGAGAACTCCCTTTTGTTAAGGGCCAGAAGCTATTGACTTTGTAGGAGATTGTCAATTCTTTGGTTTACTGGCTATGCCTTGAGCAAAACGCATAATTGAATATTGCCGCGCTCCCCGGAGGCTACCCAGTATCTTATTGTATTTATTTGATTATTTTTGAGGTCGAAGCTGTATTCTCGCTGTTTAAACTGGCCTTTCTCTTGCACTTCTTCTTAACTAAATGAAACCCGTGGCTTCAAAAACAATCATCTGGGCTCTTTGTATGGGCCTCTCTTTTCTTTCTGGACGAGGCTTCGCGGCAGATGCTCCTACCGAACAAGATGATCGAGGCACCAGCCAAAACGGAGCAAGTGCAATGGCCATGGCTGCGGCAGCCATGCAACAAGTAATGTGCATGAAGATGATGGCCGACGCTGTCGCTGAAAATAATAGTGAAAAAATGACTATGGCTTCGATGATGTGTGCGCAAGCAGCGGCTACAGCTGCCAATGCAGCTCAAAATAAAGAAGGGGCTAAAAAAGTAACTTTAAACAACCAAATGCCGAGTGCCCCCTCCTTTGAAAAAACCAATCTTGAGACACAGCCTAAAGCAGATGACTTTAGTTCAGTTTTAGACGGCTTGAATGCAAAGGAATCCACTAAAACAGATTCTAAAAAAGAAGATTCCCCAGTTAACTTTGCAACCAATGAGGATTCAAAGGCGGGAACGGTTTTTCAAGAGGACAAGAAATTTAGCTCATCTGGTTCCCCTCTTAATATCCAAGAGATCAAACCAGGTCCATCAAGCACCATTAACCTTAAAGATTCCCCCAATGATGCTAACGCTGGGCTTTTAGCGGGCTCAAATACTTTTAGTAGTCTAAGCAATCCGAATGGCCTTCCCGGTTCAAATAATGCAAACGTGACACAAACAAAGGAAACCTCGGAGACCAAAGGAAATAAAAAGGGTCCCAAAGGCGGTGATTCTGGAACGGGTGCCGAGGGCGGAAATATGGAAGATTTAATGGCTCGATACATGAATGGGGGAGCGGGATTTGGGGGCATTAGCTCCGCTGGGGTCGGCGGAGGAATAATTGATTTAGCTTTTGGTCTGCAAGTTCCCGGACAAAGACCTAAAACCATCTTTGAATTTGCTTCCGAACAGTACCAACAAGCGAGAACCACTGGAAAAGCTCTGGGGAAACGCGCACTCTTTAAAAACAAGCTTCCTAGCCGTCAAATAGCCTCTGAATAACTGTCCAAAGCTTGGATATTGATACCACGCGTTAAACTTTGCTAAACTTAGGAGTCTTCTCTGAAACACCTTGCTCGGAGGCTGTTTTTGAAATCTCGGATCCGCCCTTTCAGTTGGGACCACATCATTGTTCTGGTAGTGAGCCTCATCGGCTTATCATTCAATCTGAATGAATCTCCAAAACAGAACCGTGCTCTAGCAAGCCTCTCCCAAATCATTGATTTGGGATGCTTGGACTCGCAGCCGATTGAAAATACTTACTTTCAAAAACAAACGAGTATTCGCCTCAGAGGGCGCCTGTGTTATCCACCCAGATCGAGACGATTTGATTCAAGCTTAAAAATATTTAATAGCTCGAGCGGTAAAAGCAGCGTCGTTTTTATTCAGGAACAAAACAAACAGTTTTTAACTGCCGAGCTTCCCCTAGTTCCAGGAAGCAATCATATTCAAATAGAATGGCAGGATTCTTTTAACGCCATGAAAAAAGTCAGAACAGCCCAAGTATTCAGTGAGCCAATCTAACTTTTAGTTATCAGAATGAGAAAGCAACATTCCAGTAATAAGAAGAATCTTGTCGTGCTTTCAACGGCTGGGTGGCAGATAGAGAAGTGGCAATAGTAGCAGTTAAGTTCTTTGAAAGACTTGTCTGAACGTGATCAGCACTCAATGGCATAGAAACAGAAGCGCGCCCGACATCGTCCCCTAAATCTTTCGTTACTGTCATCTGAGCGCTAGAGCCATCGGTTGGATTAGATAACATTCTATTTTTATAAACTCCAAGGTCAACAATTCCCCCCACGTACTCAAGCTTTGAGGAATCAGAGAAAAGATCGTACCCCAGTCTCAATTGAGCTTTTGAACCACTTTCCTCAGAGGAAGAAATCGAAACATTCTGCAATGACTCAATAGCCCCTTGCGCCTTTGCCAAAGTTTCTGACTGTTTCAAGTTTTTCAGGTATTCGCGAACCCCTTGGTCAATTCGCATTCTAAAAACCTGTCGAGCGAATCTTTGTCGTTCTTGCCAGTCGTAAGTAGTGGTTCCGGAGTTTACTGAATTGGAAATGAATTCTCCTCTCCAAGAAGAGGCTCGGAAAGGAAGATTTTGGTCTTGATGACCCCATTGGTCCTGATAAAGCAGTGCAATTCGATTATCGATCCCACCAAAGTAAGTTTGATATAAATTGTCTTCGGGCTTTTGGTTTTGTATCTTGGTAACCAATTGCCGGGCATTCTCGAAAAACAGAGGCGATTTCTGAGACATTTTCTCAGGGCTGTGAATGGCTGCTAAAACCGAGCTCGAAAAAGCCAAAATCAATATTTTGATTAAGATAGGCAAATTCTGATTCCCTTCTGCTAACGGCCCGCTACCCCACACTCTCGATGCCATGCTACATGAGCAAAAGCCTTGCCAACCTCTTTTTTCAAAGGATAGCGGCCTGTTTTGTCACTCCCTCCTGAAGCTGTCTAAGAAGTAGACGATTTTCACAATCTGTATAAACAAACTCCACAAAGCGACATAAGTAATTGTTTTTAATTGACTATTAGCTAAGGCAGGAGAAGTGTATAACTTTTGGACACGCTGTAAAAAGTTTGGACAATAATTCAGTGGCCGGTTACAAGATGCTTTGTGCCTGGATGGTGGAATTGGTAGACGCGCTGGACTCAAAATCCAGTGGGGGCAACCCCGTGAGAGTTCGATTCTCTCTCCAGGCACCATTTCTTTAAACTTGAGACCACCCTGATAATTGAAGACCTTTGGCTTCCCAACTGGATTCTCGAAACCACTGTTTTGGCATCACGGTAACCCCTTTAGCTCCCTTTAACCAAGCTGCCCACCAGCTAAATGTGCTATTTGCAATTACGTGGTGCTGGAATGCTGACATGACATGAATCAATTCCCACTCGGGTAATTTCTGGTCGGTTTGAATTTCAGCCTTGAGGATTCCGCTTCTCTTGCACAACTCTCCCACTTCTTCTTTTGATCCATTTGAGAAAACCCAAATTGCTGGCTCACCAGTGAGTTGTCCCCGAATTTTTTCTAGAGCCGATTGGTAGTAATTTTCATTTAGGGAATTGAATATTCCGCTGTTTTTGTAATCAGCCAACCTCATGTGAATACAAATCGAGTTGGAATTAGTTTCTATTTTTTCTCTAAGCTCACTCCCTTTGCGGGACAGTCCCTTTTTTAATGAGAAATCCTGAAGCAACACCTCGCGAGGAAGATTCGAAAAGTAATCAGCACTTTGAAAAAAACCCTCCATTCGTAGAGGACTTTTTGCCTCTTTAATTTCCTTCTCAAATTGGTAGGCATTTCCCTCTTTAAGAGTCGGTAGTTCCAGATTCTGCTGGGGCTTTTTTCCACCAAATCGGAAAAGAAAACCAGGGTAGTTGATAGTGACCCTTGAGGAGAGATTAAAGTGCGATAAGCCAAAACGTCGGGAGGATCCTCCCCAGCTAAAAAATTCAGGCACCGGCTCAATTACCAGAGAAACGTCATTTTGGGCAGAAAGCGCTCGGCCTGCAGCATATTGGAACATTTGATTCCCAAGCCCGTCTGAAACTCGCACGTAAATCGCATTAGACCCCTTTTTTCCCATGGTCCGATTCTACCACCACTTGAATCCCCGAACTCAAATTGGTACATTTTCCAAACAATAAATAAATCACTATGAATAACCCATCGCATCCTGAGACCCCATCCGAAAAACTAGCCCCGCTAGCTGAAAGCACGTTAGAACGGGTTGGTTCTTATTGGGAAACCATCCGTCTTTGGCTAACTCAAGCTTGGAGAATCGCCTTCTTAATGGCCCGCGGAGCTTACCTCACCCAAGAAAGACGAAATCTTTTTGGAAAATTAGGAGAAGAGGTTTTTTATAAAATCCTCAAAGGTGAACTTCGAAATACGGAACTTCAAAATCAGGTAAAAGAAATTGAACGGCTCACAAAAAAATTAGAAATCAGCGAGATAAAAATTCGAAGCCTGAGATTTGGACAACGCCTTTCCGGAGCCAATAACCAGACTCCTGAAGAGAAACCAGGGGAACCTTCATGATTGAATGGACGAGCGAACAAAAGCTACTTCAACGAACTGTCCATGATTTTGCTCAAAAAGAGCTTTTGCCAAAAGCTGCGGAAATTGACGAAAAAGAAACCTGGAATGAAAGTGCTTTTCGAAAAATGGCCGACTTAGGGCTTTTGGGAATCACCGTCAGCGAGGAATTTGGGGGGATTCATTTGGGAGCGACTGAAGCTACTCTGGTGATGGAAACCCTTGGCCACGCCTGTGCTTCAACCACCCTCTCCTACTTGGCTCACTCGATTCTTACGGTAAATAACCTTTTTGTGAATGCGTCTGCTGAGCAGAAGCGGAAATATCTCCCAAAACTGATTTCTGGTGAATGGATAGGTGCAATGGCCATGACTGAACCAGGCGCCGGTAGTGATGCGCTCGGCATGACCACCAAAGCTGAGAAGAAGGGAACAAAGTATCTCCTCAATGGGAGTAAAACTTATATTACTAACGGAAGTTATGCTGACGTTCTCATTGTCTACGCTCGTACGGGCCAAAACAAAAAAGACATCTCCACATTTATTGTTGAAAAAAACTTCCCCGGGTTTCGAGTTTCCAAAAAGTTACAAAAAATGGGAATGAAGGGCTCTCCAACTGCCGAACTCTCCTTTGATAATTGTGAAGTTCCTGAAGAAAATCTCATTGGAGCTGGAAACGATAGTGTTGCTCACATGATGAATAATCTCAATATGGAGCGAATTACTATCTCAGGTATCAGCCTGGGAATTGCGCAGGCCTGCTTAGATTATTCAACCCGTTATGCTGGAGAACGGACTCAATTCGGAACCCCTTTGAGTCAGTTTCAAATGATTCAGGAACGCTTGGCTGAAATGGCTACTCAGCTCGCAGCGGGTAGAGCTTTGGTTTACTCCGCTTCCCGGGCATTCGATAAAGGACAGCGTCCCATGAGCCTTGGGGCCCAATGTAAACTCTTTACCGCAAAAATGGCCACTCAGGCTGGATTAGATGCGATACAAATTCTCGGTGGTTACGGCTACATGAGGGAATATCCTGTAGAACGCATGATGAGAGATGCCAAGCTCATGGAAATTGGAGCTGGGACCAATGAAGTTATGAGACTCATCATTGCTCGGGAGCTTTATAAATAAACTCATGATTTCTTTTTTTCCCGAATTCTCCCCCGATCAACAGCTTTTTTCACAGGTAGCTCGTGATTTAGCAAACCGGTTCATTCGGCCATCGGCAGTTGAAGATGACCACAATGAACTCTTTCGACGGAATATTTTCAACACCCTAAAACAGGAAGGACTCACTTCGCTCCTTATTCCCAAAAAGTGGGGAGGCAAAGAACTGGGCTCCTCGGTACACTATACGGTTCTGAGTGAGCTCTCCCGAGCATCTGCCTCTTACTCCATCACAGTAGGAGTGCATCAGATGATCCAGGGGGCAGTTTTAGAATATGGCAACGAAGAACAAAAAAAGAAGTACCTCCCAGGCTTGGTATCTGGAGAACTTCTGGCAGCGTTCTCCCTTTCCGAACCAGGATGTGGAAGTGATGCTGGTTCTTTGGTCACTTCCGCCAAACAGGTTTCTGGCGGATATGATCTCAATGGCACTAAAACGTGGTGCAGTAATGGAAGTGATGCAGATTTATTTTTGGTAATGGCTAGAACCGGGGGCCCTGGTCCTAAAGGAATTTCTGCTTTTTTGGTTTCTCGAGATACCCCCGGCCTCACCATCGGAAAGAGAGAGAAAAAACTAGGGCTAAAAAGCTCTTCTCTTACCGAACTTATTTTTGAACAATGCCATATTCCGAAATCCTGTTTATTGGGAGCCGAGGGCCTTGGTTTCAGTGTAGCTCTTTCGCAACTCGATGCTGGCCGAATCGGAATTGCATCGACTGCGATCGGTTTGGCTCAGGAAACGCTCGAAGTGGTTTGGACTGAAGGCGCCAAAAAAACTTTTGATTTTTCGGAAGGTCAAAGAGCTGACTGGGCAAACCACTTTGCCGGTCTTCAATCTATCATTGCTCTCCTTTTTTTAGCGGCTACCAGAAAAGATCAAGGTTTGAAAGTTACAAGCTTGGCTTCGCAATGCAAGCTTCTTGCAAGCGATTTGGCCATGAACATGACTAGCTCGGCAATCAGTACCATGGGTTTTATAGGACTGAATCCACATCTTGGGATTGAGAGAATGATGCGAGATGCAAAAGCCCTACAGATTGTTGAGGGCACGAATCAAATACAGAAACTCGTCCTGAGCCGGGAGTTAGACAAAATGGTACAGCAATGAAAACTCAATGGAATCTAAAACCTTTTTCATTAGATCTCGGCCACCTTTGGGACATCACTTCGGGAATTCAATTAGAGAAAGACCACACAGCTAAGCTCACGCAGGCTTGGGACCAGTTTTTTCACAAATCAAAAACGAATCAGATCGGCTTTTTCAATTGGCCTTTGCCGGAAAACTCAAGTCAGATTGAGGAAATTGAAGGGCTCGCACGGAAATTAAGACAACGCTTTCAAGCAGCTATTTGTATGGGAATCGGAGGTTCCTATCTCGGCCCAATAGCGCTGCAGGAAATTTTAAATCCCCTCCCCTCAAATCAAGATTTCAAAGTTCAATGGATTTCTAATGCGGATTCTGCTCCTATTTCTCGAGCCAAAAACAGCATTCACACAAAAAAATGTCTCGCTGTTGTGATCAGTAAATCCGGAGGAACGACTGAAACTCTGGCCGCTTGGTTTCACTTAAGTCACCACTTCTCTAAAGATTCCATCGTAGTTATTACAGATCCGAAACAAGGAGAGCTGCGAAGACTATCTCAAGCAGAGGGCTGGCATTCGTTACCGGTTCCCCCAACTGTGGGGGGGAGATTCAGCGTCCTAACAGCAGTAGGGCTTTTTCCGCTCGCTCTTCAAGGGATAGCTGTGAGAGAACTCATCGAAGGGGCAAACTACATGAGAGAGTTGCTCACGGACTGCCCAACTTTAGAAAATCCAGCGCTGTGGTACGCCTACTCAAAATTTCTTTGGGATAAACAGGGACACTCTATCCAATATTTAATGGCTTATGACAGTCGAATGAAGCTTCTTTCAGATTGGTATGTTCAGCTGTGGGCAGAGAGTCTCGGGAAAAAAGAGCTTGGTTCTAAAGTTTCTGTAGGCCCTAATCCTGTTTCCGCTCTAGGAACTTCAGATCAACACTCTCTTCTTCAGCTTTTCAAAGAGGGGCCACGTCAACGCATTGTTGGATTTTTAACAGCTGAAGATCCTGAGAGTCCCCAGGTAGGGACTCCAACATTTTCATCTCCAGATTTTGATTATTTAACCCACCGCACTTTTTCTGAACTAAATCTTCTCGCGAGCCAAGCGACTGAAGAAAGCCTTCACCGCGGCGAGGTACCCACCTACCGCTTCTCACTTCCCCAGCTCAGCCCCTTCAATCTGGGAGCTTTTATCTTTTTCCAGGAAACAGCTTGTGCCCTAGCGGGTGAACTCTACCGAGTGAATGCTTTTGATCAGCCCGGAGTGGAAGAAACGAAAAAGATTTTAAAAGGCAAACTAACTGCGAAGCCCTAAGGGTAGTGTTATACTAGTCCATTATGACAAAACAAAAGGGATCAGACGAAGCCTCAGATTCTAGAGAAGCAACCAAAACGGCTCTCGCCGATGGGGATACTCTCAAAATTCGCTTGGAAGAAGCAAAAGCGACTGCACCTACTTTGGTGGTGATATCGGGAAAGCCTCTGGGAAAGTCCTTTCACTTGACTGAGGAAAAAATGGTTCTGGGGCGGGAGTTAACTGCGGAGATCAGTATTGGAGAAACAGCGATCTCTCGAAGACATACTGAATTTTATCTCTCTCCAAACGGCGTTCAAGTGAAAGACTTGGGAAGCACCAATGGGACTTATGTAAACGATGTAAGAATTCCGAAAGAAGTATATCACCCTTTGAACGACGGCGACTTGGTTCGCTGCGGAAGTACTTTGCTTAAGTTTCTGAAAGAGGGAAAGATCGAAAACCTCCACTATGGAAAAATGTACGACTTGGCCACTCAGGATGATTTAACTCAAACCTTCAATAAAAAAGCCATTCTTGAAATCTTAGCCGAAGAGTTTTCACGTTCCGTAGCCCGTTCTACAGCCCTTACTCTAGTCATGTTTGACATTGATCATTTCAAACAAACGAATGACCGATTTGGCCATCTGGCCGGAGATTATGTTTTGAAGGAAGTATGCGGTCTTATCAAAAATAAACTGATTCGAGGTAAAGACAGTCTCGGACGATATGGGGGAGAGGAATTCTCTCTTCTTCTGCCTGATACCCCCCTTCACATCGCCGTAGATATTGCGGAACGAATACGATCCACCATTGAAAAGACTCAGTTTCGTTACGAAACCCAAGATATTCCGGTGACCATCAGTCTGGGTTTATCTTCCCGAGATTCAACGACCCAAAGTCATGGGGATCTACTGGCTAATGCCGATAAGGCGCTTTATGATGCTAAGCATCAGGGTCGTAATAGAGTCTGTGTGCGCTGATCTCTTACCAGCCTGAATTGACGGGTCCTAAGTACACGTTGTACGGTTTCGGTTCTCATGACCCTATCAGTAATTCGCCAGCTTCCCGATGATCTCATCAACCAAATTGCGGCTGGAGAGGTTGTTGAAAGGCCATCCAGCGTTCTCAAAGAACTTATTGAGAACAGCCTGGACTCAGGAGCCACACAAATTGAAATCGCTTTGAAGGCCGGAGGCCTCGACGAAATCAGTGTCATTGATAACGGATGCGGTATCTCCCCCCTCGATCTCCCCTTGTCTGTTCAGCGACATGCCACCAGCAAAATTAGAAAAGCCAGCGATTTAGAGGCCATCGGCACTTTTGGATTCCGTGGAGAGGCTCTCTCCAGCATTTGTTCTGTATCTCAAGTAACTATTACGAGCCGAACACCCCAAGATGCGATGGGGTATCAGATCGTACTCGACGAGGGTATTTCTCAAGGGGCACTACGAATGCTGGCGGCACCTTTGGGAACACAGGTGGTGGTTTCTTATCTTTTTAAAAACACTCCTGCCCGACGGAAATTTTTGCGATCAAGCCATACCGAACTCTCTCACTGTCAAAAAATAATTAAAGAAATCGCTCTAGGAAATCCAGAAGTTCGATTCACACTGAGAAATGAAAATCGAATCCTAGCTACTTACTTAACACTGAAACGCAAAGATCGTTTCCAAGAATGCCTTAAACTTCCCTGGTCGCCTCTTTCCGTTCTTGAAACCCGAGAGGAAATGACTTTAGAAGCTTACTTATCACCTCCAGAATATGCGGTAGCTCGCTCGGAACTTTTTCTTTATATCAATGGACGTCCGGTTCGACACCGCCCTTTCCTATCCGCTATCCGAACTGCTTTTAGTGATTCATTCGGCTTTGGCAGGGAACCCATCGGGGCTTGTTATCTGGATTTGCGAAAGGATTGGGTGGATGTCAACGTTCACCCCCAAAAATGGGAAGTGCGGTGTTTTCATCAAGAATCTATTTATTATTGGATACTCTCCACCCTTCGAAAGCACTTTGCTCAGGCGATGAACCTTCACAAGCCTACAATACCTCATCTAACGCCTTCGCCTTTTCAGTCTTTTCGGTCCTTTCAGTCCTCTCGCCCCAGTGTCAATGCTCCCGCGCTTCCTCTGACGCCTAATCTACCCCCATCCTATCCTTTTACTTTTCTTTTTAAGAATAATGATTTTGTTGTCTGCCAGGACACCCAAGGACTGCTCATTGCTGAACTTGCGGAACTGGAATTAACAGTAGAAACAAGACGGCTTTCAACTTTGTGGAGCCACGGACAATGGCCAACTGAGAAGCTATCGATTCCAAAAATTTGTCGTCTTCCCGAGAAACTTCGATTGCGGGCAGAGCAGCACCACACGTTTTTAACTCATTGGGGTTTTGAGAGTGAGGGCTTCGGGGATGGAGATTTTTCTTTACGCTCTCGTCCCTCTTTCATTCCTGAATCCATTTTAGAGAAGGTTTTTATAGCATTCGTGGAAATAGGTGAAACAACCCAGGAACCTAAATCTGTGATTTGCTGGTTACTAGACTTTTGTCGACGGCTCTCAACCACTGATCTTTCCTGCCCGACTTCACTTCTTTTAGAGGAACTGACGACGCAATTGAATGAATCAGATCAGAATCGTTCGATTACGATTCACCATATAAGGAAAAGCAATGACTCAAACCCATGAACCTCAGATGATCTTGGCGCTATTAGGTCCCTCAGCCAGCGGAAAGACAGCACTCTCCATAGAATTAGCAGAAAAACTCAACGCGGAGATAATTGCTCTTGATTCCACAACCCCATTCAAAGAATTTAATATTGGAACGAGCAAACCAGACCCTTTGGTCCGGAAAAAAATCCGTCATCACTTAGTGGATATTCTTGAACCCACTGACTCTTTTACGGCTTTCGATTTCGTTAAGAAAGCAGATGAAGCTATTTCCGATATTCTTTCCAGAAATAAACTTCCGATGATTGTAGGAGGAACCTATTTCTATTTGAAGGGCCTTCAAAATGGGATGTACGCGATTCCTCCGGTAGATCCCTTAATTGTCGACACTTTGGAAAAAGAATTTGAAGATTTGGAAAACCCTCTTGAGGCCATGCACCAGGCGCTGCAAGCGGCCGATCCCACTTCAGCTAAATCCATTCACCCCAATGATCGCTATCGAATGATCCGAGCCCTAGCTATTTTTCGATCCACTGGAAAAAAACCCAGTGAATTAACTCTCACTCACCCCAGCCAATCCCAGAATCGCCGTGTTTGGGTCAAATACGCCTTGCTCCGATCAAGACATGATTTAACTCAAATGATCACGCAACGAACGGACACCCTATTAGCTCAAGGATTAGTCGAAGAAGTGAAAAACCTGCGGGAGAAATACCCCACAGCAAAGGCTCTTTCCAGCATCGGATATGCAGAATGTGTAAAGTTTTTGAGTAATGAAATGGATCAAAAACAACTGCGTAATGAAATTATCGAAAAAACGCGGCAGCTGGCAAAACGGCAGATGACGTGGCTTCGCTCAGATCCCGAAGTCAGATTTATTGATTCTCGAGATGCAGAACGAATGGTCCTTGAAGTCTCTAATTTGATTTTTGCACTTAAAAACAAGGAAATATCCCCATGAGATCAATGACTGGTTTTGGTAGAGCTGAATTAACAGCTGGTTCTCAGCAACTCACTTTAGAAATTAAATCGGTTAATCATCGTTTTTTGGATTTACGGTTTAGAGTCCCGCCACATGCTTTAGGTTGGGAAGCTGAATTGAGTGAAGAAATTCGTAAATTTTGTGAGCGAGGCTCTCTAGACATTTCTCTTCGTCAAAAGTTTGTGGCTTCCCAGGGACAGATGGCAGGGAATACGCGATTTGCGATTGATGAAAAGGCTCTAGAGAGTCTCGAACAAGCCATTGAGCTTTTGGAGAAAAAAACAAAGCGGACATTCCCAACTGAATTAGAAGCTATTCTTCAAACCGGGAAAATCATTGTCGCAATTGAAGAGACAGATGACAAAGCGCTGGTTCTAAAAGACCTTCTCCCGCTATTCACTCACGCCCTCAATAACCTATTAGAAATGAGGGCCCGCGAGGGAGCAAACCTGAAAAACGTGATGCTACGCATTGTCACGGAAATGAAAGATGATTTAACACAAATTGCCCAACTTGCACCCGTTCAGACTCAACGAATTAAAGAGAAACTAGAAAATCGTCTGAGTCAGTGGAAACTCAGTGCTCCCATAGACCCCAATCGGCTTGAGTGGGAAGTTGCGCTAATGGCGGAAAAGTCTGATATTAAAGAGGAAATAGACCGGCTAAACGGGCATTTTCAAGCTTTTACGGAAGCTACAGATTCCTCAAAGCCAGTAGGCCGTAAACTTGATTTTCTGACTCAGGAACTCCTCCGCGAGGTAAATACTATTGCTTCTAAAACTAGTTTAATAGAAATTACCCAGCTAACGGTTCGGCTCAAGTCCAACATAGAAAAACTAAGGGAACAGGTCCAAAATGTCGAATAAAGATAACAAGATAAGCTGGGCAAAAGGCTCAAAAGGGATGTTGAATTTAGGGCACGACAATTTTGTGCGTTCCGAAAGAGTGGTAGCAGTCATGGAAGCTTCATCGCTGCCGATGAAACGACTTCGCGATAAAGCTTCGCAAGAAGGACGTTTGATTGATGCTACTGCAGGCCGCCGCACCAAAGCCGTACTCGTCACAGACACTCAGCATGTTTTTCTGTCTGCTCTATCACCTCACACCCTTCAAGACCGACTCGTGGAGAAAGAACCATTACCCACGTTAGCTCAGTTGGAACTGGAGGAGGGAGAATTTGCCTCATAACCGAAATGCGCCTCAGCCTCGGTTAATTATTATTTCCGCCCCCAGCGGAGCGGGAAAAACCACGCTCTGTGATCTTTTGCTCAACGACTTTTCGTCTATCCAGCAATCCATATCAACGACTACGCGCATTCAGCGTCCCCACGAAGTCAATGGTAAGCACTACTATTTTATTGGTGCTCAGGAATTTGAAGACAAAAAGAAAAGCGGCGATTTTGCTGAATGGGCCGAAGTCCATGGGAATCTCTACGGAACCTCAAAAAGCACAGTCGATTCGCTTTTGGCTGCTGGAAAACACGTATTGTTTGCAATTGATGTTCAAGGCGCCCTCAGCCTAAAAGCACTTTATCCTGAGAGAGCTCTCTTGATATTCATTCACCCCCCCTCAATGGAAGAATTGCAAAACCGCCTCATTCAACGAAAGGGCGACTCTCCAGAGGCAATTGAAAAACGTTTGAAGAATGCTTACACTGAAGTGGCATGGAGTCAGAAGTTCGACTACCAAATCATCAACGACAATCTCCAAACGGCGTATCAACAACTGAAAACCATCATTCAGTCGGAGTGTCGATGAAGCCCCCCTCTTCTTCAAAGACCGATACAGATACGGGATTAATAGAGCTTCTACGCGTTGTACGCCAGACATACCCCAATCGAGATATTTCGCTCATCGAAAAAGCCTATCAGTTCTCTGAGGCGCTCCATCAAGGCCAACAAAGAAGCAGTGGAGAAAGTTACATCCAGCACCCTGTAGCAGTTGCTACGATCCTGGCTGAACTACGTTTGGATACAGCAACTATCGTAACTGGTCTTCTCCACGACACAGTGGAGGATACCCACGCAACTCGCGAAGAAATTATTACCCACTTCGGCGCCGAAATTGGAAACCTGGTGGATGGTGTCACTAAAATCAGTCAAATCTCATTTCAGACAAGCGAAGAGAAGCAAGCCGATAACTTCCGAAAAATGATCTTGGCCATGGCCCAAGACATTCGAGTTATTCTTGTGAAACTAGCAGATCGTCTTCACAACATGAGAACCCTTCAGTTTTTAAAACCTGACAAACAAATGCGAATTGCTCAGGAAACTTTAGACATCTACGCCCCTCTGGCGAATCGCTTGGGACTCTCCGCAATAAAACGAGAGCTCGAAGACCTCAGCTTGCGTTTTACTCACCCTGAAATTTACTACAAACTCGTTTCTCACATTTCCAAAAAAGCAAAAGAACGAGAACAGTACACGCACGACCTGCAAACCTTGATCGAAACCGCTTTAAAGGATCAGGGTTATCCCAACGCGCGAGTAAGCGGGCGGCCGAAACATTTTTATAGCATCCATAAAAAAATGGAACGCAGAAATCTTTCTTTTGATCAGATTTACGACATCACGGGTTTTCGTGTAATTGTTTCAACGATTGAGGAATGCTATGGCGTCCTTGGGGTCATTCACTCAATTTGGACTCCCGTGCCTGGTCGTTTTAAAGACTACATAGCAATTCCAAAAGCAAATTTTTACCAATCCTTACACACAACGGTAATTGGTCCCGATGGGGAAAAGATTGAGATCCAGATAAGAACCCAGGAAATGCATGATATGGCAGAGCGCGGAATCGCTGCCCATTGGGCTTATAAGGAAGGTAAAGCGATAACAAAAGAGACCGAAAAATTTAATTGGTTGAATCGTTTAGTAGAGTGGAATCGCGACTTATCAGAGCCTAATGAATTTTTAGAGACAGTTAAACTCGATCTCTTCAGTGAAGATGTTTATGTATTTACGCCGCAAGGAAAAGTCCTCGAGTTTCCGAAAGGAGCAACCCCTCTTGATTTTGCTTTTGCGATACATACTGAGCTTGGCAACAAATGTATCGGCGCAAAAGTTAACAACCGAATGGTTCCGCTGAAATATCGTCTTAAGAGCGGCGATACTGTTGAAGTACTCACCTCCCCGAACCAGCAACCGAACAAAGATTGGCTAAAGCTCGTAAAGACAAGTAGAGCGAGAAATAAAATTCGAGCTTTTATAAAGGCAGAAGAGCATGAAACCTCTAAAGCTACTGGGGAACTCATATTAGAAAAAGAACTTAAGCGAGAGGATTTAAGAGTTAAAAAGATGATTCAAGATGGAACTCTTGATGAAATTGCAAAAGACCTTTCTTTTCGGTCCTCCGATGATCTTCTTTCCTCCATTGGCTATGGAAAAATTTCCGTTCGAAAAGTGTTAAATAAGATCATTCCCAAAGAGACGGAAGCAGCCCCCACCAAGGAAGTCCCGCAATCGGCGTTGCAGCGCATTTTTGAAGAGGCCAAAAAGAAAGAACAACCTGCTTCAGTTAAGGTGAAAGGGATTGATGACCTACTCGTTCGATTTGCTCGTTGCTGTGCGCCCGTCCCTGGAGACCCCGTGGTGGGATTTATCACTCGAGGTAGAGGCATCAGCGTTCATTCTCGAAAGTGTCCTAAAGTGTTTCAAACGGATCCCCATCGACTGGTAGAAATTGAGTGGGACAAAAGCACCAAACAGGACCGACGGGTAAAAATTCGTGTTGTTTGTTCCGACAGACCAGGATTGCTAGCCGATATGTCTAATGCCATTAAAGAACAAAACATCAATATTACTCGCGCGCAGATTGGTACCACGAAGGATAAAAAGGCTGTCTGCCATTTTACTATTGAGATAAAAGACACTAGCGAACTCAGACGTTTACTTTCGCATCTCGAAGCTGTCCCAGGAGTAATTCTCGCCGAGCGAGTTCAAAGGAAAGAAATAGATTAGTTTCGGTTTCGCTTTTTTGTCGCTTCAAGAGCGATTGAAGGAGCCCCTTTTTGGGTCGTCCATCCCTTAGCCTGTTTTAACGAGCCAGAAACCGAAATAATTCCGTTGGAAACTAAAGTATTGTTTTGGCTATTATCAGGCATCGAGCGAACACCCTTTAAAAGCCATGTTTTGATAGCTTGATAATCAAAGTCTTTAATATCTTTAAACTGACTTGCTAAAAGGGCAGCTGCTCCTGTGACAAAGGCAGTGGCTTGTGAAGTTCCCGTCATCATCCCAAATCGGCCACCAGGAAGGGTACTCAGAACCGAAAGACCTGGAGCTGCTACATGAACACCTTTTCCAAAATTGCTGGATGGCAGAAGCTGATCTTGCCGATTAATAGAAGCCACGGAAATAATATTATCGAGCGGGTAACTAGCGGGATAATAGGGCATGATATCATTGCTACGTCCATCATTTCCTGCTGCGGCGACTACCAACATTCCTCGGGATTTTGAATCTTCAAGAGCCATTCGTTCTGCGGAAGCGGCCTCGGCCCCTCCTCCGCTATAGTTGATTATGTGAGCTCCCATTTTGTTTGCATAATGAAAGGCTTTTACAGTGTTTTGGAGATTATTAAACCCTGCCCCACTGCTATCGTAGTATTTAAGGGCCATGATTCGAACCCTCGGACAGACACCAGCCAAACCAACTCCATTAGCTGCAGTAGCACCGATAATTCCTGAAATATGAGAGCCATGCCCATGGGTATCGTAAGGAAAAGGCACATCATTCACAAAATCCCATCCAATGACGTCATCTATAAATCCGTTATTGTCATCGTCAATTCCATTGCAACTCTTATCTCGACAGGAATTTTGAGAGGCCAGATGAGACGGAGGATTCCAAGAACCGGACTCTGCGCTATTTACCCACAAATTATCTCGAAGTTCAGGGTGAGAATAATCAATTCCTGTATCCACTACAGCAACAATGACATTTTTAGAGCAACTAGAAACCCCAGTTTTCAGGGGTTGTACGAGTGGAGTAAACGCTTCAAATAAACCAATACTGGTCAGAGCCCAGTCCTGACTGATGAGTGGGTCCAGTTGGGAAGTGCTGACTGGTAGGTTTTCCGAGGGAACAAAAAGAGTTTCCGGCAAAGGCGGATAATTTAATTGCTTAATTCTTTTTTCAACTAAACTGGGTTCTTTAGCCCACCCTGTTAGAGTGAATGCCATTAAAACCACAATTCCCAGCTTTTCGAACATGCACCACTTGCCCCTTCAAGACAAATCAGCCAACTCTGATGAAGAGGAGCAAAGGGGGTGCCAGAGCGTGAAAATAATTTGTGCCTATTTTTCTCTTAAGCCAATGAGAATACATCCCGGCCCTGTTAGAGAGATAGGTCCTGAGAGACAAAGATTGTCACCATCGTCAGCCCTATGTGTACGACTCGAATACGCTCAATGAGAGCTGCTTGTGTTTCGGAGAGTGAAGGGAGCCTCAGGAAGCTGAAGAGAAATGAGATCTTTGGGTACTACGCCATTTTTACTAAGGCCTTTATAGTAGATGAAGTTTCTTAGGACGAGCTTCACATAGTTTCGAGTCTCATTTACGGGAATAAACTCTACAAACAGATCAAGAGGGTAATGCCCCGCCCGTTTCCACCAAGAACTTACCCTGTAAACGCCCGCATTATAGGAAGCTGCAATCAAGGCAGGATGAGGTGCCATCTGATTAAGCTGATTGAGGTGATAAGTAGCTAGCTTTATATTTTCAGATCCTTTGAATAAATAGCTTCGGCTCTTTGGAACTGGCGAACGCCATTGCTCCAACAAGAACTTCGATAGTGGTGGCATCAACTGCATTAACCCTCGAGCTCCCGCAATGGATACCGCCCCTGGGTTGAAGGCACTTTCCTGTCGCATGATCGAGTAAATAAAATCAGGATCAACTCCCCAACTATTTCCCAACCACTCAACTTGGTCACGAAATGGCTTATGATAAAGGTTCATAAATTCAGAAACTAGCTCGGTATCGTTAGAAACTGGTTCCTGAATCTCCTCTCCCGCTTCACCTGTTAAAAGGAGATTAATCGTCTTCATCGCTTCGAGATGGTTCCCAGCAGATTGAAATAATCGACTCACGTAAAGCAAGGCCTTTCGATTTTTCTGCAGATCAGTCACGAGGTCTTTTTGGGCTTCCCGAAGCAACTTTACCGCATCTTTTCGTAATCCAAATTGGATTCGTTCCTCCGCCTCACGTATTCGTTCGTCATTTTTGGAGGAAACAGAGAAGTTCTCAAACGAAAATTCTGATTTCTTGGGCAAGGTGAAGTCTCTCCCATGATGGCGTTCGGCTAAATACATGTAATAACCAGGGAGAGGAAATGAAGAGAGCTGTTCGTAGTATTTTTGCTGTTCTGAGCTATCTTGCCCTGACATTCGAAAGAGCCAATAGGCTCTTCTCATTTTATTAGCCATGGTCTGATCGGGATCGCATTGTTGCAGTAATAGTTCTTTTGCTTCCCCTGCTTTTCCTGAAGAAAACTTTAAAAGAGCTAGGAGAAAGCCAGTTTGTGCAGCTTCTTTACTACAATCTGATTCTTGTCTGATGGCTTCGTAAGCTTTCCGACACTTTTCAAAATCTCCTAAGTCCAAAGCAGCTCTAAAGTATAAATTTAACACACGGTTTTTATCAGCGGAGTCCGCTTTCTTTTGATAAAGATCTGAATTGATGAGCTTCTCTATTAACTGCAGAGCCTCCTCGTTTTCATCTCGATTCCAAGCATCATGTGCTTGTTGATAAGGCTTCTTGAGATCTGAAATGCTAAATTTAAATTTTTCTTTGGAACCTTGGCTAAGGTCCTCGGAATCAGCACTCGAATCAACTGAACCTTTTATAATCAGAGGTTCGATATCACTCTTAAGTTTTTCTATCTTTTCATCTAAGACTTTTGCTTGAGCTGAGGAACTCTTCAGGTTTTTTTTCTCAATCTGATAGAGATCAAAAAGTCGTTTCTTCTGAAGAGGTTTTAACTCCCCTTCTTCTGACTCCAACTCCGCCATTTCAGCTAGCACAGCTCTCGGAAGCGTATCCTCAGGGGCACTATAGAAATACGGAGAATGCACCAACGGTTGATGTTTGCTGGCACATCGGCATAATAGGAGAACTGGAAGGAACAATAGAAGGAAACGCATGTTCTATTATTTTAAACGGCACTGAAAGAGCACGAAAGTCAGCATGCAACTAGCGAAAATCCTGATCATAACAGGGAGCGTCTTAATTGGATTGGGCCTGCTGATTTGGGGAGCTAGCCAATTAGGTTTTGGGCAAAAGCTGGGAAGACTTCCAGGAGATATCAGAATTGAGGGCAAAAACTTTTCCTTTTATTTTCCAATAGCTAGTTCACTTCTTTTGAGTG
>CAMCTJ010000022.1 GCA_945878405.1 Bdellovibrio sp. ZAP7
GGATCCGGGGTGAAATAATAACGGATAATCGAGTGGGTAACGAAAACAAGAAGCACTCGAGCGAGCCGCCGCTTCGAACGAGTTGGATACGTTCCGATAGAAGCTCTGCGAAAGTTAAATGCTTCTCCATGCGCGAGGGCGAAGTAGCAGTGGTTTCAATACGCTATTTTGAGACCAGGTAAATTCGCTACGATTTGAACCCATTTCAAACCCGTTTGGAGCAAAAGTGTTACCTATGTCTTCGGTATGATCTGTTACCTATGTGTCCGGGTTGGACCAAAATTAACTGGTCGGGGCGGCGGGAATCGAACCCACGACCTCTTGCACCCCAAGCAAGCGCGCTAAACCCCTGCGCCACGCCCCGACAGAAGAAGAACTCTAAAAAGACCCCCGTATGGTTTCCTTAGTAGCCCTACTTTGTCAATGTTTTCAGGTGTTTTTAGGTGACAATCTCTGTACTTCCCAAAGCCCTTTGAAATCGGTACATTCCCGCCCATTCTTTCTGACATTGGAGTGTAAGAACCCCATGAATTTTCTAGCTAAATGGATTTTTGTAGCGAGTCTCAGTGCCACCGTTTCACTCTTGGCTCTTGAGCCACCCAAAGGTTGCGATTACGACATCCAATGTGTTTACGAGATGGAAGGGCTCACCTGTGGAGATGGCTCCCCTTCTTATTACACGGTTATTCCCCGGCGAGATTCCGACAATCTTCTTATTTTCATGTTTGGGGGAGGGGCCTGCTGGGATGCGATGACTTGTTCAGTGGGAATGGCTTTGAATTTATCTACTCCCGAGCTCACTCAAGATTGGAACAACGGTGAAGGCGTATTTAGCCATGTAGATCCCGCCAATCCTTTGAAAGATTACACCATCGTTACCATTCCGTACTGCACCGGCGACGTTTTTGTAGGCGATTCAAAAATGGATTACGGAAAACCCTTCACTACTTATGAAATAAATCACAAGGGTTACGACAATGCTCTTAACACTCTAAAAGAAGCTGCCCGAAATTTTCCAAGTGCTAAAAAAGTGGTCTTGATGGGAACCAGTGCAGGTGCCATTGGCGCCTACACGCAAATGAGAAATTTTGATGCGCTTTTTCCAAATGCACAGAAATATGTCATTAGCGATGCGGGCACTCCGTTTCAAACTCCTTATATTTCAGAAGAAATGTATGTAAGAGTTTTGAAAAACTGGAATGCCTACAAAGGATTTCCTGTAGATGACAACAATCGTCCCGCCGAGAATTTCGGTGCTGTTTTAGATTTTAATCGGAAAAAATTTCCCCATATTAAATTTGGATTAATCCATTCCTATTCAGATTACGTCATGACTGGATTTGCAACAGGCCTTGGCGCCCCCGACTACTCGACCGTTATTCGAGACACTATTATTTATGCGGCTGACCATCAAATTGGAGCCAATACCCCATACCAAAAAGTATTCTTCACCGAATCGTGGGGACATACATTTACTCAGTATCCCCTGGGCAGCACCAAGAGTTTGAATGTTTCTTTAGGGGATTGGATTCGTGGAATGATTAACGATGGGCCTTGGGAAAATATAAGACCCGATCTCGAGGGGCAAGTGACTCCTTGGATGCCTTTTAATCAGCCTCCCGGAATCCCAAAGCCAAATTATCCTTTTACACTTTATTAGAGAGAATTATTTCTTAGGAAATTCACCAGCTCTTTTAATCCGGTAGCGATTTCTTTCAGAGCTTTTGTATCAGGCTTACTGGTGGCTTTTACTTCTTTTTTCTTTTCAGAAAGTTTTCTCTTAGCGCCTTTGATGCTGAATTTTTCATTGTACAGAAGGTGCTTAATCACCTGGAGCGTTTCGACGTCTTTTCGAGAATAAACTCGGTGCCCACTTCCAGCTTTCACGGGTTTTATCGTTTTGAATTCACTTTCCCAATACCGAAGAACATACGGTTCTACTTTAAGAAGAGAAGAGACTTCCCCAATTCGAAAATATTTTTTTCCTTCGGGAAGCGGTTTCAATTTCATGGCAACGACTTCTTCTTCAGTCGTTTCAATTTCCAAACTAGCGGTGCTCAATTCCAACTGCGATGCAGTCTCGGGAGCTGGAGTGCCACAAATTTCTTCAACAACGGGTTCGTCGATGACCGGAGTTTGAACTTCAAGCTCCTGATGAGTCATCATCTTGTCTTTCACAGAATCTAAAATAAATCGGTAGGAGAGCTTTTCTGATGCTTGGGGGAGAATAAAATCTCGTTTTTCTTCCATGGTGCCTCCGAAGTTGTGGTGCCGTTGCTGTGGTTTGTTAAATTATAGAATTTTTACGCGAAAACAACAAGTTAGCTGATAAGGGGAGTGGCGCGCCGCGAAAGGCTAGCTACGAAGCTGTGCTTGAAACTTCTCTGTCAGCGCTTTCACGATACCGTCTTTCGAAGCGTTCACTTCGGTTTCTTGAAGCGTTCTATCGGATGAAAGGAAATTTAGTCTGAAGGCGAGAGACTTCTTATTAGCGGGAATATGTTCCCCTTGGTAAACATCAAATATGGATACTTCACTGAGGAGTTGCCCCCCAGCGTGCTTAATACTGTCTACAAGACTTTGTGCTGAGACCGTTTGATCCACGACAAAGGCCAAGTCCAGTTCAACTCCAGGGAACTTTGAAGGAGCCTTATACCGCACACCAGAGCGTGCATACTTTCTTAAGACTTCTAAGTTTATTTCAAAGACCACCAGAGGCTCCGAAGTTTCCAAAACACTGTCCTTAATATGAGGATGTACCTCTCCGACAAATCCCACTTCTTTTAGCCCTAATTTAATCAGGGCACTGCGCTTGGGATGAAGGACCGGGATATTGATAGGTTCAAAATTCAAATAAACTGTTGTTAATTGCCTTACCAAAATCTCAACGAGACCCTTTGCGTGATAAAAATCAACTTCCTTAGATTTTCCACTCCAGTGGGGATTTAAGTGATGTCCCGAAATCAGCCCCGCAACAGTTGGAACTTCTTTTACTTTGGTTTCTTCGTTGGGATCGAAAAAGAATGTTTTACCTACTTCGAAAAGCTTCAGGTCGGCAGCTTTGCGATTAATATTGTAGAGGTAGTTTTGAAGAAGGCCCGGTAAAAGGCTCGTTCGTAAAACTTTCATTTCTTCGCTTAACGGATTCTTCAAGCGAACCAGATTGTCATTTAAAAAGCCGTAAGCTTTACAGAGATCTTCAGAGATAAACGAATAGTTGATTGCTTCTTTAAGACCCAAATTAAAAAGAACGTGTTTCGCACGATTCTCAAACTCAAAACTACTCTCATCAAGTCGGTCATAAGTCGCGACTGATAGAGGCAGATTTTGAGGAATATGCTCATAACCATTAAGGCGAGCTACTTCTTCTACAAGATCGATGGTGGATTTTAAATCCTGACGGAAGCTGGGAAGTCTTACACTTAAAACATTGGGAGATTTTTTGTGAGACGAAATCCCAATAGAGTCTAAGAGATCTGCTGCATGTTCGGCACTTAAGTTTGGTAGCCCCGTAATTTTTCGAACTTCGCGCATGTCGACTGCAAGCACGTGTTCTTTCACTCCGTACTCATTGGTATCAATGGGCGGGTGATAAACATTAGCACCCATGCTGTCTCTCAAAATCACAGCTGCTTTTTCGCTGGCAGCAGCTACTGCAGCAAGGTCTGATGCTTTCTCAAACCGTTTTGATGACTCAGAAACAATGCCTAAGCGTTTAGCCGTTCGTCGAATTTGAATCGGATCGAAGCCAGCGCTTTCTAGGACAATTGAAGTTGTGTTGTCTTCAATTTGGGAGTTCAGTCCGCCCATAATGCCCGCAAGCGCAATCGGACGTTCTCCATCCCAGATAATAATATCGCCCGGTTCAATTTGAACCGTGTCTCCATTAAGAAGCGTGAAATCCCGTTGTTCTTTAGCAGCTCCCACTCTAATGGATCCAGACTCAATTCGTCTCAAATCAAAAGCATGCAAAGGTTGGCCAAATTCCAACATGATGTAGTTTGTTACATCGACGATATTGTTGATGGGTTTAATCCCAACAGCTTCCAGCCGTTCTTTGATCCAATCAGGGCTTTCTTGGACTTTTAAACCATCCATCACACGAGCGATGTATCTGGGACAAAGGGCTGCATCATCCACTTCCACTTTAATGATTGAGGAAGTGCGATGCGCTCCAGCTTTGAACTTTGCTGGTTTTGGTTCTTTCAAAGTGGTTTTTAAAAGAGGGGCTGCTTCTCGAGCAATCCCAATCACGCTCATGCAATCATGACGATTGGGAGTCAGTTCAAATTCAAAAATAGTATCTTCTGCGCTTCCGTTACCGCCCAAAAGTTTTGAGAGGGGTTGACCAAGAACGGCATGCTTGGGTAATTGTAAAATTCCTTCACCATCTTCCGAAACGCCCAATTCTTTTCCCGAGCAAATCATGCCGCGGGATTCAACGCCCCTGATAGTGGAAATTTTAATCGCAAAATCTCCCGGGAGAACGCATCCAGGAAGAGCAATAGGAACAATATCCCCTTCGGCTATATTCGAAGCGCCACAAACAATTTGGTGTTTTTCCGCCCCTTCTTCTTCTGAAAATACAACTTGAGTTACTCGAAGTCGATCCGCATTGGGGTGTTTTTCAATTTGAAGTATTTTACCCACGACGACATTAGTAAGAGATCCCGTTGAGCGCTTAATTCCAGCGACGTGGACTCCTCGCATGGTCAATTTGTCAGCAAGTTCTCGAGGATCGAGCTTGATATCGGTCTTAGCGAAGTGTTCTTTAAGCCAATTAAGAGAAACTAGCATGAGAACTGCTCCAACATTCTTAAGTCGTTTTCAAAAAAGGATCGGATGTCATCGATACCATATTTAAGCATCGCGATTCTTTCCATTCCCATGCCGAAAGCAAAACCGCTTACCTGATCTGGGTCATAGCCCACATGCCGGAATACGTTGGGATGAACCATCCCGCAGCCGCCGATTTCCAACCAACCCGTTGATTTGCAAACTCGACATTCTTTTCCAGAACCTCGACACGAAATACATTGCATATCCACTTCCGCACTGGGTTCAGTAAAAGGAAAATAACTAGGGCGAAATCGAAGTGGGCGTGCTCCAAAGAGATCTTTCACTAAATAGTGAAGAACGCCTTTTAGCTCAGCAAAAGAGATGTGCTCATCAACCATCAAACCTTCAATTTGATGAAACATTGGAACATGGGTCATGTCATAGTCAGAGCGATAAACTTTTCCTGGAGCAATAATCTGCAAGGGTGGCTTTTTGTTTTTCATCGCTCGAATTTGCACAGGTGAAGTGTGCGAGCGAAGAAGAACCGGAGGCTCGATGTAAAAAGTATCCTGCATATCACGGGCAGGGTGATGTTCAGGGGTATTCAGGGCTTCGAAATTATAATAATCCAGTTCTACTTCAGGACCCGTTGCGACTGAAAAGCCAATGCGCTTCATGATCTGGATAAACTCTTCCATCACTCGAGTAACGGGATGGAGAGAACCAGAAGCAGCCGAATATTGACCTGGTAAAGAAAGATCCAAAGCCGGAGCTTTTGAAAGTTGTTCTTCGAGGTCTTTTCGACCGAGCTCTGATTGGCGAAGCTTCAAGACTTTTTCAACGTTAGTTTTAACGTCGTTGAGTTTAGCCCCCATCTCTTTGCGCTTTTCCGCAGGCAAATCCTTCAATTGGTGGAGAAGGCTAGTGATAACACCTTTCTTGCCCACATAGTGGACGCGAAGGCGCTCTAACTCCTCTTTAGAAGGCGCAGCAGAGACGTTGGTTTTCGCCTCAGATAATATGGATTCTAAGTTATCGTTCATGCAGCTTGCGGCCGCACAAGCGCCACAAGCTGAGAGAAATCTTCAGGATGTCGAACAGCCAAGTCCGCTAGGACTTTTCTATCTAGTTCAACATTGGATTTCTTTAGAGCAGAAATAAACTTTGAATAGCTCAGATTGTGTAGCCTGCAAGCGGCATTTAGACGAATCTGCCAAAGATAACGCATTTCTCGCTTCAGAGTCTTACGATCTCGGTAAGCATACCGATCAGCTCGATTGGCGTATTCACGCGCTACTTTGACGGTTTTACGAGCACTACCATAAAAACCTTCGGTTCTCTGCCGTAACTTTTTTCTTTTATTACGTCCGGCAGGACCGCGCTTAACTCGTGGCATATCTTCCTACTTCCTACTTCAACTAAAGGTTAAGCCAACAACATCCGTTTGACCTGATGTAGATCACTTGGATGGACCATTCCCATTTGGCGCAAGCGTCGACCACGCTTTGCAGATTTATGCTCCAAAATGTGGTTACCAAAAGCACGGGCTCTTTTCACACGACCAGAGCCGGTCAGCTTAAATCGTTTCTTAGCTCCCGATACTGATTTTATTTTCGGCATAAATACTACTTCCTTATCCTACTAACCTTACGACTTTACAGCACTTTCTGCTTGCTTTCCGGGAGTTGCAGGAGCTTTTTTCTCTCCTTCGTCTTCACCAGAACCAGCGGGTTTTGCGCCTTTTTTCGCTCCCGGCTTACCAGCCGGTGCGAAAATCAAAGATAAAGCTTTCCCTTCCATCTTTGAATTTTGCTCCACAATACCCAAGGAACCCACCATGTCAACGATTTGCTTAATCAAAGCGTATCCCAAATCAGAATGGGCGATTTCTCGACCCCGAAACCGGATAGAAACCTTCACTTTATTACCGTCTTCTAGGAATTCTTTTACGTGTTTTACTTTGTAATCAATGTCGTGAGTCCCTGTATGCGGTCGAAATTGAACTTCTTTAAGTACCGTAACCACTTGATTCTTTTTAGATTGTTGAGCTTTCTTCTTGAGCTGGTACTTGTACTTCCCATAATCCAAGATTTTACAAACCGGTGGATTTGAGGTCGGTGATATCTCAGCCAGGTCTAGTCCCGCATTCATAGCAAGTTCCAAAGCTTTTCTCGTATCCATAACCCCTAACTGGGCACCATCCGCTCCTATCAAGCGAACTTGAGGTGCGCGAATTCTATGGTTGATACGGATATTGTCTCCACCTGAACGGTTATCTCTTGGATTAATGGTTTACTCCTCCTGGTAATAGAAGCGGTTCAATCTCTTTTTTGAACGCTTCCAGTGTTAAGTCATTAAGGGTTTCCCCTGTATTTTTTCGAACTGAGAGCGTTCGAGAATCTTTTTCTTTATTCCCAAGTACCAACATGAGTGGAACTTTTTGCATTTGGGCTTCTCGAATTTTGTATCCGAGTTTTTCATTTCTTAAATCTTCTTCGACCCGTAAGCCCCAGCTTCGTAAGGTTTGAGCAACTTCTTTTACATAAGATTCTTGATCGCTGGTGACATTAAGAACGGTTGCTTGAACTGGGCTAATCCAGAATGGAAAATGCCCGTTGTGATGTTCTACTAAAATGCCAAAAAAGCGTTCGATACTTCCTAAAACCGCTCGGTGAATCATGACGGGGCGATGGGCTTTTCCATCTGAATCGGTGAACTCTAATTGGAAAC
This sequence comes from Bdellovibrio sp. ZAP7, assembly GCA_945878405.1. Taxonomy (GTDB): domain Bacteria; phylum Bdellovibrionota; class FAC87; order UBA2466; family UBA2466; genus RFNO01. The sequence goes on from CAMCTJ010000022.1 coordinate 7,510, forward strand.
GCTCAGGAAGACCAAAGTCTAATTGAATCGTTCCACACTGCCAGGTTCGTTTCAAACTATCCTTAATGTGGAATTCGATCTTGGGTCCGTAGAATGCCCCTTCACCTTTTGCAATAGTAAACGGCCGACCAAAAGACTCCAGACTGTCTTGAAGTGCCTTCTCAGCTTTATCCCAGGTTTCCGGCGTGCCCAAAAACTTCTCTGGGCGAGTGGCGAGTTTTAAATCGACTTCATTGAATCCAAAAAGATCGTAAATGCGGAAAGTAAAAGCGATGCCTTTTAAGGCTTCTTCTCCAATTTGAGATTCAGCACAGAAAATATGGCCATCATCTTGGCTAAAAGTACGGGTTCTTAAGATCCCGTGAGTCACTCCCGCTCTTTCATCTCGATGAAGCTTGGAATATTCAGAAAATCGTAGCGGAAGTTCTCGGTAGCTTCTCTTTGTTGTCGCAAAGAGAGCCGCATGTCCAGGGCAATTCATTGGCTTTAAACAAAGCGTATCGCGCTCTTTATGTTCCATGACGAACATGTTGTCCCGGTAATGTTCCCAATGACCGCTCGTTTTCCAGAGATCTGCAGTCATCAGCTGGGGACAAATCACTTCTTCAAATCCCAAGGACTTGGTTTCTCTTCTCATGAAGTCGGCTAAAGCATTAAAAAGCCAAGCACCTTTTGGAAGATAAAACGGCATTGCAGGTGCAATCGGCAAAAAGGTAAAAAGGCCAAGCTCTGGTCCGAGTTTTCTGTGATCTCGTTTTCGAGCCTCCTCAAGCCGATGCAAATGTTCATCTAATTCCTTCTGGGTTGGAAAAGCAGTTCCATAGATGCGAGTGAGCATCTTGTTGTTTTCATTTCCGCGCCAATAAGCACCTGCCAGAGAAAGCAGTTTGAATTTTCCAAGCTTTTTCAAATTGGGAACATGGGGACCTCGGCAAAGATCCGTAAATTCACCTTGCGTATAAGCGGATACGACTTCATTGGCGGGAAATCCCGCTATGAGTTCTGCTTTGTAGTTTTCTCCCATGGATTGAAAAAGACTAACGGCTTTTTCTCGAGGAATTTCCTGGCGGGTTACTTCAAGCCCCCGTCCAGCAATCTCAGTCATTTTCTTTTCAATTTTGGGAAGGTCTTCGGGAGTGATGGGTTCCGGAAAATCAATATCGTAATAAAATCCATCTTCGATCACGGGGCCAATCGTAATTTGCGATTTTGGATAAAGTTCCTTCACTGCGTGAGCAAGCAGGTGGGCAGTGGAATGTCTAAGGACTTCCAGGCCCTCAGGAGATTCTTTGGTAATGATAGCTATTTGGGAATCTTTCTCGAGGGGTCGATTTAAGTCCCACTCTTTTCCATCGACTTTCGCTGCAATGGCAGCTTCTTCAAGTCGTTTTCCAATGCTGGCGGCTACTTTTGACGGCGTAACAACCCCGTCGAAATGGCGTTGGGAACCATCCGGAAGAGTGACAACAATCTGATTCATGAAAAAAGCAATTTATAAGGTTGCAAAAAAATCACCGGGAATTAACTGGGTTGGACTGATTTCTGGAGTGGCCGAACAAACAAAGCTTCATCTGCAGTCAATCTAACCTGAAAGGTTAGCGAAAATCAAGAGGGACAAGGTACGGTATGACTTTTGCTCCCTTCAGGGGCCATGAAAAACTTAAAAACTCTTCTTATTTGTGGTTCAGCCCTTTCAAACCTAGTGACTGCTCAGGTGGTTTTACCCCCCCTCTTTAAGGCCACCTATAAATTTGAGGTCCGAGTGGATGATTCCCAAGAGACCCCTAAGTCTTTGGTTGAGTTCTTGAGTTTTGGTGAACAGATTCCAGCTCTACTATCTCTCGATGGCGGTCATCGAGTCTTTCTCATGAAGGCTCCCCGAGTAGATCGCTGTGGTTTCCTTCATTTTGAGGGAAATGCCGTTTCGCTGGAAAATCGCAAAGACCTCTCAGGTGCTGAACTCCGTTTTTACGAACAACCTTTAAAGATTGATATTACCTGCCATCCTGTTCCCTTTCCCCGTTGTGGCACTTTTCGAAGCACTGAGAGTATTTCCAGTGGGGAATATCTCATGGAGCAACTGCAACTTTTGAAGGCGCAGTGTCAAGCCCGGCTGGTTCAAGAAGAAAAAATTCTCGAAAGCTATGAAATCCATCTCCCTTAAGGCTTTCAGAGTGTCTTGGCGCGTTATGTTTTGCGGCGCGCAGTGAATTAACTGCTAAGTGGTGGATATCTAAAAGTTTCGGGGCTATACTGATTAAACAACTAATTCCTGTTTAGTCCCACATGAAAACAGCCCCCATTCTAAATCTTTTGTGTCTTGTCTTTTTAACTGCTCTTTTGGGGGTTGCTGCGGAAACAACTGAAATTGAGAAGCAACTATCTGAGATAGGCTCTATTCCGAACGAAGAAATTCTAGTGATTCAACGAAAGTTTACTCGCAAAGAGTGGAGGCATGAAATCACACCTCTCAACTTTGGGGGAATTCCTTTCGGAACCATTCGTAGAACTATGACGAGCGGGGGGAGTTACTCCCTTCATTTAAAAGATTGGTTTGCTCTCGAGCCGGTGAATTTCACTTTCTCCAAAAACTTTTTTACGAGTTTCACTGATGATATTAACGATGCATCGGGAACAAAGTTGAGGCCAGATCCTCAGCGAATCCTTTACTTTCTTACGACCGGCGTACAACTCACACCCATTTATGGAAAAATGGCGACGCTATCGAAATTCATCGCCTATATTGAGCCCTACTTCGGTTTGGGGGGCGGGATTGCGAAGACCGAAACCGATACCTACTTCACTTTTTATCCTGCTGTAGGGATGCGAGTTTATTTCCGCGAGTGGTTTTCAATGAAGCTTGAGCTCCGAGATTACATGTACACTGAGCAGACGATAAATCCGACGACTCAAGCAAGAACTCCAACATTTCGTAACAACTACGCTGTTGGGCTTTCACTAAGCTTCTGGCTGCCGAAAATGCCGCTGTAGATAATTTCAGTCATTAGTTTTCAAAAATAAAAAATGGGGTCCGATCTATGAGTCACCAATACTTAAAATCTGGGGTCTTAGCTCTCTTAGTGTGTTTTCAGTTGGGCCATGCTGAAAACTCAAAGACCAGCCTACTTGAACAGGGGCGCCGCTATTTCGAATCGGGGAACTATGAAAAAGCGATAGACTCACTTTCGCAAACTATCAGCTCAACCACTGATGCCAACATCAGAAATAGAGCCCTCTATTATCAGGGGTTGGCTTTCTACGAGCGGGGGCTTTTTTATTCGAGCTATCTTTCCTTTAGAAATGTTCTCATGAACCCTGATGAGCGCTTTCGAGAAGTTTATGAAAAAGCCATTAAGAATGCCGTGACCATTGCAGATCGGATGGATCTGGTCGACAAAATTGGAGCTGTGATTGCCAAGATGGATGACCGACTCATCCCCAGCTCAGTCGGTGGACACGCTCAATTCGCAAAAGGGGTCTACTTATTTAATGGGGGGAAGAATGTTGAGAGTGAAGCAGCTCTTAAGTCTGTTTCCCCTCAATCTGTGTTTTATCCCAAAGCTCAGTACTATCTGGGAATTATTTCGACGAAAAAGAAAAATTACAAAGAGGCTGCTTATTACTTTGAAAAAGTAGTCTCAACCACACGAGGTAATAAGGATCTGTATGCACTTGAGGAACTTGGGCGATTAAACTTGGCCAGGACAGCCTACTCCGCAGATGAAATTGAAAAATCGGTTGAGCTTTATTCCAAGTTTTTAAGTTCTTCACCTTATTGGATAGATGTCCTCTTAGAGGCTAGTTGGCCCCTCATGAAAATGAACGATGCCACCGTTTCCCTGGGAAATCTGCAAACGATTACTTCTCCCTTTTACAAAGAGGATCTGGTCGGCGAAGCGTATTTACTACGAGCCACTATCCTGCATCGTCTGTGCAAATATGACGAAATGAGAAGAGACCTCACCTCCTTTTTCAGAATTTACGATCCCATTATTCAATCCATGGAAAAAGAAGCGGCTTCAATGGGCTCCAGTGATTCCTACTTCAGAGCCTATAGAGACAGAAAGGGCCTTAATCGCGCCTTTATGACCGTCATTGGCCGAGATCAAGGAATCCAAAAAAATATGAAAATTTTAGAAAACCTCAGCGAAGAAAGAGCGAAATTATCTGGAGTTTCAAAAAGTGAACAGATCCAGAAAATAATAAGCCAAGTCGACAACCTCAAGGAAATAATCGCTCGCGAAACAGGCCAAACAATTAAAAACATTCATAAACGAAAACTGAATGAACTTCTCCAGCAGCGAGAACAGGCTAATTATCTAAAAGTGGAAGTGGTCACTGGAGAAAAAGAACTCATTGAGGGTCAAGCCGGTCTCCCGCCAAAACGCGTGACCGATGTCGAGACGACCGTTTCCGATGCCTACCACTTTTGGCCCTACAATGGTGAATATTGGGAAGACGAATTAGGAACCTACATTTACACAACGGAGAGCTCCTGTGTTAACTAAAAAGCATTTAATCTCATTTCTAGTCCTGAGCGCTTTCAATCAACTCGAGGTATTCGCTGAAAGCGACGATTACAAAAACTTCGATCTTCCAGAACAAGCTCGAGTTGCAATTCCGGAAAAAAACTTTTCCTATAAAAGTGCAAGAGCCGAGATCACAGGTAAAAAGTCGAAGCTCAAAACACCTTCAATGTCTGCTCAGGATTTCTTGTTTGCAAAAGAGACATTTCTTACAGAAAAACGCGATGAAGCTATCAAGCTGCTCAGGCAGGAGCTTGATTCGGGTTCGAGAGTGAATCGTGATAATGTCCTGCTTCAGTTGGGCCAACTGTATGTAGAAAAATACATGGAGTTCAGCTACCGTGAATCTCAAGTCTATAACCAGCAATACATCGATTATGAGAAGGCTCAAACTGAAGGAAAAAAAGGAGGCACACCTCCTAAGCTGGATAATAGCCGCTCAACTCAATACCTTAAAGACGCACTCAACGTTTTCTACCAGTTAGAAAGAGAATTCCCCAAACATCCCAAGATAGATGAAGTCCTTTACTTTATCGGTTTTGTGGAAATGGAAGGAAAAAACGAAAAGAAGGGCCTGAAATACCTTGAGCGAGTGGTTAAGGAATTTCCTCAGAGCAGAAAATTTGATGATGCTGCTGTTTATTTGGCAGATACCTATTTCGATAAAAATAAATTCAAAGAGGCAAAAAACTATTATCAAGTGCTGGTTAAAAGAGATTCCAGTCTTAAAGACTATGCCTACTATAAATTAGCTTGGGTCGAACTGAATATGGGGGGCGCCAAACAAGCTGTCAGAGACATGAAGACTTTGATCTTGAGCTTGGGCTCCAGTCCAGAAAAAGCAAAGTTTGCACTCCGTGAGCAAGCCTTAAGAGATTTAGTTGTCTTTTATGGGGATACGGGCGAAGTGGATGATGCAGTTTCGTTTTTTACGAAGGCTCAAGGTAAATCAAAGGCATTAGACAATCTCAAATTGCTGGCTCAAGTGTATAGCTCTAAGGCTCAGGATGAAGCAGCTATCACCGCTTACAATCGACTTATCAAAGAATTTGGTGACGCCCCCGAGGCTCCAAAGTGGTACTTAGGAATTTACGAGTCTGAAGCCAGGCTTGGTAAATCGAAAGGTGGAGTCAATAAACTCATAGAGCTTGTTGAAAAATTTAATGGGGAATCCGATTGGGCAAGGAACTTTTCAGACGAAAAGCAAGCTGAGAAAAAAGAGGCTTTGGACTTGATTTCTGGTGAAGCAGAAAAAGCCGCTTTTTTTCACCATCAAGCTGGCCAACGAAGCAGCGACAAAGGGCACTATGAAGCGGCAATCAAGGTTTACTCAAGTCTTCTAAAGAACTTTCCAGATCTTCCCAGCCGAAAAAAGATAGCGTTCTTTCGAGGTGAGGCGCTGTATGCTCAATCGCGTTGGATGGAAGCCAGCGATTCCTATATGATGGCTTCTGGAATTCCGCCAAAAGACAAAATGAGCGAAGAATCTCTGTACAACGCGCTTTTGTCTGTCGAGCATCTTACTTCTAAGAACACGAAGATCACGAAATACACTAAAGAAGAAGCAAAGAAGCTAGATACCTCTCCAAAAGATTTAACCGAACCCGAAGAAAAATTTATTGAAATAGCAAAAGTCTATAGCCAGGAATATCCCCAGGGACCTCATGTGGCAGATGTGACTTTCCGCACAGGAGCCATTTACTACCAGAAGAATCACTTCGACAAAGCAAACGAGGTCTTTTTAGGAATTGTAAAGAACAACCCCAAACACCGAACTGCCCCAACCGCAGCACATTTGGTTCTGGACATGTACAACATCCGAAAAGATTATCCGGGCCTCACACGCCAAGCCCAACTGTTTTATGAACAGGCCTCCTTGGGTGATGCAAAGTTTAAATCGGAAATGAAACAAATTATGGGAGAGGTTGATTTCAAACAAATTGAATCAATCGAAAAAGAAAACAAGTGGACTGAAGCTGGTGATGCGTATTTCCGATTCTATCAAGCGAATCCCAAGTCGGAACTAGCTGAGAAAGCTCTCTACAATGCTTTTGTGAGTTACGATAAGGGCGAAAATCAAGAAAAGGCCACTGAAATGGCTCGTGTTTTTGTTTCCAAGTACCCCAAAAGTGATAATGCCGCCAAGATGATTCTGACGATCGCAAAATCTGCAGAAAAAGCCTACGACTTTGAACAGGCTCAACGTTTTTATGCAGATTATGCGGATAAGTACCCCAAAGAAAAAGAGGCCAGAAAGGCGCTTTATAACGCGGCTGTTTTTTCGGAGCTACTGGATAAAAACAAAGAATCTCTGAAGCTTTACGATGAATACCTGAAAGAGGCAGGAGTCGGACAAGATGAGCGAAGAGCGATTCGAATTAGTCAGTCAAAAATTTATCGTAAAGAGGGCAACTGGGAGAAGGTTAAGTCTATCTATCGAGAACTTGCGAAAGAGGCAAAGAACCAAGATGAGAAGATAAAAATTCTGGCTGAGCTTGCGAGACTTCTAGAAAAGGCAGGTAAAACTTCTGAGAAGGATGCAATCGTAAAAGAGATCCGATCACAGGCAGATGGAAAAAAGAAGGCCACTCTTGGACTGGCAAGTTTTTACCTGGCTGAAGTTCAATTTGGAGCGGTTAAAACCGAACGAGAAAAGTATCAAAAGATAAAACTTCGTTTTCCGCCAGATGCTTTCGTTTCACTTTTGAAGAAAAAACAAAAAGCTCTAGTGAAGCTCGCCAGTTCTTATGACGACGTGGTGGAGTTTGGGGTGCCGGAATGGGGCGTGGCTGCTCTCTACGAAAAAGGCGAAGCTTACCAGGAGCTTGCTTCTGCTTTTAGAGCAGTGAAAATTCCAAAAGCGTACAAGCCCGAGGAGAAAACAGAATTAGAGGGAGCTTTAAAAGCTATCGAAGAAAAAGATATTTTACCGATTGAAAAAGCTGGTAAAGAAATCTGGGAAACATGCACCAAAAGAGCTAGTGAGTTCAAGGTAGTCAATGCTTACGCTGAAAAATGCCGAGAAAAAACGGGAAAGTCGGCCCAAATGGCAGGGATTTTTCCAAAAACCAAGTATTGGAGTTATGGCCCGCTAGTGGAAACCGGTAAGTCTTCCCTTGAAGAACTAAACTTAGAAAAGCCCGAAGAGGTAATTGAAACTCTGGTGAGAGTTGTTTCGACGGGAAAAGCAGGACAAGCCCAGGGAGCCATCAAAAAATACCTGATTCGATATCCAGAGGATAAAAGAGCTGTCTATCTTTTGGCCGCGGACTATTTACGCCTAGGGAAAAAGGATTTGGCCCAATATTTTTTCGATCAATTAGAAAAAGATCCCGCTTTTCAATGGAAAGGGCTCATTAATAATAATTTAGGATTGATGGCCTATCAGGAAAAAAATCGAGTTCAAGCAGCCGCGCTTTTTGAAAAGGCAATAGAACAGTCTCCTCCGCACCCAAGCGCCTTGATTAACTTAGGGAGTCTCTATCTCGAAGGATATGGATTTAAAGACGCTCTTCCTGTGTTCGAGAAGGCAGTGGAATTAAATTCTAATAACGAGGATACAATTCTCGGACTGGGACTTTCATACGAAGGAGTGAATGAGCCCGAAAAAGCTGCGAAGGCTTATGACCAGTTTATTTCAGACAATCCCAATGCAAGCCAGGCTCTCTTTAACTATTCAATCCTATTAGGAAATGTTCTCAAGCAAAGAGAAAGAGCGGCTCAGATGATGCTTCGTTACATTCAGCGTGGCGGCAAGGAAGCAGGCCGTGCTCATGAAATCATGAAAACTTGGCGATAAGACTTCTGAGAAATCATAGGAGTCTTTTTTCATGGCCATTCGGTGGTTTATTTTTGGAGTGATTGCTTTGTTGGTGAATTCAGCTTTTGCTGAAAAAGCCAAGAAAAACACCTCAACAAGCTCGTCTCGTCCCGTAGGAAAGTCTGAAGAAGGCGACTACATTGTCGAAAAAAGGTCTGACGGAACGGTCGTTAAATACAAGAAAAAAACCTCCTACGATTTTGAGGGAACGGGCATCGAAGGACTTTATAACAAACCTTCGGGTGCTTACATTTCTAATATTAAACAGGTTAAGGGCAAAAGCATTATTCGCATGCGAGAAAATTTCGACGCAGAAGTGATCGATTCATCTCGCTTGCTAAAATAGAGAAGAACCATGGACGCCAAACTAAACTCCTCCAATACCGAGAGTACAACTGCAATCCGATTAGATACCCTTACCGACGGAAAAGTTGTGCACAGTTCCGAGTTTGTGAAAGACAAAATCGTCTTGGGCCGGGTTTTATCTGCTGATTTAAGAATCGACGACCCGAGAGTGTCTCGAATTCACGCTTTGATAGAAGTCAAGGGAAGCGCCATTGTCATTACAGATCTTGCGAGTAGCCACGGAACTTATGTAAATGGAAAAAAGGTTTTAGAAGCAAAACTTAGTTTTGGCGATACGATCAAATTAGGTTTTGTAGAACTAAAGTTGGAAAAAGGATCTGGAGTTCCCACAGCTCCCGTTGCTTTTGAAGCGATGGAAGGAGCCGAAGGGGTCGCGACTCAAGTTGAGATCGATCGTTCCCTAGTAGACAAGATGGACCGACGCGGGCCCGACAGACGACATTCAGATGCTTTTCCTGAGGAAAAGCGTTTGGAAGATCGCCGTCAGGGAGATAGGCGCTACGAGGATTCACAAACTGCAGAACAAAAGCTACCGGTTGTTGAATCCGAAAGGCGAATTGGGGAAAGAAGAAGAGAGGATAGAAGAACTTTTGATATCACAAGTCTTGAGCGCCGAATCTCAGATAGACGTGCAAGAACTTCTGACGACGATATGCTCCCGGAGGAGCTGGAAAAAGCATTTGATGTGCCCGAACATGCAAGAGAGCTTGAGCTTACCGTGCTTTGGGGGGACCATATTCTTGATGTTTCTAACTATCACGATGAAGCGCAAATCACAGTGGGGGAGAGCCCAAGAAACGACTATATTATCCCAAGTGCTGGAATTAGTGATGAGTTTCCTCTGGTCAATCTGAACGAAGACGGAAGTGCCACGCTTGCTTTTACTGAAAAAATGCAGGGTACGGTTCGTTCCCGAGACAAGATCTATAGCGTAAACGAACTAAAAAACGAGAAGTTTGTAAAACGCCAAGCTGATTACTATACGCTTCGGCTCCAACAAGATGATTTTGCAAAACTCGCTATCGGTAACGTTAACTTCTTCATGTTGTACGTAAAGCCCGCACCACGAATCAAACCGCCTCCATTCATGGAGAAGGATCCCTTGCTGATTCGAACGACCATTGGTTCAACACTTTTGTTTTTTCTGATGATGATTGGATTAATGCTGTTACCCAAACCAGTTCCAGTGACAATCGACGAGATTCCAGAGCGGTTTCAAAAAATCGTCATTAAGAAGCGTCCCAAAATTCCTTCTGCAAAGGATGGGCTAATCGCTAAAGGAGAGAGTCCTCAGCAAGGAGGTTCTGTCTCTGGACAAGGGGGGCCAGCGGCTGGTTCCGAGGGCGAAGCAGGAAAGAAAGATGCGCCTAAGAAGGCGGAACCTGCGCAAAGCACTCAACCAAAGTCTAAACCTAAAGAGGCAAGTAGCAGCCAACCAACCCCAACTCCCACCGTCACAAAACCAGTACCCAACCGAAAAGTAGTGGATTTAGACCGAGCTAAAAAAGTAGGACTCCTCAAAGCTTTCAGTCAGGGAGCTGCTTCTAAAGAAGCTCAAAATCTTTTGGGCGGAGCCGGAGCTGGTCCAGAGGGGCCAGGAGGCTTTGATGAATTTGGAAAAGCAGTTCAAGGCGCTCGCGGAAAATCTCTTGAGGAAACAGGGGGAGCCGGGGGTAAAGGCCTAAAAGGAGTTCAGGCGGGTGGTGGAGGCAAAACTGTCGGTATCGATGGTCCCTCAACTGGCGGTTTAGGTCGTGGATATTATGGTGACGGTATCGGAGAAGGTATTTCAGGTCCTGGTCGCTTCGGACAAAAAGGTGAACATGCTATCAATATTGTGTCTGAAAATGTTCAAGTGCTTTCCGGCTTATCTAAAGACATCATCAATGCTGTCGTAGCAAGACACCGATCAGAAATTCGGTCCTGCTATGAATCGGCGCTCCAGAGAAATCCTGGGTTAAGAGGCAAGGTAGTGATGGCCTTTAATATTCAGCCAAACGGGGTCGTTTCTTATGCCGCTCCGAAAGAAAGTACGATTGGAGATGCTTCGTTGGAAAATTGTATCGCTTCCAAAATCAAAACATGGATCTTCCCCAAACCGGAAGCTCCTGTTGTGACTGAAGTGAGTGCCTATCCGTTCTACCTAAATCCAGGTGGCGGCTAAGCTTTCTTTCGAGATAGCCCAGTCATAAAAAGAATAAAACAGAGCCCTCCGAAGGCGATCATCGGCAAGAGATCACTCTCTTGAGAGAACGTGAATCGGGAACCGATATTCAAGTTCTTCATGATGTTGTCTTTGAGGTTCAGAAACGCCAAAAGAATTCCTGCAATAGAACCGCCTGCGATCAAGCCCGATGAAAAGAGAATGCCTGGACCGGATTCTTTTTCTTCTTCTGTGAGTTTTAAGTTTCTTCGAGCTTGAATTTTTTCGATGAGCCAACGAACCATTCCGCCCGCAAAAATGGGAGATGAAGCCGAGAGTGGCAAATAAACCCCCACCGCAAAGGGCAGTGAAGCGATTCCACAGAGCTCGAGAACTAGCGCAATCGACACTCCTAAAAGCACTAGTCCCCAGGGAAGCTTCTGAGTAAGAATGCCATCGATGATCAAAGACATAAGCTGTGCTTTAGGCGCTTCATATTTCGGAACGAGAGTTCCATCATCTTTTGCTGAAAGAACTCCGTTGATACCGGGATCAACTAAGTAAACTACTTCCCCTGAAGCATTCACGAGATACTTTCCGGGTCTTAAAGCAGAAAGCGCTCCGGTCTTGGGAGTCTCAAGTAGGCGAAGCACTCGGTACTCGTTCGCGTCACCAGGTGCTTTTTGAATTTCCTTTAAACTTCCCACATCTGCTACCAAGGTTCCTTGGGGCACCGCTGTTTTTGAGTAGATGGTAGAGGCTTCATTCAGAATTTTTAAGGTAACTCCTATGACTAAGGCGGAACTCACCGCTCCAATCAAGATCCCAATTTGTTGGTATTTGGGAGTGCCTCCCAGGAGAAACCCAGTTTTTAAATCCTGAGAAGTGGTTCCGCCGTTTGAAGCTGCGACACAAACAATGGCGGCAACGCTGAGGGCTGTGACTCGGTACTCAGACCCCACCCAACCAATCAACACGAATACGAGACAAGTCAGAAGAAGAGTGGCGACCGTCATGCCGGAAATTGGATTAGATGAAGAGCCGATTTCTCCAGTGAGCCTTGAACTAACAGTAACAAAGAGAAAGCCGAAGACGACAATCAGAAGGGCGCCCAAAAGATTCATGTGCAGGCTGGGAGCAAACCAAATAGCGAGAATAATTCCTGCGACTCCCACTAGAACCACTGAGAAGGGGAGATCTTTTTCTGTTCTCGAAACGACAGCATTTTTATCAGAGGGAGCGAAGACGCCTTTGAGTCCCGACATAGCCCCATGAACAATCGTGGGAAGATTTTGAAGGAGGCTGATGATTCCTCCAGCAGCCACTGCTCCCGCCCCGATATATAAAACGTAAGCACGCCAAATTTCATGAAGCGACATTTGCGAGATCAGTGTCGTTGCAGGAAAGAGGGGAGTGGTAAGGCCATCTCCGAAAAGTTTAATCATGGGAATGAGAACCCAACTCGCCAAGATACCACCGCCTAGCATGATGCAAGCGATTCGAGGGCCAATGATGTAGCCCACACCTAAAAGCTCGGGAGATACTTCCATGGAGACAGAAGCCCCTTTAAAAAACGACAAAGTTTTTTCTGGGATTTCCTTGAAAAGTTTCAAGCCCGCATTGGAGAGTTTGTAAAAAAGCCCCAGGAAAAACCCCGTGAAAACAGTACGAGCAGAAGTGCCACCTTTTTCCCCGGCCATCAAAACTTCAGCACAAGCGGTGCCTTCAGGAAAAGCTAGTTGTCCGTGAGCTTTAACAATCAGACCATGGCGCAAGGGAATCATCATGAGTACGCCCAAGAGACCTCCCAAAACAGCCACGAGCATGATTCGAGAGAGTTCCATGTCGTAACCCAAGATGAGAAGAGCCGGCATGGTGACTGCGACTCCGAATGCGATGGACTCACCCGCGCTGCCCGTTGCTTGGGTGATGTTGTTTTCTAAAATCGTGGTGTTTCGAAGCCCCAATGCTTTTGAAAGGCCTCGGAAAAGAGTGATGGAGAGCACAGCAACTGGAATAGAAGCGCTCACAGTCATTCCGACTTTGAGAGCTAAATAGAGAGAGGAAGCTCCAAAGACAATTCCCAAAAGTGAGCCTATGAGAACCGGCAAAAGAGAAAATTCAGGAATGGTTTTGTCACTCGGAATAAAGCTTTTAAAGGGATTGTTTGTCATTCAACACGACTAACAAGGGGGCCTGGCTTTGGCAAGAATTAGGGGTGGGGTTGAGTTATTTGGAGAAAAAAGACTTTATTCGGCTAGCAAAAGCATCTAGTTGTGCTCCCACTTTTGCAAAAGTACCGGCCGGGGATTGCTTTGCTGGGACTTGTGGGATTCCACTAGCGAGCCCTCTTGGAGTAATCTTGGCAGGGGACGTCAAACCCGCTTTGAGGGGCGCAGCTGTAATCTCGACGGCCTGATTTTTAGCCTCTGCCTCTTCGACCTCTTTTGCAAATTCAGAAAGCCCTTTTCCAATGGGACTCACTTCCTTTGTGATTTTGGGCTTGATTGCTAGGTCTCCTGAAAACGTTCCTTCTTTAGGTGCTTGCTCACTCGAAATATCTTTGGCGCTTATAGGGGCTTCTTTGGTTTCTTTCGTTGCGATTTTAGGAGTTTCACTTTCAGCAACAGAAACAGGCGAGGGTTGAGCCACCTCTTCAGTTAGGATTCCGGAAGCTCCGGCTCCCAATGCGACTGGGGTTTTATTCGCTTTCGGCGAGGGTTTTTGTTCTCCTACTGGATTGTTCGTATTGGAGCCTAAAAAGGTTTCTGAAGAAGGTTCGGAATTTGGTTTGCTGATCTCTTTAGCCGAATTGGAAGAAGCTGCTTTTTCTGGAGTGATGAACCGATCGTTCGAGGCATAGGAACGCGTCGGAGATTCGGGAGTTTTTGGATAACGCTCTACCGTTCCAGCTGACGCCAGATTACCTAACGGTTTTGCTCCAGTGTCTGGTTGAGGAGCGCCTGCCGGATTTTTCAATTCTGAAAGTGAAATAGGATTATTAGGCGATTTCGTTGCCGAAAGAGCTTTAACAGGTTCTTCTGCAGATTTTGGTTTCTTAGTTTGGGTTTCACTTGGAGCTGGGGCATCTGCTGGACGAGACATTAAAGGTGTTTGTGTGTTTGAGCCGTTGAATTGAACTGGGCTCGATGAACCGGATGCGCTTGGCACCGAAGATCCACCACCGTGACCGCCTGTCGCCGTTGGAGGCGCCATCGAGCCACCGGCAATTGGAGTCGGCTTTGGGGTCAAACCACTGATGGGGGGTTGGCTAATCCCCGTTTCTGATGGTGTCGAGGAAATACCTCTCGAGTTTGATGAAGTACCGGTCGGTAATGAAGCCCCGGTCGATAAAGAACTGCTTAAAGGCAACTCTCCGCTGCCAATTGAATCAAAAGAAGATGAACTCGAGCCACTTCCACTTGAGTGGGAACCACCGGAAGAGGAGCTTCCACTGGATGCAGAGCTAGAACCCGAGCCTGAAGCGGATCCAGCGCCAGCGGAGGAACCCTGCATGTAATCGACCAGTCCCTCAACCGTATCTTGGTAGGGAGTCCATTTTTTCGTTAAAGGATCATAAGTTGACCGTGGGGCACCAAAGTTTAAACCGTAGGATGCAGAAGAAAAAAGAGGATCTTTCGGTGGCAAAGGAGGTCCGTAGACGGG
>CAMCTJ010000023.1 GCA_945878405.1 Bdellovibrio sp. ZAP7
CCAGAAGCACTCGAGCGAGCCGCCGCTTCGAACGAGTTGGATACGTTCCGATAGAAGCTCTGCGAAAGTTAAATGCTTCTCCATGCGCGAGGGCGAAGTAGCAGTGGTTTCAATACGCTATTTTGAGACCAGGTAAATTCCTTTAAAGAAGGCCGCATTTGGCTTTCTACCCAGAAAGCCTTGGATGATTACTTAAATAACCGCCAGCGAAAACGAAAAAACTAAAAAGTTTCCACGCCTCTAAACAGACATCGACTCAAAAAGCTATTTAATTTCAAGTGCCTATAGAATCGGGGCGGCGAGACTCGAACTCACTCACCGCATTTTAAAAATAGTAATAAAATCAACACAAATTCCCTAAGCGTCTTTCAGCTTCTTTCGGCTCTGTTCTGCAATTTTTTCACGCCACTTTCACGCCACCCTTGGGATCAGGTAGACAAAAGCTGAAGGGATACGAAGGATGATGAAATGGGGGACGAGACACGAAAAAAATGCTAATTTCTATCTTGTGAAGAAGCCTGTGATTAAGAACTGGGTTCTCTCTCCCCATGCGGTAAAGAGAATGGAAGAGAGGAGGATTTCCTTGGCCGAATTGCAGACTGTTCTCTCACAACCTGATTTAATTATTCCTCAGGGTCCTAAATGGATTTTTGCTAAGCGGTTACCGCAAAGGCGTGATAATTTAATCGCAGCAGTTTTGTTACAGAAAAAGGAGAAAGACTTATGGCTCGTCATAAGCGTTCTGATTCGGTTCGAAAAAAAGATTTAAAAGAAAAGTTTCCTCAAGTTTATTTCGATAAAGATTCGGATTTTGCAGCAATTAAATTGGCGCCTGGAATTGAGGAAAAGTCCTATGAAAAAGATGGAATTCTCTTTTCCGAGGATAAGTCTGGAAGAATTATTGAAATTCAGGTCTTAAACGTTTCGCAGTTTAAGAAACAAAAAGCAGCCTAAAAAAACACTGAGATGGCCAGAAAAAAGAAGAGCTCTCCTTCAAATATTAATTTCCCTGTTAGTCAGGAAAACTTTCCAAAAATCCACCATTGGCGAATCTGCCCCTTGGGGCAACACTGGGTGAGAAAACACCCTCGGCGGGTGAGGCCTAGTCGCCGTCATCCTCTAGGAGGAATTACTTCAGTTGCTGGGCATTGCCGGGATAACCGCTCCCATAAAGACCAAATGTACTCGGATGAGATTTCTGAGATAGCATTAACAAAATTTAAGGCACTCAAAGGGGGTCCTAAGGCGAGCAAACTAGGTTTTTCAAACGAAAATGAATACGATTTTCTCATTCGAGGCTGGACAAGATACTGGAACGAAGTATTTAACTCGTCTCCACCGCTTGATCCCAATTTGGTAAAAGCCCTGATCGCCTCCGAATCAAGTTTTAATCCCAATGCCTCGAATGGAAAAAGAGGAAATAAAAGAACATCAGGCTTGATGCAAGTGACCCACGAAACTGTCGATTTTCTTAAAGATGAAGAAGGGGAACTCACCGACCATCTTTTAAATATCGATAAAGAGGATATTTCAGATCCCAATCTTAATATTGCAGCAGGCGTTCGTTGGTTATTTCAGAAACGAAAACTAGCAACTAAAAAGTTGGGCAGGCAAGCGACGTGGGAAGAAGCGGTGGCCGAGTATAAAAGTTATTTGCCTCAATATCGAAAGAACCCTAACTTCAGAGGTATGGGAACTTTTAGAAAGTTTTATGAAAGGATTAAAAAATGAAATTGTGGAAACTGGTTCTCATCCTGCTGATCCTAGTCATTCGTTCTGAGGCAAATCCCCCTCTAAGATCCTCCGAATCTCTCAGAACAAAATATCCGCAGAAAATGTTGACCGCAGAATATGGAATTTTAAATGAAAAAGATATTTTAAAGGACTGGCGAGAATTTGAGAAAGAGCCAGTGGGCATGAAACTCAGAGAAGATGTCTGGCAGTGTTTTCCTGCGAGAGAGGTAAGTTTTCATTACCAAACCTGGAAGGACTCGGACCTGATGGGGAGCGAAAAAGCGGAATTCACCATATGTGATTTTGAATTTCAAGTTCGAGATCAAAAGATTTGGAGTGATTACTGGGGAAGAAGGGGGCTTCCTCTTGAGTTTTGTAAAAGTATGCAAGCTCGATGGATTGAGCTTACTCAGCATGAGGAATTTGTTTGTTTGAGCGGTTTTCCTGTGGATGAGGTTAGGGCGGTGGTCCACGGGCGGAAACGAGTGATTACTCATTGGACGTTGAACAAATTTCAAACTCGAAAAGGTTGTTTTTCTTATTTTGAAAATGACTGCCCAGGGGATGGATTAGAAGTCCAGTAGCCTACTTTAAAGTGGTCGTTGGAAAAAAATAAAAATTTTCCACACCTCTAAACAGACACCGATTCAAAAATCTATTTAACTTCAGTTATTTAAATGGTCGGGGCGGCGAGACTCGAACTCACTCACCGTCTTTTAAAAATAGTAATAAAATCAACACAAGTGATGATTCTGATTTGGAAATCGGTTCGTTTTCCCTAAGCGTCTTTCAGCTTCTTTGGTTTTTGTTCTGCAAATTTTTCCACGTCATTTCCACGTCACCCTTTTGTTCGGGTAGACAAAAGCTGAACAAATACGAGGAAAGACGAAAGGGCCCAATCCTTTTCCATTCCATTTGCGACTCTCTCAAAAATGAACTACAATGTAGTTACTATGTTGTTTGTGTGGAATCCAAACAAAGCTAAAGCCAATGTTAAGAAGCATGGGATTTCCTTCGATTTGGCAGCAACCGTTTTTCAAGACCCGCTTCACTTATCTGTTTTGGATGGAAAAGATAGAGGCGAAGAGCGGTGGGTTACTATCGGTTTAGCAGGAGATAGCCAAACTCTCGTGGTGGTTCATCTGTATCACGAAATGGGAAATAACGAAGTAGTTCGGATTGTTTCCGCCCGAAAAGCAACGAAAAAGGAGAAAAAGCAATATGAAGAAGGAATATAATTTTAAAGAGGGTATCCGTGGCCAATTCTATCGACCCAAAAAAGTTCAAAAGACATTGCGATTAGATCCTGATGTTCTTGGGTACTACATGAAACTCTCTCATCAGGAAGGGATTCCCTATCAAACCCTGATTAACCTTACTTTGCGGAAATTTGCAGTTGAGGGGGGAGTGTTGAGTATTACGGGTGGACCGCAGAAAGAGTCCAAAAGACGGTAGTTGGAAATTATCGGCTGCTTTCTGATGCTGGTAATGAAGAAAGCGACCTTTGAAAGGAATTTACCTGGTGTCGATTTCAGAAAGATAAACTCACACCCGAAGTGAAAATTACAGCATCTTTTGTTACCAGGTCAGCCCACAATAGATTGTTCTAGTGGTTTATGCTAGTTGGTAGCCTGAAGCGGACCGTGAAAAATCGCAGTCTGATATCCAAAGACCGTAGTCGACAGGATCCGGGGTGAAATAATAACGGATACTCGAGTGGGTAACGAAAACAAGAAGCACTCGAGCGAGCCGCCGCTTCGAACGAGTTGGATACGTTCCGATAGAAGCTCTGCGAAAGTAAAATGCTTCTCCATGTGCGAGGGCGAAGTAGCAGTGGTTTCAATACGCTATTTTGAGACCAGGTAAATTCCTTAATTGTACTAAAAAGTCCGAGCGTGATAAGATTTTAACTCAACTCAACTCAACTCAACTCAACTCAACCGACTAGGGAAAAATTAAGATGGTAAATCACAAAATCTTAGGTGCCTTTCTGGTTATCTGGACCTCAACTTATGCCATGGGAACCGATGTTTCAAACATGTCCAATCAGTTTTGGTGGCCTGAGAGATTAGATCTTGCTCCTCTTCGTCAGCATTCGGAAAAGTCTAACCCGATGGGAGATAAATACAAATATGCGAAGGAGTTTAAACGGCTCGATCTGAAAGCAGTAAAAGCCGATATTGAAAAGCTCATGAAAACTTCTCAGGAATGGTGGCCCGCTGACTGGGGGCACTATGGTCCCTTCTTCA
The DNA here is from genome assembly GCA_945878405.1 of Bdellovibrio sp. ZAP7. Classification (GTDB taxonomy): domain Bacteria; phylum Bdellovibrionota; class FAC87; order UBA2466; family UBA2466; genus RFNO01. The sequence continues at coordinate 3,984 of CAMCTJ010000023.1, forward strand.
TTCGTATGGCCTGGCACAGTGCGGGAACTTACAGAATTTTTGATGGAAGGGGTGGTGCTGGAGGGGGACAACAGCGATTTGAACCTCTCAACAGTTGGCCCGATAATACCAACCTCGACAAGGCTCGTCGCTTACTCTGGCCCATTAAGAAAAAGTATGGGTCCAAACTTTCATGGGCTGACTTAATGGTTTTGACGGGAAATGTTGCTCTTGAATCCATGGGCTTTAAAACATTTGGGTTTGCAGGTGGCCGTACGGATGATTGGGAGGCTGACCTGGTCTATTGGGGACCTGAAAAGAAATGGTTAGAAGATCAGCGATACAAAGGTGACAGGAAGTTGGATAACCCACTTGCAGCTGTGCAGATGGGTTTGATCTATGTGAACCCCGAGGGACCAAATGGGAATCCTGATCCTTTAGCTGCTGCAAAAGATATACGAGAGACTTTCGGGCGTATGGCTATGAACGATGAAGAAACCGTTGCTCTTATTGCAGGTGGACATACTTTTGGGAAAGCGCATGGCGCAGTGAAAGCGAGTTGCCTAGGTGCTGAGCCTGCTGCTGCAGGAATCGAGGAGCAGGGTTTTGGTTGGAAAAATAAATGCGGTAAGGGAAATGGGATAGATACCACCACTAGCGGACTTGAGGGAGCTTGGTCGGTAAATCCGACGCAATGGACTAATCAGTATTTATCAAATCTTTTAAACTTCGATTGGGAAAAAACGAAGTCTCCTGCTGGAGCCACTCAATGGACTCCTAAAGACTCAAAATCGTTAAAACTAGTTCCTGATGCTCATGATAAATCTAAAAGACATGCCCCCATCATGTTTACAACGGATATTGCACTCAAAGAAGATCCCGAGTATCGCAAAATAACTAAACGCTTTTTAGATAATCCCAAAGAGTTTGAATTAGCCTTTGCTAAGGCCTGGTACAAACTCACTCATAGGGATATGGGACCAATCGCTCGGTACTTGGGCAAAGAAGTGCCCAAAGAAGCCTTAATTTGGCAAGATCCCATTCCCCCGGTGAATCATAAATTAATTGATGCTGCGGACATCAGCTTACTCAAAAAGAAAATTCTGAGTTCTGGTCTAACGGTGTCTGATTTGGTTCGAACGGCCTGGGCTTCAGCGGCATCTTTCCGCGGAACTGATTTGAGAGGTGGAGCCAACGGTGCCAGAATTCGTTTGGCCCCTCAAAAAGATTGGCCAGTGAATAATCCGGAAGCGCTTAATCCAGTGCTTAGTAAACTTGAATCTATTCAGATTGAATTTAACAAATCGCTGACTGGGGGTAAAAAAATATCTCTAGCTGATGTAATTATTCTCGGTGGTGTAGCTGGTGTTGAGCAAGCCGCTAAAAGTGCAGGTGTCGTGGTTAAAGTTCCATTTTCTCCTGGACGAATGGATGCTAATCAGGAGCAGACTGATATAAAATCATTTGCTGTTCTAGAACCAAAAGCTGACGCTTTTCGAAATTATTACTCCACAGACAGCTACCTTTCGCCCACCGAGATGCTGATTGATCGAGCCAACTTGCTCACTCTCACAGTTCCTGAAATGACCGTATTGGTGGGAGGAATGCGCAGCATGAATGCAAATGCTGATTCCTCGAAAAATGGAGTCCTTACAAAAAGACCCGGTGCTCTGAGCACTGATTTTTTTGTCAATCTCCTCGATATGACAACCAAGTGGCAAAAATCATCAACGAGTGAAGGTCTATACGAGGGGCTGGATCGTAGCTCTGGCCAAATCAAATGGACTGCCACACCAGTTGATTTAATCTTTGGTTCCCACTCGGAACTTCGTGCGATTGTAGAGGTCTATGCGGCAGATGATGGACAAGAGAAATTTATTAAGGACTTCGTGAGCGCTTGGAATAAAGTGATGAATCTAGATAGATTTGATTCAAATTGATAAACTTGGTGGAGGTGGGGTTTGGCGGCCAGAACTCACTCAAAGTAAATATCATAAGTGAAGTCAGGGCGCTGAGTAACACTCCCCGGTCTTTGTTCCCACAGAAGAATTTACCTGGTGTCGATTTCGCAAGACAAACTAACATCCGAAGTAAAAATTACAGCTTATTTTGTTACCAGGTACGCCCATAATAGATTGTTCGAGTGGTTTATGCTAGTTGGTAGCCTGAAGCGGACCGTGAAAAATCGCAGTCTGATATCCAAAGACCGTAGTCGACAGGATCCGGGGTGAAATAATAACGGATACTCGAGTGGGTAACGAAAACCAGAAGCACTCGAGCGAGCCGCCGCTTCGAACGAGTTGGATACGTTCCGATAGAAGCTCTGCGAAAGTTAAATGCTTCTCCATGCGCGAGGGCGAAGTAGCAGTGGTTTCAATACGCTATTTTGAGACCAGGTAAATTACTTTTCTCAACCGATCTTCCCAAAAAACTAAAAATTTTCCACGCCATTTTCACGCCACTTTTTTGAGAGGGAATGTAAAATATAAATACTTTCAATTAGTTAAATGGTCGGGGCGGCGAGACTCGAACTCACGACCCTCTGCTCCCAAAGCAGATGCGCTAGCCAACTGCGCTACGCCCCGATAATCGAAAGACCTATAGAAATAGCCTAGGTGCCCCCCACTTGGAAAGGGTAAACTGAAGGACCAGTTCTTGAGAGGTCCTGAAGTGTCGGATGAACTAAAAAAAATAAAAACCTCCCCGTTAGGAAGAGCCTTCTCTATCGCCAAAATGGCGGTATCTGGCACTGTGAAGAGCCAGTGGGTTAAATTTCTAGAAAAAGGCCAAACCGAGAACAGTGAACGGTGGCGTGAGTTCTTGATCTCCCAAGCTGAAATCATTACGGGCGAATTAGGCCAGCTCAAAGGAAGCCTCATGAAAGCTGGCCAGATCGTGTCTCTCTACGGAGAGCGGCTCCTGCCAAAAGAAATCAATGAGGTCTTTAAAAAGCTTCAAAAAGACAGCCCCGCACTAGCTTGGCCAGAAGTGGAAAGCATTCTCCTGCTCGAATTAGGTCAGGAAAAACTGGACTCCCTGAGTGTGGATCCAAAGCCGGTGGGGGCGGCTTCTTTAGGTCAGGTTCACCGAGCGATTGAAAAAAAGACAGGACGGGTTTTGGCTCTTAAAGTGAAGTATCCCGGAGTGGAAGAGGCGATTGAGAGTGATTTAACAATTTTGCGAAAACTTTTAGGGGCCGCGGGCCTCATTCCGAGAAATTTGGATTTAAGTATTATTTTTGAAGAAGCTCGGAAAATGCTTTCTCAAGAAGTGGATTACCGAAGAGAAAGCGAGCTTCTTCTCGAATATCGAGATCTTTTAAAAGGTGACGACCGATTTGTGATTCCAACGCCCGTTCCCGAATACTCTACCAACGACGTCCTGGCGATGAGTTTTGAAGAAGGAATCAATATCGATGATCCCCAAGTAGAAGCGCTTTCTCAAGAGCGAAAAAATCGACTGGCTCTTAACTTTTTTGACCTATTCATGAGAGAAGTCACTGTGTTTGGAAAAGTTCAAACCGATCCACACTTTGGAAACTATCAAATTAGACTGGATCCAAAAGGCCTAAAGGATCAGTGGGTGCTTTTTGATTTCGGAGCCCTTCGAGAATTGGAAGATGAGTTTTTAGAGCCTTACTTATTCATGCTGCGTTCGGCTTTTCGACAAGATCGAAAAGACACCCATCGAGCCCTGGTGGAACTTGGTCTTCTGGCATCCTTTGAAGAGAGTGATTATGCAAAAACTCTTATTTCCCTCTGCTTTTTAGTGACAGAGCCTGTTTTAGCAGAAGGGGAATATGATTGGTCTGAGAGCTCTCTTCCTGAACAGGCCTTGGTGCGAGCGCGTCCGTACATGTTCGACAAAAACGTAAGACTCCCGCCCCCTCAAATGCTGTCTTTAGATAGAAAAGTAGGCGGTGTTTTCACCATGATGGTGAAACTCAAAGCTAAAATTCATACCAAGAACTTGGTAGAGAACTATCTCTTTAACTCTTAGGCTCGACTGCCATTTTGCAAGCCAATGAATTTGCAATGAAGCAATTTCTATGTGCTTTGGCATGAAGCTCTTGCAGTTTTTCTGCCGACGGAGTTTCCCCCTGAAAAGACGCTTTTGGATTTAGCTGAATATGGGTCACTGCAAATTTTCCCTCTGCATTTTTATCTAGAGTAGCTACTGGATTGTCTTCGTAGCTTGTGACGTGCAAGCGGCTCTTTGCACAGACTGCGAGAAAAGTCAGCATGTGGCAGCTAGCAAGGGTGGCTGCTAGCATTTCCTCAGGGTTAGCTAGTTCCTTTTTTCCTAGGTACTCAGGAGCTGAGGAAGCTTTGTGCTGGATGCCTCCTGGATAAGTGATCTGATGGGTTCTATCGAAAGTGTCATAAACAAAATCGTTGCCTGCATTTTTCCACTGAATTTTTGCTCGATATTCGGCCATATTTTCTCCTTTGGGAGGACTAATTTACCTAGTTCTTGGAATCTAGTACAGTGCTGTTAATGAGTTGGGTGCTTAAAGAAGAAATTTTGCTCGAGCTTTCCGTGCAACCTGAAAGGAAAGCCTGGGCAGAAGAGGGGGCTTTCGAAGTTTTTCATGAAGTCTGGGAAAAGCTTCGGCCCGAACACCGTGATAAAACTCGAATTGGGGCTTTAGGATTTAAGTCCATTCAGGGAACAGAATTACTTCAGGCCTGGATGGTTCCCATCGAAGGCCATCCCAAGATTTTAGGATTTAAAAATAACCTGCAAATATTAAGTCGAGAAGGAAGTGTTCTTTTCGAGGGTACTTGGGGAGATGTTCCTTTAGAAATGGTCAAACAGCAGACTGAATTTTTTATTTGGCTACCCTATAGACACGGAAGCAAACCTGAAAAACTGGATTGGAAGACAAAACTTCTGGGAGCCTTTCGATATTTTAAGAATCGAAAGAAAAAACCATGACCTTTCTTTATATTCTCTTACTTTTTCTTTTGCTCTCAGGAAGTGCGATTTTTACTGTAATGGCGCTTCCCGGAAATTGGCTTATTCTTTTCATTACTTTTCTTTTTTCCATGCATTTTCCCTTGGCTTCTCCTCTGCATATTGGTTGGGGGGTCTTGATCACTATGGGTGTTTTGGCGACTCTTGGAGAAGCCCTGGAGTTTTTCTTGGGAGCGGCAAGCTTGGCAAAAGGTGGGAGTAAAAGAGGGGCATTTTGGGCCTTGATAGGATCTATTCTGGGAAGTTTGATGTTAGCTGGATTATTCAGCGTGGTTCCCGTTTTAGGCACTGCCGTGGGACTCGTTCTGGGAGCCGCTTTAGGCGCTATGGGAGGAGCCATTCTCGGGGAAAAATCAGCTGGAAAAAACACGGATGAAAGTTTGAGGCTTGGAAAAATCGCTTTTTGGGGACGTCTTTTAGGAAGTGTTTCAAAAATCGTTATCGCGGGGCTTTTGGTTGCACTCGCAACCCTTGCTGCCATTTTTTAAGGAGTGAAAAAATGTTTTTACCAATTGCATGTATTTTTGGATTCTTAGCAGTGGCTCTCGGAGCTTTTGGAGCTCATGGTTTAAAAAATATTTTCGATGATTATTCGATGGGGGTTTTCAAAACTGCGGTCGATTATCAATTTTGGCATTCTCTGGCGTTGTTGGGAGTCGGTATCTTGAGTCGCAATTCAAATCCACAGCTTCTTAAATACAGTGGCTGCGCTTTTTCATTTGGTATTCTTGTTTTTTCTGGAAGTCTTTACCTGCTCGCTTTCACAAAAGTGAAGTGGTTAGGCGCTATCACTCCCATTGGGGGAGTTTCTTTCATGATTGGTTGGGTTCTTTTAGGAATAGCCAGTTTTCAAATGCGTTAAGGAGAAAAAATATGCCAAGTATTGCAATTATTGGAGCTAGTAGTGATCCGAATAAGTTTGGAAATAAATCAGTGAAGGTGTTTTTATCGAGGGGTTATCAGGTCTATCCCGTAAATCCTAAAGATGAAGTCATTGAAGGGCTGAAAGTATATCGTTCTATTCTTGAAGTGCCTGAAAAAAATCTCGATATGATTTCTGTCTATTTGCCGCCTCCGGTGGGACTGAAAGTAGTGGAAGATATTGCGAAGAAAGGTTGCAAAGAGTTGTGGTTAAATCCGGGAGCGGAAAGTCCTGAGTTAGTAGAAAAAGCAGAGAGCTTAGGCTTGAATGTGATTCAAGCGTGCTCCATTGTGGGAGTAGGGTGATGGCCTACCAAAAGTAAGGCCGTACCTTTTGGTGGTTAGCGGCCTTTTCCTAGGGCGGTATTAATGGGAATCTTCTTTGCGCAGAGCGGGCAGTCTTTGGGATCCCAGGCTTCGAGGGTTACATTAAAAAGAGATTTCAAGACGGGAACCTCTCCCAAATCACCCGAGGTAATCCCTCCTCGATTGCACAGGGCTGATACTCCGATAATTTCACAAGGGATCTTTCTGGCGGTCTCTACGACTTTTCGAACAGAACCCCCAGTAGTCAAGATATCCTCGACGACCAAAACTTTCTTATCCCTTATGAGCTGGTCATAACCGCGTTTGACAACGAAAGTTTTTTCAGGAGTCGGTTCAGCATAAACAGACAGAATGTTTTTTTCTTGAAAACGGCTCAACTCACGAGCCACTCCATGTCCCAGTAGAACCCCACCAATGGCAGGAGCCAGAACCGCATCAATTTGTTCATTCTTAAATGGCTCGGCCATGGCTTTGCAAATCAGAGCAGTGATTTCTGTATGGGGATAGAGCGCGTCTTTGTTTACATAAGCACTTCCGTGTTTGCCAGAGGTATAGACGATGTGGCTATTGGTAACGAGAGCTCCTACTTTTTCGAGGAGGCTCAAATCTAACTGGGCTGACATGATGAAATTTCCTCAAGGATAGCTTTGGCTGCATCAATGGGAGAACCAATTCCTCTGGGAGGATTACTAATTGGTCGACCGATGACCAAATGGCTGGCCCCTGCTTGAATGGCTTCTTTTGGGGTCATGGTACGTTTTTGATCATCGCTTTGAGCCCAAGTAGGTCGAATCCCCGGGGTGACTTTGAGCAAATTCTTAAACTCAGGAATGGGCCCCAGAAGCTCCAGTTCTTGAGAAGAACAGATAAGCCCATCCGCTCCGCTGTCTGAAGCCTCTTTTGCAAAATCGAGCACTTTGTCTTTGGCGGTTTTTCCAAAAATTCCCTGAGAAGCCACATCATCAAGAGAGGTAAGGACTGTTACCACTAAAAGTTTTGCTGTCCCTTTTTCTTCTGCGGCTGCTTTGATGGCTTCAACTCCTGCTGAAGCATGGACATTGAAGTACTTAACGCCCATGGCGGATATCACTCGGGAAGCACCTCTTACTGTGTTGGGAATGTCATTTAATTTACAATCAGCAAATACCTGACCACCATGCCTGAGTACATGTTGAACTGCTTGTGGAGTTCCCACAGCATTCATGAGTTCTAAGCCAATTTTAAAACAACCCACATAGGGCGAAAGGGCCTCAATAAACGGAGTGGCTTTGGCCAGTGCATCAACGTCTAAAGCAAACAGAAGCTTGTCTGCAGCGTTTTCGGGCAGGTTGGTCATAAGTTTTCCAACACTTCCTCGGTATGGCCTTTCACTTTTACCTTTTCAAAAATCTTTTCAATTTTTCCAGTGGTTCCAATAATGAAAGTAGTTCGAGCGATACCCATGTATTTTTTTCCATACATGGATTTTTCCTGCCAAACACCATAGGCTTCACAAACCGTTCCCTCTTCATCTGAGAGAAGAGGAAAGTTGAGCTCGTGCTTATCTCGAAATTTTCCGTGGAGGGTTACCGAATCTTTGCTGACTCCCAAAACCACTGCCTTCTTTTTCTTGAGCAGAGCTGATATGTCTCTAAAGTCGCATGCCTCGACAGTGCAACCGGGGGTCAAATCCTTTGGGTAAAAGTACAGTACTACTTTTTTTCCTTTGAAATCTTTCAGTGAAACTTTCTTTCCCGAATCGTCAACGAGGGTGAAGGCGGGGGCTTTCTCTCCAACTTTAAGCATGAAGAACTCCTTTTGTTGTGAGAACTATGGCGGAGCGTGAGAGCTTCGTCAATTGCCAGAGGGGAACCTTTTTTGATAGAGTCAGATCTCGCTATGACGAAACACGATTCTCTGATTTTTGACTTGGATGGGACACTCTGGGACTCCACTAAAGCCTGCGCTGAGGGCTGGACTCAAGGAGTCAGACAAGTCAATCCAGCTTCCAGAGCCTTTTCTCCTGAGGATCTCGCTTCCATTATGGGGTTAACTTTCGACAAGGCCGTTGAAAAGCTCATGCCCCATTCAAAAGAAGAAGAAAGAACGAAGTTAGGAGCGCTTTGTTACCAAAAGGAAATGGAGCAAATCGAAAAAATGGGGGCAGCCCTTTATGAAGGAGTAGTGGATGGGATCGAATCGCTATCTCAGGTGTATCCTCTTTTTATTGTAAGTAATTGTTTGGAAGACTACCTGACTCTTTTTTATCAAATGTCGGGTTTAGAACGATTTTTTAAAGATGCCGAGTGTTTTGGGAGAACAGGTCAGCCAAAGGGACACAATATTCAGGCTGTCATGAAGAGAAACCGACTGAAAAATCCTGCCTACATTGGGGATACTAGCGGGGATCAACGAGCTGCGATTTTTGCCGGGGCTACGTACTATCATGTGAATTATGGGTTTGGAACGCCCTCTCAAGAATGTGAACGCTTTGCTTCTTTTTTAAAACTGACTCGATATTTTGTAGACCTTTCAAAATGAGATAGAATCATCTCATGCCTCAACTGACCGTCGGGATAACTTATTTTAATGAAGGCGAGCTGCTCACTCGATGTTTGAAAAGCTTTTGGTCGGGTAAGGAGAGACCTTCTGAAATTTTAATCTACGACGACGCATCGACTCTGCGGCCTGAAGCTTTTATTCCACCTGAAATTCCAGCACGAGTTCTTCGAAGTGAATTGAATCGGGGACCTGCGCATGGAAGAAATCAAATTTTGAAAGAAGCAAAAGGTGACTGGATTCACTTTCACGACTCGGATGATTGGGTGGCCGAGACCTGGTGTGAAAAAGTGCTTGAAGCTACTGCGGAGTGTGATCTGGTTTTGACCGAGGTCGTTTCTTATCACGAGGGGAAGGTGCTGAGTCCCGCCGTTGTCGGATTGGAAACATTGCATTCTGGGGAGGAGCTTCTTCGGTTCGCTATTCACCATTTCATTTTAGTTCCTTCAGGTACTTTCAAAGTCGATCTAGCTCGAAAACTCCAAGGGTATCGCGAGAGTCTGTGGCAATCGGAAGACTGGGATTTTTATGTGCGCTTAGCTGCTACAAAGCCTCGATTCAAAGTGATCTTGGAAAGTTTAGTTGATATTGAAGTCCGAAAAGAAAGTAGAAGTCAGAAAAAAGCTGAGCCTCTAACCTGTGTGCTTCAGGCGGTTCTTCTTTTACAAAAAGAGCTACCTCCAGGAAATCGGGTCGACCTATCTGAAAAAGCGGCTTGGGTTGGCTCTCAACTCTTTCAACTGGGTGAGAAATCCTTAGCCCGCGAAGCTTTTCATTTGGCCGAAAGCTTAGGACCTGCTCGCTATCCAAAACAAAAGAAAGTTTATCGATGGCTTGCTTCCCACTACGGACAGGAAGCTGCTGAGTGGATCTCTCTCACTTATCGAAAACTTCTTCCCCAAAAAATCCGCGAAAAAGTTAATGGATAAGGTGTCTGGAGCTGGGTGCCTTAGCCGGATCTTCACAGGCAGACTTGAGATAGGTTCCTGCATAAGAATAATCGCTTCCTGAATCCTTTACAGCATCTAGGAAATCTAGAGGCGTGATCACTCCATAGCTAGACCCCGTAAGCCCACTCCAGGAAATTAATTGATTACGAATAAAGGGAGGGAACCCCCAAACCCATTCCAGATTGGCCTTAAACTTAGCTATTTTGGGCGGGAGAAGTCCCTCTTTTCCTGGTTTTTTTCGCTCTTCCAGAATTTTGTCGCGTTCCTCTGAATCTACCCCTAAGTTGCCCCAGAGCTCGGTATCATCAAAGAAGGCATCGATAGCCTTTTTAAAAACCTGGGCATCTGTTTCTCCAGGCCCTCTAAATTTTGGAAGAACCTCTTTCTCAAGGCGATTGAGATAAAATTGAGCGGACTTCACTTTAGGAAGATCAGCCCCCGCGACAGAATAGATAGTTGCTACTAGCTCAGAGCAGTACTGTGAGGGAACTCCCTCGCATTGTTTACCCTCAAGGATCCACTCAGAGAATTCCTTTTTAAATTTTGGATCCAAAATTTGGGTGTTTCGAGCCGAATCATAGTAAGGCACGTTCTTTTCAAAAAACTCGATTCCCTTTTTCACTCTCCCCAGAATTAATCGACGCTCTTCTTGCCAGTCTTGAATTTTACGATACTTAACAGGACTACTTCTCCATTCAGCCAAAATTTGAGGACTCGTAATTTCTTTGGGATATTCTCTCAGTCGAATGACGTGATACGAAGCGTGGTGGAGGCTTCCTTCCGGCCAATAATTTCGGGGAGTACCAAGGGCAAAGAGGCTTCCATCGGGTTTCTTCGCAACGATAGCTGCATGAGGGCTTTGCATTAAATAATCATAAACGTGCGAGGGATCTTTAGAGATGGGATTAACTTGCAGAAGAATATCCCCTTCTTTTAAGTTCTTTACGGGATCACACTCAAGAATCACAAAGTCTTTATTTTCTTCTTGCTCTGGTCTTCGGGTAGATTCGGGCAGGGGAAGTCCTACATGGCTATAAGACGGATCAGTGATGGTGAGCGTTCTAAATTTGTGAGATTTCTCTTGCGTGGACACTCGACAACCGTGCCACCAACAATTTGAAATCTCATCCGCGGAAAAAGACGGATCAGTAGAAAAAGTACAGAAACCTAAGAGGAGCAGAAAAAACCATAAACGCACCGAGACACCCCCGTTCTCCGGGACGGCATTTTTGCAAGGGGTGTACCCAACTTGTCTACGCCCACAAGGAGAGTACAAGAGGATAAAAGTGGGGAGAGGGCTGTAATTTGTCAGTCACCTGTTTTTAAGTTATTACAAGTACTTTCGGTTTTTTAAGAAAGGGTTGAAACATGAAAACAAGAGCAGCGGTAGCGTGGGAAGCAAAACGTCCTTTAGAGATTGAAGAAATCGATTTAGAAGGGCCTAAAGCGGGCGAGGTTTTGGTGAGAATCGTTGCGACTGGGGTTTGCCATACCGATGCTTACACGCTTTCAGGTGCCGACCCAGAAGGGTTATTTCCTACAGTCTTAGGCCATGAGGGCGGGGGAATAGTAGAAGAGGTGGGTCCCGGGGTGAAGACCCTTAAGCCCGGTGATCACGTCATACCACTTTATACTCCCGAATGTGGCGAATGTAAGTTTTGCCTTTCTAAAAAGACGAACCTTTGTCAGTCCATTCGAGCGACTCAGGGTAAAGGCCTGATGCCTGACGGAACTTCTCGATTTTCTAAGAATGGGAAGACCATTTATCACTACATGGGGACTTCTACTTTTTCTGAGTACACGGTACTTCCTGAAATTGCTTTAGCTAAGATTAATCCCAAAGCACCTCTTGAAAAAGTCTGTTTACTCGGTTGCGGAGTAACGACAGGAATTGGAGCTGTTCTCAATACGGCTAAAGTAGAGCCTGGCTCAACTGTTGCTGTATTTGGTTTAGGAGGAATCGGTCTGAGTGTGATTCAAGGGGCTGTGATGGCAAAAGCCTCTCGAATCATTGCAGTTGATATCAATGAATCCAAATTTGATTTTGCAAAAAAATTAGGAGCTACGGATTGTATCAACCCTAAAAAATACGATGCGCCTATTCAGAACGTGATTGTCGACTTAACTCAAGGGGGAGTGGATTACTCTTTTGAGTGTGTGGGAAATGTAAATTTGATGCGAGCAGCTCTTGAGTGCGGTCATAAAGGGTGGGGCACTTCAGTCATTATTGGAGTTGCGGGCGCAGGTCAGGAAATCTCGACCAGGCCTTTTCAATTAGTGACTGGACGTGTTTGGAAAGGAACTGCTTTCGGAGGGGTCAAAGGACGCAGTGAACTTCCTGGCTATGTTGAAAAGTACATGCAAAAACAAATCAATATTGACGATATGGTGACTTTTGAACTTCCCCACCAGCAGATCAATCAGGCATTTGATCTGATGCACGAGGGAAAAAGCATCCGATCGGTATTGAGATACTCATGAAATCTCTAAACCGAACAAAATGTTTTGGGGGAAATTTAGAGTTTTTTGAGCATGCTTCAGAGCAGACCGGGACTCCCATGCGCTTTGCGGTTTTTTTGCCCCCGCAAAGTCAGTCACAAAAGGTTCCGGCTCTTTTCTGGCTTTCAGGTCTTACCTGTACAGAAGAAAATTTTATGCAAAAGGCTGGGGCGCAAAGAGCCGCGGCTGAGTTGGGGCTTGCTTTGATTGCTCCTGATACTTCTCCCAGAGGCGCTAGCATTCCCGGTGAAAGCGAAAGTTGGGATTTCGGGTTGGGTGCTGGCTTTTACGTCAATGCCACGCAAGCACCTTGGTCCAAGCATTACCGCATGTACGATTACGTTCTTGTGGAACTAAGGGAATTAATCCTCAAAAATTTCCCCATCGATTCCGCTCGGCTAGGCATTTCGGGCCATTCGATGGGAGGTCATGGGGCTTTGGTCTTGGGACTGAGAAATCCAGAAGTGTTTAAGTCTATTTCTGCTTTTGCTCCGATTGCAGCCCCTTCTCAGTGTCCTTGGGGACAGAAGGCCTTAAAAGCCTATCTGGGTGAGAATCCAGCGGATTGGAAAAATTACGATGCTTCCGAGCTCCTAAAAACTACGAAGTTCAAAGGAGAAATCTTGGTTGATCAAGGAACTGAGGACAAATTTCTAAAGGAACAACTGATGCCCGAAAAGCTAGAATCCCGAGTGAAGCTTCGAATGCAATCAGGTTATGATCATAGCTATTACTTTGTGAGTTCTTTTATTGAAGATCATTTGCGTTTCCATCATCGAGCCATGATGCCAACGGGTTTCGCTAAGTGAGTGATTCCCAAATTAAGGCTGGGATGAAAGAGCTTATCGTAGCTTGCTTCATCCACAAAAATACCATTCATCGGATCGGCTACGCTCTTTAAGCTAGGGACATAAACCCACACATGTTCACCGCGCCCCGAATCCCCATCGACTGTGCCGGTACGAAGCTGCGCTTCAATCCCCAGATGGTTCAAGATGGTTTTCAAAATCAGAGCTTTGTGTCGGCACATGTTTGTCTCGGGAGGGTGGTCGCTAAAATACTGTGAGGCCATGAGAGGTTTGAGGTAGGGCCACATTTCAGCATTGTCCCCACTACGGCGAGACAGATGATTATTAAAAATCTCAATGATTTTTTTGGCATCTTTTAATTCCGCCAAAACGACTGATCTCTCTTCGGCCGTTAGATAACTAAGAATGTTTTCGTAATCAAAGTAGATCGATAATCCTACCAATGGTGTTTGGTGGTATTGCCCAACGCTTTCGGACACAGCCCAAGCCCCACCACCGGCAATGGCGATGAGAGCGGTTTTGTCGAGCACCATCCCAGCTAATTTTTTGAAAGTATCAATGCAAGAAAAGGCAAAGGTTCCGTGACTCCAAAGCATCAGGATAAAGATAAGATTTCCTAACCACCGCATCGCTTACGTCCCACACTTTAGCTACCCATAAGTTGGGTAGACATGGAGCCTACAGCAATTAGGAGGCCAAAAGCCCCTGGCACTTTTTAATCCATTGGGCCTCAAATCGAGGTTGAGAGATGTCACAGAGCTGTCGTAGGGCGCCCCCTGTCCAAAGCTTTGCCACTCGAGAAGGAAGAGGTTTGAGAAGCTCCCGAATGCCGCCCGGGTAATTCGATTCGAGCCCCGAAAGCGCTCGAGCGTAGCCGACGGGGCCAGCGAGTCTGACCCACCCCTGAATAAGAGCGTCTGCAATGGTTCCCAGGTCCTCCAATGAAAGATCGGGATGTCGAGCTAACTGTCGTCCCCAAGCATCCAAAAAAGGACCCAAGGGCAAAAGGAAATCGATATTTTTTCGAAGTGCTCGAGGTTCTCTCAAAGCAAAGTGTCGGTGATTTTCAACCGCCATCAAATCACGATTGATGTGTCCCGCTTTTTCTAATGTTTTGGTAGCAACTCTTTCTGCAAACAAATGGGGGAGTCTCCACATCTCGAGTACTCTTTGTAAGTCGCCCAGGTTGTGGGCGATGAGTACGGCTGATTTAAGAATAGAAAAGGTATCTTTTTCCTTTAAGAATTCTTGGAAACAGGTCTCCTCGTTTTCGATTTCCCATTCGATGAGTGACAAAATCTCTTTTGCTTTTTCAGGAAACCGCTTTCGGCTAGCTCCGTAAGCAGCAGCGGCAATACTAAACCATTCTCCTTTGTGACCCTCTACGATTCGTCCCGAGGGAGATTTGAGCCACCTAGCCGAGAGAAAGGTCGTATCCCACGAAAAAGAATCCACGATCACTGATAACATTTTCAAAGTATCTTCTTCCTCAATATTGGGATCCCAGAGCTTGAATCGAATGTGGCTGTCGACATCTGTCGGAACGAAAGTAGCTACCGTTGCATAGTGGGCTGAAACACAAAGCTCAAAATAACGTCCCCAAGAGAAGTCATCCCAAGAAGTAGTGGGGCCAACAGACTTTAAAACCTGCAAATAGCGAAGCGATGGCTTCTCTTCAACGGTCATCGTCTCTAAAAAGTGGGCAGTATTAAAAACTTGTTTTAAAAGAAGCCGGGGCTCGATGCCTCTTGGCCTAAGTGGCGCAGGAACAGGAATAAGTTCAGAAACAGAAGTTGATTCAGTCTGCTCAAACATGTTTCAGAAGACCCAAGAGATACTGGTGAAGTCCTTCGATAAGTTTTGGGGTGAGAGTGAGCTGGCGGTATTTTACGCCGGAAAGTTGGAATATTTTTTTCGAAATGCGATTTTCGGGAGTGTCACGGTACTTATCTGAGAGATAAACAATTTCAGAGACTCGTTGGCTTGCAATGAGCTTTGCACATTCATTGCAGGGGAACAAAGTAATATAGCCTCGCGATCCTTTCAAAGATCCTCTGGCATGAGAAATGGCATTGGCTTCACTGTGGATGACGTAGCCATATTTCTGATACTCCAAGGGGACGGTGCGATCATTGCCCCAGGGAATTTTTGTTTCATCTACGCCAGCGACCGCTCCGTTGTACCCCATAGTGATTTGATGATTATTTTCATCTACAAAAACACAGCCTACTTTGGTGTTGGGATCTTTGCTTTTATAGCTTGCCAGCATGGCTTGAAGCATGAAGTATTCGTCCCAGTGAAGCTGGGATGAAACGGGCACGAAGTTTACTAAGTGGCCGGGATCTATGTGAGTGGTGTCTTCCATGGCTTTGTTTTAAGATTGGTTTTGGCAAATTTCGAGGGTTACGTCAAATGGCTCAGAAATCGTATCAGGTAGGCGAAGAAGTGAGGGTAAAAAGCCTGGGAAGAGATGGGGTGATCACGGAAATCACCAGTCGTGGGACTTACCGAGTGGCAGTGGGCTCCATGAATGTGGAAGTAAAAGAAAAAGACCTGAGTGATGCCCCCCAGGACAAATGGAAGGGCGCAGCTGATAAATTAAAGCCTAAAAAAATCCCATTTCAAGGTGAGATGTCGCTAGAAAAAATGCCTGAAATTTTAGATTTGCATGGACTTCGAGTAGAAGAAGCTTTGCCCAAAGTAGCTCATTTTATGGATCAAGCGATTCTTAACGATAAAGACTCAGTTCGCATTCTCCATGGACTGGGAACGGGAAAACTCCTCGAGGCAGTCCATAAGTTTTTAAAGTCTACTCCAACGGTAAAAAGGTTTGAACTAGATCAAAATAATCCAGGGGTAACGGTAGTCTATTTCTAAAGTACTAGGATTGCGCCTTTCAGTTTTACGAGCTCTTCGTAGATTTTTAGAACGGTTTCTGCATTCTCCGCTCGCACTTCCAAAGTCACCGCAATGTGTTTTCCGCTATCGGTTTCTCGGACCGTATGCCTGGGCTGGATATTTTCTCCAGAAGCTCTCAGAGCTGCTTCAATCACCCGCTCAGGAAAACTGTTCAGGTGTTCTCCAATGACTTTAAAAGTGTAGGGGCCAGGAAACTGATGGGTGGACTTCAAAAGTTCGAGCGAGGGAAATTTGGTTTTTGTGGTCATGGCAGGGGGATAGCACAAGTGTGAAAAACGTCAAACAATCAGGCAAGTGCTGCGTGTTTAGCCAGGGGGGATTCC
>CAMCTJ010000024.1 GCA_945878405.1 Bdellovibrio sp. ZAP7
GCTACATCTAACTTTCTCCGAGTGTCCCATAGCCGTTCATCTCTTTTTCCCACTAAAATTCCTGCACCTCCGGCGGGGCTGCCAACTACTCCAAAATAAAATCGACTCTCTAAAGAATCATCCCCCTGTTTCCGGGCAAGCAGAGCGCGGGGATCAGGTGGCCGTTGCGCTAAAGCTCTTTGTAACGCTTGAGCCGAGAGCTGCTGATTTCCTTGGCTCTCATAGATCTGACTCATAAAGAAATCTGAACAGCTCAAATCGGGTCGCAATCGCCTGAGAGATTCCCAGCCTAAAAGACTTTTACCGGCATCCCCTCCTAGCGCGCTGGGAATCCTCCATAAAATACGTCCCTCGAGATAAGCCTTCTCTTCAAATGAAAAGGGTTTACTCTGGATGACTTTCAGGACTTTTTGAACCTCGTCTTTTCTAAAGTGTAGGCCTACCGCTTTTACTTCTGGACTGAATCCCAAATCGGACAAAAAGCAAACGACATCTCTTCTCGGCTGCTCCTTTGGAGAATGTCTTTCGCTACAGAGGTCTTTCAGATGGGATAGAAGCTCTTCCGCCGCATGGATTTTCCCCCTCCAATAGAGGGCTTCGGCTTCAAAATACAAAAGGAGATATTTATCTTGAGGTTCTGAACTACGAAGTTTCCTTAATTCTAGAGGATCCAGCCGATTAAAAGCAGGATCCAAAAATGACAAAGCCCGGCTTGAAGAGGGCCAGAAACTAACCAGAAGGAGAAAGGGAAGAAGAAAAAAATTTTTCACCTGATAACAGGCTCAGGTTTTATTCATCATCATCATCGTCTTCGTCTTCTTTACTTCCGGCAACCACGGCACTGGGAAGAATATTCGACTTGCCGTTGATCCCATCACGAAGAATTCGACTTGGAGTAAAGGTAAGAACTTTTCTTGCGGAGATTTCCATGGCCTCGCCAGTTTGGGGATTTCTTCCCATGCGAGATTTTTTCTGCCGAACTCTGAACTTTCCAAATCCTGAAATCTTAATGGATTCACTCTTGCACAGATTTTCTTTCATGCTTTCAAAAACGAGTTCCACAAGATCAGAAGCTTCTTTCTTGGAAAAACCGACTTTTTCATAAACTGCATCAATGAGTTCCGCTTTGGTCAATGTCATTGGTGTCTCCTATAGAATTATTATACTAATAGTTTCAATAAGCTACAAGCGCCCACCCTTTTTCAAAAAATCGGGGACTACGCCGGGGCGTGTCAGCTTTAGTGCTTCACTTTGCTGACTGTATTACGGCCATTTCTCATGAGGTCTTCTTTAGTGTAGATGAAATCGTTTCTATCAAAACTCGCCAATTCATAGTTAGGTCCCATCCGGATGGCGTCTACTGGACAAGCTTCTTCACACATTCCACAAAAAACGCACCGAAGCATATCAATATTAAATTCTAGAGGGACCTTTTCCACCTTAGGATCGGGGTGTTCCGTAGCAGTGATATGAATACAAGCAGCAGGACAGTTCGTAGCACATAACATACAAGCCGTGCAGCGAATGTCTCCGTTCTCTTTAACAGTCAGGATCTGAAGCCCTCGAAATCTTTTTGAATAGGGCCGTCTCTTTTCAGGATACTGAATCGTCGGAAGTCCCTTCGGATTGAACAGATTTCTGAAAAAATGTTTCAGCGTGATGCGCATTCCCTGCAAAATAGCGAACAAATAAACTCGTTGTTGTACGGGAAGTTGATATTTTTTCGAAGCATTCATAGTTCAGATCACCTCGCACTCAACGGTTTTCTATCGCTCTTCTGCAAAAGCCCCCAAGCTACCTGCTGTCCATCTCGCGATAAGAATTGTTTGGGAACACTGGCCTTAAGTTTCTGCGACATCCCCTGAGCATTGATTAAGGTTCCAGACTTTTCAAAAGCACTCACATTGGGCAAAATCCAATCACATTTTTCCAAAAATGCTGTTTGGCTAGTGGCATGCAAAGCGACTTTTGTTTCTGCCGGAGCAGCCAAAAGTAAATTGGCTAAACCAGGCATTTCGTACCCTTCTAAACCCATCACTAAGAGGCGAGTAAACCGCTTACTTTTTAATTTCTCCACCGCCTGCGCAGTCCCCATCCAACTTATATTGAGAGACTTCATCACCATTTCAAACCCACGCGCATTGGGAGTGAGATCTCGGTGCTTTAAGATTCCGTCAAACGGTTTCGAGTCTGAAACAACGCTCTCATCGACGACCCAGGTAAAATCTTTCACCCCTAATGAGGACAAAGTATTCACTGCATCTGTCATTTCTTCATTAGTCATTTGGGCTGATAAGGCTACTAGCATGGATGTTGGCTCAGTCGTAATTTCCTCTCCTAAAGTCTGAAAGGCTCCGTGCCACGTTTGTTCAGTCCATTTTCCATCTACAAACCTCTTCGGTTCTGGAACCCGATTCTCATCATGAACGTAATGGAAGTCCCAGCGGCCCCGGTCGCAAATCCAGCTTTTATTAATTTCAGGATTTCTTCTTGGCTCTACTCGAAACAGTTTCTGTGTTTGCGGGTTTCTTGAAACAACGGTGTTACAACCGTGAGCACAAAGAGTACAAACGGTTTTTGTTTTATCTAAAAACCAAACTCGTTGTTTGAATCGAAAATCCTTAGCGGTAAGTGCGCCTACGGGACAGATATCAGCTAAATTCCCAGTATAGTCATTTTTTAAGGGCTTATTATCTACCGTTCCTAAGACAGCTCGGTCACCCCGATTAAAAATACCCAACTCATTTGTTTTAGTGACTTCCGAAGTAAATCGAACACAGCGACTACACAAAATACAACGTTCGGAATCCAACATGATGGTTCCGATATCTTGAACTTTTGGTTTGTGAACCTTCTCATAGTCCATACGGCTTTCGTACAAACCATAGCCAGAATAAAAATCCTGAAGTTTACACTCCCCGGCTTTGTCACAAATAGGACAATCCAATGGGTGATTAATCAAATGAAGTTCCAAAACGTTCTTTACCGTTTCTTTTACTTTATCCGTTTTGGTTTTAACCACCATTCCTTCAGTGGCCGGGGTGTTACAGGAAATTTGAAGGCGTGGATTCTTTTCAATTTCCACCATGCACATTCGGCAGACCCCTGCTACCGATAAATCGGGGTGATAGCAGTAGTGAGGAATTTCAATTCCGGCCATTGCAGCAGCCGCAAAAACGCTTGTCCCAGCCGGGACCTCAACTGCTTTGTCATTAATCGTAAGTTTCACCATTTTTTCGCTCATACGCTTGCCTCAGTGCCCTCTTTTAGGTGAGCTTTGATTTCATCAGGAAACTTTTTCAAAAACCCAAGAACGGGCATAGCAGCCGCATCGGAAAGAGCGCAGATGGTGGTCCCCATCATGCTTCGAGCTGTTTTCTGAAGATCCTCAAAGTCTTTGGTTCTTCCTTTTCCGTGTTCGATAGCCTTCATCATTTTATAAAGCCAACCCGTCCCTTCGCGACAAGGGGTGCATTGGCCACAAGACTCATCCCAATAAAACTCGGTCAATCGCTCTAACAATAAAAGAAGTGAGAAGTGTTCCGGAATGACAATAATCCCGCCAGAACCCAAGAAGGTCCCGAACTTTGTCATAGAGTCGTAGTCTAAAGTCGCTTGGCTTACTTCCTCTGGAGTCAGAGGGGGAGTGGAACTTCCTCCGGGGATGACCGCTTTGAGTTTAGCGCCATCCTTCATTCCTCCTCCATAGTGCTCGATGAAGTCCGTAAGAGGAATTCCCATCTCTTCCTCATAAACTCCGGGACGGTTCACCCATCCGCTCAAGCAAAAAAGTCGGGTGCCTTTTGCTGTCCCTACTCCATACTGCGCGTAGGCGTCTCCGCCATTTTTAATAATCCAAGGGATGGTCGCTAATGTTTCCACATTGTTGACGACGGTGGGACAATTTAAAAATCCGGAAACGGCAGGAAAGGGAGGCTTTAATTTTGGCTGGCCCTTTTTACCTTCTAGAGAAGAAATCAAACCCGTTTCTTCACCACAAATATAGGCTCCGGCCCCTCGATGCAGAACCAAATCTAACGAATGGTTCGAGCCCAAGATGTTTTTCCCCAGGTATCCTTTTTGGTAAGCTTCTTCAATAGCGCGCTCGATAATCTTGGCTGCTTCTGCGTATTCGCCCCGAACGTAAATATAACTTTTGTGGCATCTCACAGCGTAGGAAGAGATGATGATCCCCTCAATTAATAAGTGGGGGTTTTTTTCCAATATCACCCGATCTTTAAATGTTCCCGGTTCAGATTCATCGGCATTACAAAGAAGATAAATAGGTTTTCCCGACTGAAAGGGAACAAAGCTCCATTTTTGCCCCGTAGGAAAACCAGCTCCCCCTCTTCCTCGAAGACCACTCTTTTTAACTTCTTCGATAACAGCGTCTTGAGTAAGGGATAATGCTTTTTTAAGACTCTGATACCCACCTTGAGCCTCATAAGTCTCAATTCGAAACAGGTTTGGAGTCTCGATGTCTTTAGTTAAAATTCTTCTCTCAGGAGCAAGAAGTTTCACGTTTGCCTCCCGGGTTGAACTTGTACTCCATCTTTTAGTTTGCGGATAATTTCTCGAAACTTTTCAGGATTAAGTTTTTCAAAATAATCTTCGTTGATCTGAACCACGGGAGCGGTATCGCAAGAACCTAAACATTGAACTGGCATTAGGCTGAACCGTTTATCAGAACTCAACTCCATGGGTTTTTTAATCCCTAATTCTTCTTCGATTATTTTCAACAAAGAATCGCTACCCATCATGCAGCACGTGAGATTTCCGCATACCTGTAAGCAGTAATCCCCCATGTCTTGTTTTTTGAGCAGCACATAAAAACTGGCAACTTCTCGAACGTGCCTCGGACAAAGATCGAGTAGCCCGGCAACGTAGTCCATCCCTTCAGGAGAAAGGAACCCCCACTGCTCCTGAGCCATTCGGAGGACAGGAAGCAAAGCCGAAGCTTTTATTTCATATCGAGAGAGGAGATTTTCCAATTTCTTTTGTCTATCGGGCGTAAATGTTAACTCGGTCATCGATCCAATTCCCCCGCTACAATGTTGAGACTCCCCAACGTAGCCACGGCATCGGATACCGTTTGGCCAATACACATTTCTGGAAAAGCTTGATAGATAGCGAAACAAGGTGGACGACACCTGACTCGGTAGGGGCGACCCTGTTCATCCGAGACCACAAAAAAACCTAACTCACCATTTGCAGCTTCAGTGTAAGAGTAAACCTCCCCTTTGGGCGGCTTAATTCCATGCATAATCAGCTTGAAGTGCGCCATCAGTCCTTCAATGCTGCCATACACCTGTTCTTTGGGAGGAAGAGTAATGGCCCAATCGTCTACATTTACCGGTCCTTCTGGAAGATCATCCAGAGCTTGTTTTAAAATCTTTAGGCTCTCTCTCATTTCCGCCATTCGCACTAGATACCGAGCGTAAGTATCGCCTCCAGTTTCAGTAACGACCTTAAAATCAAATTTGTCATATTCGTAGTAGGGGTGTGTTTTCCTGACGTCGTAGGAATTACCAGTGGCTCGTAAACAGGGCCCAGTGAATCCGTAGTCGAGAGCACGGGCCTCAGAAATCATTCCGACGCCTCTTGTACGATCCATCCAAATTCGATTGGTGGTGAGAAGCCCCTCTACGTCATCCAAAGTCCGGGGAAGATTCTCGATAATTTTTCGACACCACTCTACCCACCCGTCGGGCAAATCGGCCATCAATCCTCCGACTCGCGTATAACTGGTGGTTAATCTAGCGCCGCAAGCAGCTTCAAAGAGATCGTAAATATTTTCACGCTCTCTAAAGAAATACCAAAAACAAGTGAGAGCTCCCAGATCTACCGCATTTGCTCCAATACAAACCAAGTGATCAATGATCCGTGACAATTCAGCCATAATCACTCGGATCCTTTGACAACGCTTAGTCACCTCAATCCCCAACAGCTTTTCTACTGCCATGACATACCCTACGTTATTCATCATGGCGGAGACGTAATTCAAACGATCAGTGAAGGGAATCACTTGATTCCAAGTGTGGGTTTCAGACATTTTTTCGAAACAACGATGGAGGTATCCAATCTCCAGCTTCATGTCTCGGATAATTTCCCCTTCTAACTTCACGAAAATACGGAGCGTTCCGTGAGTGGCCGGATGAGAAGGCCCTAAATTCAGTTGTAAAAAATTTTCGGAATCCGGAGTCGCTTGCATGGTTATAGTCCCAAAGAAGAGCTTGCTCTGCGCAGCTGTTGATACCCATCTGATGGATAGTCTTTCCTTAGCGGGTGTCCCTCAAACTCATCATGACAAAGAATGCGAGTTAGATGGGGATGTCCCGAAAACTTGATCCCGAAAAGATCCCAGGCCTCTCTCTCAAACCAATTAGCAGAGGAATACAGATCATGAACTGACTCCACTTCTGGATTTTCCTCTTTCAGAAAAAGCTTGAGTCGTACGCGCCGTTTTTGTGAGAGCGAATAAAGATTGTAGATTACCGCGAAAGGCTCAGCAGGCATGGGTTCAAATTTCGAGTAATCCATCGCAAAAACGTCTATCAGAACTTCAAAGTTTAGTTGCCCCTTCAAAAAGCTAAGGGCTTTACGGATGGACTTTGGGGAGATCACAACTGTCAAGTCACCCCGATAGTCTTGCACTTCTAAAATATCCTCGGAAAACTCTTTAGAAAAACCAGGAAGTTTATTTTCCAGTAAGTTTGTGTCGATCTCGGGCACGAACTATCCCTCCCTTGGTAATTTTTTCTTGTAGCTTCATCAATCCGTAAATAATTCCCTCGGGCGTAGGCGGACACCCAGGCACATAGACATCTACGGGCACTATTTCGTCAATTCCCTGCATCACATGGTAGGCGCGATAAAACCCTCCCGAGGAAGCACACACTCCCACGGCGATAACCCACTTGGGCTCCAACATCTGGTCATAAATCTCACGAAGAATGGGCCCCATTTTTTCAACTACGGTTCCAAGGACCAACAAACAGTCACTTTGCCGTGGACTAAATCGAACTACCTCAGCTCCAAAACGAGAAATGTCGTAATGACTGGATACCGTGGCCATATATTCGATGGCGCAACAAGCGGTGCCAAAAGGAAGGGGCCAAAGGGAGTTCTTTCGACTCCAGTTGATGAAATCCTCTAACCGTGTAGTGAATGCAATATTTCTAGATTCAGCTTCAACGGGAGATAAAACCGAGGGTTGATTGGTGCTCGTTCCTGGCGTCATTTTTGGTCCTCAGAATGGTCTATAGAATGACGCTAAGAACCTAAAATAGCAAGTCAATTGGGGGCTTTGAGGCTTGAAAGTCGAACTCGTCCAGGAAGATAAACCAGGGGATCTATTGCGACCCGCTTATGGCGTATTTCAAAGTGAAGATGGGAACTTGTGGCACGCCCAGTCATACCTACTTTTCCGACTGTTTTTCCCCTTTCAACAAAATCCCCAGGTCTCACTCCGATTCTGGAAAGATGAGCATAAACAGTAGCAAAGCTAGGAGAATGGCGAATAATCACCATTTTTCCATAGCCCGAGATTCGATCCTCCGCATAGATTACTTTGCCCGATCGAGCTGCTTTTACCGGCGTTCCATGAGCGGCTGCGATGTCTATTCCCTCATGTTGTCGGCCCCAACGTTCCCCAAAAAACGAACTAATTGGCTTTCCGGAAACAGGCCAAGAAAAGCGAGCTTGCTCTAATTCGTAAGCTAAGGGCTCACCTCGAGTAGCTGCAGGAGTTCTGGCGACCACAGGCTCAGAATTTCTGACTGTTCTTTGATGAACAGCCCTAGAAGGAACAACTCTCCAACTGCTGCAAGCAGGAAGAAAAATCAAAAGGGTAAAAGGAAGAATTGCTCTCAACATAATAAGTCGGGTTTGAGAGCTTCCTACCCTCTAGTTTAAAAATCCGTCTACTTAAACTTATCGGTTCTGACGAATGAAACCCCAAGGATGGCATCGTGATGTTTTCATCACATTGTGCCCAAGAAGGGCATCTTTTCCGGGAAAATCGCCCCCCTCTCAAGAATTTCAATGAAAAATCAGGGGGTGTATTCCGCCAGAGGTGGTTTCTCTTTTGCTTTGTTAGCCATCGTCCCAGTTTGGAGGGAGCTTAGGTGATCTTTAACTTGCAGTACGTATTTTCAATTGCACTCTTGGTATTTTCACAGGTTCCTTTTGCTTTTGCGGGTCCGCGAACTTGCCAAGAAGTGATGGCTCTTATTGCCAATAAAGACCACGTCCATCAGCCCACCGATACGCTTCTGGAATGGCCCAAAAGCATCACTTCCCGTTCTCCAGAATTAGCAAGAACCATTGAATTGGAATTGCTTCCGCTTTACCGTCGCGCCCATCATGGATTTTTTGTTACTCGAGACAACGCTCGCCTACCTTACACATTCTTCAAAGCGTCTCCCGAAAGTTTAATAAATGGAAAACCAAGAGCCACTTTGGTCCTTGCGCACGGCCTGGGAGAAAGTCGCCCTCAATGGCTAGATCAAATCAAAACATTCACTCGCGAAGGGTACGATGTTTACATTCATGAACATCGCGGACAGGCCCATGCCGATCGCTCTCTTCCGAATCCTAATAAAGTTCACGTCAAACGATTTGAAGATTACGAACTCGACATGCACGAGTTCATCCACAAAGTGGTTAAAGAACAATCGGACGGCCCCATCTACGGAGTTGGTTTTTCAATGGGAGGGCTCATCTCAACCTTTAATGGAATTCACCACCCAGAAGATCTCTCTGTTTTAGTTACTATCTCTCCTGCTTATCAAATCAAAACTCGTCAGTTCCCAGCCCCTCTGGTTAAGGGACTTGTCGATTTTATGGTTTGGATGGGCTATGAAAATGAATATTCGTTCTTTCAAAAAGATTTCACGGAAGAGAAACTGGAGCTTTTAAAACGACACACTCATAGCTCTGACCGGTGGCAAGCCTTCTTAAAAGTATTGCAAATGTACCCCATGACGGTTCCCGGCAGCCTTACCCATGGATGGCTATCTCAAATGCTGGGCGCAAATCAAAAAATTCAAACAGAGATACGTAATTTAAAGAAACCGACTCTAGTCATTGAAGCGGGACAAGATGGACTAATCGAACCAAACGTTGTCAAAAAATTAGCTCTTAACCATCCTTGGATCACTCACTATGCAGAACCGAAATCACTCCATAGCATCATTCATGAAGTAGACTCGATTCGAAATTCCGCTTTTACGGAAATTCTCCGCTATTTAGTACATCCCGAAAGACTCGATGATCCACAGAGTCCTCATTCGTGGGAATCACTCATCGCGCAATCAGACAATTTTCTTTCCCGAGGAGAGCAGGCCTTTTCTAAGTACGCGGCCGAAGAAGCTCTCAGAAAATGGAAAGTTACAAACGCATCGACCCCGGCTCCCGAGAAGCTCACTCACACTTTAGAAAAAGCGAATCAAGCACTGAATCGGAGTCCAGAGGGCCAACAGGGCCTCTACCAGTTTCTTAATTTCCGCCGGCAAGAAGAACTCAAAAAACTTTACCCTTAACTCTTTGCGTCAATCGCCGATAAGGTTAGGAATTCAAACTCTTAACTGTGGTGGTTTTTTCACAATGAGTACTAACTTCTTCTTAATCACGCTTCTATTAAATGCTCTTTCTTTACCCCTCCATGCGGAGACTCTGCCGCCGGGGTGCGAATACGACAAAGCGTGTGTTGTAAAACTACCCGGCACGGTTTGTGGAGATGGCAGTGAATCTTTTTACACTTTGATTGCAAAAAAGAATTCAACGAACCTTTTAATTTTTCTTGAACCGGGCGGAGCCTGTTGGAATTCGGAGACTTGTTTGTTTGGACACGTGCTGAGGCTCTCTGCAAAAAAACCCACAAACAAGTTCATCTCGGAAAAGGGGCTTTTAAACCTTTCAGATCCTACTAATCCATTTTTTAATTTTTCAAAAATTACTGTTCCCTACTGCACAGCAGATCTTTTCTTAGGTGATAATAAAATCAATTACGGGAATTCAGAAAATCCAAAAATTATTCACCATCACGGATTTAAAAATGCCCTTCTCACCTTACAGGCAGCAAAGGAGCTCTATCCCGAGCCGGAGCGCGTGGTGCTCTTTGGACGCAGTGCTGGAGGTTTGGGAGTCCTAACACACGTAAGAAATCTTGATGCTGTATTTCCATTGTCTGAGAAATATGCCTTAGCAGATGCTGGTACACCTCTCATGCCACCCTACGTGAACGAAGAGAGCTACCAAGAGATCATTCGAAATTGGAACGCTCACAATACTCTTCCAGTTGTTTCATCAGCGGAAAGCATGAACCATTTTGGCGATCTGTTGCGATTCAACACTTTGCATTTCCCTCATATTCGGTATGGACTAATCCAAAGTTACGATGACGTCGTCATGACTTATTTTGCAAAGAGTGTTGGCTCTCCTGAACCTTCAGAGGCAATCCGAAATACTATTATTGCAGCCTCCAATGAATACATCGGACTTGATACCCCTCACGCGAAAGTATTTCTTGTTGAGGGAAAAACACACATCTTGACTAAAAAATCTGTCTCGCAACGTGTTTCTGCGGGAATGAGGCTTAGCGATTGGCTCCAGCTGATGTTTTCAAATCAACCCTGGCCAAATGTGCGACCCGACCTAGCCTTTTAAGAGACTCCTTTTGGGAAGGTCCTTTTGAGTGTCGCATAAAATTCATTATGGGTGCAGTCAATCGTAAGCGGAGTCACGCTGACGTATTTTTCCTGAACGGCATGGCAATCCGATGCTTCACTTTTTTCAAAACCCCGGTAGGGCCCACCCACCCAAAAATATTTTTTCCCTCGAGGATCAAGTCCCTGAGTGACTTCGGATTTATAATGTCTAAAGCCCTGCCGCGCGATCTCTATTCCCTTCACTTCGCTCAGTGGAATGTTAGGTATATTCACATTTACTAAGGTGTGAGACGGAAAGGGAACTTTTAATGTCTTTACTAAAACGTCTTTGGCTATTTGAGACCCCACTTCAAAGTTGAATGACTCTCGTTCAGCCGTTCCCGGAACAGGCATGCTGACCATCGAGAATGAGTAACTCTTAATGTTCATCAAAGCGCCTTCCCTAGCCGCCGCAACGGTTCCCGAATAAAAAACATCAGTACCCAGATTAGCGCCTCTATTAATCCCAGATAAAATCAAATCCGGCTTATCTTTCAACAGGTAGTGGATACCGAGATAAATACAATCAGCCGGAGTGCCACTGGTTGAAAAACGGCGTGGACCATGCTCCATGATTCGAAGTGGTTTATGCAGAGTCAAACTATGTCCGGCTGTACTTCGCTCGCGGTGAGGAGCGACTACATACACTTCTCCCAAGTCCTCAACGGCTTTCGCCAAAAGCTGAATGCCAGGAGAGTCAAACCCATCATCATTACTAATCAAAATTTTCATTTATTTTCACCCTGTTTCATCAAGTAGTCTTCGATAAAGGCATCTAAATCCCCATCTAAAATTCTCTGGGGATCACCGGACTCTTGATCCGTTCGATGATCTTTAACCAAACGATAGGGAGCCAATACATAAGAACGAATTTGACTTCCCCAAGCAATATCCATCTTGCTATCTTCCACAGCTTGTTTTTCTTTTTGACGAGCTTCCACCTCTCGTTCATAGAGCTTTGCTTTTAATACCTTCATCGCAAGAGCTCGATTTTGGTGTTGCGAGCGTTCATTTTGACACGCAACTTGGATACCCGTTGGAAGGTGGGTCAAACGGACGGCAGATTCCACTTTGTTAACGTTCTGCCCCCCCTTGCCTCCGGCTCGGTAAGTATCTACTCGCAGATCTTTGTCAGGAATATCAATTTCAATCTCTTCTTCAATATCGGGATAAACAAATACGGATGCAAACGAAGTGTGTCGTCTCGCATTTGAGTCGTAGGGAGAGATCCTCACCAATCGGTGCACGCCATTTTCCGCTTTTAAAAACCCATAAGCTGCGTTGCCTTGAACAATACAGGTGGCTGATTTAATTCCCGCCTCTTCGCCCTGAGTCTGGTCGGTGATTTGAACTTTCCATCCTTTTTTTTCACAATACCTAACGTACATGCGAAGAAGTATTTCCGCCCAATCCTGGGCTTCAGTTCCGCCCGCTCCGGCATTGATAGCCAAAATCGCATCTTTCGAATCGTTTTGTCCCGAAAGCATTTCTTGGAGTTCCATAGCCCGCACTTGTTCCGCCAATTGAACAATTTCGGAATTTGCGTCGTTCAGATTTTCGTCATTGGGATCTTCTTCGACTAATTCAATGAAGGCTTTTCCATCTTCCAAAAGGCGGTCAGTAGAAACCACTTTTTCGAGAACCGATTGAAGGACTGCTTTTTCTTTTTGAACTAGTTTGGCTGTTTTTTGATCAGCCCAGAAACTATCTTGAAGCTCACTATTTTCAATTTCAGAAAGTCTCAGACGCTTTTTATCGACGTCAAAGACGCCCCCTTAGGGTTTCAAATCTCTTTGCAAGATCTGCTGTGACCCGTTTTAACTCTTCCACTCCTCTTTGTTGGAGTACCAAACTCATAGAAGCTCCCTCATGTTCTTGAGAGAAACCTACACTGCTCAATCTGATTTAGTAAAGACGATTAGAAACTAAACTGTGTCCTCGCGAAATCGGCCGCATTAGATTTCTAGCCATGCCACAGAACTGAACGCAAACGGGTCTAGGAGCTGAATAAACTGGAATTCCACCGGAAGCTCCATTGGTAGAGCAGCCATGAGTTGCTGTTGGGGCTAACACAGTCACAACCGGAGCACTGGTAACGGGATAGCTATATCCAGAACTGGGGTAGCCATATCCATAACTGGGAAATAAACTAGTTCCAGAGCCAGAGCCGCATCCGCCAAGACTACTGAGTCCAGTAAGCCCGGTTGATCCTCCGAAGAGTCCGCCAGTTAATAAACCTCCAGCTGAACCATAGGAGGGAAAAAGAGCACTCGTTCCACAACCTCCTAAACCACCACTGGATAACCCATAAGAAGGATAACCGTACCCATATCCATAACTTGGATAGGAATAAGTAGACGGATAGGAATAGGAATAAGGTGATGTAGTTGTTGGCGTAGTCGATTTCGGAGCTAATGGATTCGGTGGATAACTAATGGGTTGGCTATAACCCCCCAAAAGACTCGTGGGGACATAAACTAAACTCGCTGTTAACGAGGGATACCCGCTTGTGTATGCGGCACCACTCGTATTTCCGCAAAGAAAACTCCCTGGGAATGTCATCCCACCACAAGCCAAGGAAGGCTTACTGGAGAAACTCGCCAGAAAAATCAAACCCACAAAGTTAAGAAAAACGTATTTTTGTCTCATAACCCTCTACTCCCCGTGAAACGAATGCTTTCAAAAGGAGCAAGCGGTATGCCATGGACCTTTCGGCCAACAGGCATGAGAAGACCGAAAGTATACAGTCAAGGTTTGAAGTAACTGTCACAAAGATAACGCTGTTTTTTAAGCGCGATTGAGTTGATAAAGCATCGCTGTTCCTTCGAGGGTCAGGTCGGGCAATAGCTTTGTTTTTGCTCTCAGCTTAGAGTGAAACAGAGAGGATAGCCCCCCCGTGAGAGCAATATCACAATGAGAATTTAATTCTTTTTGAAGGCGATCTAAGAGTCCATCAATTGCATCGCAATACCCAAAAAGCACACCGCTCTGAATGCAGGTGGTGGTATTTTTTCCGATCACAGAGGGAGGAAATTTGACATCGATCAAAGGGAGTAACGATGTTTTCGAACTTAAAGATTCAGCCCCCATTCTTACTCCCGGAAGAATAATCCCCCCTTGATAAACCTTGTCTTGAGTGATGACATCGAATGTAGTGGCAGTGCCTAAATCCACTACGATAGCAGGTAAACTCAGTTTTTGGACTGCATAGGCAGTATTTGCCAAACGATCGGCCCCTACCTCTCCGGGGGTATCCACCCGTAGTGTAAATCCCAGTTTTGAGTTAGCGGATAATCGAAAAGGCTCTTGCTTTAAATAGTGTCTACAAAATCTCGTAAACGTCTCTTCAACAGGGGGAACGACTGAGCAAATAGCAATTCCCTCACAACCCAAGGGATCGAGCCCTGCATGATTCATTAGAGGGAACAAGAAGCTCGCATATTCATCAACTGTTTTTGAGATTTGAGTTTCGGCGCGCCAGTGTTGAACTAACTTTTCCGCTTTAAATACGCCAAAAGAGGTTTGGGTATTTCCTACATCTAAAACCAACAACATGTGAGATCTCCGCTAAGAATCTCTAACCTCTCAGCCCCCCCTGTGTCGATCATTAAACCACCCCGCTCACTGATGCCCCATAAAGTTCCCGTAATATTCGTTTTATGAGGTTCTACTCCCTGAATTTCGACTTTCTTTCCCACCATTGCACAATTTTTTTCCCATAAAGCATGGATGGGGGCAAATCCCTTTTCTTGATAAAAGCGATACAAGTTAAATAACTTGGCTTGAAAAATATTCAGGACTTCGTCCATATCCACTTGCTCACCGTCCATTAAGGCACTGATGGAAGTCGCTTGGAACGGTTTTTCTTGAAAATCCTCTAATTCCTTTAGAGGCGTGTTGATGTTGATTCCGATACCAATAATCCCGCCATAAAATTCATTTTCACCAAAGGCCTCAGATAAAATTCCCGCTATTTTTTTTCTATTTACCAAAATATCGTTGGGCCATTTTAAGGAAACATCAAAAACTTTTGGCAATATTTGACTAAGAGTCTGGACGATGGCGACTCCGGCTAAAAAGGGAAGATCGGTAATCCGTTTAGGAGTGAGCGGGTAGAGAAGAACAGAGAGATAAAACCCTCCCACGGGAGAGTGCCACTGACGACCGAGCCTCCCTCGCCCATGAGTTTGTTTTTTTGCAAAAACTAAAGTTCCCTCAGGAGCTCCTTTCAGAGCTAACTCCCTTAATTTGTCATTAGTGGAACTAACCGCTTCGAAACGATACAGCTGGGGCTCGAAATTGACAGGAATCATAATCGAATATCTTGATTAGGATCCAAATCCTGCTCCTGTTCAGTCAAAAGTTGATCAAGCCGTTCCTGAACCAGCCGCTCAACCAACGGAGGTAAAAGGCGAGCTAACACTTTTTCAACCATCTCATTTAGATTTTGGGATTCTAATTTTTGTTGAACCTGGTTTTCGAGCAAAGATTTATAGGCCAAGGACTCTTCAGTTCTTAAAATTTGTGGTTCCGAATCCACGGGGGCATGCGGAGTTTGGCTTTGGCTTTCCATAAAAGATGAGGAGCTACTGCCACCTCCCCATAAATCGCTCACCGATTCAGTTTGAGGACGAGTTTCAGGGTTAACCACTGGAGCTGCAGGGCTTTCCCATAGGTTTTCAAGTTGTTCTCTTGCGTTCGCCACTGGTCTTTGCTCCTCTTCAGTGCTAATGATTTCATCACTCTCAGAGTCCTGAAAAAGCTGGTTAAATCGTTCAGAATTAAGCTTATTTGACAGGTTATTAGAGGGTAGCTCAGTGTTCTTCTCCCTATTAATAAGGTTGTCTAGAACATCCTGAAGTGTCTGAGGGGTAAAAGGTTTCTGTAAAACAGCTTGGTAATGCTTAGCTTCGCGAATATCTCCCGAGGCCAAAAGAACCATAGCGGGCATTTTTCCATCCCGCCCTAGCCATGTTTCTACTTCTTTTGGAAATCTTTGCCACTCAATTCCCGCTGCTCTATCGCTGACCAATACTAAGTCGGGCTTTTGCTCAAGGATCTGCTTCTTCGCTTCCTCTTTAGAAGCCACAAAAAGCCCAGAGTATTTAGATTTATCTAGGCTTAAAGCCACTATTTTTTGAACCGTAACGCCACTGTCAATGAGAAGTACTTTATGATTCATGCCTAGAAGTATACCAATCCACGGGTTTTTTGAAACGCGAAAGTTTTTAAATTCCCATATCTTGTCGAAGACTTATTTGAGCAAAAAAACAATGGCTCGTCGCGCAATAACAAAATGAAGTTTTTTTAAAATTTCCCTCAATATTTTTTCACAAATGGACGAAAGAGTCTTTGAATGCAGCAGTAGCTTCATTCAATTACTTAGTAGGACTCTCTCGGAGATAGGAAAGTATCTCCCTGATTCTAAGGATAGAAT